>CAVRFS010000038.1:0-19311 GCA_963720335.1 uncultured Planctomycetota bacterium | reverse complement strand
AAGCCAAGGCTACGACAAGCTAGAGCGACTCGAGCGTGGGTTAATTGGGGGAATCCCGATTCCGCCCTTGTCCCCGCTTCGCGATTGTTTTGGGCGCGGGGCCGGCTGGTACGCCGAGGGATTGGCGTCTCAACCGGCGCCATCCTGGCTCTCTCCGCAAAGACGAGCGAGGGCTTCCGCTGGGATTGTTCCCCGGCCCGGCCGCCGCCAGGCGGACGCTCGTGGCCACGCAAAGACGAGCGAGGGCTTCCGCTGGGATTGTTCCGGCCAATTCCTTGCCTATCGCCCCTCGACCCATTCGCGTCGGCTGAAATACGGGCCGAAAAGGCCGTCTTCGTGGGTGAACGCCATCGTCCAGGCCAAATCGTCGGGCCATACATAGACGTCCAGCCCCGTTGGGCGTAGGTTCGGCAGTGTCCCCCCGATGATACGGAAGGTTCCGGTGTATTCGTCTTCGGGGCAAACGATGAACGAAGGTGGTACGTCGAGCGATGCGTAGGCCACCGCCGCCTTTTCACCCGTGATGGCACGGAAGCGCGGAAACGTAAAGACATCCCATTCGGGGTAACCCGTCCGCTTCCATTTGCCGGTTGCGGCATGGAGGCGTGCGGCGAACACTTGCCGCCATTCCTGTAAAAGCTCGAAGCGGAGCTTCCGATCGAGGTCTTGCCGCCGTCCGTGGCAGGCTTCGATGATATCCAAGTAGTCGGCGAAGTGAGGGAACATCGTTTGGTCAGGCATGTATGTTTTGGGATTGCCGTCAGTTGGGGTAACAAGAGTCTCTTCATGTAACGCCAATTCCGAGGAGGAAGCACTCGGCATTTCGGCGTATGATCGACGGGCTGCCGCACGAGGATGAGCGCCCCAATGACCGCCTGAGTTCATTGTTGAATGGGAACCCCTCAATCAGTGGGCCAGGACTTCCTCGCACTGAAGGATCGTAGCGTGGACCGCCGGCTTGGTTATCGCCGGCTGGCGTCGGAGTTCGCTGAGGCGCTGCATGATCACGTAAAAGACTGGGACGAAGAATACGGCCAGCACGGTCGCGGCGATCATTCCGCCGAAGACGGCCGTCCCGAGTGCCTGAGTTGAGAAAGCGGACAAGTCCAATAATCCTGCTATTGGGCTTTTCCCCTTTTCCCGGAAACGAGTGGATTCAGCGTTCGGCCCAGTTCTCGACCTTTAACCCGGGAATCGCTGCCAGATCCGTGTCCTGGGACACGACTGTGCAGTGCCGAGGGCGAACGCGATGGCCGCGACCATGATGTCGATCTGCTGCATGGGCCTCCCGATACGGCGAAGTTCCGCGAAGACGCGACCAAACTGCTCGGCCGCCTCGTTTGTGTAGGGCCAGACCACCAAGCGCAAAAGCGCCAAACGCAGGCGCTGAAGGTTTTTGTCGCGGGAGATGCTTCCCTCCACGCCCGACCACAGCTCACCCAACACCGGGGTGCAAATACCGATCCGATTCCCGGCCGCTGCGCGACATCCGCGCGTGCAGAACCTTGGCATCGCGGCCGATAAACGCTTGCGCGATGCCGGTGTCGAGGAGGTAGCGCATTATCCGGCTGCTCCCTCGTGCATCTGACGCCGCACGGCTTCGACGTTATATTGGCGCATCTGTTCCGCGAAATCGGCAATCCGATTGGCCTCATCGGCCGTGAACTCGAATGGCTCGATGGTGTTGATCCACGCTTCCCAGTCCGCGAGGCTTTCCGGATCATCGCGCCACTCGGACTCGTCGATCCCGATCTTCCGATCTGGGGCCATCGTCGGCTCGATCAATACCTCGGTTCCGTCCGGCCAATCGGGCGGTGCCTTCAGCTCGACCCGGCCATGCACGACGGTCGCCTTGATCGCGTTCATCCTGACTCCTTGCTGAAGGTGGCTTGTGCACGATCTCCCCACAAGGGAATTATAGTCGTTGCCGATCAATGGGCCAGGACTTCCTCTTGAGTGTGGATCGTAGCGTCTACCTCGGGTCGCGTTAACACCGGCCTCGGCCGGCGCATCTCACTCAATCGCTGCATGATCACGTAGAAGACCGGGACGAAGAATACGGCCAGCACGGTCGCGGCGATCATTCCGCCGAAGACGGCCGTTCCGAGTGCCCGGCGGCTTGCGGCGCCGGCACCAGTGGCGTTTACTAGCGGATAGATCCCCAGAATGAACGCGAACGAGGTCATCAGGATCGGCCGGAACCGTTGTCGAGATGCGTTGACGGCCGCATCCAGAATGCTCTGGCCCTGGGCGCGGAGCTCGCGCACGAACTCGACGATCAAGATGGCGTTCTTGCTCGCCAGTGCGATGATCAGAACGATGCCGATCTGGGTGTAGATGTTGTTGTCCATGCCGCGAACGGCCACGGCGATCACCGTGCCCAGGAGCGCGAGTGGAACCACCAAGATCACGGCGGCGGGCATGGTCCAGCTTTCGTACTGGGCGGCCAGGACCAGGTAGACCATCAGCACCGCCAGGACGAAGACGAAGATCGCCTGCGAGCCGACTTTCTTCTCCTGAAACGACATGCCGGTCCATTCGTATGACATGGACGCCGGCAGTTTCCGGGCGGCCATCTGCTCCATGATTCGCAGTGCATCACCCGAGCTGAAACCCGGCGCCGCCTCGCCGATGATCGTGGCCGATGGGTAGAGGTTGTAGCGAGGAACGATGAACGGGCCGGATTTCCTCTGGATCTTGACCAGCGTCGCGAGCGGCACCATCTGTCCTTGGGAGTCACGCACCTCAAGCCGGCGAATGTCCTCGGGGTTGAGGCGAAACCGCTGGTCGGCCTGCACTCGCACCTGGTAGGTTCGGCCAAACTTGTTGAAGTCGTTGACATAAGCCGAGCCGAGCGACGCCTGGAGCGTGCCGAAGACGACGTCGAGTGGGACACCCAGGCTCTTGGCCTTCACTCGGTCCACGTCGGCGTAAATGATCGGCACGCCAGCGCGGAATGAGGTTTGGAGCTTCGTCAAGCCGGACTGTTTGTTGCCGTCGAGAACCATCTCGTCGGCAACCTGCTGGAGCTGCGGGAGCCCCACGTTGTCGCGGTCGAGCAGTTGCATCTGAAACCCGCCCGCGACCCCGAGTCCGTTGATCGCCGGCGGCGGAAACGCGAAGATCAAAGCTTCGCGGATCGGCTGCACGCTCTCCAGCAGCGTCTTCAAGATCTCTTCCTGGCTCAAGCCGGGCTTGCCGGTTCGCTCCGACCAGGGGGTGAAGGTGATGTAGAACGCTGCGGCGTTGGAGGCGGCCGCTTGGTCGAGGATCGAGTTGCCGCCGATCATGAACCAATTGGCGATGCCGGGCGTGTTCGCCAGGATTTTGTTGAGCTGGTCCACCACGGCACGCGTGCGAACCTGCGATGCGGCGTCGGGGAGCTGCACTCCCACGATGGCGTAGCCTTGGTCCTCGAGCGGCATGAACCCTTTCGGCAGCCGGTTGAACCACCAGCCAGTTCCGGCGACCAGAGCGGCGAAGAGGATCATCATCACGAACGTCTGACGGACCGCGCGACGGACCAAGAAACATAAGCCGCCTCGCAACGGTCGTACACGGCGTTGAACGCCCGGAAGAACAGATTCCGCCGCGCGGGTGTCGGGCGCAAATACACGGCGCATTGCGCGGGCTTGAGGGTCACGGCGTTGATCGCGCTGATCAAGGCGGTCGCGGCGATGGTCAAGGCGAACTGGCGGTAAAGCTGGCCGGTGATCCCGGGGAGGAAGGCCGTCGGCAGGAACACGGCCATCAGCACCAGGGTAATGCCGATGACCGGTCCAATGACCTCGGACATCGCCTTGATGGTCGCGCTCTTGGGGTCCAGTCCGCCCGCGGTCGATGTGGTGGACCGCGTTCTCGACGATCACGATCGCGTCATCGACCACGATGCCGATCGCCAGCACGAGACCGAAGAGTGTGAGCATGTTGATGGTGAAACCGAGCGCCTTCATGGCCGCGAAGGCACCGATGATCGTGACGGGGACCGTCGTCGCGGGGATCAGGACGGCCCGCCAATCCTGGAGGAATACCATGATCACGACCAACACCAGCACGCCCGCTTCGAACAGGGTTTTGTAGACCTCGTGGATCGACTCGTCGACGAACTCGGTGGGATTGAACGGGATCGAGTAAACAACCCCTTCGGGAAATGACGTCTTGAGCCGTTCCATGGCTTGTTGGACGTTTCGGGCCACTTCCAGAGCGTTGGCGCCCGGGAGCTGGAAGACGCCGACACCGGCCGCGGCCTTGCCGCCGATCTCGCACCACTGGTCGTAGACCTGGGCACCCAGCTCGACCCGGGCCACGTCCTTGACGCGCGTCAGCCGCATCCGGGACGGGTTGTCCTCGACGGTCTTGACGATGATGTTGCCGAACTGCTCGGGGTCGCTCAACCGTCCCAAAGTCGTGATGTTGTACTGAAAGCTTTGGTCGATCGGCGAGGGAGATTGCCCAACCTGTCCGGCGGCCACCTGAACGTTCTGTTCCGCGATCGCGTTCACCACGTCCCGGGTCGTCAGGCTGCGGGCTTTGAGCTTCTCCGGATTGATCCAGATCCTCATGCCGTAGTTGCCGCTGCCGAAGACCTGGACGTCGCCGACGCCCGCGATCCGGCCGAGCACATCCTTGACCTTCTGAGTGGCGAAGTTGCTCAGGTAGAGGCCGTCATATTGATTGCCGGGCGAGGTGAGTGCGACCGCCAGGATGAAATTGGTCGATTGCTTCTTGGCGGTGATCCCTTGTCGCTGCACCTCCAGCGGCAGCTTTGGCTGCGCGATCGCGACGCGATTCTGGACCAAGACCTGCGGCCGGTCGAGGTCGGTACCAACCTCGAAGGTGATCGTCAGCGTATACGAGCCGTCGCTGGCCGAGGTCGAGGACATGTAGAGCATGTCCTGGACTCCATTGATCTCCTGCTCGAGTGGAGAGGCGACGGTGTCGGCAAGGACCTGGGCGTTAGCCCCGGGATAACTCGTGGTGACCTGCACGGTCGGCGGGGTGATCTCGGGGTATTGTTCGATCGGCAAAGTGAACAGCGTGACGCCGCCGACGAGCATCGTGACGATCGCGATGACGTTGGCGAAGATCGGCCGCTCGATGAAGAAGCGCGAGAACATGAACCAGGTCCAATCGATCTCAAGGGTGGGGCTCTGTCCCCGGGGACGACTGGGCCGCGGCGATTGCCTGGGTCTTGTTCTCTTCGAATTTAGGGTCGACCTTGAGCCCCGGCCGGGCGCGGAGCAGGCCATCCACCACGATTCGGTCGGCCGGGCTGATCTTGCCGTCGACCACGCGCAGGCCGTCTACTTCGGCGCCGGCTTTCACCGATCGACGCTCCACGAGGTCGTCTTTTCCCACCACGAGCAAGTACTCGCCGGCCTTGGTCGAAGCCCAATGCCCGGCTGGGGACGAGCAAGGCGTCCTCTCGCCGTTCGATCGGCAGGCGGACGCGGACGAACTGCCCGGGTGCGATCACGCCGCCGGGATTGGGAAAGACCCCTCGGATCCGGACCGTACCGGTCCCCTGGTCGACGACCGGGTCGGTGTAATCGGCCTGGCCGAGGTGGGGGTATCCTTCCTCGTCGCCCAGGCCCATTTCCATCGGCAGCGGGAGTGGTGCGTTGCTGGTACCGGCCGCCTTCCCCTGGTGGACCATCCTCTGGATCCGTGGCAAGTCGTCCTCGCTGACGTTGATGTACGCGCGGATCGGGTCGGTCTTGACGATCGTCGCCAGGACGGTGGCCTGGCCGTCGCCGACGTAATTGCCCACGTCGAGCTCGCTCCGAGAGGTCCGGCCGTCGATGGGCGCGGTGACGCGGCAATATCCCAGGTCGATCTCGGCGTTTCGCACCTCGGCCTTGGCCGCCTCGAGCATTGACCTGGCGACGAGGATGCCGGTCGCGTAGTCGGCCTTGGCCTGTTCGAGGTTGGCGCGATCGGCTTTGATCTGGGCCTCGGACTCTTCCGTCGCGATGCCTCGGACTTTTCCAGCTCTTCACGCGTGCCGGCGCGACGATCGATCAGAGCGCGGCGAGCGCGCCTCATCGAGGCGCGACAGCGCCAGTTGGGTGAGGTCCAGCTCCAACTGAGCCTGGGCGACATCGACGGCCTTCGATTCCTCGGCCCTTTTCAGCGCCGCCTCGGCCTCCTCCTGTCTGGCCCTGACTTGTTCGAGTCGTACCTGGAACGGCTCCTCGTCGATCACCAGCAAGAGCTGTCCGGCCTTGACGTCATTGCCCTCCTTGAACAGCTTCTTCTTGAGGAAACCTCGGACCCTCGCCCGCAGATCGACTCTCTGGACCGCCCCGGTCGTGCCGGTGTATTCCATGTAACTGGTCACAGCCCGCCGGATCGGATTCATGATCGTCACCTCCGGAGGAGGAGGCTCGACGTACTGGTTCGACTGTTCACAGCCCCCCACCAGGATAACGATGGCCGGCAGAGTCAGAATCCAAATCGTCCACGAGCGTCGCGAAAAAGTCAGGTCGGCCGTCACGCAACCCCCTCAGAAAAAGCTGGTCGCCAAGACAACCAACCACTCATCACGGAATAACGAGAATACAAGAGCATAGAAGAAGGCCGTTAACGTCCCATCCTACCCGTTTTTCGTCCTTGATAGCAACGACTCGTGTCCGCGTTCATCGGTCGGACGATTCTGAAAAAATCGCAGTTGACTCTCCCCTTGCGGGAGGCCTTATCCTGCCCCGCTGGCCGAGACGAGAGCGGCGTTTCAAGCGGCAATGTCGAACGGCGGGAGGTCTTCGTGTTTACGATCGGGGAGTTTTCGAAGATCACGGGTCTCACGGTCAAGACCATTCGCTTTTACCACGAATCAGGATCTGTTGATCCCCTCCGTTGTCGACGAAGCGACCGGGTATCGCTACTACGACCGCTCGAAAATCGAGCTTGCCCGAATTATCACGCAGTTGCGGTCGCTCGAACTTTCCCTAGAGGAGATCGGCGAGATTCTGCGAGCGGCCGGCGAAGATGCCGACCTGCGTGACGTGATGGTGCGTCAAAAGTCGCTCATCGAGGCCAAGATTCGCCGCTATCGAGAGATCGCGAACTCCCTCCAACAATTCTTGAACCATGAAGAGGAGACGAGACGAATCATGAAAAACGCCACGTTTCAAATCGAGGAGAAGACCGCACCAACGATTCTGGTCGCGGGCATTCGCAGACAAGGGCCGCTACGCGGACTGTTGCCACTTATTTGCCAAGATTGGCAAGCGGTTCGGCCGGCACATCAGCGGCAAGCCTTTGCTGCTTCAATATGATACCGAGTTCAAGGAAGCCGACGCCGATTACGAGGCATGCATGCCGGTTCGTCGGGGAGAGCCCGTCGACGGGATCTCGGTTCGAGAGCTGCCGGGGGGACGCTACGTGTCGTTGCTGCACAAGGGGCCGTACGATCAGCTCGGCCGGTCATATGCCAAGGTCCTCGAGTACATTTGCGAGAAGGGCTACGAAATCACGACGCCGACCCGCGAGGTCTACCACAAAGGACCGGGGATGTTCTTCCGTGGCAATCCCAAGAATTACTTGACCGAGATCCAGGTGTTCATCAAAGAAGTCATGAAATAGCTGGCGAGCACGAGGCGGTCTCATCATTCCAATCCCGCATAGGATTTCACCAACTGAAAGACCGCCTTAGCCGCAAGGACGAGATTAGTTTAGAATGTGGGTCGACTGCGAGCGATCGAGTTGTGTCCGTCTGAGAACGAGATGTTAAGCAGCAGGCAATCGCGATGATCAAGAAAATTGAAATTCACAATTATCTCTCATGTTATTCGACATCGATTGATTTCGATGGGAACGTCTGTGCGCTGATTGGAAAGAATGGTGTCGGCAAAACCAACATCCTCAAATGCATCCAGTGGCTGGCGTCCGCAAGAGTCCTACCCGAACAATTGTGGGCCCACTTCACGCCATTTTCGTTTCTGCCTGACAAAATAAGGGTCCACGCCTGTTTGGCGATTGATCCAAATGCGTACGAGTATGTTGTCGAGGTTCCTTCGGTTCGCGGTAGTTCGGAAGGACCAAATAACGGCGTGGAAGAGACGCTGACTCTTCAAGGAGACCATGACGATTCCACCGTGGTTTTCCAAAGGTTAGGTGAGGAGATCAGGATTTCCGGAAGGAACGACCCGATCCGCGTCAATCGTCGGACCCCGTCTATTGGGGCACTCCTTTCCTTGCTTCCGAGCAGTGACCCGTTTATGAATAATCTCGACGAGGTAGCGGCGTTCTTGAAGAAAGTACATTACTACCCACTGTACGAAGAGTCCTCTCACGAGCATATGGTTACAGAACAGATGTATAATGATTGGCTGGTTGAATTCAGCAGCGACGGGACTCTGACAGGTTCAAGCTCATACCGGCTCATCTATTTGTGGGAGAACGACAAGGGTCTGTTCAACGAGTTTCAGACATTGATTGGGCCCGAGGGGCTAGGAATTCTTACGCAAGTTCAGATCCGTACGGAACCGCCTGCGTCGCTTGCCACTCAGTCAGGAAGGATCACGAACGGACCGACAACAAAGTATTACGTGCCGATGTTTCAACCGTCTCCTCAGATGGGCGGCTACAACAGCGATCGTTGGTACCCGTTTGGTGCTCTGTCCGCGGGTACCCGGCGTGTGATTCAGATTGTGGTATCCCTGCTCTTCGACAAGCGGTCGGTCATGTTGATCGAGCAGCCAGAGGATTCCATTCATCCTGGCCTGCTTCGCAAGTTGATCGATTTGCTCCGGTCGTATTCCGACCGGTCCCAGATCATCTTCGCGACGCATTCCTCAGAAGTACTCGATATGCTTCGCCCTGAAGAAGTCCTGTTGGTGACCGCTCCCGAGGGCTGGACGGAGGCCCGAAATCTCTCACCGGACGAAGTTACTCGGGCGAAGCGATTTCTGAAGAACGAGGGCTCGCTTTCTGAGTTCTTGGAGCCGTTTGCGAGCCATGACGATGTTCGCCATTCTGGCCGAGGATCATTCCGATGCGGAAACTCTGGTGACGCTGGTCAAGCGAATCAGCGGGATGCCGAGACTCGCCGTAAAGAGCAAGGGTTTCGGCGGATGCGGTGAGTTGTGCAGAAAGGCATGGAGTCGCATCCAGAACTTCGCGGACCAAGGCGCGACCCATTTCATTTTCTGTCACGATTCCGACGGTAACGATCCCTTGGAAATTCAAGGCAAAGTGGAAGCGGCGATCAAGAAAAAGATGGTTTTGAACTATCCACACTGTATTGTCGTTCCAGTGCAAGAAATTGAAGCCTGGGTGATCGCCGATGAGGAGGCGATCAGAAGGGTGATCCCGACTTTATCCGTCAAGGCCGTTCCACGTCCCCAGTCGATCCCCAGCCCGAAAGAATGGCTGAAAAAGGAGTCGCAGAGGGGTCGATCGAAGCCCCTGTACGTCCCTACGATTCATAATTCCAAAGTCATGGAACAAATCGATCTGAAGAAGCTCGAGATGAAATGCCCAGCGTTTAGACCTCTGAAGCAGTTTGTGGTTTCGGCCTAACGCGACAAAAAGGTTCGCATCAACATGCTCAATTTGCCCATTTTCAGAGCAGAGGCCAACATCTCGTCTCGACGGGGGTCGACGTACCGGACTCGTGCGGCATATGGCTTGTTGCTGCTCGGGTTCTTCTGGATCTTCCACTATTCCCAAGAGGATTGGTCGGCGGGCCGGCTACTTCCCAACGAGGAGTTAGCCGAGTTCGCGGCCGCCGCGTTCGAATGGTTGGCGGTGGGCCAAGCCGTGATCGTGCTGGCACTCGTGCCGGCGATGGTCGCCGGTACGATTGCTGAGGAGCGGTCGCGCCAGACCTTGAACGGGCTGTTTGCTTCTCGCCTGTCGAGTTCAGAGATCATCCTGGATAAACTGGCGGCGAAGATGCTTCAAGTCGGCGTAATCCTGGCGGTTGGACTACCGATCGTCTGTTTGCTCGGTCTGCTTGGCGGCATCGATCCGCGATCGATCGCGTATGCGTACGGCGGCACGTTCTCAACGGCCTTCTTCCTGGCGAGTCTTTCCCTACTTGTCTCGATTTATGCGCGGCGACCGAGAGACGCGACCCTGCTCGTCTACCTGCTCGAGGCTGTGTGGCTCTTGGTCCCCTGGATCGTCAACCTTGGCACGTGGTGGGGAGCGCGGCGATGGCTTGGGCCGTTGGCCTATGTGAACGACTGGATCTTGCCGACGACTCCGCTATCGCTGGTCACTGGCGCAACGCTTTCGGGCTGGGCTGACCATGGGCCGATCCGGAGCTTGGGAATGTTGTGATTGCGCCGGGGGCTCTGATCGTCGGCTGGGCGGGCCCCGGAGCCCTTACCGCGCCATTGGGCCGGATGATCGGCCATCAACTTGCCTTCGGCGTGGCATTCCTTGCGTGGACGTCATGGCGGCTCCGTCCGGTCGCACGACGGCTCGCGGATGGCCCGCGACTGCGAACGGTTCCCGACTGGATAAAGGGCCGGTCCCGGACTCGCCGACCCTGTGGCGACGATCCCATGTTCTGGAAAGAGCGCACCTCTCGAGATGGTGGACCGGCCCAGCTCGTTCTCGGGTTGGGAATGCTCGCCTTCGGCCTCTGGACCGTGTTCAGTCATCACGCCTTCATCCACTGGTATCGCCAGGCTCTCGACGAGTTCCTGGCCTTCGGCTACGCCGGAAGGCGCCATCACTCCGACTTTTTTGTCCGAGAGATTTTCCTTAACCAGCTACTCGTTTACTCCGTTATGTTCTACGTCGCTGCACTGGTGGCGGTCGCCGTCAGATCGGCGACCGGCGTGACGGGCGAGCGCGAAGCCGGAACCTGGGACGGGGTGCTCAACACGCCGCTGGAACCCGCCGAGATCGTCCGGGCGAAGGTGCTCGGAGCGCTCAGCCCGCAGTGTGCGCTGCTATCCTTGGTGCTCGCCCCCTGGCTATTCGGGCTGGCGCTGGGCGCGTTGCACCCCATCGGGTTGCTCATGGCGATCACGGGCCTGGCGGTGTTCCTGTACTTCGCCTCGGCATTGGGAACTCTGTTCTCGATCCGATCGAAAACCTCGGGCCAGGCCCTGGCGCGGACCCTTGGTGTTCTTCTGATGGTGAATCTCGGGACCGTGGTCGTTGGCGTGCTTGTGGTGGGCTCGAAGGAGTTCGGCATTCTCTTCGGCAACACCGCCCTCCTGCTGTATTACTTGCCGATTTCCACTCATTTCATGCAAGTCATCGTCGCCCAACCCGGCAAGGGATGGCTGTTCTTGGGCTTCCTCTCGGCCTACGTGTTGGCCTATGCGTTCGTCGCCTGGATCCTTTGCCGGGCCGCGGCCCGCGCGATCGCCCCGGCCGCCAATTGGCCGCGACTGGCACCATCGATGCCAGGCGAAACGTTGATCGATTCGCGACGACTTATGACTTTAAGTTCAAATGCGGGGCAGGGGGGATCGAGTGCGGAGTTTCGGCCGGCGCGACGTCGGTGAGGAACTTAAGAATTCGCTCGCGGAACAGGGGGAGTGACAGCGCTTCGGCGCGAGTCGTGCCTCGATGGGGTCGTGAGGACATCCCTGAGCTTCCCAGGTGTTCATCGCGTCGAGCAGCCCGTCGGACGTGGGCTGGATATAGGTTCGGCCGACGAAATTGTCGACAGTCTCGGCTACGCCGCCGCGAGCTAAAGCAATGACCGGCGCGCCGCAGGCGAGCGCCTCGATCGGCACGATTCCGAAATCCTCCTCGCCCGGGAACAACAAGGCCCGGCAGTGACGGAGCTGGTCGCGGATCACTTCGTCCGACTGCCAGCCCATGAAACGAACCGACGGCCCGGCCAGGGCTTGCAACCGTGCCGTTCCGGCCCTTCGCCGATGATCGTGAGTCGTCGTCGCGACTGGGTGCAGGCCGTGATCGCCTGGTCGATCCGTTTGTAAGGAACGAGCGCCGAGACGATGACATAATGATCTTCGCGATTAGCGCCAGACGAGTCGGGCGTATAGAACGCGACGTCCACCGGCGGCTGGATCACCCGGCTGTCGCGGCGATAACACTTCCGGATCCGCTCACGGACCGTTTCCGAGATCGCGATGAAATGGTTGACCCGTCCGGACGTCGCTCGATCCCAGCGTCGAAGGCGCGAGAGCATGGATCGCGCGAGCACCCGGCGCACGGGCCGGTCGGACCAGCTTTCCAGATAGGTCTCACGGCCTTGCCAGGCATATCGCATGGGTGTGAAGCAATAACAGACGTGAGGAACACCCGGTGGAGGCACGACCGCCTTGGCCACGCAATGGCTCATGCTGATTACGAGGTCGACATTCTTGAGCCGCCATGACCGGGTGGCCAGCGGCATGACAGGCAAGAGATGGCGATAGTAGCCGAATACTCCCGGCATTTGCTGGAGCGGAGACGTGCGAATGGTCATCGCCTCGATCGTCGGACTGAGCGAGCCGCGCCGATGAATCAAGGTGTAAAGCGTGGCTTTAGGAAAGATCCGGCACAAGACTTCGAGGCATTTCTCGCCCCCACGCATCCCCGTCAGCCAGTCGTGGACCAAAGCCACGCGCAACCCCGCCAGGGGCAGGGGCACCCCACCAGCAACTTCAGCGACGCCGTCCCGGTGGTCGGGATGGGCCAAGGCTCCCGCCTCGCGGATGCTGGCTTCCATGCCGGCCTCCTTTGAGTCTTGAGAATCAACTCAATCCCGAGAACGGATATATCCCTGGGTGCCGCATCGCCAGACGTCGCCATTCCCACGCAAGCGAACCGGGACCTTAACCGAGATGGCCTGTTCGGGCAAGCCGGGCTTATAGACCGGGCGGTGAATGGATGGCGCCGAAAGACGTAGCCAAGGGACCGATCGTCACTCGGGTGACTGGCCCCGCTGCTTACCTTTGCGGGCCGAGGCTGGCGGGCGCGGCTTCACGCTCGCGATCAGCGCGGCGCTAACAGTTTCAATATTCCCACCCGGCATCCCCGCCGCGAACGTTTGGTCTGGTGGGAAAACGCAAGCAATTCGGGGTGGCTCACCGGGATCGATCGTCCATCGGCGAGATGGATATCGAACGCCTGGAATGGCCTCATCTGGTGTATTTTTCGAAGCTGTTCGATCGTCATGGTTAAAGTCTAGCCATGATCCGTTACAGAGTCAAAGGCTGTCTCCGAGCCGAGTCTCAATAAGTTAGGCGTTCTGGACGATGTGGGTGAGTACGCCGAGGATCTTGCCCGCGTTGTCGATGTAGTATTCCTTCACGTCGAGCGTGACGACGGCTTGCTGCAACCGCAAGAACTTCCAGGCGCTACCCGTCGTGACTACGCCGAACACGGCGTCGATCGGTGCGGCGGACTGCTGATTGAAAATCTGTGCCGCGTACATCGAGGCGATACACTGGCCCAGACCCGATCGCAGATTGTCGTTTTTCGCCTCAGCGATCGCGATAAGGGGGGCCGAGAGGATGAACTGTCGCGACGATTTGGTAATGATGAAGTCGCAGACGCCGTTCAGACCTCGCGGGGATCCACGGCCAGCTCCACACCCGAGAAGAGGCCGAAACGATCCCCCAGGGACCGCCGCAATTCCAGCAATAGCGGCGCGATGATGAACTCGGACTTGGCCTTTTCCGTATTCACGGCCAAGGCCAGGTTCGTGCCCTCCGTCAGGGCGGCGACGAACTCCTCACGGAGCGCCACGAGGGCGACGTGCGCGAAGAGATCCGCCTCATCGACCGTCAGCCCTAAGTCCTGCTGCACCTGCGGGAAGGTAAAGTTTTGGAAGGACATGCGGTCACCTAACATGCCGGCGGGATGCTTACGAGGGTGCCGTGCTGACCGCCCGACAGCGCATGCTCGCCGAACCGGAACGCCGAGCATTCGCGTGAATCATACCAGAAAGCGCCGCGGCAGGCCCGGACCGCTGGCAGCGCGGGTTAGGAGTCTGGACTGACGCCGGGCGGCTCTGCTTCCAACCCAAGTTCCTGCCGGAGGTCTGCCATGCTAATGCCCCCTTTTTCCCGATAGGAGCGGCGCGATTCTTGAATCAGCGCCGTGAACTGAGGATTGTTGGCCAGTGAAATCGCTTCCCAGTCAGAACCCGTTACGTCTCTGACGGACACCAACGGCTGGCCGTCGCGGGTAAGGATCACGGCCCCCCCTTCCACCAACTGTACCAGCTCGGGGACGGTCATCGTCGTCCCCTCTAACGGAATCACCTTCATAAATCGATCTCCACTCCGGCGATCCGTAGCCGATTGTGTACCTTCTGACCCACCGCCACGACGGCGACTACCTGATCGTCGCGATTGATATCGTAGAATACTCGGAAGTCTCCGACTTCATCCCATAGCTCAGTTGACTGCCTACTTCACGCTCTTGTGAGCGATATCGACTAACGCCCGGAGGCCGCAGTATTGACTGCCTCCGAGTTAGGAAAATACTCCGCGACATCGGGCGAAAGCACCACGACGTTCGTGCCCTCGGCGTATCGTTCAGCGTACTTGCCCCGAACACCCTGGCTGAAATCATACTCAGTGAGCATGTCAGGGTCGCCCTTGGCTTTGGCTGCCTTCTTCACGGCTCTTCGTCTCTCGGCGGTTCGTTACCCGTGTGCTGATGATGCGGATCTTGTTCTTGGAATGTGCGAATTTCCTAACTGGCATTGTAGAGACCGCAGCCCGCGGCAGGGTAGTAGAATGAACACTGCACGAATCGATTTCCCACGATTGAGCGATAAAAACAGGACTTTGTGAGGATCAACCCCCCATGATCTCCGCACCCGCTGCTCGTCCCGGCTCGAAAGTGACCCCCCAAGTCGTTGCGGACCTGATCGCCATCGTCGGGCAAGAAAACGTCTTGCACCGGCACGACGAGATGCTGGTTTACGAGTGCGACGGCTACATGGTCGAGCGGAGCGTGCCTGACGTGGTCGTCTTCCCGACTTCGACCGACCATGTCGTCGAGATCGTCAAGCTCTGCGTGCGCTACGACATCCCGTTCGTACCTCGCGGGGCCGGCACTAGTTTAGCCGGCGGCACGCTCACGATCGGCGGGGGTCTGATGATCTGTCTGACCCGGATGAAACGCATCCTCGAAGTCAGCATTCGCGACCGCTACGCGATCGTCGAGTCCGGCGTCGTGAACGTCTGGTTGACGCGTTCCTTGGTCGGAAAAGGCTTTCACTATGCACCCGACCCGTCGAGCCAGGGGGCTTGCACGATCGGCGGCAATGTCGCGACCAACTCGGGCGGGCCGCATACGCTCAAATACGGCGTGACTGTCAACCACATCAAGGGAGTGACCCTCGTCATGCCCGACGGCACAGTCGTCCATACCGGCGGGATCACCGAAGATAACCCCGGCTACGACCTGACCGGACTGATCGTGGGCAACGAGGGGACTTTCGGCATCGTGACCAAAGTGATCGTCAACCTGACCCGCGACCCCGAGGCGGGCCGAACCTTGCTGGCCGTCTTCGACTCGGTCGACTCGGCGACCGAAACCGTGAGTGGCATCATCGCGGCGGGGATCGTGCCGGCCGCACTGGAGATGCTCGATAATTTGATGATCCGGGCGGTCGAACAAGCCTTCGGGTTCGGCTTTCCCGTGGACGCCGGCGCTGTCCTGATCATCGAAGTCGACGGGCTCGATGCCGGGCTCGATCGCGAGGCCCAGTCCATCAGCGAGATCGTCCAGGCCCACGGCGGCTCGGTCGGCCGATCGATCACCTGGCGGACCCGCAAGGAACCCGAGTACGTCGCCATCTGGAAGAGCCGCAAGTCCGCTTTCGGCGCGATCGGACGCCTCAGCCCCACCTACTGCACCCAGGATGGAGTTGTCCCCCGCACCAAACTGCCCCATATCCTCAGATTTATCACTCAGGTCGGTCAGCGACATAACCTCCGGATCGCCAACGTCTTCCATGCCGGCGACGGGAATATCCATCCAATCTTGCTCTTCGATGAGCGCGATCAGGAGCAAGTCAAGCGGGTCTTGCTGGCGAGCCACGAGATCCTCGATGAATGCATCGCGGTGGGAGGCAGCGTCACCGGCGAGCATGGGATCGGCGTCGAAAAGATGGAATTCATGCCCAAGCTGTTCACTCCCGAGGACCTGGCCGCCATGGTGGCGATCCGGAACACGTTTAACCCCGAGGGCCGGTGCAACCCGTCGAAAATGCTTCCCGGCGGCGCGGGCTGCATCGAGCGAAAAAGCCCCGGACACGCGGCCCCGGCCTGACTCGCGGCCCGAATCGCCCAACCTCCCGGCCAGTGCCAGATTCACCAGCGACAGGAAACGGGTTATCCTGGTGTCGATGGGTCCGGCTGCCAAGAACCTCGTCGTGATTGATGCCTCGACTCGAATTGACTAGTCTCACTTACAAAGGTCTGGGAGAAGCTCCACCGTGGCCAAGCGACCCCGATTCTCGCGATGGCGACGGCTCCCCGGAGTCTTTCGTACGGGTGACCACCGGGAGCCGAAAAGACCAACCAGCTCGATCGGATCATCCTTTATCTCCCCACCCGGATTCTCGACCTGGCCGAGCCCTTGCCGAGAAAGCGGGTCTGCCGTCGGTCCAGGATTATTGCGGGGCTGCTCTTGATGCAGGCCCTGGAGAACGAGCGCATCCAGCGGAAAGTGGCCGATTTCGAGGCCAGGCGCGGCCCGCTCGAGGGGTTCAAGCAGATCGCCAACGATCCAGACTATCTGGCGGAATGGAAACAGCAGTCCGAGGCCAAGCCGGACCAAACGGTGATCTACGAGATCGATGAAGCCAGGAACGCGGCCGGCCGGCCAAGGGGCGAGCGGTCCGGTCACGGTCGACATCGTCTATCCCGACGAAGAAGAGAACTCGCGGGACGCGGAAACCATGCGGAGCGATCATCCGCCGCAATTGGGTGTCGAGCCCGCCACTGCCGCGGTCTCGATCGTGACCTTGGAGCCAACGGTGCGAACCATGAGCGATCTACCAGCGATGGAGGTCCTCGCAGGCACGTCGGCATGGGGGATGACGACCGGGCGTTCCTCCCTTGCCTGCGCGGGGCGAGCCGGTCGCCGCCGCCAAGGTGGCCGAGCTGATCCGCGCTTTGAGCCAGCTCGAAATCGATCATCGGGCGCCGATGTCCTCGATCGCCGGATGGCTCACGCCCTGCACCGGCTGGCACTCGAATCCCAGGTCCTGCTGACCGACGCCTGGCCGGGTGCCTTCGATGATCGCGTGATTGCCGCCATCCGCACCGTCCAGGAGGGCGTCGAACGGGTTCTGTCCGGTGAGGATATCCGTTATTATCCCTCCCCTTCGGAACCGAGTTCGGAGCGACCGTAATGATCGCCCCAGCAACGTGGCCCGTTTCTCCGGCCGGCGGGACGCTCGGAGACGGCCGATTTGCCCTGGCTACCGAGCGGCCCGACGATGTCGAAGCACTTTGCCGGACCGTCCGGGAACGTGTGGCCGCCGGCCACGCCATCTACCCCCAAGGCGGCCGTACCGCGGTTGATTACGGCGGCATCCCCCGCGCGCCCGGCGTGGCCTCGACACCACGGCGATCAACCGGTTGATCGACTACCCGTCCGCCGACATGACGATCACCGTCCAGGCCGGGATGACCTTGTCGGCCCTGCGGCAATCCTGGCCGAGCAACATCAGCGCGTGCTGGTCGATGCGCCTCTGCCCGACCCGCGACGCTGGGGGGAATCTATGCGACCAACACCAGTGGCCCCCGCCGTTACGGCAGTGGCCGGCCCCGCGACCAGATCATTGGCGTCAGCTTCGTGACCTCCGCGGGAGTGGTGATCAAAGGCGGCGGGCGCGTCGTCAAGAATGTCGCCGGCTACGATTTCCCCAAGCTCTTGACCGGATCGCTCGGCACGCTCGGCATCATTACCCAACTGACGCTCAAAGTGCGGCCGATCCCCGACGCATCAGCCTTGGTCTGGGTTCCGTTCCCGACGCTGACGAGTCTGGCGGCCGGCTCGATCAGCTCAACACGTCCGGGACGCGACCGATCGCCCTGGAGCTGCTGAATGGTCCGGCCGCGATCACGGTTGGACAGGCCTCGGCTTGCCTGCCGAACCAGGGGTCCTGGTGATCGGCTTCGAGGACAATGCCGGTTCGATCGGCTGGCACTCGATCGCATCAAGCTCGAGCTGGGTCGAACCAACATGGTGATCGTGGAAGGCGTCGCGAGCATCCTTTGTGGGAGGCATTGACCGAGTTCCAGGCGATCGAGCCCGGGCCGTTCAGCCTGGTGGCCAACGTTCGCCCTTCGACCGTCGCGGCGTTCATCGCACGACTCGACCCGCAACGATGGTCGGTTCAGGCCCACGCCGGCAATGGGATGGTACGGGCTCATTCGCTGGGCGTGTGGGACCTGGAAAGCGGCCGATCAGGTCGAGCAGTTGCGGCGCATGGCCGGCTCGGACGGCGGGAATCTGATCCTGTCCCGCTGTCCGACGGAGTGGAAGGATCACCTCGGCGTCTGGGGCCAGCCGCGAGCCGACTGGTCGATCGCCGAACACGTCAAGAAGGCCCTCGATCCCCACGGAGCCCTGAACCCGGGGCGGTTTGTTGGTAGAATCTAAATGGTGTTTCGTAGGTCAGGCTTTCCTGCCTGACGCGGCCTCGGAGTCAGGCAGGAAAGCCTGACCTACTTACCACCGAGAGGCACGGTTTTTTGATGGCGATTGCGACGACCGAACAGCAGGCTTCTTTGCCTCCACTTCCCGTTGAAGGATCTCCGGGAGACGCCGGGATCGATCTCGATTGGCTTGCCCAGCGGATTCCCTATCGTCGTTATCAAGAGTGTGTGCATTGCGGCCTCTGCACCGCGAGCTGTCCGACGTATCTTGAGACCGGCGACGAGAACGACAGCCCGCGAGGTCGAATTTACTTGATGCGAGCGGTCGCCGACGGTCGACTGCGAATGGGCCCGGGCGTGCGGGAGCACCTCGAGCTCTGCCTGGATTGCCGGGCATGCGAATCGGCGTGTCCCTCCGGCGTTCAGTACGGCAAGGTGATCGAACCATTCAAGAATCGCCTCCAAAAGTCGGCGACCGGCGGCGAGAAGAGCAGCCTGTTACAACGCTGGATTCTCCATCACCTGTTTCCCTATCCGGGCAGGGTGAAACTGGCGCTCTCGCGAGCGGCTACTCCAGCACATGGGACTGCTTGACTGGGCTGATCGGACCGGCTTGACCCACCTCTTGCCGCCGACCCTACGGCGAATGCAAGGCCATGCTTCCCCAATTGTCCGGGATTAGGGTCACGTTAGCCTGAAGTCTTGCCGCCGATCGGGCCCAAGGAGGCGCAGGGTCGCACTTTCCTGGGTGTGTCGCCGACGC
>CAVRFS010000037.1:0-18199 GCA_963720335.1 uncultured Planctomycetota bacterium | reverse complement strand
CCGATTTTCTTGACTTCCAACCTCAAAAACAGACATCGTACACAAACCGAAGTTCATCGGCAGGATGGCTCTGGAATTTTGAATCCAGTTGTGGGGCAGTCGCGGCTCAGGCGAGATGTCTCGTCTTGCCCGAAGCCACCTCTCCATCCTACACTGGCCTGAGTTCAAGAAAGGTCAAAACTGAGGGATGGAAGCGGACCGATACAGGAGGTAGCCTTTCCCATGGCTGTGCAGTTTGCCGTCCTCGCCAGTGGATCGCGAGGCAATTCGACGTTGGTGCGCGATCACGTCGCCGGATTGCTGATCGACGTGGGGTTGGGACCCAAAGAGCTGGGGCAGCGGCTGGAGAATGTCGGCTCGAGCTGGTCTCAGGTCGCCGCAGTGGTCTTGACCCATACACACAGCGACCACGTCGATTCCGCGACCTTTTCGGAGCTGGCTCGCCGCAAGGCGACGCTCTACTGTCACGAAGGCCATCGCGCCGAGCTGCTCCGGACAGCGGGCTTTCAAAAGTTGGAAGAAGCCGGGTTGATCCGGTTCTACGACGAGCGGCCGTTCTTGACCACGACCGGCGTCAGACTGGAACCAATTCGCCTTCGACACGACGGAGGCCCAACCTACGGGTTCCGGATCGAGGTGTCAGTCGGCGTCGCGGCCGGTCGGTGAGCATCGGTTACCTCGCGGACACGGGAACTTGGTCCGAAACCATGGCGGATAGCCTGGCGGACGTCGAGGTGCTCGGCGTTGAATTCAACCACGACCTGGCCATGCAAAAATCCTCCGGGCGACCGCAGTTTCTGATCGCGCGAAACCTGAGCGACGATGGCCATCTCTCGAATGGTCAGGGAGCCGATTTGGTTCAGGCAGTCCTCAGCCGATCCCGGCGGAAACCATTGCGCCACCTGGTGTTACTTCACTTGAGCGAACAATGCAACCAGCCTGACCTGGCTATCCGCGCCGCCCGTGAGGCAATCCAGCGCGAGCGACATCACCCGGAGATCCACGCCGCGAGGCAGAGTCCGGCTCATCCCAACCTGTGGATCAATCCCGGCGAGCGGTCCGCCCGTCGGCCGGGCTCTGATGCCTCCCGGGGGATACACGTCGAAGGGCCGGGACAACCGGCACAGGCCAGGGTGTCCGCGGAACGCGGCGCCCGTCCCTCACGACGACGGAAACGGCCCGTCGACACGCCGGGCCTGCCGGGTTTCACTGCCCTGATCCATTGGGATGGCGAGCCGGATCAAGGCTGAACCGAACATCGCGAGGACCTGCTGAACGTGGCGCATTACTTCGCCAGCGATATTCACCTTCGATTCGATCGTCCCGACCGCGACCGTCGTTTTCGGACCTTGTTGAGCCGGCTGAGCCATGATGACTCCTTGATCATCGTCGGCGATCTTTGCGACTTTTGGATGGGCTCGCGGCGCCGCGATTTCGACCTGAATCGTTGCGAGAGCCTGCGAGGACTGGCCGCGTTTCGCCGTGAAGGGGGGTCGCTGGCGATCATGGCCGGCAATCACGACGCCTGGCTCTGCCCATTCTATCAAAACGAGCTGGGTGCCCAGATCTTGACTGAACCATACGACATGACCCTGCCCCTAGGCGGGTGCCCCGACCATGATCTCCGACTGCGACTGGTCCACGGCCATCTCTTGGGCGCGCGACGGCCGTGGAAAGGTTTGATGGAAAGCCGCGCGTTCTTCGAGGGGTTTGGCCACGTTCCCAGGCCAATCGCCCGGGCCATGGATCATGTGCTGGCCTGGCGCAATCGAGCGCGGGCTCGAAGCCGATGAGCGGCGGCACCTGAGCGTCTACCGCGAATACGCGGCCGCCCGCCGCGGCTCTGTCGACCTGGTTGTGATCGGACATGTCCACAGTCCGGTCGACGACGCCGGGACTGTCCCTCGCTTGATCGTTCTCGGGGGCTGGCAGCATCGCACGAGCTACCTGAAAATCGATTCGACCGAGTGTTCAATTTCATGTCGAACGCGATGACCCTTCGGTTACCCTCGACACTCCAGGTACGACGCTTTCGCGGGACCACTCCGCAGTAACTCATGAGGCCAAGCTTAATGAAAATTGATCATCATCTCCATACGTCCCGGTATTCACCCGATAGTGAAATCGACCCGATAAAACTGGTCAAGCACGCGTCGAAAATCGGCCTGGACGGACTGGTGATCACCGAGCACGACTATCAATGGGAGCCGGACGAGCTGGCGGAGCTGGCGGACCGAGCCGCCCCGCTCGTGGTCTTTTCCGGGGCCGAAATCTCGGCGCGCGAAGGGCACTTTCTGGTGTACGGCCTGCCCACAATCGACGAGGCGCCGCCGGGCATCGCGCTGGCTGACCTACTCAAGGTCGTCCGGAGCCATCACGCCGCCATCGTCGCCGCCCACCCGTTTCGCTGGGACCAGCCGCTTCGATCAAATTGTCGCCGAGCGTGGCCCGGCCTTCGATGCCCTGGAACTGGTGAGCAACAACGTGACCAAGGAAACTCGTTCCAAGACCGGGCTCCTGCTCCGCGACCATCCGTCCATGGGAGCGACCGGCTCAAGCGACGCTCACGAACTCCACGTCCTGGGTTGCTATTTCACCGAGTTTGACGACCCTATCGTCACCATCGCCGATTTCGTGACCGCACTTCTCAACCGGCGCGGACGTCCCCGGCACCGCGCCGGGGCTCAACTGACCAGTGGGCCAGTCGGCGAAGGATAAGGATGAAGGATGAAGGATGAAGATGAATAGACGTCTTGTTGATTCTTCACCTTCTCCCTCTTCTCGCGTCGCAGCTGAGCTTTCCCAATGACGTACTTCTGGTGAACCTGCTTGAACATCCGGGTATCAATCGCTTCTCGAACTCGAGAAGTATGTCGGCCGAATCAATTTGACCCGGCTCGAGCCGGGCCAGTCGCGCAAAACGATGAGGTCGGACCGGAGCCGGGCTGTCGAGCACGGTCTCGATCCCGAGTCGCGAGTCGCCGAGAAGAGCCTAGGTCGATGAACCGCCGCCCGCCCGGGGGTGTGCTGAATAGTCTGCCCCAGGATGGCCAGGCGGAGCAACGACCTGCTCCTGCCGGGCGGGTGCCTCCAGGCGGTCGGCGATCAACTGCGCCGCTCCACATGCCGCGATGACGAACCCCGCCACCACGCCCGGCCCCCAGGCCGACGGCCGGGACGCCAGTCGGAGTAACCTGCGATGGGCAAGTCCCAGCGCCGACCCGACCAGGGCACCCCCTAAATGACCCCAATTGTCGAGATGCAGATTGAAAAAACGCGGGAGCACGAACCCGAGTACTGCCGTCACGACCATGAAGAAGACCATCTGCCAGCCCAACCATTTTCCCATCTGAGTGCGCGACCGTAAGCCCGCGATCGCGAGAGCAACCAGCCCCATGATCACAACCGAACCACCCCCCGAGTGAACTGGGGGCTCGAGCCGATTCCGATGGCGAATCCCGATCGAGATCAGGTTTCCCCCGCCACCAGTTAAGCCATAAATCATGATAAATTGATGCGTACCGTACCACGATTCGAGCAGCGTTCCGAGCTGATAGAATGCCAACAAGTTGAGGGCAATATGAACCACACTATAATGGACAAACGTACTGGTGACTAACCTCCACACCTCGCCCTGGTTGATGTCCGCGAGCGGAGGTCGCCGAAGCGATGGCCGGCGTTGACACCCAGGAACAGCAAATTCATCCAGTGGGGATGAACGCCTTCGGCGAACTGGGAGCCGATCATGGCCACGAAGACCACGATCCAGAGCATACAGAAGAAAACCGTCGCCGGAAAATCCTGGAATTCACGGGCAATCCCTCGCAATGTCATGATTGCCCTCGTAGGTCTTCAGGAAGTTGAAACGGGAACCGCCGAGAACCGGCCTTCCGATAGTCAGGCGATACGTCGGATCGATCGGCCTCGACGGCCGTGTCATGTCTTCGCTGGCGAGGATCGACCGCAGCCGACTTTGATGCTCGGTCCATTGTCTCTCATCGAGCACGGGAGAGAGTCCACTCGTCGGAATCGGCTGGTCGAGGATCACCCACGTCTTGCAGCCGGCATGTTCGGGCGTCGCGACGACCGGCAGCGCGGAATCGCGCAGCCAGACTCGAGCACCCAAGACCCAGAGCCCCGGCTTACGATAGTGGAACCGTTTGAGGATCGTTTCACTAGTCAAAGTGTGGAATTCCTCGAGAGCCGGCAGGGTCTTCTCACTTTCGACCCGGCCGATCTGGTCAACGCGAACGAGGCCGCGAATCGGTATCGATCCGACGGCCTCCGGACGCTTGGCTGAGCCGATGCGAGGTTGTGCCGCGTCGCCGCGCAATCCTTGCTCAGCCTGATGGACCCAGGTCGGATAAAGCCAGAATTCGGAATACTCCGGCACAAATTTGCCCGGGCCGGCGCCTCGCTCACGCCTCCTTTGCGGATGATGACCGACTGGCGGCCCTGGAACAAGGCGTCGCAGACGCCGGCCCATTCCTTGAACGCGACGCCACAGGATTGGGATTGAGCAATTACCATTCCGACTCAACCTTGGGAAGCCGAACCATCAGGTCTGTCACGGCGGTCCGAGGCGACTTCCCCTCGAACAAGACTCGATACAGCTCGGCGGTGATCGGCATCTCCACGCCTCGACGGCGTGCCAAAGAGTAAACGCTTCGAGTCGTGGGCACGCCCTCGGCGACGTTGACCATCTCCGCCAAGACGTGCTCGAGGGTCTCCCCTCTGCCGATTCGCTCGCCGACCGAGCGGTTGCGACCGTAAGGACTGTAACAGGTTGTGACGACGTCGCCCACTCCGGCCAGGCCGTGGAATGTGGAGAGCCTCGCCCCGAGGTTGACCCCGAGTCGGGCGATTTCCACCAGCCCCCGCGTCAGGAGCGCGGCCTTGGCGTTATCGCCGAAACCCAGTCCGTCGCAAATCCCCGCGGCGATCCCCAGGATGTTCTTCAGGGCCCCGGCCAGCTCCACCCCGAGCGCGTCGGTACTGGTGTACACCCGGAACGACTCCTGGTTCAAGAGATCGCGCACCCGGGCGTTGAGCCCTTGATCCTCGCCGGAGACGACCACGGAGGCCGGCAGCCCGCGCGCCAGCTCTTCGGCATGGCTCGGTCCGCTCAGCACGGCGACCGGGCGCGGTCCCATCGTCTCATGGATGATCTGGCTCGGCCGCGCGAACGTCCCGTACTCAATGCCTTTCACCACGCTCAGGACCGGAACCGCCGGCCGGAAGCTCCGGCGCCAAGGCCGACAGCGTGGCCCGTAAGTACGAGGTGGGAACCGCCGCCACGATCAGGTCGGCGTCCGGCGGCCTCGAGCCCGTCGGCCGTGATCCGCACTGACTCCGGAATCGTGATCCCCGGCAGGTGCCGCTGGTTTACGCGAGTCAACGCAAATTGTTGGGCATGCTCAGGATCACGCGACCAGAGTCTGACCTCGGCCGCCCCCTTGTCAAACAACAACGCAAGCGCCGTTCCCATGCCCCCCGCGCCGAGAATCGCCACCCGTCTCATGGATCAATCAACGCCGCTCGAATATCCGCGAGTTCCTGTCTGATTCGTGTCCGGCGGGTCGTGCGGAGCGAGACCACCAGCACAAAGCCATGCCGTCAGGCCGATTCTATTATATGATCGGACGGCAACCATTGACACCGACAACCGCAACCCTCGGATCATGGCCTGCTCGATGGGGAGACAGTCTCCCGAGTCGCAACTTTATAATGGATCAGCCTCAGCGACGCGACGCCCGGCCGAGGTTGACGTTTCGTGACCAGCGCAGACGATTGATCCTGAACGGAAAAGGAAGAAAGAACAGTGGCAGAGGCGATCGATCCGCAGGCCAATCCATCGCCGGATCGGCCCTCGATTGAGGGTAAGCCCGTCGTACTCGTTCCCCATTACTCGGCCGTTGAAGACGAGTGCGACAAAGGTCTCCGTGCGCTGGAAAAGGCCGGCGTGACGGTGAGGCGAGCGTCGTTCTCGGCCATCGATCTGCTCCGAAGCGTGATCCTTTCGCAGGCATTGAAAGATGGTTTCGATCGGTTTTTGTTCATCGATTCCGATATCGGATTTGACCGGGCGGATGCGATGCGATTGCTGAACCGGCCTGAGCCGGTCGTGGCTGGCGTTTATATGAAGAAAAAAGAACGGGACTTTTCCGGAGTGTTCGCCCGGGGTGTTGACCGGGTCGTCTTTGGACCGGCGGCTCCAGGCCTTTACTCCATGCTTTATGCATCGGCCGGGTTTCTGAGGATCAAATCCGAAGTCCTCCACCGGATGATCGAGGAGCTGAAGCTGCCGCGAATGCCATTTCGGAGTGGTCAAGGGGATCTATCCCTTCTTTCTCCCCTTGTGCGTGCCCGATGGGCGGGGCGGAACGCGTTACCTGACCGAGGACTACAGCTTTTCGCACCGGTTGCACCAGATCGGCATCACTCCCATGGCCGACACGTCGATCCGGCTATTTCACTACGGCAAATATGGGTATAACTATACAGATCTGAACCCACAGCAGACGATTCACCAACTATACGCTCGAAATCAGTTATCCCGAGGGGGGCGACCGGCCGTAGAACGCCCGGGCCAGTTCCCTGGGATTCTCCGAGGCGTCTCTCATTTGTCCTTGGGGATTCCGTGCCCCTTGGGGAGGGTTCCTTTTTTTCTGAAGCATCAACATCTGCTCCTTCATGACGTCCTCGCCGGGCCGGGGTGCGGGGACGACGGCCTTGGCAGTCCCCGATCCGTCCGTCGGGGAGGAGGGACCCCCGCAACCGGCCATGAGCAATACCAGGACGGTCGTGCCGATGATACGGCGAATCGTGCGATACAAGACGAGCTCTCCTTCCGGGCGATAACATAGGGCGTGGGACGGGCACTGCTTTCCGACTCGCTCCTGTCCCCATCGGGTTCGCCCCTTTAATAGGCGTCGGAGCTGATGACTTCGCCCCCGTTGCGTGATCCTAGATGCCCACCACGGTTGGATGCCGACCGAGTCCTTGATGAACTTGACCGAGCCATCGCTGAAACCGACGTTGACGCCGCCGGGATGGTTGCTGGTCGCGGTGATGGCGGCACCGATGCCACCCCAGCTCGTGTCGGAGACTCCAAAAGCTCCGGTGCCGATGCACGAAAGAGAATTGGGCGTCATGAAGTGGGTGTAGGCATTGTTACCGACCGCGTAGTCATCGCTCAAGAGCCACTGGGCTCCGAAGGCGTCGTCGGTCACGGCGATCGTCCCCGCGGGTAAGCCCTTGCACGCGGCGACCAGCCGCCAGGGCACCGGTCACGTTCCCCTGATCCAGGACCACGGGAACCGCAGTCTGGAAGATCCCCCTCTTGCCGTTGGGCCCGCCTGGCGTAACGCTGGGGTCAGTCGTGGCAAACACACCGTCTCCGTAGGCCAGCAAGTGCTCGCTGAAGAGCGCCGTGTTCGACATGCCGTCGGTGATCGAGCTGACTCGGACCGGGCCGGAGCTGGCGGGCGGAGTCGCTCCCAACAGCGCCATAATGCCATACATGAAGCTTCCTTGAACGGGAACGACCGTGCCGTTACATGACTTGATCATGCCTGGACCGCCGAAGTTACCCGCATAGTTGAGCATCGCAAATTGGGTCACCGCGTAGCTCGGCGTCTTGCTGACGCTCTCGGAAGGGCAAAGCAACGTCTGGATCGTCGTGAGTCCGATGGTGGTGTTCCCGCCATAAATCGGACCGAGGAAACCCAGTTCCATCATGGGAAGGCTGAAGTTGATCGCGTTGTACATCGGTTGCTGCTCGAAGTTGGGCAGAATGGCGGCTGTCCAGGGCGACGAACCAACCCCACGTCTGGCTGTTGTCGAGAGTCATGGCCGGCACCACATCATACGTCGATATATAGTTGTGGACGGCCAGACCCA
This sequence comes from uncultured Planctomycetota bacterium, assembly GCA_963720335.1. Classification (GTDB taxonomy): domain Bacteria; phylum Planctomycetota; class Planctomycetia; order Isosphaerales; family Isosphaeraceae; genus CAVRFS01. The sequence continues at coordinate 10,297 of CAVRFS010000037.1, read as the reverse complement.
ACTGTTTCAAGTTGTTGACGCACTGGGCACGCCGCGCCGCCTCCCTCGCCGACTTGCACGGCCGGCAAAAGCAGCGCAATCAAGACCGCGATGATCGCGATCACTACCAAGAGCTCGATCAGTGTAAATGCCGAACGCCGAAGTCTCGGGTCGACCTATCATCTTTGCACAACCCCTCGGTCGAAAGGACCGAATCAAGAGCAACGGAGGGAGAGGATCCCTAAGCTCAGTATCCGCAGGCGCGCGGCCGGCCGCAAGTCCGTCCTGGGAGAGCCCGTGTCTGGCTCGTGGCACTGACCCTTCGGGTGTCCGGAGACCAGCGCCGAGGTCGATGTCCCGTCGCCCCGAGGGCGGCATCACTTCCCCCTGATAGGCCCGATCGAGCAAGTCGATCGGATGGGCGACGTCGATCGGGCTGTTCCGTTCCTTGACCTTGCGGGCGATCTGGAGGATGCAGCCCACGTTTCCGGTCACGACCATCCTGGCGCCTGTCGCCTCGATATGGTCCATTTTGCGGCGACCGAGACGTTCGGACATCTCCGGCTGTGACAAGTTGTAGGTCCCCGCCGCGCCGCAGCAGATTTCGGTCTCCTCCAGAGGCACCAGCTCCAAGCCCGGAATCATGGCGAGCAAGGCACGCGGCTGGCTCCGAATCTGCTGCCCGTGGCAGAGATGGCAGGCGTCGTGGTAGGTCACCTTGAGCGGCACGGCGTTGCGAGGCGGGATTGGCCCCAGGGCCATCAGGAACTCGGAGATATCCTTGACCTTGGCGACGAATTGAGTCGCCTCATCGTGCAGATCCGCGGGCAGGATATGGGCGTAATCCTTGAGCATCGCGCCGCAGCCGGCGGCGTTGACGATGATGGCGTCCACCCCGGCTGCCAGGAACGCGGCGATGTTCTGGCGGGCCAGGAGAAGAGCGGGTTCTTCGACTCCCGAGTGGTAGTGGATCGCGCCACAACACGACCTGACGGCGCGGGATGACAACCTCGCACCCGTTCTCCTGGAGGACACGCGCGGTCGCCGCGTTGGTCTCGGGGAACATGGCGTCGGCGACGCAACCGAGGAACAGCGCGACCCGCGCCCGCTTCGGCCCGATCGGCGGCAAGACCTCGGGCAAACGGCCCCCCGACCCGGACAACTTGGGGAGCATGCGCCTGCATGCGCCGCAGGGTCGGCGGCAAGAGCCGACTCAACCGGTCCGATCGGCCCAGTCGAGCAAACCCATGCGCTGCGAACAGCCGCGCCGGCGCCAGCGCCAGCTTCGACCCTGTCCGGATAGGGAAACAGGTGATGGAGAATCCAGCGTTGTAACAGGCTGCTCTTCTCGCCGCCGGTCGCCGACTTTTGGAGCGCGATCTTGAACGGTTCGATCATCTTGCCGTACTGAACGCCGGAGGGACAGGCCGATTCGCATGCCCGGCAATCCAGACAGAGCTCGAGGTGTTCCCGCACGCCCGGGCCCATTCGCAGTCGACCATCGGCGACCGCTCGCATCAAGTAAATCCGACCTCGCGGGCTGTCGTTCTCGTCGCAGGTCTCGATATAAGTCGGACAGCTCGCCGTGCAGAGGCCGCAATGGACACACTCTTGATAACGACGATAGGGAATCCGCTGGGAAGCCAATCGAGATCGATCCCGGCGTCTCCCGAAGATCTTTCGACGGGAAGTGGAGGCGAAGAAGCCTGCTGTTCGGTCGTCGCAATCGCCATCAAAAACCGTGCCTCTCGGTGTCTAGAATTATGGCTGGGCGATAACCGCCTTTACCATTTAGATTCTACCAACAAACCGCCCCGGGTTCAGGGCTCCGTGGGGATCGAGTGCCTTCTTGACCCGTTCGGCGATCGACCAGTCGGCTCGCGGCTTGCCCCAGACGCCGAGGCGATCCTTCCACTCAGTCGGACAGCGGGACAGGATCAGGTTCCCACCGTCCGAGTCGGCCGCGCGACGCAACTGCTCGACTTGATCGGCTCGCGCTCTCCAGATCCCACTCGCCCAACGCATGGGCCCGAACGATTCCATTGCCGGCGTGGGCCTGAACTGACCATCGTTGCGGGTCAAGTCGTTCGATGAACGCCACGACCGTCGAGGGACGAACGTTGGCGACCAGGCTGATCGGCCCGAGCTCGATCGCCTGGAACTCGGTCAATGCCTCCCACAAAGGAGCGCACGCGACGCCTTCAATGACCACCAGGCCGGCTTGACCCAGCTCGACCTTGACGCGATCGAGCTGCCAAGCCGATCGAACTGGCATTGTCCTCGAAACCGATCACCATGACGCCCGTCTCGGCGGGCAATCCCAGGGTTTGACCGATTGTCCGGGCAGCCGGGCCGTTGAGCAGTTCCAGGGCGATCGGTCGCGTGCTGGACGTGTTGAGCTGATCGAGTGCGACGGCCAGCGTCTTCAGTGTCGTGAATGGAACCCAGACCAGGGCCGAAGCCTCGGGGATCGGCCGCACTTTGAGCGTGAGTTGGGTGATGATGCCGAGCGTGCCGAGCGACCCGGTCATCAGCTTGGGGAAATCGTAGCCGGCGACGTTCTTGACAACGCGCCCGCCTCCTTTGACAACGACTCCCGACGAGGTCACGAAACTGACGCCGATGATCTGGTCGCGGGGCCGGCCACTGCCGTAACGGCGTGGGCCACTGGTGTTGGTCGCATAGATTCCCCCCAGGGTCGCGCGGTCGGGATGAGGGCGCATCGACGAGCACGCGCTGATGCTGCTCGGCCAAGGATTGCTCGAAGGCTCGACAACGTCATTCCGGCCTGGATGGTGATCGTCATATCGGCGGACGGGTAATCGATCAACCGATTGATGGCCGTGGTGTCGAAGACCACCCCGGGCGCGCGGGGGATACCGCCGTAGTCGATCGCGGTTCGGCCGCCTTGAGGGTAGATGGCGTGTCCGGCGGCGACTCGCTCCCGAACGCTCTGGCAGAGCGCTTCGACATCTTCGGGCCGATCCGTGGCCAGGGCAAACCGATCGTCACCGAGAATCCCGCCAGCCGCAGAATCCGGCCACGTTGCCAAGGCGTTCAATGCGGTTGCTCCGAGCTCGGTTCCGAAGGGGAGGGATAATAACGGATATCCTGACCAGACAGGATGCGCTCGACGCCCTCCTGGACGGCGCGGATGGCGGCGATCACGCGATCGTCAAAGGCACCCGGCCAGGCGTCGGTCAGCAGGACCTGAGATTCGAGTGCCAACCGGTGCAGGGCGTGGGCCATCCGGCGATCGAGGACATCGGCGCCACGATGCTCCTCCTCGAGCTGGCCCAAGGCGCGCGGTCAGTTCGGCGACTTTGGCGGCGGAGACCGGCTCGCCCCGTCGCAGGCACGGGAGGAACGCCCGATCGTCGTCGCCCATGCCGACGTGCCGTGCCAGGACTTCCATCGCGGGTGGATCGCTCATGGTTCGCACCGTTGGCTTCAAGGTAACGATCGAGACCGCGCCAGCCGGGGGCTCGATACTCAATTGCGGTGGACTCTCGCTCCGCTCGGTTTCCACGCGGCGGGTGACGGGTGGCGGGTGGTGGGTGGTTCGGCAATTGCGGTGAACTCTCGTCTCCGTCAGCCCGGACTTCTCGTCCTCGTCCGGATAGACGATGTCGACCGTGACCGGCCCGCTCGCCCCTTGCCGTTGGCCTTGGCTGGCGGAAGCGTTCCGGGCCTCATCCGTGTCGTAGATGACCGGCTGTTCCGGTTTGGTCTCGGACTGCTGTTTCCATTCCGCCAGATAGCTCCGGTCGTTGGCGATCTGCTTGAATCCCTCGAGTGGACCGCGCCTGGCCTCGAAATCGGACACTTTCTGCTGGATCCGCTCGTTCTCCAGGGCCTGCATCAAGAGCAGAGCGCAGTAATCCTGGATCGACGTCAGACCCGCTTTCTCGGCAAGGGCTTCGGCCAGGTCGAGAATCCGGGGAGGGACATAGAGGATGATCCGATCGAGCTGGTCGGTTTTTTCCGGCTCGCGGTGATCACCCGTGCGAAAGACTCCGGGGAGCCGTCGCCATCGCGAGAATCGAGGTCGCTTGGCCACCGTGGAGCTTCTCCCGGATCCTTGAGACAATTCGAGTCGATGCAACGGTCACGACGTGGATCACGACGCCCAACGCCATTAAGACCAGGATAACCCGTTTCCTCCCGTAGGTGAATCTGGCACTGGCCCGGAGCTTGGCCGGTTCGGACTGTGATCAGGCTGGGGCCGCGTGCCCAGGGCTTTTTCGCTCAATACAGCCCGCGCCGCCGGGGAGCATCTTGGATGGGTTGCACCGGCCCTCGGGGTTGAACGTGCTCCGGATCGCCACCATCGCGGCCAGGTCCTCGGGGGTGAACAGCTTGGGCATGAATTCCATCTTTTCGACTCCGATCCCATGTTCGCCGGTAACGCTGCCTCCCACCGCGATGCATTCATCGAGGATCTCGTGGCTGGCCAACAAGACCCGTTTGACCTGGTCCTGGTCGCGTTCGTCAAAGAGCAAGATCGGATGGATGTTGCCGTCGCCGGCATGGAAGACATTGGCGATCCGCAGGTTGTGCCGCAGACCAACCTGAGTGATGAATCTCAGAATATGGGGCAATTTGGTGCGGGGACGACTCCATCCTGCGTGCAATACGTCGGGCTGAGGCGTCCGATCGCGCCGAAAGCCGATTTGCGGCTCTTCCATATGGCGACGTACTCGGGTTCCTTGCGGGTCCGCCAGGTGATCGATCGTCCGACCGAGCCGCCGTGGGCCTGGACGATCTCGCTGATGGCCTGAGCCTCGTGGTCGAGGCCGGCATCGAGCCCGTCGACCTCGATGATCAGGACTGCGCCGGCCTCCACCGGAAAGCCGAACCCGAAGGCTTGCTCGACCGCCCGGATCATCAAATTATCGAGCATCTCCAAGGCGGCCGGTACGATCCCCGCGGCGATGATTCCGCTCACCGTTTCGGTCGCCGCGTCGACCGAGTCGAATACCGCCAGCAAGGTTCGGCCCGCCTCCGGGTCGCGCGTCAGGTTGACGACGACCTTGGTCACGATGCCGAACGTCCCCTCGTTGCCCACGATCAGTCCGGTCAAGTCGTAGCCGGGGTTATCTTCGGTGATCCCGCCGGACTCGACGACGTTGCCATCGGGCATGACGAGGGTCGCCCCTTTGATGTGGTTGACCGTGACCCCGTACTTGAGCGTATGCGGCCCGCCCGAGTTGGTTGCGACATTGCCGCCGATCGTGCAGGCCCCTTGGCTCGACGGGTCCGGAGCATAATGAAAGCCCGTCCCGATTAGGGAACGCGTCAACCAGACGTTCACGACCCCGGACTCGACGATCGCGTAGCGGTCGCGAATGCTCACTTCGAGGATGCGTTTCATCCGGGTCAGACAGATCATCAAACCCCCGCCGATCGTGAGCGTGCCGCCGGCCAAGCTGGTGCCAGCCCCGCGAGGTACGAACGGGATGTCGTAGCGCACGCAGAGCTTGACGATCTCGACGACGTGATCGGTCGAAGTCGGGAAGACGACCACGTCAGGCACGCTCCGCTCGACCATGTAGCCGTCGCACTCGTAAACCAGCATCTCGTCGTGCCGGTGCAAGACGTTTTCTGGCCCGACGACCGCGATCAGGTCCGCAACGACACGGGGAGTCACTTTCGAGTCGGGGCGAGCAGCGGATGCGGAGATCATGGGGAGTCGTTTCTCACAAAGTCCTGTTTTGATCGCTCAATCGTCGGAAATCGATTCGTGCAGTGTTCATTCTACTACCGTGCGCGGGCTGCGGTCTCTACAATGCCAGTTAGGAAATTCGCACATTGCAACAGCGGCTTGGCCACGATGCCGAAACTACAACCTTGATTTACGCCCACGCGTCCGGCAAAGGAGATCGAGGAGTCAACAGCCGCGCAAGCCTTTTTCGCGGCATCGGTTACGGCGACATTGATTAGGCTCGATAGGCTGGGATCGTCAGGAGCCGTGCGGTAGCCAGCGTTCATCCGGAGTGCTCATGAGCCTGGCATTTGAGTGGGACGATAACAAAGCCAAGAAGAACCTCGATAAACACGGCGTGACGTTCGAAGAAGCGAGCAGTGTCTTCGGAGATCCGCTTGGCCGGACTATTCCTGACCCGCTGCACTCGGGAGTTGAAGACCGCTTTGTCCACCTCGGAGAGTCCCAGCGCCGAAGGCTCCTGGTCGTCGTATTCGCCGAGCGTGGCGACAAGATCCGCATCATCAGCGCACGGGTAGCGAACCGCCGAGAGAGGAGGAGCCGTGAAGAAGGCAGCCAAAGCCAAGGGCGACCCTGACATGCTCGCTGGGTATGATTTCAGCCAGGGCGTTCAGGGCAAGTACGCTGAACGATACGCCGAGGGCACGAACGTCGTGGTGCTTTCGCCCGATGTCGCGGAGTATTTTCCCAACTCGGAGGCAGTCAATACCGCGCTCCGGGCGTTAGTCGATATCGCTCGCAAGAACGTGCAGTAGGCAGTCAACTGAGCTATGGGATGAAGTCAGAAAAGGTGTTGCGGAGGTCAGAAAAGACCTCCGGCAGGAACTCAAGTTGGAAGGCGGCGCGCCGGCGTCTGTGCGGACTCCTAACCCGCGCTGTAGCGAGCCCGGCCTGCCGCGGCGACTTCTGGTATGCTTCACGCGAATGCTCGGCGTTCCGGTTCGGCGAGCATGGGCTGTCGGGCGGTCAGCACGGCACCCTCGTAAGCATCCCGCCGGCATGTCAGGTGACCGCATGTCCTTTCAAAACTTTACCTTCCCGCAGGTGCAGCAGGACTTGGGGCTGACGGTCGATGAGGCGGACCTCTTCGCGCATATCGCCATCGTGTCGCTCCGCGAGGAGTTCGTCGCCGCCCTGACGGAGGGCACGAACCTGGCCTTGGCCGTGAATACGGAGAAGGCGAAGTCCGAGTTCATCATCGCGCCGCTATTGCTGGAATTGCGGCGGTCCCTGGGGGATCGTTTCGGCCTCTTCTCGGGTGTGGAGCTGGCTGTGGATCCTACGCGAGGTCTGAACGGTGTCTGCGACTTCATCATTACCAAATCGTCGCGACAGTTCATCCTCTCGGCCCCCCTTATCGCGATCGTTGAGGCGAAAAATGACAACTTGCGATCGGGTCTGGGCCAGTGTATCGCCTCGATGTACGCGGCACAGATTTTCAATCAGCAGTCCGCCGCACCGATCGACACCGTGTTCGGCGTAGTCACGACGGGTAGCGCCTGGAAGTTCTTGCGGTTGCAGCAAGCCGTCGTCACGCTCGACGTGAAGGAATACTACATCGACAACGCGGGCAAGATCCTCGGCGTTCTGACCCATATCGTCCAGAACGCCTAACATATTGAGAGTCGGCTCGGAGACAGCCTTTGACTCTGTAACGGATCATGGCTAGACTTTAACCATGACGATCGAACAGCTTCGAAAAATACACCAGATGCGGCCTTTCCAGGCATTCGATATTCATCTCGCCGATGGACGATCGATCCCGGTGAGCCATCCCGAATTGCTCGCGTTTTCCCCATCGGACGAAACGTTCGCAGCGGGGATGCCAGGTGGGAATATCGAAACTGTTAAGGCCTCGCTGATCGCGAGCGTAAAGCCGCGTCCGCCAGCCTCGGCCCGCAGAGGTAAACAGCGGGGCCAGTCACCCGAGTGACGATCGTTCCCTCGGCTACGTCTTTCCGCGCGATCCATTCACCGCCCGGTTTATCAAGCCCGGCTTGCCCAAACAGGCCATCTCGGGTAAGTTCCCAGTTCGCTTGCGTGGGAATGGCGACGTCTGGCGATGCGGCACCGAGGGATATACCGTTCTCGGGATTGAGTTGATTCTCAAGACTCAAAGGAGGCCGGCATGGAAGCCAGCATCCGCGAGGCGGAAGCCTTGGCCCATCCCGACCACCGGGACGGCGTCGCTGACGTCGCTGGTGGAGTGCCCCTGCCCTTGGCGGGGTTGCGCGTGGCTTTGGTCCACGACTGGCTGACGGGGATGCGTGGGGGCGAGAAATGCCTCGAAGTCTTGTGCCGGATCTTTCCCGAAGCCACGCTGTACACCTTGATTCATCGGCGAGGCTCGCTCAGTCCGACGATCGAGGCGATGGCCATTCGCACGTCGCCGCTCCAGAAAATCCCCGGCGTTTTCGGCTACTATCGCCATCTCCTGCCGGTCATGCCGCTGGCCACCCGGTCATGGCGGCTCAAGAATGTCGACCTCGTGATCAGCATGAGCCATTGCGTAGCCAAGGCGGTCGTGCCTCCACCGGGTGTTCCCCACGTCTGTTATTGCTTCACGCCCATGCGATATGCCTGGCAAGGCCGTGAGACCTATCTGGAAAGCTGGTCCGACCGGCCAGTCGCCGGGTGCTGGCGCGATCCATGCTCTCCCGGCTTCGACGCTGGGATCGAGCGACGGCCGGCCGGGTCAACCATTTCATTGCGATCTCGGAGACGGTCCGTGAAAGGATCAGGCAGTGTTATCGCGCGACAGCCGGGTGATCCAGCCTCCGGTGGACGTCGCGTTTTATACGCCCGATCCGACCATTCATCCCGACGACCATTACCTCGTCGTCTCGGCGCTGGTTCCTTACAAACGGATCGACCAGGCGTCACTGCCTGCACCCAGTCGCGACGACGACTCACGATCATCGGCGAAGGGCCCGAACGGGCGCGGTTGCAAGCCCTGGCCGGGCCGTCGGTTCGATTCATGGGCTGGCAGTCGGACGAGGTGATCCGCGACCAGTTCCGCCACTGCCGGGCCTTGTTGTTCCCCGGCGAGGAAGATTTCGGATTCGTCCCGATCGAGGCGTCGCCTGCGGCACCCGGTCATCGCCCTGGCTCGCGGCGGCGTAGCCGAGACTGTCGACAATTTCGTTGGCCGAACCTATGACCAGCCCACGTCCGATGGCCTGCTCGACGCGATGAACACCTGGGAGGCTCAGGGCTGCCCCCACGATCCAATCGAGGCACGACTCCGCGCCGAAGCGCTGTCATTGCCCCTATTCCGTGAGCGAATTCTCAGTTCCTCGCAGACGTTTTGCCGGCCGGAGGTCAGCACTCGATCCCCCCTGCCCCGCATTTGAACCTGAAGTCATCACTCTTCGGTCGATCAACGTTCCGCCGGCATCGATGGTGCCAGTCGCTGCGATTCGCCTATGTCAAAGATCAGGCCCCGTGACTTTCGGACCGTGGCAATATCTCGTCGACCGCGATGCGGCCGACCTTCGACACCATCGATCACGACGGGAACGGACTGTCTGCCCTGAAACACGCACGCTTCAGATACCCATCCTCATGAGGAACGGTATAGACCTCGACTTGGTGGGCCTTCAGGTTGACGATCCAGTAGACGGGAATGCCCGCGGGCCCATAGACGCGGACAAGCTTTCGTTCCTCGGATACGCTCGACTCCGCGACCTCGACTACCATCGCGAGATCAGCCGGTCCGGCGTGGCGTTTCGCATAGCGATTCCTAGGCCCCCGGGCCACTGAGACGTCTGGCTCCGGCTCGTTGTAATCCGGTATCCGTACCGGATCCTCGCTCCTGATCCACCACCCGGGGAAATGATCCCGTCGAGCGATATCCGAACATTTTCCGTGGCGAGTACATGCGGGGGATTCTTGGTCACATTGGTCACCAGGTATCCGTTGATGAGCACAAGCCGGTCATGTTTGGTGAGGATCCCCGATTCGACCATCGCCTCATATTGCTCAACGGTCAAATATGCGAGCCGGTGAAGGAACCCAATCCGCGCCGGCGACCGTGGCTGTCTCGTGATCGTCGACATGGCAAGTCTCCGTGGATCGACCCGCCCGCTCGATGAGAAGGCTACCATCGCTTAGCCCAACTCATCATGGTACACATTATCAAGCGAGGTACCAACCCGATCCCGACGGAACCTGTCGTGGAAATGTTCCCTAAACCGTCCCGATGCGACTCACGCTCCGGCATCCGCGACCCATCCTCGATGAACACCTGCATTTCGGTCAAATAATTCTTGGGATTGCCCCGAAAGAACATCCCCGGCCCTTTGTGGTACACTTCGCGGGTCGGCGAGCCGCATTCGTATCGCTTTTCGCGCTATAACTCGAGGACCTTGGCGTAACACCGGCCGAGCTGATCGTACGGCCCTTTGTGCAACAACGTCACGTAGCGTCCCCCCGGCAGTTCCCGCACCGAGATGCCGTCGACCGATTCATCCACTACGAACCGGCATGCACGTCTCGTAATCGGCGTCGGCTTCCTTGAATTCGGTATCATACCAAGTAACAAGGGCTTGCCGCTGATGTGCCGGCCGAACCGCTTGCCAATCTTCGCGAACA
>CAVRFS010000036.1:0-135994 GCA_963720335.1 uncultured Planctomycetota bacterium | reverse complement strand
GGGCCGCCATTTTTTTGGCGGGATAGAGCATGATGTTGAGCCTAGACGAACAACGCTTTCGACGAGGTCGGTCAAGGGCCTGGTCGTTGCCGGTAGCTGGCGGCTAACTGGGATTGCCCCGATCAAGGGCCTCGGAGCGTTGGGCCTGCAACGTGGCGGCCGGGAACCCTGGTCTCCGACACGGGCCTCGGGACGGATAGCGGTGTCGACGACGTTGTTGATGGGCAGTCTGGCGGTGTTCGTTTCGATTAGTCAACACACGACCAGTACGCCATGATCGCGCGACTGATTTGTGAGCTGACCCCGGCGATGCCGAGGGCATCGAGGTTATAATCGGCTTTTGGGAACCCACGGCGCCACGATTCCACCGCCGCGGTCCGCGGCCAGCTCGGCTGCGAGTCCTGATTCACGGAGACCTGACCATGTCCACGATCACAAGACACCCACCGTCGCCGGCTGTGCCGATAGAGACGACGACCATTCCGGATGAAGAGCGGGGCGTGATGCGCGACGTTTCGTGGGAGTTCTACGATCAAGTCTCCGACGCGATCGGCGAGCAGAGTCACATCCGCGTCGCTTACGACGGGAAGGATATGGAGATCATGACCTTGGGCCAGAAGCACGAGCAATCCAAGGGATTGCTCGGCTCATTCATTGAAGCGGTCGCCGAGGGACTCGGGGTCGATTTTCGCCCGGTGGGCTCGACGACGTGGAAGCGAGCGGCGGAGCGGCGCGGAATCGAGTCCGATCAGTGCTACTACTTTCATCGGGCCAAGCTCGAAGCCAGCGACGCAGCGGCCTCCCATGATTCCAACGATGTCGACGACTATCCCAATCCCGATCTTGCCGCCGAAATCGACATCTCGCCATCGAAGATCGACCGGCCGAAGATCTATGCCGCGCTCAAGGTCTCCGAGATCTGGCGGTTCAAGGGCGACACCATTTCCATCGAGCGGCTCGGGCCTAACGGGGTCTATCGGGAGGTGACGGAGAGTGGATTCCTGCACGTGCGGCCTGATGAGGTTACCCGGTGGCTCGCCGATGGGAAGTCCGGTAGTCGGCTGGCCTGGAAACGACGGCTCCAGGACTGGATTCAAACCGAGTTGAGACCGCGAGTCGTGGCCAAACCCTCTCGGCGACGATCGCCGCGCCGACCGGCCGGCGGCAACGGGGTCTGAACGTCGTCCTGGGCGACAATTGGCATCCCCTCCGACCCTGATACTCCACCCATGCCGGTCATCGTTTGACAGACCGTCCTTTGCAGGTCATAAAGGGAGTTATGACCTTTGATGCGACTGAATACCCACGGTCGAGTCGAGCGGCGTTAATTCGGCAACTCAGGCAAACACGACGATAACCGCGAGCACTAACAGACAAGCCATGCAACTCCATGGAATCCATTGACCGAGAAGTGCATTTGACATATATGCGTTATGATCTGTTGGCATTATACATCGGTTGAAGTTAGAATCGCTCTTCATAGCCGCCCAATTTCGGACAACTTCATTGTCTGTGTGACACTTTGTCAGTTGTGTTAAAATATGATCGATTGTTCTAAATCTCCGGGAAATTGTGGTCACAAAGAAACTTGACACGATCCCGCCAAATATCAAAATCGTAAGCTTCATGCACTTCGGCTGAGTGGTCATTGAACCTGCAATAATCAGTCCCATGAAAACTAGAAAGAAGTATAATCGTTGACTTGCTAATGTCTCAACGAACGCCCGCTCGTCCCAGAGTGTCCACTCCTCTTTCCCATTTCTCGGTTGCATATCTTGTCCTTTGGACATTTCTGTCGTGCCCGACACCGGCGGCCCAAATCTACCTCGCCTCCACGATACCGTCCCGACGACCGTCGTCCGACCCCATCCCTCCCCTTTTTCCTTGCGTCTTTCGGGTGGCCGGTTATAGTTCGGATAAAGTGGGTTATCCGAACCAAAACCAAGACCAAACTTTGCAGGCACCTACGCTGTGCCCAGCGGTACGGGCCTTGAATCGCTCCAGGGTGTTCACCACACCGAGACGGCAAGTAGGGATATGGGCAAGAAGCGATCCGAACCCACGCTGACCATGGGTGATCAAGGTCTGCGAAAGAATTCAGTCAATCGGCGGCGGGTCAGGCTCGACAGAGAACCAAGGTGAGCGAGCGGCACGCTCATACTTCTTCTTCATCATCGCCCAATGGTCCGCGTTGCGGCAGGATCTTGCGGCATTATCCTCAGCGATTGATGCTTTCAACTCGAAACGTTGTGAGAAATCGCTTTGGACTGCCGAAGCCCGAGAGGATTTCGCCACCCTCAGTAACTCTTGGGCGAATTGAGAGGATTGGCGGGCAAACTTGCGAGCCAACGCCTCCGAGGCAGCGTACGATGCGGCCTCACGCCGGCGGGCGGTCGAGACCCGGACTAGCCTTGAAACTTCTAGCCACCCGCCTAACACGACCCCGAAGACCGCCACTACGACCATCATTCGCCGTACCGTGAACCGCAGTCGGAGTGGTCGCATGCTTTGACCCCTCGGCTACTAGATCTTAATCCTCACCCTGGGCCATTCGCTGCACCTTCTGCCAGTCCAACACTCTGTGTTGCGTCGGCCACAACTTCGTTTGGGCACGCATGATTCCGAAGTCCCTAAGCAGTACGCCTGCAAAGGCACCTACCATCAGATAGACGCCCGGCTGGAAATTGAGCCAGGCGAAATAGGCGACGCCTACGCCGAACATGAGGATGAGAAGCACTAGGACCTTGACTTGCATTCGATAGAGCTTGCCCAGGGTCATGTGTGAATCGCGGAATAAAAGCAGCCGCGAGGCAAACGTCTTCTTGAATGCGATGGACTTTTCGCTGCACGGAGCCTGGTAGGGGTTCGTCGTGTCCATAGGCGCCTCGGTGTTGGATTTTGATGAGGCTGCTAGATGGTTGGGCCGTACGGTTGCGGCTCTCGCTAAATCGGAATCCGCTCGACGATGTTCCGCGTGACCTTCTTCTTTCGCCGGTCGTAAAGCGTCGTCGTTCGCGGCTCCGCGTGCCCGGCGAGGTATTGCACGTCCTCCATCGGCACCCCCTGCTCCAGCAGCGAGGTGATCGCCGTCACCCGGAAGGAATGCGGCGACAGCCGCGACGGCAGCCCGGCGTCTTTCAGCCGCCGCTTGACCAGCTCGCAAATCCGCTCCGTGCCAAGCGGCTTCGCCGTCAGCGTCCGGCTCCGGCCGTTCGACGCCCGGAACAGCGGCGATTCCTTGGCCTCACCGGCAATGCCCGCCGCATCGACATAAGCCAGTATAAAGCCTTCCAGATCGTGCCGCACCGGGATTTCCCGACTCTTGCCGCCTTTTTCCTGGAATCGAAGCACGTATTGCTGCCCGTCATGCTGAAAATCTTGCAGCCGCAGCTTGGCGACCGCTCCCGCCCGGCAGGCGGTATAGGCCAGCGTCGCCAGGATCGCACGATCACGTAAACCCACCACATGGCCGGTATCGATGGACGCCAGCAGCGTGCGGGCTTGCTCAACGCTGATTTCCGGCGTCTTGCCCTCGACCACCAGGTCTTTCACGCCACGCACTGACGCCGCCGGGTTGAGGATGCAAACGTGCCGGTTAACCATACGGTCGAAGAAGCCGCGTAACGCCGCCAGATGCTGGTTACGCTTGGCAGGCGATCCGCCCAGGCCCACCAAGTATTGCCCGACCATGCCCGGCGTGAGTGCCGCCAGCTCCACCCCCTGCCCCTTGGCCCAGCCCAGGAACCGCCGCACCGCCCGCTCATACGCCCGTTGCGTGTGCGGATTGTGATGCTCGGCATAAAAGAATTCCTCCCACGCGAAGCGTGCCGCCCCCCCTGCCCGCTCGACCAGCAACGGCAGCGATGCCGAGGCGACGATTGCCGGGATGCCGACCGGCGAGGCTTTGACCAACTCGGTGCTCATTTTTTATCCCCTTCCTTGGCTCCCTTTGCTTCGACGACTATATGCCGCCGTGCCGCCTTCAGCTCCGCTTCTTTGCCATTTAATTTTAACAGATGTTCAACCTCTTGCACTATCATCCGGTTCTCGAGTTTCGCCACGCGACGATCCTCCCGGTCGCGTTGCTCGGCCTCGCGGCGAGTGGCCCGTCGCTGTCGCACCACCAGGGCGACGCAAAGGGCCGCGATCACGATCAGGAGCATGAGCGTGCTCAGCCGGAACCGTTTCATGGGATCGCCTCGAATGAGACGTGACTGCATGCATCCTACATCCGACCATCGCCCAGTATGCTACCACATCCCTAGGCGTAGATAAAGGGGATTATCTACGCCTAGGACGGCACCATGAACGATTGGGTGCATATTCTCTTTCCACCTTGCCAAAATCGGCAATCTCGTTTAGACTGGTTGATACTAGTCTAAAATCGATAATGGAGGTGCCGCATGGAATCCGTCGGATCGTTCGAGGCAAAGACCCATCTGCCCCAGCTCCTCGAGCGGGTAGCTAAAGGCGAAGAATTCACCATCACCAAACACGGCAAGCCGGTCGCACGCCTGGTACCTGCCACCGCTACCAAGCCCAAGCTCGACGTGCGGCAGGTCATTGAGGAGCTGAAAGCCTTCAGCAAAGGCAATACGCTCGGCGAGGATATCACCATCCGCGATCTGATCGAGGATGGCCGCCGCTTCTGAACCGCACCACCAAAAGGATTCACCAATGGAAGAAACCAAGGACGGTTTCGTGCTCGACTGTTCCGTAACCATGGCCTGGTGCTTCGATGATGAGGCAACCCCCTACACCAACGGCGTCCGCGACAGCCTCGCCGCCATGCGGGCGGTTGTTCCATCGCTGTGGTCGCTCGAAGTCGCCAACGCCACCATCGTCGGTGAACGCCGGAAGCGGCTGGACGAAGCCCGCAGCCAACGGTTTATCGTTCTGCTCGAAGCCTTGCCGATCGTCGCCGACGATGAAACCGGCAACCGGGCGTTCGGCGACATCATCCACCTGGCCAGGGCGCACCAGCTCTCCGCCTACGATGCCGCTTACCTGGAGCTGGCCATTCGCCGGGGTCTTCCGCTGGCATGTCTTGACGGTAAATTGAGGGCCGCTGCTACTGCCGCCGGTGTCTTGCAGTTTGATCCATCGTAACGTGTTACCGAGCAGATTCTCAGAGCCATTTGCGAGCGTTTTGCGAGAGCCATCATGGTGGCTCTCGCTTTGATTGTCTTTTTCCCGGCGCCGATCTAAAGCTGTCTTGTTCTCTGTCTTGTTCCCGGAGAACACCTTAGACTTGCAAGCAATCGTTTTGTTCTCGTTTTGATAGCGCCCGGGAAAGATGCTGACACATCCTCCCCGGGCTTTCCCTTGGGAGACAGACCTCCCGTGGGCACCCACCACGTTAAAGGAAAGCGACGTACCAAGGCCAGAGCCCGCCGCCCGCGCGCGGCCCTGCCTGAACAAGGAGTGCGGACGTAAGTACCAACCGCGCTGTTGGAACCAGCGATTCTGCCAGGAACCGGAATGCCAGCGACAGGTCGACCGCTGGCGGGCGGCGCTGCGGCAGGCCAAACGCCGCCGAGACGCCAAGGTCCAAGCCCAGCATGCCGAGGCAGAAAGAGTGCGCCGCCAACAAGCCAAGGCCGCGTCCCAGGCCGTTCCAAAGCCAGATGTTACGCCGGCGCGTGGTCACGCAGCTAAAATTTTTTTCCCCTTCCGTTATGCAACCGACCAGGCTGCCACGAACACCCCGTGAACTCGTCCCGCAACTTGGCACGCTACTGCTGCCCCGCCTGCCGGCAAGCTGTTCGCAATGTTCTGGATCGTGAACGCAAGTGGCTTTCTCGCGGCACTTCGGATGGCCGGAAGAAGCGCGACATAGAGTATGAATCCGCGCGCGGCGCCGCGCTCTTCGCCAATGCCACATCCCTGAGCCAGCACCGCCCCGGCCACCTCCAGGGTAATGGTCCTCCTCAAGTTGCCCGGTCGTCAATTATCGCGGTGTCATCCTGCGCGCTGGTTTGCTGGGGCAGGTTGTTTTGTTCTCAGGAGCCCAAGCATGCCCCAGAAACCGATTCTCATTCCCGCGAGACTGCGGCGTCCTCCCGCGACCGGCTGGTCCTGGATGGACCGTCTCTTCGTACGCGAGCACATGGCCCATCTCTCGCGAGAGGCCGTGCTGTTGTATTTCTTCCTCGCCGCCGTGGCCGACAAACACGGGCTGTCGTTCTACGCCGACGGCACGCTGGCCACCCTGCTGCGAATGACGTTGCCGGCCTTGATCCAAGCCCGCGACGAGTTGCTGGATCGCGACCTGATCGCTCATGAGGCTCGCTTTACGCAGGTACTTTCCTTGCTGCCCACTGGCCAGCGCCGCCGGGCCGAGCCCGGCGGAGGGCTGATGCAACTGGGCGATATCTTGCGCCGGGCCGTCGAGCAGCCGCATTCCAACCAGGAAAGGAGCTTACCTTGAACGTCGCATTGTGGGCCGAAATCCGCCGCCTGGCCGAAATCGAAAAGCTCTCCGGCCGGACCATTTCACGACGACTCAACTGCTCGCGGCATACCGTGGCCGCGGCGCTTACGTTGGAACAACCCCCCGGGAGCCAGGTCTCGCGTTACGCCAGTCACCTGGACGCGCACACGGCCAAGATCGACGCCCTGCTCGCCAACTATCCCGACCTCTCGGCGGTACGCATCCGCGAGGAGATCGCTCGCGGTCCCGACGGCTATAAAGGCAGCGTCAGTGTCGTTCGCCGCTACTTGCGGAGAGTACGCCCTGCGCGCGGTCGCGTCTATCAGGAAGTCCACTACGAGCCGGGCCAGGCGATGCAGGTCGATTGGGGCGAGTGCGGCCGCGTACGAATCGGTAACACAACGCGCAAGGTCTCGGTGTTCGTCGCCGTGCTCTGCTATAGCCGGTTGATCTATATCGAGTTCACGCTCTCGCAGCGCAAAGAGGAGTTCTACCGCGGAATCGTCCATGCCCTTGAGTTCTTCGGTGGCAGTCCTCGCGCCATCATCTTCGACAACTTGAAGGCAGCCGTCTTGAATGGCTCGGGACGCGAAGCCTGCCTCCATCCCCAGTTCTTGGCGTTGTGCGGCTACTTCTGCTTGCAGCCGATCGCCTGCGAACGGCGCGACCCGGAATCAAAGGGGATCGTCGAGAGGAGTGTGCGTTACGTGAAGCAGAATGCCCTGGCAGGACGTTCCGAGGAATTGACGAGCTTCGAGGCCTATCTGGCTTTAGCGCCCCTGTGGCGCGACCAGGCGGCCAACGTACGGATTCACGAGACGACCCGAGAGCGGCCGGCGGACCGCTTCCAGAAGGAGCGCTCGCTGCTGCGCTCGTTGCCGGCGACTCCCTTCGACACCGACGAGGTCGTGCCGGCGGTTGTCAACCCTCTTGCGCGGATCGAGTTCGACGGTAATCGCTACTCAGTGCCGCCGCGGTTGGCGCGCCAGCCAGTCACGATTCGTGCCAGCCGTGACGAGGTTCGCGTGCTGCACGAAGGCCAGTTACTCGCCCAACATGTCAGGTGCTACGAGCGAAGGCAGTTGATCGTGTCGCCTGACCACCGCCTGGCGGCGCTGGCGTTGCGCAAGCGGTCTCGGGGCACCGCGACGGAACAAGAGTTTGATGCCTTGGGGCTCGAGGCTCGCCAGTTTCACCTCCACCTGAAGAGCCAGCCGGTGAAGACCGGAGTCCACATCCGTCGCTTGCTGGGGCTGGCACGACTCTACGGAACGGCGGAGCTGCTGACCGCCATCTCTCAGGCTTTAGAGCTGGCGACCTACGACGCCGCATATGTCGAAAACCTCTTGCTGGCGGAGCGGCGGCGGCGCGAACTTCCCACCCCCACGCTGCCCACTCCCCGTCGGCGCGAACTGATCGACGAGATCGAATTGGAATCCACTGACCCTGCGATTTACGACCGTTTCTGCGACGACACCGAGGAGGATTCTCATGGCGCGACGTGATGATAGTTTACAAGCAAGGCTCGATCGCGACCTGGCCGACTTGAAGCTCCTGGAGATTGCCAAGAGCTACCGCGAAGTCCTGGATGAGGCGGCCCGCAAAGGCACTTCGATGCTGGAGGTCCTGTCCATCTTGATTGGCCTGGAACAGACCTCCCGGCAGCAGCGAGCCCTTGAGCGGCGACTACTTCATGCACGGCTCCCCAAGCGGAAGACCCTGGCCGAGTATAAGTTCGACTTTCCCAAACGAGTTCCCAAAACGGCGATTCTGCGGCTCTTCGACTGCGATTTCATCGAGCGGCACGGCTTCGCCGTGTTGATCGGGCCGACCGGAACGGGAAAGTCGCATCTCTTGACTGCATTGGGTTACACGGCGTGTGAGCGTGGCTACTCGGTTCGCTATACGCGTGTGGTAGACATGATTAATCACCTTGTTATGGCTCAGACCAACGGCCTGTTGGGGAAAGCACTCAAATCTTACGTCCGTCCCACCCTTCTCCTCCTCGATGAGCTGGGCTATCTGCCGATCGACAAGCGCGGGGCCGATCTGTTGTTCCAGGTAGTCGCTGCCCGTTATGAATCCGGATCGATCGTGTTGACCACGAATCGACCTTTCCGGGAATGGGGCGCCCTGTGTAACGCGGACAACACCCTGGCCACGGCCTTGATCGATCGGCTGATGCATCACGGGGAGGCGATCGTCATTAAAGGAGACAGCTATCGGATGAGAGACAAGGATCCCGAGCCGGATCCCGAACCGCCCAGTGCGTGACCAAACGCGGCGCGAGAGCGTCCGAATCGGGTGTTCCATGCGAAGTGAACTGCTTCTGGCGTGAGTGGAAAGGATGTCCAGCCCACCCTTGAGCGAGCCTGGCCATCGTGCCGGGCTTTTTTTTCAAGCGGCCGGTTCGTTCGTAAGTGGGCTCGCGTACCCCAGGCCCTGGTCCAGGATCCGCAAGCATCCCGGTGCGCCGGGATTTGTCTTAGCAACCTGGCCATCCTGTCGCGGCACGCAGTAGCTCGCGTCGAGCGAATTGGCGGTGGTCCCATCCACCACGCCCTGCTCACCGAGCCTGAACGCCTGGCCGGCCCGTCTGCGCCACGCCTCGTCACGCCGCATTCCTTGATCGACCTCACTCCGCGAACTTAAGAGCGTGCCGAGCTGCGCCGGCGTGCGCGCCGATCTCAACGCATCTTGTCACCCCGCACTCGTGGCTCCGTCAATTCGCTCGAAACTGGCTCTGGATCTCCGCTCGGCAACATAACGGAGTTTTCCGCATTGACATACCAATAATATCGACAAATATGGTCATTTTATCATTTTGGGCCGTCTGCGTCGATAATCTGCCCATAGGGGCGTTTCGGCATCGCTTGATTTCAGCCGCCGACGCCAAACGTCTCATCGATCAGGCCATGGAGCGTAACACGCTGCTATGCCTATCTGATGACGACCTGCTGGCCCCTTACGGCAAAACTTGTCTTCCGAGGCCAGAGCTTTCGTTCGCCTTGACCGAGTCGATCGTCAGGGGTGAGTTGCGTCCCCTCCGCGATCCCGAAAAGGAATCACCCCCTTAGCGTGACTTTCTGCACCGATGCTACTGGGACCTCTATAGTAGCAAGTGCAACTTGGTAGTCAATACTACTCAATGGAGATTTCTTCCTTGTCTTGCAAGTGGTCTGAGTCTATGATACGGGTGGAGAGCCGATGTTCCGTTTGCTACTCTGGGTTGATTGGAGAAACCTGAAATGTCGGTCGCAACCTTGGAACCACCAATGGCAACCGAAAAGCCAAAGACGATGTCTATCAAGATCCCGATGGACGTAATCGAGTCAGCGCGGATCGTCAGCGCCTATCGCGGCGGGTCGATGACGGAGTTGATGGGCGACATCCTCCGTCCGGCACTGGCCAAAATGGAGCAAGAGGAGATCGCCAAGCGAATCAAGAAGGCGGCCAAGCGCAAGGCGGGGGTAGAGTAATGCCAGGTCCAACGACGGAACATCTGGCCGAAGACACCAAGGAACTGACCGCGGCCGAAAGCGGTCTCCGTGCCGATTTCGCTGCGCTCAAGGCCGTTTCCGAGAAAGAGTTCGCCGATGCGAAAGCGTTCGAGAAGTGGATCAAGAATATCCTGATTGCGGTCGTAGTCAGCGCCGGGGGAGTGATATGGACCGCTTCGGCTTTGAACTCCAAGGTTGAACAGCAAGGCGTCCGACTCGACAAGATCGATGCCAAGCTTGATCAGGTTCTCCAACGGCTTGACCAGGTCGTTCCCAAGAAAGGCCCGTGAGTAGCAACGGAGAAATTACAGAAGACCTTCCATAAACTGTTCCGATGCTACTCACGGGCCAAAAACCGTCACTCGAACCGGAAATCGGCCTCGGATTCACGGTGCTTTCGTATCGCCGGACCGAACAGCGAAATCGCCAACCGGCGTTGACTTCGATGCAAGTGCCATCTGATCAGCATGTTTGGTTACTTTGCGGCTGGTGATATGAATGCTGGGTTTAGGCCCCTTTTGGATTTGTCCCCTGGTCGACCACGACAGTTGTGGTAGGATGATAGCGGGTCTGGGCAACCCAATTCCCTCACAGACCGAGCGATCTCATCCAGTGGAAAGGCTGATTGACCATGGCAACACTCGGGACTTTTCTCATCCTCTTGGCCGGAGTCGGGCAGAACGCGCCGGCTGAACCTCGTGCCGCCCTTGCTTTCCAGCTCCAGGATTTTCGGGGCGCTGCTCACTCCTTGGATGAGGTTCGTGATCGCAAGCTGGTGGTTCTTGCGTTCCTAGGAGTCGAGTGTCCCCTCGCCAATCAGTACGCGCCCAAGCTGGTAGAGCTCGCGCGTGCGCTCGAGCCCAAAGGCGTGGCTTTCTTCGGGATCGACGCGAACCAGCAGGATGGCGTGACCGCCATGGGCCGGTTCTCGAATGAGAACGGCCTCCCCTTCCCGTTCTTGAAGGATGTCGGCAATGAGCTGGCCGACCTGCTCAAGGTCGAGCGGACGCCGGAAGTCATTGTGCTCGACGCCAACCGCGCGATCCGATACCGGGGTCGCATCGACGATCAGTTCGCGCTTGGCGTGCACCGCCCTTCCCCAACACGCCGCGACCTGTCCGTCGCGCTGGAAGAACTGCTCGACGGGCGCGAGGTCTCGATCGCCAAGACGGAGCCGGTCGGCTGCCGGATTAGCCGGATGCGGCGACCGGGCAAGGGCGAAGTGACTTTCTCGAATCAAGTCGCGCGCATCCTGAAGGACCGCTGCGTCGTCTGCCACCGGCCCGGCGATATCGCCCCATTCGCCTTGACCTCGTACAAAGAGGCTGCCGGCTGGGCCGAGACGATCGCCGAGGTGGTTCGCGACGGCCGCATGCCCCCGTGGCACGCCAGCCCCGAGTATGGCAAGTTCGCCAACGATGCCCACCTGACCACGAACGAGAAGAACCAAATCACCGCCTGGGCCGCCGATGGTGCCGCCCGAGGGCGATTCACGCGAGCTGCCCGAGCCGCCCAAGTTCGAGACAGCTTGCGCATCCCCAAGCCCGACCTCATTGTCGAGCTGCCGAAGACCGTCGAAGTGCCCGCGGAAGGTGTCTTGCCCTATCAGAATTTCGTGATCGATCCCAAGTTCGACCATGACGTCTGGGTGCGGGCCTCGCAAGTGCGACCGGGTAATCCGTCGGTCGTTCACCACCTGGTCGTGTTCATGCTGCCCCCCGGCCATCGCGGGGCGAATCCGGTCGACCTGGATTTCCTGGCCGCCTATTCGCCGGGAATGCCGCCTCGCATTCTACCGGAGGGATTGGCCAAGGTCGTCCCGGCCGGCTCGAAGCTGTTGGTCCAGGTCCATTACACTCCGCGCGGGACACCCCAGACCGATCGGAGTGTCATCGGCTTGACCTTCGCCGATCCGGCGACGATCAAGAAGCGGATGACCTCCGTCGCCGCCATCAAATTCGACTTATCCATCCCGCCAAAGGCCGCCGACTATCAGGACGCGGTCGAGCATCGGTTCAACCAGGATTACATCCTGTACTCGCTCCTGCCTCATATGCATCTGCGCGGCAAGTCCTTCCACTTCGAGGCGACCTATCCCGACGGCCACCACGAGGTCCTGCTCGACGTACCTCGATACGAATTCGACTGGCAGAACAACTACATCCTCGCCGAGCCCAAGCCGATGCCCGAGGGGACAATCATACGTTGTGTGGGCCACTTCGATAACTCGGCCGACAACCTCAATAACCCAGACCCGAACCGGAAAGTTACCTTCGGCGAGCAGACCAACGACGAGATGCTCGTCGGCTACATGGATGTTGCACTTGACTATCAGAACTTGAGCGATGGATCCCCCAAAGCAACCCCGCGCGACGACGGCAAGTTCGATGTGACCTTTCGCCACCATCCGCCCGAGGGCACCGAGACAGTCCACCTTGCCGGCAACTTCAACAAGGATTGGTCGCCGGTTCAGAAGCTCGACGGCCCCGATAATCAGGGCATGTTCACGACAACGCTGGTTCTGCCGGCCGGCGGTTACGAGTACAAGTACGTCCAGGACGGCAAGAACTACCGGCACGACCCCGCCAACTGGCGCCAGGCTGGCTTTTTCAACAACAGCGTGCTGACGGTAACAAAAGGCCCGTGATTGATGATTGCCGGGAAGTGCATCGTCGTCTCGTCTCCGGTTCGTGGCGGGCGGGTCGAGACGTTCTCGACTCGACATGATCATTGTAGTAAACTCGTTCTACTGTGTAAACGGTGTGTAACACAAATACCGGGTTGACTCCCGATACCGGACGCCGGTATACTAGGTAGAGTCGGTTACTGGATCGCTGGTATCATCTCGGTGAACAGCGTTTACCAATGAGGTGACCCACAATGGCCAAGAAACCGGCGGCGAGGAAACCAGGCGTGAATACCGTATCGACGGAACAGGAACTCAAGGCCGTGCGCCTCGAGCTCCCGGTTGATGTCCATCGTGAATTGCGAATCGAGGCGGCCAAGCGCAACACCCACATGTCGGCGCTTGCCAGGGTCGCCGTTGAGGAGTTCTTGGCCAGAAGGAAGGCGGGGAGCAAGTAACCATGTCCACGATCACGCCAACGCAACCGATCGCGTCGCCGGCAATGGATTGGATACCATCGCCGCTCGCGCGGTTCACCGTCGAGCAATACGAGGCGATGGTCGACTCTGGCGTCTTCACCGAGCGCGACCGGTTTACCCTCATCAACGGATATTTGGTGGCCAAGGTGACCAAGAAACCGCCCCATGTACTCGCGGGCGAACTCCTCCGCAATGAACTTCAGCGGATCGTTCCGGCCGGATGGCGAGTCAGCACTGAGATTCCGATCCGGATAGTGGAGTTGAACGAACCGGAGCCGGACGTTGCGTTAGTACGGGGCACCGCCAGGGACTACTGGCATCGCCACCCCGGACCGGCCGACCTGGCGCTGGTCGTCGAGGTTTCGGACTGGAGTCTCTCGGAGGATCGGAAGATGACCGGTGTCTACGGGCCGGCGGGTATCCCGGTGTATTGGATCGTCAATCTCAGGGCACGCCAGGTCGAGGTCTACACCGGTCCCGGTCCGGATGGCTACGCCTCGCGCTCCGATTTCGCGGAGGGTCAGTCCATACCGGTCGTGATCGACGGCGCTGAAGTCGGGCGGATCGCTGTCGCCGACATCCTGCCACCCGTTCCGGAGGCCGAGACCAACGGGGCTTGACCAGGCCGTTTTCAAGACCGATCGGAGTGTCATCGGCTTGACCTTCGCCGATCCGGCGACGATCAAGAAGCGGATGACCTCCGTCGCCGCCATCAAATTCGATTTGTCCATCCCGCCGAAGGCCGCCGACTATCAGGACGCAGTCGAGCATCGGTTCAACCAGGATTACATCCTGTACTCGCTCCTGCCTCATATGCATCTGCGCGGCAAGTCCTTCCACTTCGAGGCGACCTATCCCGACGGCCGCCACGAGGTCCTGCTCGAGGTACCTCGATACGAATTCGACTGGCAGAACAACTACATCCTCGCCGAGCCCAAGCCGATGCCCGAGGGGACAATCATACGTTGTGTGGGCCATTTCGATAACTCGGCTGACAACCTCAATAACCCCAACCCGAACCGGAAAGTTATCTTCGGCGAGCAGACCAACAACGAGATGCTCGTCGGCTACATGGATGTTGCACTGGACTATCAGAACTTGAGCGATGGATCCCCCAAAGCAACCCTGCGCGACGACCGCAAGTTCGATGTGACCTTTCGCCACCATGCGCCCGAGGGCACCGAGACAGTCCACCTTGCCGGCAGCTTCAACAAGGACTGGTCGCCGGTTCAGAAGCTCGACGGCCCCGATAATCAGGGCATGTTCACGACAACGCTGGTTCTGCCGGCCGGCGGTTATGAGTACAAGTACGTCCAGGACGGCAAGAACTACCGGCACGACCCCGCCAACTGGCGCCAGGCTGGCTTTTTCAACAACAGCGTGCTGACGGTAGGCAAGGGGCCGTGATGGATGTCTAGCCCGCGGCCGATCTTCGGGTGGGAGGCGTTCGTCTGGTGGGCCCTGCACACGGTAGGTGATGCCAACCCGTTGCGAGTGGTCATCTCCTCCATGAGCGGCGTCACAACCCCCGCATCGCGCCTGCCCTGGCCCTCCGAGGGAGCTGCCGACTTGCGGGACGCCCGACGATCAATTAATGGTTTCAGCACGCCGGATCAGGATATCGATCGCGTCCCACAGCGCGCGGCATTCCTGGCGCTCGGCCGGCGGCAACCGATCCAGCGCTTCGTGGTCCAGCAGCCCGGCCAGGTGGGGATCGGCCCACAGATGCGCCAGCTTCTGGGCAACCAGCAGGCGATCTGCGGGCGGACCGCTGTCCAGCACCCTGGTCCAGAGGGTGACCTCGGCCCCAAGCCATTCGCGGGCCCGCTTGCGCCACTGCGCCTGCTCCGCTTCGCTGAGCCCGGCGGCGTCGCACGCCGCGACCGCAGCCAACCAGCGTTGCGGCGCAGGCGGCCCGATAGCGGTGCTCGGCGTGGAGGTCCCCGGCCAGTCGCGGTGATGCGTCAAGGGCCTCGGCGTACAGGCGTGCCGCGGCGACCATTTGTCCCTGGAGGCCGCAGAGCTCGGCGAACTCGAGAGTCTCGGCCGCGTCGGCGGGCTTGTCCTTCCCCTTGAGGACCGCGGAAAGACGATCCTGCAAGGCGATCAGTCGCTCGCAGCGCCGAAGCTGGGCCAGGACGTTGGATCGCAGCTCATGACCGTGAGGGAGCCGGTCGAAGCACCGGCGGGTCGCGGCCACGGCCTCGCGGAATCGCCCCAGGGCCACGAGCGCCTGGCCCCGTGCCGCGTGCGCCATCCAGAGCCACGGTTCGATCCGGACGGCCGTCTCGTAGTGGCCGATCGCCTCGTTCAGCCGGTCCGCGTCGCCCGGGGCGAGGCCAAGGCTGGCGCGGGAGAGCGTGGCGTTCGGGTCAATCCCAAGGGCGCGCGCCGGTAGTTGATGATTCCCTGATTCACCGCGATAAGGCGGGTCTTCTTTTGGGCCTCGGCCCGCACGGGGTCGTCGCGGACAGCCCGCTGATCGCGGTCGTTTGCTTCGTCCAGCCGGCCCCGGGCGGCTAGCGCGACGCCGAGCATGTATTCGGCCCGTCCGAACTCGGGGTCGATCCGTAGTGCCTGCCGGTACTCGGCGATCGCCTCGTCCAGCGCACCCGTGAACGCACGGATCTCGCCGAGGTTGTCGTGGGGAGGAGCGAGCTCGGGGCCAAACCGGATGGCGTCCCGGAACTGCTGATCCGCTTCAGACCATTTGCCTTGGCCTTTCAAGGCCAGGCCGAGGTTATTGTGGGCCGGGGCTAAGTTGGGGTCGATCTCCAGGGACTTCCGGAAGTAGTCGGCGGCCTCGTCCAAGCGGCCCATTGAGGTTGACATGTTGCCGAGGTTGTTGTAGACGGCGGCACAGTCTCCCCGGAGTTCGAGCGCCCGCCGGTACGCGGCGGCCGCCGCCTTGCGGTCGGCGCCTTCCTGCAACGCCCGGGCCAGGGTCAAGGCGGCCCAGAAATCATCCGGATGCGCCTGGTGCACCCGCGCCAGGAAGTCGGTCCCATCACCGCCCAAGTCCCACAACCGCTCCCCCAATGCGGCCAGGAAGGGCACTGGCTGCGCCGACAGCGGCGCGGTCCGGGCCGTGGTGGTGAGCGCGGTGCGGTCGGCCCACACCACGGGATCACGGGCGCGGTCGCGCCACGGCTCCGGGTCGACTCTCCGCGCCACCTCGAGGACCCACGCCCGGCGACTCTCGAGGCTGGCGCAGGCCGACCAGTCAGAGAGCGCGGCCAGAAGCGGCTCGCGCACGGTCGAGGCCGTGATCCGTCGCGCCACACCCGCCGTGTCGTCCCCGATCGCCCCCACGCCTGCTTCGCGGAACGCGGACTCGTAGTCTCGATCCGCCCGCGCGTAATTGAAGCGTCGGTCGGCCGCCGGATTTAACCGCCCCCCGACGAGAGTGCCGCGAGCCAGTTGAATGGCGTTTATCCGGACCACCAGCGACTGATTACGTCGGGCGGGGTCCAGTTCGCGGCGCATTCGGGCCTCGTGTACGGACTTGAGCCAGAGGCCGGCGCCGACCAGCGCGACCCCCAGCAGCGTGCCGAGCGCGAGGGCCGCACAATGGACCCTCCGGCGCCCCAGCCACCGGGCCGACCGTTCCAGCGGGCCGGTCGGTCGGGCCGTGATCTGCTCGCCGCGCTCGAAGCGGCGGAGGTCCTCCGCCAGCGCGGCGGCGCTCGGGTAGCGGCGGTGCGGCTCCTTGCGCAGGCACTTGAGGCAGATGACCTCCAGGTCGCGCGGGACCTTCGCGTTCCAGCGTGAGGGGGGCGCCGGCTGCTGTTCGACGACTTGCCGCAGCGTCTCCTCCGTTGTGTCCGCCCGGAATGGAGGTCGTCCGGTCAGCGCTTCATACAGAATTGCCCCCAGCGCGTAGACGTCGGCGGCCGGTCCAATCGAGTGCGCCAGGCCCAGCGCCTGCTCCGGGGCCATATAGTTCGGCGTGCCCAGCGGAATGCCGCTACGGGTCAGCGCCGCCCGATCATCCAGCCGCCGGGCCAACCCGAAGTCGGCGATCTTGGGGGTGCCGTCGGCGGTCAAGAGGACGTTACCCGGCTTCAGATCGCGGTGGACGATCCCGCGGTCGTGGGCCGTCTGGACGGCCTCAGCCAGCGTGGCGATGAGCGCCGCGGCCGGGACGGCGGCGAGGGGAGCGACCGCAAGCCTCTCGGCGAGACTCCCCCCTTCGACGAACTCCATCGTGAAGTACGGCCGGCCCTCGAGGTCGCCGACCTGGTACACCTGCACGATGTTGGGGTGTCGCAGGCCCGCGGCGGCCTCGGCCTCGCGCTCGAATCGCTCGCGTTCGTCTGGTCGCGCAAAGTCGCCGGCCAGCAGCATCTTGATGGCGACCGGGCGGTGGAGGCGCTGATCCCACGCCCGGTACACAACACCCATGCCGCCCCGGCCCAGCTCGCCCTGCACTTCGTAGCCGCTGAGATGAGGCGGTTGAGCAGTCCGCGGCCTGGCGCCGCCGGGCTGGCGTCCGGGCCGGACGACGAGGGAAGCAGGACGTCGAGCTTGGCCTCGAGCAGGCGCACGTATCGCAGGCGTGCCTGGACCTTGGCCAGCAACTCGGCGTCGCCCTGGCACACCTCCTCGGGGCTCTTACCCGTTTCGAGGATTACCTCGAGCAGGTGTCGCAGGTCGCGTTCGCCAGCCATCGTTGGAATCTCCGTCTGGGTGTGGCCGGTGGACACCGAAGGCGGTATACTCAGCACGCGCACCACCATACAAGCTAAAGCGTGGCGGGTGGACATTCACCCCAGTAGGAGCGACGAGTCGCGTTTCATGAGTGCAGAACCGACCACTGCCGTCGTCCAGCGCTATCTCGACGCGTTGGCCGGGGATGTCGCCCGCCGAGCCCATCATCCGGGCGCTCGTGGACCAAGCGGTGCGTCGACTGCAACTGGTCTCTGCCAACCTTCTGTACCGGGGCTACCCACGTTTGATGCAACCCCCGCTTAACCTGGAGCCTGACGATCTGCTCGGCGCCGTGGTGGAGCGGTTACTCAAAGCCATGCGTGAGGCCCGTCCGCGGAACGTGCGCGAATTCTTCGCGCTGGCCAATCAGCACATGCGCTGGGAGCTCAATGACCTGGCCCGCCACCTGGACGAACAGCCTTCCGTGGTCGAGCTGCACGACAGCGAGGTGCCGGCGCCAGCCAGCAGCGTCTCCGAGCTGAGCTCGGACGGCCGCCGCATCTTGCAGGCCATCGAGAGCCTGCCGGAAGAGGAGCGGGAAGTCTTCAGCCTGGTCCGGATCCAGGGATTGGCCCAAAACGAGGTCGGCGGAGTCCTGGGCGTGTCGACCAAAACGGTGCAAAGGCGGTTGAATCGGGCTTTGTTGCTCCTGGCGGAGCAACTGGACGATCTGCGCCCGACGTAAGGACCGACCGACCGAGGCGGGTGGACGCGACGACGTGGGGAGGCAAAAGCGATGGCCGCTGATCCGCGCGTGCAGCAACTTCTCGAGGAGGTCCTCGAGTCGCGGCGCAGTCCGGATGAGGTCTGCCGCGATCATCCCGAGCTCCTCGCCGAGGTGCGGCTCCGCTGGCAAAGGCTCGAGTCGATCCAAGCCCGCATCGGCGCGTTGCTCCCCGAGCCGGGGTCCACCTCGGAGGTGGAAGGCACGCCGTCCGCCTTTGCGATCGACGATCCGCCGCACATTCCCGGCTACCAGGTGGAGGCGGTGCTTGGCCACGGCGGGATGGGGATTGTTTACCGGGCCCTCGACACTCGACTTCACCGGACCGTTGCTCTCAAGATGCTTCTGGCTGGCCGCTACGCCCGCCCGGGGGAGCGGGAGCGATTCCTCCGGGAGGCCGAGGCGGCCGCCGGCCTGCGCCACCCCAACATCGTGCAGGTCTACGATGTCGGCGACCACGGCGGGCGGCCTTACTTCACCATGGAGTTCGTCGAGGGGGGCAGCCTGGCCCAGCAGCTCTCGGGCGCGCCGTTGCCGGCCCGCCGCGGCCGCCGAGCTCGTGGCCACCCTGGCACGGGCCATGCAGGCGGCTCATCAGGGTGGGATCATCCACCGTGACTTGAAGCCGTCGAACATCCTGCTCACCGCCGACGGCACGCCCAAGGTCGCCGACTTCGGCCTGGCGCGGTGGCAGGAGGGTGGGGCGGGACTGACGACGAGCGGAGCCCCGCTCGGGCACGCCCAGCTACATGGCCCCCGAGCAGGCCCGCGGGGACGTGGACGCTATCGGGCCGCCGGCGGACGTGTACTCGCTGGGTGCGATCCTGTATGAGCTTCTGACCGGCCGGCCGCCGTTCCGCGCCGAGACCGCATCCGAGACGGAGCGGCAGGTGATCGCGCAGGAGCCCGTGCCCCCCTCGCGGCTCAACGCCAAGGTCCCGAGGGACCTGGAGACCATGTGTTTGAAGTGCCTGGAGAAGGAACCCGGCAGGCGGTACGCGACGGCGGGCGAGCTGGCGGCGGATCTGGCCCGGTTCCTCAACGACGAGCCGATCCGGGCGCGCCGGACAGGGCCGCTCGGTCGTGCGGTCCGATGGGGCCGGCGGAACCCGGTGCCGGCCGCGGCGCTCGGCGCCATGGTGATGACGGGCCTCCTCGCCCTCGCGGCGATCCTTTGGCAATGGCGGGAGGCGGTCGAGGCACGGCAACGGGCCGAACGAGCCGGCGCGGCCGAGCGCTGGGAACGCTACCGATCGAACATCGCGGCGGCGGCGGCGGCCCTGCAGCTCGATCATAGCGACACGGCCCGGCGGGCCCTCGAGGCGGCGCCACAGGAGCACCGCGGTTGGGAGTGGCGACACCTGCACATCCGGCTCGATGACTCGCGCGCCGTGATGCCCGGCGGCAAACCCGCGTCGGAATTCTGGTGGCCACGGCCGATCATCAGCCCCTCGGGCGACCAGCTTGCGAGCGTGGGCAGCGACCCGCGCCATCAACATCTGGGACGTGGCGACCGGCACGGCCATCGCGGCCCTGCGCGGGCATGAGGGACCCGTTTTCGCGCTGGCCTACAGCCCCGACGGCAAGCGCCTCGCGTCCGGCTCGGCCGACAAGACCGTCCGTCTCTGGGACCCGGCGCCGGGGAAAACCGCGAAGGTCTGGCGCGGGCATGAGCAAGCGGTCGAGTGGCTGGCGTACAGCCCGGACGGGCAGCGGATCTGCTCGCTGGATGGGCAGTGCGGCCGCCTTTGGGATACCACCACGGGCCGGACCATCGCCGTCCTGGACGGCCATGTGCGCAATTTCACCGCGCGCTTTCTGCCCGATGGCGAGCGGCTCTTGGTCGGCCTGGATCGCCAGCTCAGGCTGTACGACGCGGCCACGGGCCGGCCGCTCGCCGTGCTGGGCCGGCACGACCATCGGATCATCCACCTGGACGTCAGCCCGGACGGCACGCGAATCGCATCGCACGGCGAGGGCGAAAAGCACATTCGTTTATGGGACGGCGTAACCGGCCGGGACGTCGCCATTCTCGAAGGCCACACGGTCGGCCCCGGGGCCCTTGCGTTCAGCCCCGACGGGTCGCGTCTGGCATCGGGATCTCCCTATCCGGACAACAGCGTGCGCCTCTGGGATTCCGCGACCGGGCGGCCGATTGCCACCCTTTTAGGCCACACCAATACGACTCGATCGGTCGCGTTTAGCCCGGACGGCCGGCGCCTCGTGTCGGGCTCGCTTGATCAGACCGCCCGGCTGTGGGACGGCAAGAACGGCCAGCAAGTCGCCACCCTTCGCGGTCACACCGATCGGCTCTGGGACGCGATCTTCACCCCGGACGGCAGGCGCGTCGTGACCGCCTCGGCCGATCGGAAGCTGCGGCTCTGGGACGCCACTTCCGGCGACCTGATCGCCGTCTTGCTCGGCCACCGGGCGGAGGTTGTGGGGGCGGCGTTCGCCGCGCAGGGCTCGTTGCTGGTGTCGCGCTCGGCCGACGGCGAGACGCGCGTTTGGGACATGGACCTCGCCCAGCGGAACGGGATCCTCCGCGGGCACGGGAGCTTCGTCTACGATGTGGCCTTCAGCCCCGACGGCACGCGGGTGGCCTCCGCGGCCTGGGACGGCACGGTGCGGCTCTGGGACGCCGCCACCGGTCGTCAAACCGCCGTGCTGCGCCACGACGTCTCTCATTCGGAAGCGAAGATCGTCAGTTCCGTGGCCTGGCATCCCGGCGGAGCCCAGCTCGCCACCGTGACGCGCGGCGACGCGATCACCCTCTGGGACGTGGCTGCCGGCAAACCCATCAGGGTCGTTACGGCACCTACCGGTGGATGGACCGGCGATGCCCGAGCGGTCTTCAACCCGGCGGGCACGCTGCTGGCCTCGGGAAGTCGAGACGGCACGGTGCGGCTCTGGGACGTGGCCACGGGAGAGCCGGCCGGTGCCTTACCTGCGCACGCGGGCGCTGTCCTGGACGTGGCCTTCAGTCCCGACGGGAGACGGCTCGCCAGCGTCGGATTCGACGGGGCGGTGCGACTCTGGGACCTGGCGACTCGGACCGAGGTCGGGGTACTGCCCGGCGACGCGGAGGGTTATCGAATCGCGTACAGCCAGGACGGACGCTTGATCGCCGCCGCTTCGGTGGGTGGGGGCAACGTGCGGCTGTGGGACGCCCACACGTACGAAGAGCTCGGGGTCTTGCCGCACGGGAACCGGGTGTACGGCCTGGCGTTCAGTCCGGACGGCACCCGCCTGGCAATCGGCTCCGGCGACAACACCATCCGTCTGTGGGACGTCGCCAGCCGCCAGGAGGTCTGCCAGTTGCGTGGTCACGAGTCCTATGTTCATGCCGTCGCCTTCAGCCCGGACGGGACGAGGCTGGCTTCGGCTTCCGGCGACCTGACGGTGCGGATTTGGGACACCGTCCCGCGGTCGGTGCGGGCGCAGCCGCCGGATGGCTCCCCTTCCTGCAGCGGACAGGCTTCGGGCCGCGGCCGTGGCCCCGATCGATAGCGACGGCAGACCGACTCGGCCGCGTCGGTTCGCCGCGGCGAAGCCTGGCGACGGCCGGGTCGCAACGGTCCGCGATGATGCAATGGGTCGTGATCGTGCGCTCGGGTTCGAGCTTTTTTCGCCGCCTGACCGTGTCCACCGGCCACGCTTAGCAGATCAGCGGGGGAAGACAGCGATCGAAAGGATCGCCCTTGGCCCCCCGGCGTGGGGCCGGTCGGAACCGCCCGAGGAGGTCACCACTTCGGCCGGTCGAATCCGGGCCGGTCCAGTACGTTCGTTTATGACCCTGGTGGCGGACAGCTCACGGGAGATCTCCGGGGCACCTGTCGTTCGTCCGATGGGACGCCCGGTCCGGGTCGTCCCCTCGGCTCCGTCACGTTCGGCGAATCGCGACGTGAGGGCCGCGCCCGGGCCCGCACGCCTCGTCGCTCCGAGCCCGTCCGCGCGTCGGGCCGGCCACCTGATGTCTTCGGGCTGCGAATCTCACCGGGAAAGATCGAGGATTCTCAATAAGAGGGAGGTCGGCCGTGGATGGGACGCGAGCGCGGCGGACGCGCGACAAGGTTCGCCAGGCGTGGTACGCACGCCACCGGCAGCGGCGGTTCGCCCGCTTCCTGGGATTCGACGACAAGCCCCGAGACGCGGCTACGCCCCCGACGGCCGGCGCCGGGCCCGCTAGCAGCCGCATGAGCGAGGAACGACGCCGAGACAGAGCATTCACCCGTGAGTAGCAAGCATGCGAACAGGCCCAGTACCGAACCGGAGGAAAACGCCATGAGCGAAACGAACACCGTGACGACGACCGCAACAAAACCCGCGAAGCAACCGAAGCCGCTGCCGGCGCCCAATAGCGACTTCTACGAGCTCGCTGAGACCTTGAACGCCGAGGAACTCGCGCTCTTGAAACAGGTGCGTGCGTTCATGGAAACCAAGGTCGCGCCGATCATCAACAAGTACTGGATCGAAGATTCATTCCCATTCGAGCTGCTCCCGGCGATCAAAGAGCTGAATCTCGGCGGACTGGGGATGCAGGGATACGGGTGCCGCGGAGGAAGCGTGCTGCTGTTCGGCCTGATCCCGATGGAGATGTCGCGGGTCGATTCCTCGATCGCGACCTTCTTCGGGGTCCACAACGGCCTGGCGATGGGTTCGATCTACCTCGGCGGGTCGGAGGAGCAGAAGCAGAAGTGGCTGCCGCCGATGGCCCGCATGGAGAAGATCGGCTGTTTCGGCCTGACCGAGCCGCTGGTGGGTTCGGGCGCGGGCGGCGGGCTGCTGACGACGGCGAAGCGCGAGGGCGACACGTGGGTCCTCAACGGCCAGAAGCGGTGGATCGGGAACGCGCCGTGGTGCGACGTCTCGATCATCTGGGCGCGCGACGTCGCCGACAACCAGGTCAAGGGCTTCATCGTCGAGAACAAGACCACGCCCGGCTTCAGTGTCGAGAAGATCCAGAACAAGATCGCGCTCAAGGTGGTCCAGAACGGGCAGATCACTCTGAAGGACTGCCGGGTACCGGAGGCGAACCGCCTCCAGGGCGACACGTCGTTCCGGGACACCGCGCGGGTGCTGCGTCAGACGCGGTACCTGGTCGGCTGGGAGGCGACGGGGTGCGCGATGGGGGCCTACGAGCACGCGCTCAAATACGCCCAGGAGCGTTTGCAGTTCGGCAAGCCGATCGGCTCGTTCCAGCTCATCCAGGACTTGCTCGCCCGGATGCTCGCCAACATTACGGCCTGTCAGTGCATGGTGGCACGCACGGCGCAAGCTCGACGCGGAAGGCAAGCTGACGGACGCCCAGGCGGCGCTCTCCAAGGCGTTCTGCACGTCCAAGAGCCGCGAGACGGTCGCGTGGGCCCGCGAGATTCTCGGCGGCAACGGCATCCTCGCCGACTACAACGTGGCACGCTTCTTTGCCGATGCCGAGGCGCTCTACTCCTACGAAGGGACGTACCAGATGCAAAACCTGATCGTCGGCAAGGCCGTCACCGGGTTTCAGCGCCTTTGTGTAGCGCGATCGATGGTTCGACCGTGCAGCGAGGTGGTGAGATAGCAACGACTTACTTTTCGCAAAAGGGGCATACCCATGAGTTCCGCAACAGCAGCACCAACCCGCGAGAACGTGTTGTACGAGAAAAAGGGGGCGATCGCGTACGTCACGCTCAACCGGGCGAAGGTACTGAACGCCCTCAATAAGGCCACCATCACGGAGCTGAGTGAAGTCTTCGAGGACGCCCGTGACGATGCCGCGGTGCGCGGCGTGATCTTGACCGGCGCCGGCGACAGGGCGTTCGCGGCCGGCGCGGACATCAGCGAAATGGGCAACGACACCCCGGCCGACGCGGAGAACAAGACTCGACATGGACAACGCCTCACCAAGATCATCGAGAACCTTGGCAAGCCGGTCATCGCGGCCGTCAACGGCTTCGCGCTGGGCGGTGGCTGCGAGCTGGCGATGGCGTGTACCATCCGACTGGCCGTCGAAACAGCGAAGTTCGGCCAGCCCGAAGTGACGATTGGCATCATCCCGGGCTTTGGCGGCACGCAACGGTTGCCGCGACTCGTCGGCAAGGGCCGGGCTCTGCAACTCATTCTGACCGGTGACATGATCGACGCCCACGAGGCACATCGGATCGGCTTGGTCAACGAGATTGTTCCGAGCGCAGATCTCACCGCGCGGGCGGAAGCCATTTTGAACAAGATCAATGCCAATGCTCCTGTGGCCGTAAAGTTGGCGATTGACGCCGCCAACCGGGGGCTCGATGTGAGCCTCGCCGAGGGTCTGAACATCGAAGCTTCGCTCTTTGCCCAGTGTTTCGCAACCGAGGACCGGAAAGAGGGGACCGCCGCGTTTCGCGAGAAGCGCAAGCCGAAGTTCCAGGGCCGGTGACCGGGCCGAACGTGACCCGCTATTCCACTCAATCTGAAGAGGTGACCCATGAGCAGTGACAATATCTTTTCCGGCCTGAAAGTCGTGGACCTGGCAAGTTTCATCGCGGGCCCCAGCGCCGCGGTGATCCTCTCCGACTTCGGCGCAGATGTCATCAAAGTGGAGCCGCCCGCTGGCGATAGCTGGAGAATGGCACACAAAATCCCGCCGCACCCGCAAGCCAAAGACGCCTATCCCTGGCACCTGGTCAACCGCAACAAGCGCGGCATCACGCTTGATCTGAAATCGCCCAGCGCTCAACAGGTCCTCGAGCGGTTGGTTAAGTGGGCCGACGTGCTCATCGTCAACACGCCTCATCCCGCACGCAAGCGATTGAAGCTCGAATATGACGATGTCGCGCCTTGGAACCCGCGTCTGATTTATGCGGATCTCACGGGCTTCGGCGAAAAAGGTCCCGACGCCGATCTTCCGGGATTCGACATCACGTCGTATTGGGCGCGGAGCGGCTTGTTGTCCATGACGCGCGATGCCGGCGCGACGCCGACCTGGCCGGTCGCTGGCAGCGGTGACAATGCGACCGCCGTCGGCCTGTATTCCGCGATCGTGACAGCGCTTTATCGTCGCGAGCGAACCGGCCAGGGATGCCATGTCACGACGTCGCTCCTCGCGGAAGGAGTCTGGTCGGCAAGCGTTTTCATCCAGGCCGCACTGTGCGAGGCGAGTTTTTTCGGGTTGCACGACAGAAAGCATCCCGCGAATGCGGCGCTGAATGTGTATCGCGCGTCGGATGACACCTGGTTCGTTTTGATCGTCACGCCTGACAAGTTGGCTCCTGTGGCGAAAGCAATTGGCCGTATGGATCTCCTGACGGATTCACGATTCGCCGATCCGGCCAAGCTGATTCAGAACATGCCGCAGTTGACCGCCATTCTGGACGACGTCTTCGGCTCGCAGCCGATGACGCACTGGTACGAAGTCTTCACTGGCGTTCATGTCACGTTCGGCGCCGTGCGTGGGCCGCAGGAAGTCATCGATGATCCGCAGCTACGCTTGAACGACATCATCGTTCCGCTCGAAGGGGCAGGCGGCAAGCTGAAGGCGACGATCAGCAGTCCCATCCAGGTGCATGGGATCGCAAAGGTGCCTGCGGGGCGCGCTCCGAATCTTGGTGAACACAATCGACAGGTCCTCGAGCAACTCGGGTTCAGTGCGACCGAAATCGACGGCCTGCACTCGAGCGGCGCCGTCCCGAACACAAAAGAGCGGGAGGCAGCGGCCGTTGGATAGCTTGCTCCCGAACCAAGAGTGCGGAAACCGTCGACGGTTATCTCGGGCGTTTTCGAGACAGAACTGGAACTCTCGTCCACAAGCAGCCACGCAGCATGGAGTGGAAAGGCAGGACCAACATGACATCGACCAGTACAGTCCGACGAGTTGTCTCCACCCGCATGCCGACCAGGTGGGGGGCGTATCGGATCTTGGGATTCGAGCGCGAAATTCTCAATGGCAGCCGCCGGGTCGAAACCGCGCTCGCGATGGTCCTCGGCGATCTGACGGAGGGCGCTCCGCTCGTGCGCATCCATTCGCAATGCTTCACCGGCGAGGTGCTCGGGTCGCTGCGCTGCGATTGTAACGACCAGTTGGAGATCGCCATGCGGGCCATCGCCGAGGAAGGGCGTGGGCTGGTGATCTACGAGTATCAGGAGGGCCGCGGCATCGGCCTGATGGCGAAGCTCCAGGCGTACGCGCTTCAGGACAGCGGCCTCGACACGGTCGATGCCAACCACGCGCTGGGCTTTCCGGCGGATTGCAGAGATTTCGGCTTGCCCGCCGCGATCTTGCACGAGCTTCGGGTCAGTCGGGTTCGCCTGCTCTCGAATAACCCGCGGAAGTCTCGCGCGCTATCCGATGCCGGCATCGAAGTCGTGGAGCGGCTCCCGTGCGAGTCCGCGCCGACCAAACATTCCTTGGCTTATCTGCATGCCAAGAAGGAAAAGATGGGGCACACCCTGAGCCTCGGTCATCATGAACGCACCGGGTATCCAAATCACTCGCAAGACCGGTTCGAGTTTGCGAGCATCGAGACCGCCATTCGCGAGCTGAAAGCCGGCCGCATGATCGTGGTGGTCGATGATGAAGACCGCGAGAACGAAGGCGACCTGACGATGGCGGCGGAAATGGTCACGCCCGAGGCCATCAACTTCATGGCGACCCACGGGCGGGGACTGATCTGTCTGGCCATGCCTGGCGAAAGGCTTGACGAGTTGGACCTCGCCCCGATGGTGCCGGGCAACACCGCGCTGCACGGCACCGCGTTCGCGGTCTCGATCGACTTGAAGGGCCACGGCGTCACCACCGGCATTTCGGCCCACGATCGGGCACAAACGATCCGAGCCGCCGTGGATGCCGGCAGCTCTCCGGATGACTTCGCCCGGCCGGGACACGTGTTCCCGCTGCGCGCCCGCCCCGGCGGCGTCCTGGAGCCGCCGCGGACAGACCGAGGCGGCCGTCGATCTCGCCGGCCTCGCGGGCCTGTACCCCGCGGGCGTGATCTGCGAGATCGTCAACGACGACGGCACCATGGCTCGCGTGCCGACCTGATCCGGTTCTGCAACACGCACGGCCTGGTGATGGTCACCGTCGCCGACCTGGCGCGGTACCGGTTGGAACCGGATACGAGGAGTCGCTCTGGGCGATCGACGCCTCTTCGCCTTGTGTCTTGATGATCTCCGCGCTTGCGGCGCGGTGAACGATGAAAGGAGAAAGATCATGACCGAATTACAGCCGCAAAAGCAGGACGTGCCTCCGGTGGCCGAGCCGCGATCGGCCGCTTATTCGTTCTCGACCTCAGCGGCAACCGTGTGCTCTCGCTGAACCCGGACGGCTCCGATCGCAAGGTCGTCGCCACCGAGTGCCGTCTCCCCGATGGCATCGCGGTCGACGTCGAAGGAGGGCACATCTACTGGACCAACATGGGCGTTCTCACCCAGAACGACGGCTCTATCGAGCGCGTCGACCTCGACGGTCGGAATCGCACGACGATCGTTCCCCAAGGCGGCACGTTCACGCCGAAACAGCTCCAACTCGAAAAGAAAAGCGGCAAGCTGTATTGGTGCGACCGGGAGGGCATGCGCGTCATGCGCGCTAACCTCGACGGATCGGCGCCGGAAACGCTCGTGGAGACAAGCCAGGGCGACCCTCGACCGGGGCCGGATGCTACGAAGTGGTGCGTCGGCATTGCCGTCGATGCCGAGCGCGGACACATCTACTGGACGCAAAAAGGCCCGGACAATGCGGAGTTGGGGCGCATCTTTCGCGCCGGCATCGAAATTCCCAACGGGCAGAGCGCCTCCACTCGATCGGACATTGAAGTCCTTTTCGATGGTCTGCCCGAGCCGATCGATCTGGAGCTCGATCTGAGGAATCGCCTCCTGTACTGGACCGACCGCGGCGACCCGCCGCGCGGTAACACGGTCAACCGCGCCCCGATGGATGTGGATCGGAAGGCTCGCCCCGCCCCGGACATCTTGCTCACCCACCTGATGGAAGCCATCGGCCTCGCACTGGACTTCAAAGGCGGCCGTATGTTCCTCACCGACATGGCCGGCTCGCTCTATTCTGCCAAGCTCGATGGATCGGGAAAGCAGACACTGCTCTACGCTCAGGGAAACCTCACCGGCATCGCCTACGCGGAACTGCTTTCTTAGTCACTCAACGCACGACCATCCATTTAGGAGAATGAACATGACCTTCGACAAACCCATCCACCGAATCGCCATCGTCGGCACTGGAGTCATCGGAGCGAGCTGGGCCGCTCAGTATCTGGCGCACGGCTTCGACGTGGTCGCGACTGATCCCGCCCCGGACGCGGAAGCCAACCTGCGCAAGTACGTTGACGAAGCGTGGGAGCAACTCGACGCCATCGGCCTTTCGCCAGGCGCAACGCGCGACCGCCTGTCCTTCACGCCGGACATGAAGGAGGCGCTGGCGAAGGCCGACTTCGTCCAGGAAAACGCCCCCGAGCGGCCCGAGTTCAAGATCAAGCTGTTCGCGGACATGGACGCCGCCACCCCTGCCGATTCGATCATCGCGTCCAGCTCGTCGGGGATCACGCCGAGCGTGATGCAGTCGAAGTGCAAGCACCCCGAGCGCGTCCTCGTCGGGCATCCGTTCAATCCGCCGCACATCATTCCGCTCGTGGAAGTCGTCGGCGGGACCAAGACCTCGCCCGAAGCGATCCAGCAGGCGATGGCGTTCTATGCGTCGATCGGCAAGAAGCCGATCCAGCTTGCGGAAAGAGCTTCCCGGGCATGTGGCGAACCGGCTTCAGCTCGCTCTCTATCAGGAGATGCATCTATCTCATCGAGCAGGGCGTGCTGAGCGTCGACGACGCTGATGCTGCCGTGTGCTAGGGACCGGGGCTTCGCTGGGGCATCATCGGCCCCAGTCTGCAGTTCCACCTCGGCGGGGGCGCAGGCGGGATCAAGCATTTCCTGGAAGGTGTCTTCGATGGGTCGTTGCCCGTGTTCAATGCCCTCGGCAC
Organism: uncultured Planctomycetota bacterium; assembly: GCA_963720335.1. Classification (GTDB taxonomy): domain Bacteria; phylum Planctomycetota; class Planctomycetia; order Isosphaerales; family Isosphaeraceae; genus CAVRFS01. The sequence continues at coordinate 106,579 of CAVRFS010000036.1, read as the reverse complement.
TCCGAAATCACTCCCGAGCTGAAGCGAACGATCGCTGACGGAGTCCTTGAGGAGGCCGGGAATCGTTCCGTCGAACAGCTCGCCAAGGAAGAGAACGAGTTGCTCATTGCCCTGCTTCGGCTGCGGGCCAAGGCCGGCAAATGAATCTCCGGCAAGCAAGAATCGCCGAAACCCAATCGGCCCGCTGTTCTCTTCTAGGAGCTACGACATGCCCTTGTCTCAGACGAATGGTATCGGTGCCGGGCAGCCGCCGAAGTCCCGGATCGTGATCCTCGGCGGCGGCTTCGGCGGAGTTACCACGGCCCGTCACCTGGAGCGGCTTTGCAAACGCCGGCGGGACGTCGAGATCGTCCTCGTGAGCCGGGACAATTTCCTCGTGATGACCCCGCTCTTGTTCGAGGTCTGTTCCGGGGCACTCGACGCCCGCCATTGCTCCTTCCCGATTCGTGCGTTCTTGCGGACCACGCGCTTCGTCGAAGCCAAGGTTCAAGGCGTCGACCTGGAGCGTCGCGTGGTTCATCTCTGCGGCGGGCGAGAACCGGGTGAACTGGCCTACGACCAGCTCGTCATCGCCCTCGGCGGGATGACCAACCGAAGAATGATCCCCGGCTCGCAGCACACTTTCACGTTCAAGACCCTCGCCGACGCCCTCCTGCTCCGCAACCACATCATCGAGCGGTTCGAGCGGGCCGACGTCGAGCCGGACCCCGTGCCGCAAGGCCGACAGCTCACCTTCGTGGTCATCGGCGGCGGGCTGGTTGGTGTGGAGCTATTCGGCGAGCTGACCGCATTTGCAGACGGGATCGCACCCTTGTACAAGCACGTCAACCGCGACGAGGTCCGATTCATTTTGCTCGAGGGGGGCGATCGCATCATGCCGGAGATCGACCCGAAGCTTGCCGCCTACGGGACGGGGGTCCTCCGCCAGCGACGCGGGGCCGACATCCGAACCGCGTCCAAAGTGCAGGCCATCGAGCCGAACAAGGTCCACCTGCCGGGCGAGACGATCGAAGCCGAGACCATCGTCCTGGCTGCAGGCATCATCCCGAATCCGGTTGTGGCCGCGCTGCCCGTGGAGCGGGACCGGCGCGGCCGCATAGTCGTTGATGGGACCATGCGCTGCAAGAGCCACCCGGAGGTGTGGGCGCTGGGCGATTGCGCGGCCGTCCCGGCACCGGATGGCCAACCCTACCCGAGCCTCGCGCAGCACGCCTTGCGCGAGGCTAGGGTGCTCGCCAGTAACATTGTTGGGGTGCTCGACGGCCAGCCCCCGCGGCCGTTTGTCTACGCTACCCTGGGGATGATGGGTTCCTTGGGCCACTGCAAGGCGTTCGGCCAGCTCCTCAAGGTACAGGTGCGCGGCGTCCCGGCATGGTTCGTCCGGCGCACGTACTACCTGCTTCAGATGCCGGGTTGGCGGCGGCTACGCATCATGATCGACTGGTTCTTTGCGTTGTTGTTCCAGCCAGACATCGTCAAGATCAGCCTGGACAGCGAGGCGGTCGAACGCAGCCGCGACAGGGCGGAGGCCGGGGCAGTTGCTGAGCCGCTGGAACAGGCGGCAGCCCGAAACGGTGCGGACACCGACAGTCGTGAGCTTACAACCAGAGGAAGCGTATGAACGCCAACAATCAATGACTGCGCCGCCGGCATTGAGCCGAACGAGAGAGCGCATCCACGAGCACCTCGACGGCTCGCTCATGCTTGTGACGGGCTCACCCCGCACATCGGCTACGAGAAGGCGGCGCAGAACTCGCTCAAGGCTTGGGTGCGCTGAAGCAGGCGCCGCGAGCCCATCGGCGCCGTGGTCGAAACCGAGACTCCAATGTATTCAATGGCAGAGGTGTGACACAATGAACTCACTCTTTTCCGATCCTGCCGTCTGGAGCCGTATTCAGTTCGCCTTCACGATCACCTACCATTATCTCTTTCCGCAGCTCACCATGGGCCTGGCGTGGTTCCTGGTCTATTGGAAGTGGCGTGCCCTGCGGACGGGTGATGAGAAATACAACCAGGCCGCGCGATTCTGGGCCAAGATCTTCGGGCTCAATTTCGCCGTCGGGGTGGTGACCGGCATTCCGATGGAGTTTCAGTTCGGGACGAACTGGGCGGGCTTTTCCAAATACGCCGGCGGCGTCATCGGACAGACGCTGGCGATGGAGGGCATGTTCGCGTTCTTTCTGGAAAGCGCCTTTATCGGCGCGCTCATCTGGGGCGAAAAGCGACTGGGTCCGCGCTATCACTTCCTGGCCGCGCTGGCGGTCGCGCTGGGAAGCTGGATTTCCGGCTACTTCATTATCGTGACAAACGCCTTCATGCAGCATCCCGTGGGTTACCGCATCGAAGCGGATGGCTCGCTGGGCATCGACAGTCTCAGCCCCTACCTGCTCAATCCATGGGCATGGATCCAGTTTACCCACAATCAGATGGCGGCGCTCGTAACGGGCTCGTTCGTGGTGGCGGCCGCGGGCGCATTCTACGCCTTGCGCGGACTCCATCTGGAGCAAGCGAGAATTTACCTGCGCGCTGGAACTGTCATCGGGCTGATTGCCTCCATTCTTGTTGCGTTCCCGACCGGCGACCAGCAGGCCAAGATGGTTGGCAATCACCAGCCGGTGACATTGGCGGCCATGGAGGGCAGATTCGTCGGCGGTCCCATGGCCAGCGTCGCGCTGATCGGGCAGCCCAATGTTGCGGCCCGGCGGCTCGACAACCCGATCGAGATCCCGGGCGCCCTCAGCTTTCTCGCCTACGGCCACTTTGGAAGCTATGTACACGGATTGGACGACTTTCCCGAGGAGTCGTGGCCCGACAACATCGAGCTGCTCTATTACTCATTTCACCTCATGATCACGCTCGGGACGATTTTCATCATCCTGATGGCCTATGCCGGAATCCAGAACTTGCGCGGCCGACTGGAATCCAGCAGCTGGCTGCTCTGGGTGCTGATGCTCGCGTTCCCATTTCCCTACATCGCCAACACGCTGGGGTGGATGACGGCGGAATTGGGACGCCAACCCTGGCTGATCTACGGTCTCTTTCGCACGTCCGACGGCTATAGCAAAGTAGTCAGCAGCGGCGACACGGTGTTCACGCTGATCGGCTTCGTCGGCCTCTATTCTGTGCTCGGTGTGCTGTTTCTGGTTCTGGTCGGTCGCGAGATCAGTCACGGACCCGGTGACGCACGTACCGGCCGAACATGGAGAGGAGCCGTCCGTATGATCGCGGCATGGTATGCCATTGCCGGCTTCATGCTCATCGTCTACGTGGTGCTGGACGGCCGCAACTTCGGCGCTGGAATGCTTCATTGGCTCGTGGCGCAAACGCCACGAAGAACGCCGACAGGTCATCGCCGCGATCGGTCCGCTCTGGTCCTGGCACGAAGTATGGCTGGTCGGTTTCGGCGGCACCGTGCTCGCGGTATTCCCCAAGCTTCTGGCATCCGCCTTTGCCGGCTATTACCTCGCACTCTTTCTCATTTTGTGGTGTTTGATATTGCGCGGAATCTCGCTGGAAGTCGGCGGCCACATCAACGATCGCATGTGGCAGGGGTTCTGGGATTTCGTCTTCGTACTCGCCAATACGCTTCTGGCCATCCTGTTCGGCGCAGCGGCGGGCAATATGGCCCGCGGCGTTCCGCTTGCTTCCGACGGCACGTTCTCCATGGCCTTCTTCACCGATTTCACGCCACGCGGCCACGTGGGACTGCTCGACTGGTATACGGTATCCATTGCGATCTTCGCCGCCGTCATCCTGGCGGCGCACGGCGCGACCTATCTCACGCTGAAAACGGAAGGACCGGTGCATGACCGCAGCGCGGGCTACGCGAGGGTACTCTGGGCGGCATCGGCTCCGCTGCTGCTGGTCATCTCCGTCGAATCCGGCGTGGTGCGCCCGGATCTGCTCGGGCACGCGATTCACAACCCATTTTGGTGGCTCGGATTGCTCCTGGTCTGCGCCGCGGCGATCACACTGATTTCAGGGCTGGCGAAGCGACGTGAAATGCGTGCGTTCATCGGGTCGAACCTCCTGCTTGCCGGCCTGCTGGCCACCGGGGCGGCGGCCATTTTTCCGGTAGTATTGCATTCGACACTGGCGCCCGAAAATTCGCTCACCGTTTACGACGTCGCCGCCGGTCCCAATTCACTGGCCTACGCCGCGATCTGGTGGCCGATCGGTTTCGCACTGGCGGCCGCGTATTTCGTTTTCGTCTCGCGACAATACGCCGGCAAGGTCAGCGTCAAACGAGACAACCAGGGCTTCTAAGGGTACCGCCCAGATTGCTGTTGAAATATCCTTTAAGGACGGCGCTCCTGAACCCGGCTCTTTGATCCCCCGTTCGAGGTCACCGGGGTGAGCTTTCGGGTCCGGATGAAGTGACGGAGGTTGGTCGACGATACCCCCATGATCTTGGCGATCGATGCCTTGGAGACCTGTTTCTCCAGCAGCATTCGGATCTCCCCCTCTTTGCCGTCGAGCTTGGACCTACCCCGTGAACCTTTCGGGCGGCCGAGCAACCGGCCTCGGGCGCGGGCCGCGACCAGCCCCTCCTTCGTCCGTTCCGAGATCAGATCCCTCTCGACCTCGGCGAACAGCCCGAACAGCGCTACCATCACCTTGGTCTGCATGTCCTGCTTTCCCTCGAAGCGGATCGCTTCCTTGATCGCAATGAAGCGGACTTTCCGCTTCACCAGTTCGTCGACGAGCTGGATCACCTGGCCCAGGCTGCGGCCCAGACGGGACAGCTCGCTGACGACCAGGCGGTCCCCCGCGGCCAGCTCGCCAAGCAACTCCTCGATGCGCCTCTCGTCCCGGCCCTTGCGGGAGGAGGCTTGCGCCTCGACGAAGCGGTCGATGGCGAACCGCTCCCGCCGCGCGTAGTCGAGGACGGTCAGCTTTTGGTTGGACAGGTCCTGGGAACCCGTCGAAATCCGCAGGTAGGCGACCGTCTTCATGGACCGCGCTACGAAAAGGTGGAAAGCGATTTTTGTTTCGCGAATACAGACTATAATAGCCAGTGAATTTCGTAGTCAACTATCGACTAAAATGACGTCCGTTTTTCTAGCCTGATTGCGACCATCCATGATGCCACTTTCTTTCTCGCGGGGGCAGATGGTCCGCGAAGCGACTTTGACGGAGGACGACCTGGCCGAGATTGCCAAATGCCGCCGCGACCACAACCGTCTGGGGTTCGCCTATCAGGTCGGCTTCGTCCGGCTCTTCAGCCGCTTCCCGGCCCAGCAGCCCCTGGAGATCTGCGACGAGCTGCTCCACTTCGTCTCGCTCCAGGTGGGCATCGATGAGACGCGGATCGCCGACTACGCTCCCTGGCAGCACACGACGTCGGAGCATCAGAAACGCATTCGCGACTACCTCAAGCTAGCCGTCTTCGACACCGGACAGTCGCAAGCCCTGGAACGCTTCGTCTTCGAGGAATCGTGCCGCCTGGAGCAGACGGCTGCGCTGCTCGCCCGCGCCCGTGAATTCCTCAAGGGGCGGCGCGTCCTGTTCCCCGCCGAGTCGGTGCTGCTGCGACTGGTCGGAGAGCAGAAGAAGCGGGCGCGGGAACACATCGTCGCCAAGCTGGCCGCTGCCCTTTCACCCGGCGTGATCAAGGCCCTCGACGACCTGCTGGAGGTGAAGGAGGGAGAGGCGGTATCCGGCCTTCAGGGGATCAAGGCCAACCCGGCCAAGCCCTCCGCGTCCGCCATGCAGGGTCTCACCGAAAAACTGGCCGCCATCGAGGCCACCGGCACCCTGGCCGTCGACCTCTCCTGGTTGAACGCCAACTACCAGCGAGCCCTGTTCCATTACGTCCGCAAGTGCTCGGCGGACCGCCTTCGCGAGGCCGGACGGGACCGCCGCCTCGCGGCCCTGATCTGCTTCCTCCGGCAGAGCTACCGCGACGCCGTCGACCAGGCGGTGGACATGTTCGACAAGCTCCTCACTCGGACCCACACCCGGGCCGAGCACGAACTGGACGACCAGATGCGTGGTCAGCGCCAGACGATCAAGGCGGCCCTGGCCGCGCTGAGGTCGCTGGGGGCGATCATCCTGGATGACTCCGTTGCCGCCACCGCCTTGCGACCGCGGCTATTCGCCGCCGTGCCCAGGGACGCCCTGGCGGCCCAGGTGGCGGGGCTGGACGAATGGGTCACCGGCAAGAAGAGCGACGTCTTCCATGGCCTCGTCCGGCGGTTCAACCACCTGCGGCAGTTCCCGCCGGTCTTGCTCCGCGCCCTTGAGTTCCTACCGGACGCCGGAGACGGCGACGTCCCCTGCCTGGAGGCCCTCCGGGTCCTCAAGGAGATGAACACCGACCTCAAGCGAAAACTCCCCGAGGACGCCCCCACGGATTTCATCCCGAAGCGGCTGTTGCCCCTGGTCGTCACCGACGGCAAGGCCGACCGGAAAGCGTGGGAATCGCCCTGCTGATGAAGCTCCGGGAGGATCTCCGGTCGGGCAATCTCTCGGTCAAGCACGGCAAACGGTTTGGTCGGTTCGAGGACTACTTCCTCCCCAAGGAGCGTTGGGAGCCGCTCCGGAAATCCTTCTTCCAGCGATCCGGCCTGCCCGCCGACCCCAAGGACGTCTCCGACCATTTGACGAAGCGACTGAACACGGCCTATGACCTCTTCCTCAAGACGGCACCCGCCAATGCCTACGCCACGGCGGATGAGGACGGCTGGCACCTATCCACCGATGCCGCCGAGACGTTGGACGCCGCGGCCCACACCCGGCTGGGCGAGTTGAGGAAATGGCTGACCAAACAGATGCGCACGATCCGGCTCCCGGACCTGCTCATCGAGGTCGATAACGACCTGCGCTTCACCGATCACTTCGTGCCCCCGGCCCAGCGTGGAGAGCGCGACGCCGAGGACGTCTGCACGCTCCTGGCCGTCGTGCTGGCGCACGGCTGTAACATCGGCCTGCACACGATGGCCCAGATCACCCAGGGCGTCACCTACAAACAGCTCAAGCGGGTCAGCGACTGGCAGATGACCGAAGAATCGCAGCGGGCCGCCCTGGCGGTCCTGGTCCATGCCATCTCACGCCTGGACACCACAACCCACTGGGGCGAGGGCCGGACATCGGCCAGCGACGGGCAGCGGTTCGCCATGCCCCGCAAAGTCCTGCAACAGACCTACAGCACCCGGTTCGGCGACTTCGCGTTGGAATTCTATTCCTTCGTTGCCGACAACTACGCGCCGTTCTACAGCACGCCGATCGAGTGCACCGACCGGGACGCGGGGTTCGTCCTCGACGGGATCTTGTACAACGAGAGCGACCTGGACTTGGAGGAGCACTACACTGACACCCACGGCTACACCGAGATCAACTTCGCCGCGTTCGCGATGCTGGGGAGACGGTTCTGTCCTCGCATCCGCGGCCTCAATAAGCAACGACTCTACCGACTCGACGCCAAGCGTGACTATGGGTCGCTGGCCGGCTTGGTGAACCGGGCCGACCGGATGATCGACACCCAGGTCATCACCGAGCAATGGGACCGGATGGGGCAGTTCTATGCGTCGCTGGAGAGCGGGCACACGACCGCTTCGGTCGCGCTCAAGCGACTCGCCTCATGCACGGCCAAGAACCGCTTCTACCGGGCCAATCGCGACCTGGGCCGGGTGTTCAAGACCGAGTTCCTGCTCAGCTACCTGTCCGAGCCACCGTTGCGGTCGCGGATCCGAAAGGGCTTGCTGAAGGTCGAGCAACTGCACGCGCTGGCCCGGGACGTGTATTACGGACGCCGGGGGCGGATCAACGCCCGAGAATTGCACGAGCAAATGAACTCGTGCAGTTGCCTCACGCTCATCCTGGCATGCGTGATCTACTGGCAAGCCAAGGAGATTTCGCGGATGGTTCGATGGTGCAAGCCGGAGGACGACAAGATCGACATGGCTCTGCTGGAGCACATCAGCCCGATCGAATGGGACAACGTCATACTGTACGGCCAGTACGTGCTGGACCGCGCTCAGGTCCGTTGACCTCGTTCCTTAAAGGATATTTCAGCAGCAATCTGGGCGGTACCCTTTATTATCTCAGCAGTCGCTACCTCAGCGGTCAGCGGTTCGCGGAGGCGGTGCGTGGCCACTGGGGGATCGAGTCAATGCACTGGGTGCTGGACGTGAACTTTCGAGAGGACGACAGTCGGACACGCGAGCGGACCTTGGGCAACAACTTGAGCTGGTTGAGACGCTTCGCCGTGACGCTGCTGAAGCGTCATCCCGACAAGGACAGCCTCCGTGGAAAGATGATGTCCTGCATGCTCAATACCGACTACCTGACACAAGTCCTTTTACTACAGCATGATTGATACGCGCTGGCCGTGATCGAACGTTCGGCGATCTGCCGCAGGCCCTTCCGTCCATTCGACCTCGATCTTCGTTCAGCCCATAAGTGAGAACGACAGCGAAGAGTCAGACTTGGTTTTTGGTTTTTCTTTCCATCGCCTCGCTGAAAAACCAACAACCAAGTCTGACCCTTAAGTTCCTCTTGACCCTTGAGTTCCTCTAGTCTTGACCCTCTGGATTTCCCGCGGAGAGGAGATCAAGGTCAATCAGGATGTCTTCGAAGCGATGCTCAATTCAGATAGAGTCAGGTCCACGTCACGACGACGTTGAAATAGTCCCCTGGTTCGGCGAAGTTCTGCGGGTTGGAGATCTGGTAATTCGAGCCCGCCGGAAGGACCTGGGTCTCGATGCCGTTGGTGACGTTGGATAGTTCCCCGCCGCCACCGACGACCGAGTAGGTGATTGCGACGCTGTCGGCGTTCTGCAAGGTCCAGATCAATCCCTGCGCCTCCGGCGGCGGCGAGAGCGAGAACGTACCGCTCCCCTTCGAGTTGGAGACCCGCACGACGGCGAGCGGCGCGGACTCCTGCAACTGGACCACGCCGGTGTTGAGCCAGGACTGGATCGGATCAGCGCCGACGTATGGCGGCATGATCGTCGACCCGTTTGGCAAGGGGTCCCAGCCCGTCGGCGCGAGGAAGATCGCCGTCCCTCGCTTCTCGCTGTAGACGCACGCACCATAGGTCGAGATGTTCCACAAGGTCGCCTTGAAGGTCTGAAAATCGGCGTTGTGGCGGGTGGTCTTGGCCTGCCAGCCCTCGAGCTGGAAGAACGCGTTGCAGGCCGAACCGCTGCACGACGACAACAGCGTCGGGACTGTGGGCCCCACGAGCCAGGACAGGACGAATGGCGACGGGTCGGGCGGGGCCGTATCCTGATCGACCGAGGGGAAGTAGTAGCCGCACAGGTTGACCGGCAAGATGCTCGGGTAATGGGAATTCCCCGGGTCGTGCCTCTCGCCGTTCGAGAGCGTCCCGTTGCGGAAGGCCGCGTAGAAGTCCGGGACGCTCCCAGCCGGCGGCAGGTCCACATCCTGCTGCACGACGACGAAGTGCGCACCGACAAGGAAAAATTGGAGCAACGACGCGACCGCTTCATAATCCCAGACCCCGCCCGAGATCAGGGGCGACTCCTCATAACCTTGGAGTTCGTAGATCGGCGGCCCATTCGCCGGCGCGCTCGAGAGGCTTAGCTGTGGCACGTACATCGACAGGGAAGACTGCTTGATGTAGCCGCTCAGGAACTCGAAGGCCTGCTGGTCCTGTGGCTTGCAGAAGCCGAACTGCTGCTGGTCGAAGGGGTCGCCCTGGGCCTCCTGCCAGGCGGCGAGCCATACCGGCGGGATCTTCCCGATCTCCCCGGAGAATTCCGCGACCAGATCCCCGGCGGTGATGGCCGTCTCGATCGGTTGGGACGTCCGGACGTCCGGATCGAAGAGGCTGTTGACGAACTCGCTCACGTTGCTGAAGTCGGAGTTGATGGGTACGACAGGCATGGCCTGCTCCTCGTGATGTGCAAGTTCTGAAGACATGCCGGCCCGTCGCGGCCCGGGGGCGGCGAATCCCGCGCTGGAACTCAAGAGAACAGGAAGGTATGGTCGTCGCCGGCTCCACCGAGGGTCACCGTCCCGCCGGGGAGATCGAGGACGACCTGCCCGCCCGAAGCGGCCTGATTGCTCAACGCCCTCCCTCCGATCCACCAGTTATTCTCCCCGTCGATCGAAACATGACCCTGCCCGAGGAAAAGGGTGGCCGGCGCGGACTGGTTGGAAAACGATATGCTGATGCTGAAGAAGAAGTTGAGTTCGCTGGGCGTCGAATCGAAGGTCGCGTCCAGCCCGAAGACGCTACTGGCCGAGCCGCCGCAGGCGCTCAAAAAGTCCTGGGCGACCTGCGAGGTGCCTTGTCGCCCGCAGGTAAACTCGATCTGCCAGCCGCCCGAGACCTGCGAGGGCGTCGGGCTTCCTTCGACGGGCTGCCCGGGAGACACCTCCGCCGTCCCGCTGTAACTGACGTCGGTGATGATCGAGCCCCGTAGGAAGACCTGGTTGACCGGGGCCGTGGTGTCGCCCGAGGGGCCCTCTTTCAGGTTCATTTCCATGTTCCTCACTCCCGATCGCCGAGGCTGAGAAAATGGTGAGGCGAGTTTCGGGCCGTGACGAGTTCCTTGGATTGCAAACCCGCCTCGGCGAGCGGCCCGGGGATGCACCGTCACTCTCGGCCGTAGAATGACCACGTCCACGCCAAGAGACTATCCGAGAACGCCGTTTCTAACACCGGAACCCCTGGAAATCAAGGGGGTTGCGGCCGTTCTCGGATAGTTTCTTAATTCGCAGGATTTCTTGGACAGGAAAAGTCAAAAGCTTTCGTTGAACTGAAAGGTATGATCGTCTTCGACTCCACCGATGGTCAGCTGGGAGTTGTCGGGGAGCGTGAGGAGGGCCACACCCCCCGAAGAGTTCACGCTGGTCCCACCGATCCACCAGTTATTCTGCGCGGTGAGGATGTTATGCCCCTGCCCGAGGAAGAGCGTGACCGGCGAGGATTGCCCGGAGAATGTGATGTTGATACCGAAGAAGAAGTTGAGATTGCCGGGCTCAGAGGAAAGGGTGAACAGCCCGAACATGTTGTTCGGCGACCCGCCGCAATTGTTCACGAAGTCCTGGGCGATGCCCGCGTTACCCTGCCGCCCGCAGATAAGATCGATCAGCCAGCCGCCCGAGAATTCTGAAGGGGTCGGAGTTCCCTGGACGGGCTGCCCGTTGGTCACCTCCAACGTCCCATTGTATTCCACGTTGGTGATGGAAAGCTGCCCGGAGCCCGAGCCCAGGAGCGAGACCTGGTTATCGCGGGCCGTGGTGCCATCCGCAACGGGGTTCTCATTCGAGTCCTTGTCCATGTTCTTCGCTCCCGATCGGCCTGCCCCCGCGATTCGCAAGGGCGGCCTCACCGCCCGGGTCCGTCTCAGTCCCGATCCGCCAGACCCGGGCACACCGGCGGATCTCGGTGGGCTAACGTCCAGCCCGCGTCCATCTCTCTATCGCGGGGTGCCGCGCTTCGGATCGCCCGCGGAGGTGCCGGCCCGATCGGACCGGCCAGGGGAGGCCCGCCTTGGGGTGGTGGGACGGCGAATCCCACGTCCGAACTCAATTGAACAACTGAAAGGTATGAGAGCCTTCGCCTCCGCTGATGGTCAGCTGGGAGCCGTCAGGGAGCGTGAGGGTGGCCGCACCGTCCGAGGAGTGCACGCTGCCCCCACCGATCCACCAATTATTCGCCCCGGTGAGGGCTTGATGCCCCTGCCCCAGGAGGAGCGGGACCGGGATGGATTGGCCTGAGAACGTGACGTTGATCCCGAAGAAGAAGTTGAGATCGCCGGGCGAGAGATCGGCGAAGGTGTCCAGCCCGAACATGTTGTTCGACGACCCTCCGCAATTGTTCACGAAGTCGTGGGCGACGCCCGCGTTACCCTGCCGCCCGCAGATGAGATCGATCTGCCAGCCGCCCGAGATTTGCGAAGGGGTCGGAGTTCCCTGGACGGGCTGTCCGGGGGTCACCTCCAACAAGCCGTTGTATTCCAGGCTGGTGATGTTCGAGCCCAGGATGAGGACCTGGTTATCTGGAACCGAGGAGCCATTCGCAACGGGGCTCTCATTCGAGTCCTTGTCCATGTTCTTCGCTCCCGATCGGCCTGCCCCCGCGATTCGCGAGGGCGGCCTCACCGCCCGGGTCCATTTCAGCGCCGATCCGCCAAACCCGGACAAACCGACGGATCTCGGGGGCCGACGTCCAGCCCGCGTTCTTGCTTAATTTACAGAATTTTTTTGGACAGAAAAAGCCACAAGATTCCGTTCCGAACATTTTAATTCCAACATGGTCAATGGAAAACCCGGGGTCAATTCACCCTGGGTTTTCTCAAGAGCAGGACCGTGAACAATCGCGTGCCGCAGGTTTCGACCATCATATCGCGAAGCCGGTGGACTTCGATTTGCTCGTCGAACTCATCGCCACTCCGAAGCGAAACCAGTCAGGTTCCTTCGGCCCAGAGATACGGGCTCATCCAATTGGCGATTGTTGGGATGGCGGTAGCTCCCCGGAAAGTGTGCCGGACGCCCAGAAGTGACCCAATGCCGCGTTCGCAATAGCGGTTGGCCATTGGCCCGAGCCGTTCCTCTTCGAAACGGCTCATACCCGTCTTCCCGAGCGCCCTGTGATGCTCCGAATACTTTCCGAAGGGGTGAACGACGAGGACCGGATCGAGCTTGTTGTAAAGGCACAGGGTGCCCTCGCTCGCCTGTAGCGCCTTGCCTAGCCTCTCGCTGGGGTCGAGCCATTGACGATCGCTGGCAGAGGCGATGTCCACGGTACGTAGGCGAAGACAAGGCAGGCCTTCCGGGAGGACGCTCGGCCGGCATGGGTCGCATCCGTCGTCCAGCGCGCCGCCCCCGATCAGGTGCAGGGCGGACCGGACCGCATACCCCCCGTGGCTGTGGCCGATCAGGGTAACCCGGCTCCCGGCAGGGAGCAATGGGACCGGATGGGGCAGTTCTATGCGTCGCTGGAGAGCGGGCACACGACCGCTTCGGTCGCGCTCAAGCGACTCGCCTCATGCACGGCCAAGAACCGCTTCTACCGGGCCAATCGCGACCTGGGCCGGGTGTTCAAGACCGAGTTCCTGCTCAGCTACCTGTCCGAGCCACCGTTGCGGTCGCGGATCCGAAAGGGCTTGCTGAAGGTCGAGCAACTGCACGCGCTGGCCCGGGACGTGTATTACGGACGCCGGGGGCGGATCAACGCCCGAGAATTGCACGAGCAAATGAACTCGTGCAGTTGCCTCACGCTCATCCTGGCATGCGTGATCTACTGGCAAGCCAAGGAGATTTCGCGGATGGTTCGATGGTGCAAGCCGGAGGACGACAAGATCGACATGGCTCTGCTGGAGCACATCAGCCCGATCGAATGGGACAACGTCATACTGTACGGCCAGTACGTGCTGGACCGCGCTCAGGTCCGTTGACCTCGTTCCTTAAAGGATATTTCAGCAGCAATCTGGGCGGTACCCTTTCTACTAAGCTCTGGTGACGCCAAGCTCGACCCGGGCCCGGTCTACTTCGTTTCCGTGATGGATGGTTGCCGGTCCGAGCGGCTGGGCTGATGAAAACTTGCCTTTACCAAGCTGTGCGGCCCAACCGGCATCTCCTGCTTTTGTCGCGTGCCGTCGCGGTCCCCCCTCACCTGGCCTTCGGCCGACCTCGATTGGCTCAAGCCTACCCATCGAATTCTAAAAAAGCGTGACATCGCTTAAAAAGACGCGCTCGGCAACCTCATCATGCCGATGAATGGGATGGAACGATCGCGATGTCGACCCCCCTGCCCTTGCTCGGGGACATTAACCAACTGCACGCATAGAGTGCGCACCGATGTCCTCGGCGAGTCACCGCCCGGTGGAGCAACCGGCGCAGGCCAGGGTCCCGACGGGCCCGTGACAGCAGCCGGTTGCCGAAAAGGACACAGGCGTGGTCCTGCGCCGTGGCCAACATCATTCCTTGATCCGGAACACAAAACACGATGATCTCATCTACATCATATGATACGCTCTTCGACATACCCGCAGAGGCCGAACGACCGGTCGAGGTCTTGCTTCGCGTGGCCGCGAGCGCGCGGGCCTTCCGCTCGGCCGATGGGCACTTTTACGCCAGAGTGCCGGTCGGCGACCGTCACGAGGTTCATGGGCTCAAGTCAGCGGCTTTCCGTGACTGGTTGATCGATGGCCACGTGGCCGCTCATGCCGAGCTCCCTACCGAGTTGACCATCCGCCGCGTTCTCAACGCCCTCGAAGCCCGCGCGGGCCAAGGCCGGCATGTCGTCGATCTTCATTCGCGTCAGCCGCGACAATGCGGTCGACGATGACTCGTCCTCTTACATCGACCTGGGCGATCCTAGCGGACGTGCCGTCAAGATCGGTGCCCAGGGGTGGTCGGTGGTCGATCAAACCGGCATCCACTTTCGCCGTCCTGAAGGGCTCTTGCCGCTTCCCATCCCCAGCCAGGATGGCTCGATCGAGCCGCTTCGGCTCTATGTCAACCTCAACGATTCCGACTTCCGCCTGCTGGTCGGATGGCTTGCCGCGGCGCTCCGGCCGGTTGGCCCCTATCCGATCCTGGCACTCTACGGCGAGCAAGGGTCGGCCAAGAGTACCGTGGCCAGGATCATCCGCATGCTCGTCGATCCTCAGGCCTCGGCGTTATTGGCCGAGCCCCGAAATCTCCGCGACCTCATGGTCACCGCGGTCAACGGCTGGCTCCTGGCATTCGACAATATCAGCACGATCCCCGACTGGCTGTCGGATAGCCTGTGCCGACTGTCGACCGGCGGAGGTTTCGCGACGCGCACTTTGTATTCCAACGACCAGCGGCGCATCATTCGAAGCTCAGCGCCCGGTCGTTCTGAACGGGATCGAGGACTTCGTGCGTCGAGGCGATCTGGCCGACCGCGGCGTCTTCCTGCACCTGCCGCCGATTGATCCGAATCGCCGTCGCACCGAGGCGGAGTTCTGGACGTCGTTTCACCAAGACTACACGAAGATCTTGGGCGGGCTACTGCACGCGGTCGTGGCAGGCTTGCGCGAGCTGCCGGCGGTCCGTGTGGAGAAACTGCCGCGTATGGCCGACTTCGCCACCTTCGGCGAAGCGGTCGGTCGCGGTCTGGGATGGCCGGCCGAGTCATTTCTATCCGCCTACAACGACAACCGACAGGACGCAACCATTGCAACCCTCGAAGACTCACTCGTGGGGACGACGCTGCTTCGGTTGTTCGGCCCCGCGACGAAGGGCTGGTCAGGCCCTCCTACCAAGCTTCATGAGGCGCTCACACTGTTTGTGGGAAAGAAGAACGCCGCCTTGGCTCGCTGGCCGAAAAACAGCTCCGCGATGAGCAACGAACTGCGCCGCATTGCTCCCCAGCTTCGCATGCACGGTCTCTCCATCCAATTTGAGAGGACCCGCGAAAGCCGATTCATCAAGGTCTCGATGACGCGCCCCTCGACTTTGCCGCCGTCACACGTAACTTCAAGCGCTGTCACGAGTTCTTCCAACGCATAATTCATCACCGATATTTCGCCGTCACACGTAAGTCCAAGGCCTGTAAGGATGTGGCGCCGTGACGGCATTTTTGGCCTCGCGCGACTCTTCGCGCAGCTTCTTTCTTTCTCTTCCCTCTCGAAGCCTAAACCCGCCCGGGTCGATTCGACAAAACGCGCCTCACAGGCCACGCTCGGCGAGGATGACCGCTCCGCGGACGGGATCGGGGACGGCCGTCACGGACACCTGGTAGCCCTTTCGGGTCAGGCCATCGATCATCTCCTCGCGCATGATCGTTGCGGACAGGAGGAAGCTGCCGGCCATGGCCAAGGGAAGCACACCGGACGGCCATTCCAGTGCTCGAGCCGCGGCGGCGACCGTATCGGCGAGCGCGGCGCCCGCCGGGACCAAGAGCCGTTGGGCGACCTCGGGGTCTTCGGCACAGGCTGCCAAGACCTCAGGAGCGAGTGAGGCGATTCGGGCTCGGTCAAACTCGGGGGAGTAAAGAGTCGTCACGATCTGGGATACTTCGGTCACACAGAGCCCGGCGCAGAGATGTTCGGTCAACGGATCGCGACCGACTGGGCGGGGATCGCGGCCATCAGCGCGGCGGGCGACCCACGCGCAATGCGTCCAACACGACGCCGTAAGCACTTCCTTCATCGCCGATCAGATGTCCCCAGCCGCCGGCGCGCGCGGTGCGTCCGTCCGGAGCGCGGCCCACGGCGATCGAGCCGGTCCCCGCGATCAATCCGACACCCCAACCTTCCGGCGTGCCAGCCGCCACGACAAGGTCGCCGTCGTTGACGAGCACAAGCCGATCGGCCCAACGTGCCTCGTTGACCCATCCGGTGAGGATCTTTCGATCGTCGGGCCGGTCGAATCCCGCCAGTCCAAGGCAGGCCACGGCAACCGGCGTGGGTACCAGCCCGGCATCGTCGAACGCGGCGCGAATGGCGGAATCAAGAGCCCGGCGCACGGCCTCCAGGCCGACGGCCTTGGCATTTGATGGTCCCGAGGTACCGCGACCGAGGACTCGGCACCCGGGCTCCGCGAGCCAGACCTCGGTGGATGTACCTCCGCCATCCACGCCCAGGAATCGTACGGAATCTCGGGATGTTGACGCAATCAACGCGGTTCTCTCCCGCCGGCGGCTTTGATCGCCGCGCGGACCTGGCCACCGTGGGTGTTCAATAACGCCTGGGCCGCGGCGGGGTCGACGCTCGTCAGCGCGACCACCAGGGCCCGTTTCAATCGACCTTCACAGGCCTCCAGGATCTGGCTCGCCCGGCTGTCATCCACGCCAGCCAGCTCACGAAGGATCCGGCGACTGCGGATTCGCAACTTCTCGTTCGTAGGCTGAAGGTCCACCATCCGATTGCCCAGCGTCTTGCCGATGCGCACCATCGCACCCGTGGAGATCATGTTCAAGATCATCTTGGTCGCCGTTCCAGCCTTCAACCGTGTCGATCCCGAGATGACCTCCGCACCGACAAGCGGGACAATCTCCAGATCGACCTCCCCTCCCAGCAGGCTGGGACGGTTGCAGGAAAGGCCGATGGTGGTCGCGCCTCGCCGACGCGCTTCGCGGACAGCGCCGAGGACGTAGGGCGTCCGGCCGGATGTGGCGATCCCGACGACCAGGTCACAGTTTCCGACCCCCATCACAGCGATGTCAGCGGCACCTCGGTCCGGATCGTCTTCAGCTCCCTCGACGGCCCGGGTGAGCGCGGATGCCCCCCCCGCGATCAGCCCGACGACCATTTCCGGAGGCGTGCTAAAGGTCGGAGGACACTCGGAGGCGTCAAGAACACCGAGTCGTCCCGACGTCCCCGCACCGACGTAGACCAGCCGGCCCTCGCGGCGAAGTCTGTCCGCCGCCCACTCGATCGCCCGCGCGATCGGCTCGGCCTCGGCCCCGACCGCCTCCACTACGATCGCATCCTCGGAGTTCATCAGCCGGACGATCTCCAGAGAACTCAGCGTGTCGATGGACTCGGAGCGAGGGTTGCGCGATTCGGTCAGGAGGTGATCTTCGAGTGTCATGGTTTTTGTAAGCCCCATCACGACTGGCGGCAGCGTGTCAATCTTCGCCGGCGGTCATGGCGGCGAGTGATTCGGAGCGAGCCGGGAAGAACAGGCTTGCTGTCAGTCCGACAACGAACACAGTCGATGAGCCGACCAGGGCGAACCAAGGGAAGGCCAGCGAGGTCCCGAACTTGGCGAAGCTCACGGCGGAGAGCCCGGCGAGCACCCCCACCAGCGCGGCCGATTGCCCGACGCGGCTGGTCAAGATCCCCAGCAGGAACAAGCCGAGCAAGATGCCCGAGACGAAACCGGCGATCGTCAGGGCGTTGATGACAACATTGTCTTCCAGATGGCTGGCACCAAAGGCCACGGCCATGAGTACGCCACCCCAGAGCACCGTCATCGCGCGAGAAACCCGCATCAGGTGCCGCTCATCGTTCCGGCCAGTCAAGGGTCGGTACAGGTCGGTGATGATCGTCGAGGCCGATGAGTTGAGCGAACCAGCCAGCGTACCCATCGCCGCGGAAAAGATCGCCGCGATCACCAGCCCGAGCACTCCCGTCGGCAAGTAGTGAACGATAAAATAGGGAAACACATCATCTTTCGACGTGGTCATGGCAGTCGAGGGGGGGAATACCTGGTAGAACACCCACAGACTGACCCCGATGAAGAGAAAAAGGGCGAACTGGGTGATGATCACAAAACCACTCGCGACAAGGGCCGTGGCGGCCTGCCGTTGCGAGCGGGCCGAGAGATACCGCTGGACCATCATCTGATCGGCCCCGTGAGTCGCCGTGTTCAGCACCATCCCACCGATCAAGCCGGCCCAGAACGTGAACGGGCGGGTCAGGTCGAACGAAAAGTCCAGGAGCCGGAACTTACCCAAGGGGGACGGGCTCGAAGGGTGCTTCGAGTGCGACCGCCATCAGACCCAGAGCGACACGGCCCAACCTGGAACACGCCCGCACGCCACTAACGGCTAACTGCTGTCGATTCGGATCTGAATCGAGCCGGCTGCCGTTGGGTCGAAGACCTCATCCGGCCAATGCCGAAACCGCAGGCTCTCCAACAACCGCTGCGCCATGTTCTTCAATGAGCCGAACAGCTCCACTGCCGTTCGCTTTCCCTGGTCCTTTGCCAACTGCCGCAGCAGGCTCCCCTTCTCCAGCAGTTGCAACAGCAGGTGAGCTATCTGCAGCAGGAAATAATACGCCTTCCAGCAGGTGTGGCTGTAGGCATGTTCCAGGTTGAGGCCACTGTTCTTCTGCGTGTTAAATCCCTCGTTCTCCGTGCGCCAGCGTTCCCTCCCTCCGTTGGTCGCTACCTCCACCACGGTCTGGTGGTTCACCTCCAGGGACGTCACCCATGACCACACACTCTTCTCTCCATCCTTGTTCGTCTCGGTACACTCAATGGCGTTGAGGGTCCACTCGCGGCCGTCGCTGTCCCTGTAGTTCAGGTCGTTGACCCAGCGATAGACCTGCCGAACTCCCCTCGGCGTCGTCAGCTCCACGCGCTGGTCGGGGCACAACAGCAGCAACTCCTGGAAGTCCTGCCAGAGGGCCGGCGTCCGCCCGGGCTTAAATACATAGATATAATCGCATTTATAGTCTTTCGCGATCTGGAAACCTTCCCCGCAGGCGTACAGGCTGTCACCGTTGAGACAGATGCGCAACTGTGGGAACTCCGCTCGCAACCCGGCCATCAGACGTCGCAGCGCCTTCAGCTCGCAGTCCTGCTTGAGTTGCTCCTGGCTCGCACCCGCGGGGGCGCCCGAGACGTCGCTGTTGTCAATGAACTCGGTGGCGATCGACACGACCGTGCCGGCCGGCCCCAGCAACTTGGCCTCCAGGACCTGGTGCATGTACAGCGTCGTCTCGCCGTGCCGTTGCGTCAGGCAATGGTCGCAATGCCGAGAACGAAACACCAAATATCCCGATCCGTCAATCAAGACGACGAACCGCCCCTGCAGCCGCGCCGCGTCCAGGGCCTTCATGCGGATCAAGCGCTGGACCATTTGCTGCCGGAGGCCGGCGATGGGGGCGCTGCCGATTTTCTTCAGGAGGTACTCCAAGGTCTTGTTCACGGGCCGGCTGTCCTGCGCGGTGCCCGCCAGGCGATTGAGGTTGGGCAGCACTTCCGGTCCGTCGGTGTTGAACTGGAAATCCAGTTGGCGCCGGCTGCTCAACTTGCACAGGAACAAGCTCAACCCCAACCACACGAGGAACCGCTTGTTATAGACCACCATCGGGGGGAACCGTGGGTCGTCGATTTCGTCGATCCAGGTGTTGAGATCGGGGAAGAAGTGGCGAATCGTCTGAACCAGGATGGGGCCGATGTTCAGCGTCGTCCCCGCCGCCGCTGGCGGTGCGCAACGTGTCCCTTGATCAGGGCCAGCGGCATTTGCCGATTGAATCAGCGCGGGCCAACCGCCAGGTAGCTTGGCCGCCAGGATCGCCAGGGCCACGAGAGCACCGATGATGTAGACGCTGAACTGAATGACGTCGGTCCAGATCACCGCCTTCATCCCACCGAGGAAGGTATAGAACACAGTGATTGCCGCCACCATCACGATCGATCCCTCGATCGACCACCCCGTCAAGTGCCGAAGCACGGTCGCCGCGAGGAAAAGCCGAAGGCCGTCGCCGAGCGATCGGGCGATCAGAAAGAGGATCGACGCGGTCGTCCGGGTCGGTCCCCCGAATCGATCTTGCAACAGTTGATAGGCGGTGAAGATCTTCCCGCGGAAATAAGCAGGCAGGAGAACGGTGGCAACTACGACCCGCCCGAGGATGTAACCGAAAGCCAATTGCAAGTAAGAGAAATCGCCCTTGTAGGCCACGGCGGGGACGCTCAAGAAGGTCGCCGTGCTGGTCTCCGTCGCAACGATCGAGATCATGATCGCCCAGGCTGGGATGTTGCTCTCGCCAAGAAAATATCCCTTCAACCCCTGTGATCGCGAACCCAGCCAGGCCCCGAGCAAGGTGCAACCGACGATGTAGACCACGATCACGGTCAGGTCGATCGGGTTCATGACTGTGCAGCCAATCCTGGGATCTGGCGAACCAGTCGGAGCAAGGCGGGTGGTTCGAGGATGGTGAGTTGAGGGAACTGCCGGCGAAACCCTTCGTCGTTCATCAGGTCGAGAAGGTCTTTATCCCACGTGACGAGATAGGATGCCTTGGAGGCAAGAGCCAGGTTGATGTAACGTTCGTCTTTCGGGTCACGCTCAAGCCTGAAAGTCTCGGGCACTTCGGAGAGCATCACGGCTCGGCTGACGGTGTCTTGCAGGAATGTTTCAACGGCTCCATCCGTCAGGTCAGGGAACTTCCGCCTGATCTTCGGGCGGTTTAAAACGTCGCCTACCTCGGCCACAACTTCCGGGCTCATGTACAGAACAAGCCTGTCACGTCGCACAAGCTGATAGCAGGCATGCGCTGGCCCCTTCAGGTTGGCTAATGCCTGGACGAAAACCATGCAGTCAAAGACGGCCACGAGTGTCACGATCTCTTGCTCGGCCGACCGTGTTTCTCTCGCCAAATGTCCTCGCGAACTTCTTCAACCAAGGTGGCCAAATCATCGTCCGTCATGCCGCTCTGCTCGAAGTTGCGACGCACCGGAGCGAGGATGGCGTCGAGGCTTTCCGCCTTGATGTCGCGGTCAATTAAATGATGGACGTAGGCGGTAACTCCCTGACCGGCCTGGGCCGCTCGCTCGGTCAGCAGCCTCTCCTGCTCGGGGCTGAGGCTAATGTTGATGGTCATTTCGCGTCTCACCCGGGTATTCAATCCACTTTTATAGCGTAACACGCATCATCGCCGCATGTCTCCGTCAACCGATTGCCCGTTCTTTCCGTGAGGAAGCGTAGAGTAGAGTCAGAGTTTTTAGGGGAACGAGAGCTTGCCGAGCAACTTGGGAGCGGTCGCTCCGGTCACCGGCGGAAGCCAGGCTGGCAGGCCCCGCAAGGTCATGTCGGCCAGAACGGCGAAAGCCATGGCCTCACGGGCATCCGGCGGAACTCCGAGTTCGTCGGACCGCCGGACGGGAATCGGCGTAAGCACTGCTGCGATCCGCTGCATCAGATACGGATTCTTCACCCCGCCCCCAGCGGCCACAACTTCCACCACTGGGGGGGCGAGCTCGGCGCAGTACGCGAACCCCCAGGCGACCGTCCGCGCCACGAATTCGGTGAGTGTGGCCATCAAGTCCGCATCGTAGCCGCCGTGATGCTCGGCGGCACGGGCGAGGAACGTGTCACCATAGACCTCAAATCCCGTCGATTTCGGCGGCCGTCGCGTGAGGAAAGTGTCGTTCGCCAACAAGTCGGCGAGGAGCGATTCGTTCACCTGTCCCGCTCGAGCGAACTGCCCGTCTTGATCGCATGCGAGCTCACCCCCGGACAGATGCCGCGCCAGCCGGTCCAGCGGAGCGTTTGCTGGTCCCGTGTCGAACCCGAAGACCCGTGTCGGATCGTCGTCGAGCACGGTGAGATTCGCAATCCCGCCGAGATTCAGGACCACTCGCCGGCACCAACTTCCCGGCTCTCGCCTGGCGAACAGAATGGTGTCGGCCACCGGTGAGAGCGGTGCGCCCTCGCCGCCCGCGGCGATATCGCGAGCGCGGAAATCGGAGATGACGTACCGCCCCGTCCTGACCGCGATCACATCACCATCCCCAAGCTGAAGCGTTGCCCGTCGCGTGCCAGCGACGCCGCTGTGGTGATAAACCGTCTGGCCGTGCGAGCCGATCAGGTCCACTTCCCCCGGCAAGATCGATGCGTCTTCGAGCGTCGCCAGGCAGGCTTGGGCAAACGCCTCGCCGA
This sequence comes from uncultured Planctomycetota bacterium, assembly GCA_963720335.1. GTDB lineage: Bacteria > Planctomycetota > Planctomycetia > Isosphaerales > Isosphaeraceae > CAVRFS01. The sequence continues at coordinate 84,294 of CAVRFS010000036.1, read as the reverse complement.
CCCGGACGTTCAACTCGGCGATACCGCGAACGTCTAGATTAGCCGCTGCGCCACCTGGCGCTTCACTTCAGGGTCATGCGCGTGCTCGCTGAAGTGCAGCAGCTCAACCTCCGGCCCCTGCCCCTTCATCCGGCACACGGCGACATCGATCGCGTCCGCGCTGGTACCGGACATCAGGCCCACAACCGTGCGCGACCGCTTGGCGCTCCGTTCCAGAAGGTCGGAAAATGGGTGGGCCATCCGAATGTCTCTCCCCATCTTGATCCAGGGCCGCGGACCACGACGATCTCCCGGGAAACATTATGATGAGGACGACCCGGTGAATACACCGTTGAGTCCGCCGGATATACTGGAGCACCCTCGCAACGTTGACCAGAGGGGCAGTGAGCCAACGATGAAGATTTACGTTCATATACGGAATGGTCCATGATCAAGCTTGTCCTTCTGCGCCATGGCGAAAGCATCTGGAACAAGGAAAACCTCTTTACCGGCTGGACCGATGTCGACTTATCCGACCAAGGGAAGGCCGAGGCTAAGAAGGCCGGAGAGCTCCTGAAGACCGAGGGGTTTTCCTTTGACGTCGCGTTCACTTCGGTCCTGAAGCGGGCGATTCGCACTCTCTGGATCACTCTGGATGAGCTGGACTTGATGTGGATCCCCGTCGAGCATTCGTGGCGGCTCAACGAGCGGCACTACGGGGCGCTGCAAGGCTTGAACAAGGCGCAAACCGCGGCGAAGTATGGCGATGAGCAGGTTCTCGTCTGGCGGCGAAGCTACGACGTACCGCCGCCGACCCTCGAGGAGACCGATCCCCGTTCTCCCGGCGGCGATCCGCGCTACCGAGGGCTGAGCCCGTCCGAGCTGCCCTTGACCGAATGTCTCAAGGATACTGTCGCGCGATTCCTCCCTTACTGGCATCAGACAATCGTGCCGGCGGTCCAAAGCGGTAAGAAAGTGATCATCGCCGCTCACGGCAACAGCCTGCGAGCGCTGGTCAAGTACCTTGACAACATCTCCGACCAAGAGATCGTGGGGCTGAACATTCCCACCGGCGTGCCTTTGATCTACGAGCTGGACGACCAGCTCAAACCGCTCCGGCATTATTACCTGGGCGACGCCGAGGCGGTCGCCAAGGCGGCGGCGGCCGTCGCGAACCAGGGCAAGTCGAAATAATGGTAGACGCCCAGCCCCGAGCGTCGCCGACTGGGAATCAAGCGAATCTCAGAACAATGTATAGATGAAGGGCGCCGCCGCAGTGCTCGACAGGAGGATCAGTGTGCCGAGGAGCAGCATGACGATCATGATCGGCAGCAGCCACCACTTCTTGTTCTGTGCCAGAAACGACCAGAACTCGCTCAACAAACTCTCGCCTTGAGATTCGGTGGCCGCTTTTTCGAACTCGTTGGGTATGTCGGTGTTCGTCTCGCTCATCGTTGTCACCTCTGAATTGTGAAAGTGGCGTGTGGTCGCCTAAAACTGCTTGAAGTAACGACGCAGGTCGGTCGGTGTCGGTTTCGGTACCCAGTACGATTCCAGTTCAGGTCGGCGAGTACGGTGAAGCGGGTCGCGCCCGAGCAACCGGAATAAAAAGCCGATGGGAGTGAACAACCCGAAAAATATCACCGCCAACATGACCTGCGAGACCGTCCAGCCGATCGGGAATGCCAGGATCATCCAGCCGACGTAGATCCGTCGCATCCAATCTGGCCGTGCCAACCCGAGCGGACCGATCGTCAGTGCCAGGACGGCGAGGATCGACGCCAAGCCGGCACGTTCTCGCACCAGGCCTTGCCAAAGAGCCATCCCCCCGAAGATAACGAGCCAGAGCCCGGCGAACTGCCGCAAGGTTTTGCGAGGAGGATCGAATTGAATATCGGACCAACGCATTGCCGGCCTCATTTTAGCTCAATCGAGCTGGAATTGGGCGAGGTAAGCTTCGCGTGCTTCCACACCGGCTTCGCGAGTCGCCGCATCCTTGGCGATCACGAGATCCTCCAGGACTAATACATCCATATCGGTGGCCAGGAAGCAGCGGTAGGCATCTTCGGGGGTGCAAACAATCGGCTCACCGCGAACATTGAAGCTGGTGTTGACCAGCATGGGACAGCCCGTCAAACGATCGAATGCCTCAAGCAAGCGGTAAAAGCGTGGGTTGCGCTCCTCGTCGACGGTCTGGAGGCGCGCACTATAGTCAACATGGGTCACTGCGGGCACGTCGGTTCGGACCACGTTGACTCGGCGCCGAAGGTCAGGATCGTGCCGCATGGTCCGCAGCGCCTCAGAATCGATGGGAACTCGGTGTTGCTCAAGCACGGAGGCCACCAAGAGCATGTAAGGGCTCTCATGTTCCGGTTTCAGGTCGAACCATTCGACGGCCCGTTCCCGTAGGACTGCAGGCGCGAAGGGGCGGAAGCTCTCACGGAATTTGATCTTGAGGTTCATGGTGGCCTGCATGGCTGGAGACCGGGGATCACCGAGGATGCTGCGCACCCAAGGCCCTGGGCCCAAACTCCATGCGGCCCTGGAACCAACCGACCACCTTGCCATCGGCCAGCAGTCCGGCGACATGTTGAACGAGCTCGTCCTCTGCGGCGAAATGCTGCCCGGATACCCCTTGTTTGGACAAGAACCTCGCGATTTGGTCGGTCGTGAAGCTTGGGCCAAGGAAGCTCCCCTGCTGGGCATCACGTCCCTCGGGCCGGCGAGGCTTGTTCAGAAGCTGGTGCCAGACGAACAGGGCCGCGCCGAGCGAGCCACCGGCATCGCCGGCCGCCGGCTGGATCCAAAGGTCGTCGAAGTCGCCTTCGTGGAGCAAACAGCCGTTGGCCACGCAGTTGAGCGCCACGCCACCGGCCAAGACGAGGTGCTTCAGCCCAGTCTGGGCTCGCACATGGCGGCCGATTCGGAGTACGGCTTTCTCGGTCACGCTCTGGATGCTGGCGGCCAGATCCATGTGCCGCTGCTCTAGGGGCGACTCAGGTGAGCGGGGCAGCCCGCCAAAAAGGCGGTGAAAGCGACGGTTGGTCATCGTCAGCCCCTGGCAGTAGTTGAAATAGCTCATATCAAGCCAGAAGCTGCCGTCGGATTTCAGGTCCACCAGACGCTCGAAGATCAGATCCTGGTAGATTGGCCGGCCATAAGGGGCCAGACCCATGAGCTTGTATTCACCGCTGTTGACCTTGAAGCCGCAGTAGTAGGTAAACGCTGAATACAAGAGACCCAGCGAGTGGGGAAACGAGATGTGGTCGACCAAGCGAATACGGTTGCCCTCGCCGAGTCCGAAAGTGGCCGTGCTCCACTCGCCAACCCCATCGAGAGTGATGATCGCCGCCTGATCGAATGGACTAGGGAAAAACGCGCTGGCGGCGTGACTCTCATGATGGTCAACGAAGATCAGTCGAGCCCGTGTCGGACCCCCAAAACCGCGTCGCAAAGTCCGCCGCATATACAGCTTGTCCTTAAGCCACAACGGCATGGCCAGCCGAAAGCTGCGAAATCCGCGCGGAGTATAGGCGAGGTAGGTTTCCAGCAGCCGCTCGAACTTGGTGAGGGGCTTGTCGTAAAACGCGACATAGTCGAGATCGGCGGGCGATAGTCCCCCCTGCCGCAGGCAGTAGTCGATTGCATGGGTGGGGAACGCTGGATCGTGCTTTTTCCGTGTGAACCGCTCTTCCTGGGCCGCCGCGACGACCCGGCCGTCGAGTATCAGGGCGGCAGCGCTATCGTGATAGAAGGCGGAAATCCCCATTATCGCGGTCATGCATCGCCACCCAGGTGCGGTTCGGTCCGTTGGCATCTCGCCAAGTCCGTGAAGACATCATAACCAAGGTTGGTCAGATGTTACAGTCCGCGAGCCGAAACCTCACAACCTTGAATAATGAGCTGGAAAACACTCGTCCGCTCCCGTGCTGATTCCAGGCAAGCTCGTCGAAACGTTGGTCCACCGGAGTTAAATCCACCGCGCTTACCTGACAAGAGATATGTTGTCTGAAATCAACGTCAGGAAACACTCGATCTTCCCAACCCGAAGAGCGCGCTCTTATGATGACACTTGACTAACCGAAGGCGCTGGAGGGATCCCATTTTCAACGAGCAGGCCGTTGGTTCAGGAAGGAACAGAGGCCCCATCGACGCCGGGGCGCGGAGAATGCTAGACTCTCAATAGTCGCTTGCAATGTGATGGTGCATCGTATCAAGCGACTATGCGTGTATGCGATTCACTGACAACGTATCTGGGATTGTGCGTCGCCTGGTCAAGAATGGAGACTTTTATTAGGCAGGCCGTGCAAACCCGGTTTTGGCTTTTCCTCTCCCAATTCCAGAGTGTGCCTCCTCACGATGACTATCTTGACCAAAAATGCGACGACGCGGCTAGCCAGCCCATTGAACGAGTCGCCGACCGGCGACATGAAGCAACCCAGTTCCAAAGCCTCGGTCTCACCGTGGGCGTTGATGGCAGTCACTTGCATCCTCTTGGCGATCTCGGGCGGAGTTCGGTTCTGGCGCGATCTGAAGTATCGAACGCTGGCGCAAGAGAGTACGGCCTGCCCGTTTCCCTTGGAGGATTTGCCCAGGTCCATGGGAAACTGGCATGCCGTTGAAGGATCGGACAGCAAGCTTGATCCTGAAATCGCGCAGATCGCGGGATCGAGCGGTCACATCATCCGAACCTACGAAGATAAAAAAACCGGCGAGCAGGTGACGGCTTTGGTCCTCTATGGACTGGCTAACTCCGTCTTCGCCCATGTCCCTGAAGTTTGTTATCCGGCTTCTGGCTTCCGGCAGACCACGCCGTCGGTCAATGAACGTTTCTCCATCCCCGGCTCAACGACCTCCGTCCAATATCGTTCGGCGGGTTTCACCAAGAGCACGCTTGGAATCAGTCAATCCGAAGAGACAGAGGTTTGCTACACCTTTCTGCACAACGGTGAATGGTTGCCCGAGGTGGCGAGCCGGTGGAAGTCGTTCCGATATCATCCCGCCATCTTCAAGATCCAACTTCAACGTCGCTCATCAGGACTCGCGATTCAGGGCGGTCTAACCGAATCACTGCTCAGGCACCTCGTCCAGGAAATCGACAGCCGAATCTCCCAAAATAAGACACGGGTAGCGACCGTGCCAACGTCGAAGCAGTGAGAAGCTTCCTCGTCCTCGGCCGTCTTACGTATGGCCAAGGTCGGAGTTCGGGCGGCGTGGATAAGAATGGCTCTTCACGTGTTCAGAGACTCTTTTTAGAGCCGTCTCTCTTCGTCGAGAGTGCTTTGAGGTCGCAAGATCCACATTACTCGCTCCTTCCTTTTTCCAGCGCACGATTTCCACCCACACCTGGAACCGCCGGGGAAATCCCTATCGAGGAATACCAGGAAATCGCTACGGGATAACGACTTGCCGTCGAGATCCAACCTTTATAAGTGGTCTTGAATGGCACGATTGGAACTGGTTTTTCTCCAGCGTCAGCGGACGCTCGTTTTCCGAATCATCGAGAAAATGGATAAATTGAGTCGAGTGGAAAAACCAATACGAGGGATTTACGGGACAGAAGGACGATGAGGTCGTCATATTGTTGTAATCTGTCAACACGGGAGTCGCTTTGGGGTGATAGGTTGCCCAAGATGCATATTTAATTTGACTGGACTGAACAATGTCGATTACACTTTGATCAACTCGGTCTCAAGACGATCGACGTTGGAGTTGAGAAAGTCGTTTTTCGGACGGGTTTTCAGTCGAGAGGGAGATGGAGTCGATCGATGCACTCACTCGCGGAGAGCGATTATTTCACTCTCTTGCCGTGATCAAGTCGATCCGGATGTTGGTCTCACACCAGGTTTGCCCCGTGGTCGCTCGCTTGTTCTAGTTCGAGCCCCTTGGGCCGTGGGTTCGTAGGCCAAGTCTCTTCTATTCTCTATACCTTATTTGGGTAAATATCTACGATGGACACCATTGACAGATCCGACTCGAACTTGCCAGCCCGATTTTCCTTGAATCCGTCACTCCTCCAGGCACCAATGGTCCCCCAGGAACTGGCAACCTCGCTGGCTCCTCAGATCACTCCTCAAGTCACTCCTCAGATCTTACTGCGTGGATTGATTCGCAATTGGTGGCGAATCCTTGCGCTCTGGCTGGTCGTGTCCGCTCCCGCGATGTGCCTGATCTGGCTGTTCATCCAGCCAACCTATGAGGCGTTTAGCCTGCTCCGGGTCGAGCCGTCAACCCTTAATCTCTTCGCTCCATCAAATAATCAGGATAATACTACCACCCACTTACCATACCTTCAGACCCAGGTCCAATTGATCAAGAGCGACCAGGTGCTCGGCATGGCTGTCGCGAACGAAAAGGTCGCGAACCTTCCCTCGATCAAGCAATCCAGCGACGCAAAGTATGACCTCAACAAGGATCTAACAGTCGAAAATGTGCAGGACGCCTACCTGATCCGTGTCGCTCTCGAATCAAAGATCCCGTCGGAGGCAGCCACGATCGTCAACGCCGTAGTCGACGCCTACAAAAAACATACCGAGTCATACGCTCAGAGCGCCAACAGGAGATTGCGGGAAAGCCTGGACACGGAGAGACTGAGCCTCGAAAAAAAAATCGCCGCGACCCAGAACGAGTTGAAGGACTTGGTCCAGAAGGGCAATGTCGCGGTTCCTGACGCCAAGGAGAAGGAGCAGGTTCTCAATAAGACTGATGATCCAACCCAACCCACGTTCAAGAACCTCGGGGAATCGCTTTACCAGAAGACGATGGCGGAAATGATGGATACCGAATTGGCCCTGATCGAAGCCGAGTCGAAGCTTTTGGTCCTGGAACAGGAGCTTAAGGCAAGCAACAGTGAAAACGGGGAACAAGGGTCGTCGGCGGATGCGGAGTTTACCGCGCTCATCGAAGCGGAGTTCATGAAGGATCCCGAAGTGGTTAGTCTTGTCGGAGAGATCGCGGAAGCAAAAGACCAACTGGAGAACACCAAGGACAAAGTGCGACAGTCCAATGATCCCTCTCTCATTGCCATCAACAAGAAACTTCACAAATTGATGGATCAATATGAAAACCTCTGGGAAGCCAAATACAAAGAGATCCACCAGCGACTCAGTGGCGTATCTCGTCCCTCGCTCTCGGCCATCAGCGAGCTCCGCCTCCAAGTCGCGATACTGCGGCATAAGAAGGACAGGCAAACCAAGAACTTTGAACAGATCAAGGTCGATAATAAGGTGGCCAACACAGACACCCTCGAGTCCACGCTGTTGAACCACAAACTCAGCAACCTGCAGGGTAAACTGGACCGTGTCACAGACCACCTTTCGCAGCTTGCGTTTGAGACCAATCAGGAACCGTTCCGTATCACTTGGCTCATCCCGCCGCGATTCCAGTAATCGCCTCCAACAACAAACGTCTCAAGTTGATGGCGGCCGCGCCAGTTGGCGTCTTGTTCATGGTATTCGGCCTGTTCTTGTTGCTGGAGGTCAAGGCCGAGCGGAGTCGCTGACCCCGATGCCCTCTCGACCCGCGTCCAGTCCAAAGTCTACGCCTTGCCTCCGTTGCCAACAGCTCGGTCGATGCGCAAGCTAAGCGTCCCGGACGCCGACGACCAGATCGAGCAGTTCATCCAGCGACTGGACCACCTCCGGTTCGCCGTGTGCGGCACCTCGGTCGAGCTGGGCAAGGGACGGTGCGTACTGATCACCAGCGCCACCGGCGGAGAAGGGAAGACAACATTGGCCGCGCAGCTCGCGGCACGATGCGGCAACGCGGGGATGTCTACAATATTGATTGACGCCGATCTCCGCCGTGCGGCCCTCTGCGTGCTGCTCGATATACCCGAAGGCCCGGGCCTGAGCGACGTGCTCAAGAATGAAGCCACGGTTGAAGATGTGGTGATTCCCGTCCAAGGGGGCACCTTTGTCCTGCTCCCAGCCGGCACGCCAGTTCAGGATACAAGTTGCGTACTGCAGAGCCGCAAGGTCGGGGAGTTGATCGCACAACTTCGCAAGGTTTATGACCTGATCATCATCGACTCTCCGCCAGTCCTTCCTGTTCCAGATGGTTTGATCCTGGGTCGATGGGCCGACGGCGCGGTGCTCGCCGCGCGGTACGACATCAGCCGTTTCCCGCAAGTCGAGCGAGCCCGACGTCAACTCGACGGCGCGGGAATCCCCGTCCTGGGGACAGTGATCAACGGCATGCGGAACTCCGAATCGTATAGTGGAAGTTATGCCTACAAGAGAAGGCCTCCTTCCTCAACCGAATCATCTGATACGATCTAGATCTAGATTCTAGGATAGATCGTAAAGGCGACCTCGGTTCGGCTTCGAGGATGTAAGAAGTCCTCGACCGCAACAACACCGCCAAAGCGCAAGGGCTTGTCCGCGCGCTAGCCCGGTACGACTCCCGACTGACTGTGGCCCGATTCTTCCTCTTTTCTGGGATGCTTTTGCAACCCATGGGGACGGAGTCTGCGCGGCGATCCAGGCGCGACAGCGATTGTTGGGAAGGCGACCGGGCAAACCTGGTTTGGTGTCGAGAGGTCGAGTGGTTTGTCATTCAACGATCCTCCCGTCGATCAAAGAACCGTGAGAACCTCTCACTGAGTGAGCTTTCAACGATGAGCGTGAACGCAATGGCAACCGATGCAGGTCGATCGATGATAGAGGCGGATTCCAACGGACCGCGCAACGACCCGGATCGACGACGCGAGCAGATACGACTCGTGGCCCTCGTGGCCACGGTTCTGGCTCTTGGTTTGGCTTACGCGCCAAACTTTTACTCCTTGAGCTCGATCTGGTCGGTCGATCCCAACTATTCCCACGGTTTTTTGGTAATTCCGATCGCCCTAGTCATCCTCTGGCAACGGTTGACGGCCCCGGAATTGGAGCCGTTGCCGAGCGCCATCTCCAGACCATGGTTAGGTTGGTGTTTGCTGACCGCGGTTCTGGCGTTGCGAGCCTTTGCGTATGAAGGCAACTACAATTGGCTAGAAACAGTAACCGTCCTCCCCGCAATCGTCTGTTTGGTCTGGATCTTCGGCGGTGGGCCACTTCTAAAACGAGTCTGGCCGGCCGTCGCCTTCCTTGTGTTCATGCTTCCGCTACCGGAAGTGATCAACAACTGGATCGCGCTGCCGCTGCAACAGTTCGCGGCGGCAGGCAGTGCCTTTTTGCTGCAACTCTCGGGGCTGTGGGCGATTCAAGAGGGAAACGTCATCGATCTCACAACAGCGAATGGTGGGATGTCGCACCTCGACGTGGCCGCCGCCTGCAATGGCTTGAAGATGCTTATGACCTTAACCGCCACGATCACGGCGACGATCATCCTGGTCCCCCTTCCAACCTGGAAACGGATCGTTCTTCTGGTCAGCGTCGTGCCTATCGCCTTGATCAGTAATATGACTCGGATCGTGGCAACCGGTTGGTGCTATCACATCTTCGAGGGGGAGCGCGGCAGACAACTGGCACACGATTGGTCCGGCTACCTGATGATGCCGCTGGCGCTGTTGCTGGTGGGGCTGGAGCTCGGGATCTTGTCGTGGCTGGTCCCCTCCGAGGAAGAACTCGACGACGACGACCGGAAGTCCTTGGTGAATCTGATGAACGAGAAGAGTCGGGGGATAATCATTCCCAAAAGCGAGAAGAGTCGGGGGACCGTTCCCAAAAAGGGCCAGACGATCGTTCCCAAAAAGGGCCGGGATCCAGAGGTGTGATCGTTTGACGCTTGCGACCGCTGTCACGACCATTCGGATGCCCGGGCGGTGACCAGCGGGCGCGACTGGCCGTTCCCCGGCTGTGTCCTGTGCGAGTCGCCGATATCTCGGCGCCTTGTCGCGTAGAGTATCATCATGTCCGCCGGACGGAGTTTGGAATGCTGCGAGAGACGGAGAACGATCCGGTCTGGGTTTGGGGTGTTCCCTTGGCGCCGTGGACGTTGGCCGAAACGGTCGCCGCGGTCTGTGGCTTGATCGAGGCAGGCCGGCCCACGTATTTCATCACGGCCAACACTCATTACATGATGGTGACCGAGACAAACCCCGATCTCAATGCGATTAATGCCCGTGCGGCCTTTATCGTGGCCGACGGCACGCCACCGATCTGGGCCTCGCGCTGGCTAGGGTCGCCCCTCCCAGAGCGAGTGGCGGGCTCTGACCTGATCTTCGCATTGAGCGCCGAAGCTGCTAGGAAGGGATATCGCTTATTTTTCCTTGGGGGACCCGAAGGAGTCGCCGAGGAAGCGGCACAACGGCTTGGCGAGCGCTACCCCGCACTTCAGGTCGTTGGCGCCGAGTGTCCCCCCTTTCGTGAGTTGACCGCCGAGGAACAGGAAGCACTGGAGGCCCGCATCCGTTCAGCCCGGCCCGACATCCTCTTTGTCGCGTTCGGTCAACCAAAGGGCGAGCGGTGGATCAATCAACACTTTGAGAAATTGGGCGTTCCAGTCAGCGTCCAAATCGGTGCCTCCCTCGAGTTCGCCGCGGGACGGATCCGCCGAGCCCCGCGTTGGATGCAGAAAACGGGCCTAGAATGGGCTTTTCGGCTCGGACTCGAGCCCAGGCGCCTCTTTGGGCGATACGCGCGCAACGCGTGGTTCATCGTTCGCATGGTCGCCCACGACCTGACTAGAACCTCGGACCAGCACCGAGCGCCGGTTCCGAGCGGCCCCCACCCGGTATCCGTTCCTAGTGAGGCTCCGCCCCCATGATCATCCCTCAGACTGCCGATCGAGTCCGCTTCATGGACTGACTGCGGCCCGACATGCACTGACCGCAGCCCGAGAGGAAGATCGAGCGATGCCAAGGCCCCCAGGGCGCGTCAAGGTACTCCTCCTGGCCGGAGAGCTGGAAACCCGGCCGAGTCGCCTCACCAACGCAGTCCCCAGATGTCTGGTCCCGATCGCCGAACGGCCGTTGCTCGACCTCTGGGTCGATTGCCTGGCCGAAGCCGGAATCGCAGAGGCCCGGATCAGCACCCACGTCCTGGCCGAACTGGTCCGAGCCCACATCGAGCAAGTGAACGCCGAGGGCCGGCTACGTCTCGTGGAGTCGTTCGAGCGGGACCTGCTCGGCACGGCGGGCACGGTCGCCGCTAATGCCGATCTGGCCGATGATGCCGACGACGTTGTGATCATCCACGCTGACAACCTCAGCGACATCGACCTGCGTCCCTTGATCGCGTTTCACCGGTGGCACGGCGATCCTCTGACTGTGGTTCTGTTCCGCGCCCCAAACCCTCGCGCCTGTGCCCACAGGATTACCGAGCTGGAGAGAGAAGGACGGATCGTTTCGTTCTTCGAGAGGCCCGATCAGCCAACCAGTGATTTAGCCAGCGGCGGACTCTATGTCGTGGATGCCGAGGCTTATCGCGAGATCGCCGCGATGGGGGTGTTCGACCTAAGCACCGAGGTACTACCCCGGTTCGTCGGCCGGATGCGAGGCTGGGTCTGGGGAGGCTACCACCTAGATCTCCGAACCCACCAGGCTCTCAATCGCGCGCGCCGCGAGGTACCTGAGGTGTTCCCCAATCGGCCAGCAATGGGCCCTGCCGCGCTTCGACCCGCGGTGTTCCTCGACCGCGACGGTACGCTGATCGAGCATGTCCACTATCTGACCGACCCGGCGCTGGTCCGTCTCTTACCGGGAGCCGCCGAGGCCCTGAGACGGCTGGGTCGCGCCGGATTCGCACGAGTGCTGGTGACTAACCAATCGGCCATCGGACGGGGGATGCTTACCGAAGACGGTCTTGACCAGATCCACACCGAAATGAACCGGCAACTCGCCACGTGCGGCGCGTCGATCGACGGCATCTACTATTGTCCAGACGCTCCTGGCGACGACAATCGGACGATCGTGGAAAACTCGGACCGCAAGCCGGGACCCGGGATGCTGCTCCGCGCGGCAGCCGACCTCAAGCTGGATCTCGGGGCATCGTGGATGGTCGGCGACCTGATCAGCGACGTGCTGGCGGGGCTGAATGCGGGATGCCGGAGCATCCTGGTTCAGTCGGGTCCGACCTCGCCCGCCGAGGCAGACGCGCTGCCCGACCAGGTTCTAACAGCCCCCGATATCGCCGGGGCGGTCGACTTGATCCTTGGTGATCAGAGAGGACGAAAGTGAAGATTCTTTTGACCGGGGGCGCGGGCTACGTCGGCAGCGCTTGCCTTCGTTGGCTGCTTGGTCACGGGCACGATCCAATCGCCTATGACAACATGCTGGACGGGAATCGTGCGGCTGTCCCCGATGGCCGGTTGATCGAGGGTGACATCACCGAAACCGAGCATCTGGCCGAGACACTGCGTCAGCACGGTGTAGAAGCGGTGATGCATTTCGCGGCGTTGTTGTCGGTCCCCGAGTCTATTTCCAAGCCGAAAGATTACTACGGCGTCAACGTCGTCGGGACCAAGAGTGTACTCGACGCCATGCTCGAAGCCGGCGTGCGTAAGATTCTGTTCAGCAGCACGGCGGCGACGTATGGGTTCCACGCCGAGATGCCGCTACGCGAGGAATCACCCCAAACGCCCGAGACCCCTTATGGCACGACCAAACTCGCGGCCGAGTGGCTCATCAAGGACTATGCTCGCGCCTATGGCCTAGGTTACACAGTGTTGCGATATTTCAACGCCTCGGGCGCCGATCCTGGTGGCGACTTCGGCGAGGACCGCCGACACGAGAGCCACCTGATCCCACTCATTTTGCAGGTAGCGGTCGGACGCCGGCCCAAGGTCTTGATCTACGGGAAGGACTACCCGACCCGGGATGGGACATGCGTGCGCGACTATGTTCATACCGCCGACTTGGCCCAAGCTCACCAGTTGGCCGTCGAGTCGCTTGAGCCGGGCATGAAACGAGCTTACAACCTCGGTTCAGGCACGGGTGCGACTGTGCTCGAAGTGTTACGGGCCTGCGAGGAAACCGTCGGTCGACCGATCGCGCATGAAGTCGTTGGCCGGCGGCCGGGCGACCCGGCTGTGCTGATCGCCACTCCGGAGAAGATCATCAACGAGTTGGGTTGGTCCCCGCAGCACACCGACATTCGCGACATCGTCCGGACCGCCTGGGAGTGGCACCACCGCCATCCGCACGGCTTCGCTCACATCGATCGGCCGAACTGAACGCAGTAGAACAACGATGAATATCGCCTACGTGACTCCCATCTATCCGATGCCCAGTCAGACGTTCATCCGCAGGGAGATCGCCGCGCTGGAGAGCCTAGGATTTACAGTCCACCGTTTCAGTCTGCGGCGATTTGCCGGACCGCTGGCCGACGAGGCGGATCGGAAGGAGCAGCAATCGACCCATGCGATCACGGAGGCCGGGGCTTTCAGTTTGGCCAATGCCTTGTTCCGGGAGGCATTGGAACGGCCTTGGCGATGGTGGAAGGCCTTGGCGATGGCCGTCCGGTTGGGTCTCCGTTCGGAGCGAGGGTTCATCCGACACATGATTTATCTGGCTGAGGCGTGCGCGCTTCGGCGCTGCTGGTAAAATGCGGCGCTCGGCACTTACATGCCCATTTCGGCACCAACTCGGCCGACGTCGCCCTGCTCTGCCGCCTACTCGGCGGTCCCACATACAGCGTCACGATTCATGGTCCCGAGGAATTCGACGCGCCTCGACCCTTGAGCTTGAAGGAGAAAATCCATCACGCCGACTTCGTCGTCGCCATCAGTGAGTTCACCCGCAGCCAGCTTTATCGTTGGTGCGTTCGGGAAGACTGGCGCAAACTTCACGTGATTCACTGTGGTTTGGACGAGTTTTTTCTGCTCACAGCGACCGTGCCCGTGCCAGAGAAGGCGCGGCTGGTCAACGTGGGGCGGCTGTCCGAGCAGAAAGGCCAGCTCTTGCTGGTCGAGGCGGCGGCAAGGCTGAGGGATCAAGGCATCAATTTCGAGTTGGTCATTGTGGGTGACGGTCCGATGCGCGATGCGATCGAACAATTGATCGAACGGTCCGGTCTACAAGAGCACGTACGGATCACCGGCTTCCTGAGTAACCAGGGAGTCCGCCAAGAGCTTCTTGCGGCCCGAGCGATGGTCCTGCCCAGTTTCGCCGAAGGGCTGCCAGTGGTGATCATGGAGGCGCTCGCCTTGGGCCGGCCGGTGATCAGTACGTATATCGCGGGGATTCCGGAGCTGATCGAGCCAGGCGTGAACGGTTGGCTGGTTCCCGCTGGGTCGGTCCAGCCGCTGGTCGACGCCATGGCGATGGTCCTGACGGTCGACCCGGCCGAGATCGAGCGGATAGGCCGAGCCGGTGCGGCGCGAGTGGCCGAACAGCACAATGTCATGACTGAAACCAAGAAACTCGCCTTCCACTTCGCGAGCACGGGTGCGATTGCGGACCGACAAACCCAGTATTCGCCCCGCTCCAACGCCGCGGCTATCGGGTCAACTCCGAACGGGCTCGATCAATCGCGCTCCCCAGCACTTGCGGTGCAATCACGTCGCGCGAAATCCTCCTGACATGAACCCGGAAAAAAATGTCCATAGACCGATGGAATCGGCACAAGCGCCGACCATGAACCACCTGGGCGTTGTGATCATCGGTCGTAACGAAGGAGAACGTCTCCGCCAGTGCCTGACGTCGGTGGTCGGACATGGCGCGACGATCGTGTACGTTGACTCCAATTCGACCGACGGCAGCGTCGCACTGGCCCGGGAGATGGGGGTGTATGTAGTCGAGTTGGACATGACACTCCCCTTCACGGCGGCCCGTGCCGCGCAACGAAGGGTTTGCTCGCCTGGAGAAGATCAATCCGGCCATTCGGTTCGTCCAGTTCATCGACGGTGACTGCGAGATCGCCGAAGGCTGGATGGATTACGGCCAACGGGTACTCGAAGAGCGCCACGATGTCGCCGCCGTCGCCGGACGTCGCCGCGAGCGCCACCCCGAGCAGACGATCTACAATCGCTTGGCTGACCTCGAGTGGGACTCGCCGATTGGCGAAGCCAAATACTGCGGCGGCGACATCCTGGCCCGTGGCGATGCCTTCCGGCAGGTCGGCGGGTACAATCCCGCGTTGATCGCCGGCGAAGAGCCCGACCTGTGCGTCCGGCTCCGACAGCACGGCTGGATCATTCTTCGGATCGACGCCGAGATGACCCTGCACGACATCGCAATGACCCGATTCAGCCAGTGGTGGAAACGATCCGAGCGCGGCGGTTTCGCCTTCGCCCAAGGGGTGGCAATGCATGGACGGCCCCCCGAACGGCACTGGGTTCACGAGCTGCGTAGCACGATCTTGTGGGGACTCATAGCGCCGCTTTTCATTCTCGGCCTGGCATGGCCAACTCATGGCGCGAGCCTGGTGCTGGCCCTGGCCTACCCACTCCAGGCGTGGCGGATCACCCGGCGGCACCGCAAGCAAGGGATGTCCACCCGCGACTGCGCGGATTTGGGGCTGGAACTGCGTACTCTGCCGCTTTCCCAACGCCTTTGGGGCGTGCTGCGCTACTGGTCCAGCCGGCTCTCGGGTCGGCACCAAACCTTGATCGAATACAAAGATAAAAAGATCCACCCCAGTGCATCTGACCGTGAAAGCGCGGACCTGAAGCAGCGCGGTCAGCCTCACTCTTCAGCGTCGGACGGGATCGCTTTTCGCGGCAATTCAGGCCGGCTTCAGCCGGATGACCCGTCTCGACGACGCGCCATTGACCCGACTCCGACGAGAATCGAGCCATGAACACCGCAGATACCCAGCCTGCGCCAAGCCCACAACAGACGGCGTGTAACATCGCGATCGCGGCCACCTTCACGGCCGAGCCCGTCGTTGACGCCCTGTCGTTCTGGATGGAAGAGCTCGACCGTTCCGGATCGATCGAATTCGCCCCCTACAACCAGGTTTTTCAGCAGTTGCTCGATCCGAGCAGCGTGCTGGCACACAACCGCAAGGGTGTGAATATCGTCCTGATCCGGCTCGAGGATTGGCAACGGTTCCACGCCGGATCGCCGAGCCGCCGAGGATGTCCAGGGACACCTGGCGCGGAACACCGCTGATCTGATTGAGGCCGTGCGCACCGCCATGGCCCGATCGAGGACACCGCTGATCCTCGGATTCTGCCCGGACTCGCCGGCGGTGCTGGCTGAGCAGGATTCCTCGAACTTATTCACTCGGATCAGGGAACAGATCACCGCCGCGCTTCACGGAATCCCCGGCCTCTGTCTGATCGGCCCGGATGATTTTGGCCGGTATCCGGTCGATGAGTATTACGACCCGCAACGAGACCAACTCGGGCACATCCCCTACACGCCACTGTTCTACACCGCGTTGGGGACGATCCTGGCGCGAAAGATCCACGCCTTGACAAGTCCCGACTGTAAGGTGATCGTTCTGGACTGCGACAACACGCTCTGGAGGGGCGTGGTCGGCGAGGAAGGGGTTGCCGGCATCGCGATCCCGCCGGCCTGGAGCCGGTTACAGCATTTCATGGTCGAGCAGGCGAACAAGGGCGTATTGCTCTGCTTGTGCAGCAAGAACAACGAGTCCGACGTGCTCGACGTCTTCGAGCAGCGCCCGGACATGGTTTTGCAGCGGGATCACCTGGTTGCCTGGCGAATCAACTGGGAGCCCAAGTCCGAGAATATCAGATCGCTTGCCCGAGAGCTCAACCTCGGACTCGACAGCTTCATATTCCTCGACGACAACCCGGTTGAATGCGCCGAGGTGCAAGCTGGATGTCCAGAGGTTCTCACGCTCCGATTGCCGATTGAAGGCGACATTGCCGGGTTCATCGACCACCTCTGGGCGTTCGACCGCCTGAGCGTGACTTCCGAGGATCAGCAGCGGACGGCCATGTACAAACAGGAAATCGAACGTGGTCGTTTCCAGAAGCAGGCGATGACCATCAAGGAGTTTCTGGCGGGCCTCGACCTCCAGATCAAGCTATCGGAGCCGTCGCCGACGCAGATCTCGCGCGTGGCCCAGCTCACGCAACGGACCAATCAGTTCAACTTCACCACGATCCGCCGCAACGACGGCGAGATCCTTCATCTGTCGGAATCAGGTCTGGAATGTCGGGTTGTGGAGGTGAGTGACCGGTTCGGCGACTACGGGCTCGTCGGCGTGATGATCTTCGGCGTGCGGGGCGACTCCTTGGAGGTCGATACGTTCCTCTTGAGTTGTCGTGTGCTGGGCCGTGGGGTCGAACACCGCATGGTCAACGAGCTTGGAAAGATCGCCGAGCAGCGAAGTGTGTCTCTGGTCAACGCAACCGTGATCTCCACCCGGAAAAACCTGCCGGCGCGCCAGTTCCTCGATCGCTTGTTCGTTGATTTCCGGTACGAGATTGACGGAGGCTGGCGTTATTGTATTCCCTCGGAGTCGGCTGCCACCGTCGCCTATACTCCCGAGTCAGCTCTGCCCGAGACCGAAATGACCCCGGTCCCGGCCGTGACCTTGGCGGCCAGCTTGCTGCCCGATCCAGAAGCAAGAAGCCGGCGCTTCGAGCGAATCGCCACCAGCCTGGCCTCACCCAGTCAGGTATTCAAGCTTCTCCAGGCTCGGGTCCAGAAACGGCGACCTCGCCCCGCGTGGGCATCCCTTCCTCGCGTCCCGAAACGAAGTCGAAGCGGCGTTGGCTGAGATCTGGGCCAACCTGTTGCGGTTCGAGCAAGTGGGCGTTCAGGACAACTTTTTCAACCTGGGAGGGACGTCGCTCCTGGCGGTCGACCTGTTCATCCAGATCGAGCGACGATTCGGCAAGAAGCTGCCGTTGACTTCCCTGATTCAAGCTCCGACCTTGGAGCAACTGGCCCGCCTCTTGACTGAACCAGCGAGTCGCGAATCCCTGGTCCTGATCCGCGATGGGGGGGACAAACCACCGCTGTTCCTGGTCCACGACGGTGATGGCGAGACGATGCTCTACCGCAACCTGGCCCTCCTCCTAAAGCCGGACCATGCGGTCTTCGGCCTCCAGCCACATTCCCGGGAGCATGTTCCCATCACGCACACTCGAATCGACGAGATGGCCACCTATCACATCGACAGAATCCGCTCGATCCAATCCCGAGGCCCCTATCTCGTGGGAGGGATGTGCGCCGGGGGCGTGATCGCCTTCGAGATTGCACGGCAGTTGCAAAGCCAGGGCGAGAAGGTGGCCTTGGTTGCCCTGATCGACGCGGCTGACGTCGGCGGCGATACCCAATTCCTGGCGATTTGCCAACCAGCGCATCCACAGCTTTTTCACAGCTTTCTGCCAAAATGAATCGGTCCGAATCGACCGTCGGGTGCTGATGATCCTGACCAAGGCCCTCCGCAAAACCAAGAACCTGACCAAGTATCTAGTGCGACAGCGGTTTATCGAACTGCGAGACGAGATCCGAATGAGGCTGTTCTGCTCCTATGTGAATCGAGGTCTCCGTTTGCCCCGATCACTGGAGCAGATCCCGGTGCGAACCGTCTACCTGTTCGCCGAGAAGAACTATCAGGCGAGCGCTCCCTTTGATGGGGAGCTCGTATTATTCCGGGCCACTCGCGGTGAGGGCCCCGACGAGCCGTACATCGAGCGCTACGATGACCCTCTGCTGGGATGGGGCAAGCGAGCAACCCAAGGCGTTCGGGTTTTCGACGTCCCAGGCGGCCACTCCAGCATGCTCCAGGAACCGAACGTTCAGATGCTAGCCGAACAGATGCAGGCCGCCATCGACGAGGCGCTCGCCGACGAGTCAAGACCACCGAGTCCTGGAGGAGGCCGACTAACCCCACTCGAGCCGGCCCTTACGGGAACATGAAGCCGCTATGTGACAAGGCCGTCAAGGTTCGCGATTGTTCGTTCCCACCGATTTTCAACCATGGCATCGTGGCTGAAACCAACGAGATCAGCTACCATGGGATCAGGGCACGACGGTGAAGGCCATCCGGGCCACTCACGCAATCTGTTCATGGCCTACAATTATAGATACTACGCGGCGGATTTGCGGCAAACCGATACCCAATTTGCCCAACGAGTTGAGGATGCATCGTTGACATGATTCAAACCGAGGATTCGCGAGTTACAACGTTGCACTCATCGCTGTTTCCGCCGGAGTCCGATCCCTCGATGTCCTCCCATGGCGATCCGGCCAGCTCAATCGAGATTGTGATTCGTCCCCGGTCGGGGTGGCTTTCAATTGACTGGAAAGAACTGGTGGACTTTCGCGAGCTCCTCTGGTTTCTGATCTGGCGGGACATTTCGGCGCGGTACAAGCAGACGATCCTAGGCGGTTCATGGGCCGTGATCCAGCCTTTGATGATGATGACAATTTTCACGTTGATCTTCTCCCGAATCGCCAATTTTCCTTCTCAAGGCTTCGATTACCCGGTGTTTGTCTTCGCCGGCTTGATCCCCTGGACACTGTTCTCGCAAGGGTTCGCCCAGGCGGCACTCAGCCTGGTTTCCCAACAACAATTGTTGACCAAAGTCTATTTCCCCCGGATCTTCGTTCCGACGGCGGCGGCAGCCGTTTTTGTGGTCGACGCGATCGTCGCTCTTGGTATTTACGCGGTCATTCTGATGTTTTATCGCGTCGTGCCGAGCTGGACGGTCATCTTTGTACCCCTGCTGATTGCGCTGACTTTCGTCGCCACGATGAGCGTCGGCTTGACGCTATCGGCCCTCACCGTGTTCTTTCGCGATTTCCGGCACATCATCCCGTTCCTGTCGCAGATCTTATTGTACTTGACATTTGTAATCTATCCCGGGAGCATGATCCGACAGCCCTTGTACCGCTGGATATTGTCACTCAACCCGATGTTCGGCATCGTCATGGCGTTTCGCTCGGCAATCCTCGGGCTCGAGTGGGACAACACCTGTCTGGCGATCTCCACGGCGGCCGCGCTGGGGCTCTTCGTGTTCGGTGTTTTCTACTTTCGCAGGACGGAGCGGCTCTTCGCTGACTTTGCGTGAGACGAAGTCGGTTCATCTTGTCCGGCAGTACCAGCGGCACCGCGGCTTCACCTTGAATTTTGGGATTCGACGATCAACGATGAGCCGACCTATCATCACCTCCGACAACCTCGGCAAGCACTACCATCTAGGCGTCCTGCAGCGGAAGAGCCTTAGGTCCGGCACGGGCTTCACCTTTCGTGAATCGTTATCAAAGACATTCAACTCTGGTATGCGGCTCTTCAAAGGCGGCAAGCTGGCGACAGACCATCGAGAGAGTTCGTTCTGGGCGTTGCGGAACGCTTCCTTCGAGGTCCAGCGGGGCGAGGTGGTTGGGCTGATCGGCCGCAACGGCGCGGGCAAGTCGACACTCCTGAAAATCCTGAGCCGGATCGTCGAGCCGACCGAGGGGATCGCTCGGCTGCATGGGCGGGTTGCTTCCCTACTCGAGGTTGGGACAGGGTTCCATCCCGAGCTCACCGGGCGAGAAAATATCTATCTAAACGGGGCGATCCTGGGGATGCGCAAAGCCGAGATCGCTCGCAAGTTTGACGAGATCGTGGCCTTCTCCGAAGTCGAGAAATTCCTGAACACACCCGTGAAGCGATATTCTTCGGGGATGTACGTCCGCTTGGCCTTTGCCGTGGCCGCTCATCTCGAGCCCGAAATTCTCATCGTCGACGAGGTTCTGGCCGTCGGTGATCATGCGTTTCAGAAGAAATGCCTAGGCAAAATGCAGCATGTGGCCAGTACTGATGGACGAACCGTTCTCTTCGTCAGTCACAACATGGGGGCGCTCGCCCAACTCTGCCAGCGTGGCGTATTGTTGGAACAAGGGCGGGTCACGAAGGTCGGTCCCGTAAGGGATGTGATTCAAACGTATCTCAGATCGAGCCTCGATCATAATACTGCGCAAGCCCGATTCCCCGCCGATCCAACCAAGCCCGCTCAGTTCCTCTCCGCCGAAATTCTCCACGACGATGACGGCCTTGCTTCCGACTTCAGTTGTGATGAGACCGTGACCATCCGGTTATGCTACGAAGTCAGAAATCCCGTCGCCGAGACCTTCTTGACGTTTTACCTACAAAACCTTGAAGGGACCCGCGTTTTATTCTCTGACATCCGCGACACCGACCCGTCGGCGTCCGAGCGGTTGAGTGTGGGGCTGCACACCTTCGAGATCACGATTCCCCCCAGACTGCTGGCATCGACGACATACCTCTTAACCGTCGGCAGCGCCAGTAAGTACTCCGGAGTCCTTGATCACGAGCACAACTGCTGTGAGTTTACGCTCCGCGACCTGTCAACCCAGGATCAATCCCGCCCCGGTGTGCTGGGGATCCGGCTCCCCTGGGAGCACCAGCGCGTTCGAGCGAAAGCCTTGCTCGACGTGTAGTCCGCTTCTCCTTCGCCCGAACTGCCGCCGGACCAGATGGAACTTCTTGACGCAGGTATCGCAATGATACTTTAGAATCAACATACCTTAGGTTAAGCTCGAAGTACAATGTTCGGTTATCTTGGCGGACAGATCCTGATTCTGGCCTGGATTCCCGTGGTCCTGGTGGTTTTCATGCTGCTGCCGGCACGGCGCGCGATGGTGGCCACCTCAGTTGCCGGGTGGCTGCTCCTGCCGCCCTTCGGGATCTCGCTTCCTGGCCTTCCTGATTACACAAAGACCGGGGCTGTCGTTCTGAGCATTCTGCTCGCTACGATCATCTTCGAGCCGGCTCGTCTATTCAACTTTCGACCTCGCTGGTTCGACTTGCCGATGCTCGTGTTTTGCGCTGTGCCCTTTTTTTTCCTCCATTACCAACGACCTGGGGGCTTACGACGGACTATCCGCGGTGGTCATGCAGTGCGTGAATTGGCTGCTGCCTTACGGGATCGGCAGACTTTATCTCACCGACGTCGAAAGCTTTCGCGAATTGGGCCTCGGTATGATCATCGGCGGGGTGTGCCTGATCCCCTTCTGTCTGTTCGAGTTCAAAATGAGTCCAATTACGCAGTCGATACTATACGGGGTGGGCAACGGAGGACGATGCGGTATCGGGGGCTATCGCCCTCGAGTTTTCTTTAATACGGGGCTCGCCCTCGGGCTTTGGATGAATGCCGTGACCTTAGTGGCTTGGTGGTTCTGGCGCACGAGCCAGTTCAAACAACTATGGGGGATTCCCAGCAGTGTGATCTTTGCTCTGTTGTTGGTCATCACGATTATGTGCAGATCCACTGGTGCGACTTTTCTTCTCGCCTTCGCCTTTATGGTACTCGTCATTTCTCTGCGGACCAGAACGAAATGGGCGTTGTGGGGCCTTTTGTGCGTCGCGCCGCTTTTTTATACTGTTCGCATCACGAACCTCTGGTCGGGCCAGTCCGCTGTCGAACTAGTGAAGTTACAGTCAGCGAAGCTCGTGCGGACTCGCTCGATTACCGATTCGAAAACGACGACTTGCTGATCGCCAAGGCATTGCAAAAGCCGATTTTCGGCTGGGGCGGCTGGGGCCGGAACCGCGTTTACGATCAATCGGGCAGGGACATCGCCGTAACCGACGGATTCTGGATCCTCGTGTTTGGTTCGAATGGATGCGTCGGCCTGATCATCAATGACTCTGGCGATGCTTCTCCCGGTGGCGCTGGTCCTGGCACGCTTTCCCATCGAACGATGGAATCAACCCAGTCTCGCACCAGTGGCGGTATTCGTCACGATCCTGGCCATCTTCTTGATTGACTGCTTGGTGAACGCGATGCCTAACGTGATCTATGTCATCGCGGCCGGCGGCTTATTCAATTTCGCTTCGACCCGCACAAGGGCGGGGACATCGGGTCACGACGACAACGACAACGCCGCATTGGTTGCGAGATCCTGGGAAACACTGGCGGCTCAATACAGGGCTCGGGGACGTGCCTCGAAAGATCAAGGGCGGCTCATCGAGGCAAAGACCGCCTGGTTGCATGCCCTTGACTTCTACACCAAGCTGACCGTGACCCAACCGGGTCGCCCAGGGCCACACCAACAATGGTGTGACTGCGCGAACGATCTGGCATGGCTTTTGGTGAACGCGGCCGACCCAGTCGTCAACGACCCTGCTTGTGCTCTTTCGCTGGCCATCAAAACGACCGAGGCGTATCCCGAATGTGGCACCTACTGGAACACCTTGGGGGTCGCTTATTATCGCACCGGCGACTTCAAAGCCGCGAGTGCCGCCCTCGACCGCTCGATAACCCTCGGCGAGGGAGGCACGGCCTTCGACTATCTCTTTTTGACCATGACCCATGCGCAGTTGGGCCACCAGGAACAAGCTCATCACTGGTTCGCTAAGGCAATGCACTCGATCGAACAACATCATTCTGATCATCCCGAATTGAGTCGTTTTTGCGCTGAGGCCAAGTCCCTCTTGTCTAGAGTTCCCGAGACCTCAGCCACCGTCGATTGACAGAATGCGACTTCCGATCGAATCCTGGCCGACGCCAATCGGTCCACACCGGATCGCACTCCAGCCCTCGAAGGCGATCCAGCATGACGATCCTAAAGCCCAAGCGATTAAGTCATAATAAGATTTAATATAATATATATGTTTATGTGCTTGATCTCGAATACTGAGAAGCGTTTGTTGAGTAGCGGTCCGAGGGATTGTCATGAAATTGCTCATCGCGATCACGTCCTATCGTGTTACGGATCTCACGATCGATTGCTTGCGCTCGCTGAGCGGACAGATCTCGCGGGTCCCGGCACGAAGGTCGCGGTGTGCGAGAACGGGTCGGGGGGCGATGCCGCTGAACAACTACGGCGGGCCATCGAGGAGAACGGGTGGGAATCGTGGGTAGACCTGATAGTGGTCTATCCCAACCGGGGATTCGCCGGAGGTACCAATGCCGCGATCCAGCCAGCGATGGACTCGGCCAACCCACCGGAGTATGTTCTTTTATTGAACTCCGACACGATCGTTATGGATCATGCGCTGGATACGCTTGTCGAGTTCATGGACAGCCACCCGAAGGCCGGTATCGCCGCGAGCACGCTCCTTGCACCGGACGGGAAGATGGAGACCTCGCCGTTCCGCTTCCCGGGGATCGCGACCGAGCTGGATCGAGGGCTGAGGCTGGGGATCGTCTCGAAGCTGCTCTCGCCATGGTCCATACGCGCTGCCAAAGCCGAAGGAGGCCTCCCCGGTGGATTGGGCCTCGGGAGCAAGTCTGATCCTCCGGCGAACAATGCTGGAGCAGATCGGCTTGCTAGATGAAGGATTGTATACGTATTTCGATGATATTGACATCTGCCTGCGGGCGGCACGGGCAGGGTGGCAGACGTGGTATGTTCCGGAGAGCAAGGTCATTCACCTGGGGGGAGCGTCGACCGGGATAGCCAGCCACTTGGTAAAGCCACGCCGCTACCCGTCCTACTGGTACCAGGCGCGGCAACGCTTCTTCACGAAGAATTACGGAGCACTGTACACGGCACTGGCGGATGCGGCATTCATCACCGGGTATGCGATCTGGCGCCTGCGACGATGGCTTCAACGCAAGCCGGACACCGACCCACCTTACATGCTGATCGACTCGATTCGCCACAGCGTCTTCTGCACAGGGCCCAAGGTCAAGGTGGTCGAAAACCCGGCGATGCGCCAAGCCGTACCGCAGCCCTGAGAGCCTCACTGTGGCGTAGATCCGCGAAGACTCCGCAAGGGGTCGTTCTCTATCCGAGTCTCACCATTGCAACTCTAACCCCACTTAGCGAGAGATCATGAAAGTTTTCGCCACAGGCCATCGCGGTTACATCGGAGCCCACCTGGTCGACGTGCTCAAGCAGGAAGGCCACACCGTCATCGGCTGCGACATCAACCTTTTCGAAGGCTGCAACTGGGAGCCCCTCGTCGCACCCGACCGGGAGTTGATCAAGGATGTCCGCCAGATCGACGCCCGGGACCTGGACGGCTGCGACTGCGTCATGCACCTGGCGGCGATCTCTAACGACCCGATGGGCGAGATGAACGCTCAGCTCACCTACGACGTCAACCGCGACGCCTCGATTCGCCTAGCGGGAATCGCCAAGCAGGCTGGTGTACCGCGCTACCTCTTTTCCGGGAGCTGCTCCGTCTACGGGCAGGGTGAGAAACTCGACCTGGACGAGAATGACCCCCTCAACCCTTTGACCGCTTACGCCCGGTCCAAGATCGAGACGGAGCGAGCCGTCTCCCCGCTCGCCGACGAATCTTTTACTCCCGTCTACCTTCGCAACGCCACAGCCTACGGCCACTCACCGATGCTACGCATCGACCTGGTCGTGAACAACCTCCTGGCCACAGCCATGGCCTATGGCGAGATCCGCATCCAGTCCGACGGGTCGCCCTGGCGCCCCTTGATCCATTGCCGCGACATCGCCCGCGCATTCGCCGCATTCGCCAAAGCACCCAAGGAGGCGGTCCATAACAAGGCGATCAACGTCGGCGCCAACACCGAGAACTACCAGGTTCGCGACGTGGGTGACCGAGTGCAGGGTCTGATTCCCTCGGCCAAGATCGTTTACACGGGCGAGGTCGGCGCGGACCCACGCAATTATCGGGTCAATTTTGATCTCCTCTCCAAGCTCCTTCCCGATTTCAAACTCCAGTACGACTTGTCGACCGGGATGGAGGAACTCCACCGCAAGATGGTCGAACATGGCTTCAGCAAGGAGGACTTCCAGGGTGACCGGTTCATCCGCCTCCGCACGCTCAAGAGTCGATTCCACCTCCTCAGTTGACACGGGGAAACCATGATCTTCACCGAGACACCCCTCGTGGGCGCCTACCTGATCGACCTGGAGAAGCGGGGCGACGAGCGAGGCTTCTTCGCTCGGGCTTTCTGCGAGAAAGAGTTCGCCAGTCACGGACTCGTCACTCGCTTCGCCCAGATCAATAACTCACTCAGCGCCCAGCACGGCACTCTGCGCGGCATGCACTATCAGCTCGCTCCCAAGGCCGAGACCAAGGTCGTTCGCTGCATCCGCGGTGCGCTTTATGATGTGATCCTCGACCTGCGCGAGGGTTCGCCGACTTTCGGTCAGAGCTTCGGCGCGGAGCTGACGGCCGAGAACCGCCGCATGATGTACGTCCCCAAGGGCTTCGCGCATGGCTTCTTCACCTTGGCCGACGACACCGAAGCCTTTTATTTGGTCGACGAATTCTATGCCCCCGAACACGAACGCGGCATTCGTTGGAACGACCCCAAGTTCTCGATTCGATGGCCGTCGCAACCGAATGTGTTCTCGGACAAAGACCGTAATCATCGCGACTTCGATCCTGCCTGGCATCTCACCGCTTGAGTACGAGGAGGAATGATGAAGATCCTCTTCACGGGAGGGAGTTCCTTCACGGGATACTGGTTCATCCGCGAGCTGACCGCCGCTGGCCACGAGGTCACGGCCGTCTTCCGCAGGCGGCCCGAGGAGTATCCCGACGAGGTCCGTCGCCAGCGCGTGGTCCTCACCACCGAAGCTTGCCGGCCAGTCCACGGTTGCTTCTTCGGCGATGAAAAGTTCCTCGGCCTGATCAAGGAGGGTGGCTGGGACATCCTCTGCCACCACGGAGCCGACGTCACCAACTACAAGAGCCCCGACTTCGACACGGTCGCGGCCCTCCGGAACAACACCCACAACCTGCCGGCCGTGCTCGAGACCCTCAGGGGCGCCGGTTGCGCGCCGCGTCCTACTCACGGGCAGCGTCTTCGAGGGGGGCGAGGGCGCCGGCTCCCAGGGCCTGCCCGACTTCTCTCCCTACGGCCTGTCCAAGGCCCTGACGGCACAGGCATTCCGGTACTACTGCGGCCGCGCCGGTCTGAGCCTCGGCAAGTTCGTCATCCCCAACCCGTTCGGTCCTTACGAGGAGCCTCGGTTCACGGCCTACCTCATGAAGAACTGGCTGGCCGGCACCACGCCGAATTGCTCCAGCCCCTCCTACGTCCGCGACAATATCCACGTGTCGCTGCTGGCCAAGGCTTACGCCCAGTTCGCCCAGGAGTTGCCGGCCTCCGGCTTCACCCGAATCAACCCGAGCGGATACGCCGAGAGCCAGGGCTCGTTCACGCTCCGCCTGGCCCGGGAAATGGGACCTCGCCTGGGACTCCCCTGCCCGGTCGAGCTGAAGAAGCAGGTCGACTTCCCCGAGCCGCGCATCCGCATCAACACAGACCCGCCCGACGCCGACGCCCTCGGCTGGGATGAGTCGGCCGCCTGGGATGAGTTGGCCCACTACTATCGGCGACTCCACGCGGGAGAAGCCCGTCCGCAGGAAACAATTCTCACCCCAACGGTCGGTCTCCCTCTGGACTCAGACACAAGAGGGTGATTCCTGCTGATTAACCCGGCTCTATCGTACTAAGCACTTGCGATTTAACTCGCATTTTCGATCAAGATCACCGGACGAGCGCGGTCGAACGACGAGTACCAATCATCGATTCCTCAATTTGGAATATCTCGTGAAGATTTGCATCATTACCGGGTCGGCCGGTCTGATCGGCGCGGAGGCCGTCCGCTTCTTCAGCTCGAAGGGGTTCCAGGTCGTCGGCATCGACAACGACATGCGGAAGCAGTTCTTCGGCGACGATGCCTCGACCGAGTGGAGCCGTCGCGACCTGGAATCGAAGATCCCGAACTACACCCATCGCGAGATCGACATCCGGGACCGCGAGGGGATCGAGTCCCTGTTCGCCAAGTACGGCACCGACATCAAGCTGATCGTCCACACCGCCGCCCAGCCTTCGCACGACTGGGCCGCGAAGGACCCGCACACCGACTTCAGCGTCAACGCCAATGGCACGCTGATCCTGCTGGAAGCGACACGCAAGTTCTCGCCCAAGGCCTGCTTCATCTTCACCTCCACCAACAAGGTATACGGCGACAACCCCAACAGCCTGCCCTTGGTCGAGCTCGCCACGCGCTGGGAGATCGACAAGGCCCATCCGTATTACGAGCACGGGATCGACGAGAATCTGTCGGTCGACCAGACCAAGCACTCGCTGTTCGGCGTCTCCAAGCTCGCGGCCGACGCCATGGTCCAGGAGTATGGCCGCTACTTCGGCATGAACACCGCCTGCTTCCGGGGCGGCTGCCTGACCGGCCCGGGCCACTCGGGCACCATGATGCATGGTTTCCTGTCGTATCTGGTCAAGTGCGCGCTGACCGGGACCCGGTACACCGTCTTCGGCTATCAGGGCAAGCAGGTCCGCGACAACATCCACTCGCTCGACCTGGTGAACATGTTCTGGGAGTATTACCAGGCCCCAAGGCCCGGCGAGGTCTACAACGCGGGCGGCGGCCGGTTTAGCAACTGCTCGATGAAGGAGGCGATCGACCTCTGCGAAAGCCGCACCGGCAAGAAAATGGACCTGGTCTACACCGAGAACAACCGGATCGGCGACCACATCTGGTACATCAGCGACACGCGCAAGTTTCAGTCGCACTACCCCGCCTGGAAGCAGACCTACGACCTGCCCCGGATTGTCGACGAGATCTTCGAGTCGATGTCCGCTCGCGTCTAACCGCCAGCCCTCCCACTGACGCTGGCCTGCGCCTCGCTCGATCCCTAACCGCAAGGGAAGTGAGTCGATGGACTTCAAGAACCTCCTGATCACCGGCGGGGCCGGCTTCGTCGGCTCGAACCTGGCGCTCTTGTTCCGGGAGGTCCGCCCGGAGCTTGGGCGTGACGGTCCTGGACAACCTCAAGCGTCGCGGCAGCGAGCTGAACCTGCCGCGGCTGAGGGCGGCGGGAGTCGAGTTCCGCCACGGCGACATCCGCTCGACCGACGACTTCGACGACCTCCCGCCCTTCGACCTGATGATCGACTGCTCCGCCGAGCCGTCGGTCCAGGCCGGCCTGGGCGGCTCGCCGCGGGCCGTCCTCGACACGAACCTGGTCGGCACGATCAATTGCCTGGAGGCGGCCCGGACTCGCGGCGCCGCGTTCCTGTTCCTGAGCACCAGCCGCATCTATCCGATCGCGGCCCTGAACGATCTGCCGTTCACCGAAACCGAGACGCGGTTCCGCTGGGACGACGTGCCGGGGATCCCCGGATTCTCGGGACGCGGGATCGCCGAGGGCTTCACGCTCGACGGGGCGCGGTCGTTCTACGGGACGAGCAAGCTGGCCGGCGAGCAATTGATCCAGGAGTACGTCTTCAGCTACGGCATGCGCGCGCTGATCGACCGTTGCGGCGTGATCGCCGGCCCCTGGCAGATGGGCAAGGTTGACCAGGGCGTGATCACGCTCTGGGTCGCCCGCCATTACTTCGGGCGCCCGCTGCGCTACACCGGGTTCGGCGGCCAGGGCAAGCAGGTCCGCGATGTCCTCCACGTGCACGACCTCTTCGACCTGCTCCTGCTCCAGCTCGAGTCGCCGGAGCGGTGGGACGGCCGGGTCTACAACGTCGGCGGCGGGAACGACGGTGTCGGTCTCGCTCAGGGAGCTGACCGGACTCTGCGTCCAGGAGACCGGCAAGACCGTCCCGATCGCGTCGGTCCCCGAGACGGCGGGCGTGGACCTCCGCGATCTACGTGACCGACGCCCGCAAGGCCGAGGTCGATTTCGGCTGGCGCCCGACCCGGGACCCCGCCCGGATCGTCCGCGACATCCGCGCCTGGATCGAAGAGCACGAAGAAACACTGGAAAGCATCCTGGCCTGAACTTACTCCCCTCGCCGGAGGTTCCCCGATGAGCGAGAAGCTGTCGATCGTCATCCCCGCTTATAACGAAGAAAAGAACATCGCCAAGTGCATCAACGAGCTGCAAGCCACCCTGCGCGAGAAGCACGAGATTCCCTACGAGATCATCGTCGTCAACGACAACAGCAAGGATGACACCGAGGAGGTGGTCCGGGCCGAGATGGCCATGGACTCAGCGATCCGGATCGTGAACCGGACGCCGCCGGGCGGGTTCGGCCGCGCCGTCCGGTCCGGGATGGAGGCCGTCAAGGGAGACGTCGTCGTCGTCTACATGGCCGACCTCTCGGACTCGCCCGAGGATGTCGTCGCGTATTACCGCAAGATCCGCGAGGGGTACGACTGCGTCTTCGGCTCGCGCTTCATCAAGGGGAGCGAGGTCCAGAATTATCCCCCTGTCAAGCTGTTCGTCAACCGGATCGTCAACCGCGTGCATCCAGTTCATGTTCTGGACCCGGTTCAACGACCTGACCAACGCCTTCAAAGCCTACCGGACCGCCGTGATCCGCGACTGCGGCCCCTACCGCGCCTGCCACTTCAACCTGACGCTGGAGATGTCGCTGGGGGCCCTGATCCGCGACTACCACATCGCCCAGATCCCGATCCGATGGTATGGCCGGACCTGGGGCAGCTCGAACCTCAAACTGGGCGAGATGGGTCGCCGATATCTCAGCACCTTGCTGATGATGTTCTTCCAGCGCCACCTGATCGCCGACGACCTCCTGGCCGATCGGCTTGCCAGCAACGCCTCCTACCACTACCAGCTCCACGACCTGGAGCTGCGCATCTCCGCCCTGGAAGAGAAGCTCGAACCCACTTCTTGCATACCCGCAAGACAGTCCTAATCGCATCGGTCGCGCCGACTGCGGAGGTGGACCAACGGATTCTTACGTGACCGACAAAGACATTCGACCTCTTCTGAACCAACAAAGTTGCACATGGAACTTCGCCAATGACAGAAGAGGTTGCTGATCAGGAACGATTACAGCCGTCGCAGGCAACCGGTTGGCGATCCGGTTTCGGAGGCCGCACGCTCACCGTGCTGTTCCTTGCCGAAGTGCTTGTCCTCGCTCTCGCCCAGCTACCCATGAATCTGTCTTGGGGCGCGTTCGCCTTCATGGATCAGGGGGCCAACCTCTCGGTCCAGACCTTGCTCAACCGGGGATTGGTGCCGACGGTCGATTTCGGCTACCCCTACGGACTCCTCCCGCTTCTGATCGGCCGGTTGTGGTTCGGCCTGTTGGGGCTGACGCCTTCCGCATACGCAGCGGCGATGTTGGTCTGCGACCTGCTGATTGCATGGGGATTGGCACGCTGTCTCACGGCAACGAAGGCTGGGCCGGCAGGGATCGCCTTGGTGATTGTCGCAATGCCTTGGGCGGTGCTCTCCTCATACATCAACCTGACCCACGCCCTTGAGGCAATACTGATCTGCCATGCCCTCGCCGAACACGCTTTGGGTCGCAGACAGCAGGCCCTCGCCCTTCTGACAACTTGCCTGTTTGTCAAACCGACGATGGGTTACGTATACGGGCTTTTACTCACGCTCTTGATCATTCGCGACGCGTGGGCCGGCGGTGTTCGTGGCTTTCTCCGGAATCTGGCCCCAGCGATAGCGACTGGCGTCGTCCTCGTGGCGCTGTGCGGATGCTGGTTTGGCATCAATCCGCTGATCAATTCCCTGTTCCCCCTGACCGGGGCCACGAACTACCGCTCCATGAATTATGGATTCTTTCGCGGGGTTGGCCGACGGTTCTGGCTCCCAGACGATGTTTGGCCGACCTTCTACCTGGTAACGCCGGCTGGGCACTATCTCATTGGCACGGTGGTCCTGTCCGCCGCAGCCGTTGCGGCTCTCCTGCGGCTGGCGCTCAGTCCATCCCAGACCAGGGCTAACGTCGATGAGGTGGTTGCCTGCTGCGGAATCATGCAGCTCACGTTCCTCTCGACGTTCTACGCGGACTTTATGTCTTGGACATACTATTACTACATCTTGATCATCGGCTTGGCGGCTTTCGCAGCTCGCGGCGGCCGGTCGGCCGTTGTGGTCCTTGTGATCGCAGCGGCTGCTCTGGTGGGCAACAAGTACCCATTCAGTTGGGTCAAACAGCATTGGAAGACGACGCGCCCCAACGCCGACATGGCGGGACTCTGGACAAGCAAAGACGTGCGCGAGGAGTGGCATCGGATTCTGGGGATCATCGGAGATCGGCAAGCTTCGGTCCTCAGCACGAATGGAGATGGCCTCACAGCGATCATGCCAGGATTTCTTCCGTCGGAGACCATGTTCATCTTACCTGGAATTCCCCTGGCGACCGAGCTGAAGCGCAAGCTGGATCAGGTCGCATCCGCGGAATTCGTCGTGCTCCGCAAGTCTACTCACCAGTTACTGGACATGTTCCCTGAGTTCCGCGAGGTCTTGGACGGGTGCGAGTTGGTCTCGTCCAGCGACAGATACTTGATATACCGACGGTTGCGGCCCCCCAAGATACCATCCACTGCGCCAGGTGAAACTAAGAGCCCGTCCACTGGGGACAATTCCCAACCCAACAGTCGTTTCCCCTTTGGACTTGCGCAAGATCGCGTTCCAGCGGGAATTATAACCTGCTTGGGACCAAGAAACCATGGCGGTGCCGATTTGGCCCAAAGGCACGATACCAGATCATGGGATCCGATCGACAACCTCCGCAGCCACGCCTTTGCGGGGCTGGAACCCATGGAATTGGACATGACACGCGATCCTAACTCAATTGCGAGGTGCGTCAGTTGAACGTCGTCATCCTTTGCGGAGGCCAAGGAACTCGTCTGCGAGAAGAGACGGAGTTTCGCCCTAAGCCCATGGTCTTGATTGGCCAGAAGCCGATCCTATGGCACATCATGAAACTCTACGCCCACCATGGCTACAGAGATTTCGTGCTCTGCCTGGGCTACCGAGGCCAGATGATCAAAGAGTATTTCTTAAATTATGAAGCGATGAATAATGATTTCACGATTCACTTGGGAAGCAAGACGCGGATCGACTATCTCGACACACACGACGAACAGGACTTCCGGGTGACCCTGGCTGATACCGGTCAGGAGACAATGACCGGCGGCCGGATCAAGAGAATCCAACGCCACATCGACGGCGACACCTTCATGGTCACTTATGGCGATGGGGTGTCCGATGTGGATATCGGCGAGCTACTGAAATTTCATCGCTCCCACGGCCGCCTGGCAACCGTCACCGCCATGCAGCCCCCCTCCCGGTTTGGCATGCTGGCCATTGCCGACGACGGTCGCGTGACGCGGTTCGCCGAGAAGCCGCAAACCGACGGGTGGGCCAACGCCGGCTTCTTCGTTTTCAATACCCGGGTTTTCGACTACCTCGATTCGGATCAGTGCATTCTCGAGCGCGAACCCCTGGAACGGTTGTCGGCCGACGGCCAGCTCATGGTTTACCGGCACCACGGCTTCTTCTTCGCCATGGATACCTATCGAGAGTTCCAACTCCTGAATGGACTGTGGAACGAGGGTAAGGCACCCTGGAAGGTATGGTCCTGATCAACCGATCAAGCAGGCCCTTCCGGTCAAGAAACGCCCGACGCTGGTCTCCGATCCCATACCGGTCCGGCGGAAGCTGCTTGGTCCGCAGGTGACCTGATGGATGAACAGCTCGCCGGCCGCCCAGACTTGGCGGCGGCGTTGAACCGTGTGGCAGTCGCCCGCAAAGCTGCGTCGGCGTCGGGAATCAGTAGGATGAGCAAGGCTAACTTCACGCGTCTCTTGTAGCCGAATTCAATCAAACAATCCAGAGAGGCGGCGACAATCCCACAATCCCTCCCCAATGTCTGAAGCCACGGGATTCCTCGCCGCGATTTGTTGGCCGGGTCAAGGGCGATAGCAATTTGAAGACCGTTCGTCACACGCACGGTGTATCTCCATACCGGTAGTATGGGGGTACATCGTGCGTGTTTTTTGATCGATCGACAGGGCAAAGTCACTACCCTTCAGCAGAATTTCACCGGAAAACACGCCGCCTATACCGCGCATCCCGCCCATCGTCGTGCGCGAGCTCGCAAGCGCTAGGGGAAAACCGGCCCTTGGGGGAGAGGTTGTACCCATGTATCTCGCCCCAATCGCCTTTAGTTCCCAGTGAAGAACGCTTTGGGTCAAGACCCCGATCGAAGACCAGAGTGGCTCAGCTCTCTCGATGAAAGTAGCTCGGTTTCTAACCGCGAGCGGCAATCAGCCATCCCGCTTAATCATCAAACTTCCGAAGGGATTTCGGCTTTGGATGAACTAGTAGGACGCTGTCCGGAGGAAAACCGCCCTGCGGCACCGAGCCAACGGTAGGTTCTCCTGACTCAAAGGCCTGCCACGATCTTAGGAAGCGAATGCTCCCTTATGTTGCCGAAAATCAACGTACCACGCCAAGAAACGTACAATGATTGACTGCGCGATTCGCACGTGTTAAGCTACCGACCTATTCGTACTGGACAACCTTCCGTTCGCACCGTGAATCTCAACATTTAAGTCTTCTCGGAGTGTCTGTATTTGATCGATTGGCGAGAATGGCAAGCTGACACCCAGCAGATTAGAGCCAGATAGGACAACCCACGGAGAATTTGCTTCGATGAGTGCCCTGCCCTCGTCTCTTTTGAATTCAACAACGTTTGATAGCGAGTCGATCACGCAGGATGAGGCCCAGTTGCAATCGACGACAGTAGTACGTGCTGACCGGCTTATGTTCGACAACTTGCGGCTTGCGGTCAAGCGGGCGGTTGACTTCGTCGGAGCAATTGTGGGCCTCATGCTATTGTCACCGGCAATGCTGGCGATCGGGCTCTTGATCCGGCTGGACTCGCCTGGGCCAGTCCTGTTCCGCCAGTTACGGCGAGGGTATCGAGGCGAATTGTTCTGGGTGCTCAAATTCCGGACAATGACCGTCGACGCCGAACAGAAGCTCAAAGATCTGGAGAATAACAACGAATCCGCTGGTGGCGTCTTGTTCAAGCTCCGTGACGATCCTCGAGTGACCCGGCTGGGTTCGTTCTTGCGACGTCGTAGCTTGGACGAGCTTCCTCAGTTGATCAATGTATTGCGGGGGGAGATGACCTTGGTCGGCCCTCGGCCTCTCCAGCTTCGCGACAGCGAGCTGCTTCTGGCCACGAACCCACACGCGTACCACCGTCGCCTTCATGTCATGCCTGGACTCACGGGACCCTGGCAAGTCGGTGGGCGAAGCGAGGTTAATTACGAACGGATGGTCGAGCTTGACCTTGAATACGTCGAGAACTGGTCACTGATCCAAGACTTCGGCATCATTTGCAAGACCTTCTTCGTGGTACTGCTCCGCCGAGGCGCTTACTGAATGAAGTGCCTAACGGCATGACTTTCCTCTTTAAAAAGAGAAGTGGCTTTCCTCCAACCGGATGGTTTGACCTAGGATCCTGTCCGATTATACGATCCCCAAATCTGCAAGTCCCCGCCATCAAACTAAGTCGAATTCTGGGACAGGCGCCGCGCTTTGCGGCAAGGCTCCGGGGCGCCGCCCGTTGATTTCAGGATGATGGTATCCGCGTCTCCGCGAATTGGCTTTCCACTTCGGCTAGCCACCCAACAAGACTTCGGGATAAGATTCCGCTTGCGCTTCGTCACAGATGCCTTGTCGAATGATCGATGTCCCGTTTTCAGGAGTTGACGGCCTGAAGGCAGCCGTTGAAAGCAGCCTTGCCATTTGGTAATTTCTCACCGTGGGAAATTCGAAGGTTTAGCAATCTGTTCGGACATGTGTGAACACTTACCTCCGAGTGGGGAACCGAACCACGACGCGGCGGTTTGGCGCGGATTTCGCCGAGGGGACGAGTCTTGTCAGTCGAACCGTTGAGTACCGCCGCGGCACTTCCAGCACAGCGGAACCGCCCGGCCCAGGCGCTCGCGGGGGCCTTGCGAGCACGGAAGGGCGAACTGGCGCGGCGAATGCTACCGCAAGTGCTCGACGGCTGGGATAAGTTCACCACGCAGGTCGAGGCGTTGCAAGGCGGCACCGACGAGTTCATCCGGAGGGAGCTGCTGGCCTTCCCCGACTATCTGAGTCTCTACTTCCAGACCGGCGACGAGGATTACAAGTCCCTCTACATCGGCGAGAAGCGGAAGCAGTTCTACGACGCGAAGCTGGACGCCGAGGCGCGAGCCGCGGTTGAATCGCGCATCCTTGAGGCCGACGCGGCGGCCCTGCGCGCTGGTCTGGCGGACGCGGTCGACTCCGAGGCGCTGGCGCTGCTCGACGCGACCCTGGACGACATCCGCCGGGTCATCACGACCTGGGGCGGGCGGAAACTCGATGTCCTGCTGATCGGCGATTGCGTGCATCTCGACGTTCTCGCGTTCCTCATGGCGCCCTGCCTGGAGGACCAGGTCTCGCTGGAGACGACGTTCGTTACATCAAAGAACCCGGTCGAGCGGCAAGCGCAGCTCAGGGCGCTGGCTGACCGCCGGTTCGACGTGGTCTTCTTCAGTCCGTACACCTACGAGTTCCAGCCCGAGTACAACGCACTGCACAAGGTAAG
This sequence comes from uncultured Planctomycetota bacterium, assembly GCA_963720335.1. Lineage (GTDB taxonomy): Bacteria > Planctomycetota > Planctomycetia > Isosphaerales > Isosphaeraceae > CAVRFS01. Next base: position 48,219 of record CAVRFS010000036.1, on the reverse strand, counting down.
GCGGGCGCGGACCCGGGCCGACAACGTGCACCGGATCGCGGAAGCGGCAGCCGAGCGCACCGAGTCGGATCTGAATCTGGTGAGCACGCTCTTCGAGTGCCCGATCTTCGTCCATAACTCGGCGAACGTACGGCGACGCGACCAGAGCCTGTCCGAGCGGCTCAAGTGTGCCCTGACGCGAGGCGTACGACGACCGCGCCGCGGCCGTCGTGAACACCCGGCTCCGCGCCTACGTCGCGGCGCGGAACGCGGCGACATTCACGCACCTGTTCGTCCTCGACGAGGAACCCTTGCTGGCGCAGTACGGCGACGACGAACTCGGCCGCACGTTCTATAATTCAGACCTTCAGCATCCCGCCGTGCTGGGCAAGCACCTCGCTCGTCTGTATCGCGACATCCTCGCCGTCCGTGCCCACCTGCTCGGCCGCAAACTGGTGGTCTGCGACCTGGACAACACTCTCTGGCGGGGCGAGATCGGCGAGGGGCGCATCGAGCACTACCTCGACCGCCAGCGGACGCTGAAGCGCCTGCGTCAGAAGGGCGTGGTCCTGGCCGTCAACTCGAAGAACGACCCCCGCAACGTGCACTGGGACGGGGCCGCGCTGAACGAAGACGACTTCGTCAACCTCCAGATCAACTGGGACCACAAGGTCGTCAACATGAAGCGGATCCGGGAGGCATTGAACCTCAAGTTCAAGGACTACGTGTTCGTTGACGATCGCGGCGACCAGCTCGCCTTGGTCGCCGCGTCGATGCCCGAGATCCACGGCATGGACGCGTCCTTGGAGCGAACCTGGCGCTTGATGGCGCTGTGGGCCGACCTGCTGCCTGAACAGGACGAGGCCGACCGGACTCAGCAATATCGCGAGCGGGGGCTTCGCGAGCAGTTCTTGGCGACCACGGCGCCGGAGGTCGATCCGGTGGCGATGTTCGCCCAGCTCGGCCTGCGAATGACCCTCCGCGAGGCAAGGCGGTCGGACTTTAAGCGGGTGGTCGAGCTGATCAACCGGACCAACCAGTTCAACCTCGCGGGCAGCCGGTCGACCTTCCGCGAGATCGAGGCGTGGGCCGCGTCGCCCCGGTCGAAGATCCTCGTCGCCGATGGAGCCGACAAGTTCGGCGCGATGGGCCTGGTCTGCGTGGCGGTCGTCGAGCACGGCGAGCAGAACGTGCGAATCCCGATCTTCGTCCTGAGCTGCCGCGTCTTCGGCTACGGCTTCGAGACGGCGATGCTCAACGCCATTGTCCGGAACGTGCAGGTTGGCTCGGAGAGCCAGCCCCTGACGATCGTGGGCGCCTTCCGCGAAACATCGCACAATCAACCATGCCGCCAGATGTATCCCGACTACGGCTTCCGCTGGGACGACACGGCCTGGGTACTCGACGGCGAGCCGCGGCCGGATCCCCAGGACCCGGCCTGGCTGACGATCACCAGTGAGCTTCCAACCCCGGCTTTGCGTCCGTAAGGCCGGTCGTTCGAGCCGCAACCGGCAGATCTTCCGACGATTTCCACTGTGACTTTTTTTCGTAACACTGTGGGCCTCGAGTTGTTATAATGAGGGCGGGGAGAGGAACGGAGGTCCCCATGTCGCTCTTGGATTACCCCGAACCCCAGGCACTCTTGAACGACGCCGACGTCATTTTTCCGACGGTCAAGGACTGCGCCGATCGTTTGATCAAGTTCTTCCCGCGCTACCTGCCCAAGTTCTATCACGTCGAGCAGCGAGCCAAACCCACTCTGGTCATACGCGGTCTCATCAGCGGCTTGGAGTGCAAAACCCGCGAGCCGATTGCCATCCAGGCCGGGCTGCCGCGCAAACCAATCCCGTTCTTCGTCGGCGCGGGCAAGTGGGACGACGAGGCTGTGATGGCCGTGTTACACGACCTGGAAGAATCGAGCTTTAGCGGAAATGGAAAAAACCACCCAACACCCGCCCTAAAACGATGACAGTAGAGGTAAGCGTAGTCGATTTTTCCATTTCTGCTAAACCAACACAGTCATGCAAGAAAGCGACCCAACCACCGACAGCCAGCCCGTGATTAGCGTGGTTGTCCCGCTTTTCAATGAAGAGCAAATCATCGAGGAACTCCACCGTCGGCTGAGCGAGACATTGAGTGCGATGCGGGTCCCGTATGAGATCCTCTTCGTTAACGATGGTAGTCGGGATTCGACGCCCCGGCTGATCGACGCGTTGCATACGCGGGATCCAAACCTGTCGGTGATTCATCTGAGCCGGAACTTCGGCCACCAGCCGGCGGTCTCGGCAGGCCTGGATCACGCCGCGCGGTCGCGCAGTCATGATCATGGACGGGGATCTCCAAGATCCACCTGAGCTGATCCCTCGGTTCGTCCGGCTCTGGCGGGAGGGCAACGATGTGGTCTACGCCATCCGTCGCAAGCGGAAGGAGAACACGGTCAAGCGCCTGGGCTACTTCACCTTCTATCGGCTTCTCAGGGCGATCAGCGAGATCGATATCCCGCTCGACTCGGGCGATTTCTGCCTGATGGACCGCCGGGTCGTGGAGGCGTTGCGGAGCCTGCCCGAGCAGGCCCGGTTCGTCCGGGGGCTACGCACTTTCGTCGGCTTCCGGCAGGTGGGCCTGCCCTACGAGCGAGCAGCGCGCAGGCAGGGCAGCCGAAATACACGCTCGTTGCCCTGATCGGGCTGGCCCTCGAGGGGTTAGTCAGCTTCAGTAGTTATCCACTCCGGCTCGGCACCACCTACCTCGGAGTCGCGACGGCGATCCTCTCCGCCTTGATGATGGTGTGGGTCCTGATTGACGCGCTGATCAACCACACGGCCCCCCGCGGCTGGGCGAGTGTACTGGGGACCGTACTGTTCATGGGCTCGGTTCAGCTCATCAGCCTGGGCATCATGGGGGAGTACATCCGGCTCATCTTCCTGGAGTCGAAGCGACGTCCGGCCTACATCATTGACGAGTACAGGGTCGGATCGGTCCAGGTCGAAGGTCACTCGGCGGCCGTCGAGGGAAGCGAAACGATCGATCAGGAGGAAATCCTGCCGTGATCACGACGTGGTCTGAAGGGATCGCCGACCAGAATATGGCCGAGGAGATCCTGGTCAACCTCGCCGCCTTGATTCGGCGCCACCCGTGGTGGAAGGCCCGCGCCGAGCTGACGCTGGCTATGCTCAACCGTCTCGGGATCCGAGCACCGGCGCGAGTGCTCGACGTCGGCTGTGGCTGGGGAATTACTCTCGAGGCCCTCGAGAAACACGGGTATCAGGCAGCCGGTGTGGATATCTCGAGACGGATGCTCGAGCAGCTCGACCGGCCTGACCGCGTGCTCTATGTCGCCGACCTCTCGCGGAATCTGCCTGTCGATGCCGGCGGCTTCGATGCCGTGCTGGCGCTGGACGTCATCGAGCACATCGACGACGATCTCGACGCCGTGAGCAAGCTCGGACAGCTCGCACGCCCCGGGGGTGTCGTCATCGTCAGCGTACCGGCACTGCCTGAGTTCTTCACCGAATTCGACGAGATCCAGGGGCACCGGCGCCGCTACCTTCCCGAAACGCTCCAGGCGACATTCCAGGACAGCGGACTGAAGATCGACCGGATCTTCTGGTGGGGGCAGTGGCTCGTTCCCATGCTCCGCCGGCAACGCAGCAGGAAGAAGAAGGCCTCCAGCGACTCGGCGGCGGAGACCTACAGCCGCTATCTGACCCTGCCCCCGTGGCCCGCTTCTCTGGTGCTCCGGCTCGGCTTCGCCATCGAGAAACGGAAGGCCCTCGATGACAAACTGCGCGACGGGGACCTCTCTGTTCGCTATCGCCCGGCGGCACCCTTGAGCCTGTCGAGCCAAGGATTTACCCTCCGCAAGTGAAAGTCATTCAAGATTCGCCAGACCAAGGCTTGTGTTAACGAGGCAAATCATCATGAATTCGTCCGAGCAAATGCTAGTTACGGGAGGAGCCGGTTTCATCGGCTCCCACCTGGTCGAGGCGCTGTTGCGAGAAAAGTTCCAGGTTCGCGTGGTCGACAACCTCTCCACGGGGCATCGCTCCAATCTGTCGCAGTTCGAGGGACGCTACGACTGGATCGAGGGCGACCTTGCGGACTTCGACGTGTGTCGGCAGGCGGTTCGAGGGGTGGCTTGTGTGTTCCATCAGGCGGCGATTCCCAGCGTCCCCCGATCGGTTCGCGAGCCGATTTCATCGCACGCCAGCGGACCAACGGCCACGCTCAATATGCTCGAGGCCGCTCGGCAGGCCGGTGTCCAGCGATTCGTCTTTGCCGCGTCGTCCAGCGCCTATGGAGAGACGACCGAGCTGCCCAAACATGAGGACATGCTGCCACAAACGCTCAGCCCTTACGCCGCGGGCAAACTCGCCGGTGAAGCCTACGTCTTTGTCTACGCGCGCACGATGGGGCTGGACGGAGTAAGCCTCCGCTATTTCAATATCTTTGGGCCTCGGCAAGACCCATCGAGCCCTTACAGCGGCGTGATCTCCCTATTTGCAAAGCAGATGTCCCAAGGTCTACGACCGACCATTTTCGGCGACGGGACTCAGACGCGCGACTTCACTTATGTTGCCAATGCCGTGGCCGCCAACCTTGCCGCGCTCCGGCATCCGCGGCCGCTCGGAGGGGCTGTCTACAACGTCGGGACCGGCCGGCGAATCAGTCTGCTTGACCTGGTTGCGTCCATCAACTTGAACCTGGGAACCAACCTCGAGCCCGAGTTCCGACCGATCCGCGACGGCGATATCCGCGACTCCCAAGCCAGTCTCGACCGTATCCGACAGGTATTGGATTATCAGCCGATTGTCGATTTTGAGGAAGGCTTGAGACGGACCTTGGAATCGGCATACCAAAACAAAGCCACGACTTGATCCCGAAATCGCACTGACCGGAAACTAGACCGGTCGCATGGAAGGGTCCGCCCGATTGTGTCGACAACATCCATCGACCTAGGAGACTCCCGGCAAGAGCTTGAGGATCTTTTGCCAGCGGCTTTCACGCTCGTTCTGAAGGGCTATGATCCGCTGATGGAGCCAGACTATGGTATCGCGATCCGAACCTCCAGCGGGTCTGGTGTCGACGGACTTAGGCTGGGAGCGAAGACCAGGCTCTTGGGGCCGTTCAGAGGAGTGGGGGACCCCAAGCGGGTTCGACGAGGACGTAGTTGGCGTCGGCAAGAGCTGAGGTTCCCGGACCGGCTGATTGCCCTGGACGCCTGATGCCGATGGCTGGGATGGAACCGCGGATGCTGGCTCGACCCGAGCAGCTCCCAGACCGTTCGGCGGTTCGTGTGTTCTGGCCGCCGGCCGTTGCGACGAATCGCCTGACATCGTTGCGGCCGCTCGAGCTCGATCGTGTGCCGACGGTTCACTCAACACCGTCAGCGCCTGCTCGCGGGTTCGGTTGGCCAGTTCGTCCTTCAGTGCGTGGAATTCGTCGGTCAGCTCATGAAGCCTGTCGAGTTCTGCGCGGATCACTTCCATCTGATCGCGGTGCATCGTGCCGAACATCTGCACCATCATGGCCATGGCCTGCTGAAACTGATCGAACATCTGTTGCTGCATGAGGCCGAACTGATTGACCAAAGGCACCAGTACCGATTCGGTCAAGCCAGACTGTGCCGACTGGAATGATAAAACTGATGCTGATGACATAATATCCACGTTGGGAAATGAGGAGACGGGCTGGGCCGGCTGAGGGAGTTGTGCATTCTTCGCGCCTTGGGGCCCCGTTTCAAACGCCAACGCCGACGCGGCCCAATCGGGAAACTTGAGAGTATTCGAGGCATGGTTCCGCCGCGACGATCGCGCGACAAGCGTCGAACGCCGATCGGTCGACCCGTTTCTTGATTCGTGATCCTGGAGCCGGCACTGGATGCGGAGTTGATACCGCCCGATACCCAGCACCTCGCCATCCATCAGGCGGTGGGAGCGAACCGGTACTCCATTGACGGTGATTCCACCCTTTCCAAGCAAGTCGACAATCCACACGCCTACTGGCGTTCGCAGCAAACTACCGTGGAACCGGGAGACGCTCGGATCGGTGAGACGGAACTTGCAACCGGTGGCTGATCCGATCAATGACATGACCCGATGTACTGGCCAGGACGTCGACCGCGACGGACCATTGAGAAACTCCAGCGTGACTTCGGGTAACGGTCCCGGGCTGTAAGCCCGCGCAATCAACGGCGTGTCTCGAGGTAGCTCGTCATCCTGGAAATCGCGGGCAATCTGGCTATCATTAGCCAACCGCCGGATTACATACGGCCCAACGCAAAGCGTATGTACCCCCTCCAACCACCCGAACTTTTCGGGCTTTCTTTCACCACGAGACCCCGTCCGACTCTCCAGGTCGATCCAGAAAGCCCGGCCCTCAATCATTTGAAGAAAGACGTGACGTCGACTCACTTCCGCATGATCGAGAAACACGTCCGCCCTTGGGTCCCGGCCGATCACGGCGAACGGCTGATGCAACAGCCGTAATTCGGGCTCCTTCAGGCTCGGACTCTCGACAACGAGCTGAAGCGAATCCGCGATCCCACATGTATTCAAGAATAATTTCATGGCGTATTGAGGCCAAGCCGAGTGCAGAGATCGAAGACTGACTCATGCATCGATTGTGTCTTGATCCATTATCAGAATCGCCTCTGGCGTTGTCCACAAACGAATTCTCGGTTGACACTCCCCATGGCTAAAGCCAAGGGATTCTCGATTCGACGTGGTCAGCCCGCATTTTGCGGGTCTTACATCCGCTCCCGCGGATCCATTGGCGATCCGAAAACATTGCGGTTCAGGAATTGCTCCGGAGCCCTCGCCGGTCGCATGCGGAATCGGTAGACTTTGCGATGCGTCGCCACGGATCAGACTCGTTTCTGGTTTTCGATGGATGGCATGGACAGTCTGGCGGACCGGTGTCGGAATGTCCAGGCTATTGATCGGAATCAACACCCCTGAGGTAATCCGAGCATGTTTCGCAAAGGTATCATCCTGGCCGGTGGCTCGGGAACACGACTCTATCCGATCACCCGCGCCCTCAGTAAACAATTATTACCTATCTACGACAAGCCGATGATCTATTACCCGCTGTCAACGTTGATGCTGGCTGGGATTCGTCAGATTCTGCTGATCTCGACGCCAGAGGACATCGGCAACTTCGAGCGCGTACTGGGGGATGGCAGTCAGCTTGGGATTTCGATCGCGTATGCCGTGCAACCTCAGCCCGGAGGTCTGGCTCAGGCTTTTCTGATTGGCCGGCAGTTCGTAGGTGACGACTCCGTGACCCTGATTCTCGGCGACAACATTTTCTACGGCCAGGGGTTCCAAGCCATGCTCGACCGCGCGTGCGGTCAGGACCAGGGAGCAACCGTCTTCGCCTATCCAGTCAAGGATCCTCAACGATACGGCGTGGTCGAGTTCGACTCGCAAAAACAGGTGCTCTCGCTCGAGGAGAAGCCGGTTCAGCCAAGGTCACATTACGCGGTCACGGGGTTGTATTTCTACGACAATCAGGTCATCGACATCGCCGCAGGGTTGAAGCCCTCGGCACGGGGCGAACTGGAGATCACTGACGTCAATCGCATTTACCTGAACCGCCTTCAGCTCCGAGTCGAGATCTTCAGTCGTGGTTTCGCCTGGCTCGACACCGGTACGACCGAGTCGCTGATCCAGGCGGCCAACTATGTTGAGACCATCGAATCTCGCCAGGGGCTCAAGATCGCCTGCATCGAGGAAGTCGCCTACCACATGGGGTTCATCACGGCCGATCAAGTCAAACAGCTCGCCGACAGAATTCCCAACGACTATGGGCGTTACCTCAATGCCGTGATCCAGGAAACGACAATGCCTTGATCCGGGAAATGACAGCGACCTCAACCCCATTCCCATTCGGGGGCTTGGAGCATGAGGTGCTACACACCGTTATGGCGGCCCCAGCTCGCTACGTACCTTGTTATAAGTCTTCTGCTCCAGGGGGTGCAGACCGCTCTTTTGCAACTGCTTGATGTTGGCCGCTCGCCAGTTCTTTTTGGCCTCCGCTACCTTGTTGGCCTTGAGGTAGGCCTCCGCAAGGTGAAAATACTTGGGGGGCGAAGGGTCGCCCGCGACGGCCTTTTCGAGGTCGGTGATCGCGCGCTGGTTCTCGCCCGCAGCCAGGTAGACGATACCTCGGGTATCAAGAAAATCGGGCAGCGGCCCCTTGAGGTCGATGGCGCGGTTGATGTATTCAAGAGCATCTTTCTTGTTGCCGCCATCCTGGAGCGCCAGCAGCCAGGCGAGGTTGTTCAGCGACATCCAGTTCGGATCGCCCCGCTCAAGAGCGCGGCGGTACAGTTTCTCCGCCTCTTGATAGTCTTCGTGGCGATCGTGGAGGTTGGCCAGGAAGACCATGAGGGTTGTCGACGGCCGGGCTTGGTTCAAAGCCTGGGTCAGCCAGCTAATCACTCGTTGAAGGTCCGCCGGTTCGGGGTCGTTGCTCGGTCGCAAAACCACATCAAGGCACACGATGCCCAACACCTCGAGGTCAGCGGCGATCGGCCAAAGCGGCGCGCAAGGTCGAGCGCCGGCTTGACACGACCTTGGCGGCCATAAAACGCCGCCAGAGCCATCGTGACGCGCGGCGTGTTTGACTTGGCCAAGATCTGGCGTAGGAGCTTCTCGGCCAAGTCGATTTCATTCAGACGTTCGGCTTGATCCGCCAGGGTTGCCAACTTAGCCGGTGTCAGGTTGGGGCGGTTCGCAAAGGCTTGAATCAGGCCCGTCGCCTGCTCAAGGTAGTTCTGAGCCCGCTTGAGCGCCGCCTCTTTCTCAAGCGGATTCTGAGTCAGTTTGAGCGCTGCATTTTTCTCGAACTCGCTCTGAGCCCGGTTGATCATCACCTCGAGAACGAGGGGATTCAGATCGTCGGGTTGAAGCCGCTTAAGTTTGTCGACCAGATCTTGGGCCTTGGTCAGCTCCTGGTTCTCATTGCCCTGGCGATGTCGAATCAGGCTCTTGATGAACTGATCGAAATAGGCGGGACGGCGGATGCGGGTCGCCGGATCCTCTTGGTTTTCGCTCCGCGTGATCAACTCATCATACTGTTCCCGAGCCTTGGGCCAATCGCCGGCGACCTCATAGAGCTGAGCCAGCAGCAATCGATCTTCAGAGTTGTTGGGATTCTTGCCGACCAGCGAATTCATGATCTCGATTGCCCGCTTGCGATGCTCAGGAGTCTTTTGCGCGTCGAGCACTCGAGCCAGGGTCCGCGCATCCTCCGCTTCCTCGAGTGCCTGGTTTGTTGCGCCGGTTTGATCGATTGCGTCGAAGAGAGCCAGGGCCTTTCGCGCCTGCTCGGGGTCACCTTTGGCGATGCGTGTCAATGCGAGCTCGCGCCTGGCCCAAGCGACCTCATCGGCGGTCTTGTTGTCGCTGGAGCCCCGATTTAGGATCGCTTCCAACAGTGACTCGGCCTCCTTACTCTGCTTAGTCTGGAGCAGAAACTGCGTCAACCGACGAGTGATCGATAAGTTGTTGGGTTGAGCACGTTGCGCTTTCTCGAGCCAGCTCTTCGCTTCGCCATACCACGTTTTTACCGCGTCCGTGCTCCCTACGCTTTCATAGGCACGTCCCACGAGCTCACAGCACTCGGCGAAGGCCAAGGATGGTGTCGGCTCGGTCAACTGGGCCAGGTTGGTCTTGGCCTCCTTGAAGGCTTTCTCGGCTTTGTCTGGCTGCTTGGTCTCGGCCAGGACCCTGACCAGGGTGGTCCACCTCACCGGATCGTTCTTGGAAAGCTCGACGGCCTGGCGGAGCTCGTTTTCGGCGTCGGCCTGACGCCCGCTGTCGAGCAGGACTCGGGTCAGCAAGAGCCGCACATCAAAATCACCGGGGTTGGCGGCCATGGTCCTTGCGCAAGCTCTTCAGCCCGCCGGAAGTCCCTGTTTCTGTACGCTTGCAGCGCCGCCAACCGCCCCACCCGATCGCCGCCGGGCTGCGGCTCAACAGAGGACCTATTGTAAAGTTCGAGCGCCTCATTATCCCGTTTGGCTTCAAAGAGAAGCTCGACCACGTGGCTTACGGTGTTCGAATCGCGCCGCCCTAATTCGATCGCCCTGAGATAGGAATTGACGATCCTCTCTTGCTTTTCCTGCCTCTGTGTCTTATCCAGACCGATTTGGGACAGCTCCAGCTCCTCCAGTTGGGCCAGGACCAGGTGAATGAGCGACCAGTCCCCTCGGCGAGACATCAACTGGTTGATGAGCAGACGAGCCTCGGTTTGTTTGGCATGAGTGCGTTGTTGGCTCTCCTCGCTCGTCTTCAAAGCGGAGAGCCGATCAGCCTCGGAATGAGAATCCTTGGCCTGCTTGGCCGCTTGTTGGCTCTTCTCGCTTTCCCGCTGGGCCTGCCAGACCAGGTACCGCACCTGCCAATAGCCGCCCATCAACCCCTCACTCCCTTCGATCTTTTCGATCTCCTTAATCTCCTTCTCGATCTCTTCTTCGTTGGCCATCTGAAACGCGAGCCTGAGCAAGTTGAGCCGCAGCTCGATATTGGTGGGGAGCTGTTGCGCCAGTTCTGACCACAGGCGATTAGCCGACTGAAGGTCTTCATGGCGAATGTGCTCGATGGCTAACCCGTTTAGCAACCTGTATTGATCCGGCTTAGAGAAGCCATTGAGGTTCTGGGCGAGTTTGTTCAAGGCCGTGATAACCTCAGGCCCCTTTTGGGTCGCCGAAAGCTGTGCGCGAGCCAGCCGTAGATCGACCCGATCACCCAGTTGCCCTTCGGCCTGGTCGAGCAGTTTCTGCGCCTTCTCAACCTGACCTTGAGACCTCATAAGACTGATCTGGGCAATCCAGACCTCTGGACTTTTGGGATACTTCGAGCGAGCCTTTTCGAGTACGTCCGCGGCTTCCGCGACCCGACCTCGTGCCAGGAGCGACTCCGCCTGGAGAATTGTTGGCTCCGGGGATTCGGGCCTTTCGGCGGCTGCATCAGCGATCAACCGATCGACTTTGCTCCAGTCGCGATTGTCCGCCTGTTGCCGCCGGTTACGCGCGATCAAGAGCCGCGCCAACGGGCGCCGAACCTGGGGTACCGTATCGACCAGTTTCTCGTACTCCTCGATCGCTCGGTCGGTCTCTCCCTGCTTGATCAGAATCTCTATCCAGCCTAGTCGCGCCGGCACATCCGCCGGATTGTCTCTCAAGACGTCGAGATAGGTCTCTCGCTGCCGCTCCGGATCGTTCAAGTGGCTGTAACACTGCGCCAAAAGCACTTTGATCTGCGCCTTGAGTTTGGGATCGCCGGCTAATTCCGACTGGAGCGGCTCAAGGAGTTGGCGAGCTGTTGCATATTCATTTTTATTTATGTTGTAATATGCTATAAGGAATCGCAAATGCGGCGGTGAAAAGTTTATTCTCTTCAGCCCCTCGATCAGCGATCCCAGCCCCTGGGTATCGCCGCGCATGGCCAGGAGCTTGGCCAACCAAAAGCGGTGCCCTATCAGGTCAGGAGAAGTCTTCAGGCTTTGTTGCAAGAGGTCGATCGCCTTGTCGATTCGGCCGGCACTCAATTCAAGTAAGATCAGCCCCTCCTTGAGCGCGAGCGAGTCAGGCGCGGTTTTCAGTTCCCTCTCAAGGATTTTCCTCGCCGCGTCCGCTCCTTGGTCCTTCTCGGCGAGCTTGGCAATTTCCAGCCAGATCTCGACTTGATCCTTTTTATCTTTACCCGATGAGAGGCTGAGCGCTTTTTGAAAATCGTCCCCAGCGCCGGCGATCCCGAAGCGGTGGCGATATCGCCCGCGTTCCAGGTAGACCTGATAGTTCTCGGCGTCCGAATCAACCATCTCTTGGATGACGTCATCGGCGGCCTTAGGCTCGCTGCGTCGGCCACGGAGCAGATTCGCGAGCCGTTGATAGACCTCGTGCCGCTTGCTGGCTTTATGCTTGATCGCCGCCCGATAGTACTTCTCGGCGTTGGCGTCACCTCCGGTCTCCTCGTAGCACTGACCCATCTGAGACTGGAGGTCGCCATCCGTATTTTCGAGCGGGTCAGGTTCCCGCGGATCCTCCAGGAGGATCTGCAAATCCTCTTGAGCTCTCTGAAACTGTCCCCCCTCGAACTCCAACTGCATCAGCCGCCGACGCACGTCCTTGTTCCCTGCTTCCCGTACCAAAATGCCGCGGTAAATTGCGATCGCCTCTGCTATCCGCGATGGAGTCTTGGCTCTTTCTAATACCAAATTCGCATACTTAAATTGCACATCAAGATCATCAGGGACGTTTTGCAAGTGCCCCTTCAAAAGCAATTCGGCCTTCTCAAGGTCGCCTGCCTTCTTGGCTTGGTCTGCTTGCTCCACCACGGACTGAGCCAGCCGTTTGATTTGAACGCGTTGTGCAACAAAACCGGTTCCGCCTATCAGACCAATAACGGCGATCAGGATCGCGAGACGCTTGACGGTCTTCGATCTCATACCACATGTCCCTCAACGTGAGCGTCAGCACTTGCCAGGATGTGCTTATCTCCAGGCTCGATTTGCACACCACCGTTTCCAACTCTTGATTCTAATCGAGCTTACTGCCATTACTCCTAAACATCAACCAAAAACGCAGATCATCGCTGAGAATCATCCACCAAACCGTTCGACGGCCGTTGCATTTCGGCAACACTCCCTCGTCGCCCGCACCGCGATCGGGCATCATTTCGACCACGCACCCCTTAGTATCAATGTGAACACTAACGATACTTTGACCATACCTCTTCCGGGAACCGTCGTCGGCCGCGTTCGCATGCCTCAGGCCCACCGCTGGCAACCAAATCGTCCCAAAATCCCCGCGATCGGATACCGATTAACCGGACATACTTCCCCGGTGTGAGAACGGCTCTCCATGCTTACCTCTTTTTTGTTCATACCGATTAACCGGACATGGTGGCGATGCGCCCTCTCAACTCAAACTGATCATTCGACCATAGCGATTCATGGCGCATACTTTCCCAACGGAGGTCGGCCTCTCGGCCCCTCTTCATGCTCGCCCAATCGCTCGCAACGTTTCCACCACCTTGGCCGCTGCTTCGATCGGAGCGACCTTGTAGTGTTCGTTCGTTCCTAACGATTAATTGGGCATACTCACCAAAACTCTGTCGCCAACGCCGTTTGTTCACTAGCGATAACTGGACCATAGTCGGCTTTTGTTCACACCGATTCTCCGAGCATGAAATCGGGGCCGTTTAGCGATTAACCGGACATACTTCTCACGATATTCCGGACATAGTTTGGCTGTGCACTCACGATAGTTCAGACATACCACTACCGATTAACCGGACATAGTTACGGTTCGTAAGTTATTGTTTAGTAACCCCTTGCGGCGCAGAGAATTTGTTTATAGACTCTTGTTAAGAATAAAAGACAACAACATCGCCGGTGCCGACTTGTTGTTGTTGTTTCTCTTTTCAACCAGGGAAACGGGAGACGGAGACGACTGGAGACGGAGCTGACGATCTTTGGGTGTGATCGCTTGAGGGACAATCGGATGGACGAGTGGGACGAGCCGATCGAGGAGACTGGGGCGTTTGATCAGCAGAACGACGAGGGACCTTCCTCGGCCGATCCCGGCTGGAAGGACGAATTGAATCTGGCGGAGTTTCCGATTGCCGCCCTGACGGATCGCATTCCCGACGGTCAAACCACGTTGGTCTTCGAGGATCGGCTCGAGCGGCGCGACAGTTCGCCGATTCTACGGCGACTCACGATCATGGGGACGCACAAGCATGGGTTGCCGACTTCGCTGGATGATGAGGTTCTGGTCGGCCTGATTCAGTTGACCAAGCGGCGGAGCAATTTCACCGACGCCAGGGTCCAGTTCTCGCGCTATGAGCTGATCGAGCTCTTGGGATGGCCGCAGAGTGGGCAGAGCTACCGGCGGATTGAGGAGGCGCTGCACCGCTGGGTGGGCGTGGTCTTGATGTACGAGAACGCCTGGTGGGACAATCTGGCGAAGAGCTGGGTGGATGAGCAGTTTCACGTGCTGGATAACGTGACCCTGTATGACCGGGAGCGGTGGCGAACGTCGTCGCGATCAGGCAAGACCATCAAGGGGGATCGGTCCGGGGCCAAGGCCGACAAGCCCCCCCTGCCCTTGTCGAGCTTCCGCTGGAACGAGGTGATTTTCCAAAGTTTTCAAAGCGGCAACCTCAAGCAGCTCGACCTGGAATTCTACCTCAAGCTCAGGCTGCCCACGACCAAGCGGATGTACCGTTTTCTGGACAAGCGGTTCTACCGTCGCTCGCGATTGGACTTCGACTTACGGACCTTGGCCTGTGAGCACATCGGACTGAGCCGTTCATACGCCCCGACCGAGTTGAAGCGGCGGCTGAAACCGGCCCTGGAAGAAATGGAGCAGCTCGGGTTTCTGGAGCCATTGGGTCCCGAAGAGCGGTACTCCTATGTCAAGCGCGGGTGTTGGAGGATTGTCTTCATCCGCGGTCGTCAAGCGACCGCTGAGATCCAGGACCCTACCGTCCGGCACGAGCAGCAGCCGGCCGAGCTTACCGAGTTCCTCAAGGCGCGGGGAATCACCGCCAAGACGGCCCAAGACCTGGTCGAGACGCACTCGCCCGACCGGATCCGCACCAAGATCGAGGTCTTCGACTGGCTGTTGCGCAACGAGGACAAAAGAGTCGGCAAAAACCCGGCCGGTTACCTGGTCGCCTCAATCCGATCCGATTACCAGGCTCCGGTTGATTATCAGGCACAGGTCTCGGGAACCAAGTCAGCAGCCGAAGAGAACCAGCAGCGGAAGGCTGATTCGCAGCGATCGATCCTTGAACAGCGGCAGGCCCGCGACGAGGTTCAAGCCCAGCGCGACAAGGTCCGTGAGGCCAAGCTTCGTGCCGCTTGGGAGCGGCTGTCCGAGCCCGAGCGCGAGGCCATCCTGGCCACTGTCAAAGCCGAGAACCCCGGACTGGGTCGCTGGAAGAACATGCTCGAGCCTCTCTGTCTGGCTGTACTCGAAACCCAGATAAGCCAGACCAGCGCCGGGACCGGTCAACGGTTGCTCTTCTCCGATGTCGACACGGCAACGTAGTTGCTAGCCCCTGCCCTGTTTTGAACGGTCAAGCGTGTAAATCGCTATCGAGATCGGCGTTGCGCTCCGGGGTTGGCTCGACGCTTCGACTTCCGCGTCGATCTCTGGAGTCGTAGAGCACCATGGAGGCGACGATGGGACGCAGGAGGTCGTTCACAACCTCAGAGCGGTCCTTGCCCAGGTGGATGGCATAGAGCCAAAGCTTCTTGTCCACGTCCTCCTCAATGGCGAACATCCGCTGGACCCGCCGCGGCTTGGTTGGCTTGACCCGCGCGGACCGCGACCGGGAAGACGTGGCCGACGTGGTGCGCGGGGTGGTTTCGAGCTCGCCCGCGGAGTTCGGGTCGCTCGGCTCGTTCACGGTCGAGGTCTCGGCCACAGGCGGCTGAGAGCCGAGCCGGCGCTCGAACTCGGCTTCGGTCATGCTCGGCCGGGTCAGGCCGGTCCGACTCTCGGGGCCCGGAATCCCACCCCGTCGCATCGCGCTGCTCACGACTCACCTCCCTGCTCGACCCATATCGGGCCGTTGCGTCAGCTCGGCTCTCTCTTTATCCGCTTCGTCTTGATCGGGTTGCTGGATCGGCTTCGATCGTTGCGTGTTTCCGGGAGTGCGACGCTCTGTTGTCAGGAGGCTTTCAAAAACGGATCGTGGTCGACATCAGCAGCCGGCGGCACGGAAGCAACGCTCGGGTGGCTGCCGGCAAGATACGCTTGAGCCGCCGCGCGGTACGCATCCGCCCCCGCGCTCAGGCGATCGTAGTGGATCAGCGGAGTGCCTCGCGCGAAAGCCTCCCGGAACTTCACCGAGGCCGGGACCACATGCTCGTAGACCAAGGGTCCGAAATAGGCCCTGACCTCGGACTCGATCTGCTTGGAGACCAGGGTCCGGTCCGCCCGCGTGATCAACACCCCGGCGATGGTCAGCGGACCGGCATCGGTGAACTCGATGCGGAACTCGCTCACGTTACGCACCAGGTTCTCGAGCGCCCGAACACCCGCGAGTGCCGCCACACAGGGGTCGATCGGGATCAGGATTTCGGCGACCGCATACAGGATCGCCACGTTCATCGGTGTCAAAACCGGACTGGTGTCGACGACGACCACGTCGTAGTCTTTCAACCCCTTGAGCAAACGGCGGACGCGAAATTCGCGCCCATGGCCCAGTCCCTGCATGCTTCCCATCTGCTCTGAGCACGTACTGAGCCGATCGCCAGGGGGGATCACATCCAGCCCCGGATTCGCTGATGCCACCGCGACTTCGTTGAGCGCCAAGTTGTCCAAGAGCGCATCGGCCAGTCCGATCGCCGGGGAGCCTCGGGGGAAAAACCCCAGAGCCGCGTTTCCGGAAGGGTCGGCGTCGATCAGCAACACGCGACGATCGAGATCCGCCAGCGCCGCCGCCAGATTGATCGCCGTCGTGCTCTTGCCCACGCCCCCTTTCGCATTGGTTACCGCGAGGCTGCGCACGAACACCCCCCTTCCCCACCGTGCGGCTTAAGGCCGCGGTTTGCTTTAAACCACCATTTCACTCGGTGTTATCGGTCAGACCAAGGTCCCTCGTTGAGTGGTTTCCTCGCCACCAATATCCCTTGGTCTCAATATGCCTGGAGACCTGGCCGCCATGCTGCCTGGCCTCCAAGGGCACTTGATAAATTGGTGCCAATTTTTCCGGGTCCCATGGTTCATCGACATCTTTGACTTCTTGATCCCTTGTCACACGGAAATCAGTGTCCCAACAAACCTAGGAAGCAGGGAACCTAGAGCACTTGGTTGACAGGGCTCATCGATCGGCTTGATTGCATGATCAATGGGGTGCCATGGTCCATTGGTTTCATGCTTCCTTTTGGTACTGGGCACCAAGGCAAATCGTTACCTCGCGATCAAGCCTTAGCAGGTTTCCAGGTTTCCAGGTGCCAAGGGTCGTTGGTCACGGGGATTCTAGTCACCAAGTTTGTCCACGTCAGCAATGTCTTGCTGAGATCTTGCCATCCAGTTTAGTTGGTAATATCGGCTGAAGGCCTCGATTGGTATCTAATCGACCAGGGTGTCATGGTCCCATGTGGAAAAGGTTACCAATTTGGCATAAGCGTCAAGCTTCATTGTTTCCAGTTAGTATGAGCCGCCTTATCTTCGATAGGTCCTTGGCACCTAGTGGCGGGAGGCGTATCGGTGTTCATGGTCTATTAGATCCCTTGGCACCTTGGTCAATTGGCGTACTTGATCGCAACTTGTTGCGGCTTCCCAGTTTTCCTGGTCTTCAAGGTGCACAGTGGATATGTCTTCCATAAGTCCTTGGTGCCAATTGGCGGAAGATGTATTGGTGATCGCGGTCGCTTGATGCATTGGTCGCTTGGTGCACTGGAAACCGAGGAGGTCGCTGGTCCCAGGTTCCTTGGCAGCCGAGGTTGCAAGGACGATTAGGTACCAAGGTACGCACGGCTCGTTGGTGTCAGGTGGCGGAAGACGTATTGGTGATCGCGGTCGCTTGCTTTATTGGCTGGTTGGTGCACTGGAGTCTAAGGAGGTCGCTGGTCCCAGGTTCCTTGGCAGCCAAGGTTGCAAGGACGATTAGGTACCATGGTACATGCGGCTCATTGGTAACGAGGAAACTTAATACCGTGTTGTGCCAGCCGGTGGTTCCGCCATGGAAGCGGTGGCCCGATGTTCCAAGCTTTCTACTTCACATGGGTGGGCCGCCAGGCTATGCATCAATTTAACCTGGGAGCCAAGTTGTTGATGACGACGACTTGCCAAGATCTCCAGGGTCCTTGGTGCCTTGGTGACCATGCTGCTATTGAATGCAAGGGACCCAGTTATCAGGCGCAACTGGCTCTGCTTGGTCGCTTGACACCAATATCATGAGGTCGCTTGAGGAATTGATTCCTTCAACATGTTGATTCGCAATCGACCAAGAATCCAAGTGGTTGCTTGTCCCAGGGTGACCAGGCTCATTGGTATAATGGGTTCGCTGAAACGTTGGAATTTGGGTTGAGCGTTGACTGGTACCGGGGGTTGCGAGAGGTGCCGGCGAAACGGGATCATTGACCCTTTAAGGAGGGCAGGGGGGTAATCCCGCGGCCAGTGATTTTGTAAACCCAGGGATTTGCGCGACGGAACGAACACGCGGGGAATCGGACGTCTGATTGCCGGTTGCGCTGTGGAGGGCGCTTGTTTTAAAGCCCGCAATCCTCCATCTCACCCCCAAGTGAAAAAACTTGAGCGATCACTCTTGACAGTGCCAGAAACCCGAGTGCATGATAGCAATGAATCGTGCAGGCAGGCATGGTTTCAATTGAAGCTTGAGCAAACCACGTGAAAGTGAGCCTGGACGTGGGGAGCCAAGATTTTCGGGCGAAATGAAAACCGTGTTTGGGCGAGCAGAGAAATTTGACTCTGACGGGTTAAGCCTGCATGTTTTGTCGATTCCTTGAACTTTAGCTGTCTTGGACGGCTAACGCAGTCAGCACAATCGGAACACCCGCCACAAACTTCGCGGTGCGAACAAAGCGCTCAACGAGAGTGGGAGACATGGTCATGCGTACGGGATCGTCGGACATCCAGTTCCAAGGGCACCGCGGTCGGATTCGCCCGGATGCCCGGCCCAGAAAGGCCCGGAAGTCGCGTTACTGCTTCGTGGACTTGGAAGGACTTGAGTCGCGCACGCTGCTGGCCACGATACCGGCCGCCACGCCCCTGGGGTCGGCCAGCGAATTGAGTCCTGTCTTGCCTGTGACGTCAACCGAGGGCGGCAACGCGAACAGTCCGGCGGTGTCGATTGATCCTTATAATTCTCAGAAGGTCGTCGCGGTCTGGAGTATCGATATATCGAACTTGGCCGGCCCTCCGCATACGACATCCCTCGTCGAAGCGGCTTACTCCAACAACGCCGGGACAAGCTGGAGCTCACTCGGTGGCGTCATGGATCCGATCCTCGACCCCACCACCATCGACGCCACTCCCCCCACTGCGTATACCCAGGTGACCGATCCGTCAGTCGCCTGGGACGGCCAGGGTAATGTTTACGTCCTGGCCTTGCAGACCAGCGGCGCCGCCGACGGCGCGCTGACTCTGAGCAAGTTCAATTTCTCCAAGAGCGCGCCGGCTGAGGTTTTCGAAGATAACATCGTGTACCAGTGGGTCCCGGCCTCCGACGCGGCCTACTCCCCGACCTTGGCCGTCGATAGTTCTTTGCTCAATCCTCCCGCCGGCGTGCCGACAGACCCGAACGCGGGCAATGTCTACGTCGCCTGGGTCAGTGGGGACCATCCCCCGGCCGGCATTCCGGGTCCGTTTAACGCCCCGCCTTATTTCAATCCGAACCGGGCCGAGCTGGTCGTCTCATCCGATGGAGGAAATAGCTTCAGCGGGATCGTGACCGCCAACGTCATTGGTAACTATGCTGGTGGATCGGGAGAGCAGGAGTCGCACCCACAACTGGTGATCAATCAGACCAGTTCGACCAATCCTGGCCAGATCACCATCGCCTGGGAGGACTTCGGCACGGGATCCGGGGCGTCGCCCAAGTATACCAACCTCGCGTCCAGCATCGTGCAGCCCGGCGAATCGTACCAAGCGGTTGGCAGCACGGGAACCATCAATTCCGGTCTTACGGGGACCCCCGACGACATACCGGTCACCACGGATTTCTTCGCGAACGTCGACATCACCAACCCGACTCAACTTGCCGACCTCGACAACCTCACGGTGACTCTGGACCTGACTCATGCGGCCGACAACGACCTCCAGATCGTCCTGCAGGCTCCCAACAACGGACCGAGCATCACGCTGGTGGAAAATCAGACCAATGCCGCTGGTACGGCCGACACGGGTGTTGGCCTCTCCGGGGCCGACATTGGGGTGTTCGGCCACACCACCACTAATCCCGGAATCGACGTCGGCACAACCTTCGACGACAACGCCACCCGGAACATCTTCGATCCCAACACCGGCGGCACGAACGCAAACGCCGCGCCGTACATTGGCCACTTCCAAGCCGAGGACGGCTCGCTGGACAGCTTCCTGAGGTCGCTCACCACCGTCAACGGCACGTGGACCTTGGCGATTACGGATTTCCGCATGGAGACGATCCCCGGTGATCTTCGGTTGTTCAACCTCCAATTAACCTCGAACATGAACCCGCCGACTCGCCAATCTACGATCGCCAACTTTTTCGGCTTCGGCGGTCTCGTCGTGGGCGGCTCGCTTACGGACAGTTATCCCACCGCCTCCGCGGCCACTCCCAACGGCATGGGCCCGGGCTTGGCCCTCGCCATCGACAATACGCTGGGGCCCGACAGCCCGTATCAAGGCAGGATTTACGCCACATTCGTTGGATATTACAACGTCAAGGTCGACGGCATTCAGAACCCGGCCGACAACACGGATATCTTCTTGGTGTACTCCGACAACGGTGGTCAGAGATGGAGCACGCCGGTCGAGGTCAACGACGACTCTTCGGATACCGACGGCTATACCGAGTCGAGCGAAGACCCAACAGGAGAAGACGAGTACACCGGCCGGGAGCAGTTCCAACCGGAGATCGCGGTCGATCAGTCGACGGGAACCGTCGTCCTCTCATGGCGAGATGGCCGCAATGACGCCGCGCGAGCTCGGGTGGCGACCTACGTCACCGCCAGCATTGACGGCGGCAACACCTTCAACGTCCAGGCATATGCCAATCCCTCACAAACCGCTGTGAACGGCATCACCGACCAGACCGAGGTTCTCGGCCCGATGGTCGACAACGAGTCCGGAGGAAATCCTCAGCGGGACGGTACCTTCGGCTTCGGCAATCAGATGGGGCTGGCGGTCGCTGATGGACGTGTCCTTCCGGTGTGGGCGGCTAACTTCGCTGATGGCGGCTTCTACAACGCCGCTACCAACACGATCAACGCTTTTGGCGAGTATATCTATGTGCAGCCGATGGCCATCGCCGCCGGGCCGCGGGTCATCAACAGCACAATGGGACCGATCCCACTTGCCGAGGCGGCCAGTCAGACGGTGAGCATTTCGATTACTTTCGACCGGCCCGTCACTGCCAGCACGTTCACAACCGCCAACGTCCTGGTCTACTATCATGACGTCGTCAACGGTGACCCACTCGTTCCGCTTACAGTGCTCGGTGTCGTCCCGGTTACGTCGAGTGGAAACGCCCAGTTCGGCTACACTCAGTTCACGGTCACTTTCGACCCCTTGCCCCCCGGCGCCGCCCAGCCGACCCCTGCCGCACCTTACAACTACACCGGTACGTACAGCTACATGATCCTGCCCGACAACAGCACCGGCACGGCCATCAGCTCGCCGATCTGGTCGTTTGTGAAGGGTGTCCTCCGTGAAGACGACCCGGACGACCAGAACGCGAACGCAACAGTCGATCAAAACCCGCTGACAACACCGGTCACAAGCCTGACGCCGGGCGACGTCTACGCTGCTCCCATGCCCCAGCCGTTGACGCCGATCACGTTCGGCCCGAATCCACTCTCCATCCTCCAGCCTCCCTTTAATCAGACGACGTTGCCGCTGATCGTGCCCGGCACGCAAGTCCTATCCACGCAAGTCATGGGCACCTCGGGGGCGGCCGGCACCGGCGCTGACAACCTGCTGGTCGACGACACGACCAGCACGCTCAAGGTGACGTTCGACCGGCCCGTTCAGGTGAGCAGCTTTACTCCCGGCCAGGTATTGCAGATCATGGGGCCGGCCGGCCCGATCACCGGACCTCAAAACTTCCCCAACAACAGCGTGGACCAGGAGATTGACGAGGCGACAACCTCGCCCAATGTGAACGATTATACCCTGACCGTCCCCAACTCCAACGGTACTTTCAAGATTCAGTACCTGACGCTCGCGCTCGATATCGAGGACTTGAAAGATTCGAGTTTGAGCGCTGTGCTGATCGCGCCCGACGGGACCATGGTCTCGTTGTTCTCGAACGTGGGCGGCGGTTCTGGTGCCAACTTCACCAACACCGTCTTCGACGACGCGGCGGAGACGTCGATCACCGCGGGCACCGCGCCGTTTACCGGGACGTATCGGCCCGTCGGTTTGCTGTCCAGTCTGATCGGCAAGGTCGCCGATGGTACCTGGACATTGCAAATCACTAATACATCGAAGACGACCGCCGGCGTTCTGGTCAACTGGTCGCTCAACATCACGCCGCAGATCTCGGTGACGGCGATCGCCCCGACCATGGTGAACGGCTATCTGGCCGCGAGCGCGTTCCAGATCGGGTTCCCGATACAGTCGGAGAGCGGCACCTACACGGTGCAGCTCAATTCCAGTATTCTCGACACGTTCAATTATAATGAAGGCTCAGGCGTCGTAGTACAGGGCATGGGGCTCGATACCAACCAGAATGCCGGCCTCGCCGTGCTGCGCGATCAGGATCAAAACGGCCCGACAACCACCGTCAATTACAATTCCACCGATCTGCCCAAGCAGATCCCCGCACCGAGTGGAGGTAATGCGGGCCAGGTCACTTCCACCATCACTGTGCCCGACAGCTTCCTGGTCCAGGGGGACACGACTACCGCGGGGATTAGCGGCCTGCGCGTCCAGATCAACCTCTCATACCCCACCGATCCTGACCTGACGGCGACACTCTACCATTACGACCTGAATGGCGACCTCCTGGGTTCGGTGATCCTGTTCGGCGGCGACTTTCCGGTGGGCAGCGGCATTAACGAAGCCAATTTCAGCAACACCGTCTTCGACGACATGGCCGGCACTCCGGTCGAAAGCGGTTCCGCGCCGTTCTTCGCCACATTCAACCCGCAGATGCCGCTGGCCGGTTTCCAGAACCTGAACGCCCAAGGGACGTGGCAACTCGTCGTCCAGAACTCGGCGGCGGGCAGCGGCAGCACCGGTACCTTTAACAGTTGGTCGCTGAGCTTTCAGAAACTATTGCCAACCACGGGCCTGGGCGAGCCGGGCAGCGACAGGCCGGCGCCAGTTACCGCATCTTCACTTTGGGCCAGACTGACGCGCAGTCGAGCGAAGCTTGGACAGCGATCGGCCCGGCGGCAATCAACGGTGCGTCCGGTCAGATCGGTGGCATCGCGGTCGACCCCTCCGACCCATCGGGCAACACCGTGTACGTCGCCGGTGCCAGCGGCGGCATCTGGAAGACGACCAACTTCTTGACGACCAGCCCCAACGGGCCAACTTACATCCCGCTGACCAATTTCGGACCGACCAATGGCGTGAACATCGGCAGCATCACCGTATTCGGCCGCAACCACGATCCTAACCAGTCGATCATCATCGCCGCCACTGGTGACGGCAACACGCTCAGTACCGGCCCTGGTGTCGTGGTCAGCCCCGGCGTCGGCTTCTTGATCTCCATGAACGGAGGCCAGACCTGGAACCTGTATGACAGCACCGACAACGTTGATGCCAACGGCGATATCTTGCCGATCGACTCGCCGAATCGCGACCGAATGTTCGTCGGTTCAACGGCCTTCAAGGTTGTCGTTGATCCCCAGTTGACACCGCAAGGGCAGGTGATCATCTATGCCGCCATGAGCACGACCAACGGCGGGGCCAATGGCGGCGTCTGGAGGAGTGAGAACACGGGCCAGACGTGGCAGTTGATGCTGCCCGGCCAAGCGACCGACGTGGTCCTCGACCCGTTCAGTAGCGCGGTCATCAATCCGTCCGTGGGTGGTAGCGGCAATCTCCAGGTCGTCTACGCCGCTTTCGCGGCGCCGACCGTGGGAGGGTCGGCGGAGGGGGTCTACATCAGCCCCAATCAAGGCCAGGTCTGGAACCTGATGGCCGGTAACGTTGGCAACCCGTTGATCGTCAATGAGTTCAACCTCACGAACGTAAATCCGGACACGACCCCGTCTCCCAACGGCGGCGGGGGGCGGATCGTTCTGGCCGTCCCCAGCCCGCTCCCGACCGACTCTGTGCCGGAGAATGAACTTTACGAAGGTTGGCTCTATGCTGCTGTCTCCACTCCCACCGGTGGTTTCGATGGCCTGTTCGTGACCAAGGATTTCGGCCAGAACTGGACTCAGGTCGGCATCAAGACCTTGCCTCCTCTGACCGCCTTCCAGCAGGCGGTACCGACCAACGACATTACCCAGCCTACGCAGTATCCGATCACCCTCATGGATAACGGCAACGAGTCGCTTTCCGTGGTTGTGGATCCGACCAACCCCAATATCGCCTATCTGGGAGGCTTTGGCGGCGATACGTTCGTGAGCGACACCGGCTTGATCCGCGTCGACATCACCAACATGTGGGATGCCCACTCCCTGGTCGCCTACGACACTTTCGCCAAGGACGGCGGTGCGCTGGAGCTGGCCAGCACCGGTCCGGCCCCGATCAACTTACTCGCAGACGCCCCGCCGGTTTGGTATCAGCCGATCGGAAATGGATTCTTCACATTCAACACAAACTCGTTTCTGAACTTCATCCGTAATCCGTATAATCCGTTCGTGGACGAGGCGACTCTGCGTGTCTTCAACTATGCTTCGTTCACCAATAACGGGGCCGGGATCACGTGGACTCCATACGACGTGCCGCTGGGGAATCTGACCACAGGCGGCTTCATCGGAACCGGCTACCACGTCGCCCTCGCGGAGATCGACCCGACGACGGGACTGCCACGACTCATCTTCGGCAACAACCAAGGGGTTTGGAGCGACCTGGATGACAATGGGACGCCTGTGACGCCAGATCGGCGCCTCTGATGCATTGCCCGGCGTAAATCGTAACGGCAACCTTCAGCTTACCCAGTTCTACGGTGGTTCGGCCCAGCCCGGTTACGCGGAGGCCGCAGGCCGCCGATGCCTTGTTTTACGGTGCCGCCGCGGATAACGGCGAACCGTTTTCTGACCCCAACGTCCTGACCGATGGCAATCTCCAGTGGAACGTACCCCAAACCGACATCAGTGTTAATCTCAACAACACGGGCGTGGGTGTCAGTCAGCAAGCCACCGGCCTGGCAAGTTCCACCAATGTCTACTCGTATTGGTTCCCCGAGGACGGTGGCGAGTACACCAACTTCTTCATGGCTAACGGCATCGGCCAGACTTTCGGCCTGCTGCAGCAGAGCAACGGCTTGCCTACTCCCGACCCGCAATGGCCGGAAGGGCTTCCGAACGTACCACAAGGGGGGAACAACTTCGCCATTAACCCGATCGACGGCAACGAGATGGTTATCAGCTCCGAGACCGGCAACATCTTTTCGACGAGCAATGGAGGCGGAACCTGGTTCGACATCGGGCAGCCATCGGTCTTCGGTAGTCCCACCTACTTCACCCTCGCCTTGGCCTACGGTGCACCCGACCCCAGCGCCCCAGAGGGCGTCGGCAACCTGGGCAACTTCATCTACGTCGGTACGTCGACCGGCCAGATCTGGGCCACTCAGGTCGGCGGCGGCAGCACCACGACCAATGGCGTCACGACCAACAACTGGATCTTGGTTGGCTCCACGGCCAACGGCCTCGACGGCTCGCCGATCGAGCAGATCGTCACCGACCCGGCTCGCGGCAGCCACGAGGCCTACGTCGTCACCCAAAAGGGCGTGTACGTCATCGGCAACTCGATCCCCTCGACGAGCAATCCGACTCCAACGTGGGTCAACATCAGCGGCACCGGCGCCGGCAACATCTTCAAGCTGCCGTACACCGTCAACGGCCAGAGCTATAATCCGGTGACCGACGCCAGCGGGAAGCCATATGACCTGGCGCAGACGCTGACGGGCATTTTGGCCAATTGGGAATACACCATTCCCAACGGTTCCGGCGGTACTTTCCCTGTGCTGTACGTCGAGCGCCAATTCCGGCGTATACATGTCGATCAACAATGGCCAATCGTGGACACTTTTCCCCGATATGACGTTTGGCGCGTTGACCGAAGGGGGCAATCTGCCCCATCTCGATGTCACCAGCCTCAGCATGTCGATCGGCGCCATCGACCCCAATACCGGCATGCCCAACCTGGCTGGTCCCTACGATCCGAACACTCCGACGCCCTCGGAGGCCACGGCGGACCCGGACGTCTTGCTGGCCACGACCTATGGCCAAGGTGCCTTCGCCATCAACCTGTGCCGATGGTGTTCCCCGCCGCGACGGCACTCGATCCAAGCAGCGTCTCAGGCAACGCCCCCGACGGCACGCCGCTCGTGGAGACCGCCACGCCCTTGATCGACGGCTTGAGCGCGATTACGGCCTTTGGCAACGCAACCCGGATCTCGATCGTCGACGAGACCCCCAGCGATCCGACCTTCGGGCAGGTCATCGGCGGGTTTGACCCCTCCAATCTCGCCGGTACCAACATTTCGGCCAACTGGACTAACTCCGTAGGCGACTTCTCCATCCCGGTCAACGCCGGCGTGTTCATGACTAACGGCCTGAAAACCGTCGAGGTCTATGCCACCGACGACGCGGGCTCCGTGGGCAACAAGGTGACCCTCACCTTCACCCTCAATAGCAACAATCTCCCTCAGCCGCCGCCGACCACCTCACCCACCGTGACCCTGGCGATCTCGACCAGCGCAGTCAAGGGAACTACGCCGGGTACCTTCACATTCATTGGCACATTGACGAGCGGATCGTCGGCCGTCACGGCAATCAGCAATCCGTTGGGGCTGGTCGCCGGGCAGACCGTCACCGGCAACGGCATCCCGTCCGGGACGACGATTCAGACCATCGACTCCATCCCCTTCGGTGGCATCTTGACGAGCGGATCGCCGTCGATCACGGACGTCAACAGTACGGCGGGGTTGGTCGTCGGCCAGACCGTGACCGGCACGGGCATTCCGACTGGGGCAACGATCCAGATCATCGACATTTTAACCTCCACCGTCACGCTCACAGAAAACGCGACGCAGAGCGGTGCGCAGAGCTTCACCGCGACTGCCGTCACGCTTTCGGCGAACGCGACGGCGAGCGTCACCGCCGACAGCATCATCGCCGCGACCACCATCTCGGTGACGAATCAAACCACACCCGAGTTCACCGGCACCGTCACCGCCGGCGCCACGGCGGTGATCTACGAGTACGAGTATGATGCCGTTACGGGTGCTTACGACATCCCCTACGCCTCTTTCACCCCGACCATCGCCCTGAATGGCTCGTTCAGCTTCTCGTTCTCCAACCCGGGCAACTTGGAGAATGGGAGCTTCGAAGTCTATGCCGTCGCGTCGTACACGTTGTACCCTCTGATCCCGGCGACGACGAGCAATGTCGTCTTCATGGACATCGACAACGTCACGCCGGCTCCTGTGGGCGACTTCCGCCTCAACCCCTCCTCCGATACGGGGACGTTGACCGTGGGGGACAACATCACGAGCGCCCGCATGCCGCAGTTCATCGGCACGGCCCCGGCGGGCGATACGATCGAGTTGATCGAAACTGGGAGCCCCATCGTCTATGGCACGGCGATTGCCTCCTCCACGACAAGCTATGATTTGAACAACAACCCCTACGACTTCTCGATCCAGTTGCCCAATGTCTTGACCGATGGCCAGATCACGCTGCAGGTCATCGTGATCGACGCCATCAGTAGCAATGCCTCCGCGCCGAGCAATTCGGTGACTGTGACCATCGTCTCCGTCGCCTCTGACTACAATGGCGACAGCTATTCCGACGCGGCACTCTACAGCCCCGATACCACCACCAATCAGGGACTGTGGCTAGTTGAAAATACGTCGCAGGTGCCAGCCACTCCAGCTCCTCCCGCGTTCTGGTTCACCACTGGTACAGCCTTTGGTCCGGCGAGCACCATCGTTCCGTTCCAGGGTGACTTCGATGGAGACGGCAAGGCCGATCTGGCTTACTACGATCCCAGCACCGCGACTTGGTACATGGAGGACTCGAGTCAGGGTAAGGTCGCCTTTGTGGGCACACTTACAAGCGGATCGGCATCGGTCACCGGCGTCAACAGTACGACAGGGCTGGTCGTCGGGGACGTCGTCACCGGCACCGGTGTCCCGTCCGGGACGACGATCCAGGCCATCAACAGTTCGACTGCCACGATCATGCTCTCGGCGAACGCGACGGTGAGCGGTTCCCAGAGCCTTACCGCGACTGTCGTAAAGACGTTCACGTTCGGCACGCCGAACTCGAGCGTTCCAGTGGTAGGCTACTTCGACGCCAATGCACCGGAAGAGGTCGCGGTTTACACCGTTGCCAATGGCCAGGGGACATGGAGCATCGCCAGCGGAATCACCGGTCTCCGCACCGTGGCATTTGGTCAGGCAGGTGACATCCCGGTCCCGGGAGACTACACCGGCGTCGGTTACGATGAGCTAGCCGTCTATCGGCCCGCCACGGCCACGACACCTCCGCAGTTCCTTATCCAGGTCCCAGGTACGACGACTCCCCTGGTCATTCCACTTCCTGCCGGCACTCCGGACTTGACCAGCCTTGTCCCCGTGCCAGGTAACTACGATCCCGATCTTGGAACCATTGCGACCTTCACCGGCACATTGACGAGCGGATCGGCGACGGTCACGGGCCTCAGCACGACGACGGGACTGGTCGTCGGCCAGATCGTCACGGGCACCGGCATCCCGGCTGGCACGACGATCGGGGCCATCAACATTTCAACCGCCACCATTACGCTCACGGAGAATGCAACGACCAGCGGTTCCCAGAGCCTCACCGCATCGACGTGGGTTGAAAACACCGAGGCGGCTTGGTACGACCCGAAGACTGGCGTGTATACGATCCAGGGACCCACCGGCGCCTATACGGTGTCATCCGGTTTCCAGCCCGGCGACATCCCGGTCCCGGCCGACTACGCCGGTAATGGCTCGACCCAGCCGACCGTCTTCCGTCCCAGCACCGGGCAATTCATCGCGGCCGGAGGGACGGTAATCGCCACATTCGGAACGCAGGCGTCGGGCGATATTCCCTTGGCCGCTCCGCTGTCTTATCGAATGCCGGCGGATCCGCCGTCAACGGGCACAGGTGGTGGTTCAACGGGGACCGGCACGGGTGGTTCAACAGGTACCGGCACGGGTGGTTCAACGGGTACCGGCACGGGTGGTTCAACGGGGTACCGGCACGGGTGGTTCAACGGGGACCGGCGGCACTGGGGGATCAAGCGGCACGGGTTCGACCGGCACGGGTGGTTCGACCGGGACCGGCTCGGGTGGTTCGTCGGGCACATCGTCGAGCCTGCCGCCTGCCCAAAGTCCGACTTCGGGTACGGGTTCTCACAAGGCCACCCACAAGAAGGCGGTGTCGCATCCCGCGCCGAAGCCGTCCCATGCCAAAAAGCCGGTTAAGCATGTGACGAAGAAAGCGACGCCTCATGCCAAGCCCAAGCCGAAAGTCAAGGTTCACGTCGTCAGTCACCCGGCCCATAAGGTCGTCAAGGTCTCGACTTCGTCGGCTGCGGCCCAGAAGCATGCACATGTGGTCGATCTAGCCTTGCAAGATATTCACGTCAACCTGCTCCGGAAGAAGTCCAACGGTTGAAAGACCCGGACTTGACTTGACTTGATGAAACCCCTCTTACCCGACCGTTGGCCATCATCGCCCCGCTGGTCGGGATAGGGGGGGTTTTTACCTGCCACGCCGCTAAAGATGTTAAGCCATCCCGGGGGCAGGGGGGCCTTGAACGCGGCCGCAAGATGGTATGCGATTTTGTCGACACGGAAGTCGTTGGATTTGCAAACGCACGGAATTCTGCCTGTTTCGCCCGATTGTCGGTCTGCCCTTGACGCCTGGTGAGGACCGGCGGAAGCCTGTCTTGGTGCGGAACCTGGAGTCCGTGGATGAAGCGAGCACGGGGGATACACTGAGCAGCTCAAATCATGGAGCGGACGTATGTCTGACTCTAGCTTGACGATTCGGGTCAGCCGGCGCACTCACGAGCTTCTACGCGACCTGGCGGCCAGATCGAACGCCTCTATCATGGCGGTGGTCGACGAGGCTGTCTGTGATCTCGAGCGCAAGAAGTTCTGGGCGGACTTCAACTCCGCGTGTGAGGCTCTTCAGGCTGATCCCGTGGCGTGGGCCGACCTCCGGCGAGAGGATGCAGCGTGGGAAGAAACCCTCGCCGACGGCCTCGAAGAAGGGCAACAGTCTGATGAGCACCAAAAGCGGCGTGGTAAATCTGGCACGAGGTGAGATCTGGGAGGTGGATTTGAACCCCACTGTCGGGCGCGAGCAATCGGGTCGCCGGCCCGTGTTGATCGTTTCCGACAACGCCCTGAACAACAGCCCGCGGGGTTTGGTGGTGGTGCTTCCGATCACGGCTACGGACCGTCGGTTCCCGACCCACATTCTGGTCACCCCTCCGGATGGAGGTCTGACCAAGCCTAGCGTGATCATGACCGAGCAGGTCCGGTCGGTTTCGAAAAGATCGTCTCGGCCGCCGCTACGGCGTGGTAACGCAGGCGACAATGGGCCAGGTCGACCGGATCTTGCGAATTGTGCTTGGCCTCTGAGCGGTTTGCTCGTGGCCTCGACGACGAGCAAGCTCTTTTTCCGATGAAATCGAGGCAAACTCAAACGTCTGATAATGGCGATTATGTTACACTATGTACAATTTTAACGTTTATCGGGGATGTAATGGCTTGATTTGCACCGATCATCGCAGTTGTTTGCGCTGCGGCGAGGTCGGGAACCGTTTCTCCACGTCGGCGTGGTAGCGGTGAGCGGTTTGAAATGTGATGTAGTAGATTCTAGGCAGACGTCTCCGAAAGGCCGATTCAAATTTCAATCGGGACTCAGGCCAGATCATGAATACTAACAAGAAAATCAATACGATCGAGGTGATCACGGCAGCGTCTCCTCTGGATTGCAAGGCGATCACCTCAAAGTTGTGTGGAGTTGGGATAACGTTTTTCCAGGTCGTCGAGAAAACGATTGATCTGCTGGACGCCCTGGCGGTGCAGTCCGGGGTTAAGGCGCTCGAGCCATGACTCCAGCTTGCCGAAGGCTCCCGGCCAGAGTGCCAATCCTCCGGCAATGATGGCCGGGGTTCCCGGTCCGGGCAGAACGAAACCCACGATTCCCGCGGTGATGAGCATGACGCCCACCTCCTTGGGGACCGGCTTGATCTTGTTGAGCGGCTCTGTTTCCGGATCAGTCGGATTCGGACTGCCGGTCATGAGATCAGGATTTGAGCCCGGACCGGCATCAAGACTGTTGAGGAACGCCGGGCTGTCGGGTGCTCGATAATCACCGGCCATACCAGTTGAATTATCATCACGTTGTTCATTAAAGAGTGCCTGCTCCATACTGCTCTCCGTCTTTGTGCTGGAAGTCAATCCGGCTCAGGGCTTTCTTCGCGATAGAAATTGCCGAGGGCTTGACGACCTGGAAATCTGGTGCTCAAGGCTTCGGATCGAATCCGATGTCCGCGAGTAAATACTGTAGGTGGCCAAGTTGGTCACCACGACTGACACGAGCGAAGTGAAGCCCCAGACAAAAGCCCCGGCAACACAGAGAACATTGGGAATCAGAGCGTATCGATGCGCCACCTTGAGACGCTGCCGGTGAATGTGCGCAATGTCCCAGAGCTCGCTGAGCTTGGCGAGCCGAGGCTGAAGCAGCCAGACCGGCGCAGGATCATGATCCATGTCCAGGTCCGTGATTTCATCCACAACGAGAGAGATGGCGACGTGCGCCTCGGCCGCGATCCGAGGATCGGCGCGGCAATCGCTCGACGTAGGCGACCTTGAAACCGCGTGATCGGCAAGTCCGCAGAAAGTGAATTCGATCGTCGGCCGACTGGCCGCCCAGATGGAAGTCCGCGCCCAGCGACGTTGCCAGCGGGGCCAGGGTGGGTGTGGGCGATTCCGAGACGATTCCGACTTGAAGATTTCGTTTGGAGCGTAACCGATCCAGCGCGGAGGCTGCCTCGAGCCGGTCCGAGCGCCGAAAGTGGATCAAGCCTGCGACTCGCCCGTTGATCCCGACCATCAGTGAATCAGTGGGTTCCGGCTTAGTTCGGCCTGGTGGGTCGGCCTGCTGTCGGTGGTTTTGAAGGTCCTCGGGCTCGCGGGCCAAGATCGCCGACCTTGATACGGTCGTTCCCATCGAGCAAGGTGACATCGGTTGCGAAATCGTTTGGCCGAAGACCAAGGAGGGCGATCCCCCGGGCGTTGCACTCACCGAGTAGCACATGGGCGCGTTCGTCGTCGAGGTCATGGAAGGCGGCCGCGGCGTATCGGAGTAGCTGTTCCTCGGTATGGCCGGGGAAGGCTGCGACGGCGTCCAGCTCCAGTTCTGTGCGTTCCAGCGCGGGGAGATGGTCCAAAATCAAGAGGTCGGTTGTTGCCAAGCACTCGATCGCTTCGGGATCTCGGATCACGATGCCGTGGCGAATGCAAAGAGCAATGACCTGCAACGTTTCGAGCGGGAACGCCATCCCCGGGCCGGTCGCGTAGTCTGGTGCCAGAATGGCACCCGCGGTCGCGACGTCACCGACCAGGAGCCCGAGGCTGGCCATGGCCAGAGTTGGCGCCACGGTTCGTTCGGCGAATGTCTCGCTGTGTTGTGCTGAGGTTCGTAAGCTATGCGGAGCCGTGATCGCCGCCAGGCTTGCGCGGGCCAACGCGGCGGCCTGAGTGTCCGACCCATGACGGAGGACCTCGATGTGCAGCTCGCCGAGTCGTAGCGACGAGCCAGCGAAGACCTTGTCGTCGGGCTGTTTGCGGACCAGCCCCTCGACTCCCTGGACCATTCGCTCGTCGGCCAAGCCGCGGCCTTCAAGAACCCGTCCGTCCGCTGGGATTAGTTCTCCGGCCGAGACCAGGATCACGTCGGTTGGTTTGAGGTCGTCGACCAGAACTTCGACATCGATGCCATCCGGCACGACCAGCCGGACGTAACGCGGCTGGTGCAGGATCTCACCCAGCAGCCCGCGGCGTGCGCTCGCCATCTGATCGCGCGATTTGCGTCGCCAAAACCTGACCATCCAGCTCATCACGGCACACGAGATGAACTGTCCGGTGGCCAAGGCTGCCGCCACGATGCCGGTGTAGATTATGGGCAGGCCGAACTGTCCCCGCATCAATTGCCGGCCGGCCGTACGGAAAGTGCCCAGGTTCGAGCCCACCAGCAAGATGGCGCAGGCCGGTAGCAAGACTGGGGCGGCAAACTCACCGGTAACGGCAAGTGCCACTGATGTGTTAGCCAGTCCGAAACCGAGTGGTTTCGGATTGAGTAGCTTGTCGCCTGGTGATGCCGGTGTCAGTCGTGCGCGATCGAGAATGCGCAGCAGACGGGAAGCATTGGTCAATCCTGGATCAAAGCGAATCAACACGCTGCCGGTGAGCTGCCAGACCGCACACTCGATCACCCCGGAGACATTCTCGATGATCTCCCGGACTCGACTGCGCGAGTGCCGTGTTGCCGCGAATGGTCTCGTGTCGGAGCCGCAGCCTCCCGGGCCGGTCATGGACGATGTCCCAGGTCGTGAGGGTCTTGCCAAACCGCTGGATCTTGATCCGTCGAAGCGAACCAGAAAGATCGCTGGGGACGATACCGTCCGATAATGTCGCGGCGTCCAGTGGAATACGACCGTGAATGGCTGATGCCAGTCGGTGCAGAATGTCGCTCAACTCGATGTGGCCGGATTCGTAGTGAATTTGGGCCGTGGACTGGTCGCGGTCGATTTCCACCCACTTGACTTCACCGAGCGTGAAGACACGGCGGAGGAAGGTAAGGCACAGCTCGCCAGGCTGCTCTCCGAACAGGTCCTCGTCGCGCAGTCGGATCGCCCCGTCGGACCAGGATACGCCGACATGCGAAGCGGAACACGGTTTGTCGACTTGGCTAACCGTCATCGCGATCGAGCCACCAGTAGTGGTCGGGTGAAAGTTCCGCCGCTTTACACTTGCTCCCCGGGCGAGTACGGCTTGAGCTGTCCGCTCGCGATCATGGCCTCCAGCGATGAAGCGATCTCACTTTCTTCGCGGTCGAACACGTTGAAGATCTGACGGAGCTTGTTCCGTTGCTTTTCCACCTCATAGCCAAAATACAAGAGGGCCAGGGCGCCCACGATGATCGGTACAATGGGCATTTCTTCGGTGTTCATGCGACCTCCTCGATGGATTGAGAGAGAGATGGTGATTAAATCAACTCCGTCGATGTTTCGCGCAGGATCTTGACCAAACCATCGAAACCTTCGCGATAAAGTTCGCGGCGAATCGCGCGGTCCATGGGGACCGCGGTGCGGTTGATCGCAATGAAGCGGAGGAATTCCTGCAGCCGCGCCAGGGCCTGCTCGGGATGCTTGATCAGGCCCAGGTTCAGTCGGAATCCGCGATAACCGCGGGATTTTCGAGTGGACGGAGCATAATGGTCGTAGACCAACATGATCGGGTCGTGTCCGATCAGGTGGGGAGCTTTTCTGAGGATTTCGACCGACTGCTCGGGTGAAAGGAGGTAAAACGCGTCTTGCTTCTCGAATTGGAAGATCGTGGCCAGGTGGGCCCGCACCACCTTGGCGACGGCGCTGTTCCAGCCCGTATCGATCAGAAAAATGTCGAACCGCTTGGCATTGAAATCCAAGGGTTCGTCACTGGTCTTGAATCTCAAATCGGCGTTAGTTTTCTCAGGCGAGGCCGGATCCTTTTTCTGAGCCATCGGTGTGATCCCCAGGCTGGGTCGCGGGGCTTGTGAACCCTTAACGGTCAAAGATTCAGGTCGTTGGCCACGCTTTCGATGAACTGGACGGCGTGACGACGGTTCTCGTCGGTGGCGAACATCTTGGCCGCGAGCGAGAGCTCGGCGTTGACGATCATCCGCTCGGGCATGAAATGCACGATGAACGAGATCCATTGCGAGCGAATGGTCAACTCGGGCCTGGCGCCATTCCAGGACAGCTCGGTCGGGATCGGCAACTGACCCCGCCGTCGGTGGAGCTCGGAATGAATCGCCGCCCTGGTCTTTTCGTCGATCGGCCGTTTCAGCGCGACGTTCATACAATTTCTCTTTCCAACGCATAAGCTTGCCTCAACTCTTGCTCGTGTCGTTTTTCGGCTTCGATTTGAGCGATCTTCCGCAAGGGTAGCATGCCGTTGGCCAAGGCCGCCAGGGCGGCCACGTTATTGGTGACGACCGAGGCCATGATACCAAATCCGAGCGTGAAGACGCCGGCGATACAAGCGATATTTGGGGCCAGGATCAACCTCCAGCTTCGCCGCACATTTTGGTCCAGGTCGTGGGCGATGTCGCGCAGGTCGCAGAGCTTGGACAGTCCTTCCTCCAGGAACACGATGTGGGCCGTGTCGGTGGCGATTGACGACGCTCCGCGTAGCGAAATCGACACGTTCGCTTGCTTGAGCGCAATCGAGTCGTTGATTCCATCCCCCACAAAGCAGACCTTGCGCCCTTCTTTCTGGAGCTGCGATCACGTGGTCGGCCTTGTCGGCGGGCAGGACCTGCGCGAAGTAGCGGTCCATTCCCAGCGACTCGGCCAGCTTGCGGGTGGGGGCCTCATGGTCGCCGGAGATGATGGCGATGTGCTTGATACCGCGCTGCCGTAACCCTTGGATAATCTGACGGACCTCGGGCCTGACCGCGGCGTGCAGCTCGAGTGCTCCGCCGAGCCTGCCGTCGACGGACACCATGACCATGGTGTGTCCTTCGTGGTGGCACCGCTCCAGTGCTTCGGCGACTTCAGGGGTGATCGCGACACCCTCCAGGTCCATGAACCGCTTGCTGCCGACGCAGATGGTGTGTCCCTCGACCGCGACCGTGATGCCGTAGCCGACTTTGTATTGGGTGTCGTCAGTCGGCGGCAGCTCGATGTCGAGCTCCTGGGCCTTGTGCAGGATCGCCAGGGCGATCGGGTGATGAAACTTTCGCTCCGCCGCGGCGGCGAACTGGAGGATCTGTTCCGGCGCAAAACCCTGGCTGGCGATGATTCGACCCACTTCCGGACGCTCGCGAGTCAGCGTGCCGGTCTTGTCGAACAGCACGGTGTCGACCTCGTTCATCAGCTCGAGCGCTCGTCCATCCTTGACCAAAATGCCCTTGTTGGCACAGAGTGCCAGCGAGGAGAGCATGGCCAAAGGCGCCGCCATGCGAATACCCGTGCCGAAATCGCTGTTGAGCACCGCGACCGCGCCTCCTGGCCCCATGGTCGCCATACCCACCGTCCCTACTGCCAAGGTCGGGATCACTGCCTTGTCCGCCAACCGTTCGCCTTTGTGCTGAGAGCTGAGTTTGTACCCGGCGGTATCGTTCAAAATCTGGCTGATCTTGGCTGATGCCGTCTCGTTGCCCGACTTCTCTACCTGAACCAAGATCTTACCGGCCACCATCAACGTCGCGGCAAAGACTCGATCACCGACCCCTTTCTCCGCGGGGGTCGACTCGCCCGTCAGCGCGTGCTGATCGATCATGGCCATACCTTGGGCAATGATTCCGTCGACCGGGACCACCTCGCCGGTGTTGACCACGATCACGTCCGACGGCTGGAGTCGATCCAGCGGAATCTGGACCTCGGCGCCGTCGCGGTACAGCCAGACGTAGCGAGGTTGCTTGCCGAAAGCGTTGAGCAACAGCTTCTTCGAATCGTCTTGCGTCTTCTTGACCAGAACTCGTCCGAAGCTCAGGCACCAGCAGAGGACCGCTCCGGGAAAAATCGACATGGTCCCCAGACATCCGACCACGACGATCGCGTCCAGAACGTCGACCCCCAGCCGCCTCTCCTCAACCAAGACCTCGCGCGCGGCTTTCATGGTTGGGATCGACGTATAGGCAAACAAAATCGCGGCGGCGGGCAAGAACGCCGGCGCCGCGAACTGCGCGATCGCGGCCATCGGGACCGATGCCGTGCAAAGGGGAGGTGCAGATCGGGTTTATCTTTATGGGCGGGGTGCTCGGCGTTCGCCAGCGCGCCCTCGAGGATCTCGATGATCTGGTCTCTGGTCAACTGCCTTCGGTCGTACTGGACCAGAACGGTGCTTGTCAGTGGATTGGTCTTGAAATAGTCGATTCCCAGCACGCTCATCAATTCGCGCTCGATCGCCTGACACAACTCGGCCTTGCGGTGGATGACCGGGTTTCTGAGCCGCAGGCGTCCTGGCAGCTCGTGCTTGATTTCCCATTGCGTGACGATCGTGCCGTGCCGGAAGTAGCGGATCTCGCCCTTGGCGTCGCGGACCGGTGTGACCGAGGTGAATGTCACACCCGGGTGTTCCATAGCCAAGCCGGATCCCGCGCTGTTGGGGATCGCATGACCGTTTGATTCGCGCGTGACCGTTGGAACCGGAAGACCCGTTCGAGCTCTCGCGTTTGGGGTGATGAGACCCGTTGGAGGAAAGCTTGCCTGGGTTCAATAACACGGTCACCCGGTCGACGACTTCCTTGAGCGAGTGAGTCCGGGGACAAAAACCCAGCTCCGCTTGAGGAATCTTGCTGGACCCGAGTTGACTCCGGATTGTGACCTGGGTGATCTCAGGCGCTTGGAATACTCGTTCGAGGAATTGACGACAGTTCGGCTCGTGAGGCTCTGAGAACAGGAAGCGGCTCTCCAGGTGAATTCGCCCCTGGGTCGGAAAACGGATGGCAAGATCCATGGATGCTCTTCGTTTCGTGCTTGGAAATTGGAAAAGAATGGTAAGGGGAACCAGAGTAACCACATCGGAGGGGCGAGTCGATGTGTGAGACGGGGGTTTGATACAAGTCAGTCGGTTCGGGGCTAAACCGAGGGAGTTTCGCTAGGGCCGCTACTGGCGGCGCCTTGTTTCATTTCGGCCATGGCATCCTGGACGGCTTCGACCTTCTCGGCGACTTGTTTAGCCACTTCGGCATAAGATTCGCTAACGGCCGAGCTCGCGCCGGCCAGCGCGGCCGCAAGGACGGGTCCGAACTTCTCTTTGAGAAGCGGAAAATTCGCACCGACGGCAGCGCCGACAGCAGCTCCGGCTGCAAAGAACATCATTTCCGACTTGGTCACTGGCATCGCGATCAGCCTCCGGTTCCGAGGTCGTGATTCCTTCGATAATCTGGAAACCCCGGCGAATTATCGGGCGACTCTGACCGTCGCGGCGAGAGTTTTTCCCGCTAGTTCATAGTACCCACTATCCTAACGAATGTCGCTGAATCGCGGTTTCGAAATATCAGATAACAACTCCCCCATCGGCCGAGGATGGCGGTCCCGTTTCTGTCATTTCATGAGGGAAGCGACGGAGTTGGGTGGGTGAGCGACGACGCGAGTTGATGACTCTTCAACTGGTCGACTGTTTCCGTCGCGGCTCGCGCGCCGTCGATGAATCCGTGCACCATGGCATTGTTCGTGGGGATCGACTTTGCGATCAACATCGCCGGGAACACGATCCCATAGGATAACGTGTAGCTCGTCGTGTAAACAAACCGTGACAGAAAGCGGCTCGCAGCGGGAAGTGCTTTTTCCACAGTCGCCTTGGCGTCCGCAGCCCCATCTTTCGCAGCCTGAACAGCCGTCTCCAGCGCGTCCGCGACAGTCTTCAGAGGATCAACCGACGAAGCTCCACCGGCCACGTTTTCAGACATGGACAAAAACCCTCTCTCGCGATAATCGATTGTGATCGTTGTTCCAAGACGTAACGGACTCAGATACGAATGCACCGGAACCGGGAGAGGTTCGGGCACGCCGTCCGGCAGAAGTCCGAACCCAGTCAAGCCGGCCCGCAGTGGTTTTTTGAATGCGGACCGCATTTTTCATACCGACCACCTAACCTCACGGAATTAAGTTAAACTGGGAAGTATAGGCTGTCAAGAATAAATCGAACGCTTAGTCGGTTTTTCTCGAATACATAAGGTTAAACTTGCTGCAATTGCTCAAGATACCGATTTTACGAGCTTGCAGCCATGATGAAACATGAGAGTCGGGGTGGGCCGGGCATCTGGGCGACATCAGGCTCCTCTTCTCTTAAACTCGCAAAGTCGCGATCGTGACCGAGGGAGCCCTCCGGCTAATCGGTGAAGTAGAATCCAACGCCCAGCATCACGAAGACCGCGATCAGCATCGCCCCTTCCAGCCAGTCTGACTCGCCGTCGATCGTCATGTTTCTGGCGATGAAGATGGAGATGATCAGCGCGACCAGTTCGAGTCGATTGAAGAGCAAATCCATTGGCGTGGGCAAGAGAAGGCTGATCAGTACCAGGGCGGGTGAGACCAAGAGCGCGATCTGGGTAGCCGCTCCGATCACGCTGCTAGTGGCCAGGTCCATCTGGTTCTTCCGAGCGAAGACCACAGCGTTCATGATGCTGGAGATATTACTGACCGAGGCCAGCAGGATGATGCCGGCGAAAACCTCGTTGATGCCAAGTTGTTTGGTGGCCGGTTCCAGAGCATCGGTGAGGATCTCGCTCATCAGTGCCAAAGTTAAGGTCGCGCCCGTCAGAAGTCCAAGCGCGGGCTTCCAGGAATGGGTCTTCGCCACCTCCAGTTCTTTCGGCTGCGCCACCTCGAACAACTTACGGTGAGTGACCAGCGTGTAGACCAAACTCAAGCCATACACCAACAGCAGGATCACGGCGATCTGGATACTGATCTCGTTCTCGGCGGAACGCGACGTAAAGTGGAACAAGGCCGGCACCATCAGCCCCGCAACCGCCAGGAACATCATCGACATCGAAAGCCGGGCCGAATGGACGTTGAATTTCTGGTGTGGGTACCGCAGACCGCCGGCGAACATCGCCAACCCCAGGGTGAGCAGCAAGTTGCCGATGATCGAGCCGGTGAGCGAGGCCTTGACGACCGTGATCAGGCCATTCTTGAGGGCGAATATCCCGATGATCAGCTCCGGTGCATTGCCCATCGACGCGTTCAATAGTCCCCCGAGCGTCGGCCCGAGATAGATCCCCAGTGTTTCGGTCGAGCTACCGACGATCTTCGAAAGCGGTACGATCGTGAGCGCGGCCGTGGCAAATACCAACAGCGGGCTTGCCCCGAACCAGGAAAGCCCCACCGCGATCGGAATGAAGATCATGAGGTAGTTCAAGTTCACACGATACATTCACTTATC
This sequence comes from uncultured Planctomycetota bacterium, assembly GCA_963720335.1. Classification (GTDB taxonomy): domain Bacteria; phylum Planctomycetota; class Planctomycetia; order Isosphaerales; family Isosphaeraceae; genus CAVRFS01. Next base: position 8,236 of record CAVRFS010000036.1, on the reverse strand, counting down.
CATTCTCGATTTGATACCGTCGAAGTCATCCCCGAATTAATCAAGGAGTCATCTCCGGCGAAGGATTGACTTCACCGGATCGGCGACCCACAGCGTTGAAGCCGTCGCAGCCGACCAGGACCCGCGCTTCTCCCAGCACGCTGACCATTAAGTCACGGATCTCCCAGAGCTTCGCCAGCGCGGTCCATGCACCAAACCCTCCCTGCTCAAGCCGCTCGATCAAGGTTGTCCGCCTGGTCCGCCAGCCGTTTGGCGAGCCGTCGCCGATCAGGTAATGGTCGAGAATGACCCGGTCGCAAGCCACATCGAGCTGGTGGGCGAACGCAACGGGATTCGCCAGGGGTAAGAGTGGGCTGACCGTCGCTTGGGTGAGGATGCCGCGATTGCGGAACTTGTTGAGAGTCTCCAGGCGATGAGCGGGAGCACAGGTGTGCGGCGGAAACCCGGGGATGGGGTCCATGTCGGTCTCCACGGTCAGCGAGACCCACAGCTCGCATTGCGCCGCCAGGTTCGCGATCAGCTCGATGTCGCGCTCGATCATCGTGTGATGGCTCTGCACAACCAGCACGTCGGGAGGCCGCTCGCGCATTTCATCCAGCAGCGACCAAGTCAGGCGCAGGGTTTTCTCCTGGGGCAAGTACGGGTCGGTGCTGCTGCTCATGTAGATCTTCAGGGGTTTGGGAACGCCCCGTTTCGGCCGCTTGATCCGGTCGTAATCGCGGCGGTAGGCTTCGCGGACATGACGCTTGGCGCCGTAGAGGCCCCAGGATCGGCCCTTGGTAATCCAGTGATTGTGCTGGGCATAGCAATAGGTCCCACACAGCGATCCGGCGAAGGCGCACCCCTGGTACACATTGATCGTGTGCGTGTAGCCGGCTCCCAGAAACCCGCTGGTCGGAGTCAGGATTGACGCATTCTCAAGCAGTTGCATCGGATTTCATTGATCATCGAGTAGGTGGTGAATCGTATTGTGAATCACGCCCTCGACGAGCTCGCCGCTCTCGGCGCGAATCGCGTAGGTGATCTCCATGCACCAGGTCGGCCGCAGGTCGGGGATTTCGAGGAAAACGGTTCGTCGATCGTCGGAGAGGGTGACCTGGGTAATCCGGGCCGGTCGTTCGTCGAGGTGGTCGGAGCCGTAGTTGACGGTCCGCTTCAGCGACCAGGTCTTGGCCGCGAAGTGTGCTGGGTCGCAAGCTGTTTTCCGGTCAAGCGGTCCGGTGAAGGTGATTGCCAGTCGGTGACTCCGCGCTCTCAAACCAATCGGCATGAACATGGGCTTACCGGTGGCGCGTACCCGGTAGAACCCGCCGGGTTGCGTTCGGTCTCCGGCCCAGGCGAACAAGCCGCAGGCATAGAGGTGACCGTCGCCCGGGTGAAATCGCCCGCGCATCACGCCGGTCGGCAACGGAGGAATCGGCAAAGCGCAGACCCCTCCTTGCATCTGACCGCCCACGACCTCGTGGGGGACAACGAAAATCTTGCCGTTGCCATAGGAGAGACTGAGCAGCGCCCCGCGCAGCGGCTCCCAGTCCGGGTTCTTGCTCTCGACCCAGACCAATTCCGCCGGCGATCGATCCATCGCGTTGGTGATCCAGCAGACCGGCTGTTCCATCGCGCTGTCCGAGGAGTCGGTGACGCTGTGATAGCCCCACATGTTGCCATAGAAGCCCCCAGGCTTGACCCAGTTGATCCGATTCTTGGGAGTCCAAAAACCCTCCTGGTCGGAGAGGAAGAACGTGCCGTCGGGGTTGAGACAGACGCCATTGGGAGCGCGGAAGCCGGTCGCCAGGATCTCGGTCCGCAAGCCGTCCTTGCTGACCTTCAGGAGTGTGCCGTGGTGCGGCACGACCGCGGGCAAGCCATGGCGGGCCGCCTTGGCGTAGTAGAAGTTCCCCTCGGCGTCGGTCTGAAGCCCCATCGCGAACTCGTGAAAGTGCTCGGTAACCTGGTGGTCGCTGTTGAAGTTTTCATAAAAGTCGATTTCGCCATCGCCGTTGAGATCGCGGAGTCGGACGATCTGGTCGCGGCAGCCAACGTAAATCTGGCCCGCGACGATCTTGAGCCCCAGCGGCTGGAACAGACCCGAGGCGATCCGCCGCCAGGTGAGCCCTTGCGCCGGCGTATCGATCCCGCCGGCCAGCCACACATCGCCGTCCCAGGTGCAGACCGCCGCATGGTGGCCGTCGGGCATGAAGTCGAACCCCGACAGCCGCATCTGGCACAGCCAGGGGTTGTTGTCGGGGACGGTCAGAACGTCGACGGCCAGCGGTCCGTCGTCCCGGCCGATGACGGCCCTGGTCTTGAGGATCTCCGGCCACCGCGACGGACCGCCGTGAGTCAGAGGCGCGAGCAACATGCCAGGGGACGAGGACTTCGTATATGACTGAAGATCGTTGGAAGCGCCTCGAGACATCAGCACCTTGATCGCTCGCGAGGACTCGGATCCGGGCACGCTGAGCAGAGTGAATCCATCGCGCCGTTGCAAGCAGGCTCGACCATCGCCGGCCAAGCCGACGGCCACGCCCTCGGGGGCCACCCGCATGGTCAAGTCATGGGACGACGGACCGATCTCCAGAGTGCGCGTGAAGATCGGAGTGTCTGAGTGCGCCGGGTTGATCTCGAGGCCCGGCGTCTCCAGGACATCGGTCGCCCCGATGGTGTAGGCGAGGATCACCTGGTCGCCGTGACGGTAAAGCCCCTTGTAATGAGCCCAGGGGCGTGGCAAGGGGCCGTAAGACCTGCCGTCCCGACCACGGAGACGGACGTCGGCGAAACTTTGGTCGCCTGGGTTTGCCCACCCGGGTCCATTCGGGTTGGCGACCTGTGCGTCGCCGGCGATCCGAGGGTGGACCTGATGGCGCCCATTGAAGTTGATGCCGTTCCAATCGATGAATTCCTGGCCGGTCCAGGCGGCTGCCAGACGGAGTGTGTCGTGGTCGTAGACAACCCAGGCTTTCCCCCGGGACACTCCCCCTTGCCCTCGGTCGAGCCGGACGGCGATTCCCTTGTAGGCGAAGTTCGAGCCGTCGTGGCCGACTTCATAGGTTGCCATCAGGCTCGGCCCGTAATCCATCGTGACCCAGGGTTCGATCTCCACCGGCGCGGGACCTCGGCTCGACCCCTTGGGGAGCTGGTCCAGGTACGCGCGATCGACTCGGGCGTACCAGCTCGGGTTGTGAGGTTTGAGATAGGCCTCACGGATGTAATGAATCACGTCGTACTTCTGGCGGGGGACCATCCAGGTCTGCGCCGCCATCTGGCCGAAACCGTCGGTGAGAGTTCGATACATACGGTAGGGATCGCCACCGCTCTTGAGCGTCCCGGTGGCGAACCGAGGCGCGGCCGGCAGCGAGCCAGGCTGGTCCTTGGTTCCGTGACAGTTGGCACAGACGCGATCGTAGATCGCCTTACCGCGCTGGAACTGATCTGGTCCCTGATCGAGGATGATACCCGCGTGGTCGAGGTTGTGCTCGTAATCAGGCAAAGGGGGCGCCAGGAGTGCCGGATCGGGTCGCAGCGATCGCGCCCGCGCCGGCCCATGCTCGGCGATCTCCATGAGGTAGCGCACCAGGTCGAGGAACTGCTGCCGCGAGGCCAGCGCATTCATCAGCCCGCCCGGCATCAGCGACGGTCCCCGGTTGCTTCGCTGTTCGATGCGGCTCTTGGCGATCGTAATGGCTTTTCCATCCTGCCCGGGATCACGAAGCACCACGGCGTCGGCACGCTCCTCGAGCAGCAGCCCCGTCACGGTTCGGCCATCGTCCGTGACGATCGTATTGGTTTCGTATCCCTTCTTGATCACCTTCGACGGGTCGAGGATCGATTCGACCAGCTCAACGTCGGGCACGTTCTTGCCGATCGCGCTCAGATCAGGGCCAAGGGGCGCGGCTGCGCCGGCTCCCTCGGTGACGTGGCACCGGGCGCACGTGAGAGCCGGTTGGTAGAAAACCAGCGCACCGCGTCGGATGTCACCCAGCCGGCGAGCCTCTCGGGCCAGTGCCGCGGGATCTTCGCCGCGCAATTGCGGCTCAATCATCCCCGTCGAGGGAACGCCGTCCGCGCCGGAGACCAGGATGACCGTCAAGAGAATCGAAGAGACAAGGTGACTCATCAAATTGATTTATCCCGCGTAGCGATTTTGCTCGATTGGCTTGATGCCTCACATCACCGAGTCGATTCTATCCTCACGGCGGCCCATACTACCTCATCAGTTGGGGTGGTATTCTTAAAATCTGGCAACAAACGGCGTGGCATCGATCGGAATGGGAACAGGTTATGAGATACGGAGTCTGGAGCGGGGAGAAAGAGCGATTTCCTCGTGCCTTTTACGAAAGAGCCTACCATCGCCAGTCCCTGGCCGCCTGGGATGACAAGTGGCACAGGTTATCAGATCAGGCCCGGAACTTCTTCCTGAATGTGGTCAAGGGGCCTGCCAAGCCGCCGGCAAATGAATTCGATCAGCTCAGTGTGCCGATCGACAAGCTTCCGCCCCACATCTTGAAGGAGCTGACCACCGCTGGATTCGTCGAGGTTCAACGCGCCAAGTCCCAGGCGTACACCGATCGCGTGATCGCCTGTAGCGGGCTCTACGACTTCGCCACGCGCGTTCGCACTTTGCAACGATTCCACCTGCTGGCCACCGACAAGCCGAGCGAGTTTACAAATTATGTCGAATATGTCTTTTTCAGCGACCAGCTTATCGGCGTTCTGATCCGCACGCTCCGCACCGTTGGGATCCAGGACTACTTTCAAGTTGGTGACATGCTTAAGCGCTACGTGATGAACTATCGCTGGCCCCGGTGGGCCGCTCGGGAACTCCAGGAGCCCCTGGCGGACCGGATCCTGGACGTGGTCCAGGAAGCCGATGGCCCGGTGCTGTTGGCCGACTTGCTTGGCCGGATCAAGGGGAGCAGTCCGAATGTGGTTCGGTCGGTCGTGGACAAGCTGGTCACCCATCTGGCGCTGGTCGAGGACGTAAAGCCCGGAACCTGGGAATTGATGGTCGGCTTCCTCCCCGCCGTTCGCGATGGCTTGATCCGCGCCAGCAGGCCTCGAGAACGTCCGCCGCTCCTGGTGTGCGAACGCCCCAAGGAGATTGGACCGGAGGGAAGCCCGATCATCAACGACCTTCGCGCCGTCCTCCTCGAAGTCGCGAGTGAGCCGCCGCGCCTCCGTCAAGACCAGGCCTTGTTCCAGAAGGAGGTCGAGCGATTTCAAGCTGCTTTGGAACCCATTGCGGCGTGGCTAATGGAAGCCTTGGAATGGTCCAATGAACGGCGGCTGAACCGGTCGCTCGCCTGGGCCCGCACCCTGCAACTGGTTGTGGAGGTGATCGAGGGAAAGCAGATCCAGCTCCACCTGACTTCCAAGGGGCACAAGTGGCTATCCAGCGGCCTTGATGAGCAGTACACGGGGATCTACGACCTCTTGAGGACTCACCCGGCACGCGACGAGTATTCACCGTATCTGGGATCGGACTTCCCTGGCTCGTTCGCGACCGGCAACCTCGGGCCAGGCGACACGCGCTTCCTCGGGGAGCATGTTACGGCCATGAGAGTGGAGAAGGGAAAATACATTCCGGCGCCTGGGGTAGCAAGCCCGAGGACCATCAAGCCTTGCGGAAAGGGCTCGATCGAGCGCTGGCTGCGTTGAAGGCGGACGTCTTTTATCGGCTCGACAGTGTCGAATCGAACCTCGTCTTCGGAGGGCACAACCCCGTGAACCGGGGGCTTCCCCTGGACCAGGTGTTGGTCTACTGGATCGATCGGCCGGTCCCGCCCCTGGAGGAGCAGCGTGAGGAGATAGGCCGGCTCTTGATCGATGCCTTCGTGCGCCGGCGGCTGATCCCGCTCGGCTGTGTCCGGGCCGCGATCGACGACGCGGGGAAGATCTGCATCGCGCGCGAACCCCGCCTCGACGCGTATTTCGGCCGCCAGGTTGCCCGGGCCGACCTGGATCCCACCTCGAAGCTCGAAGCGAAAGTGGTGGTTCAGCCTGACTTCAGTGTGATTGTGATCGGCCTGAACCCGGCCCCAGCCGCCGATCTGGCGCCGTTCTGCGAACGAACCACGCGGGGCGGTAGTCCAGGGGCGATGGTCTTGAAGATCACTCGCGAGTCGGTGGTCAAGGCGGTTAGCCACGGTCTGAAACCCGCGGAGATCGTGGCCCGGCTCCAACGCCACGCCAGCAACGAGGTGCCTGCCAACGTGCTCCGGGAAGTCCAGGACTGGTCGAACTGGGTGCGACGGGTCACCGCGTCGACGCTGACCGTGGTGCGCTGCCCCGACCAGGACACCGCCGATCGTGTCGTGGGGGCATTGAAGCGCCAGGCCCAGCGCGTCAACGACACTCTGGTCGCCATCGATCAGAAGAAACTCACTTCAACCGAACGGAATAAACTCCGGGACCATGGGATTATTGTCCAGGGAGAATCCGAGGCTGCGGAGGGTAAGGCGAAGGCGCGGAAGAAGAAAAAGAAAGCGTCGTGGTAATCCGATCAGAAGCTGGTATCGATGATGTCGGGGCTACCGCGACAACGCGAGACGGGCCTGTCAGACGGCGGAACTCTGGTCATCGCTCAGGTCGTGCGGTAGATGGTCTCGCGGAGCGAGACCAGCGCGCCCGGTATCGGCAGCTTGTTGTGCCTTGATGGCGATCTCGGTGATGCGGCAGGCTTCGTGCAAAGTAAGCGGGGGCGGCGCTTCGCCGCGCAGCGACCTGGCGAGCTGCGTGAAGATATCGGTCTGGGGAGTCAGGGGAAGCGTGCGGGGCGGGACGTCGGTGGTGATGAGCGTGACCTTGTGCTCGACCAGGGCGGTTTCGATGACGCCACGAGGACCTGCTATCCGCAGGCGTTCGTCGGCGTGCGAGGGCGCGGCCGCCGGGCGCAGATAATCGAGCGTGATCGAGGTCACGCCGCCGTTTCGCATCGTCAGCACAAAGACCGCCTGGCTGGCGCACGCCGGAAAGTCCGGGCGAGCCGTCGTCCCTTCTCGTCCGAGCACTTCGGTGAACACATCACCGAGGATCCAGTGCAGCCAGTCGAAGGCGTGGATGCCGACCCACGGTGCCAGGCCGGGAAATGTCGGCGATTGCGGTAGAAGTCCGGGCGAGTCTTGCCCCATTTATAGGTCTTCTGGCTGAAGCTCATCATGGGTTCGCCGATGTCGCCGGCGCGGACCGCCTTTTGCACCGCCGCCAGCTCCGGCACCCCTCGCATCGTGTGCATCGGAATGAGAGCCGCTTTTGTCTTTTGCGCGGCGTGGAACAGCCCTTCCAGCGTGGGCAAATCCATCGCCAGTGGCTTCTCGGCCATGACTGGTAATCCGCGTTCCAGACAGATGCGCGCCCAGACCGGGATCCGGTCGTTGCGGCAGGCGACCTGCACCACATCCAGCCGCTCCGTATCGAGCATCTTCCGGGCGTCGTCATAGCGATGCGTATCCAACGTCTGACCGGGCGCATGATCGAAACCACCCGTGGTTTCCTCCGGCCCGGCGGCGGCGACCGCGACGAGCGTCAGGCCGGGAACGCGACCCAGCGCAGGCGCGTAGGTCTGCCAGTGTCCCGTGGAGCCGATCAATCCAAGGCGCATGGTGTCTCTCCCAGAAATCGATCTCGCCGCCGCAACCGTCGGCGTTCCATTGATCCAGTGGCTCAAAGTGTATCATCGTAGGTTTCGCAGACTTGGGGCTGCTATCCCATGAGGCGATCGAGGCGACATCCCTCACTTGGGGAACTTACGGAACAGGCCAGCGGCTTCGGCCACGAGGGCGCCGCCCAGGCAAGCGACAAACACGCCCCCGAGCCGGGACAAGACCGAAAAGAGTGAGTTCGCCCTTCAGGGAACCAAGGACATACAGCCCGGCCCCGGCCAGGAACATCAGGATCCCGAGCACGATGGTGGCGCCGCCGGCCAGCCAGCGTGAAGCCCGCGGCCATGAGACTCGCTCCCAGTATCACGGTGAGCCCACCCGCGAACGGGAGTGTCGGGAATGCTCCGCTCCTGTTTCCCAGGTAAAGCCCCATGCCAACCATCACGACGGCAGCACCGACCGGCAGTACAAGGATCCCAGTGGCCAAGCGAACTACCCCTTGGGCACCTGCCCGGGGTGAACGGCACGGCTCATGGAATTGGTCCATCGGGCTGACCTCTCCTGCGAGCATCGACCGGCATCGGCGGACCAGCCCGCCGAGTATCAGCCACGATGGTACCTGAAAGGAATCGATAAGA
>CAVRFS010000035.1:0-15830 GCA_963720335.1 uncultured Planctomycetota bacterium | reverse complement strand
GACCGTTCCCCTGCCTCACAGTGTGGTATTGCGATTGAGCCTGGGATTCCAGAGTCTTGTGACCCAGGGCGCCGCCACGGTGCTCGACCGGCTCGCGGTGCCGAATCTCCGTTCGGGAATCATCCTGGAGCTGGCCGACCGCCAATGCCTCGTTGACGAAACGGCCAGCGGCGCCGACGGGGTGTTGCTTGTGCTTGTCATCACCATGTTTTATGCGTTCTCGCCGCGATGTTCGGCCCTGTCGATCGTCGTATTGCTGGCAGCGGCCGTCTTCTGGGCTATGGCGGCCGGAGTTGGCCGCCTTGCCGTTGTCGCTTACTTGGCGGCCCAGCGGGGAGAGAGCCTTTCGCGAGGATGGCCGACCGCCGCGCTGGGACTCCTCGCGGTGGCGGCGACCCTGTGCTGGTCTTGAGCACGGATCGCCTCTCGTGGGTTCTGGGAGCCGTCTCGCGGCACTGTCGTTTCTGGATTCAAGCACAAATCCCGCGTCGAGCCGAGGCGATCCCCGACACCGATGACTTCGCACTACCTCAACCTCGCGGTTTGGTTTCCTGGCAGTTCACAGCGGCATTCGGGTTGCTAGCAATGTTTCAGATACCTCTGTTTTACGCCACAAACGCATCCCAAGCTGACGCCACGCGCAAGCTCGACACCCTCACCGAGGAGACAATGCCGGCCGCCTGGGGAAGCTGGCAAAGGCTGGGCTTCGAAGCGAGGCAACGCCCCGCGGGCCATCCTCTTGGGAGCCGTTCGCGCGTCTGGCGTTACCGGTGGGGCTCGGTTCAGGCGACGCTTGCCGTCGATGATCCCGCCCCATCGAGTGGGGCTCTGACGCGGTACTTCCAGAGCCTCGGCTGGACGGTGACGGAATCGACCGGAAGGCGCGGAGGCGGTCGTCAGCAACTTCCGCGAGTACCGACTGGACAAGCCTCTGGGGCGTTCCGCTGTGATGTTCGTGGGCCGGTTCAACGCCCAGGAGCAGCCTGTCGACGTGGCTTCCAGCCGTCGCTCTGATGAACCGGGGTCCTTCTTCTCACCGCTTGCCGAGCCAGGCGGGCCGGCGGCCGCCAGCCACCAGGTCGAGCTACTCGTGGAGAGTCTGCGGCCCCTGACCGACAACGAGACCGGGCAATGGCGCATTTTCTTTCGCTTCGCTCAGCACCTCCTGCACGAATTCGCCCGGCCGCCCGAGGAGGTCCGACCATGACGTCCACCGTGGAATCGCACCAGCGCGGTTGGGCTTGCCATCGCTCCCGTTCCTGGCGAGTCTACCAGCGCGGATCTGCGGCGCGATCACTGTTGCCGTCGGCCGCCGCCAAGCAGGATTCTTCTCCAGCGATGGCGTCTCTGTACCAAGGCCGGGCGGAACGGGCCTTTGCTGCCGGCGACTACCGGACCGCCCGACTATGCTTTGAGCGGCTGGCCCTGGAAGACGGCCGTCCCGAATTCATCTACGCACTGTCACGAAGCTGCTGGGCGCTTGGCGAAAAAGAGAGAGCCGCGGCACTACTTGCGAAAATCGCCCCGGCAGCCGGCGGCGCACGGCGACATCCCCGCTCACCTGTGGCAAGCCCGACTCCTGCTGTCCGGAGGCAAGCAATCGGCGTTGTCGAGACGAACCGCACAAGACCACTTGCGGTGCGTTCTGGCCGGCGATCCGGATTCACTAGAAGCACACGCCCTCCTCGGCGGGCTAGCTCTGGAAGCGGGCCACCTGGATGAGAGCGAGACCCATCTGGCAAAAGCCGCTCCATCGATGCCCGAGTTGAACCTGTCGCTGGCCCGCCTATACGTTCTGCGGCACGATGGCGAGCGATCCCGCCAACATGCCGGGCAGGCCGCAACGTTCTTCCGCGCCCCAGCCGAGGCCGACCGAGACAACGTCGCGGCACGATTGAGCTGGTCACAGGCCGAGGTGTTACGCCGAGGACTTCCCCGCCGCACTGTCCATCTTGCAAGAAGGGCTGCGCCGCCGGCCCGACCCGCGCTACGCCGACGCCCTGGCGCATGCCTACGTGGCTTTCTCAGACTTCAAGGGTCGCGACCCCGCGAGGTGCGCCGGCCGATCGTCTGCATCTCGTCAGCGAGGCCCTCCGGCAGAACGGCACGTACGTGCCGGCACTTCACCGGCTCCTCGCCCTGACTCGCGACCAGCGCAACGTGGGAAAGTCGTTTCGTGCCACTCTCACGGCGATATTCAACGGGGACAAACCGGCCCTGTCCATCTTCTCCTGGGAATCGACTCCGAACGTCAGGGCAGGTCCGAAGAAGCGTGGCATGACTTTGACCAGGCGTTTCGCAACAACTCGGAGATGGTCGGCTTGGCCAATGAGCCGCGCGAGCTCGCCGCCACAGAGCCGACCGACCGCAACTCCGCACTGGCGATGATCAACGCCGCCATCGAAATCTGGCCCAACCCAGTGCGATTGCGCGACACGAGGGGTCACATCCTCGCGAAACTGGGGCGTTGGAAGGAGGCATTCGCCGATCTCGAGGCGGCCCTACCCGCCCTGACCGACAAGGAGCCAACCTACCGGACTCTCGCGGAGAGCTGTGAACATCTCGGCATGGCCGAGCTGGCCGCCGAGTACAAACACCTTGCCGGCGATGGATCGCCGTGAGGACGATCGCGGAAAACGAAATCCGCTCGAATGATTCGGAAACACGCGCGAGACCTTTCGCTGTAAAGTCAGGAGGCCACTGGCTTCTCGTCTTTACCACCTCGCCCCTTGGGGAGGGGTCGGCCGAGATGAAACGACCCGCAGAGTGTTTACTCGACGTTGCAAAAAATTAAACCGATCGCCCTCGCCCCGTTCGGGGAGAGGGATGGGGTGAGGGGGTCCGGGCAGTGGTGATCAGCGAGAAGTGTCTAAATTTGTGAGGCTTTTGCCAACCTCTTTGCCGACATCCTCAGTGACACGACTGACTGGCAATGGCCACGATCGCCGCTAGAATCACCAAAGCGATCGAACCGAGAACGAATCGCCGTGTCGAACGATGACTCAAGTCGGCCACCTTCTGGTCGACCTGCTGGAGCTCCTCCTCGATCCGCTCTACCTTGATTCGCAAGCTGCGGACCTTCTGGTCGAGCTGCTCGGCCGAGGCCGTGGGGTTGTAGTCCCTGCCGGTCGAGGTCAGACGCTCGCGGTGGGCCTCCTGCAACTCCCGGAGCTCGGCGGGCTCAGGATCGTGCGGGTCGGCCGGGAAGCCGTCGCCGGTCAGGAAGACGTAGACCGGCTTGCCCAGCTCGACGGCGATGTCGTATTCGAGCTGCGTGTAGCTCCGCCGGGGTGTGTCGTCGGGCCGCTGCTTCGGTTCGGCCCCGTAGCAGTGCCCGGCGATGTGGACCACGGCGTCACACGAACTGATCCGCTCGCGGAGCTTGTCGACCAGGTCGCGGTAATCGGGCGGGAAGTTATCCTGCTCGACGGCGTGATAGTCGTTGTCCTCGAGCCCCTTCTTGACGAGCTTGCGGACCGAGCCCAGCTCGCGGGTGACCGCGCCGATGAAGACACGAGTGTCGCGCCGGATCGTCCGGGGCGGAATGCTCATAGCCGACGTCCTCGTCCGGGTTCATGGTTCAGCGAAATGTATTGTCAGCGAGAGTGACTCTCATCTTTCAAATCCTCGACGGGACAGGGTCTTCTAATTCGAAATTGGCGAGAGAGTTCTTCGTTTCATCAGGTGTCAGGAGTATCAGCGAGGTAATGTCGGACAGGCTCTCCTCATCCAGAGAATCCAGGTATTTCCATACGTACGTATTGCGCTCGACCCAGTTTCCACTGGCGAGATCGGGATCGATGATCCTGACACGAACGGAAACCTTGTTCTGTCGATAGAGATCGATCTGCGCACTTGGGTGATCAGCCTCGTAGGCTCGAAGCGACTCAATGATGTTCTCGATGATCTCGTCTGATTGGCCACGCGGTATGTTGATTGACATGTCGAAACCTCCCATCGGCCCAGCGGATTATAGTCTCAGCCGCAGCCAAGAAGCCCTCGGCTGCGTCTTTCCTCAGCTCCCGAGGCAGGTCCCTCATATTATGTGGCTTTGATTTCTTCGGGGCTGGCACCGACTGACAGGGAGACCTTTCCCCATTCCTCTGGGACAAGTTTTTGCACAAGAACCGACCAGATTAGGTCGTTCTTCTCTTTCATCCGATGACCATCGAACTTGCGACTGACGATAACAACATGGATGCTGTCGTCGGGTCCATCGGATACGTCCACCAAGTCGTTCGTATCCTTGAAATAATCCTCTTTGAGTACGTCATGGATTTTCCTCTTCAATGCAGCCTCGGCCATGTTCGAGCCTCCGTCAGATGTTGTTCTCGATCCAGCGTGAAATTCCAGCGACCGCATTCAGGAAGTCTTCCGCATCCTCACGGTTCGATAGGTCGGCGTTGTAACGCCAAGCGGGCACCCAGCGGTTAACCGTATTGAACAGTCGCCAGAGTTCTTCATTCTGCCGGAGTCGATCCAAGCCATTGGACAACCGCAACAGCACTTCGAGCTGATGGGTGAAGATCGTGGCATGAACGGGGAGTATCTCGCGGCCTTGCAACTCCTCTTCAAGCTCACTCAAGTGGCGGCAATCGAACATCCGCATCAGTTTCGTCTTCAAAAGACACTCGATTGAATAACCGGCCATATACATGGCACCACGCCAACGGACGGCGTTAAAGAGCGCCCTGCGCGTCGTCGATTCGGTGCTTCCCTGCCTTTCCTTGCTCGCTGATGCCGTAGAAGGGTTTATGAGTCATTTGGGGCATTACGGTCTCTTTCGTGTCACGGCCTGACGAGCCAGTTAGTGGACCGGCCCGCCAAGAGTACGCGTAATGATAACAGAAACCGCGACGTATGGCAGGATCCGTCGCGGCTCCAGCCGGATTATCGTCAGCGCCTTGCGTTTGAGGCATTGGCTCGCGGCAGCAGCTCGTGAAGCCGGCCGTCGTGGAACGACAGGATATAGAGCTCACCTTGAGCGTCTTCACCGAACGAGGCGATCTTGAGCCCTGAGCTTTGTCTGATGTCGATCAGTTCGCCGTTAGCGAGCAACTGCTTGTTTTCATAGCCGATGGGGCGGCGGGTAAAGGATGAGGGAGGAAGCGAAGGCCGGCCTGCAATGGGCCGGATAGGGGTTGCGACATCACCCCGCGGAAAGCGAGCCGACTTCCCTCAGGTGTTGGCGGACATGAACCGACAGCCAACCGGCTCGGGAGGCAAAGCAGATCTGTCGCGGGTGGCAACGCCCGTGGTGTGGCCCCCGCCGAATTTCAGTAGCCGGCCCTGCCGTAGTCATGTCCAGGTCGACCCCAAGGCCAATGGGGCGAGCGCGTTCCGTAAGTGGTGTCGTGGGCCGGCGGAGCCGCGCCCGGTCGTGCCACGCAGGGGTGTTGTCCGATGCTTGAGCCGTATGCATTGAAAAGGTGCACGTACGGTTCTGAGGGGAGGGGGTCGGGGCGACCTCACCTCCTTACCGGACCCCCAGGCTCCAGACTCCAGGCTCCAGGCTGGCTCGACCCCAGGCTGGCTCCGTCTGACCCCAAGCTGGCTCCGTCTGACCCCAGGCTGGCTCGCGTCGAGGGTGAATCAGCCATCCGTGCGTCGGGCAAGGTCGGTGGCGAATCGCTCGACGGCCGCTGCCAGCTCGTCATCCTCGATCTCCCAGAGGGATCGTCCGGTGGAGTCCTCGCCAAGCATTCCCACGGTCGCCAAGAGTTGTCCGAGACGCATCTCGGGGCATGACCGATGGACCTCTTGCAAGCGTTGGAGCACTTCGGACTGGTGGTCGAGAGCGATCATAGCCGATCTCCAATTTTCGGGTGATGGGCGCGAGGCTGGCGGAGCTTGCCGATCACTTCGACCCGAATCAGGGTACCGGGGGCCAGTTTCGCAATCCGGGTCGCACGGGTTGCCCCGTTGATGATCTCCAGCACACCGTCCGATCCTTCATACACCCAGACGGGCGGCATCCCGACGGTCAAGGCTCCGAACCGAGCGATCTGTCGCTGGAGTTTGTAGGGGTCGGCCCCTGAGAATCGCGATGGGGGAAGCCGTAGGTCAGCCGGATCGACGTCACGAAAGTCAGCCGCCATGAGAAGATGATAGCAGAAAATCGGGTGCCGGGGTAGCCGCGAAGCGGCGGAGCGCCGGCTAAAGACAAAGCTCAGCGGACTGGCCATGGACCACCGAGTCAGAACACGCCGCGAACCGCGGGCCGTGGCCGGGTCCGCCGCAGCGCCGGGTGAGGCGACGACTGACGATTCTGCGCGCGCGTCAGTGTTTGGGAACCCGCCGACACGGGTGAGGTTTTCGACCAATTTATCGCCTCCACACTCGGCGCGTATGTCGCTTCCTCCTCGGTCGCGCCGAACGCCTCGTATCATTCGACCCAACCCGCGGTGCGCTCGAATGGCGAGGTGAACGAGACTGGCGGCGCCACGATTAGCAACCGATGGTCCGACGCCTCGGGTGTGATCGATGCCCGCAGAGGGACGCGATCGTGCGGCGTAATAGGTTCAAGACCCGGGTAGCGACCATGTTCGAGTAGGATCTGGAACGCCATCAAGTGCTGGAGGCGAAGGATGGCCCAATCTCCTTGCTCTGCAGCCCCCAGGACGGATTCGCAACCGAATTCGGACGGGCCATCGGAGCGGGGTTCGTCATCTTCGCAGGCGTTCGACATACCCGACGTCACGTACAGCCGGGATGAGCGAGTGGTGGTCGGCCGGAACTCAATGACACCGTAATGAAGCCAACGCGGATCGAATGAGGGTTGTTTGAAAGTCTCCAAGAAAATCGAATGCGACAGCGGGAAGATGCCGCGAGATTCAGGCCCGGATAAGCTCGGGAAGATCTTCTCCTCGCGATCGGCCCACGCCCGCTCGAACCATTCTTGCCACCCCATCGCCTTCTTGGACCTCACCTCGCCCCAGACACGAAGAAATTAAGCATGAAGTCTTGGTGCTGCATCCTGACGTCCTCGCCGAGCTCGTCCATCGTCACCGTGCGCCGACATTCGGGCCCCCGTGCGGCTTCACGTATGCGAAACCGACGGTCCAGCCCTTGGGATGACTCAGCGCACCCCGCCGAATGCCCTTCGCCGCCGGCAGCAGGGTATTTGCACGATTCGTGGGCCATTGATCCCGAGCGACGAATTCGATCCCCTCGGGCTGCAACGCCGCCAGGTCGGTCGGGACGAAGTCCGTGTAGCCGTTCTCGCGGACGAACTGTTCAGCGATCCTCACAGCCTCCTTGTCATCGACCGGCCTGGCGGCCGCACTGGGAGTTAACCGTTGTTTGACATAAAGGGCGCGAATCCTGTCTAAGTTGGCCCGCGCCACGCGGGCTGCCTCCTCGGCCGTCGCTCTCTGGAGTTCGGCCACCGCCACTTGGCGCTGGACCTCGGCGCGGGATTCTCGCTCGCGAATGAGGGCCCGCTCGAGCTGATTGAGGGAGCGCTCGAGCCGAACGGACTGTACGGCGACGACCATGCCGAGGGCGAGGAAGGCAATGAACACCAGGATCGTCCGCAATCGGATACGAGGGCGTTGCATGGCCGCTTCTGAACCTTTCTTTCCTCTCCTCGAATCGGTGACTGAGAACGCGAGATACCGAGGTCCATTCAGATGGAAGTAGATTGGCGACAGATCCGGAATCCTGTCATCAGATCGTATTCGTCGGTCGGGCATTCTTGTCGGTTAGGTCGTTTTTCCCAGCCTACGACGCTGACGTAATAAGGGCCAGAGCGAATGACCGCGCGACCATTCGACGCGGCGCCGACGACAAATCCCGGGTCCAGCGGGCCGAGTGGGTTCGGGAAGCGATCGATCTCAAACCTCCCTGGCTTCCTGAACAGGAATTCCTTTCTTTGGGCAGAGGTGAGGACACGTTGGTCCACAAGGGCTGCGGCCAGCAGTTCAGACTCCGAGGGCAGACGGACTCCGGCACACTCACAGTATGCCTGGGCATCCTCGAAGCACACGTTACGCGCGGGAATGTTGCCGCGGTCCTGCGGCCGGATCGGTTAGATGGTTTCGTCAACTCGGAACGAGCCATCCCCCGTTCGTTTCGAAAACTGGTCACGTACCCCGTGGCCTTGGTGAACCCGTCGTACTGACCGATGGTGACGAGCGAACGACAGATCGCATACGGGGCAAGCGCCGTCGACGAGCCATCCTCGAAATGGGCAACCGCCGAAGAGTTGTCATCACAAGAGTCGAGGGTCCGATGACTCCGGAACTCCGGGGGTCAGGAGCTCCGGGGGTCAGACGAAATCCGGGGGTTACAAACTCCGGAGGTCAGACGTATAATTATAAATTGCGCGTGATTGCCATTTATCTCATCTTCCGCTGGTCGCTTGGTCGAAGGCATCGAAGGGGCTGAGAGTCTGTTCCGAAAGGGGGGTCCGGATTCGTAGGTCAGGCTTTCCAGCCTGACAGAGCGGCTCGGAGTCAGGCTGGAAAGCCCGACCTACGGGAGAATCAGACCCCGAAACCGGCTTTCGGGACAGACTCTTAGCACGAATCGAGCAGATCGAGGGTTCGCTGCAAAGCGAGGATATCTCGCTGGATCAGAGAGTTCCGTCCCTTCCAGGTGTCGACTCGTCGGATGATCCCAGGGATAGATTCGGGGCGGCCGTATCCCAGACGTCGGCTCAAGGCGCTGAGCTTTGTCGTCGTGCATCGGCGACAAAGCCATACGGCGATCGAGCGGGCCTGGACATGCACGCCGGTGCGAGTCAAATCCGAGAGCGACAGCCGATAATAGCCAGCGACCGCTGCGAGGACTTGGTCCACGGTGATCTCGGGACGATCCTGCAACAGCGCCTTGGCTTGCCGCGTGCCTCGGGGGGTCGGCTCGAGCGGTAATTCACCTTTCAGCCGGTGGGCGAACGAATCCGAGCCCAAGATCCATCCGTGTTTCATCGTGGCGAACGGCGATTCCGGTGGTTGCTCGACCCCCGAACAGACGTATCGCGCGTAAGCACCGATTGCGTCGGCCGCGTTCCCGCCGAACTCACCGCTCCAGGCCTGCCACAACCGCTCGTTGCCGACCCAGCTCAGCCGACGCGCGGGAAGGAGATAGCCCGTGAAGCTTGACCACGGCCGATCCTCGGCACGGGCCACCAGGTGGCGCGCACGGGATTGAGGTGGATATATCGACTGACGGTCCAATAATAGGACTCATCCTCGATCAACTCGGCCTTGTACCGACCCTGGAAGAGATGTCCGGGTCGCTGATGCCGGGCGGCGATGCCCTTGGCGTGGGCCGACAGGAACCGCTGCATGCCCGCCGCGAGGTTGGCTATCGGGGTGCGAACCAGGAGATGGAAATGATTGGTCATCAGGACGAAGCTGATGACCTCCCACCGGGACCGGGCCGCTTGAGCGGCGAGCCGTTCCAGGAATTGTTGTCGATCGTGGTCATCCTCCACGATGTCCTGTCGGACGTTGCCGCGCGACATGACGTGATAGATGGCGCCCGGGAACCGGATACGCAATCGTCTTGGCATCGAACGAAACCGCCCGGGAGAGTCGACAAATCTGGCCTCTTCCTGCTGCCACCAAGGATTATGATACGTCAGACCGGCCAAGATTTGAAGGGGCTGCTTGGGAAGGATGGGGGATTTATAATTATACGTCTGAGTGCGACACGAGGGTATCGCAAGAATTGTGTTGCTCTTCCATCAAAGGAGGTGACGACACCTGCTATTCTGCCAGCAGTCCCCTACCGAGGCATGCGTCGCCGGCAACGGCGGGGTGTGAAGCCCTCGGGACAACGTATCCTCATCTGCAAGGATGGCGACCGGAGCGCGAGCCGAGGCCGCGACTGCCAGCACCGCGGCGGTCGGGGACCAGCGGCGGCGTGGTATGGCCAACCCAGGTGAACCGCTGGAAGCGTCGTTAATAATGACAAGCCAAAGGTGCTGACAGGCTTGGACCAAAAGGTGAGTGGCCAGGACCGGATGCTTCAGACTCATCCGGCGCAGATGATGAGCCACCGGCGTCGAGGCGGGGCCTAACCCACGAGGATTCCTGCGATGCAACGTGGTAAGCCCGTCGTTCTCCCGCAGGGGTAGGCCCGCCGCAAGGCGAGCCGATGGGGCGGCGGGTACAGGATGAGGGAGGAAGCGAAGGCCGGCCTGCAACGGGCCGGATAGGGGTTGCGACATCACCCCGCGCGAAAGCGAGCCGACTTCCCTCAGGTGTTGGCGGACATGAACCGACAGCCAACCGGCTCGGGGGGCAAAGCAGATCTGTCACGGGCGGCAACGCGCGTGGTGTGGCCCCCGCCGAATCTCGGTAGCCGGCCCTGCCGTAGTAATGTCCAGGTTGACCCCAAGGCCAATGGGGCGACCGCGTTCCGTAAGTGGTGTCGTGGGCCGGCGGAGCCGTGCCCGGTCGTGCCACGCAGGGGCGTTGTCCGATGCTTGAGCCGTATGCATTGAAAGGTGCACGTACGGTTCTGAGGGGAGGGGGTGGGGGCGACCTCACCTCCTTACCCGGCCCCCGAGCCTCCCCGCGGTCTGACCCCAGGTCTCCCCCGGTCTGACCCAGGGTCTCCCCTTGACCCCGGGTCTCCCTCGACCCGCGCCCTCCCTACCATTCGTCTAAAATCTGTCCTTCAATTATTATATGATCTGATGCTATAACTTCTACAAACAAGTCATGACCGAGGATGATATAATGACTTAGCCGTGGACTTGGATCGTCTGAAAAACTCACATCTTGTAGCCAGCGAGAACCTTCGATCTGGTAAATGCGTGGATTCGGGCAAATGCCCGTCTGATGCCACAGCCGATCCTGTCGTCTCAAGTAATCGAAGATGTCTTCCCCAGGGTTCCATCTGCCGGGCACTTGCGACCAGTCGAAACGTGACTCGTCAATCACCTGCGTGTCTGAAAAAGCAGGGGACACCTTGGCGTACGCCTCACCTGGGAAACACACTCGGACTTGCCTGTAGGGCTTAGAAACAGGACCGTCGAATGGTCGAAACTCGGAAGGAGGTTGAGCAACACGCACTTTTCCTGATGCTTGATTTTCCGAATCCTTATCCAAGCGTTTATCATAGGCAACAAACTGGACTGCCACCGAATCTCCCGGCGTACCTTCTTGCGCAACAAGCCTGCAGAAACGGCACGGAGGGCGATAGCATCCAAGGCACTCTCAGTGGTTTGAGTTTTGGTTTTATCAGCATGGGTTATTCACTCATGGAAGTTCGATAATACGGATAACCGTCAAATCCGACTGACTTGGCGTGACAGGCACCCTTGGTCCAGGCAGTGGGGCATTCGGTATTATAGGCGCTTCCGCAAGTCGGTCGAGCAAATCTTGTGTCGGCTGGATGATCTTGACCCTCGTTGGCTTCAAACCAGCTTCGCTCAAGGCCGCCAACGAGCGGGTGTTTGCAGAGACGAGTCGTCCATCTGGCAACTGGAATGCCTCGATCGGGAGCTGCCCTTTCTGGGGTCAGACCACTTTCTGGGGTCAGACCAAGTTAGCAGTCTTTTCCGAAGCCCAGAGCCGATCCAACTGGAAACCCGGTCTGACTCCAACTCCCCACCACGACGGAAGCGGCGACAACCCGCCGCCAAACGATGTCAGGGCACCAAGGGTCCGCTCGATCGCACCCCGGCAGGCTAACACTCCGCGGCCGAAGGCCGACCGCATCCGCTCGATGCACCGCAGACGATACGGGCTCTGGTAGTGGTGTCCCAACCCTTTATCCGGATCCTCCCGCGGCGCCAGCAATTGATAACCCGCGGCGCCGGCGACGTCGAAGACCGGGCTGGCATCGTGCTCGCCGTCGCCGAGCAGGTAGCCGCCACCGTACAGTTCTGGGATCATCTCTTCACCAACCTTATCTTCGTTGATGTTCACCGAATACAGACGGTAGGTCTCGGGCACCGGCCGGGAGCCCCAGATGGCGTAGAATTTGTGGCCTTTGGCCCACATCTCGGCACCGCGGCCACAACGGGCCTCCGGTTCGTGACTGGCCTCGCCGACCGGCAGCGGCTTGCCGTCGATCAGCGCAATCAGCCCCGGATCCTCCCCCTGGCGTAACTGCTCCACCAAAGCCCGCATCAGCATCGCGGTGTCCACGCGGCGGAGGCAGCGCGAAAGGGCCGAGGGGCTGGGCAACCCTCCCGGCCGCAGGGTGGTGCTGGACCAGTGCCGCGGGTTGCGGGCCCGCTTCACCGGCCGGTCGTGCAGGGCCGCCCAGAGGTAGACCAAGAGTATGGTGTGGGGTTGAAAAATCACGTCGATGAGGCGGAGAGTTTGTCCTACCTCCATGACCAGGTGATACAATTGGAGCCAGAGTTCACGTTCCATGGTGCACCTCCTTGGGGGAACCGTTCCTCAACCTCCAGCAGATCACGGGCGCAGCTCCCATTCACGCTATGGGTTTGTTACCTACTGGGCGTTGCATAGAAAACTAAACTTCTTCGAGCAGCTCGCCAGACGAAACCCTCGCTCACGGGCTTCTTTTGTAGGAGCCGGCTCTGTCCGGCGATCCCTGGCGCAAGGCTCCAGAGTTTAGTTTTCTATGCAACGCTCAGTAAATGCAATCTCCTGGCAAGCGAGGGGACCAACGGTGTCACGCGCTGGCCTCGGCCAGCGTCCCTCGCTTGCCCGTCGGGTGAGTGTGGCCGGGCTCCGCAATCCCGGTATCGATGCGATCGCTCGGAAGCGATCGATCCTTGGGTAAGTTTCCACCCGCCGGTCGCCTAAGCTGAACGCATGAGAAAGTCGCGGTTGTAACGCTCGCCGCGATTATCCAGGCGCCCAGCCGTAAGCACATGGTAAATCACTGCATATGGCAATACTCCGCCAGGGATCGCTTTATGCGGATTAGTCGGGCGCCCGAGCATAACTCGATGTGGTCATTCAACATACGTTAGATTGTTAAATTGGGCCGGTTATGCGGGCGCCCAGTCGTAAGATAATGGTGCTTCAAGAGATACGACAAAATGTCCGGGCGTACCGATAATGCGGGCGCCCAGGTGGAAGTTGATGATCTGCATCAGGTTAGAGCGATTCTTCGAACTTCCGATTATTCCGGCGCCGATGCGGAACTCGAAGCTGCATTGCGAGATGTGGACGAATCCGTTTTTGCCGGGGCGCCTTTTGGCGCGCGGTCCCGAGTGCGCTGCGCTTCACGAGGCTTAGACGAGCGACACGCCCGTTTCCAGTGATGGGTAAGGCGACCGGCAGGAAATAAACGACCAGGGCGGCGCTTGTGGACATACCGACCCGACGCGCAGGCGAGGAGACCGGCGGTGTCACGTCGCCGGCCTTGGCCAGCGTCCCTCGCTTGCGCGTTTTGGTGTTGCGCGATTTCGCATCTCGCCCCGAAGGGGCAACGACATTCCAGCCCAGGGCATCGCCCTGGGGACCGGATCGGACAATGAAAAAAGCCACGCCCTGAAAGGGCATGACAAGCGCGTGGGCCAAAGTATTGTTTCGCCCTTTCAGGGCTGGGCGGAGTCTCATTCGCATCGGATCCCCAGGGCGTTGCCTTCGTCGTTCCCCACGGATTTGCGCTCTCACTGACAGCCCAGCATATGACGATCCTGGCACAATCACAAGGCCCCCATGTATGTGCGTTTGGACAGTCTGCTCCCGGCCCCCTCGCTCTCCAATCGCCGAGTTGCGGCGCAGACCGGGCCACGTCGATCGCCAGGCTATCACCCGCCTCGGGATGCCTGCCAGTCCTGTGCATCGGCCAGGGACTGCGTCCCTGCTTAGGGATGACCTGCCGCTTGGCGGCTGCGCACGATACAGCGCGAACTTTCGTGCGAGGTGGGGCACTTCGAGTTTCCTACTGCCGACGCCGCTCAGAACCGGGACGGTCATCTGTCGCATTCCTACTGTGATCCGCGCGGGCACGCCAGCCAAGAGCGAGGTCCGTCATTCGTTGCATGCCGACCCACATCGCCTTCGGACCAGGCTCGCCGTCGCACGGACGACCCAGCCAACCCCCCAACGACGCAATCAGGCCGACCATGGTTTTCATCGAAGGGGGCTGCGCCGGCGGCGGTTCCTTCTTGACCGTCGCGTACACCGCTCGCCACTCGTCATCGTCCAACGCCACGTCGCAAGGGAGGTCGGGACATTCCCGGCCCATCATCATCACGTACATGATCCGCCAAGCCACAATCATATCCAACGCCAGGTAGGGCTCGAAACGCTCCGCTGTCTCCAACTGCGATTCCTCGACCTTGCAGCCGGATTTGAGGATCCGGAAGTAAATCTCGATTTGCCATCGACACATATAATAATCAACAACGCGCAGAACGTCCTCGACTGTGTCGATCGGCAGGTCGGTCAGCAGGATCCATTCGATCGGTTCGACACCGGGCGGCGGGTTCAGCTCCGAGACCAAGACCACGTTGACTTCCAGGTCCGGCAGCTTTCCGCCCGGACGAGCCGGTCCCCGCAACGTCACCCGCGCCGCTCGAATGACCACCTCGGCCGTGCGGGGCTCGCGCGGTTGCTTTCGCTTTCGATCATCGTTCGACGTGGGCTCGCGCCACGAACTTCCAGGGTGCGTTGCGCCTGGACCGGTGTGCTGGCGACCCGTTCCCGCAGATGGTGAGGCGATTGGGGCGACCCAGCGTCGTCGGTGAGCGCCAAGGCACGATTCTGACAGGCGCGAATGATGAAGGAGGCCTTGCGCACTCCCTCGACGGCTTGGGCTTCCAGGAGATACTCGTAGATGTCTCCTTCACTGTCAGCGAGCGAAACGATCAGTGTCGACGACGCCTGTCGAGCCACCTGGCACGCTGCGTGGTAGCCCTCCACCCAGCGAATACTCTCCTTGCCCTCGATCGGTTTGGCTCTCCGCTCGGCGCAGTTTCTGATCGGCGTCCTTCTCGAATTCGAGGAAGTCCCGCGCCCAGACCTTTGCGTCCACCGTGCCCAGGGGCAGGCGTTCCGGGGTCATGGCCAGGCTGACGTGATTGTAGAAGCCCACCCGCGTCGAGTCATTAAGCGGGCCGGACCCGGCCACGATCTCGCGCGGCCGCGTGAGGTCGAGCTCGGTCGTGTCCTGTGGGATAAGGACCACAGTTTGCTCGCGAATCCGCTCGATCGTCGCGTCATGGTGCGGCTTCAAGATCGAATGGAATGTGACGTGCTCGTTATCGACGAAGCGATAGGCCGCCTTCACTTCGGCGCGGCCGTTGCAACCGGCGGGGAACTTCAAGGAGGGCTTGTGGCTCATGGTATCCAACACTTTCTTGAAGCGGTGCTTCAGCCGCACATTGCCGGACTGGGAATTGCGGTATTTGGCCTTGCCCTTGATCCTGGCTGCCTTGGCGGTGCCAAAGGTCGCCGTCGCGGTTTCCTTGTCAATCCATTCTTGCATGGCATTATCCATTGGTGTGGTCTGAGCAACGTGCTCGCCGGCCTGCACTGCGTGCCAGGCGTGTCGAGGATAACCAAGGCCCCTTCAAGATTCAAACCATGATATCATTATCTAAAACATTTATATTGCCCATTTTCACGCAAATCCGTGGGGAACGACGAGGGCGTTGCCCTGGGCTTTCTTGTTCGGCCCCTTCGGGGCTTCAGAAAAGCGCAACATCAAAACTTGCGCGTCGGGTGAGTGTGGCCGGGCTCCGCAATCCCGGTATCGATGCGATCGCTCGGAACCGATCAATCCTTGGGTAAGTTTCCACCCGCCGGTCGCCTTAGCATGCACCCGTGTCGTCCGTGTCCTGGAAGAGCGCGATTGGCGTTGTCGCCCAAGGGAGGCTCGGGTTCGTGAGGATTGGGGTCAGACCATGACTCCCCATTGCTTGATCCAGCGGCCGGAAACTC
>CAVRFS010000034.1:0-39897 GCA_963720335.1 uncultured Planctomycetota bacterium | reverse complement strand
GGTTTTTCAGGATTTCGTCGTCAAACGAGAGCTGGGTCAGGGAGCGACGGCGAAAGCCTTGCTCGTCACCAAGGACGACAAGGAGTTCGTTCTCAAGGTGGCCTTGAACGACGATGATAACGCCCGACTCCACGAAGAAGCCGAAGCCCTGCGGACGATCCACAGCGAGTTCATCGTCGCCATCGAACAAGAACTCAAAATGAACGGCAGAACCGTCCTGGTTCTGCAAAAGGCCGGCGACAATACGCTGGCGGCACTGTTGGCCAAGGAAGGCGTGCCGAGTCTCGAATTGCTCTCCCGCTATGGCGACGATCTCCTGTCAGCTCTCGCTTCGCTGGAGCGGCATGGCGTTGTCCATCGGGACATCAAGCCCGACAACATCGGCATCCGTTCGCTCACCAAGCAGCGGAACCAACTCATTCTCTTCGATTTTTCGCTGGCCCGTGCCCCGCTCGAAAACATCAACGTCGGCACCGAAGGCTACCGTGACCCGTTCTTGAAACTCCGTAAGCCGCCTCGCTGGGACTTGGCGGCCGAACGCTATTCGGCGGCGGTCACGCTTTACGAGATGACTCTCGGCCACGGTGTCTTGCCGCTATGGGGCAGCGACAAATCCGATCCCGCTCTCACCAACGACAAACTGGTGATCGATGCCGAGAAGTTCGATCCCAGCGTGCGTGACGGCTTGGTTGATTTCTTCGGCAAGGCACTGCACCGGGAGCCGGATCAGCGGTTCGACAACGCCTACGACATGCAGACGGCTTGGCGGCAGGTCTTCAAGGAGTCCGAACAACGGAAGATCACGACGACGACCGGCGAAGAAATTGTCATTGGCGTCTCGCTGGATCAAGCCACTCTCGGCACACCGGTATCGGCCCTGGGATTGTCCAATCGTGCCCGCAATGCTCTGGAGCGGGCCAACGTCATCACGGTGCGTGACCTGCTGAACTTCCCCATCGGCGAAATCCACTTGATGAAAGGCGTCGGCAACCAAACCCGCCAGGAGATCATTCGCTTCGTCGGCGAATTGCGGGAGAAGTTTCCGAACGTTGAAGCGATCAAGTCCGAATGACCAACCGGCTTTCGACGTGCTCACGGCCCGCCGAGCCTGGAAGTCCTGCACCATCGCATCGTCGGCTTTCGCAATCCGAAGAAAGGATGCCGAGTGGAAGATTCGGGCCGGGTTCTTGGGCGTGACGGCGCCGGAGAGTCAACCGGCGAGCCAGTGGCCCAGCCAGACCGATGTCGCCGACGGCCTGCTTGTCACCCGTGCCCGGATCGGCCAAGTCGTTATCCGGTGATCGAAGTCGTTGGAGCAAGGACCCTCAGGTCACGGCCTTCCGCCACGAACTGTGCGAACAAATCCAGCGGCTTGGCGGCGTCGTCACGATTGCCGAGATCATCGACCTCACGATCCTGTTACGTCCTGCCGCCAATACGCTGGATTCGTCCCAACAACAGCGCATGGCTTCCGCCGTGGCACGGGCCGCGGTCGAAACCGAAGACATGATGGCCCAGCGGCGATTCCAGATGCGGCGAGTCGCCGGGAAGATCGTCGTCGCCTGCTCCAAGAGTTGGCCGTCTATGCCGAGAAGTTGGGACAAGTCGCCGATCAACTCGCTGAGGCCGATCCGTTGGCTTCACCGATCCGAGTTTTCCAAGAGCTTTACGAAGTCCAGCAGCCGTCACAGCCGCACGGGTGCCAACCCTTCAGCAACGAACGGCTCTTGAATCTGGCGGCGGCGATGAGCCAGAAAGCCGCCGTGTCGTCTCGCCAAGAGGTTTATCCCCGTGGCATGGCGGCGGAACGGGCACTGCGATTGGGCATCGGGGCGCTGAGTGGTTTGGGGGTGGGCGAAACAGAAAAAGGCTTCAGCGTCGAACAGATCCGGGAGCGGGTGAAAAGCCGTTACCCTGAAGCTGAGCCGATTCCCGATCGTCCCGAATTGGATGCCCTGTTGCACAAGGTTGGTTTGGATGTTCGCTGGGATCCTCAGACAACGACTTACCACCGACCGTGAAGGAGAGCCTGTTCACGTCGGGTTCGTCGGTCCCTCGCAGGCATTCCACGGCGACGAGCGCCCGACATGTCGAAGTCACTCCCGATGTGGCCGATGCACGGGCCTTCGAGGAACGCCTGAAACACGCTTACAACGACGGCGGGTTCCTCGTGCTGACAGTTCGCCCCAGCCGAATGCGGTGGGCGGAAGCGGAACTCTTGCGGCGGTTCGATCTGGAGCGGGTGTCATTCGACGATTTGCTGTTCGATGTCCTGCGTGAAGAAGCCAAGGAACTGGAAGTCGATTGGTCCATCATCGAACAAGCCGATGGTGCCGATCCCTCCAGTCAGGATTGGAAGAACCTGCTGCATTTGATCGGACGGGCGGGACCGAAGATTGCTGCTCGATTGGCTCAGCGGCGAGAGCATCTGCTGTTGGTGCATCCGGGCATGATCGCCCGCTACGACCAGATGGCGATTCTCGAAACGCTGCGGGACAAAGTGGGGCACGATGCTCCCTGTCCCGGCCTGTGGGTTCTCGTGGCGACCGATGGGCAGAACGACATGCCGATTCTCGATCATGCGGAGATTCCGCTCATCACGCCGGGTCAGCGGGCCAAAGTGTCCGAAAGCTGGATCGATAATGTGCATCGAGGTCACGCCGTGCCGAGAAAGTTGCCGCCTCCAAGCTCACCACCGCCAAGGGCGGAACTAAACATGGTCGACATCAAGACGCTACTGCCGGAACTTCGGAAACTCGTCGCCGAATTGGCCGAGGACTTGCTCGCCCGTTCCACGAGCGATGCCAAGATCGATGCTGGGTTGAGGGAAGCGTTCCACCAGATCGAAAAAGGGGGCCGCACTGCCCAAGCCTTTGAAGTCTGGCGGGAGGATTATCTCGATCAGGTGGCCGTGGCGTGGGTGCTGGCCTGCGTCTTCGTGCGGTTCATGGAAGACAATCATCTGATCGACGAATGCTGGCTGGCCGGGGAAGGCGACCGCCGCAGGCTGGCCGAGGATACGCACGAACTCTTCTTCCGAGAACACCCACACGACACCGACCGGGAGTATTTCCAGCACGTCTTCAAGGAGGTCGGCAAGATTCCCGCCGCCAAGGATTTGTTTGCCGAGGGGAAGACGCCGCTCTGGGCCGTCGCTCCCAGCGGCGATGCGGCGATGAACCTGCTCAAGTTCTGGCGGGAGATCGACGCCGAAGTCGGGCCATCTCAAGCGGTCGTTCCAAGTCGAAAACGGCGACACTCGTTTCTGGGCGACCTGTATCAGGAACTCTCCGAGCGGGCCAAGAAGAAGTTCGCCCTGTTGCAAACGCCGGTGTTCGTGGAAGAGTTCATTCTCGACCGCACCCTCACGCCCGCCATCGACGAGTTCGGGTTGGAAAAGGTCCGCATGATCGACCCGACCTGCGGATCGGGCCACTTTCTGCTCGGCGGGTTCGCCCGGCTGTTCGACTTGTGGAGTCAGCGGGAAAGCAACGAGATCAAGGCGGCCCAGAAGGCGCTCGATGGCGTCTGGGGTGTGGACATCAACCCGTTCGCCGTGGCGATTGCTCGATTTCGGTTGATCGTCGCCGCCGTGCAAGCCTGTGGGATCAAGCGGTTGAAGCAGGCACCGGGCTGGAACATTCATTTGGCGACCGGCGATAGCCTGCTTTTCGGCAGCCGCTGGAACCGCTCGGCTGCGAAAGTGACGGAGCAAGGTTGGCTCGCTTCCGACGAGGGAATCTTGGGCACCCGACATTTATGCCGTGCGAAGACAAAGACGGGCTTCAAGAGTTCTGGGCCACAGTACCACGTCGTCGTCGGCAATCCGCCGTACATCACGGTGAAGGATACGCTCGAATGACGCGTATCGACAGCGTTATCCTAGCCCTGCCATCGACAATACTCGCTGGCTGTGCCGTTCACTGAACGGTTCTGCGATCTCGCCATCAGCTGCCGAAGAACGGACGATGTGGGCTACATCGGGATGATCACGGCCAACTCATTCATGAAACGGGAGTTCGGCAAGAAACTGATCGAGGACTTCTTCCCCAAGATTGATCTCACGCATGTCATCGACACGTCCGGGGCGTATATCCCCGGTCACGGCACGCCCACGGTTATCCTGTTTGGTCGCAATCGCAAGCCCGTTGGCGACACGGTTCGGGCTGTGCTGGGGATCAAGGGCGAGCCAAGTACGCCGGAAGATGCTTCGCAGGGGTTTGTTTGGCGGTCCATTCTGAAACAGATTGACCGGGTCGGGGCACAGGATGATTTCACCAGCACGGCGGATGTGCCTCAAGCGACATTCGCCAGACATCCGTGGAGCATTGGCGGTGGAGGAGCAGCAGAACTTGTGGAGGCGCTTGACGAGAATGCTGAAAAAACGCTCGCTGACTCAGCCTCTGTCGTCGGTGTCTTTGGAATGACGAATGCCGACGAGATATTCTTAGCTGACCGCAAGTCCTTTAGTCCGGAGTTCGAGAGCACTTTTCGACGTAAGTCAGCCATCCACCAGGGGTTAACCTCGTTTTCGACTCGGAAATGTAGCCACGAAAAACTCTGAGGTCCTCTTGACAGCAAGGGCGTCCTCCCCAAAAATTGCCGCATGGCAGCAAGAACCGGGGCCGTTCATGTGGCTACGACGAAGCGGGTCTACAACGGAAAGACCTACGTGACCCATTTGCTCCGGCGATCGATCCGCAAGGGGAAGACCGTTACCCACGAGACGCTCGGCAACCTGTCCCATCTCCCCGATCACGTGATCGACTTGATCCGGCGCTCGCTCAAAGGCGAGTCCTTCGTCCCCGCGGGTCAGGTGATCCGGATCACGCGCTCCACCCCTCACGGCCATGTCGAGGCCGTCCTGACCATGATCCGTCAGCTCGGCGTGGACGAGTTGATCGCGGCCGAGCCCTCGCGAGAACGCGACCTGGTGATCGCCATGATCGCCGAACGCATTCTCTTCCCCAGTTCCAAGCTGGCCAACACCCGAAATTGGCACGACACCACCTTGGCCGCGGAGTTGGATATCGCCAAGGCCACCGAGAATCAGCTCTATGCCGCCATGGATTGGCTGTTGAAACGACAGGCGGCGATCGAGAAGAAACTCGCCCGAAAGCACCTCAGCGAGGGGGGGCTGGTGCTCGATGACGTCACCAGCAGTTACTACCACGGCAAGACTTGCTCGCTGGCCCAGTTCGGCCACGACCGCGATGGCAAGACCGGTTGTCCGATCATCGTCTACGGCCTGCTGACCGACGCCCAGGGGCGGCCGGTCGCCGTGCAGGTCTACCCCGGCAACACCGGCGATCCCACCACCGTCCCTGACCAGGTCGAGGCGCTGACCAAGCGGTTCGGCCTGTCGCGGGTGGTGCTGGTTGGTGATCGTGGCATGCTCACACAAACTCAAATTGATGTGCTCAAGGAACACCCGGGTCTGGGCTGGATCTCGGCCTTGCGTAGCGGTGCCATCCGCCGCCTCTTGGCCGACGGCCTCCTGGTCCGGACCGATCTGGAGGCGAAACGCCTGGCGGAGATCACCTCCCCGGAGTTCCCCGGGGAACGGCTGGTGGCTTGCTACAACCCCGAGTTGGCCGAGCAGCGGCGGCACAAGCGTCAGGAGCTGCTGGCCGCCACGGAGGCCGAACTGGGGGCGCTGGCCAAAAGCGTGGCGGGTCGGCCCGAGACGGCCGCCGCGATCGGTGTGCGGGCCGGCAAGATCATCAATCATTACAAAATGGCAAAACATTTCCATCTGACGATTCGTGATGGGTCCCTGGCGTGGGCCCGTAAGGAGGATGCCATACAAAAAGAGGAGCTTCTGGATGGGATCTATGTGATCCGGACCAGCGAGCCGGCCCAGCGGCTGACGGCTGGGGACGGGGTGCGGTCGTACAAGCGGCTGGCCTTGGTCGAGCAGGCGTTCCGGTGTCTCAAGGGAATCGACCTGCTGGTGCGTCCCATTCATCACCGTACGCCCAATCGCGTGCGAGCACACATTCTGCTGTGCATGCTGGCGTTCTACGTGGAGTTGCACCTGCGCAAGGCGTGGGAACCGCTGTTGTTCGAGGACGAGGAACTGGAGGAGGACCGGCCGCGCCGCGACCCGGTGCGGCCGGCCCGCGCCTCGGAGTCGGCGCGGCTGAAGAAGAAGACGCACCTGACCGCCAGCGGGCTGCCGGCCCACAGCTTTCGCACCTTGATGGCCCATCTGGGCACGCGGTGCCGGAACCTGTGTGTCGTGGCCGACGATCCCCTCCAAATCACATTCGGCCAGGTGACGGAGGCTGATGAGCTGCAGGCCGAGGCGATGCGATTGATTAAATTGATCAAGATGTAGCCAGAAAAGGGAATTCATTTTTGACATAAGTCATTGCCCGCTATGGAGATTCCCATTGGACCCCTCTCGAACTTCGGTTTAGTCGGTATGGCGTTGAAACAGAATTCATTCGGCAATTACAACTTGGAGATGGAATTCGTGAATCGACCCTCACAATAGTCAATTTCTCCCTCTTTTCCTTACACGGAGAATGAGCAGCTATGCTTGATTGACTCAACGCTGGGTGTCCTCAAGTGGTTGTGGCCCGCAAGGACGACGCTAGGGGAATCGAGCAACATTCAGCAAAGGAACTTACTTTTCAGAAAGCTTGCCTTGGTGGAAATGGCACCAAATAGCACTCGACCGGCTACGTTCGCCGCTAACTCTCACGCTTGCATTCGTTGCCACGCATAACCATTTCGTTTTAGATAGGGGTGGCACGGTCTTCAATTGCTCGGCACCGATTATCAAGCTTTCTGCGGGATGCCACTGAGGAGGACCATCTCGCCCTGCTCGGCCTGCTGAACAGTTCCACGGCCTGCTTCTGGATGAAGCAAAACTTCCAGACAAAAAGGTAGCAGCGAGATATCGGGAGGGGGCATTTACGACGAGCGATGGGAATCATTTTACGAACACACAGGGACCGGCTTACAAAGTTTTCCAATTACGGAGCATACGGCCCTACCGCTTGCCCGCCTGCTAGATCGGCTGGGACAAGACTACATCACCTCGCTTCCGGCTACGATCGTAGACCGGACGACACCAACCCAAACCAGTTTAGCAGAGGTCAAGGGCGGCGGCGACGAGCCTTCGTGCCAGATGATCGCCCTTCAAGAGGAACTCGATTGGGAGTGCTATCACCTCTACAGCCTGCTCAGTGAGGCCCCGCGATACCGCGGCGATGATCTGCCTGAACTCTCGCTGGGCCAGCGCACTTTGAGATCGTCATGGCCCGGCAGTTGGCCAAGGGCGAAATCACAACATCTTGGTTCAATGGCACGGCTCGAAACCGATCACCGAGCCACCCAGCCACTGGCCGGAATCTTATCGCACGCTGGTCGAGCGGGGACTGAGATCATCGAGACAAACAAGGAAATCGGCTTGATCGAGCGGCCGGAATACAAGCGTCGCTGGAATGACGAACCGTGGGAGGATCAGGAACAGCGGGCCTTGAAGAACTGGCTGCTGGATCGGCTCGAAGCGCCGAAGTACCGCAAAGGCACAAAGGAAAACCCGGAACTGACGACGATAGCACAGATGGCGGACGTGAATGGCACTGACTTAAGCGAAACCCTTTATTCCTTCTAGGTTTACGTCAAGATTCAGGGCCATTAAATCAAAATTATCACAACTGAACAAATAATCATACAGCCGAAATTCTCTTGATTTGTAGCCGAATGCAGTATCGTGCATATCTACATTATTCTCTGGCCGGCAGCTAAAAGGAAGTTGTAAGTCGTTTGGTAGTAAAATATTGGCTTAAGCTAATGCCATTCATGGCGGACGTGGCAAGTGCCGATGCGGAGTTCCTCCAGGTCGCCGCTCTCTATCGGGGCCGACCCGAGTTCAACGTGGCCGCACTCGTGGCCGAATTGGTCGAGGGCGAGGCCGTCCCCTTCCTGCCGATCCTGCGATACAAGCCAACGGGCTTGCGGAAGCGGGAGGTCTGGGAACGAACGTGGGAGTTGCAAAGGGAAGAAGACAGGGATCAAACCACGAAACACACGAAAGAAGACAAAGACATAGAGAGAACCAGACAACATTAAAGATTCTCAATCTTCTGATTTATTTCGTGTATTTCGTGTGTTTCGTGGTTCCAAATCGGATGGTGGTTCCAAGTCTGATGGTGGTTCGATACCGGTTCCTCCCAAGTGCACCAGTGCGGATTTCCTCAAGACCGATTACTGGCGGCTGCGGGGCAAGCTCGATGTCCCCAAGGAGCGCTGGATCAGCTATCCGCACTGTTCTACCGACAGCGACCCGACGCTCGTCGTAGGTTGGGCCGGATGGAACCACCTTGAGCAGGCGACGGCCCTGGTCGCCTATTACGACGCCCGCAAACGAGAAGGCTGGGACGCCAAGCGGCTCACGCCCCTCCTGGCGGGCCTCGATCAGCTCTTGCCCTGGATTCACCAATGGCACCCCGAGGTTGATCCGGAATATGGCGAGACGGCGGGCCAGTCCTTCGAAACCGTGCTGGAACAAATGCGCATGAACTCGGGCTCTCACTCGACGATGTTCGCCAATGGACCCCGCCTGAAAAACAGCGAAAGACTCGAACGACCCGCAAAAAGAAAGCCGAGCCAGCAGACGACGTAGAATGACCTCCGCCGAGTCATCACCCGATTGCTCTGACTCTACAATGAGATGGGCCCCTTATTTATGAATTCAGCGAGAATGACACATCGCCTGGAACAACCGGCCTTCAACATCAGGGGGAAACCATGACGATCACAGTCCAGGTTCCTGACGACCTAGTGAAAGATCTGTCCACAAGCCCGGAGGAGCTAAACCGGGAGATCCGTCTTGCGGCAGCGATCCACCTCTTTAGCCGCGGCCTGATTTCGCAGGGGAAGGGCGCCGAGGTCGCGGGCTTGAGCCGCCGGGACTTCATCGAGGCACTTGGCCATGCCAAGGTTCCCGCCTGCCAGGTCACTTCGGAAGAATTGACCGAGGAGGTGGAACGTGCCTACCAAGCGCATCGTCAAGACATCGCCGCTCATCCTCCTGACCGAGATCGGAAGGATCGACTTGCTTGAAAGTCAGCCAGCTTAGCGAGACGGGCCGCCCCTCTGCCGACTCAAGCTGACTGACGAAACTGCAGACTTGTGCAACGGCTGATGGAAGGGTCTCGCGAATGGACGAACTCTCGGAATCAAGTGAATCGCTCCGCCACGGCGGCATGCGTAGAGTTGGTCATCAGCGTCGCTTGCCGGCCTAACCGAACGCTTCAGAAGAACTCCGGGCGTCAGGCGTATCGGCCCGTTCCGGAACGGTTCCACATGTCGTGATTGCACCAGAAAGATTCGACAATCAGTGGGCAAGCCATACCACGGTAACATCGGACAAGGCTCATGCGAATCCGAAAGATTGAGATTACAAACCTGCGTTCGATCCAGAAGTTGTGCTGGAATATCTCGCACAACACTCCGGCCGCGGGCTGGCATGTCGTTGTCGGCGACAACGGCTCGGGAAAATCGTCATTCTTGCGCACCGTCGCACTCGCGCTGGTCGGTCCCGAAACCGCCACCCAGCTCCGGCAGCCTTGGTCGCAATGGCTGACAAAGGGGCAGCACACCGGAAGAATCTCGCTACATCTGGAGAGAGACATTCAATGCGACAACTTTTCCGGCAAAGGCAAGACACCCGAGGGAACAGACCTGGAGGCGCAGATCGTATTCAGTCGTCACGGAGGTGGCGATGTAACATTGGAGGGAAAGAAAGCCGATCGCCATATCTGGGGAAAAGGTGATGGCTGGTTTTCAGCCGCATACGGACCCTTCCGTCGATTTACTGGTGGTGATCCCGAAACACGCCGACTCTTTTATCAGTTCCCCAAGCTGGGCCGACACCTTTCGCTGTTTGATGAGAAGGTCGCCCTCACCGAAGCTCTCGACTGGCTCAAGGAACTGCGGTTTAAGCAGCAACAGGGCCTGGCGGAAGGGCAACTTCTCGATCGGATCAAAGCATTCATCAATCAGCCTGACTTTTTGCCGTTTCAAGCGAGGCTCGAAGAGGTTACGTCCGAAGGCACGGTGCCGATCGTCATTTTCGTGGACGGTAATGGCGCTCAGGTGGAGGTTGAAAATCTAAGCGATGGCTATCGATCGGTATTGAGCATGACCTTTGAGCTGATCCGGCAGATGTCCCTTGTCTATGGAGTCAATGGTGTTTTTGATCCAGTCCAGGCGGCGAAGGTTGCAGCACCCGGTGTTGTTTTGATTGACGAAATTGACGCCCACCTCCATCCGACGTGGCAACGGAGAATCGGATTTTGGTTTCGCGAGCATTTTCCGGCTGTGCAGTTCATCGTCACATCACACAGCCCGCTGATTTGCCAGGCCGCAAACGCCGGCACGATCTACCGCCTCCCCAGGCCCGGCTATGACGAGGAGGGATCGATGGTTGAAGGAGATGAATACCGGCGTCTGGTGTATGGCAATGTTCTGGACGCCTACGGAACGGAAGTCTTTGGCGAGGCGGTCACGAGATCTGACCACTCCCGGCAACTGCGCGAGCGGCTGGCGGCGCTGAATGTTCAGGAAATCACGGGAAACCTTTCAGTTGCTGAACAGGCTGAGCAAGAAAATCTTCGTCGAACTCTTCCGACCGCAGCAACGTCCGACGCAGCATCGTGATTCGCATCCGTAATCGCCGACTTTCAGCGGAATCTCGAGCCGGCCTGCGCGATTACCAAGCCACGGTGAATATTGGTCAATCCTTCGGCGAGCGACTGGAACAAGGGAAGCGGCTCTTCAAAGCGCGGAACCGCGCGACAAATCCGACATTTCGTGTGGTGCGATATGTCCTGCGTTCCATGTGCCGCGGGCCGAATCGCTGTATGTATTGCGAGGATTCTTCGGCAGATCAGGTCGACCATTTTCGGCCGAAGGACTTCTATCCAGACAAGGTGTTCGATTGGGGGAACTATATTCGGGCCTGCGGTCGATGTAACCGGCGGAAAAGCAATCGTTTCAGCATCATCCGGGCAGCGGCGAACGACATCGTCGAGGTTCGGCGGGATAAGCGGACGCCGCCGATCCCGCCTCCCAAAGGCCGGCCCGCTTAATGGAACCCGCGGCGGGACGACCCACTGCATCACATGATGCTTGACTTGCGTGACACTTTCGAGTTTGTGCCGATCGATGCGGCGGGGACGATCGACTTTGAGCGGACGCGACGAACGATTACGGCGCTTGGACTGAATGATCGCGACGATCTTGTCAAAGCTCGCGAAGACGCGTTTCGCAGTTATCGAGCCCGGCTGCGCGAATACGTCACAGAGAAGCAGGCAGTCGGCTCTCAAATCAGGATGGACAATTTGAAGGATGCACTGCTCAGAATGCCCCATCCGACCGTCTGGGCCGAGATCGTGCGCCAGCGACACAGCTTCCCCGTTCTGGCGCAGTTATTCGACGCGGCGCCTGAAGCAGTCCATTGGTGATCTCAACGCTGAGATTTCGCGGGCCTGTGACGACGCGGCCCGACACGCTATTTTGGATGATAGCTAGGAAATCTCTCGAGCGATATGGCGATTGTAAAGCTTCGCCGAACCCGTTTGAAACGTCCCGTTTTCGACGAAATCATTGGACTTACGTCGAAAATGATACCGATCGTGAAAAGAGAGCCAGTTTCGATTGTCAGGCGAGCGCCACGGACAGTGTCTCCTTCCTTGGTCTCTTCCCACCCAAGGCGAACAAAACCGTCTTCTTCTTTGTCTCGTTCTTCCAAGAAGCGACGCAGACCGGAATCTTGATCCTCGTTTCGATCGCAGCGATTTTTTGGGGTTGGTTTATTTGACGTCACCGGAAGCGGTAGTCGACCATGAACCCATAGAGCCAAGGGACCCGTGGGTCGATCTTCTCGGCCCGTAGCTTCGCCGGCGAGTCCTCGTAGTGGTCTCGCAGTCTGTCCGCATCGCGGGCGTTGTAGTACGTGACGATGATGGTATCGCCGTCGACCCGCACGTCACCCTCCAGCCCCTCGAAGTAGGCCGTGGCCATGTGTCTGGCGTCCCAGTTGGTCGCGGGCGGGACCAGCCGCTTGCGGATCTGAGCGATCGCCGCCTGGGCGATCAGCGCCATCGTCATCTGGCCGTAGCGGATGTTGAGGTTGCAGCTCCCCGCACGATCCCAGCCCAATGCCTGGTGGGCGTTGAAGAACTCCTCCACATGCCATCGCTTGGGGAAATCCCTGGCCAACTCCTCAACCTCGTCGCCGTCCCGGGTCGCGAGGAAGGCGTTGAAGCGGTACTCCTGCCGGCCGCTCCCCCTGCCGTTGGACGTACTGGTAGAACGGCCCGGCCTGGCTGTCGCGCGGGGTGTATTCCAGCTTCGCGGTCGCATAACCGGCCCACCGCGGCTGGAACAGCCCCGGCGGCAGCGCCGCCAGCCGGGCCAGCAGCGCGGGCCGGTTGGGCATCGGCACCAAAAGGTCGAACCTTGTCCCGGTCTTGACCCTGTCCATGAGCTCGACGCTGAAGTGCTCCGCATCGGCCAGAACCAGTGACGCTCCGGCCTCGGGATTGAGGATTTCGCCGGCCAGCTTCAGCAACTCCTCAGCAGCAGACGCGGCTGTGGCGCCGAGGTGCCGGTGGTGAAGCAGACCGGCTGGCCAGTATCGACGTCCAGGACGAAGAAGGTCTGGGCCGTCTTGACGGCCCGTTCCCGGGCATCTTTACGGTGGGGCCGCATGTGCCGCTTGGTGTAGCTGCGCACCCGATGGGGATCGATGGCCAGCAGCCGGCCCTGGAAGTGGCCCGAGGCTCGGCGGATCTTGCCGAGGGCCACCTGGAGGTCGAGGCTCTCGGCGACCGTGCGAGCCCCGAGGAGCTCGTGGACGGACAGGTCGCTGGCGAGGAACGGCAGGCCGTTGGCCAGCTCGAAGATCCGCTGGTTCAAGGTGCGGCGGTGCCGCAACCCGGTGCGGCACAACGCCGCCTCATGAATCAGTTGCAACGCCAGGCGTGGTCCCACACTCTTGGGGCTTTGTCCTGTCCAGCCGCACACCAGGTCCCAGGCCCCTAAGCGGAGCAATTCCGGCACGAGGAGCCAGATGCCAGCCAGGTTTCCCATGACCTTGTCGGCGAGGAATTGTCGCACCCCGTTTTCGATGCTCCGTGGATCACACGGAACGGGCTTGGTGCGCTTCTGGGTCGTTCTGACTTCGATGGTCTGCTCAGAGCCCGGGCGGTAGCGATCGAGTTTTTTTTGGAAGACCGTACTCCTCGATGACGCGGACGACACTACGAACGCTGACCGGAAAGCCTGCCTGGCGGAGTTTCTGCGCGATGACGTCGACCGTGGCGTCGGGATCGAGGAAGCGCTGGCGGATGACCTGGCGAACGACCTCGTCGGTGCGGACGTAGTTGCGTTTGGGGCCGGGCTTTTGGCCTTGGAGTCCTACGCTTCCTTGTTCACGGTAGAGTTTGAGCAACTGAAAATATCTCTGCTTGCTGAGATCTAGCTTCTCGGCGGCCTTGGCGGCGCCGATCCCTTCGCATTGGCCCTCGATGAGCATGGCCAAGCGAGAGACGACCCGGTCGTCGGGAAGAACGGGGAGTTCTCCGGCGGGGCCGACGATGCGGTGGGCAGGGATGTCGAACTGCACGGCTTGGTTCTCCGATACAGGAGTGTGGCGAGAGAAGCGGGTATGGCCGTTGGCACCCTTGAAAGGATAACCGAGCGGGGGGATTAGTCTAATAGATTGTGGCGTAAAATTCTTTCATTTTGTGATAATAGGCACGCTTGGCAGTCTGGATAACGCCACAAATTATTAGACCAGATTTGCGTGCAAAATCGAGGCGGTGGTCAGCCGAGCCGATGAACCCAATAATCAATTAGACCCAAAAAATCGCTGTCGATCGAGCGAGGAACCTCACGCCGGGTTTACCACCGTCGTCCTTGGCTGTCTGACATGAGCCAGCTTGGGGGGGCTCCCTGTCGGTTCCTTGCGCCTTGGCTGTGGCACGCGTCGGTGTGTCAGACCGGCGCGTGCAGGAGGAACAAACGGCGACTCGCTCGGCTGCACAACTTCGACTGTGATCCGTTCGTGCGTGCCAATCCAAACCACTCGCTGGCGCCTCGGGCTCGTAGCGGACTTTCTTCGATGCCCGGTTGACTCTAAATCCGATATGCAGGATCATGATGTTTAACCAATCGGCCGCATCAAGTTCCATGTCGCCGGGGAAAGCGAGTCCGCCCCGGGGAGCCGGACGACTTTCACCAGGCCACCGACTCGATGAGGCTGAACGGCACGTATTGACGCCGCCGAGCGTCTTTTTAGTCGGCGGCTTAGCGGCCACCTCCGGCCCGACTTCGGCCGGGGACGGCTGCGCCCGCTACCTCCGGCAACAGGCACGCGATCGCGAGGACGCCCGCCTCCGCGAGCAGGCCCGCTGGAAAAACCGGTCGGCCACACCGAGATCGCCCGGCGCGCATTTCAGGAAGAGCGCCATCTGGCGATCGACCCGTCCTTGAGCGTCGCCTTCCACCCGTCAGGCGAGGCTCCCGGAGCCGCAGTCAGCTTGGCCGCGACCCCCAGCCCTGATCAGAGATTTCCTGGCGTCACGGCGCTGCCCGCGACACCGTCGAGCATCAACAGGGCTCTCGACCCTTGCCCCGGCCGGCTGGCGTCTTCGACCTGACCAGCCACGCATCCGGCACGATGCTTGTCATCCAAGAATTCCAATAACTCCGTCGCGCCCCGTAGGTCCGGAGACCGGCCGAATCTCTTCTGAACAGGGCCTCCGGGCGGGGTTTCTCACGCTGGCCGTTGACCGAGCAGCTCGACGCGCATACCGGTCGAAGTTAGGGAGATGTCCCTCCCGGGTCGCGTCCCTATCGATCCGTCCGAACGGTCTCCGCGACGGCCACAATGGCACTCGGATTGGGGAGGATGAGACAGCCATGTTGACCACACACCGACACGACCGGCGGGTCCGCCGGCAGGCCGGCTTCTCCTGGAATCCCTCGATGATCGGCTCCTCTTATCGGGGGGCGCCGGGCGCGACGGCCGAGGCTGTAGTGCATTATCAACCGGCCAGCCACGCGCACCGTTACCACCATATCAGCCCGCGCGAGGTTCTCCGGGACGGATCGCCCGCGGCGCTGCCGGCCAACTTTTCTGCAGCACTCCGGTTGCTCTACCGCGAGTACGAGGACCAAGGCGGCGACAGCTTGCTCCCGATCAGCGGCTCCAGAGTCGCCGTGCGAATCAAGGTGGCGTTCCCCCCCGCCTTGGGTGCGTACCTCGGCGAGCTCCGGAGGGACGGGCTGCAAATCATTCGCACCGTGCCGGCCTACGGGATGGCCGA
Source organism: uncultured Planctomycetota bacterium (assembly GCA_963720335.1). GTDB lineage: Bacteria > Planctomycetota > Planctomycetia > Isosphaerales > Isosphaeraceae > CAVRFS01. The sequence continues at coordinate 24,544 of CAVRFS010000034.1, read as the reverse complement.
AGGCATGCTGCCGGTCGCCAGGTTGCCGGCTGTAGCGCAGCTCGCGGCGCACGTGTGGCCGGCTCCCCCGCCTATCATGAGGTAAATCCGCGGCGAACACGCCATCAAGTCCGGTTTGAGTCCCGAGGTTCCGTGTCCCGCGATTGCCTGAAAACAGATCGGCTGGTCGACGATACCGACGTGCTGGCTTCCTTCTGAACGTGCGTCGGGGTCGTCGGACCGACGGCAAAAAAGCTCCCAACTCGAAGCGACCGGTGAGGAATTGTTTCGCCAGAAGACGTGCTCGAACTCGGTCCAAATCCAGTCGCCCCGACTTGATGAAACAGCAACTCTTTCGGGCATCAGGTCGAAGGGGCCTTTGTACTCGAATTCCCTGCCGTTTTCGCGTGTCGTGCCGAGGTTCAAATTGCTCCGGACGGTGACAGGGGTAACAAAGTGCCCTTGCCATAACCTGTTTCAGGCTGTAATCTTTCGATGGTTCAAACGGTTTGGACAAGAATATGTTTCGGAGCATGCAGTTACGACGAACCGAAGGAATTCGTCCAGAGGTTTTGTGCGGTGGTCCTTAGCTCGGCTGGACGACGATTTAAACCCAAGACTGAATCTTTGCTTCAGCGTGATGTACGCTAGCCTGGACTAAATCTGTCGCGCGGCGCCGAAACGGTTGCTTTCGGCCAGACTGTGGATGGGTTCAAACTGCGGCTCGGGTCCACTCAACAGTGGCGATCTTTTAATATCGCGTCAATCAACCGAGTCGCGTCCACGATTCTGAGCGCTCTGGGGAAACTGCTGCTTCCCGAGCGGCCGCCACCTCCAACCCACCTCGGAATCCGCAATCAGGACCCATGTACTCCATTGTATCCAGTGTCGTGATTGGCCACCCCCGGGCCGTGATTGTGGGGTGGCTTCTCGTCACCGCCGGGCTCCACCTTGTCGCGCCGCCGTGGCAACGGGCCGTCACGGACTACGATGTCCGGTTCCTCTCAGCGGATTGTCCGAGCGTGATCGGCCAAGAGTTGTCGGAGCGCGGTTTTCCCCAAAATCCAGCCGGCTCCGAAATCGTGCTGGCTTACGAGCGCAAGGACGGGCACCTGACTCGCAACGACTTCCGTTGCGTGACGGCAGAGGCCTCCGGCCTATTGCGGCTCGCCGCGGAACATCCGGCGCTCGGGATCACGAAGATCGACACGATTCAATCACCCGTGATCGGCCCGTATTTGATCGGCTCGAGCGCCCTCGGTCGCGATCAGGCTGCGCCTGTCGATCATTTCGTTCAACAGCACCCCGCTCGCCGAGAGAACACGGGTCGCGGTCGACCGCGTTCTCGACCACGTCAACTCGAGTGAGGTTGTGCCGCCTCCGGGACTCCGACGGGTGGCCACCGGCTCGGCGGTCGTGGGGCGTGACACCAACACCGCAACCAGCGCCAGTATCCAGAGCACCAAGACCACGACAATCGTCCTCGTGATCGTAATTCTCCTGGTCGTTTACCGCAGCCCGGTCCTGGCAACGGTGCCCCTGGTCACGATTGGCCTTTCGACGTTTGCATCGCTGCGCCTCATTGCGCTCATAAGCGTGGTTCCCGGCCTTGGTTTTCGGGTGATCAGCGTCACGGAGATCTTCGTCGTCGTCGTGTTATTCGGCGCAGGGGACCGATTACTCTCTCTTCCTCGTAGCGCGGTACCGGGAGGAGCTAGGGCGCCAGCAATCCAGGATTGAGGCACTCCGCGAGGCGATCGGGCGGGTTGGCCCGGCGTCGTCGCGAGCGCCGCGACCCTGATCGTGGGCTTGGGCATGCTCGGTTTCTCGAGCTTCACCGCGATCCGGTGCACGCGCCGACGATTGCGCTCTCCCTTGCGGTGTCGCTCGCCGCCGCCTTGACCGTGACTCCGGCGATGATGGCTTGGCTCGGCTCGGCCCTCTTCTGGCCATTTCGCGCCCCCCATCACGAGGGCGGTCCAAACGAAGAGACGAACATCCGCGAAATGCGCCGCTCGTTTGGGTTCTGGGGCAAGGCTGCCAAACTCGTCGTGACCTATCCCCTCTCGATCTCGGTGCTCTGCCTGGTCGTCCTGGCTCCCCTGGCCGTGGCGGGTGCTCGCACCACGTCGAGTTACGGAAAGCTCGCCGATCTCGACCCCGATTGGCCAAGCGCGGTCGGTCTCGAAGTGCTCCAGCGCGTACTTCGCCGCGGGCGAATTGAGTCCGACCGTGGCCCTGGTCGAGAACCCCGCAATGGATTTCCGCTCGCAGGCAGGCAGGAAGCGCGATCAAGGAGATCACCCGCCGGTTGGCTGCGATTAACGGCGTCGCCCTGATCCGCTCAGCGACCCGGCCCGTCGGCAAGCCGGAGGAGTCTGCCACAGGCGAGGGTCTCTTCGCGCGGTTCGCAGACCAGGCTACACGAATTCTAGCCGAGAGCCGCTATGTCAGCACCAGTGCGAGGCAAGCCGCCGACGTCAACCATATCATGCGCCTCGAAATCGTTTTCAGGGACGATCCCTACTCGGATTCGGGCCTCCGATCACTGAAAGATGTTCGGCGCGACGTTACGTCGCGCCACCGAAGCAGGCCAACCCCTCCAGGCGACCACCAAGATCGGGCTCACCGGTGCCACGTCAACGATCAATGACTTGAAACGCGTCACCACCGATGACCAGCGCCGCATCCACATCCTGGTGGCCCTTGGGATATACGCGGTCCTGGTCGCCTTGCTGCACCGGCCCGGCATCAGCCTCTACCTCGTGGTGACGGTGGTGTTCTCGTACCTGGCCGCACTCGGACTGACCGACTTGACCTTCCGGGCTTTGGAGGGCGGCGCCGGAACCTGGGATGGACTTGACTGGACTGTCGGCCTGTTACTGTTCGTCATCCTGGTGGCAGTGGGTGAAGACTACAACATCCTGCTTATGGCTCGCATTCTCGAAGAACAGCGAACCCACGGGGTCACGGAAGGAACGCGCCGCGCCATCGCTCACACCGGCGGCATCATCAGCGCGTGCGGCGTCATCATGGCTGGCACCTTCGGATCCATGCTGGCGGGAAGTCTGACCTCGCTACGCCAGCTCGGATTTGCGCTGGGAGTGGGCGTCCTGCTGGACACATTCCTCGTGCGGCCAATCCTGGTTCCGGCGTTTGTCGTTCTGATTGATCGAGCCGGGCGGGGCTGGCCTCCACGGGCGCGAAGCCGCCGTTCATGAATGCCATACTCAATGGTCGACGCGCGGCCGGGCTGATGGATTCGACCTTCAGATAAAGAGCGATCCGCAACCGCACCATCGACAATCCATCTTCGCCACCCAACCAAGGAATCGGCGAACAGCGGATGATGCCTCGCCGTTGCGCGAGACCGGACGAATTCCACGATCGCATCTTCGAGGGCTGGCGTCAGGCGGCGCCAGTTTGCGATTAACTCGCGGAGTGCCTCGTCCACCCTGCCTATTTCCAGCCAGCCACCAGGTGTTATATCGTAACCGCATATGGGGAAAGTACCTGTGGAATCCGGGACGCGGGTGCAATTCCCGCCGCCTCCACTCATTGTGTTGTACCTCGTCCGCTCGTAACGACTTGTGTCTACAAGGTACGCGGGTAAGTAACCCGCCGCCTTGAGAACCTTAAGCCGCCAATGCGGATCGTAAGCGTCTCACTATGAGCATTTTGAGCCGTTATTCTTAAAACGGCTCTGAGTGGATGCTCCGTTTGAATTCACGGGTGCCGCCACCGAAATCCTGGCCAATATCGTACAACCGTCGATTTCTGATGCCGACGTGCGCTCAGTTTCGTCCGACAAGCTCGATTAGGGCCTACCTTCCGCCAAGCGGGAGTTGCACTGTCGAGGCCCCCCATTCACGGCCGCGCGTCGGGAACTCCGCCGAAATTTGTTATGCTGTCCCCGGAACCCCGGTACTGAGAACTGGCTGGTTCCTCTTTAAGACGAGACCGCCGCGCCACACGCCGACACGCGAAGGGCGTGTGGAACCGGTCCAACATTTGCGCCAAAAAGCGTCAGGAACCAGTCGAGATCTGTTCATTAACGGGCCGTTTTCCGCACGCGGAAATGGCCGGCAGCACCCCCCTTGGCCGAGGCGTATCCTGACGTCCCCTAGAGCGGTTCACGCTCGGATGGCCCACAGGCCATATTAGCCCGAAGCGTAGGCGTCGTTGATGGTGTGGGGCGGGTTTCCTAACCCGCCTGGACGATTCAAAGGATTGAACCAGCGGGTTAGGAAACCCGCTCCACCGATTTTTGCTATCCACCACGGACTAGCCCGAAGCGTCAGTGAGAATTCTTGCTGTGTCGCCTCGCTGACGCTTCGGGTGAGTATGATCGCCGTTGCTGTCGTGGTGTGTGCAACCCGTAAGTAAACCGCTCTAATGGCAGCCTCAACCGTCCGCTTTCAAGCTGTGCTTCTGGCGCCGGGCGGCCGCTTCAGCGGCCTGCCGGGTGCGCTCGCTTTCGGCCAGGTAGTGCTGCCGGGCTGTTTGTTCTTCGGCGGACAGGCTCTTCGGCCCTCGCGCCATCTCCTCGGCCAATTTCATGAAGTCGCGAGAGAGACGCATCAACCTGTCGGAATCGTTGGGCCAGAGTTTTTCGCGTTCGTGCAACACGGCGGCGGCGCCGGACCAGTCACCGCGGCGGAAGCCGCAATCCAGGAGCAAAACGTAGCAGCCGTCAAGGTAGATGCGGTGATACTGCCACCTCGGGCGATCGATCCAGAACGCGGCGTTGGACGGACACGGCTTCTTGGAACGCGGTCCACGCTTCGTCGCCGCGGCCCAATGCTAGCTGGGCCTTGCCGACCTCTACCCAGGCGTGGGCTAGTTGGATGCCGCCCGTGTGGGCATTGGGACGGGCCTGCCAGTAGTCGGCCCATAGGTCGGCGGGCGTGATCGGCCTGTTGAAGCGCGGCGGCAGCGTCGCCGAGGTCCCGCAAGCCGCGAGCAAGCTCCCAGGCACAGACGGCCATGCCGAAATCAAGCTCGGGATAGTGCACGGCGAAGGCGGCGTAGTCGGTCCTGAATTCTGCAGCGCGCCGGGCGACGGCCAGCGCCGAACAGGATTGCGCTCCGGCGCCGCCCCTTCGGGTGGCTGAGACCCGCGCCGAACGCGATTCTAAACCTTGAAGATGTTCATCGCGATGGTCGTCACTCACTCCCTCGGTGCGACGCGCTTTGCCGGGGGGATGGACGGGCTCGGAACGGCCGTTCCCGAAGCTCGTCACTGACGACCTGGTCGAAGAGGGCCTTCCAATCCATCCCCAGCCGCGCGGCGGCGGAGAGGTGCCGCCGGACCTCCTCGGGATCGACCGGCGTCCGGCTCAACGCTTCGGCCAGGTCGGAGCGGATCGCTCTCCTCGTCCCCGCCCAGCCCGTTGTCGTCTTCCTCCTCCTTCTGCTCGACATTCTGGGACTGGAAGACGTACTCGACCGACGGCTCGATGAACTGCTGGAGACCGAGCATGGCGTTCCCCAGTCCCACGACGTACGCGTTGCTTGCGCGGGATGTCCTTCGGGTCCATCCAACCGAGGAATACGGCGAGCACGATCACCACGACGGCGACGATCCCGGCGAAGATCAGGAACCGGTTTTCCATGGGCCACCTCCGCCTTCAGAACGGACAGCCTCGGTGGCGGATCTCGCGGGATTCCCTCGTCAGCGTCCTGCCCCGCAATTCGTTCCACAACGGCTTGGGCCGCGTCCCGGATGAAGGACCGTGCCTGCTTGCTCAATCACCGCAACCATCGAATACGATACGATTTGTAAGCGATCGGTCGACGTTGTTGCGTTGTTGCTTCGTTCTATCGCTGTCGATCGATTTCTTCCCTGGGTCGGGTCGAATCGAATCGAGTCAATTCCGCGAGATCTCGGGGCCGGCTCAATTCGGATTGGCATCATTCTCGGTTCTTCGAATGGGTTGCAATTCCTTCGAGACACGGATTATCATAGGAAAGCCATCAGTCTTCACGAAAGGGACATCGCGTATGTTGGACTCCATTCGAGCCAAGTGTGTCTTGACCAAATGGCAGACGTCGAAAAGCCAGTTACGGCTAGGACAAGGACGCCGGTCGAACCGCCGACTTGAGCCCGAGCTTTTGGAAGACCGACAGTTGTTGGCGGCCTCGCTGCTACCGATCGCGAATGTTTCCGTGCCCGCGCTTCAGGGTTATACCGTCCCTCTCCTCGCGTCGTCTTCCGACGCTTTCCCCCAGAACTATGTGGTCTCATCCAGCAACCCGGATATCGCGGTGACCATCCCGCAAGGAAACTTCTGGACTGTCGGCGTGGCGTACACCGATCCCATCACTCCAGCGAATTCCTTCACCGGTTCGTTGACGTTTCAATTGTTCCAGAGCCTGACGCCGACGACGGTCAGTGAGATCACAAGCCTCACCACCGACGAGTATTTCGTCGACTACTGGCAAGTATCTCAGCCGCATCGTGACCGGCTTCCCGAATTCCACGGATTACGTCGTTCAAGGCGGCTCGCCGACACTGACCGGACAAGAGACCACCCCGCCAGTGACGTTTGCCAATGAAGATGTGCAACAACTGGCGTTCACGGGCACCGACCAACTGGCGATGGCCAACACCGGTGCGCCCAACAGCAATTCGTCGCAGTTCTTCATCACGACCGGATCGCCGAACGCTGAGCTCGGATACAACTACACCATATTCGGTCAGTTGGTCAGCGGGCAGGCGACCCTGGCACAGATCACCCGGATTCCGGTGATGCAGAATTCCTACCTCAGCGGCGAGGATTCCGAGCCGGTGAATCCGCTCACGATCACCTCGACGACGATGTCCGACGACCGATCCCAATGGCGTGGCCATCATCGACACGACCCAGGCGAAACCCGGCGAGACGGCCACTATCACCGTGCATGCGATCGACCTCGTCGGACGACGCGCAGTCCCAGACCTTCGACGTCACAGTCGGGGCCTACGGGGGTCCGACCTTGTCCTCAACGATCGGAAATGTCAATTTAAACCGTATGCCAATCCGACCACGGCAAGCGGACCGGTCGATACGGCCCTGCAAGTTCAGTTAGCCGGGCAGAATACGTTTCCCGACCCGACTGCCACAGTGCCGCTGACTTATTGACTCGTCTCGAACCCTGAACGACGGCACGATCAGTAACTTCAACTCCTCGACCGGTACGTTTACGTACACGCCGAATTCGGGATTCATGGGCACGGATACGTTTCAATACCAGGTCGAGGCGACCGGGCCGAACTCGTCGGCCGCGGCCGCGATCAGCAACGTGGGAACCGTTACGATCTCCGTCAACGCACCACCCGTGACCCTGAGCAAAGTCGAGTTGATCATGAACAAACAGCATCAAGTCACGGAAGTCGTCGCGATCTTCAGCGGTGCTCTCGACTTCACCGAAGCCAACAATAAGTCGTTCTACCGCCTGGCTACTCCGGGCAAGCGCGGTTCGTACACGGCCAAAAACGCAGGCACCATCCATCTCAAGAAGGTTGTGTATACCGGCGCAAGCGACAGCGTCACTCTGACGCCGAGCAAGCCGTTTAGCATGAGAAAACCCGTCCAGCTTTTCATCCGCGGATCCGCTTCCTCAGGGCTCCAGGACAGCCTCGGCCGCTATCTCGACGCTGCCAACCTCGGCCAGGCCGGGAGCAACGCCATCGCGATCCTCTCCAAGAACGGTGTGACCATTGAGGTGGCATAAAAAGAGGGTAAGATCCATCACCGGCCGATTCGTGCTCATTTGAGCTTCGCGAATAGCGATTTCAGCGACTGTTCGTAGTTTTTCCAACGGCCCACGGAACTGGTGTAAACGGGCTGGCGGACCTGGGCCACGCTCGAGGTCGCGCACCGGGCGCCGGGTCTTGTGAAACTCCAGGCAGACCGGCTCCCAATCCAGGCCGCACCAGGCCACGATCGCCCGCGCCCATTTCTCGATGTCAGTCACCATCGCCTCGTAATCGACCTCGAGCATCCGCACGGGAAGCACCCGGCGCCAGTGTTCCATCAAACGTTCGTGCTCCTCGATTCGCGCGGCGATCTGATCCGCGTCGCACGCCCAGCGGACGTCTCGAAAGTTCGTCATCCAGCACGATAGAGCCACGTCGCGGACGTCCCGGCGGCAAACGATCAATTTTGCCCGCGGGAACAGTGTGGCGATCAGGCCGAGATAGATCGTGTTGTCGGGCATCTTGTCCACGACGCGGTCGGCCGAGTCGTTGAGCTCCGCCAGCTTGTTCAGGTAATGCCACGCCAGATGCCTCGTGGACTCGCGGTCGAGGTATTCCAGAGAGACGAGCGGCGTTTCGCGACGGTCGATCGAGCCGCGGAGCGTTTCAAGGACGTCCCGCGCCAGTTTCAGCTCGCCCGCGCCAAACACGCGAGGGTGGCTTGCCAGGATTTGCTCGGTCAGTGAAGTTCCCGACCGGGGCAGTCCCACGATGAAAACCGGCCGTTCCGTCTCCAGGCCGAACCCGCGGACTCGCTCAAAAAACGGAGTCGAGAAGGCCGCCATCACCTGGTTGATGATCGTGTGATGGGCCTGGTGGTCATAGACCAGGCCGCGGTTGCGGAAATCGGCGAGCTGGAGAGCATTGGCATGGATGGTCAGCTCGGCGGCGCGTTCAAATTCGTTCCTGGCATCGAGCACCTGAGCCAGGCCGAATTGCAATTGGATCCGGGGCTCCAGTGAGAGCTTGGGGTCGGCGAGCAAGCTCTCGATCGTGGTCTGTTCGGCTTCGGTGAGCTGATCGCGAAGACGTGTCGCGAGCCGGGCCAGCGCCGGCATGGCGAGGATCGCACTGCAAAACCTGCGCGAAGGGAATCGAGCGCCCGGTCCAACTCCCCGAGCTGTTCCCAGACGTTGGCCAGGCTGGCGTAACTCCCGGTCTGATCCGGATCGAGTCGGATCGACTCGAGCAGGCAAGCCTTGGCTTCGTCGAGCCGGCCGAGTGATTGCAAGGCGTTGCCCAGGTTGTTGTGGGCTTCCGCCAGGTCAGGGCGAAGGCGGACGGCCTCCCGGCAGTGGATGACAGCCTCCTGGTGCTCACCTTGCTCCATGAGTGCTCGGCCCAAGTTACATCGAGCCTCGGCCGACGCGGGATCGAGCAACACGGCCTGGCGGAAATGAACGAAAGCCGAGACCTTGTCACCGGTCCGCCAGAGCGCCTCGCCGAGGCTGTAGTGGGCCGAGGTGAAATCCGGCTTGAGCCGGATGGCTTCACGGAAATGGCCGATCGCGTCGTTGAGGTCTCCTCGGCGCACCAGCGCCAACCCCAGGTTACTGTGAACCTCCGGGTAGTTGGGCTGAATTCGCAGGGCGGTCCGGCAACATTCGATGGCTCGGTCGTCGTCGCCGAGTAGCCGGTACACTTCGCCAAGGTTGGCGTGGATGGCCGCGTCGCCGGGCCGGAGGGCGGCCGCCCGGCCGATCAGCAGCTCAGCTCGCTTCGGATCCCCTTGCTGGACTGCCACGACGCCCAGGAGATGGAGCGCGTCCGGGTGATCGGGGTTCTCCGCCAGGGCCGTCTGATAGACACGAGCGGCCCGCTCGATGTTTCCCCGCCGATGTTCCTCCAGGGCCTCGCTCAGGTCGACTGGCATCATTTTGCCGGGGAAAAACAGGATTCGCCGCGAAAGATCGCCTACCCGATCATACCAAGTTGGGAACTCCGAGGTCAGCCTTATTTTCAACTCGCCCTGGCCACAGCAGGGAGGTCTGCGAACCGGGATCGGGAGACGTAAGCTCCCTGTCTACGACGCCTGCTCAATCCGACCGCCGTAGCCTTCTTCCGGCACCCCTGACTCCGAGCAGTATGTGGGGTCATTTTTTCGTTTCCTCACTCTCCTCACCTGCTGGCTCGCTGGCAGGCGGAGGCGTGCGAGGTGGAAAGATCGGCGTTCGCGCGAGTGCGACCATCCGGGGAAGATTCCGCAGGAAGATACGAATCAGTATCCGCAACGCGATCCAGGCGAGAAGTGCGCCGATCAACCAGAATGGAAACCAGATCGCCCGGCTGACAACCCAAAGAACGACAGACTTGCCCAGGTCGACCAGGTTTTGCATCGAGCCATTCCACGTCCGGGCGATCTGAGTCGAAAAATCGGCGACGACCGGCGGTGGAGGTGCATACTTATCCCGCTCACGGATATTGAGGGTCAAGGTTGCCAGTGATGAGAGGTTCTCGATCACCCGGATCTTGCCCTCGAGCTGTTCGATCTCGCCTCGAACGCGGCTCAACTCGATTTCGATCTTGAGCACGTCGTCCAGCTTGCCCGAACGTTCCTGGAGGATCTTGTTGAGTGTCTGCTCTTCCACCTTCTTGTTCTTGATGCGTGCCTCGAGGTCGTAATACTGCTCGCTCACATCCTGAGACGTGCGGTTATTCCGTTCCAGCTCGCCCAGTGCGACGATCGACTCGACCAAGGAATCGAACTGTTCGACCGGCACGCGGATCCGCCAGCGCATCGAGCGCAGCGAACCGGGCGATCCGGCGACGTTCTGCTCGGCGATATATCCCCGGGCCTCCTGGACGAGGGTGCCGACTTTCTTGGCAATCGGGTCCACACTTTCGACGACCAGATCCACCTGGGCATCGTACATGATCTTGCGCGAGATCGCCGGCGGAACGACTGAATTCGGCTGGGCTTCGAGCGGCAATGGCGGCTTTCGACTTGGCCTCACCCTGAATTTCGCCGGCTGCGAGCTGACCCATCATCCCGCTCATGCCGCCCATCATCCCGCCGCCCATCATCCCTCGGCCCATCATCTGGGTGCCAAATGCCGGCGGAGCCGGCGGCCGACCGCATCCGATCTTCGGAACGAAATGCGACCTTGGCCTGGGGTGGGGTTGGGTCGGCCACGCCTTCTGATTGCTTATAGGCATACTGAACCGGCAGTGAATCATCGCCACAACCGGCGACAGCCAGGACGAGCAAGGTCGAGAGGGATCGGAGTGGTGTCATAGCACGCGAGCCTCGCAGGGGATGGGCATCCTTGAAAATCGGCGCCGGACCGAACGACTCGATACTACTATGACGAGCGCCGAGCTTGGAACGTTCCTTCGAAACTCCCCGAATCCAAGAACCGACGGCACATGGTTCTTTCCGCGCGGAGCACGAGTTGATCAAAAAGACGAGAATTACCGGGATTCGCAACTTCGCGAGAATCCTACAGCGGTTTACACTTGGGTTGTCCACGGTCCATACTAGCCCGAAGCGTCAGCGAGGATTCTGGCTGTGTCGCCTCGCTGACGCTTCGGGCTAGTATGATCGCCGTTGCTGTCGTGGCGCGTGCAACCCGTAAGTAAACCGCTCTCAACCTCAGATTGGTGCGTGGTCGATGGAATACAAAAACCTCGGAAAAACCGGCCTCAAGGTCTCCCGTCTCTGTCTCGGTTGCATGAGCTACGGCGTTCCCGAGCGTGGACCTCACCCGTGGACGCTCACCGAGGAGCAGAGCCGGCCGTACTTCAAGCAGGCCCTCGAAGCCGGCATCAACTTCTTCGACACCGCCAACGTCTATTCGGACGGCACGAGCGAAGAGATTGTCGGCCGGGCCCTCAAGGACTTTGCCAAGCGAGACGAAGTCGTGTTGGCGACCAAGGTGTTCAGCCGGATGCATCCCGGCCCCAATGGCATGGGCTTGTCGCGCAAGGCGATCTTGACCGAGGTCGATGCGAGCTTGCGCCGCCTGGGCACGGATTATATCGACCTCTATCAGACCCACCGCTGGGATTACCAGACACCGATCGAGGAGACACTCGAAGCCCTGCACGACGTCGTCAAGGCCGGCAAGGCGCGGTACATCGGAGGCTCGTCGATGTTCGCCTGGCAGTTCTGCAAGGCGCTTTACCTGGCCGACCTCCACGGCTGGACACGGTTCGTTTCCATGCAGAACCATTACAACTTGCTGTATCGCGAGGAAGAGCGAGAGATGCTGGGTCTGTGTGAAGCCGAGAAGATCGGCGTGATCCCCTGGAGTCCACTGGCCCGCGGACGGCTGGCCCGACCGTGGGACCAAAAGGGGAGCACGGAGCGGGCCGGGTTGGATGAGTTCGGGAAAACGCTCTACGCCAGGACCGAGGAGGCCGACCGGGCGGTCGTGGACCGCGTCGGCGAAGTGGCGGCCGCCCGCGGGCTGCCCCGCGCAGGTCGCGATGGCCTGGATGCTCAGCAAGCCCTCCATCACGTCGCCGATCATCGGCGCCACCAAACCGCATCACCTGGAAGACGCGTTGGCCGCGTTGTCGATCAAGCTCGGACCCGAGGAAATCAAACGGCTGGAGGAGCCGTACGTGCCGCATCCGGTCCTCGGCTTCTCGTGACCTTCCCGCGACGACCCGCACATCAACGCTCGACTCGATGAAAATGAAGCGTCGAGTTGAGGTAAGGGACGCCCACGCCGAGTAGGACGGCGAGATAGATCAGTCCGAACACGAATCCGAGGATCCAGAAATCCTTGCGGGGAATGAACCCGCTCCCGAAGTAGACCGGGGCCGGACCGGTTGCGTAGGGAGTGAGCACGCCCATCAGCCCGATCGAGTAGGCCAGCACAAGAGCGTACACCTTCACCGGCATGCCGGGGAATGACACGCCCGCCGCCAGGAGCGCCGGGAAGACAACCACCGTATGGGCGGTCAGGCTGGCGAAGCCGTAGTGGACCACAAAGAAGAACAACACCAGCACGACCAGCGCGGCCAGGGGCGATACGCCGACCAACTGCCGCGAAACCGCTTGTGCGGCCCACGTGACCGCCCCGACGCGGTTCAAGCCGTCGGCCAGGGTCAGGAGGGTCGCGAAATAAACCACCGTGTCCCAGGCGGCCCGATTGCCGATGATGTCGTCCCAGTCGATGACCCGGACCAGGACCATGAGCGAGACGACAGCAAGGATCGCGGTCGTCGGCTGGATCCACTCCGCACCGAAGACCCAAAGCACAAAGGCCAGAAGGATCAGCAGCCCCATGACCGTTTCCCGCTTCGAGAGCTTTCCCATTCGCGCAGCTCCGCTTTCGCCCAGGCGGGGACATCGGGGCTCGACCGGATCTCGGGCGGGTAGATGACGTAAACGAGCAACGGCAGGATTGCGACCAGCAGCACGCCGACCGGCAGGAAGCCGAGCATCCACTGGGACCACGTGATATCGAGGGCCGTTTCGTGCCGGACCAGGCCGAGTGCCAGGAGGTTCGGCGCCAGGGCGGTCAGGAACATCGAGCTGGTCACGGCCGTAGCGGCGAACGCCGTCCACATCAGGTAGGCACCGATCCGCCGCGCCGTGGGCCCGGGCGCCGAGCCATAAAGCGCGGGAATGCTCCGAACGATCGGGAAGATCACCCCGGCACTCCGCCCCGTGTTCGACGGCGTGAACGGCGCGATCGCCAAGTCGGCCAGCATCACGGCATATCCCAGCCCAAGCGTGCTCCGCCCCATCAGCCTCACCAGAGACAGGGCGATCCGGCGCCCGAGGCCGGTTTTCTCGTAACCGGTGGAGAGCGTCAGTGCGCCGAAGATGAGCCAAACCGTACCGTCCGAGAAGCCGCTCAATCCCCACTTGATGGCATCGGCCGGCTTCGGGGCGACGGAGCCAAGCATCGTGGCGACCGTGACACCGATCAGTCCGACAGCGGCGGGCGGCAACGGCTCGAGCATCAGGGCGACGATCACGCCCGCAAAGAGGCCCAGATAATTCCAGCCGTTGCCGGAGATCCCCGCGGGATGAGGAACCAGGACGAACGCCAGCCACACAAGGAGGGGCACCACGAACTTCCAGGATAACCTCATCGTGTGATCCGGCTCCGGTTTCTATCTGAACTCGCACACTCGCCCTGATCTCGAGGATCCAGGGCCCTCGGTGGTCCTCACGCCGCGAGGCGGCGTTCGACGCCACCTTACGCGACTTCTCACACAGTTTTCAGTTTGCCGAGTCGATATGAACGTGAAGTCGCGCGGTCGCCTTGCGGCCCTTGCGGTCGCTGCGCTCGACGCGGACGAGGTAATCGCCCGGTGTCTTGTAGCGATGGACCGTGGAGGCGTAACCGTCCGGGGCGAGTTTCTTGACGTTGCCATCCGAGTGCGTCACCACCGCGGGTGTGCCGTCGCCGAAGTCCCAGGTCTCTTGCCCGTCTGTCGTGGAAAACGTCCGCACCTTGAATGTGATCGCATCGGCCGGGTGCAGGTTCAAGGTCGGTGAATAGGCGGCGTGGATGGAATGGAGCACGGCGTCGGGGTCGGCGCGATCGATCACCTGAACCACGGCGAAGTCGTAAGCGACATTCCCCCGGCCGTCCGAGACCTTGAGGATCTCGCTGTATTCACCGGGCTGGTCGTAGTGTCTCTCGACCCGAGGTCCCGACGCGACGGTCGCGTCGGAGAAAGACCAATCGTAACGAAGCGGCTCACCGGAGCGACTCCAGGATTGCGAGCCGTCGAGGTTGATGCGCTCGCCCGTGACGGCGAGGATGTGCGGCCGGGCGACCGCGATGACCGCAGGCTGATACTGGCGGAGATAAGCTTCCCACAAGAATGCATATCCTTCCTGCGTGCCCCACCGCCCCGAGGGCTGTCGGCTGACGATCTCGAAGTGGAGGTGCGACCAGCCGCCGCTACCCCCTTCCTTTCCCAGCAGGCCGATCTTTTGACCGAGCGTGACGTTTGTCCCCGGCTTGATCGCCGGGTCGAACGACTGAAGGTGGCTGTAACGGTAGTACCAGCCTCGGTCGTCGAGGACGTAGGCGACGTCGTATCGAGGATCCACCGGCGTCCCGTCGTAGCCCGGCAAGGTCGACTTGCCGACGGAAACGACGAGTCCAGCCGTGGCGGCGACCACATCGACCATGCCCTCCGCTCCGCCGATATCGAGCCCGCTGTGGTAATAGATCTTCCGCCGAGAGGGTTGCTCGATCCCATCCACGAATGTCGGCTCGTTGGCCATCTGGGTCGCGCTGGCGAACCAGCGCTGGCGGGCCGGGTAGACGAACGTGCCCGGCTCGATCCAGGGCGTAGCGGCCGGCCAGAAGCGCAGGCGCGCCGCCTTGAGCAAGCCCCAGTGGTCCTGGTTGGTGTTCGTCATGTAGCCGCGAGTGATCGGGCAATCGACCTGGACCCCGGCGACCGTCGTGGGGAGATGATAGGTCGCCGACGTCAGCTCGACCGCCTGCCCGTTGACCTCGACCTTCACCTGCGCTCTTCGCACGGCCGAGCGGAGCGGGTCGCGGGTCTCCTCCACCGCCAGCAACTTGACCCGGGCCTTCGACCCGTCGCAGAGCTCGACCTCGACCGACTCGTTCATGTCGAGGTCCACGACGCGTACACGAGGCGTCCGGGTGGGCAACGGGGGTCCATCCGCCTTGGCGAAAAACCCCGGAAATAAGATCAAAACCGCGACTACGAGCGTTCGGCCAAGCATCTCTTGATCCTCATGCGATTCGACGACCGAGACCGGGTCCAGTCCCCGTTCGACGGCCCCGGCGTTCAGCCAGGGCCGCGGATGCCGCCTATCTTCGCATTGAGCAAGACCGCTGTCATGGGTCTCCGGTTTTCATGGTTTAACCGAAGTTGTTCAACAAGCAAGACCATCGGTTGAAAACGGAATTCATTCCGTTTCTCCGTTCCCACCGATTCAGCAGTTCCCAGGAAGAAACGGAATGAATTCCGTTCTACTCGCTGCCATCAGAGGCCAGAGATCGTGACGCGCGCGTATTTCAACGGTATTGGGTTTAACCGGAGGGTTCTTTGGTACGCCGGCCGTCGGAGCCAGGGACCGGACGACCTCCCAGAAGCGAGTGTCATTTTATCCAAGTTCCACGGAATTCGTGGCAACGATCGCGTCCGTTGGGCGGGGTCGTTTTGCAAACTGCTTCCGGCGACCAAAGTGATCCTCAGAGCCAGGCCCTGGAAAATCCAACCGTTAGAATCCGCAATCAGAGTCAAGAATTCCCTGAAAGCCGAGATTGGCAGTCTGGGATACATTTGACGACACACCCTATTTGTGCGGATCACGCAGGAGTCGAGTTTATGTCGGACGAAACGGTGAATACAGTGATTAACGACCCGTTGAAGGCGGTCGCCGATGCTTTGGACTCCGCGGTTCATACGGCAGAGGCGGGAGTGCAGGACGTAACGGCGAGTGCGTCCAACGCATTACCGGCTATCAGCGGTTTCCTTTCCGATATCACTTACAAAGCCTGCTACGCCGTCTCTTACGGGATCGTGTTTCCGACGGTCCTGGTCGTCCGCGCGATCCCGAAAAGAACGCCGTTGTCCACGGGTTCGTCGACGGATGCATGCCGCGATCGACCTGGTCAACGAGATGAAGGCCAAGTCTCTCTAAGGGGACACCCAACATCTCCGTGCCGGACGACGGAACCGACACGAGACCTTGAGCCGGTTTTGCGGCTGTGGTGGTGGATGCCAAAAACCGGTGGAGCGGGGTGCCTCTTGACCGTCAGGCCCTGCTGGTTCTGGTTGCGGCGGCCGTGTCCCCGATGCTCCCGTTCTTTGCCAGCTCGATCTGGCTGAGCGATATTCTCGGGGACCTCATGGCTTTCATGGTATGAGGCGTGCGTGATGTCCTGGCCGCCAATCGTGAGAAATTGTATCGATCGGGTAAAGCTTGCGGATTTGGATGCCGATTCCTTCAATGTGGGTCTCGGCCTAGCCTGACGGCCGAAGGTGGTACCAGCAGCGTACAAATCGTCAAACGGGACGTCCCCGCCGACGATGGCTGGCGCGGGCCGGACAGGGCGGCTGGCGTACACGAGATTTTCGGTCCTTGACCCCTAGGTTGCCGACCGTCCCAGGTCGCACAGGCGAATGCCGAGGATAATCCCGGATGGTCCATCTCCGGTCGACGGCGATCACCGAGACGGAGCACGTCTTGGGCGTTCGTACGACGCCAGGATGTCGTTTCTGCGAGGTCTGGGAAAAGGGTCCGTTTGGCAGCCGAGTCAGAGCCCCTCTGTCGCCAGGCCGCTCTTGCGCGCGTTGGCCCCGGCGATCCTGGCGCTGTCGGCACTGACCGTCTCGGGCTGTATGACCACGTCCGAGCATGTCCAAGAGAATCGGGCGATCCCATCCGCGGTTTCGGACGCGGCCAGATCGATCATCCCCCCCGACCACATTCGGTTGGCGAGCCGGTCGGGCTCTTCCGGTTGCAGAGTCCCGCGGTCGACGATGCGGGAGCGATCGCAGCGCCGCCTCAGTCGCGCAACCGCCGCTCCCCGACCCGACCTTGCCGTCGTCAGCTCCCGACACGCCTGCAGCGTCATTCGCCGCCCCGTTCGGTGGATCCGGCCACCGATCCGCCCGCCGGTTGCGGCGACGGCCCCGCTCCCGCGGCTGCGACGGCGACTAACGCCGATTCCGCGGCAGTCAAGGGCCTGAGCTCGATCGCTCGAAATCGCAGGGCCAATCGAGGGGTCCCAAACCCGCGCCGCGTTCGATGCCGGCGAGCCAGGGGTTGGGCAACCTGAATCCCAGGCTTCGAGCCCGAATTGAGGGCTCGGTTGCGCCGGAGAGCAGCCGGAATTCAACTATCCCGACATCCATGCCGACCCGGCGAAAATCTACCATGATCGCTTCGGAATCGATGAGGAGCACGACCGTTTCGTTTTCCCCTGGCTCATGAACTTGATCTTTGAAGACCGCTGGCTGCTGGCGGAAAAGCGACCCGAAAAGGCCGCTCAGGAACCAGTTTCGACGCCGGATGAAGATCGACATCCGCGACCCTGACCCCGACACCGCCAACTTCCCCAACGGTGCGTACACCCTCCCCAAAGGGCAGGATGTACATCGAAAACTCCCCTCTCGGGCTCTACGGCGCGAGCAAGAACACGCCCAGCATCTACCAGTGGGAATACTTGCTCCGTTATGGCCTGACCGACAACCTCGAGTTCCGCATTTTCTCCAACGGGTTTACCGCACAGGCAGCGCAGGGGAAACAGAAGGCGACCACCGGCTATTCGCCGCTCGCGTTTGACTTCAAGGCCAATTTCTGGGAGGAGAACACCAAGTACCACATCCCCGCGATGGGCATTGAGGTCTACCTCCAGACGACGTTCGGCTCACCCGCGTTCAACGGCGGTACCCAGCCCTCGATGAACCTTCTCTTCGACCAGTCGCTACCCTTGGGCATCGGCTTTGAGTACAACTTCGGGATTGCCGGTATCCAGAACGGGCTCGGCCATGACCAAGTACCAGTTCAATTTCGCCTGGTCGTTCCAGCGCGAGGTCGTCAAGGACTTCGACATCTTCGTCCACGGCTTTTACAATGAATCCGGCCTGCCTCGCTTGCCCCAATTTCGAAACGTGAAAGATCTGGCATCTCTGATATCGCAAGCCACGATCCCCGCGGCCAACGTCGTCGGCGTCGGGGCCATCAAGACCGTCAACGACCGGTTCGCCATCTTCGGCAGTTACAACTTCGGCACGACCGGGGGATCCCCCCACACCATCGCCCTGACGGGCTTCGCTCTCGCATTCTGATACAACCTTCTTTTGAACCATCCTGAAGGGAAGAGGGGACCATGGGTTTGATCAGAGACCGTTCCCGCCGCACCGCACCGCTCAAGATGCTGATTTTCGGCTTGTTCCTGATCGGCCTCCAGGCCTACATGGCGGCCGGTTCCGGCGCCGTGGAGTTCATGGTCGGGTTCTCCTTGAAGAAGCTGTTGATCCAGGTCCCGGCGGGGATCGTCGCGGTTTGGATCGCGTCGAAGTTCATCGAATTCGATTTCGGTACAATCGGCGGCATCGCAATCAAGATTGCGGCCATCACCGTGCTGGCCGAGGGAGTGGCCTGCTGGATTCCCATTCCTTTCTTCAGCATCATCGCTGACCTCACTGTGATGCTCGTGGGGTTCTTCGTGCTGTTCGAGCTCAGCAAGTGGCAGACTTACTTGATCGTCCTGCTAATTTCGCCGTGCTTTTCGGAGCGCATTATCTGCTGGCGAATTATAACAATCAGCCAGGTTCCTACGGCTCGCGGCCCCTGCGCACGGTCGCCGGCTCGGCAAACCGGCCCGTGCTTCATCCCCGGGATCGTCACGATCCCTCGCTCTGACGACGGAAGTCACAGCATCCGGACGGCACGCTATTCTCCCAAACCCTGGGGGTAGACTGGGATTCAGTTATCCCAGTCCGGCTGTGACCCTGGACCCTCAACTCGTGGGAGCTGGCGAGGGGAAAGCCGCCCTGATCGGCAGCCGGATCTGGACCTGGTCGTTCCCCATGAGCGATGTGACGCAAATCCTCTCGTCCCTCGAGCGGGGTGATCTCAAGGCGGCCGAGCAATTGCTGCCCTTGGTCTATGAGGAACTCCGCCGTCTGGCCGCCCGGAAGCTCGCGAACGAGTCGCCCGGTCAGACGCTCCAGGCCACGGCCCTGGTGCACGAGGCGTACCTGCGGCTGGTCGGCGACGCCCCGGACCGCCAGTGGGACGGCCGGGGCCACTTCTTCGCCGCGGCGGCCCAGGCCATGCGTCGCATCCTGGTCGACGGCGCCCGGCGCAAGGCCCGGCAAAAACGGGGCGGCGGCCTCCGCCGGATCGACCTCGCCGACATGCCCGCCCCCGACCCGGACGACGATCTCCTCGCCCTCGACGACGCCCTTAACCGGCTGGCGGGCGAGGACCCGGTCGCGGCCAAGGTGATCGAGCTCCGCCAGTTCGCCGGCCTGGGGCACGAGGAGATCGCGGCCGCCCTCGGCATCACTGTCTACCTCGCTCGCCAGAAATGGACCTACGCCCGGGCCTGGCTCCGCGACGTCCTCGGCGGCTGAACCGTTCTTCGGGTAAGATCAACAGCACGACCGCTCACGGCGCACGGAGCGTAAACCCGATCCGAGAACCATCCGATGCCGCTCGACCCGAAACGTGTTCAAGCCGTGTTCCTGTCGGCCGTCGAATGCCACGAGCCCGCGGCCCGCGCCGCCGTCCTGGATCGTGAGTGCTCGACCGATGCGGAGCTGCGGCGACGGGTCGAGGCGCTCCTGAGGGCTCACGACCAGCCCGACAGCTTCCTCGATCAACCGCTCGTCGGTCCTGACCGACCAGGTCATCGGCAACGTCCGGCGAAGAGCCGCTCGATTCGTCCGCTCTTACGGGATTCTTTTCCCGGACGATCGGGAGTCCGCGAGGAGCTGTCCTCCCGCACGAGGATCTTGACGGAACCGGAGCCGATCGAACCTTGTTTGTCCGGCTGCCACCCGATCCGCCGGCTTCTCGAGAGCGGCCCGTCCCGGCCATCGCCGGCTACGAGATCCTGGGCGAGCTGGGCCGCGGCGGCATGGGCGTCGTCTACCGCGCCCGGCAGGTCCGCCTGAACCGCCCCTGCGCCCTGAAGATGATCCTGGGCGGTGCCCATGCCTCGCCCGAGGCGGCCACCCGCTTCCTGGCCGAGGCGGAGGCCGTCGCCCGGTTGCAGCACCCCAACATCGTGCAGATCCACCACATCGGCGAGGCCGACGGCCTGCCCTTCTTCGAGCTGGAGTATCGTCGACGGCGGCAGCCTGGACCGGCGGCTCGACGGCACGCCCTGGCCGGCGCGGCGGGCGGCCGAGCTGATCGAACCGCTGGCGCGCGGCGTCGCCGAGGCGCACCGTCAGGGCATCGTCCACCGCGACCTGAAGCCGGGCAACGTCCTGCTGGCGGCCGACGGCACGCCCAAGATCACCGACTTCGGCCTGGCCAAGTCGCTGGCCGGGGACAGCGGCCTGACGCGGACCGACTCGATCATGGGCTCGCCCGGCTACATGGCCCCCGAGCAGGCCGAGGGCAAGACCAAGCAGGTCGGGCCGCTCGCCGACGTCTACGCCCTGGGGGTGATCCTCTACGAGCTGCTGACCGGCGGCCCGCCGTTCCGGGGTACGACCGCCCTGGAGACCCTCGATCAGGTCAAGAACGCCGAGCCGGTGCCGCCGTCGCGGCTGGTCCCCGGCCTGCCGCGGGACATCGAGACGATCGCGCTGAAATGCCTGCAGAAGGAGCCGGGAAGCGCTATGACTCGGCCGCCGCGCTGGCCGAGGACCTGCGGCGATTCCTCGCCGGCGAGCCGATCGTCGCCCGGCCGGTGCCGCCCTGGGAGCGGGTATCAAGTGGGCGCGGCGACGGCCGGCGATCGCGTCGCTCATCGTGGCGGTCCATTTGCTGCTGGCGTCGCTCTTGGGCCTGGGATCTGGTCCTACGCGGAGATCGACCGGTCGCTGATGAAGGCCAAGGCAGAGGGCTACTCGCCCTGGAGCAGTCGAAGATCGCCCAGCGCAGTTGAAGGTCGCCCAGCGAATCCGAATCCGCCGATGGCAAACCAAGATTGCCACCAAAAAGGCCGACGACCTGGCCTGGGAGGGTTACATCAACCGGGTCAACCGGGCGTATCGCGAAGTGCAGGACGATAACATCGCACTGGCCGAGGACCTGCTTCACGGCTGCCCGATTGAGCGCCGCGGCTGGGAGTGGCATTACGTCAAGCGGCTCTGCCACCGCGATCGCCTGTCGCTCGTTGACGTGCCCGCCGGAAGCGTCAACGCCATTGCGTACAGCCCCGACGGGCGACTGATTGCCACCGGCTCGGGCGGTTCCATTTCTCAAGCCAGGCAAGGGTGCGTTCTCGGGAGGTTGAATTGTGGGACCGGGAGACCGGCCAACGGCGGCTAACCCTTCCCATCACGGCGGGCGTGTTCTTCGAGTCTGGCGTTCAGCCCCGACGGGAATAAGCTCGCCGCTGGGAACCGCATGCTGGTCCCGGTGGGACGAATCCTCAGATCGACGGTCAGGGACGCGAAGACTGGATGGAGGTCATCTGGGCCAAACATGAGCCCGGGTTAACGCAGGCCATGAGCGTCGCCTTCAGCCCCGATGGCAAGTCGATCGCCGTGGGTTTCGGCGAATACTTGCCACTTCAACCGGTCTTCGGGCAGGTCAATCTCTACGAGGCCGCGACCGGCCGGGAGACGGCTACGTTCCCCGGCCCGATGGGAGGGGTCAACCGACATGGCATTCCACCGCGACGGCCGTCATCTGGCGGTCGCGGGTTTGGAGATCGTCGAGGTCTGGGACGTCGTCGCCCGCGACCAAAGTCCACGAACTCCGGGGGCATTCCACTGGGTCCATTGCCTCGCATTCAGCCCCGACGGGAATGGCTTGCCACCGGCGGCTGGGACCGGACGATCAAGCTCCGGGACGCGGCCACCGGCGAGGAACGGTTAACGATCTTCGGCCATGAGGGGTTCGTCCTCGACCTGGCCTTTAGCCCTGACAGCCGTTCGCCCGCAACGACGAGCGAAGACCGGAGCGTCCGGCTGTGGGAGGTTCCCACCGGCCGCCCGATCGGCGTGTTCCACGGCCACACCGACTTCGTGCAAGCCGTCGCGTTCGCCCCCGATGGCCGCGAGCTGGCCTCGGCGCACTTGGAGGGCACGATGAAGGTCTGGGGCCGGAGGACGAGCCCTCCGGTCGTCTTCGAGGGCCATACCGGCTGGGTCGGCGGCGTCTGGTATCGCCGTGACGGGCGTCGTGTCGTCACCGCTGCGTTCGCGTATCAAGTCCCGGGTGAAACCACCAAGGGCTGGGACCCGGTCACGGGGGAAACAGGACCCGACGCTGACTGGCATCGACCCTCGCAAGCTCGCGGACGAATCCTCCCGCCTTCCTCGTTCCCAGGTTTTGTCTCGCCTCGGCCCGTGAATAGCCCCGATGGCAAGGTAATCGCCCGTGTCCTGGGCTGGAGCTGACGCCACCTCGATGACCAATCGCAGCAAAAAGTATGCTAACAGCTCGGTCGAGGTTTTGGACGCGGCGACCGGCCTGGTGCTCCCTGACGTTGATCGGCCACACTGCCGAGGTGACCGGTATCGCCTTCAGTCCCGACGGCCGCCGGATCGCCACTGCCAGCTTCGACCAGACGATCAAGCTCTGGGACACGGCCACCGGCAGCGAGGTCTTGACCTTCCGGGCGACAGCGGGCCTCCTCGTATTGGCCTTCAGCCCGGACGGCAGATCGGATCGTTTCGGGCAGTATCGACACCACGGCCCGGGTCTGGGACGCGACTCTGCTCCCTGCCGGGGTCCTCCTGCGGCACGAATCCACGTTTTCAGAAACGCGAGGCATTGAGAGAGTTTGCCAAGACCACCGCGGACACTCACGAGCTGAACGTCTGGCCCACAAACGGCCAGTGGGACCTGGCGGCGGCCGCATTCGGCAAGCTCGTCGAACAGGAGCCGGACAACCTCGGATCTCGTTATGCGCATATCAGGTCGCTTGAGAAAGCCGGGGATCGGCCAGGAGTTCAGTGCGCCTGCGAAGACCTGCTCAAATGGTTCCCGCCGCGAGCGACCAAATGGCACGCCAACTTCCTTGCTTGGTCCTGTGTGCTGACCCCCAACGCGGTTGTCGACAGCGAAGGCCCCCGGTCCGTCTGGCAGAGGCCGCACTTGCCGAACATACGAGAAGAGGGAAAGGACGGGAGCGATGTGCTCAACACCATCGGGGCAGCGTTGTATCTCGCGGGCCGGTTCGAGGAAGCGATCCGCCGACTGAGCGAAAGCATTCAAGCCCTTGACGGCGAGGATGTTCCCAAAGGGTTTGCCTTCCTGGCCACGGCGCGATTACCGACTGGGGCACGGTGATGATGCGAAACGCTGGCTGGAAAAAATGGCGGCTTACCGGCCCAAGGACGGAGCCGATTTCTCCTGGGACGACGTGGAGATCCGCATCCTGCGTCGCGAGGCCGAATCGCTGATCCTGGGAAGCCCTCCCGCAGTGCCGCTGTCCCCCCCGCTGCGTCAAGCGAGAACGCGACCGGTCATCCGGAAGCCAGGCCGGAATGAAGGACCTCCGCCAGTTCGCCGACATCACCGTCTACCGCCGCTCAGAAATGGACCTACGCCCGGGCCTGGCTCCGCGACGCTCTTGGCGGGTAATCTATGTGTTCCGTCGGCGACCTGCGTCTGGAAGGCTGAACCTGATTCGAGAACCATCCGATGCCGCTCGACGCAGATCGTGTTCAAGCCGTGTTCCTACCGGCGGTCGAATGCCACGAGCCCGTGGCCCGCGCCGCGGTCCTGGATCGTGAGTGCTCGACAGATGCGGAGCTTCGGCGGCGGGTCGAGGCGCTCTGGGGGCTTTCGACCAGCCCAACAGCCTCCTCGATCAACCGATCGTCGGTCCAAGCGACGACGTGATGGCAAATTCGGGCGAATCGTCGCTCGATTCGTCGGACCTCACGGGATGCGTTTTCCCGGACGTTCGGGAGTCCGCGGAGGAGTTGTCCTCTTCGCACAGGGATTTTGGCGGAAGCGAAGCTGATCGAACCGTGTACGCCCGGCTCCGCCCGATCCGCCGGCCCTGCGCGAGCGGCCCATTCCGGCCATCGCCGGCTACGAAATCCTGAGCGAGGGCCGCCGCGGCACGGGCGTCGTCTACCGGGCCCGGCAAGTCCGTCTCAACCGCCCTTGGCCTTGAAGATGATCCTGGGCGGAGCACATGCAACGACGAAGCCACCGTTCGCTTCCTGGCCGAGGCGGAGGCCGTCGCCCGGTTGCAGCACCCCAACGTCGTGTCG
>CAVRFS010000033.1:0-90543 GCA_963720335.1 uncultured Planctomycetota bacterium | reverse complement strand
TGTTTTTTCGCGATTAACATCGGAACCCCGGCAATGGCCGGCCGTCGCAGGTGCTCCAGGGCCAGTGAGGCGGCTTCTCGCTCCGGGTATCGGTCCGCGCCAAGACCGGGCACCAACTCGCGGGGATCGGGCTGTCCCTCCGGCATTCGCCAAGATCATGACCAGCAGGAGCTTCGCACCGAAGCATCGCGACTTTCCCCTCTCCGGCGTCAGACCCGACGCGATCGACTCGCCGCGTCGGTCCCCGGCCGGTCGACGACCGCTTCCGCAATCCCCCTATCATCATCGATCCGCGAGAGGATTCCACTTGCGAGTCGCGCGGGGCCATCCCGTATTCGCACGCCCCTAGAAACCAAAGGCAGAACGGTCGTCGCAAGCTAAAGCCCTACAAGGTCGCCTGCGGATTGCCCGGGAATCCCAGGGAGTGGCCGCGCAAACCGGGAATGCGCCCGTCCGGGAACGGGAACTCGGACTCGCGGCCCCCGACGAGCACGATCGATGGTCCGGGGCTCCGGGAAGAGGTCGAGGCCCGCGAGTCGTGACGAGGAATACCGCTCCTCGTCGCTAACCGGCGGTCTCTCTCGGATCATTGTCAATGATCGCGCCGATGGCGTATCGTGGGAGGATCGAAATCGAGTCCGCCCATCAACCTGAAGTGGTCGGGTTGCACTATGCTGACGCTCGTCTTCACCGATATGGTCAATTCTGCACTGATCCGATCATTGATGCCCGGCGACGACCCCGAGGCACGGGATCGGCGTTACATCCAGTCGATCAAGGCGCCGCATTGCCGCCGCATGATGGCCGATCTCGGGACATCGGGAGGCCGGAAGGTCAAGGACACCGGCGATGGCTTCTTCCTGGTCTTCGACGACACGGTGAAGGCCGTTCGGTGGTCGATGGCTGTGCAGGAGAGCCACCGGGCGGACCCGATCGCCACTCCGCTCGGTCCGCTGGCGGTCAAGATCGGCCTGCACATGGGGAACCCGCAGCCCAATCCGATCGATCCCGATGATTACATCGGCCAGGACGTCAACCATGCGGCGCGACTCTGCGAATCCCCTGTCGGTGGGCAAATCATCGTCTCGGAGCTGGTGGAGGTCTTCATCCGCGATGCCCGGATCGCCGAGGTGGCGATCCACGCCCAAGGGCCTTGCGACCTGAAGGGGATCGGGCGTGTGCAGGTGTTCGAATTGCTCCGCCCCGGCTCCCGTCCGGCGGCGCTGAAGCACACCGTCGCCTCTCCGACGAACCTCCCGCCGCCTCCCGCGGGCTTTGTCGGCCGGCAAGACCTCCTGGAGCGGGTCCGAGCGCAGCTCCGGGCCGGCGGTGTGACGGTCCTCAAGGGTGTAGGAGGCATGGGCAAGACCGTGCTGGCCCTCAAGGCTGCCCACGGCGGCCGCGCCGAGGACGAGTTCACCGGCGGCGTAGCGTGGATCAACTGCGAACTCGCACCGGGCCGGGATGATTGCCTCCGTCAGATGGCCCGCGTCTTCTTCGGCGACCGGATGGAGCAGGAGCCGATCGACGACTGCGAGCCGCCGTGTCGGGGGACACCTCGATCGCGGCAAGGCCCTCGTAGTGTTCGACAATTTCGAGACGGTGTCCGCGGATGCCCGGATCATCGGATGGCTGGCGGGGCTGCGTGCCCCGGCCCGGGCGCTGATCACGACCAGGAACTGGCCCGCCGGTTACAACGTCCGCGTGCTCGGGATCGACGAGCTGCAGGCCGATGAGGCGCGCGAGCTGTTCGTGGGGCGTGCGACCCGTGCGGGGGCCGACCTCGCAGGGCAAGAGGCGGATGCCGACGCGATCTGCACCGCGGTGGGCCGCCAGCCGCTGGCGATCGAGCTGCTCGCCGCCCGCGCCGCGACGACGCCGCTCTCTCGCCTGCACGAGCGGGTAAAGAAGAGTGCCGACGTCATCGCCGCGGCGAAGCTCTGCATCGAGTGGTCGTTCAAGGAGCTGAGCCCGTCGGCCAGGGACCTCCTCCGGCGGTTATGCGTGTTCCCGGATGGCGCGAGCCCAGGCGGGATCACAGCCGTCATGGGCACGGAGGACTGGGACGAGGCCGCCGCGGAGCTCGTGACCTCGTCGGTCTGGCGGTTGTCGGGCCGCCGATGGACGATGCACCCGCTGGTCCGCGCGATCGCGCTGGAGCAACTGGGTGACGAACGCGGCGAGCTCGAGCGGCAGGCCGCGAGTGCGCTCGCACGATTCATCGGGGCGCGGGCCGGGGCGATCCGACGCCTCGCGGCCCAGCCGGACGCGATCAAGGGGGCTCTCGACTGGTGCGTGTCCGAGCTCGGCAACCTGGTCGGGGCCGCCGAGTTCGCCTTCGCCGCCGGGGACTGGGACGCCGTTTCCCAGGTTGCCACGACCCTCTTCCAGGTATTCCAGGTCCGCGGGCACTGGTCCGACGCCGAGCACCTCTACACGCTCTCGCTGGCGGCCGCGCGGCAGTCGGCCAACCGTGCCGGCGAGGCGGGCGCGCTCAATCAACTCGGCTGGATCTACCGGCAGCAGGGGCGATGGACGGATGCCGAGTCGGCGCACCGCGACAGCCTGGCCCTCTGGCGGGAGACCGGCGACCCGGTCGGCGAGGGCCATACGCTGAAGCACATCAGCCGGATGCTCCAGCTCCAGGGACGCCTCGACGAGTCGCGGGCCGCCTGCCTGCAGGCACTGGACTTGCTGCACGCCGCCGCCGACCCGGTCGGCGAGGCGAAGACGCTGGCCTATCTCGGGAACATCCACCGATACGAGGGGAATTGGGACCAGGCCGAGGCGGTCTACCAGCAGGCGCTCGCGATAAGCCGACGGATCGGCGACCTGTACGATGAGGGCGAGGTCCTCCGCCACCTGGCCCAGGTCCATCACCGGCAGGGCCGATGGGCCGAGGCCAAGCAGGCCCTCCAACGGAGCCTGACGATCTGGCACGCCTTCGATGACCGCTACAACGAAGCCCTGATCCTCGACGTCCTCGGCGCCGTATTGCGGGATGAAGGCCGATGGACCGAGTCCGAGGCCATGTTTTACCAGGCGCTGTCAGTCTTCCGCGACTTCCGCGACCGGCGCAAGGAAGGAGGCGCGGTCCTGAACCTCGCGGAGCTCGAGGCCGCGCGGGGGACGTCTCATCGGCCGTCGAGCGGGGAAGTCAGGCGATCGCCATCCTGGAAGACACGCAGGATCGCTGGCTGCTCGATCGGACCCGTCGCTTCCTGGCCGCAGTGTCCCGGCTGGACGTGAATGCCTAATCGGTGCACGACGTGTCCACTTGCTCGCGGTCGGATTGGTTCCTCACCGATGCTGACGCCTGCTCGACGGGGCCGAGGTCGTCTCGCTCCCGTCACACCGCGGGCGGGCCATGGGGAGGTTGCCTTCCTCATCGTGGGGAGCTGGATGGTGATCCCAGGTCGGGGCACCCTCGTCGGTAGGGAGACCATATTACCCCGGCAAGGAAGAACCCCACGTAGGTCGGACTTTCCAGCCCAACAAGGCAGCCGCGTCGCGGTCCTGGGGACACCATAACTATCTCCAGTCGATAATTGATTATGGTGTCTCCGGAATTATCTGGCAGCACGCGCCTGTGAACCGCGGTTGGTCTCTGGGCGACCAGGTGGTGAACAGGGAGCTTATGCTCCCTGCTCGCCTTGGTAGCCCGGAATGATAATGGCGAGCGAGGAGCGTAAGCTCCCTGTCTCTTGACGTCCAAACCGGGACGTGATTTGCGTCCCGTTCCTTAACGGGACTTCCGCATGAATAATTGCTCTCCAAGAGCGACTTGATATTTGTTGACCGGGCATCCGCCTGCTGGCAAAATCAACCTGTTCCGCCGATCGAACCGCGATGAGCCGCCCCACGCTTTGGAGACCGTGATGATGAGGAATACGAGAAGAATTGCGGCTCTTGCGTTCGTGTTGATGTCGGCAGGACTTCAGGCCGCGGCGACGGCGACTGACGAGGCTCGCACGCGAGTTTTGTCGTTAGTTTCGCTGGAATACCGGCTGGACGGGAAGCAGACGCCTCCAACGCACGATGCCGCTTCGTATTTGCCGTCACTCACATCGGGGAACATCGGTGTGATTGAGGTCGCCGCTCTCTCTGTCTACTGGGAACGCTACGCGCTCGAGATGATTGCGAAAGACCGAGCTCGCATGGTCGCGACCGACAAGTTTTTCGGCGGAATGGGCCTTTTGACAGGCGGCGCCAGTGGCAAACAGGGTATCGATATCGATCAGCAGCGGAAGGAATTCGACATCAAGATGCAGGGGCCGCTCCAGCAGGCCGCCAAACAGGGTGC
Source organism: uncultured Planctomycetota bacterium (assembly GCA_963720335.1). GTDB lineage: Bacteria > Planctomycetota > Planctomycetia > Isosphaerales > Isosphaeraceae > CAVRFS01. The sequence continues at coordinate 86,240 of CAVRFS010000033.1, read as the reverse complement.
GGCTCGCCGCGTATAAAAAAGCGAACGTGCTTGACGCCACCGCGCAGGGTTTCCAGTCTGGAATCCGCGACTTGGTCCCGAATGGGCTTCAAGCCACGGCGGATTTCTATGCGGCTCAGGCGAAGCTCGCGAAGATGCAGGACGTCCTTTGGAATCGCGCGTGAAGCGACTTGCTAAGGGCGGGGCAAGTTCCGGGAAACTGGGCGGAGAAGACGTCGAGATTACGATTCGGCTCGGAAAGGGCAAAGAGACAATCGTCGTCCACAACAAGTCCCTGCGTGACCTGCACCATGTGACGCTTGCGGCCGTCGGCCTCGACCGTCCGACGCGAACACCAAACACCCCAGCCGATCAGGCGCTTGGTGGGCTCGCGGTCTTGATGGGCGGCGAAGAGGATGGCGCAGAAGATTCTCAACGGTGCCGCAAGCCAGGCTGCGGCGGTACGCGATTACGAAGCGGTGCGCAGTCGCCCGATGCGCGTATTCTTGCACGTCGCCAACCTTCCCGCCGGAAAAGAAATGGAAACCCATTTCCGGTTCTTGGCCAGCGACGTCGCTAAAGGATATCTAGGGAAGTTTTCGCTGTGGATGGATGAAGGCTCGATTGAAGGCCAGCCCATCGGCGGGTTTGACGAACTGAGGGCGACGATCAAGAAGAATCGCGCGAAGGGCCCCGCGGGACAGAAGGCGGCCCAGTCCCTGCTGGCCGCCCACCACACGGAGAAGTGGGACCTGGTGCTGGGGGGCGCGGCCTTCCACAAGATTGTGTCGATGTATCCAACAACCGAAGAAGCCGCCGAAGCGAGGAAGTGGCTAGCAGCCTATCCACGAGCCTTGATCGATCGCGCCGGCCCCTGGGCAAAGGGCAATCCGACCTACTCAGCCAGGCTGTATGGCGAAGTGATTCGCGAAGCGCCGAAGTCCGAAGAAGCGAAGATCGCGCACCAACGTCTCGAAGCGATGGCCGAACCGCTGCTGGAAAAGGCAATGGAGCTCGACAGAACGGGAAATCACCGCGAAGCCGTGTTGTTTTTCACGCTAATCGCCAAGGAGTTGCCCAAATCCGAACAAGCCGCCGCTGCCAGAGCGGCGTTGGGCAAGAGCACCAGGAAGCCGACGCGGAAGCGATGAACGAGACGGGTCGTCCGAGCGCGGAGGCGTGAGCCGCTTTATACGCGCTTCTCGACCGGTTGGGACAAAGGGTTGGGACAAAGCGGTCAGGAGCCGTTGTTTTGAAACAACGGCTCCTGACCGCTTTGTCCCTCTGCAGATTATCCCACTCCTCCTTCAGCCTTGAGATACCGTCGCCAGAAACGGGCGATCTCTTCGATCTGAGGAATCTCTCCCCGTTCGAGCGAGACGGAGCCCCCGACATAATGACGGGAAGCCTGATAGAGCCAGTATTTTGCCTCCTCCGGTTTCAGAATTGTCCGCAGGCATTTCTCGATGATCAGCAAGTCCCAACTCTTGATGTTTCGTACCATGCCCCATTTCACGGGCTGGTATTCGTTCTGTTCCCGCTCGATCTCAAGCAGCAGGGACCGGAGTCCCCACTTGCGATCCTCAGCGGGATGTTCCAGATAAGGCTTCATCTCCCTGATCGCCCGGTTGACCAACTCACGATACCGCTGCTTTCAGTGCTTCTTGCGAAGCCTCACCTGTGCCTTGCGTGCCAGGAACAGGGCAAATGCTTCCGCCGCCTTTGGGTCCTCGCAGAGCTTCTTGACTACTGTGAGCCGGGTGATTTCTACGCGTTCCTTGCGACGGATCGCCTCGACGATCTCATCGAGTTTCCGAACCTGTTTGGGCAACGGGTCAGGCAAATTCCGGCGTCTCCTGGGCTTCCTTGAGACCGTCTCCGCCTGGCTGGTTCTCTTGGTCGATGTGTTCCGGGCTGAAGCCCGATCGTCGAGGATCGCGCCAATACCTCGTTCTAGTTGGTTAACGCTTCGTCGATGGTGCCGAACCGACTGCCGCCGCCCCAGACCATCCTGCCCTCGTCGATCGCACGGATGAAGGTGTCCGTGTCCCGGTCGTAGCCGATCGCGATGTCGCCGAACTCTTTGACCCAGCGGGTGATGTTCAGGAACTGCGACTCGAATAACGATTCCATCGGCCTGGTCATGGGACGGGCTCTGCGGGTTCAGGTCAATACTCTGGACCGATTCGATGGATGCATGAACCCGGTGTTACCAATCACAGGTCACTGTCTGCGGTCAACCTGCGAATTCCGACTCCGTTGAAGATCGGCGGAGAAGCCGTGACACAATCCCGCCGAACCAAGCCGCTAGCAGAATGACGGCCGATAGATACGCTTGTGTATTCAAATCTCGTTGTCCGTCTGGTCTACTGAGAGCGTGATGTTAGGATTCCGTGACCTTGGAGTCCATAGCATGGCGACAGCGCCGTAGGGACCAGGGCAAGATAAGCTCCGTGAAGAATGGATAAAGAGGTCAGGAGCCGTTGTTTTATAACAACGGCTCCTGACCGCTTTATACCCCAATCATCTTAGATGCAATGAGGGGCCAAGTGCCCCGGACGTTGGAGTCACGTTCTTTGTACATAGCTCCATTGCGGCGAAGCCAGGGCTCATCCATGAGAGCATGAACGGCCTATTCAACGCTGGATCATCTTCACCAAGCCCGAAACGCCATAAAGCAGGCCGGGTTCAGGGACGGCATACGTAACTCCGATCGATAATTGGGGAGTTCCGCGGGGGACTGCGGGGACATGGTATCTAACTCCGGCCGGAAATTGAGTATGGAGTTTTCGAAACCTCCGACAATCACGGCGACCCGGCCCGTCGATGCCCCTACGATGCCTTCGTGAGCGAAGGTGTGAACTCGCTGGTGAGGAATGCCTTGTAACGAAAGCCGGATGCGGGAAAACCGCCCGTCCAGTTTGATGAGCGGGGTGTGGAAACGGGACCCGGTCGATGAGACAGAGCCACCACGCCACACCTCGATACCCATCCAACCGCTCAGTTCAGGCGAGCGACAAGAATGAGCGACAGGGCGCGGGGGCTCATTTGAATTCGACACCTACGAGGCCGAACCGCCGTTTGAGATCCGCTTCGTCGCACCTATTGTCAATCTTCCTGACTAACTCATGGAAGGTTCTTGGGCTGATCCCAAAGACTTCTGGCGACCTTTTGTCGATTGCTGGCTTCGTCTTGTCCGTTCGGGAACGTGCCCCGATGACGTCTAATACCAATTGGTTGACAGAAGCGCCGACCAGTCGTCGAACATTAACGTGAATAACACCGCCAATTGGTTGTTGTCGGCCAAATTGATGTTGGTGGTGTTCTCGGTGATTCTCACATCTGCCCAGTCGTCTTTCGTCTTTCCGACGGTGAAGGATTGCTTGACGGGGATGTAGGTGTTTAGTGCCGAAACCGTGGCGACAATGACCGCGATGCCATCGGGCACCTGGCTATTCCATGGCAGGGTCGCCATTGGGGGGAGTTGAGGGCCTCCTTGGAGGCCTGCCACATTGAACGTCGCGGCTCCCACAATCATCAGCGATCCCGATGGTGTGCTCCAAGCAAGACAGCCGGCGTTCTCGGGATTGAAATCATCATATTTTTTGCCCTTCTCGTCACTCAGGCGGGGGCCAAGTGTGGCCAAGGCCCCGTTTTTGTCCTGAAACGGGCTCAACTCATCGATGAGACCTTTATCGATCATGCTATGAATCCCGCCAACCGCCCTTATGTCTTTATCACCACCGAGTGCATAGATGAATTGATGGGCGACATAATAATGATCGTCGCCGTCGACATGGATCTTGAGAAGCTCGCCGGCCACCTCGACTTTGTTCACCGCTAAGAGAGTTCTGAGTCCATTTTGTTCTGTCTTGGTGAGGATTATCTCGTTCCGAATGCCGGGGAGGTCCGAGCCGGTAAACTCCTTGCCTCCGGGGCGGGCAAACCATCCCATTCGAGGGGAATTCTGATAGGCAACCGCGGCGACCCAAGCCGCTGTCGCCCCTCCCCCATAAACACACCGATCGATAGAGGGCGTCTGTTCGGACTTGTTTTCAAGGAACGCGATTCCTTCGATCACCTGGCTGTAACCGTCTACTTTCTTAGGCTGGCCCTCGATGGCCGGAGGTTTGAGTTGCGGCCCAATCCCGTTCGCGACGACAACCTGATCGACCCGCAAGGCGTGGTCATCATCAAACCAGACGACGACCTTGCCTGGCTCCACCAACGATTTGGAAATACGTTTCACCCGGCGTTCCGGCTTATGAATGTAGCGATGCCCCGCCACAATACTCGCCACACCTTCCTGGTATGTTTTTGCACTGAGGAAGTTTGCGAGGTCTTGTTCGTTGGCGCCGCTGGCTGTCTGAAACGCGGGGACAGGCTGGCTCGGTAGTTGAAGCAGATGCGCCGGTTGCCCCATGGGCTTATCCGGGAGTTGCGCCCAAAGACCGTCCGATCCGACCACGACGGTTTCCCACCCCTCAGTAGCCATCGTCTTAAGAAAGACTGCGGCTGCCGTTCCCGCCCCGATGATGACCCGCGTTTTCATCTGTTGCCCTCGGATGGAGAAAGGTTTTCAATGGTGCGGTGGTTCTCGCGCAGACCGAACGCAGCACAAGCGAACCATCGAGTCCTGCACTTCTCATTTGGCGTGAGCTGAGGCCACACCATAAACGGACCGCTGGCGTATTTACATCACACCTGCCGCTGAAGTAACGGCTTCGCACAAATCCACCCATTTCAACTATACGCTATCCCAAGCTCGGAGAAAGAAATTGCTTGTTGAAGCAAGGGCTTCACGCAATTCCCGATTTCAATCGCCACGAAATCCGCAATCTTGAACTTTGACGTTCTTCGGCGTCCGTCGTCCCACTCGATCTGCCATCCGGGGAATGCGGGGAAGGCGATCCGCGGGGAAGGGGACGTTCCAGATTGATGGCGTAATATGTATACTTTAGGTAGGGTGGCTGCTGGCCTTTCAGCTCTCCCGGCCGAAGGACGGCTTGCCGCTCGCCAAGGAAGCCGCTCGCATCGCCGCGAAGCATGGTCTCCGGGCACTCGCCCAGCAAATCGAGCCGATTGTGAACGCGATTCGCGATCTGGTGCACGGACCTCCGCCCAGAGGTGGCTACGTTCGCGATGCGTCTCGATGAAGTAAGACAATCCTCAACTCCAAAGCAAAGGGACGCGATCTTGATTCCTATACGACTCAGTCGTATACTTGGGAACAGTGGGGAGGACCTAATGGGATGGCCGAGTTCGATCCGGATGACTGGCCGAAGTTTATCGAACTGCCCGGCTTTACCCGATCTTGGGCATCCCTCGGGTTGAGTGGCGATGACCTGACGGCCCTGCAAGCCGCGATCCTCGACGGGCCGAACCGCTATCCTGTTGTTCCGGGTACGGGTGGTCTGCGGAAGATTCGCTTCGCTCGGCCGGGCGAAGGGCGAGGCAAAAGTGGCTCCTATAGGGCCTGCTTCGCCTGCTTTCTGGACAATGGTGTCGTCGTACTCGCGATGGTCTATGGCAAGGAAGAGCAGGCCGATCTGACCACGGCCCAGCGGAGGAACATCGCCGCCGCTCTCCGGGTGATCAGCGAGCAATTGAAGGGAGAAGTCCAATGACCAAACTCACCAACGAAAAAGCGAGCACCACCGCCCGGACCAAGGGCCAGGAGATCGTCGAAGGATTGCGCGATCTCGCTGCCACGTTGCAGGCTGGCAAGCCGCTGGAGTCGCGGTTCACGGTGCGTACGTACAAGATCTCCCCACCGCCGAAGTACGATGGCGACGGCGTGCGCCGCGTGCGGGAGCTGCTGGCCATGAGCCAGGCTGCGTTCGCGGCGTTTCTCGGCGTCGACCCATCGACGGTGCGATCGTGGGAGCAAGATCTGCGATTACCCAGTGCACTGGCGTGCCGGCTGTTGTCCGAGATCGAGGCCGAGCCGGCCCACTGGCGCAAGCGGCTCGCGGCGTGTCTTGTCACCAGCGACCGCCCCAGAATTCATTGACGGCGGGCAGCAAGGAGCACATTCAAAATCTCCGGAGAATCAAGTATTCAGTGAGAAGGGCCGCGTGTACATCCGGCACATCCTGACTCACGCCGAATATGATCATGGCGATTGGAAGGAGTGAACTTGTGGCCGTGAAGACCAATCCCCATCCCGTTTCCGACGGCTACGTCGCATTGCTCAAGGCGTTTGCCCCGCGGCCGATCCGCAATGATGAGCAGCACCGGAGAGCCGTCGAGGTCGTCAACGGCCTCCTCGACCGTGCCAAGCTCACAACCGACGAAGAGGATTACCTCGACGTGCTCGGGCTGCTTATCGCCGACTATGAGGACTCGATCTACGTGCATCCCGAATTCACACCCGTGGACCGGCTCCGGCACCTGATGGAGGAGCATGCCTTGACGCAGGCCGAGTTGGCCCGCCGTGCGGGAATCGCCGTGACGTCCCTTTCCGATATCCTCAATGACAAGCGCCGTATCAGCCCCAAGGTCCGCGCGAAGTTTGCCCAATGCTTCGGCGTCTCGGCCACTTTCTTTGCATGAGTTGGACTTCCCGGTTTCGCCGGTTGCGTTGACATTCCTCCAAAACGATACCAGTGACCAAACTCAACGACCCGCAAGCGAGCACAACCGCCCGGACCAAATGCCACGAGATCGTCGAAGGATTGAATGGGAAAATGGGGTCGTAGTACATTTACGATTACCTCTCGCGCCATCAGCCTGCGAGTTAACGCGCTATGTCCCCTTTTTCTGTGCCGGGCACCCAATTCACCCAGCTCGCCGCCGCAATTACCAACGTCCCCTTTGTCCGCGTCCGAATATGGGGAAATCGCATGCCCTGTCACTCCGGCTCAGTGATAATCCTCAATTCTGAATCACCCTTTGCGCGATGTTGCCGCGCCGACGGTTGAGTGTTAAGTCTCAACAATAGATCACCCGTTCCAGCTTGAATCCGCTTCCGCCGGCGCCCTCCAATTGCTTCCAGCAGGAATGACAGATGCCGGTTGGGAATCGCACACACGGGAGTCCCGCGCCTTACCACGGCGCACGAACTTCACCCATCGCAGTCAGTTCGGTACGGGCGGATCGGGCTCGATGGGGAGCCAAGGGTGCCATTGGAACCATTCGTATTTGGCGGCGAGCCTCTCGAAATGCTCGGCAATTCTACCCAAGACGACCACGTTGTTTTCCATGCCTGATCCTGTCCTGCTCTTCACCCTCCGTGATCAGGCCGCGACGGTAAGTTCGATAATCGGGCGTCACCTTCGGGTCATCCTCCAGGGATTGCAGGAACTCCCGTTGGATTTGGAGCACGCCCACGGGGATTCTCGCGGCTTGGAGTTCCGTGACGTTCTTACGCTTCAACTTGGCGTCAGCGTCACATTTTCGTGCTTTTCCCGGTAGTTTTTCCCCATATCAGCGGAGTTGATTTTCTTCTCTAAGTACCGCTGAGCGGCAATGCCTATCTTAAACGTGGAGACGCTCACGCCAAGGAGGAGCGCCAAGTAGGCGACGATCACCATCAAGGTATGGATGCGGAGTTGCGGAGGTCTCCATATCCTAGGCTTTTTTGGCTCGGTGCGGCTCAGGGCACGCCCGATGACAAGTCCCAGAAAGGGAGCCCATATCATGTTCCACACGAACTGAAATGGGAGGATGGCGTAACCGGCACTCGCTACCTGCGCCGCGGTTAAGGCGAAGCCAAGCCCGATGCCGATCGCAAAACCGCCGTAGCCCCGGCGAGTGCGGGTACTGAGCCGTTCAATTTCGTCCCTCGCGACGAGGGTCGATGCTCCTCCGGACGTTTCAACGGAAGGTTTGATGGAATCTGCGCTCCGCATCATCTTCGACGGCCTCCTGCCAAGTTTGATCTCTGGATCACCCTTTCCACACCCCCGCATCGTCACACGCCCGCCTGTCCGCGCCAACTATACGGCACTCAACCCCGTCGTTACGGCTTCGGCGGGTCGGGCGCGATGGGGAGCCAAGGGTAGCGTGCAGCCTGTTCGTACTTAATTCTCATTGCATCGTAATACCGGGCCATGGCCGGCACGAACGGAGTTCCGCTTGGCCACGGGTATTTCGCGGGCAGTCCCTCGCGTTGGGCCGTCCATCGGGACTCCCAGTAGGCGATGGTCTCGGGTGACCGGAGCACAAGAGCCCTGAAACCCGCATGATCGGCGGCCTTTTCAAGATAGAGCTGTGCAACCCCAAGAGGCGAACGATCCCGAACGCTACGCGCCACGACCGCTACCGCGATCATCATCCGCCGAACCGTGAACCTCACGCGGGGCAACCTCATGGGTCGCTCCTGTAACTTTTCATCTCTGAATCACCCGCTACACGCCCCGCCATCGTCCCGCCCGGCTGTCCGCGCAAACTATAAATGAGGCGACGCGCTTGGTGGGACTCTTGCAGACGAAGCGTCATGAGGAGGCGCTCGCTTCACAAAGCTGCCACGATCTCCACGATCCAGGCAAGGATCGGATAACCGATCCAGTAAAGCCCGAACAGCCTTCCAAGCCTATCGACCCACCCCTTCTCCGACTCCCAACCCCCCACCAGGCCGAGGGTCGCCCAAGCCGCAGCAACGGCAAAAACAGCCTTGGAAGGAAACGCGAGCATGAGATTCCTAGATAGCGATGGAAGGTCCAACCGTGAGGGCCCGACTCGAATGAGGATGAATGTGACTTCAAGAAGCTGCTCAGCGAGACTTATCGCCAGAGTCAAGGCGACAGCCGCACAAGCCAGCCATCCCGGCTGTCGCCAAAGCCGCTCGCCGTAAGGCCGAGGATGGCGGAGCCGAAGAGGAATGAGGACGAGCGTCGCGGTCAGGACGGCCGCGGACCACCCGATCAAGGCCGAGACCCCCCACCAGCCGCGGGGCAGTTCCATCAATGAGAGCATGTATCGTGCGCCGACAATCGAGACGGCGGTCATCGCCACCGCTGCCATAACGTCAAGGATCGTAATCCGGCGTTTTACGGCGTCTGCCATCCGAGGCCCTCGCTGACAATTCCCATCTCTAGTCTACGCGTTACACGTTCTCGCCGCGCCCAGGACCGAGTGTCAAGTTTCAACGATAAACGACACGTATCGCCCTTGAGCGAGAGGTCACGTGCATTGGTTTGAGGCGGAGACGCGACCGGTCTCCGGCGAGACACAAAAGACGACCTCGACCTCCTCAGCATCGCCCGACTCGCCCCACAAGGAGACGCCGAAGCGATCGGAAGCCCGCACGACGATGACCAATTGATCGGCGGCCTCGGCGTCCAGCCCCTGCCAAGTCAGTCTTGTCATCTGCTTATCGCTGATTGGTGTACGATCGCGAAGGGCCACTGGCCGGACAGCGAAGTGCTCGGGATAGTCCTCATACGGCCAGTTCCTGGTAGGGCGGCGGGGTGTCATTTCGATGACACGGACCTCCGAATCGGAGACGACTTGATAGTCGAGCAGACAGCAGTCATAAGCGAACCCGTAAAGCAAGTGGAGCATTGTATGCGCCGGGGAGCGAGATTTTCAGGCGGCTATCCCGAAGGTCGAGTGTCAGAAGGCGATGCAGAGGTCGTCGATTCGTTGGGAATCCTCGAACCGATAGGTCAAGCGGGCCGCCAAAAGTATGGCGGTAGCGATCGCCGAGCGCTATCGAGCCCTGCCAGAGGCCACCTTGCCAGGCGATGATAATCGGATGTGCTTTATCGAATGCGCGCGTGGATAATCCTTGGCATACCATGGCAAAGTACAAAACTCGCCTACCCAATCCAAGCCTTCGCCTCGTCTCGAGCCCGCCCGTTCGCGCCGACTATAATCCACCATTTACGCTTTTCCGACGCACCAAGGTCTCCGTGCTATCGCTCGGCGTGGTTAGGTCGGTCACTGATCGGAGTCTGCGGTCTGTTCTGCTCTGCCCGATGAGCAAACAGACGAGACCCAATTGTGCCGCCGATTAAGGCGAAGAGCCAACTCGCTACGAAGTGACCGACCTGGAGGAAGTTATCCATGTCGTTGCGGAAAAACGTAATCTTGCCCGCCTTAAAACTACTGACGATTTCGATGTTCCTAGGGTCCTTCCAGGCACCTTCCCCGCCGATGACAACTTCGTCTGGTGGGACGGTGCTGATGTGGGGGTAGAGGCGATTCAGTAGTTTTGTCGTCACCAGCACCGGTGGGGTCTTCGCGTGCTTCGACCATGGCTCGTAACTCGCTATCATGTAAGCCCATCCGAAGAGGGCAAACCCCAGCCAGAACGTCCTGTCTCCTCCTCGGATGGCCCCAATGGTCGCGAAAAGGAAGAGTGCTAGGGTGATCGTGAAGAGGGAACTGCACCACCAATCCGACGCATTTTGCAGGGCCGCGAAGCCAACCGCCACAACTAGGACAGCGGCCATTAAGCCAGCTATGGAGAAGCGGAATCGTATCACGGTTTACGGTCTCCACTTCGAGAGTCTACGCTCGTCGGCCTCTACAGAACGCCCGGCGATCGCCAGGCGAAATGTGGAAACTCTCATCTCTAACTCACCCTTTACATCGCCGATTCGACGTAAGTCGTTGCCCGATGACCCGGATTTCGTTGGTACGAGTGGGATATTGAGGCTTTACACATCGGACAATTGTAAGCCGTCCCTCCGGTGCTCGCCAGATGTTCACGATTCCGGCGATGGCCTCCCTCAAGCATAACGCGCAACAATCCATGATGTCAGTTCATTTTTCCGACGCGCAAAAATGAACTGACATCCTCCTATTCCATTGTTCTGGCGCGCAAGATGAACTGACACCCTCCTATTCGATATTCCATTTTTCCGACGCGCAGAATGAACTGACACTCTCCTATTCAAAATGAACTGACGCTCTCCTACCCACTCTGTTCCAACGATCGTCGGCGATAGCTGGGAGGGGTATGTTGTCGAAACACCGCTCGGTGTGGCGCCGCCGGGAACGGAGGCCAGTTTCTACAGGACCGTGGCCGGAGCCGAAATGGATCTGGTGCTGGCGTTACCTGGCGGGCAGGTCTGGACGATCGAGGTCAAGCGGGGTGTGGCACCCAAGCTGGAACGCGGGTTTCATCACGCCCTCGGCGACCTGACGCCTTACAAGAGCTTTGTCGTCTACAACGGCCGGGAGCGATTCCCGCTCAGCGATCATACCGAGGTGATCGGTCTCGTCGACCTCACTCGGGCGTTACAAGCGGTTAGCGGCTAGCGGCGAGTGTCCCCTCTAATCGAAATTTGACGGGACACCAGCCCTCTACGTCTCGGGCACCCAATTTACCCAGCTCGTCGCCGTAATTACCAACGTCGCCTTTATCCGCGCTTTGTCCGCGTGAGCTAGCGCGTCGCGTTGTGTAGTCTGTACCAGCGAGTCGGCCAGTCAACGATCATTGCTGTAGCAAGCGTTTTTTGTAAATCCCGCACACCCGCCGGTGTGACCCACGTATCTCTGAGGTTGAGGTACTTGAGCCGTGTGAGTCCCTTCAGATATTTCAGTCCGCCATCGTCGACCTGGGTAGCCTCGAGGTTCAGCTCCACGAGCGCGGACAGGCTCTTCAAATGCTTCAGTCCTGCACTGCTCGTTTGTGTATCGCTCAAATCGAGCCACTCGATCTTCGTAAGTTGAGAGAGGTGCGCCAGACCTTCGTCGCCAACGTGGGTATCTTTCAACGACAGTCGTTCAAGACTCGTCAGACGCTCCAGGTGTGCCAAACCGGAATTGCGGATCGACGTATTATCCAGCCGGATATCCCTGAGATGACTCAGGGCTTCGAGGTGTTTCAATCCAGCGTCGCGGATCCGGGTCCGAGTGAGGTCCAACGTTTGGAGGTGTTGCAAGCCCCGCAGGTTCTCCATGCCGGTGGTCGTGATCCGTGTGCCGGCCAGGTTGAGCTCTGTGAAGCGCGGACAGTCCTTTAAGCCGTGATAGCCCAGCGCCGTCGATTTCGGTGTTGGCGAGTGACAGCCACGAAAGCTCACTCAATCCTTTGAGGTGGTCCAATCCGCGATTGGTGACGCCCGAGCCCGAGAGGTCAACGTGCTTGAGCCGTGCCAGTGCTTCCACCTCGACGAGATTTGCATCCGTCATATTGTCTAAGCTCGTAACGTACTCGACATGATAGACGTAATCGGCCCCGATTCGATCGGCCAACCATTTCTTCCAAGTCGGTCCCGGACGCTGGCGGTAGCTTGGATCGAAGCTGAAGTGGCCGCCGAGTGTTCTGATCGCTCTGATGGCCTCGCGCTGAGTACGAGCTTGATGGGCAGCCCAGCCGAGGAGGGCGGCGATCGCGAAGATCACGAGCATAAACACGCGCAAGCGTAACGCGCGCGTAGCTCCGCAACGTTCGTGATCCGGTAGGCGATTGATCGTCCATTTCAGCAGCCTTTCGATTCGCGGTCGGCCGGGGCACGGCCGCAGTGGATCAATCGACGTCTCGTGGCGAGGAATGTAATGATTCAAACCTACTCACCATCATTGAGCGCGGAAAGTGCCAACACGGGCATTGCCGATCGGGTGGGCGTCTTAAAGTGGACCCCTTTTCTCTCCCTCCGTATACAACGTCCGGGAGCGATTCCCGCTCAGCGATCATACCGAGGCGGTTGGTCTCGTCGATCGCACTGGTGCGCGAGAGGCGGTCAGCGGCTGATCTCGCGTCAATCGAAAGACGACGGGCCGCTAACTCCCTCTTCTCCGGGGAAGAGCGGCAGTTAACAAGGCGACTGCCGCTACTTGTGACGAAGTCCGCTCGCTCTGAGCCATTATTGCGATTCTCGCTCGATCGGAACGGAAGGTATTCCCAGCTCACGCCGAGCGTCATCAGCCGAGACGCTGGTGCCGTTCCGATACTCCGCTCGGCGCGCTCGACAGCGCCTGGAACTTCGGGCTCAGACTCAGCGCCAGGGATTCGAGATCGTCGTCGTCAATCGCAAAGAGCGCCGCGATGGCATGGCCGCCCTCGGTCAAGATCAGCGGCTCATTCTTGAGCTCGCGGGCATATTCTCCCAGCGAGTTCATCGCCTCGGCGACTTGGATTGTTTTCATAGCTCGTGCTCCTCACCGCCGATCCAGACCCGGTTCACCGTCTTGAGGGTGATGGCCAGGACCGTGACTTCGGGTTTCTCCGCCTCCTCGGCCCCGAGTTCGACATCCTCGAAGACGGGGTGCCGAGAAACCGCGAAGATGGTGGATGGCCGTCGCTGTGTATCGAACCCCATAGACCACGAACCGATCCTCGACGGTGCGTCGTGGTTCCCCACTGGCTCAATCATAGCCAAATCCACGGTGACGTATAGGGAGGCAGATCCAGTAAACGGTCGTTCGCGGGTTCTATTCGCCCGTGAACGCCACGAGAGCTGGAGGTGTCGGCCACCGGACGCTCGGGACGGCCGTCTCCGGGGGAATGATTGCCGCGACCGTGCTGGCCGCCTTCTTCGTCCCGGAATCCGATGTGGTCACGCAGCACGAGGGGCGAGGGAACTGTCGCCTTGAGAGTCATCTGAGCCGCGGATCGCCCCCTTGTCCAGCGAGAGAGTCTAGCGTGTCGCCTTGATCTTGGACCGGGGCGGTTTACTGGCCGGCTTGGCGTGATTCTTCCGAATCGCGGGAGCACCCTGGATGACGATCCGGCGCTGACCGCGAGCCACCTTCTCGATCGTCACTCCCTGGAGCTTGATCGGGGGAAGCCCGACGCTCTGGCAGACAGCCTCGGGGTGCTGACTGTAGATCTGGAGGAGTCGGCGGGAGGCGTGCGACGGCGTGCGAACTCCTTGCTCCCAGCTTTGCACCGTCTTGGTCGAGACGTTGAGCAAGCGGGCGAACACGGCTTGCGACATCCCCGACTGGTCCCGGAGCGCCACGACGGTCGAGGCGTCGATCTCGGGCGGCTCGTCGGGGATTTCGACGGTAGTCGTCTTGAGCGTGATCTCGCCTCGGGCATGGCGGATGCCTTCCTCCAATCCCTTGCGGATCTGCTCAGCGACCGGCAGGCGCTTCGACGTGTCTTTCATGGTTCGCTCATACTCCTTCCGATGGTCGTGCCCGCTGCTTCAAGACCTGGACGAGCTGCCGATACAGCCGCCGTTCCTCGCCCGACAGGTCGTCCTTCTGGTCCTTGCTATAGACGGTGATCAAATAGAAGACGTTCGTCTCGGGTGTGTGCAAGTAGATCACCCGAGCGCCGCCCCGCTTGCCCTTGCCCCGCCCCGGGTCAGCGATTCGCAGCTTCCGCAAGCCGCCGCAGCCTGGCATAACATCCCCGGCGTCCGGGTGGTTCAGCAGATCACGTTGCAGGGCAGCCAGGCCCTGGTCGGTGAGGTACTCGGTGACCCATTCCGTGAACTCGAACGACTCGATAAAGACGGCTTTCATCGATCATGGATTCTATCCTACCCAGTAGGATGGTTCAAGTCTGGACCGGAGTTCAAGGTCTTTCGCTCCGCAAAAGCAAGCCCTTTCGCGGAGCGAAAGACAGCCATATGGGAGTTGGCTGGACGGGCTTCTATCAAACTGAGTGCGTACCTTCCTCCGTCACACCACAAGTAGTGACGTTATGCAAACTATTCGGCTAGCGACCACTATCCGCAAGAGGCCGCCTCTGTCACGTCAGGGATCACGTCGCGCCATACTGGTATATCAGGGGAGCAACCCCACACAGCCTTATCAGACGTTGGCGATCCGGCAGAGCGACACACGTTCGCTAAGGCTTTGCGCCTACGACACTGACGACGTTGTTCGGCCCCTCGCCCGGATCGGTGCTACATGAGATCAGCTTCCCCTGAATCCGATGATGATATCAGGCGTAAACTCCATTTGACGAAGACTGCGTGGAGGATTTCGCCGATGGCTTCTCTGCAATCGCTGTCAGACTCAGGTCAATTTCACAGCACAACCGCTCATCTTGAACTCCCGACACAAAAATGTTGCCGCGATCCGATAAAAAACGGTACGCGCTTTGCGGAGTTATCCCTCCGTTGCGTATCGGCGTTCCTCGATCGGCCCAAGCAAGAGGGAGTGAATGCCGTTTTCAGTGGGACTTGATCGCTGATCGACTTTCAAAGGAGGACAACACATGTCTTCGCACAGACGCCGGAACAGAGCTTCGGATGCGCCAGAATTGGGAACACCGTCATATCGGCGGAGCAACGGAAATCCAAACGCGACGCGAAGAAGGCGGCCACCACGTCGTCCGAGAAGGTCATCGCCCGTGCCAGGGCACTGACGCTCGATGATTTCGGAGGCCGAAGCGACGCCCCCGGCGGCTAGTGACTTGGGAGTTCCGGGGCACCATACCTAGAGCGGTTCACGCTCGGATGGCCCACAGGCCATATTAGTCCGAAGCGTAGGCGTCGTTGATGGTGTGGGGCGGGTTTCCTAACCCGCCTGGACGATTCAAAGGATTGAACCAGCGGGTTAGGAAACCCGCTCCACCGGTTTTTGCTATCCACCACGGACTAGCCCGAAGCGTCAGTGAGAATTCTTGCTGTGTCGCCTCGCTGACGCTTCGGGTTAGTATGATCGTCGTTGCTGTCGTGGTGTGTGCAACCCGTAAGTAAACCGCTCTAACTCCGGTCGATAATTGAGCATGGCGTCCCCGGAACCCGCGACGCGGTAATGAGCCATTCGGCGCCCCCCACGCGCTCAAGTGCGACAGAATGCGTCAGACCAACCGCTTGCGCGGCGGTAACGAGGCCGTAGGGATGAAACTTGACTCGCGCGAGCGCATTCTGCTGTAACAGTACGGCGATCTCCTCGGCTGGCCGCGGACACAATTGCCGGCAGAGATCCAACGCCTTGATGAGGGTCGGCGTCCACGAACTTGCCAGAGAGAGCCGTCGCTTCACGCGTCGAACGAGCTGCCCGGCCCGCTGCGCCGTCACGCCACTGGCGGCCCCCGCCATTTCCAATGTTCGAGGGCCATGACCGTCCCACCCGAGGTATTCGGACGCGAGATTTTTGTGGGAGAGGCTTGCTGAGGCGGCAAGCTCCGACAACTCGTCCTCCAGCGACATCGAGATGTAGCGAATGCCAAGTGCACGCGCCGAGCGATCCGATCAGCCAGCCGTTCGGGGAACCAGCAGTCGCGCGACGCGGTTGACGACCGCTTCACAAAGGTCCGAGAGAGCCGGCTCACGGCCGACTGGGCTGCGCTGCGGGAGTGAAGTAGCGGAAGACGTCGAGCAGTACCAGCATGTCCGACACGGATCGCTCTCCCAAGTGGTTTCTTGCCAGCAAGTCGCGCGGCGTTAAGCACGCGAGCGCGGACAGCTTGGTTAGCCCTGCTTCGCGCAGCCCGCGCATCGTGCTGTGCGGGAGCGGGCACCTTAGCAGATCGATATCGTAGCGCGGCGGCTCGTTAAACAGGGAATGTTCAAACGAAAGCCTGCCGGTGGCGATCGCATCCTGCACTTCCCTGAGCGAATTGTCGCTCGTCAAGAGATGGGGTGCGAGTCGCGCGTCGTAGACGCCGACGTCCTTCGACCAGGGCTCGTCGGCGAGCAGTCGTGCCTCGCAAGTCAGTCGGGTCGAGAGCGTGAGAGCCGCTAGCTCGTACAGCTCGGTCGTTTGCGGGCATGCCCCCTCGGTCTCGGTCGACCGGTGGGCTCCTTCGACGGCAGTGAGCAGATCCACCATACACTGCACACCGAAGCCGGGGATTGCGAGCAGCTCCCGCAGGGATCGGCGCTCCAGGGCCTCTCCAGAGACCAGCCTTTCTCGCATCAGGCAGTTCCACGTCCGAGTGTGGATGGGAAGGCGAGCCAGATCGATGGTGGAGGCGACCCCGTCGGGAAAGGCAGGCCCCGAGAGGTCGAGCCACCCCGCGGTTATCGCGGGGCTCAAGAGCTCTGCCAGCCAATTCAATAGTTGACGATCGGCGGCGCGCTCGCCGACCAGAACTCGCCCGCGTGCGACAGACTCGAACGACGTGCCCGGAGCCAGCTTCAGGGCCTGCGCAAGCGGAGCGGGCACGGTTCCTCTGAATACCGATTCCAGTGCAGCGGGCACAAGGCACCGCCGGCCATACCCGCCGATTGCTCTGGGACCCCGATCATGGCGCGACTCCGCGCCATTGCGCATTCTTGCTCAGTGGACGGCGCCGCAGCAAGACCCTTGACGCGAGCGGCGTCAGTATCGGTCGCCCACGATGCGCCCTCGACCGCCGTCAAGAGGTCGACCAGGCACCTGACGCCGAACCCGCGAATCTCCAGTAATCGCCCGAGCGACTTTCCACGGAGCTCTTCAGTCGAGCTCAGCGATTCCTTGTTCAGGCAATTCCGTGTTCGCGTCGATAAGGGAAGGCGCTTCAGGTCCACACTGGGGGGTACGCCGTCAGGAACGGCCAGGCCCGTCAGGTCCAACCTGTGCGATCTGATCGCGGAACTCACGAGTGCTGTCAATTGATCGAGAAGCTGTCGATCCAGGACGCCGCGCGGCACGTCGACCCAGATTGGATCGAGACTCTCGAACAATGAGTTTCGAGGGAGCTTCAGGGCCCGCACAAGCTGGGCGGGGATCAGACCGACCAATACCCCTCGCAGCGCGCTGGGGCACGATACAACGCACGGCCCGCATTCCGACCGCTTCGAAAGACATTTGAGAGCCTCCGCCAACCGTGCAGCAAAGGGGCATTCTGAAACGTTGGTGTCGCGCTTTTAGTACTTTGTCACAGCTTAGTTTTTGGGGTGCATGCGATTGGATTTTTCGGCATGGTTCAATTTCACTGGCAGCAAGGTAACAGGTCGTTCCGGCGAGCGGGCGTGAGCCCCCTGTTTTCCAGCCATGACTCTGGGTTGCGTCATCAGGGGGCTCACGCCCCCCGCTCGCCGGTGTAGCCATAAGCTGAACCCTGCCGATTTTTCGGGGTCTTGCAGGTGTTCATTCTCAGACTCGACCCCAATTCTTAGCTGTGACAAAGCATTAGCAGCGTTGCGTCCCCTTGGACCAATTGAGCAGCAAGGCGCGAAAAACTCAAGTGTCGAAACAGCCGGCTGATCACGGTCCGGGCCACCCGCGTACGTCGGCCGGAGGCATCATTGAGTATGGCGTCCGCGGATCTCGTGGCGTCCCCGGAACTCGCCGGGCAGTTGACCAATCAGCCGGTCACATTCGCAAATAATGTGGTCAGGCGACCAGCCTTAATCTCAACGAATGTGGGCACGCCGATGTGCTTGTTTGTGGTTTTGTCCGCCGATGTTTGCGGTTTGTTACAGTTATGGCTTATGCGAATCACCGAGCGCGTGAGACCAGCGTCAAAAAGAGCGCCAATCGTGTTCCTGTAGCGAGAGCCTCCGTTGGTGCCACATGCTTTGCGCATCTGCGCTCAGACTTGAACCAAGTAAACCTCAAATTTAGAGACACGATTAATTTCCCGAATGAGCTTAAAATGGCCGTCCAGACGAGGATACGTCGGCGTTTAAAACGCATAGGGCTCGATTTAGCGTCTAATCAGGCAGTATCCCATTGAAATACACGCCAGGTATGACTACTGTGCTTAAGATGGTGATCGCGATGACGCCCATTGTTTAGTTTGATGGGCCGAGCATGACCCCGTGAAATGACGAACGACACACGTAGATTAGCCTGTCAGCCGTTACTCGCAAGGAAACGAGCGCAAGTGACGGCGCCGCAACCACTCTTGGGAGCCAGGTGTTAGGGCTTTCTCGACGGCGACTCGCGTGCTCGACTACAAAGGTCACCTGGATCGCCACTCATAGCCACCGCGCCAATATGAAGTCTGACCATGTCCCCCCGCTTCCTTCCCCTGTCCGTCGGGATTCATAGCATCAAAGTCTTAGCAACGTGAGGTAAACCTATGGCAATGGATTCAGAAGTCGTCGTGACGGTGCCATCAGAACTGCATAATCACATGCGCAATCCGCGCCACAGATCAGAAGGTCCCGTCGGAGTGGTTGATTGCGGGCCTCGTCTGTGACACCATCGCCTTCCGAGCAATGGACGGCCCGCCGGGCACGCGCATCAGCTCAGTGTCACCGAACGGGCCACGTGCCGGGCGGCCTTCCGTACTGTCAAACGCAGCGACCATTCTCAAAACGGAGCGGCCTCGGTCGTCCAATGTATCACCGCCCTGCTTCGGTGGGAAATCCACTCTTCTGGGAGTCGGTGGGCGCCTGACAGTCTAAGATGGATTCCATCTTTCCGAGCTCCTCGCCCTGGTCCTTGTGGCACTGCTCACCAGCCAACCGCCGCCACATTCCAAGTGCGAGCCTGCACCGCACTCAAACCGGGCGATGGTTCCCGGTTCGGAATGCGGGCTCGACATCTCGATTGAAGTTCTGGGCCTACGGAAGACAAGGTCGTGGCTATGGAAATTTCCACCCCCTCGCAGCGTGCTCCGCAAACTTGGGATGTTGAATCCCCATCTCAGGGACGCCTAACCACGCTTACGGCAATCCTGCACCAAGGGCCGTTGTCCGGAAAGGTAATCCAGAACATCGGCCAGCAAGTCAAACGTCTAGCGATAACCGATCACGCCAATCCAATCTGCTGGACCGATGGGCGATGCAACCTCCGCGTGAAGCCTGGCCTGGCAATCTACAACGACACCGGCGTGGCGAGCTCCTGCGGATGCCGAGTCTTTGTGTACTCCGAACCCGCCCGTCGAGCCGATGACGCCTGGCTGACGTCGCACGAGATCGCGTTCTTGCGGGACGCCTGATTCCACGGCCCGAAAGGCCTGCCAACCATCCTTGAGTCGTCTGGACGGTAGGCCCATATGGGCCTAGAGCGGATCACATCCGCGTTGCGCACACCGCTGTTTGAAACGTCATCATACTAACCCGACGCGCAAGCGAGGGGAGTGCCTGTGCCAGTCCATGATCGTCGCGTTTCGAGAGACTCAAGCCCGGATGCCCCCGGTGTACGCCGGGCCGATCCCCTCGCTTGCGCGTCGGGTTGGTATGGCTTGTGTGCCGGCCAAGCGTGAAGCGCTCTAACTGCGGGGTGTCCAGGGACACCGTATCTGACTGCGGTCGATGATTGAGTATGGTGCCCCGCAAACCTGGGATCGGGTAAACGGTTTTTACGCGGTTCGGTCTCTGATCCTTCGACTCAGAACCCGAAATCCGGTCTGACCGCGAGCGAGGACCAAGGATGCTCACCTCAGCCGTCAAGCGCAGTACTTTGATCATTGCGGCTCGACGATCACCTCGGTCTTCACGGAGTTGGCGATGAAGCAGGTGTGGTGGGCCTGATCGTGCAGTTGTCGCAACTCCTCGCCGGAGGGTGTTCGTTCGCCCGCGAACCGGACCTCGGGCCGTAGTGTCACCCGGGTGATGGCAAGACGGCCCGACGCGTCCTTCTCGAGAATGCCGACAGCCGGATCGCGGTAGCCGTCCACGACGTAGCGCTTCTTGCAGGCGATAGCCAGGAATGTGAGCATGTGACAGCTTGACAGGCTGGCGACGAATGCCTCCTCGGGGTCGACGCACGATTCACTCCCCAGGTAGGCCGGGTTGGCCGACGCCCGGACACGAACGCCCGCGTCGAAAATCCAGTCGTGATCGCGGTTGTACGTCTCGTAGGTAAACTCGGCGGTCTCTCGCTTCCATTCGACCGTGGCCTTGTGCTCGGACATGGACTTCGCTCCTCTCGAAACAGGGTTCTACCTTCCTCGCTCCACAGCTTCCACCGAGATAGTCGGATCGTCCTCATCCGATCGGACATCGCCGGACGGACCAACGTGGGGCGAGTTCGCCCCAAAACCCTGAGCACGCCCCGGCTCACGGCCGGCGCGGCTTGTCCCGCGAGTCGCCGCGGGCGAGGAGGAATGCGACCAGGTCCTGGATCTCCGCCTCCGTCAGGCTGTTGAGCAGCCCGGCGGGCATCAGCGGAGATCGTCCGACGGCTTCATCTCCTCGATGTCGGCGCGCCTCACGTTCGTGGAACGGCCCGGGTCGAACATGTCCTCGATCACGCTCAACGAGTCGCCGAAGAGGTTGCCCACGCGGCCGGTCACGACCCGGCCGTCCTTCGTGGCGATGGAGACGGCGGCGTACTGGTCGCTGATCACCTTGCTCGGCTCGACGATCGATTCGAGAAGGTCGCGGACATTGAACCGGCCCGCGACCGCGGTCAGGTCGGGCCCGACGCCCCCGCCATCCACGCCGAATCGGTGACAGGAGGCGCAGGCGACGGCACCGTAGAGCTGGCGGCCCCGCTCCAGGTCGTGCCGGCCGCCGATTCCGCGTTCCACGATCGGCACCAGTTCGGCGAGGGTCCACTCCTTGACGACCTTGCGGGCCGCCAGCAGCTCCCGGGGCGACTTCCGCTCGGGGCGTGCGTCCAGGATCGGCTTCAACGCCTGCCGCTCGTCGTCGCTGAGCGTCGCGATCGCCTGGGTCTTGATCGTCCGGAGCGCGTTGGCGAACGTGTTGCCCCCTCGGTAGGCCGCGGCCTCGGTGACGAACCAGCGGAAGTACTCCTCCCGCAGCGCCGGGGTCCAGCCTGCCTTCAGAGCCGCGGAGTACGAGCGCATACTGGATCTTCTCCTCCTGCGTCGGGGCCTCGCGCAGGGCCGCCATGACCTTCGGCGGCGGCGGTCGGTGCCTGGAGATAGCACGAGGATCTCGGCCAGCAGGAAGTCCACCTCCGCGGCCTTGGCGGGGAACAGGGGGTCGAACTTCGCGACGAGCCGCCGGCACGCCTCATCATCCGGCCGCCCCAGGCGAATGAACGCCAGCGAGTAGGCACGCAGCAGGTCGACGCGATCGGAGCGGCTCAGGTGCGACCAGTCGATCGCATCCAGGGCGGCCAGGATCCGGCCTTGCAGGGCCGGGTCGGGTCAGCGGGTCGGTCGGCTTGCGATGGGGCTTGTCCTTGCCGCTGACACGTGCCAAGCGCCACCAGGGCCGCGATCGCCTTGCGCGGGTTCGGACTCGCTCAGGGCCTTCTGTCGCCATTGCGACGGGTCCTGCCACTCCACGGCGACCCGGGCGGCGTAGCGGATCGCCCGGTCCTGGTCGCCGAGGTAGGGCCAGGCCGCCTCGATCGCGCCGGCGTCGCGGTGTCCGTGGTAGCCCTCCAGCTTCCGGCGCAAGTCCCGTAGCTCGCGGGCCTGGGGGTCGGCTCGCTGATCGTCGCGTCGACCTCGCCGCCGGTGTAGGTCACGCGGTAGAGGGCCGACTGCGCCCCGCGGCCGCCCACGGCGAGATACATCGCGCCGTCCTTCGGGTTGATGACCACGTCGGTCACCGGCAGCGGCTGGCCGCTGATGAACTCCTCCACCTCGGCGGTGTAGCTGGCCCCCTCCGGCCTGAGGTGGACGGCGCGGAGCTTGCCGAAGCTCCAGTCGCTGATGAACAGGGCGTCGCGGATACTTCTTCGGGGAACTTCGCCCCGTAGCCGAACGTGATCCCCGTCGGCGAGCCCGGGCCGATGTCGACGACCGCCCCGAAGCTGTCGATGTAGTAGGCCGGCCACTTGCCCGAGCCGTTGCGGAAGCCGAACTCGGCGCCGCTGATGACGTGGTTGACTCGCGTGGGCCGATACCAGGGCTCGCCGATATCCCATTCCATGTCGGCGTCGTACGTGAACAGCTCTCCGTCGCGGTTGAAGGCGATGTCGAACGGGTTCCGCATGCCGGCCGCGATCAGCTCCCATTCCTTGCCGTCCGGGTCGGTGCGGGCGATCCAGCCCTGCGGCGCCAGCGAGTCGTCCATGAAGCCGGTCGGGATGCGGGTCGCCAGGTTGTCCTCGCCCCAGTTGAGCGGGACGCGCGAGGAATCGACCTTCGTCAGCTCGGTCGAGTTGCCGCAGACCACGTAGAGCGGACTTGCCGTCCGGGGAGAGGACGATCGAGTGCATGCCGTGCTCGCCGCCGCCCCTGATCGCGCGGAGGAGCTTGACCTCGTCGTAGCGGTCGTCGCCGTCGGTGTCGCGGACGCGATAGAGGCCGTGGGTGCCCCGCTCGTTCACCATCGCGTAGAGGCTGTCGAAGGCGTAGAGCAGCCCGTGGACGCCGGCGAGGTCCACTCCGATCGCCTCGGGCTCGATCGAACCGCTGCGGCCCGGGGTCGGCGGCGTCATGCGATAGAGCTTGCCGTTCTGGTCCGCGGCGATGAGCCGGCCCTTCGGGTCGGTGCACAGCGCCACCCACGAGCCCTGGGTCTGCCTTCGGCACCGAGTAGATCAGGTCGAGCTTGAACCCCTTGGCGACCCGCACGTTGCCGGCGGCCGACTCTGCCGCCGAGCGGAGCGACTTGATGCGGATATCCTTGAATCGGACGGTCATCGGCTCGCCCGCGTGGAGCTGGAGCGCCAGGATCCCCGAGTCGAGCCGCTTCGACTTCGACTTCGTCGAAGACGTCGACGGTCGGGACGCCGTTGATGAAGTGCTGGAGGTGATTGCCCCGGGCGATCACGACGTACTCGTTCCAGTCATCCTTCTTGATCTTCGCCTGGATCTCCTCGGAGCTGCCGAGGCGGCCCGTCACCTCCTTCTTTCCGTCGGACGTCCAGGTGACCTTCTCGCCGCGGTTGGCCATGATCCCCCGGCCTCCGGCGCCGCCGGCCTCGTCATAGAGGATGCCCGAGAACATCGGCCCGGCCTCGATGTCGGCCTGGTAGCCGGCCGCCACGAAATCGCCCCGGTCACGGCTGCGGTACTGGATGCCCGAGTTCGCGAAGCCGGCATCGTTGTCCGCGGTGATGCGGTAGGAAAGGCGCAGCTCGAAGTCATCGACGATCAGGTTCTTGCCGGCGGCCTTGGCGAACAGGAAGGTGTTTCCCTCGAGTGGGTTTTCCTTCGTGGTCCGGCCCACGATGGCACGGTCCTCGACCGACCAGAATCCCGGCCGGCCTTCCCAGCCGGCGAGGGTCCGGCCGTCGAACAGCTTGCGGAAGCCGGGCTCGGGCACGAAGACCTTGGGCTCGACCCCGGCGAGGAGCAGCCTCGACGATCTCTCGGGCATCTTCCGGGACCTCGACCTTGGCCGTGCCGATGCCACTGATCTTCGTCGTGGTCGATCGGTCGAGCTTGATCTCATTGTCGAAGCGTCCGGCGCGAGCCGCTGAGCGTCAGCGTGAACTCGGTCAGGACGCCCGCCGTCGACCCGGAACGTGACGGAGCCTCGCGGATCCTTGATCGGGGCGTCGAATGGGTTGCGGCCGCGACCCTGAGTTCCCGCCCCGGCGCGGAGGCAGATCCGACTCTAGCAACTTGGCGGCTACATCCGGGCTCAAGCTGGCCGTCACCGTGTTGCCCTCGCGGTGGAATGCAGAGGCCTTGTCGATGAGTTCCGAGGCGCGAGCAGCCGGCAGCCTGAAGTCGGCGATCATCCGCGGGTCGAGCCCCATCGGTGCTCCGGGTGGACCCCCGCCTCCGGCGGCCTGGTGAGCCGACACCTGCCAATTCCCATCCAGAAGTATCGCCGTCTTGCCGCCTCGCGTCACGAACTCCGGACGACCCGCGCGCGGGCATCGCGACGCGAGTGAAGCCACCCTTCTCAGTCTGGCCGGCGGTGACGCCACCACCACCGAACGGTCCGGGCTCACCCAGCGGCAACGGTGGTTGTCCAACGATAGCTCGGTGAATCGGCGAGTTTCTTGACGGCGTCTGAAATCATCGATTTTCCGCCGACATCGCCCAGGGTTTGCCCGGCGTCGCCTTGAGCCTCGCGGCGCGAATCGTCCTGAATCTCGGCGGCGAGTGATAGAGTGAGACAACACAACAGAGCCGTCAAGGCGACGATCCCAGGTATCCTCTGGTCGATCCATGCGCTGCTCATCGATGGTGAGTCCTCTCGTTGAATGGAGGAATGAGTGTGCTTGATTCACTGCGCAGTGATCGCTGCATGATTGTAGGCGATTTCGCGAGAAGCGTCCGTCCCCGGAGATCGTCGAACTTGACAAATCCTGGAATGCCACCGGTCGGTGCCGGCCGATCGACGAGTTTCAGCCACCTCCTTCCTTCAGGAGGTATTCGCGCCGCTCGCGGACGAAAGCCTTCAGCAATTCTACGTCCCGCGACAACCGACGCCTACCGGCTTCCGCCACCTGCCCCCGTGACTTGGCGCACGACGCCGCGACGTCTCCGAGGCGAGCGTCCAGGTCGTCGATGATGGGATCGAGCGCCTCCTCGGTATAGACATCGCGGATGATGTCGCGGATGCGGGCGAGGAAGACTTTTCGGAAGTGCTGGCCGCCACCAACCCGGGCCGCCACCCGGGCTCCGCACCTGCTGGGTTCCGGGGACACCATCCCTAACGCGGCAGCACCGCGTTAGGGACCGAATTACGGTTTGTCGATTATCTCGATGGTGGTGTCGACCGTTTGGCCACGAACTCTTCAAACACGACCTTCTTCATCAGGTGCGGCGGCAATAGTCCCTGGGCCAGGATGAAATCATGAAAGGCCTTGGGGTTGAACTGGCTACCCATGGCTTTTTCGACCTCGGTACGCAGCTCGCGCAAACGTGTGTAGCCATAAAAATAAGCGTTGGCCTGGCCAGGTGCCCAGAACGTATAGCGCTCGACTTCCTGGTTGGCCATGGCGTCCGACAGGACCACGTCGTTCTTGAGCGTTGCCAGCGCCTGGTCGCGGGTGATCTTGCCAGTCTGAAGCTCGATATCAAGGAATGCCCTGGCGGCTCGCATCAGGCGATGCTGGAGACAGATCAACCGGCCCTCGGCCGGCTCGAATGGTTCGATCAGCCACTCGGAATAAAGGCCCCAGCCTTCGACGTTGGTGCTGTTGAAAGCAAAGGTCACCCGTGCGTCGGAAACACCCTGTTCGACGATCGACGCAAACTGAAGCTCGTGGCCAGGCCGGGCTTCATGGCGCGGTCAATGTCCATGAGGCGGCCGCGAAATTAAAGTCGTCGAACTTTTGCATCTTTCCCGACTTGTCGGGGACGTTGAGCGGCAGGACAAACTCGCCGACCTCGCCCGTGTTCCCCAGCAGTCGAGGGGGATGCATATTGGGCGCCGGGATCGCCGTGCTCTCGGCCTCGGTCGCGATCCGGATGCGGGCCACGCGATCCGGCAATGTCAGGATCTGCTTGTCGCGGATGATCTGCTCGATCTGTTTGAGCCGGGCCTCGTAATGCGTCAGGATCGCATCGCCGACAAGCTGGTCTTTCTTCAGCGCTTTGATCACATCCCGGTAGTCGGAGATGTTCAGACCCCGATCTCGGGCGACCTCCGCCGCAACGACCTGCATCTGGCTCTGAATCTCCGTGAAAGCCACGTGGGCCTTGGCTGCGAGCTCGGCCGGCGGAATGTCGATGCCAATCTGTTCGAGCGCGAACGCATAGAGCTCGGGCGGCATCCGGAAATCGTCTCGCGCTTTGGGCAAGACCTCGGACTTGACGAACTCGTGCCACGCGGCGAGCTGATCCTTGAGCTTTCCATAGGCTGGCTTGTACCCGTCAAGCTTGAACTTCTCGAACAACTTGCCGATGCCGGCGACAAGGAAGGACGCCTGAGCCAGGTCCTTCTGAATCTTCGACTTGAACGGTGCCACCAGCTTGGGATTATTGAGCCGCTCCCGCACATAGGCCATGGCATGCTCGCTGATCGGCTTCGTGCCCGGCTCAAGACCAGCGTATTTGCGCAAGCGGATCAGTGCGGCCGGATGCCGGCTCGCCGAGACCTGGTCGTCCAGCAGACCGCGAAATGACTGGAAGATGAGCATGTCCAGGCTGAAATAAGGAACCACGAGCTTCGATCCGAAAGTTCGGCTTCCTTGATCGAGTCGCTCGCGGCCTTGACGAGGATCTCCAGATCCTGCTTGACGCGACGGTCGGTTTCGGCGGCAAGGCGACGGACCAGCTCGGCGTGGACCACGCGAATCGCCGCGATCTGCCGCTCGACAAAGCCGGGCGACATGTCGGAGATCTGGTCGTCATATCCCTCGACGCCGAACTGCGACGCCGCCTCGGGCTGCAACTTCGCCATCAGTTCGACCATGATCTTTGCATTTTCGTTGCTCTTCTTGACCCATTCCGCCAGAGGCCGCGGCGCGGGCCTGGCCGGCGCCTCCGCGCGGACCGGGGCAGAACCGAAAATCAGACTCACGACCCCGGCAATGACGAGATGAGGCGCATTGCGACGCGGCATTTCCATAACGTTTTCCCATCGACTCGGTTTCGTCGAACAGATTAAGTCCGAGATCGGCGACAACCGATCGCTGAAAGCCAACCCTTGACTGAATCCGGTATGGATCGGTCGGACCGAGCACTCTCCCTATTCGGGACATCGACGGCGATATTGAAATGAATTTGATATGGGAGAGAGTATCCGCCTTTGCCGTGTCTTTGCCTCCCGCCGGCAGTCGGTACACAAAACACTGGCCTGGTGCTACGGGCAGACCGGCGGCAATATCGAGCACGCCTTCCTCGTTCAAGGCGAGCCCTCGTGCATGGAGGCGCTCACCCCCTTCCTCCAGCCCTTCGTGCAAAGCCCGTCCGCATCCCCGAGATCAATTCCAGCTTCGAACGTCTGATCATGATTTCTTCACGACGGAACCGACGTAAATCATGAAACCGCTCTCAAGATCGTGAAAGCTCGACGACGTCAATGTTGAAAATAAGCATCATTAGAGCACAAAAGACGCCGAACGACCGGATAATCCTTGCATTTGCGGTGAACTGCGTCTACAACGTGAACGGAACGCCTCAGTATTGACCCTGAACAACTTCCTATAGTTGCTGCCTCCAAGTTCGAGACCAACGAGTTAGCGGGCAACAACTCTTGGTCATTTCGCTGTGTGTTCCGCGATCGGTGTGGAGCGATTTTCGCGGAGATTGACAGCTACCCCGCTGTTAGGGGATGGCCATGATGGAGAGGAAACGATGAAGCGTGTTGTTTTGGGACTTATTGTTCTCGGCTTGCTCAGCGGTGGGTGGGGGAGTGCCCGGGCCGATTTCATTAACGGAAACTTTGGCACCGGCGATCTGACCGGCTGGACAGTTTTTACTACGCCTGACGGGACTAACGGCGTTGACCCGATTACGCGGCGGTCCGCTGCCGGACGTCGTCTCCTTCAATACGACCGGCAGCGGAGCTACCAACTCGGCCCACTTCAATGTGGGTTCAGACAATTTCACGGAAGCCGGGGGTGGTCTTTCCCAAACCCTAACCTTGGGTGCGGGCACGTATACAATCACCGGTGCGTTTGCGTCCGCAGACGATCCGGACGGTCAAAACAACACCAACGCGGGCACGTTCTCGGTCCTGGTGGACGGCGTGGTCCAACAAAGCATTGACCTTGGAGGCTTCGGTGCTCCTCACGATGTTTTGTACGGCAACTGGGACGTTAGTCTCAGCCTGGGCGCCGGATCGCACACGTTTAGCTTCGAGATAACCCGACACTTCCTTTCAGTCGGACCCGAGACACCACAGCAATACCTGACGAACTTGCAACTCTCGTCGTCAGTCCCTGAACCTGCGAGCATGTTGCTCCTGGGAGTGGGCGTCGGTGGGCTGTTTGGGTTCCGCTGGCTACGGAAACGGGGCGCGCGCAACGTAGTCCGCGTCATCCAGCGCACTTGCTCGCTCCGCGGTGGAGAGGAGGTGGCGAAGCCGCCACCTCCTTCTCTCAGAACGGCATGCGAACGTGTTCTTCCTCGCTCGAGCTTTTCAGCCGCCCCGTCGAGACTCGGTTTCGGACGGAGACAGGGTCAAACCGACTTTCCGGTTATTTCCCACAAAAAAAACCGAAAATCGGTCTGATCCCCGCGCCACGAGGACGGTCTCGACCCTTTTTTACGGCCCCATCCAAAAGGTTGGCCGTCACTCGCCCGCGTGGGCCAGCACGACCATCTGGTCCGTCTCCTGCGTCAGCGGCCGGCGGTCGAAGCCGCCGCAGACCTCGTACCGCGCGAAGCCGGCGGCGCGCAGCAGCAGCTCCATCTCGGCCTTGTACGTCCACCGCACGAGGAACTCCGAGCGGTGGATGATGCGGGTCGTGCCGTCGGCCTCGTCCAGCTTCGACCTCGTTCCGCGAGCGCTGCACCTGCGCGACGCGGTCGAAGCTGCGGATGTCGTAGCCGCGCATCGTCTGCCCGGTGCGCGGGTGCTTGGTCTCACCCTCCAGCTCGCGCCGGTCCTGCGGCGCGCCGATCCACGCCAGGCCCGGGAATGCGCCGTCGAACGCCAGCAGCCCTCCCGGGAGCAGGTGCCGCCGGATGCACCCCAGGCAGCGGAGTTGGTCCTCCGTCGTCAGCATGTGGCAAAAGGCGTTGAAGGTAATCATGACGAGGGCATAGCGGCGCGGCATCTGGAAGTCGGCCATGTCGCCGCGGTAGAGGTCCGGCGACAATCCGAGTGCGGCAGCCTTCCGCCGCGCCGTGTCGAGCATCGGCTGGAAGAGGTCTAGCCCGTCGGCGTCGACCCCGGCTTGCAACACCGGCAACAGGATGCGGCCGGTCCCGCAGGCGATGTCAAGGACTGGCCCCTTCGCCTCGCGCGCGAGGCCGACGTAGAAGTCGATGCCGTAGTCGAGGCCTTGGCACAGGACGTCGTAGAACTCGCCGTCGTCGAAGGGCGAGGGCTCGCCGGGTGGTGTCGATTGCATGCGGGGCCTCGGGTGTCGTGTGGCCGGGTGCGCGGCTCTGGCCGCTATCGCAATCGAGGCGAGAGGGAAAGTCAAGATGAACACCGGCGGATTCCCCGCGGTGGTATGATGATCCTGGATCGATTCGCAATGGGTACGAAGCCGAGGAGATGCTGCCCGTTGGGCCTTCCCCGCCCCGAACGGAGCTCACTCATTGGAGGTCTCGCCGATGCGCAGGGAATCAGCCTTTACGATGGACACCTCCAGCATCAAATACGGCCCCGGCGCGACCCGCGAGATCGGGCACGACGTGAGTCAGTGGGGGGCGCGGCGGGTCATGGTCGTGACCGACCCGAACCTGGCCGGAACCGAGCCCGTCGCGCTGGTGCTCGATGCGCTGCGGGAGGCGGGGATCGATGCGGTGCTGTTCGATCAGGTTGAGGTCGAGCCCACCGACAGGTCGTTTCAGGTCGCGATCGACTTCGCGGTCGACGGCCGTTTCGACGGTTATGTGGCCGTCGGCGGCGGCTCGAGCATCGATACGGCCAAGGCCGCCAACCTGTACGCGACCTATCCCGCGGAACTGCTCGACTATGTCAATCCGCCGGTGGGGAAGGGGCTTCCCGTCCCGGGGCAACTGAAGCCGCTCGTCGCGGTACCCACCACGGCGGGGACGGGAAGCGAGACGACCGGCGTGGCAATCTTCGATTACACGCCGCTGCACGCCAAGATGGGCATCGCGCACCGCGCACTGCGGCCGGTGCTGGGAGTGGTTGATCCGAACAATACCCGAGGCGTGCCCCCGCAGGTCGCCGCGTGCGCGGGACTGGACGTTCTGAGCCATGCCGTCGAATCTCTGACCGCCTTGCCGTTTTGCCAGCGGCCCGCCCCGGACAGTCCCGCTCAGCGGCCGGCGTACCAAGGGTCCAACCCGATCAGCGACATCTGGGCCAGGCGGGCGATCGAGATGGTCGCGCGCTATCTGGTCCGGTCGATGACTGACCCGTCGGATGACGAGGCACGCGGAGCGATGCTCCTGGCGGCGACCTTCGCCGGCATCGGATTCGGCAACGCGGGCGTGCACCTGCCCCACGGCATGTCGTACCCGGTCTCGGGGATGGTCCGGGACTTTATCCCGCCGGGTACCGCACCCGGCGGCCGCTGATTCCGCATGGGATGTCGGTGATCCTGAACTCCCCCGCGGTTTTCCGCTTCACCGCGCAGGCCGATCCCCATCGGCACCTGGAGGCCGCCCGGCTGATGGGGGCGGACGTTGCCGAAGCGCGTCCGGAAGACGCGGGCGAGATCTTGGCCGGCGCGATCATCGCCCTCATGCGGCAAACCGGCATGCCCAACGGGCTGAAAGCCGTGGGGTACGCGCCCGAAGACGCCGATGCACTGGTCGCCGGCACGATCGTGCAACACCGCGTGACCAAGCTCTCACCTCGTCCTGCAAGTGAAGCGGAGCTGAAGCAGCTCTTCCTGAATTCCATGACCATCTGGTGAGATCAGCAGCGATTTGGCGACTCAGCCGCGCTCCAATCCTCGCACCGTTTCGTCCTCGCCGCTCGCCCTATTTGGGCGTCAACACGACGATGGTGTCGATCGGCGTCGAGCGCATCCTTGGGTATGTCGAGAACGAGATCGCCTGGGGTCTCGGTCATTCTCATGGGCGTTGTGTTGCCAAGCAGGAGGGTGTCCACGCACGCGACCGATCGAAGGGAATCGGCGTGAGATTCTTGGGCTTGAGGACGTGCAATGTAAATCTTCTCCACGTGATCCCGGGGGCCTCTTGCCGTCAGAATACCCCAGGGCTGGGGTTGGAAACGGCCCCTGGTGGGTCCCGTAGATCGAGTCGCCATGGGTCTCCAACCACTTGCCGGCTTCGAGCAGTCGCTGGGATCACCTCGAGGCCGATCGTGCCATCGGGCCCGACACCCACAATCAGCCTCAGGTTGGCCCCCTGCCCCGCGGCGCCGACCAAGGCGTGGATGATCTGCTCCGCACTCTTGAAGTTGGTATCGTGAGGATTGTAACCCGTTGAATCGTTGATCGTCAGCCAGTTCTCTCGCGGTCGGATTCGGCGCGATGCCGCCTTTGTTCGATCCCGTCCGATCCCGACGCGACAGGCAAGTCCATCCTCGGATCCCGGCAAGTCCTGACCGGCTTTGGGTGCGTCGCGATGGTTGTTCCCGACCAGAGCGCTCGGCTGAAGTTCGTGGATAAGGCGGTACGTACCCGATCAGGTCCCAATCGGCGTCGGGCCGATCCCAGAGCCCGTCGAACCAGATTCCGCCGATCTGGCCGTAATTGGTGCACAGCTCGCGAACCTGGCCCTGATAGTACGCCACGTACCGCTTCCAGTCGCCCTTCGGCTCGCGACCGGTGGCCTGACCGGTCTTGCCCAGCGGGAAGTAATCGGGATGGTGCCAGTCGAGCAGCGAATAGGCGAAGAAGAGCTTGATTTCCTGTTGTCGGCAAGCGACCGCCAGCGTCTTGAGGGGGTCCGTGTGATAAGGCGTGGCGTCAACGATGTCATAGTCGGTCAACCGGCTGGCGAACATGCAAAAGCCGTCATGGTGCTTGGTCGTGATCGTGATGTACTTGACGCCGGCCTGCTTGGCCAGCTTGACCCAGGCCTCGGCGTCGAATCGGGTCGGGTTGAAGCGAGGGAGCAGCTTCGCGTACTCGCGGATCGACAGCTTGTCGTTGTCCATCACCGACTCGCCCTTGCCCAGCAGCGAGTCAATACCCCAGTCGATGAACAAGCCGTACTTGGCATCCTCGAACCATTGCCTGGCCTCCGAGATTGGGCTGGTGGCCGGCCGCTTGGCAACCTTCGACTCATCGAAAGAATAACCAACCCGCGCTGGCACGACCGTCACGACCGCCAGCCAGAAGATTCCCAGGAACGCCGCCCTGGTGACTCTCCTCGTTTCGAGACCCGTTTCCATCGACTCATGGATCGCCCGCCTCCTCAGGCTGGAGCTCTTTGCGATTGGTTTGCGCAGGGGGGCGTTTCGCATCGGCTCTGCCGCGTACGATCGCCGTTTCCAGACCGACTGTCAAGCTCGCGACGAATCTCAGAGTAATTCGTCGCCGCGTAAAGTCCCCGCCTTTGCCGGTAATGTGGCAGTCCGAGCGTCAACCGGTATGATAGCGTTAACACTGAGCGCATAGACGGCTGCGACCGAACGAAACCGGAGCGGTCGCGAAGGGATCTCCGTCGATGTCAACGAACACGAGCAGTGAATCGGCGACGGCCCTGGTTCGCGAAGGCTGGGACCATCTCAAAGCCAGCGCCCGTTGGCTGCCTGGGCAAGCTGGCAACGCGCGCTGCGAGTCGAGCCGAATTCCGTCGTCGCTCGCCAGGCTCTCTCGACTCTCGAATCCGCGGCGGACTTACCTTGGCGGCCCGAATCACGTACCGATTCCGCCAGCCCATAGATTCCCGACCGTCGGGCCGCTTGGGATAAACGGCTGCGGGGATCGAACGCGGAA
Organism: uncultured Planctomycetota bacterium; assembly: GCA_963720335.1. GTDB lineage: Bacteria > Planctomycetota > Planctomycetia > Isosphaerales > Isosphaeraceae > CAVRFS01. Next base: position 53,249 of record CAVRFS010000033.1, on the reverse strand, counting down.
GACCTCGCGGCGATGGCCGAGTTGTTCGGCAGGCTGGCTGCGGAGGGACTTCCCGACCCCGCCGCCTGGTACAACCGCGCCCTCTGCCTGGCCTGGTCGGGAGACAATCTCGAGGCGATCGCCGCTCTCGAACATGTCGTCAGCTTGGAGGCTGGATCGGCGTTCGAGCAGGCCGTCGAGGCCTGGACGATGGCCGAGATCCTCAGGCAGGGCGGGGGCGCCGAGACTCTGGCCGACGACCTGCGGTTCGCGTGCACGATCGCCTGGAAACCCGCTGACACGGCCGAGCTACTGGAGGAATTTCCCGAGATTCAACGGATTCCCACGCCACGAGAGCCAGGCGCAGACCCGGACGAAGGCCCCGTGATCGAGGTCTTCGAGTGGCTCGATCGGCCCGTCGCGAGTCTTGACCAAACTCCCGTGACAGCCGCCGATCTGCCGGCGGTCCTGGCCAGTGTTTACGTCAGCCCGCAGGCGTTGCGACTCTCCAGTCCCCGCTTGTCGTCCATCAAGCACATCGAGGAGATCCTCCTCCCCAGGCTTGAAGATGAGGAGCGATCGATTCGGCGCGAGGCGTCGCCGCTGCCGTTCGCGTTTCTCGACGCCGATCTCTGGACATTTCGGATCCCGCCTGGGGTCGAGCCCAACCTGGCGGATCAGCTCCGCCGGGAAGCGGTCGAGTCGTACTTTGAAAACGAATGGATCCACCATCCGCGCAAGGGGCTCGGCGGTGTTTCGGCCGCTCTCGGCCGCGCGCCAAGCAGCGAATGGCGATGCGGTCGCCCGCGCCAAGCTCACGGCTGTCGTTCGACTCCGCGAGCAGCTTGGCAACCGTCCCAGCGCGCTTTTCTTTACCAGGGATATCCGTTTGACCGGCTACGGCGTCGCCTCGGGCTGGAACTGGACCACGGCACCACGGTCGATCTCAACGACCTGAGCTGTGCCAGTCCCGAAGAGCTCGATCGAGTCGACCCCATCGCCCTCGACGACGCTCGCCTGGTCGAAACGATCGCCTCGGCCGTGGGCTTGAGGGACGATGCGCGAACCGCCCGCCTCGCGGCCGAATTGCTGAGACGCCAACCTCGGGCGATCCCTCGGCTCGATCTCACGTCAGTCGTTTCTCCCCTGGTGCGGCAAGCGATCGCCCGCAACGATCCCGATGCGGCACTGAGCTGGATCGAACGGGCCAAGTCGATGGGTAACGATATGACCGCGAAGACCCTGGAAATCTGGCGCGGCCGAAATCCTGGCGCGAGCCGGTCGCCCTGAGTTGGCACTTTCGGTCTATCTGAAGCTGATCGAGCCGGACGCCAAAGCCGCCGAGCTCGCCCTGGACGCCGCGGAAACCATGCTCGACAACGGCCATCTCGCCGAGGCCAAAACTCTCTTGCACCATGGCATGCGACCTGGCGCGCCGCCAAAACCGACCCCGGCACTGGATCAACCGCCGCGCGAGCGACTTGCTCGACCATCTTTCTTGAACGATCGCGATACGCCAGCACGAAAGAGCAGTATCGTCAAGTTGCGCGAAACGGTGTCGGACACTTTTTTTCTCCCTGCCACCGATGATCCCGGTTCTCGGTTCGGCCTGCTGGCGTTGCGAAAAATCACCATCCTCGCCGATCTTTTTCCGTGAATTTCTAAAAAACTATGATCGCCGAGCAGAAAACGCTTGACGTGCGGAGAGGACCGCAAGATAACGGTGCCTCAGGGCAAAAATCATTGAAATGGGTTGTTCGATGTTAAGTTTTGGTGTTTTTCTGCAAAGGAGTTCGGCGATGATACGTAGACTGATGTGCGTCGGAATCTTCGTTCCGGCATTCGGTATTCTGTTTGCCGGGTACGTGTCCGCCGGGTTTACCGGCGCCAGCGCCAGCGGACCAGGTGGATCGGTGACGAACCTCGCGATCGGGACGACTTTCACGACTGACGATTCCGTCCAGTTCGATGCCAACTATACATCGCTAGCGCCGATCGATTTCTTCCTCACTCTCAATGGCACCGGAGACTACTTCCTCGGCGCTCCCTTCGGGAACGTCACAAACTCCACCAGCAGTACCTTTCCCTCGTTTTATGCAGTTTTGGTCAATGCACCGGCCGGCTCAACATTTAACGAGTCGAGTTGTAACGGCGCCGCCTTCTCGAGTGGTATAACTTTTACTCCGCCATTTCCAAATGTGACACTCATTACATTTCAAGGGCCGCCCGGCCTCTTGGCCGGTGATACGACACAAATTGGTGTCGGGTTTGTGATAAACGCTTCAGGTCCGCAAACCGTGGAGATTACTCTGACCCCAACGGTCGTTCCAGAGCCATCGACCTTGACCCTTGGCCTTATCGGTGCGATCGCCAGCCTCGGTTATTGTGCGCGTCGATTTCGGCGCCAGGGGTAACAGATCCCAGCGCTTCACGGTTGGCTGGCGCATTCTCCCAGGATTCACGGCCTTATCGGCAGTGATCTTCGCATCGGCCCGGCAAGGCTCGCTCAAAGGGGATTTCGGCCGGCCTTGCATCGCCTCGTAGCTCCTCCGATTTGCGGAACACGTTCGCGGTGCTCCGAGCGTGCAGTCGCACTCCCCGAACCCCCTCTTCGCAAGGGGGGGACATTCTTGCCGCGGAATCCCGTTAGTCCCATGCCCCGCACTGTCGGGGCAAGCGGTCTTTTTTCATCGTCTCTACGCTGATCCCTTCACGGCCGCGATCGCCTGACCGATGTACTCGGAGACACCGCGCGGGTCGTACTCCGAGCCGTGCTGGGCCGTGATGTTGTCGCCTTGCTCGTTCCAGAGCCGGCCCAGCGACTTGGTGATTCCCGCGTCGCCGCCCGTGAACTCGTTGATCAGGGCCAGCCAGCGCTGTGCCAGCGACTGCACATAGGGGCTCGTCGGGTCGGTGCCTTTCTCCATCTCGGCGCGGACCTGGGCGATCAACTCCGACCAGTCGGCCGGCGCCTGCCGCATACGCTCCTCACCGATCAACTCACCCCGCTTCTTCAAGTATTCCATTTGTTCGGCCGTGTAGTAATTCTCGATCATGGTCATGTCCTCGATCGTTCGGATGAACTCGTCGGCGGAAACCTCTCCCGCCGCACTCAGACGGATCGCGATCGCCTCAAGCCGATCGCACAGCCTTTGCTGTAGCTCGATCTGTTCCCGTAACCGCGCGACGTGCAGGACGACGATCACCTGCGCGGCGAGAAGCCGGGCCGGTCCAGGCAGTCGCGGACCTGCTCCAGCGAGAAGCCGAGCTGCCGGAGTGAGAGCACTTGCTGCAAGCGGGCGACGTCACGGCCAGTGTAAAGGCGGTGGCCAGATTCCGTCTTGAGCGATGGCTTCAGCAAGCCGATCTCGTCGTAATGGTGGAGCGTGCGGACCGTTAAACCCGTCCGCTTCGCCAGCTCACCCACCTTCAACGCTTCAAACCGCATGGGATTTTCCCCTGCCCGTCGCACCGGGAAATTGAGCCACGATCGAATGGTACGACCTCACGTTACGTGAGGATCAAGCCCCTTCCGCCGGAAAACGCGAAATTCTTTATTGCGACCTTTGTTGGGCGCGGGTCTCCTGACCCCGCCCGAGAGCCTGACCGCAGGTCTCATTCCGCCGGAGTGTGCTCTACGTAAGCGGAAATGCCTTTGAAGTCAGTGCTTACGGTGACCGCGGGAGACCTTCGGTCGGGCACTCCGGCGGGGTCGCGACGCCCAACCGAGAAAAGCACTCCGGCCGCGGCGTGAGACCCGCGCCGAACCGAGAAAGTCTTTCTTTCGACCAGTTGAACGCATATCGGCGAGCTGACTCTTCCCCCGTCGCCAGCGGGATGGGACGATGGGGGTCGAATGCGGTAAGACAATATCACGGGGGACGTATGATCGAGCTGAAAGGAGTATCCAAGTCTTACGGTGGTCAGTCATTCTCAGCAAGCTCGACCTCACGATCGAGCCGCGCCGGACGACCGTTCTGATCGGACCGAGCGGCTGCGGGAAGTCCACGCTTCTCCGCTTGATGATCGGCCTGGTCCAGCCCGACGGGGGCTCCGTCTTGATCGAAGGCCAGGAGCTGACGCCCGCGACGGTGCTCGATGTCCGTCGACGACTGGGATACGTCATTCAGGATGGCGGCCTTTTCCCGCATTTGAGTGCCCGAGACAACGTGGTCCTGATGGCCCGATACCTCGGCTGGCAAAGGCGAGCGGATCGAGGGTCGACTCGCCGAGCTCGCCGACTTGACTCAATTCCCAGTCGACGGACTCGACCGTTTCCCCGCCCAGCTCTCCGGCGGCCAGCGCCAGCGAGTGAGCTTGATGCGCGCCCTGATGCTCGACCCCCAGGTGGTCTTGCTGGACGAGCCCCTGGCCGCGCTTGACCCCATGGTCCGCGCCGAGCTTCAGGCCGACCTGCGCAATATTTTCCGATCGCTGGAAAAGACCGTCGTCATGGTGACCCACGACCTCGCCGAGGCCGGCTGGTTCGGTCACGAAATCCTCCTGATGGCGCGACGGCCGGATCGTCCAGCGCGGGACGCTCGGGGCATTGATCCAGGACCCAGCCGAACCGTTCGTGACCCAGTTCGTCAGCGCCCAGCGTCAGGTGCTCGAGTTCGCCCAGGGAGGAAATCACTGATGCCGGGCCTATCCGTCCTCGTCGCGCTGGCCATGATCGCGAATGAGCCCGAGCCGACCGTGCGGGTCGGATCCAAGACGTTCACCGAGTCGGTGATCCTGGGCGAGATCGCCCAAGGGTTGATCCGTGAGGCGGGCGTTCCCTCATCGCATCGACGCGGACTGGGCGGGACGCAAGTGCTCTTCCACGCCCTCGAGGCCGATGAGCTGGACGTCTATCCCGAGTACACCGGCACGATATCGGGCGAAATTCTCGCGAACAAGGGAATCCGCGGTGAGGCCGCGCTGCGATCGGCGCTGGCCGAGCGGGGCGTGGGAATGAGCCAGCCGCTCGGGTTCAACGATACCTATGCCATCGGCATGCGCGAGGATGTCGCGCGTCGTCTCGGCGTAGTCACGCTGTCCGACCTCAAACGGCATCTCAACCTGAGATTTGGATTCAGCAATGAATTCATGGATCGCGCCGACGGCTGGCCCGGCATCCGGGACCGCTACGGGCTCGCCGCACCGCGATGTCCGCGGTCTCGACCACGACCTCGCCTATCGCGCTCTCGCTCAGGGAGAGATCGACGCGACCGACCTTTACTCGACCGATGCCGAGATCAAGCAGTACAAACTCCGCGTGCTCCGCGATGACCTCAGTTTGTTTCCCTTCATATGAATGCGTGTGGCTTTACCGGGCCGATTTGAAGGCGAGATCACCGGCGGCGTTCGCGGCCCTGACGAGGCTGGAGGGGCGGATCACCGAACTGGAAATGGCCGGGATGAACGCCCGGGCCAAGATCGACAAAGTGCCCGAAGACCAAGTCGCCGCTGACTTCCTCGCGGACAAGCTCGGGATCAAGGCCACCGTCATTTCCGAGACGTTCGGCGGGCGAGTCCTGCACCGGCTCGGCGAGCATGTCGTGTTGGTGTCGATCTCGCTGGCGGCGGCGATCCTGGTGTCGATCCCGCTCGGCATCTTGCGGCCCGACGGCCTAAGCTCGGCGCAATCATACTCACCGTGGTTGGGGTGATCCAGACAATCCCCTCGCTGGCGCTCTTGGTGTTCATGATCCCCTGGCTGGGGATCGGCGCAAAGCCCGCCCTGGTCGCGCTCTTTCTGTACAGCCTGCTGCCGATCGTCCGCAACACGGCCACCGGCCTGCGCGACATCCCGAATTCGCTGCGCGAATCGGCCGAGGCCCTGGGATTGCCTCCGCGAGCGAGGCTGCTCAAAATCGAGCTACCGCTCGCCTCGCGCGCGATCCTCGCGGGAATCAAAACGGCCGCGGTCATCAACGTCGGCACGGCGACGATCGGCGCCCTGATCGGCGCCGGCGGCTTCGGCCAGTCGATCCTGACAGGCCTCCGCCGCGACGACGTGAGGATGGTCCTCTTTGAAGGCGCAATTCCGGCCGCCTTGCTCGCCCTGGCCGTCCAGGGAGCATTCGACCTCGCCGAGCGGTTCCTCGTGCCCCGAGGGCTGAGGCTCTAATCTACAGCGTAAACGGAGTTCATCCGTCGCTCCTGCGATTCATCGTTGCGGGACATTTCGATGACGCAGCACTTTGTCGTTGTAAGCTCTTTGGTCACCTTTGAATAAAAACTTCTTCAAATTGTTGTCATAATACTCTGTGTCATTCGGTAAGTCGCATGTGAACATATCTTTAATATTTGATATACTCTCAATATTGTGAATATCCCAAGATTTCATGTCAACAATGACGTGAGGAATACTGTGAAACCGATTATCAAGCAACATCTCCATATTGTTTGGCCCTTTCGTCCACTCAGGATCTTCGTTGATTGAGTAAACCCGCCCTTTCATCGGATACCACCCGCCTCCGCCAATCTTTTGTACTTTGAACACCGTGAGCAATTCCGCTAATTGAGGTGGCGGGCCCAGCCGCCGTCCGTCGTAAAAAAAGGCCGCAGTTTTCTCGATGCGTAACGGGAGAAAACCTCTCTTGGCGTCGACCCACGCGGTCGTGATGGCGTAGAGCTGCAACTTTCCAGGAAACTTCGCTATCAGTTCTTTGGGCAATTCCCGGGTGAGAAAGTCAGTGAAAGCTTGTACTCTTCTCGATGCTCGAGGACATATGTTTCAACACCTTCTTTGATCTCTGTGCGAATCACACGCATCTGAGATGTGGGACGAGCGAAAAAAGCGTCCAGCTTGACCAAGATGCCGCCGCGAGCGTCCGAATCATGCCCGAGGGGCAGGAAAACCCTTCACTATCTCACGTAGAACTGGAATGATTACCGTTCATCTCGGATGTGGTAAGAAACGGATTGAATTCCGTTCTACTCTGTTGGCACAAATCCGCGTCTCTTGTAGAGAAATCGAATTCATTACGTTTTTGCCGCACGATTGCGTTCAATCGGCATGAAGAAACTGCATGAATTCCGTTCTTCTTTGTTGGTTCTAATCCGCGTCTCTTGTAGTACGGAATTCATTCCTTTTTCTCCTGCCCCATGATTGCGGTCGATGCGTCATGTAGCAAAGGAATGAATTCCGTTCTACCACCGGTCACCGACGCTTGGAAGATTTCGTTCCTCGTTTCCGGCTGCGAAAGAAAAAGACACCGTTGACACGAGTAAATAAGATAATAGTTGCATTAATGGGATCCATTTCTGAAAGAATCGAATTACGGAGAACGTGCCAGACGAGCGTATGAATGCGACGATACCGCGGGTCGAAGAGGTACATCATGTGCCCACATGCCGGGCAATCGCGATCAACGACGTCGAGCCCCCACAACGCAAATTCAGTACCCGCAGGCCAATTGTAAGGCCTCGTGCCGACCCCCATGCCCTGATGAGATCCTGAACTAGAGCAACGAGCACAAAAGGCTACGCCAAAAGCCCGCCATTTTCTAGCTATCTATCGAGCCGTTGTTGTTCAATGGTCTTGGCTCTAACTCACGACCAGATACTGAACGGCGAAATAGCCGTTAGAGTCCATCCATTGTCGGGCCAGGGTAAAGCCGGCCTGCGACGTCAGGCGACCGAAGTGGTCGACCGAATACTTGTAAGAACACTCGGTATGAATCGACTCACCCTCTCTGAAGCCGAACTCCATCCCGGCGACGTGGACGACCTGGGCCTTCTGGCTGACCAGATGCATCTCGACGCGTTCCTTGGCTCGGACGTAGTCAGCCCGGTGCCCAAACTCGTTGAGATCGAAGTCCGCATCGAGCTCGCGGTTGATTCGCTCGAGGAGGTTGAGATTGAACGCCGCGGTGACGCCCCGGCGATCGTTGTAGGCAGGCCAGACGATCGATTCGTCCTTTCGAGATCGAGGCCGATCAGTAGTCCGCCCCCCTCGCCCACCAGCCAGGCGATCGTCGAAAGCAGGCCCATCGCCGCCCTGGGGCTGAAGTTGCCGATCGTCGATCCGGGGAAGTATACGACGCGACGCGCCCGCGGGTCGCCGGTCTCGGGGAGCAACAAGGGCCCGGTGAAATCGGCGTGGACGGGAAGGATCGCCAGACCCGGGGAAGCGTTCAGCCAGGTCCTGGGCCGACCGCTCCAGGGCTTCATCCGCGATGTCGATCGGCAAATACGCTCTCGGCTCTTGAAGTTGCTCGAGGAGCAGTCGCGTCTTGAGACCGCTACCGCTGCCGAACTCGATCAGCTCGCAATCCGGCGCCGATGGCCGCGGCCATCTCGGCGGCGTGCCCGTCGAGAATCGCCAGCTCGCGTCCGTGTCAGATAATACTCGTCGAGCTCGCAGATCTCGTCAAAAAGAGCGGAGCCACGCTCGTCATAAAAGTACTTGCACGGGACCTCCTTCTGGGGCCGTCTCAGGCCATGGATCACGTCGCGCAGAAAGTGCTTCCGCCACGTGATCGTCTCGTCGGGGCGCGAAATCGTCGTGCTTGATGAGTTCATAGATCTTTCGCCAGTCGGATCCCGGTGAATTGCCAGCGCGCCTCGGGAGGAAAAAAGTTCCGGTAGGTCGCCCGGATGTGCGATGCCGGAGTCGCGCACGAGCCGCCCCGCAGGACGAGCTGATTACACATGAACTTCGCGTTGTACTCGCCGAGTGCACCCGCCGCCGGCCGCAAGCCAGGATAAGGTGTGTAGGGACTCTGGGTCCACTCCCAAGTGTCGCCGAACGCACTGTGCAATTCCGGTGCCGTCCACGGCGGCTTGGGGGTGCAGTTTGCCACTTTCGAGGAAATTGCCCTCGATTTCCTGGTCGCTGACGGCGGATTCCCACTCGAACTCGGTCGGCAGCCGGCCACCGGCCCAACGGGCGAACGCGTCAGCCTCGTAGAAGCTGACGTGACAAACCGGCTCCGACTCGGTTAAGCGACGGAACCCACCCAGGGTCATCACCCACCACGTCGCCCTCGATTCGCTCCCAGTAGAGCGGGGCTTCCCACTGCTGAGCCTTGACCACGTTCCACCCGTCGGAAAGCCAGAACTCGGGCCGCGAGTAGCCGTTATCCTCGATGAATGCCAGAAACTCCCCGCTCGTCACCAGTCGCGTGCCGAGCTGGAACTCTTCCAGGAAAACGCGATGGCGAGGGCCTTCGTTGTCGAAGGCGAACCCCCGCCCATCATGACCGACCCATTTTAGGCCGCCGGCGAAGAACGACCACCCCATCGGCTGCGTCTCGGCACCCGTCGACATTCTGTCACGCCATCGCCATAGGCGGGCCGGAGCGGATTCTGCGCGAGTGCGTGCTTGATATCAGTGAGGATCAATTCCTGGTGCTGCTGCTCGTGATTGAGCCCGAGCTCGATCGTGGCGGCGAGCGGCGGGCAGATCCTCGCCGGCCGAGCCGAGATAAGCCTCCATCGCTCGATCGACGGCCGACCGATACGCGTAAACCTCGTCGAGCGTCGGCCTGGTCATCAGGCCACGACGAGGCCGAGCCAGGCGATCGCCGACGGCGTTGTAATACGAGTTAAAGAGAAAGCTGAACGACGGATGGAAAACCTCATAGCCGGGAGAAAACGGTTTGAGAACGAAGGTCTCGAAGAACCAGGTCGTGTGCGCCAGGTGCCACTTCACGGGGCTGGCATCGGGCATCGACTGGACCTGACAATCCTCCGGACTGAGTGGTTGTGCCAGGCGTTCGCGTCATCCGCCGGACGGCCTGGAAACGCGTGGCCAAGCGATCCAACGGCTCGGCCCGGGGAAGATCGTCCATGGCTTGTTCCTGATTCATTTCGCGATCCCATCAGCAGTTCTCCAGTAATCTGGGTGGGATGGATAATCCTGCCGGATATCCTCTAAGAGAGATATCATAGGCGAGGCCTGGGAAAAGGGGCGACTTGGGTGAAACCGCTCCTACCTGACACACGGACAGGTGTGTAGATTAGCGTATCGAGAACATCGAAGGATGACCGCGGAGCCGCTCATGCCTGAATTGAAGAACCCGATCCCTGCCCGCGCCGTAATCCACTCAACGGCGAGCCCGGCGACGCCTGGCGGTTTGTGTCGAGGTGCTGGAGCCAAGGGTCGCTCTTGAGTTCGGCCGCGTTGATCCAATGGGAAATGGCACCGCAAATCGCGCCGGACCCCAACCACGGCGGGCAGCCCGACCTGCCGAACACCTCCGCCTATGTCAACCCACCCGATGGGTACGAGGTCCTTCTTGACGCATCGCACTCGCGTGGCATCCGGCCGTCGTCAAGTTTTAATTGGACGATCAGCCAGTCCAGCAAGGTCGTGACCACCGTTCAAGGCGAGAAGCCCGACGTCGACCTGCCCGAGGGAACGTACACCGTCCAGCTCATCGGCGTACAATCTCCGGGGGACCACTGGTCCCGCGGTCGTCGAGCACCACCGTCGCAGTCAAGGACATCCTGATCGTCTCGATCGGCGACTCCTATGCCTCGGGTGAAGGGAACCCGGTGGTTCCTGGTTATTTCGGCTTCGAGTCGGCGCAGTGGGCCTTTTCGCCCGACGCGGCCATGGAGCTTCAGAACGCGAACGCCCACCGCTCCACCGTGGCCGCCCCGGCCCAGTTCGCGCTTGCGCTTCAGAAGAGTAACCCGCATGAGGCGGTCACTTTCGTGTCGGTGGCCAACTCGGGCGCTTCGATCGCCCAGGGTTTGCTCGGCCCGATGCCAAGTATCGGCGACCCGAGCTACACGCTGCCCGCCGAGCTCGACGAGCTGAAACAGATCATCGGCTCGCACCCGATCAACGTGTTGACCGTGTCGATCGGCGCCAACGACATCGGGTTCTCGACGCGCAGTCGATCAGTTGATCGACAACACCGAGCTGGGCAGCCCGAGCCTGAGCACGATCCAGAGCCAGGTGAATGCCGACCTGGCAACGCTGCCCCAGCAGTATGCGATGCTGGATCAGGCGATCAAAGGCCTCGACCCGGGCCAGATCCTGATCACGGGCTATCCGGACTTGACGCGGAACAGCCAGGGAAAGATCGCGCCGATCGTGTTCCTGGGCCTTGACATCATTCGCGTCAAGGACGCGAAGTTCGCCGCCAACAACATCATCACCCCGCTGGACCAAGCTGTCGAAACCGCGGCGCGGACCTACGGCTGGACCTACGTGGACTACTCGGCCGACTTCCGCAGGCACGGCTACCCGTCGACGAACTCGTGGATCCGCGACTTGAACGACTCGGAGGAAATCGAGGACAGCTTCGACGGCGCCTTCCACCCCAACGCGGCCGGCCATCGGGATATCGCCAAGTGCTTGCTCCAGGCCTGTGAGGGGTCACCTCACGAAAAAGACTATAAAGCACGTTAAGCCTTCGGGAATGGAGTAATGGTCTGAACTGGCCCGGCTGAACCTTGCGGCTCTGCCGCCAGAGATAATCACCAGTCAGATTGATGTGCACCCAGCCCAGAGGCGAGAGGTGTTGGAGCAGAGCCTGATCCACGGTCTGGCCGTGATCCTTGATGGCTTGAATCGCCCGCTCCAAGTAGACCGTGTTCCAGAGCACGATGGCCGCCGTCACCAGGTTCAAGCCACTGGCGCGGTAACGCTGATTCTCGAAGCTCCTGTCACGGATCTCGCCCAGGCGGTTAAAGAACACGGCGCGGGCCAAGGCATTTCTGGCCTCGCCCTTGTTGAGCCCGGCCTGGAAACGGCGACGCAATTCGACGTCCTTCAGCCAATCGAGGGCGAACAGGGTGCGTTCAATCCGTCCCAGTTCGCGTCACGCGACGGCCAAGCCGTTCTGACGCGGGTAGCTGCCGAGCTTCCTGAGCATCAGCGAGGCAGTCACCGTGCCCTGTCGGATCGAGGTGGCCAGACGGAGGATTTCATCCCAATGAGCCCGGATGGACTTGGCGTTGACCTTGCCCCCGATGAGGGCCGAGAGCGCCGGGTAATCACCGAGCTTTCCGGGGACGAACAGCCGCTTGTCGGCCAGGTCGCGAATGCGGGCGCGAAGCGAAATCCGAGTAGGTGCATCAGCGCGAAGACGTGGTCGGTGAGGCCCGCCGTGTCCGTGTAGTGCTCCTCGATACGCAAGTCCGACTCGTGATAGAGCAGGCCGTCGAGGACGCAGGTGGCATCACGCACGCCGACATTGATGACCTTGGCGTGGAATGGTGCGTATTGGTCGGAGACACGGGTGTAGAACAACACGCCCGGCTCGCTGCCGTACTTCGGGTTGATGTTGCCGCGTGCCTCGGCCTGCCCTCCGGCCTTGAAGCGTTGGCCGTCCGATGATGACGTGGTGCCATTGCCCCAGTTGCCGGCGAACGATTGTCGAAATTGGGCATTGACCAACTCTGCCAGGGCCGCCGAGTAGGTCTCATCGCGGATGTGCCAGGCTTGGAGCCAGGAGAGTTTCGCGTAAGTCGTTCCGGGGCACGATTCCGCCACATTGGCCAGCCCGAAGTTGATCGCGTCGGAGAGGATCGCGGTGAGCAGTAGCGTCTTGTCACTCGCCGACTCACCGCCCTTGATGTGGGTGAAGAGCCGGGCGAAGCCCGTCCACTCATTCACCTCCAAAAGTAACTCTGTGATTTTGATCCGAGGCAGCAGGCCGTAGGCTTGTCGCATCAAGGCATCGGCTTCATCGGGAACCGAGTTGGTGAGCGGCGTGATCTTCAAACCGGATTCGGTGATGATCGTATCGGGCAGGGTGTCGGCCTTTGCCATGCCGTTGACGGCGGTGAACTGCTGTTCGAGGGACAAGAGCCGCTCCCGCAGGAACGCGTCGCAGTCGGTGGCTACGGCCAGCGGTAGTTCGCCGGTTTGCTTAAGCGTGGCGAGTTTTCCGGATGGCACCAGGTATTCGTCGAAGTCCTTGAACTGGAGCGAGCCCTGCACCCAGATATCGCCGGAGCGAAGCGCGTTCTTCAGCTCGGAGAGCGTGCAAAGCTCGTAGAACCGTCGATCGACGCCTGCATCAGTAAAGACCAAGCTTTCCCAGCGTTTCCGGACAAAGCTGGTCGGCGCGTCGGTCGGCACCTTGCGGGTGTTGTCGGCATTGAGTGCCTTGAGCGTTTCCACGGCCGTCAGGGTGTCGCGTGCGGCCTGGACGGCTTTCATATGTAGAGCTTCGAGGAAAGCAGGTGCGTATCGGCGAATCTGGCTATAGCTGTCGCCGATCCGGTGCAGGTAGTCGAAGTCTTCCGATTGGGCGAAGTGCTCGGCCTCGGTCACGCTCCGCGGAACGCCTCGCACGAGATGACCGATTCGATGGCCTTGAAGGGATCGCCGCCGTTTTTCTTGGCCTCGACCAGGGCGTGGCCGACCCGGTAGAACAGGCGCACTTTCTCGTTGATCGACTTGCCCGACTCCTGGAATTGCCGTTCGTGATTGCGTCGGCGCGGTTGAACAGCGTGCCGATGATGCGGTCATGGAGATCAATAATCTCATCGATGACCGTCGCCTTGGCTTCGAGCACTGCGGCGACCAGTGTGGCATAGCGACGCGCGGGGCTCAAGCTCGCGCACGTGCTGAGCGGTCATCTGACCACACTCGCGTGCCAGCTTCAGGAGTCGGTTCTGGTGGACCTCGCGTTCGATTCCGGCCGGAAGCGCCAGCGCTTCCATCACCTTGAGCCGCTCAATGTGTTCGAGCAGGTGCTTGGCGTTGGTGCACACCCGGTGGCCGGCGGAGCCAGACGAGCGTGCTGACCTTGCTCGCGGCTCGCAGATTCAGCAACGCGTCGAGTTGCCGCTGATGCTCCGGCGTCAGAACTCCGATCAATGAGGCATGAATGCGCCGTGAGGCGCTTGTGATCGCCTCGGCACAGATCCGCTCGATGACATTGAGCGATGGCAGCAGGATCGATTGGCGACGTAGATTCCCGACGACCGCGCTGGCCAAGGCGATCCCCTTGTCGGTCTGCCATGCCAGGTCGTCCAGATCATGCACCGCGAGCCGTTGATGCCGCATGGTGAATGACTGGAAACCGAATACGGCTTTCAGTTCGACCAGGTGTTCACGGCGTGTCTGATCGCGCTGGCCGTATGCGGCCCAGCTTTCCGGTGAAACCTTGAGTTGCGTCGCCACCAGGCTCAAGAGGGGCGTGAAAGGTTGTTCGTCCGCGCCCAGGATCACTCCCGGATAGCGCATGTAACAAAGCTGGACGGCAAAGCCCAATCGGTTGGCCGCGCCGCGATGCTGACGGATGACCGACAGGTCGGATTCACTGAACGCATAATGACGGATCAGATCCTTCGGATCGTCAGGCATGCGCCAGCATGCCTTGGCGTTCGGCAGCAGAGAGGATCGAACGCCGCGGCATGGTTCACCGGGCTGCACGCAGATACTGATAGACCGTCTGGCGACTGATACCAAAGTCGCGGGCGACCTTGGCCTTCGATTTACCAGCCTCGATGCGATGTTTCATATCGGCGATCTGCTCCTGCTTCAGCAACCGCTCGCGGCCTCGGTACGCGCCGCGTTGCTTGGCCAATGCGATCCCCTCGCGCTGGCGTTCGCGGATCAAAGCCCGCTCAAACTCAGCGAAGGCCCCCATCACTGACAGCATCAGGTTGGCCATGGGGGAATTCTCCCCAGTGACGACCAGGTGCTCCTTGAGGAACTCGATCCGCACGCCCCACTTGGTCAAGCCTTGCACAACATGACGGAGATCGTCGAGGTTACGGGCCAGCCGGTCCATACTGTGCACGACCACTGTGTCACCCTGGCGGACAAAGGCCAGCAACGATTCCAGTTGGGGACGATGTGTGTCTTTACCTGACGCTTTATCTGTGAACACCCGAGCCACCTGGATGTGCTCCAGTTGGCGATCTGGGTTCTGGTCAAAGCTGCTGACCCGGATATAGGCGATGCGCTGACCGTCCAAAGCACGATCCTCACAGAGTTCTGTCAGGTTGAACTCTATGAGCTTTGACGAGCGCTGTCAATCAATTCGAAGTGGTAGTTCAATCTGACAGCAAACGGCTGATAGCCTGACGTCCGGTTGAGGTATACGGCAAGCTGACAGGCGAGGGGCCGGAAGATCGCGGGGCAGTACGAGGCCGAGGAAGCCCTTCATCAAAGCCTGCGAGCCGCCCCACGCATCGCCCACATCAATCCCGGTCGCCCGGCGGCGTCCACCGGAACATCATCACGTGATTCCAGCCCGCGTTCTCCAAGAAGAGGACGTACTCGCCATTCTTGCGGAGGGTGACGTTCAGGGCACTGTCCGAATCGACGCATCCGCCGCTGCCCTTGAAGCCGTTGATGTCCGGCCGGAGCGTGCCGACGTACCCGCCGTCGTCCATCCGGTGGACGCGAACTAGGCCGTAGCCGTAGGCGACGAAGAGGTATTTGCATGAGGCTTGCACCGCCAGCGGTGCTCCACCGCCGTAGCCGGTGCCGGGTGTGTACGACTTGTCGTTGAGGGGCAGATTGATCGACCAGCGCCTGGTCCTCCGGGCCTGGTCAGACCAACGGTCAAAGCAGATCAGCAAATTACAGGCGTTTTCCTCAGTGCCGGGCGAACCGCCGGCGATCAGTACGTCATCGCCGGGGAGGTAGAAGAGTCGCCGAAGCCGGTCGCCGGTGAACTCCGGCGGGTACTTGTAGGATACCTCGGAGGCCCGGCGATAAATCGGGTTGCCGCGCGCGTCGGGCCCTTCGCAAGGAAGGTGTCAGAGGGTCCCGTTCCCCGAGCATTGCCAAATACCGGCGGCGGCGTCCAGGTGCATGAAGCCCCAGCGGGGGTTCCGCTCCACTGAAGCGAATTCCGCGGGGTCGGGGACACCGTCGCCGTTGCCGTCGGTCCAGATGAAGCTTTCGGCGTCCTCCGGCCAACGCTTGCCCCCACCGGGCGCCAGATGGTCGCGCCGCCCACGTAGCCGCATGGCGCGGCGACGCAGCCCTCGCCGAACTTGTAGATCTCCAGGCTCCCGGTGCCTTGGCCACCGCAGAAGAGGAAAAGCCTGCCATTGATCCGCCGCACGCCATTGATGAGGCGATGGGCGGGACCGTGGCCTTCCGCCACTCGGTTGTCGCGAGGATACTTGAACCGGTCGAGAGTCAGCCCGGCGAGCGACTGCTCGCGGCCGGCAGGCCGGGTCCAGTCCATCGCGAAGACGTTTTCCTTGGTGTAGACGACGCTCTCGTCGGCCGGGTCGGTGCAGGCCGTGTCCAGCCAGTTCCCCAAGCCGTGGACGTCCCAGAGGCGCTGTCCCGAGGGGGAATAGGATTCGATCGAGACGTTGTACCACGAGCCGAAGACGCTGGCGACGTAGAGATTACCGCCCGCATCGAATCCCAGGCCGCGGACCCAGTGAAACTTCTTCGGACCATATTGTCCCGGCCTGCCGGAGAAGATGCCGCCCTCCTGCGCCGAAGGTATCCACCTTCTTCGGTTGCCCCGTCACGTCGTAGATCCAGACCTGGCCGTGCCGGTTCAGCCCGCCTACCAGCAGCCGTCCCTTCGGGTCCATTGCCAGTGCGCAGGGGTCCTCGAACTCCGCGATCTCCGGTCCGGGCTGGCCGTCCTTGGAGAAGGAGACGACCTTGAGGCCACCCGTGTAGCACGAGAGATAGGGCTCCTTGGCGGGCTTGCCCTGGATGACCCAGACCGTGCCCTCGGCGCCCACGGTGATCGGCCCAGGGCTCGGTGCGGGAAAGGAGCGAACCTCCTGCATCGTCGACGTCACCAGCACTCGGATCTTGCCGGCGTCGTAGTCGCTCAGAAAGAGTTCGCCCTCGCGGAAGGCCAGCCCCAGGATATTGCCCTTGGCGATGGGCGTCCGGTTATAAGACTCGTCGCCGCGTCGTGTGCGAAACAGGCCGGCGGTGGTCCCGATATAGACGTAGGCATCGTCTGCCGCGACGGCCGATGCACTGCTGCCGAAGCCGCTCTCATAGTCGTACTTGGTGACGAATTCGCCGCCCTTATACGAGGCGACGCCGCCCTCGCCTTCCGCCACTCCGGCCGAGAAGACGGTCCCATCCGGCGTCACGCCGATGCCACAGACATTGACCGGCACCCACTGATGGCCCTGCTGCCTGGCGAACGAGTTGGCCAGCCAGGAATGGACGACCTTGCCCGGCAGATCGTCACCGGCCACGATGAAGACGGGGCTCCCACCGAGCGCGAGGCCGAGGGCGGCCATCGACAGGATCCTTCGGCGAATGGACTGCACAGGCCACTTCCTTTCTCGGTTAGAGGAGGTGCTGACGGGCTTCAGGGCCATCGAAAGGGGCGACGAAGAAGGTCGACCACCTGCGCGACTTGCGGGCGACGTCCGATCGGACCCCGTGGCCCGCAAGTCGGGAGCGATCATCGCGAACCTTGATGCAACGGGTCTTGCAGGTGATAGGCGATACTCTTCGCCTTCCAGTCCTCCTCAGCGAAGACGACATATGAGCCGTCGTCCAGCCTGGATGCGCGAATCCCGTCGCGGAAGTCGACCCAGCCGCTCTGGCCATGGACTTCGGGGCCGGGCGAGAGCATGCCGAGCAGGCGGCCGCGCTCCTGGTCATAGACGTTGACCTTCGCGCTCTTGCAGTCGATCGCGAAGAATAGGTCGCCCGCGACGCAAAACGACGCCATGAAAGTCGTATCCGGCTTGTACGGGAAGTCCACGACGAATCGCGGAGCCGACGGGCCTTTCGACCAGCCGTCATACCGGGCCGCGACGGTCCCGGCGGTGCCCCACTCGCCGTTGGAGATCGGCCGGTCCTTGGTCTGGCCGGCCAGCCACATCGTATCGGTCGCGGGGTCGTACTCGGTGCGTAGGAGTTCGTTGAACGGCGCGGGCATCGGCCGGTGCTCTGGCTTGGGGTCGTGCTTGGGGTTGCCGTGGTCGTCGAGCCCGAGGAACTTCCACCTCCAGATACCGGTGTCGCGCCCTGCCTGCCAGAGGTCGCCGCGGGGGTCGACGTTGCTCGCCCAGTATTCGCCGGATGGTCCCTCAGTCTTGGTATATTCGCCCGCGTCGAACCTGCCGTTGCCGTTCGCGTCACGCCAGAGCCATCGGCCGGACTCGGGCTGGTGCGGGGTTCTCCATCCGGTCTTGTCCTCCTTCAGAGGCCCGGAGCTGAGGACCACGCTCGGCGTCGCGAGATCGCCGTCCACGCGATAGAGGCCCAGGATTCCCTGCCACATGCCTCGCTGGCAGAGGAACGTCTTGCCCCCCAATACGCGGACGCTCGTGCCGCACTGGAGGCCGGGGAAGTGGAGGCGGAGGTCGTCGGGCGACCGGAACGGGTCGAGCGTGTGCGCGACCCATTTCCAGTCCTTCCCGGACGGCCCGGAGGGGTCGTAGGAGAAGCGATCGTCGGCCGTGAACACGTCTCTCCCGTTGCTGCCCGGCGCGGCGTCGGCGACGTCGACGAATTCCAGGCCGAGGGCCTCCCAGGTCATCGTCTTGTCGGGTGCGAAGGCGCGGAGGACGGTCCCCCCTCGGGGGACGTTGCACGACACGTAGAGATTCCCCTTCGCGTCATATCCGGCTCCGGTCGGTCCGGCGAATCTCGTCGGCCCGACCCGACCCGGGTGCGGCCCCGCGAACATCCCCCCCTCCTCGCCGAAGGTGCCGGCCAGCGTCGCGGGTCGCGCTGAGACGTCGAAGAACAGCAACTGCTGCCTCGGCCCGTTGTCGGTCACGACCAACCGGCCGTCCGGCGCGAGGCTCAGGCTCATGGCGGTGGTGGACGAGGGCAGCGGGATCGTCACCTCACGGGCCTTGCCGTCCGCCGAGTACGAGGCGATTGCCTTGCCCCCGCTCTTGATCGCCCAGATGTTGCCCGATCGGTCCAGCGCCAGCCGCTCGGGCCTCTCCGCCGCGAAGTCGCGCACGGGGGCCATCGTCTCCACGTCGAAGACGCGGATGCGATCCTGGAACGTGTCGGCGAGGAAGAGGAGCTTCCCATCGGTCGCCAGCCCGCGGGCGATCAGGTCGTGATTGTCGGGGGCCTCGCGGAAGACGACCATATTCTTGAGGTGCGTCTTGCCGGCCGGGAATGGCGCGGCCTTGCCGGCGATCGTGTAGCGAGAGACGCCGAACAGGCAGATCGGAACGTCCCGCCTCGCCTCGCCCGCCCCGACCCCGGGCTGGTCCTGGCGCACGCACGTATGCGCGTAGAAGAGGTAGGCCTCCGAGGCCGCGACCGCCTTTCCGCCTCTCATGTGCGTATCCTGAATCATCCCGATCGGCCGGCCGTTCTTGTAGAGGCCGACCTCGCGCCCCGCCTCGTCCCAGAAGCTGCCAACGACGCACGTCCCGTCGGGCAAAACGCACAGCCCCTCGGCGAAGTTCTGGACCCAGTCCGGGCCTCCTCCGAACGAGTTGCCGACCCACGACGTGGTGTATCGCAGGGGGGCGGGCTCGTCGGCCATGACGCCGAGGCCGAGTACGAGAACGAGGCCCGTCGCCCCGATCCCTGTGGTCCTGATCCGTTTCATGGCCGCATCCTCGTGTCGTTGGATTCGATTCAAGGCTTCCACGACGCCCGACTGCCGTCGATGGCGCACTGGAAGCGGAGGCACTCGATCACCCTCGCATCCGATCCGTCCGGCCGGACTACCCACACCGGGCGCTTGTCGGCGGGCTTCTCGGAGTAGGTCTTCTTCACCTTCACCGGGTCGCTCCAGTAGCGCTCGTCCGTCATCCGGAACGAGATCCACGCCCCGTCCGGCGACCACGCGGCGGGCGTGCAGACTTTTCGCAGATTGGTCAGTTGATGATTATTCGATCCGTCCGAGCCGATCACGAACAATTCCAGAGCCACCCCGACTGGAAACGAGTAGACGACCTGTTTCCCGTCCGGAGACCAGTTCGGGAACGTCGCGCCCACTTCGCTGGTCTCGCGGACGATCCTCGTCTTGTTCCCACCGTCGAGGTTCAACATGAACACGCTCACGCCTCCGGGAACCTCTCCCGTGTAGACGACCTTCGTGCCGTCCGGCGAGATCGTCGGGTCGTGCCCGTCGCCGAGCATCGCTAAGCCCGACCCGTCCGGCCGGATGCTCGCCATCTCCGCGTGATCGCCATGCATACCGAAGACGATCCGCTCGCCGTCCTTCGTCTTCTGCCAGCTCGGCATGTAGCAGACCGACTTCGAGTCGACGAGCCTGCGGACGTTCCCTCCGTTCGCGTCCATCACGTACAGATTCGGGGTCCCGGACCGGTCGGAGATGAACGCAACCCGTCTTCCGTCGGGTGACCAGCAGGGATAGCGGTCCTCCGACCCGGGGCTTCGCGACAGGTTCCTCGCGTCCCCCGAATCCGGGTCGACCGCGAACACCTCGGTGTCCCCCGTGCGGACCGTCGTGATCAGGAGCGTCCGCCCGGAAAGGTCTCCTCCGAAGGCGGCAGACGCGGCGATGAGCACAATCATGACAGCAAAGTTGAAATTCATGTTGATCCACCATCAAGTCTCGACGACCCGCTCCACGATGCGGAACGTCACGGCGTCTTCCCGACCTGCCCCGGAGGCCCGTAACCCTTTGTCGCGTCGTCCAGGACGAGCACCCAATCCCGGTCCTCCCCGAGGTCCGGGGGCGTGAAGCTTCGCTCCCCCGCGCCGGGGAATGTCCCGATCCTGGAGGCCGTCCCGTCCCTCGGATCGAACCACCAGGCGTCCACCGAGCCGCCCTTGATGACGTCCATGTGCACCCGGAAGGTCCGGCCCGCCGGCACGTAGACCATCGCATACGAGCCGTCCCGGTCCCGCGTGGCGACGAACCGGTAGCGGCCTTCGCCCGGCACGGAGGTCTTCACGCGGTCGGCCACGATCACCGAGTTGTCCGGGACGCGGGAAAGGAACGGCCGCGACTCCAGGAGGTGCCGGGCGTGCTGCATCTGATGCGCGCCGGGCTGGTCGATTGCCTCGGTCCACGGCATGAGCGGGTCGTTGATCGGTCCCCTCGCGGGCGTCCACATCTGCCAGACCGAATGATGGCCGTAGGTGTGCCCAAATGCGCCGCCGAACAGATCCCAGTAGAGCGGCTTCCGCACGTCGGAGGCGATCGAGTGGCCGAGCGTCTTGGCCTTGAACGAGATCGGATGTCCCTCGTACAGAGGCTCCGCGTCCAGGCAGGGCTTGACGGGCGACCGGTCGTAGTCCTCCCGAGTCCGCGAGTAGCGCCCGGTATACTCGATGTCGTGGCCGTTCTGCCTCATGTTGAAGCCGAGCCAGTCTTCGTCGTGGAAGTACGCCGACGACCCCGCCCCGCCGTTGGGGTGGAACGAGATCAGGTGCGAGCCGCCGTCCCCCTTGCGCAGCCCCGCGCCATCGCACGGATGACCTTCCTCTGCTCGTCATTGTCGAGCCCGCGATCGCCCCCCAGGATCCACACGACGCCCCGGTCCTTGTACCTTCGGCCGATCCACTCGCCGTAGGCCGCCGCGTTCGCCGTGTTGAACAACGGCTTGCCGTCCTTGAGCTTGTCATGCCAGTACCGACCCCAGGTCGGCAGCAGCCCCACCATCAGCCCCTTGGAGTTGGCGAGGGCGACGACGTAGTCCACGTGGTCCCAATAATCGTTGTCCGGGCCGTCCTTCACCGCCGGTCGGGTCGGGTCGAGGTCCACCAGGGGCAGGTGGCCGTAGGCGTTGGGCACGGAATGCCCGTCGAACTCGCTGATCGCCACGGCCTGGACCACCGTGAATCCCAGACGGGCGCGGTTGTCGAGGTATTGCTCCGCCTCCTCTCTGGTCGAGCGATGGAACAGCTCCCACGCCGTGTCCCCCAGCCAGAAGAACGGCGCGCCGTCCTCCTTGACCAAGAACCTGCGGTTCTCGCTCACCTTCAATGCCGGCGGCTTCGGCCCCTCGGCCCGGAGCGGACCGACGAGGGCGAGGACGATCCCGATAGCCCATACACTCCGCATCATCCGAATCCTCTCTCGCCATCGTTCCGGCGACACCCCCCATATTCGACTGAGATCTCAATAAGATGTCAACGGGATATTCTCAAGACCGATCCTCTCGGTTATGGTGAGGGAATGAAACGCGACTCTTCGATCGAGACGCCCGCCTCGGCGACCGGGTCCGTTCGGACCTTGCTGAAGGACCGCGCCTACGACCAGCTGAAGACCCTGATCCAGGACGGCGTCTTCCCCCCCAATACATTCCTCTCGGAGAGGCAACTGGTCGATCGCCTCGGCATGAGCAAGACGCCGATCCGGTCGGCCCTCGAGCTGCTCGAAGCCCAGGGTCTCGTCGTCGTCTCCCCCCAACAGGGGATCGTCGTTACGGACCTCTCCGCTCGGGAGGTCTCCGACCTCTTCGACATGCGATGCGCCGTCGAGCCGTTCATCGCCTCCCACCTCGCCGGGCGTCACCTCGGCGCCGCTCCACTCGCCCGACTCGATGCCAATCTTGCCCTCCAGGCCGAGGCCGCCCGTGTTGCCGATGCACCAACCTCAACGCGCCTCGACGTCGAATTCCACATCCTGCTCGCCGAGTTCCTCGAGAACCGCGAGGCCCTCTCCTGGCTCGCCCGATGCTTCGACAGGCTCCACCGATCGATCCTCCGGATCAACCGCCTAAGTCCCGACCGCTTGGCCAGAAGCCATGAGGACCACTCCGCGATCGCCTCCGCCATCACGGCCGGCCGCGCCGAGGACGCCTCACGGCTCATGCTCGGACATCTCGCATATGGACGACGGTTCTTGCAGGGCGGATGAGACCGCATCGCGACCGAGGCGGACAAGCCCGAGCCCCAGGGGACGCAACCGAAAATTTCACCGACCAAGAGCGTGAAGTCCAGCCGAGCAATTTCAGGACGTTACAACCATTCCCGAAGGCTTAACGTGCTCTATAGTCCGTTTCGTGAGGTGACCCCTATGAGAATCTGCGCGGAAAACGTCGCTGATTGATGTCAGGGAGCTAACACTCCCCGCTCGCCAATTCTGTGGTGGGATCCCATGGCGAACGTTGGGTCATCATCATCCGCGCGATAGCGGCAGGGCCAACCATGTGGAGGCCGCCGCGCCCACGATTACGATGGCGATCGTCGCGGCCGCCGGCCCGGCGAAGATGTCGCTGCCCACGCCTTTGTGCGTGACCGCGGTCAAGACGACCCCACCAACGGCGACCGCCGCCAGAGCGCCAGTATAGAGAGACATGACCAACCGTCGCCAGCCCTTCGAACAATGAAAGACGGCGGCCACGGGCACTATGAGCATGCCGGACGCGATCGCGCAGGTCAGCCCAGCGGGGTTTCTCGTGATCGCGAACGCCAAGAACCCCAGCAACACGCCGAGCATACAGATACCGACGCAGTTCGAGGAGACCACCTGCTCGCGCGAAAGGGCCAGCCTCCCGAACTTATCGAGGCGAAGCAGCAGGTTGAACAGCGGATCGGCAACCCAGGTCATCACGACAAAAAGCAGGATCACCGCGATCAACGGGGCCAGATAGGGCAGGAGCGCGGGATTCGCCTTGGCGAGGGCGCGGAGGATCCTCGGACCTATGAAAATCGTGATGATCACGGCCCACTGTGCCTTCTCACTCAACCGGGACATCCAGAGGAAATAACCGAGAAGCGGACGATAAAGCGGATTCCGCGCTTTCATCGCCTCGACAATCCCTTGCCGTGCCCAATCAATCTCGGGATCGAGCCGAAGCGCCTCGCGGAAATGCTCGAAAGCCTGGCGATGATCCCCCTGGTGCAAGAGCGTCCATCCTTGGTTGGCGTGAGTGAACGCACTCTCCGGATTCCGGGCCAGGGCCGTGGCAACCGTGGCGCCGGCCTCATCTCGGCGGTTCAGACGGACCAGGGCCATCGCCCTCAGGTTGGTACAACCGACATCCTCGGGATCGATCGCGAGCCCGCGTTCGGTGCTTTGCAGCGCTTCCTCCCAACGCCCTTGGTCGGCCAGAATCGCCGCGTACAGTGCGTGATGATCGGCGTCCTGCGGATCGAGCCGGATCGCCTCAAAGATCGCTCGCTCAGCCTCGGGATATTGATCGCGATCGTAGAACACGCGTGCCAGAACGAAATGCGAAAAAGCCCAATCGGGAGCCAGTTGGATCGCTTCTTTCCCCTCCTGTTCGGCGTCGTTGTGAAGCCCGCGCTCGGTCAGGCAATAAGCCAGAAAGGCATGAGACATCGCGTTCTGCGGATCCTCGGCCAGCGCTCCGCGAAACTCCTTTTCCGCCAGCTCGTACCTCGACTGCTGGAACAGCATGAGGCCCCGATCCAGACGTGCGCCCATGTGACTGCGAGTCCTCCTCGGAAGATGGAATTGTGCAAGGAGTTAGAGAGTTAGGAGTTAGAATAAACCATCAACACGTGCGATTTCTTCCTTCATTCTAACTTCTAACTTCTAACTCCTAATTCCTGCCTTCAAAGCTTGAGGTGCTTCAAGACGTCGTCGTACAACCCGCCTTGATTGGAGTAGAGCGCGTAATTTCGTGCAGTCGCGAACCACTCGCGGGTTGAGGGCTTCACGGTCGCCGCGGCGGTGGCCAGGTCCTTGGTTGTGAGGGGCTGAGGAACGCCGGCCTTGAGCGCCTGTCGAAGCTTGCCCTCGATCGCCACATCCACGACCGCCTTGAGATCGGCGCCCGAGAAGTCGCCGGTCTTCTTCGCGAGGTGTTCGAAGTCGAGGTCCTTGACCGGCTTGCCTCGGCAGAGTAACCGCAGGATGGCGGCGCGGGCTGGCAGCGTCAGGAGGCGGGACGAACAAGATGCGGTCGAACCGGCCGGGCCGTCTAAACGCGGAATCCAGGTGCCAGGGAGCGTTGGTCGCGGCCAGGAGGAGCAACCCGTCGTTGTTTCCTTGGATCCCGTCTGTCTCCGAAAGGAATTGGTTGATGAGTTGGCGGCCGCCGTGCGCTTCGCATGTCGGAACGGCTCGCGGCCAAGGCATCCACCTCGTCGAAGAAGAGCGTGCAAGGCCGGTTTCGCCTGGCTTGTTCAAAGAGCTCGTGCAGGTTCCGCTCGCTGTTACCCAGCCACATGTCAAGGACATCATGAATGCCGACCGCCAGGAAGCCCGCGCGAATCTCGCCGGCGGTCGCCCGCGCCAGATGCGTCTTGCCGCAGCCCGGCGGTCCATACATCAAGATCCCGCCGCCAATCGCCTTGCCATACGCCTTGTACAGGTCAGGATGGGTCAGAGGATGAATGATCTTGAGCCGGATCTCCTCCTTGAGTGCCTCCATCCCACCCACGTCCGCGAACGTCGAGGTGGGTCGCTCGACCGGGATATCGATTGATGGAGGATCATCGGCCCAATGACTCCGGACTCGTGGCGTGTCGTCGTGGTCTTCCGGCTCGGCCGGGTCGAATTGGTTTTCTTCGTCCTCTTCCTCGTCGTCGTCCTTCCCAACGGCCCGCGACAAACCCAGGCGTTCGGCCAGCTCGGAGTCGCTCAGCGAGGCATCAGCCTCGACCGCCCGCCGGTACTTCGCGCGGGCTTCGTCGAGCTCGCCGGCCCGCAGAAGCATCCTCGCGTGCAGCATCGCCGCGATGGCCGGTGCGTCAGGCTGTTTGAGCACGTCCTCGACTAGCACCAGGCAATGCGTGTTTTTCCCCTGCTGGTAGAACGCTTGTGCGAGACCCGTCTTGAGCCGGCTATTCTCCGGGGCGATTGCCAACGCCTCACGGAAAACCAGCTCCGCCTCATCGGGCCGCCCGAGGCCGAGCAGACTCTCGGCCAGATGTTGGCGCAGCGGTAAGTTGTCCGGAGAAATGCGCAACGCTTCGCGCAAGGCCTGTATCGCCTGGTCGCCACTTGCCATGATGGAATTGATCTGCGAAACCGAAGAAAGTGATCGTCTACGTCCGACACGCTTAGATCGTAAGGCAGAGTGACGGCGCGGGTCAAGGAGACGCGAGTGGGAACAGGCCGGCCCGGCCTGATTCTGTCTTCAACAGACTACTGCCTACTATCGGGGTCCCGACTATCAAAGCTCCCAGACTCGCCGGCCCTTGAGGAACATGGTGAGGTAGCCGTCCTCGCTGACCTTGAGCACCGGACCGTGCAGCGAGGCGGCCAGGCCGGCCAAGGTTCGCGCGCCTTGAACCGCGCGGCCCATATCGAGGGATTCCGCCGCGATCCGCAAGATCGCGCCGAAGGTGATCAAGCGGCCATCAAGGTCGGTGACGACCGCGCCGTCGAGGCTGGCGATCGCCTCGAGGACCGAGGGCTCGAGCTCGGCCAGGTTCATCCCCCGCACAACATGGTGGAGTGCTGCGCTTGGCGTGTTTGGGCGAAAGGTTTTCCGGGTCCTGGGGATCGTCGGCGACGATCTCCGCGGCCATTTGGTCGGTGTGCGCGACTAGCTGCGGCACAGACCGCGACGGATCGCGCAGAACGACGAAGAGTGCCCCGAGCCGCGATTCGCTCAAGTTGAGAGCGGCTTGAAAGATGGACGAAGCCAGATCGGGCCAGCCCGACTTTCCGACCGCCTCGCGCCAAACCGCGAACTTGCTGGGGATATCGAGCAGCCGCCATCGCGCATCGCTGAAGCTGAACGTGAGCGTGCCCTCGGCGAAGACCTTGATCTCTTGCGATGGTGTGAGGACCAGGCAAACGTGGCCGTCCGCAGCGCGTGGCCTTGGCATGGCTGACATACTGGCGAGGACACGGATGAACCAAGGGTTCGCACCCCTGGGCGGCTTCCGCCCATCGGCTCACGTCGATCATCCGCGCCAGGTCGCCCTGCCGGTCGACCAGAAAGACCGTCCGTACGCCATCGCATAGCCGGTGAAACCCTTTGATCGCAGTCAGCCGGGCGTTGAAGCTGGGGGCTCCTTCAACGTTCTTGTAGGCCGGAGCGGCCGGATCGTCCTCGGTACCCAGCAAGAGCGCGCCGGTCGAGACTCGGCGGTTCTCATACGTCGACAGAGCCGCCACCCGAAGCGCCTCCAGGGCCGCCGGAATCCGGTACGGACTGACCGCATCGAGATAGTCCGCGACGATCAGGTCTTCTGTCTGGTACTGGAAACGATCGAGTCGATGAGACAGATCTTGATTGAAGAGTCCCCGAAATCGGAGGTCGATCGCCGCCACGATCACCGAGACGAGGTGACGCTCCGTCGACAGGAGCGGCGCCGGGTTGCCCGGCAAGAACACCAGCCGGCTTCCCAGCCATTCAATCTCGACTCCCACCCCGTTCGGGTCGTCGTGCACCCGGTAGTACGTCTCATCCGAGGAGCCGTCCCAATCGATAATGCTCCGATCGCCCATGATTTCAAGCTGCGCATCGGGGAAAAAGTGTTCAAGCGTGCGCCTGAGCACCATTTGGTACAACCCGATGGTTCGAGAAATCGGACCGCTGGTACGCTCGCCGCGTATGGACAAGATTGGCTCCGCAGAATCTGGCCGTTCATGGACCCGAGCTGAACTCGCTGCACGCTCCATCATAAACGAACTCACCCAACTCAGTGGACTCGGTGTCATGAGCGCTCCTTCGCGTCCGGTGGCCAGGGCTAGGATCAACCCGACTCATTCTACGCGATCGACGTCTCATCGCATCGGACCGTCCAAGACGCCACCTCGGGTCTCAACCTGGTGGACCGCGGCCGTGTCCGGATCGATGGTTGGCCAATTCTAACGTTTTCTCCGATCTTGGGGACTTGAGGTTGGCGGATTTTGTCGATCAATGACCCGGCGCAACTCCGGCTACAGTCTCATGGGGCGGTCGTCGAGCGGCGAGAGGGCGAGCGAATGGGGCAGCCGTTCGTCGAGCTGGTGGGCAGTGTTGCGGCGACGTGTCGTCAACTTGGCTGGAGCATCTTGGAATACCTAAAACTGGAGAAAGGCTTGGGGTGGCCCGATGAAAACTCGACCGTGCAGCCACTTAACGCTTCCGAGCGGATTTGTTGCGTAAACTGCCTCTCATTTGCGGTCACATGAGGAACGCAGGAGAAGCAGGAGACCAGAAAACCCATAACTTCCGTAACATTGCGGCCGTTCTCAATGATCGCGTTCACCGGGCGAGGCCCGCGATGATCGTAAACGAAACTCAGATTTTCCGTGCCTTGTTCCGCCGGCACATTAGTCTCCTAGCACGCACTTCGTTACCTTCGTTTCCTTCTGTTCAAAACGCATTTGCAGCAAGGAGAATCGTCGGCGCATGGTGCAGACAGAATCTTGGAACAGAAGCAAACGAAGTTAACGAAGATCTTGGTGTGGATTGAACCGGGCCATTTCGTCTCTGGGCGATTCCTGTTTTCCTGCCTTTCCTGCGTTCCTTATGCTCGTGTGCGCAGTAACTCCTGACCGAGAGCACAACAGATCCGCCAGTACGCGTAACCCGAGGATGTCAGAATTATGCCTGGTTTTCATCAGCCCAGGCTTGCGGTGAGCCACCCCAGAAGAAACCCGCTTGCGAACCGGGCCTGAGTATGCCAGAATTGGCATATCATGAGCACAGGCGAGACCGGAGGAATCAAAGCCGCTCTTCTGGATGGGCTCAAGCCGGGATGACTTGCGAGAGTTCCCGGACGAAGTTTGCCAGTCGATGGGCTTTGCCCTCTGGCCGGCGCAGCTCGGCCGCAAGCACCGGGACGCGAAGGTCTTGAAGGGCTTCGGTGGGGCGTGACTGCTCGAAGTGGTCGAGGACCACGACGGGAACAAGTATCGGGCCGTCTATACGGTGAAGTTTGCTGGGGCAGTCTACGTGCTCCATGCCTTTCAGAAGAAATCGAGGTAAGGCATCAAAATGCCGGTGGCCGAGATGAACGTCATCCGCCAGCGGTTAAAGGGAGCAGAAAAACACTATGAGGAAAGAAGAGCAGTAGAAGAAAGGCGACAAACCGGTGCCCATTGAGCCGCTCGAGCGGGAACGTGTTCGCCGACCTCGGGCTCGAGTACCCTGAAGAGCTGCTCGCCAAAGCCGAACTCGTACAACGTATCGCCGATATCATCGCCGAGCGGAAGCTCACGCAAGCCCGGGCGGCGAAGCTCCTGGGAATCGACCAACCGAAGGTGTCGGCACTCCTGCGGGGCAAGCTCGATGGGTTCTCGACGGACCGGCTGTTTCGGTTCTTGAACGCTTTGGGCCGTGACGTTGAGATTGTGATTGGACCGGCCAAGCACTCACACGAAGCGGCAACCCGCGTGGTCTGACCTTCGAGATGCCAGTGGGGTCATGGTCAAGTCGAAAGGTCAACGTGGCGATTGTGACGAGCATTTTCAAGCCTGATTTCGGGAATTGCTACTCACACCTCCGAGGTGATTTCGCGCCCATTCCGTACGCCTTTTGACATATCGATGATACGCTCCCTAACATCCCACGACAGCGTGTGCCAGCCCGCGATCCGTCGCAGCGTACCTCGCCATCCTGGCCGATTTCCCTCAACTCGCGAGCCGAAACGTCATAACCACAACTTGGACAATGACTTGCCCGTTGGTGCGCGCATCTCGGTAAGGGATACCGGTTTGCGCCGGCACTAAAGGCCGCCAGGGCCCCATCTTGGTGGACCAACTGGCGAGCGCCTCAAAAATGATTCACGCGGCGAACCGCCTCGCGACGAACTTATAGGATCAATCGAATTGTTGAGGGGAAGCCGAGTTGCGATCGGCCTTGTCGTCAACTTGGTTGTCCTGCTACGATCCCGCGCCTTCAGTCGGTAAAGTTCTGTGACGTGTGCGATCGCCAGCGACAAGGCCCGATCGAGGATCGACGCGATCACTATAGAGTGAGGGGGCAGTGCGCGATGACCAACCGACGTGCGTGGATACGCCGAGCGCTCGTGATCGGCGCGGTGGGAATCGGCGCGGAACAACTCTGGCGGCACGGTAACGATTACGTTTTCCCCAGCCAGTTCATGACCGTGGAGCCGGGCCGGATCTTTCGAGGCGCTTGGCAGAAACCCTGGCCGCTGCGCCAGGTCGTTCGCGACCATAAGATCAAGACCATCCTTGCCCTGGCTCACCCTCCCGACCACTACCTGGCCGTCCAGGAGAAGAAGATGGCCGGCGAGCTCGGGGTGAATTGGATTCATATCCCGATCGTCGATCACCGCGGCACCAACGATCGCGCCGCCGAAGACGCGATCTCCGACTTGCTCGATCAGGCCGCCGCCGTGCTGGCTGACCCGGCCAATCAGCCGATTTTCTTCCACTGCCATCATGGATTGAATCGAACGTCGATGGTTCAAATCGCCTATCGGACTAAGTATTGCGGCTGGACATTCGAGCAAGCCACCGATGAGATCGATCGAACGATCGGACTCGTCAAAGTCAGACACGGGCCGGATTACCGGCACATGGTCTCCTTCTACGAGAACCGAGTCCTCCCTCTTCGCCGGCCCACGGCCCGGACGACTTCTGAAGGATCGCCGGCTGTCACGGCCCGTCTCGATACCCCGATCGGGTCCACATCCTCGGCCAGGCGATGATCCGCTCGGCGATGGTCTGGTCCGGGTTCCGGTCCTTGATTCTCAGTCGCTCCGACAATACAATGAGTGGATCGCTTAGAATCAAGCGGAAGACCCGGTTTGACTGGGCCTTGCGGCAACTTGCCTCTCCTCTCCTTGAACACCTGGCAGCCATGACTGGCCTTGGAGGTTCCTCGATTGACCATTCGTTCCGCGCGCGTTGGCGATGTTCCCGGCATTTACGAGCTAATTTGCGTATTCGCCGACCGAAAGTTGATGATTCGCCGCTCGATGGCCGAGCTCTACGAATCGATCCGCGAGTTCCTGGTCGCCGTCGACACCGAGAACCGGGTCGTCGGCTGTGTGGCGCCTCCACGTGTTCTGGGAAAACCTGGCGGAAATTCGCTGCATGGCGGTCGCCGAGCATGTCCAGGGGCTGGGAGTCGGACGCCGGCTGATGGAGGGTGCTGGGAATCGGCCCGTGAGCTCGAAGTCAAGTCAGTGTTCACGCTCACGAACGCCGTTGGCTTCTTCGAGCGCTGCGGATATCGATCAGATCGATAAGTCCGAGCTACCTCAGAGGATCTGGAACGAATGCGTGCGTTGCCCCGCGTTTCCGATCTGCACGGAAACCGCCTTGATTCGCTCGTTCGAGCCCGAGTCGGCGACTTGCCGTCAGCAGTCCGAACCTGGCGACCGCCGAGATCTGAACGGGGCGTAAGCGATCCACGGCATGTCCAAGGCGTCAGATCAAAGCACTTCTGGTCGGTCTCGCCGTCAGCATCGCGACCCTGATCCTGATGCTGGCGACGGAACCGCGCATGGCGATCGTCTGGGACGAGGGATACACCCTCGGCCGGGAAGCGCGGCTCCGGCTTTGGTTTCAGGCATCTGGGCGATCCGGTCGCGTTCGCGGCACTTGGCAGCCGCCGAAGCGGAAGTAGACCTTGTGCAGCAAGACGCGACGGCATCCGCCTCCACTCGCCCGACCAGATCGATTCACGAACCAAGCTGCTGTTCGATCGCCAAGTTCTGGCGTGGTTCTGGCCGTTTGCCCGCGAAGAGCCGCACGGCCATCCGCCGTTTTATGCTCTGCTTGGCCTGGCCGGTGATGTGCTGGCTCCCTCGTGGCGGGATTTGCCGCGAGCGCGGTTATGGACCGATCCTGCTTTTCAGCCTGACGGCGGGCGTGATCTACCAGTTCGTCGCCGACCCGCTGGGGACGCTGGGCGGCGCGCTGCTGGCGGTCGGAAGCTGGATCCTTCAGCCCAACCTGTTCGGGCACGGACATTACGCCGCTTACGACGCCGTTTTGACCTCGCTCTGGGTCCTGGCGATCGTGGTCTTCACGCGGGCCGTCGCTCCACGAACCGAGCCCGAAGCCCGATCCGATCCGCTGGGGCTGGACGTTGGCCTTCGGTCTGATTGCCGGCTGCGCCTCGCGACCAAGCTGACCGGCTGGTTCTTGCCCTTGCCGTTCCTGGTTTGGGCCGGACTTTATCGGAGCCGGCAAGGCTTCAAAACCTTGTTCTTCGGCTTGTTGGTTGCATTCGCCGCTCTGTACGCCTTGATGCCCCCATGGTGGACCGAACCGGTCGACTGGGCTCGTTCGATTTTTTGCAATCGAATCTGACGCGAGGGAAACCAGATCGCATCCCGAATTCAGTTTCTCGAACACAAGTCTACGATACGCCCAATCAGTCGCTCCCCTGGTACAACACGCTGGTCTGGACGGTCCTGGTGACTCCAGTCGGGTTCTTGCTGATGGCGAGCGTGGGATTCTGGGCGACCTTGAGAAACTGGCGAAGCGAACCGATCGGACTTCTGATCGCGGGAAACTGGACGTTCTTGGTGGTGCTGCGGGCGATGCCACACACGCCCGGACATGACGGTGTTCGACTCTTCCTCCCTGCCTTTGGGCTCCTGGCATTACTGGGGGGGCTGGGCGCCCGGTTCTTGCTGGACCATTGGGGCAAATGGGCGAAGTTGGCAATCTTCGCCGCCTTGATCGAAGGAATCGTCGAGCATCGTGGTGATGATGCCCGTGCCGCTTTCCTACTTCAGCCCGATCGTGGGTGGGCTGCCCGGTGCGACGGCGTTGGGCATGGAGCCAACCTACTATTGGGACGCACTCGACTCCGATGCGCGACGTTGGCTGGCCGTAAATACGCCCTCCGGGGCGGACATTCGGCTTCATGACGTTTCCCACGTCCTGGCTTTATCTGCGGCGTACAGGCGAGCTGCCCCGCCAGTTGGCCGGGGTCGATCCCGGACAACCGATCTGGATGGTGATTCAGAACCGCCCAGGGGCATTCGAAGAGGTCGACCGGCGCGCTGGTGGCCCAGGTTCGAACCCGCGTATACGGTGACTAAACTGGGCGTTCCGTTGATCTGGATCTATCGTTTTGACGATTTCTATTCATTCGACCGCGCAGCGCGGCCCGTCGAAGTGAAAAAAGCTCCGATCGGACGAGACAGTAATACCCTCTCCGCCCGACCGGACTTTTCTACTGCTGTCCAAGGCATATGACGGCCACGAACGCTATGCGTATGCGTTTATCGACGAATGACCACAATCGCAGTGGAAGGCTCAGTGCTGAGCCGACGGATACGTATAGGTGACCGGTGCTGGCCGCGGCGTAGCAAACGGGCGTGGCGCAGGTCACGACTTTCTTGTGGCAAAAGAGCTTCGGCAGGGTGAAGTTGCAGTGCTTGACCTTCGGGCGCACAATACTTGACCTTCGGCGCACAATACGTGGTCGCCACAGGTGTTACGCAAGGGGTAGGCTGAACGCACGCGACTGTGCAAGGCGCGGGCTTCGGACACGAACACCGCTTGACGACAGGCTTCGGCGTTTCCCGCCATGACGATCGATCCCAGAACTCCACTCAGGAATCAACGTCGTCAGATTTCGTACCATCGATGCATCTCCTCAATATTCGCGGCGACGGAGCCGGAACATCCCAGCATCCGATCGACGCGAAGGTTGTAATTGGGGAATCACGGGATTCCCTGGAAGGTAGGGTAAATAATCCGGCGGCAATTAGCCAGTAGGCAGTAGGCTTGCCTGGAAGAGCGACCCAGCCCGATAATTCACAATGTCCCGACACGCGGCTAGCGTGTTCGCCGACCGAGCCGGCTCCTACAGGAATTGTCCGAGGCGCTCGTGTCCGGATCCCGGTTCTCGCCTTGTGTCGGGCCGTTGATCATTCAGCGTAGGAAACGCGGCACTCCCGCCAGGACCGGGATCCACGAGCATGTCCAAAGCTGAGGCCGTACTGGCCGGAGAAGTCCAGCCCGCAACATGGCGAGACTCCGGGCACGCACCAGACCGCGTTGACGAGCGGAAATCGAGCGAGCCGGTCCGCGTCCGCTCGAATTGGGGGCTGCGACTGGGCACGCTGGTCGTCTTGGCGGTGGCCCTGACCGCCTCGGTTCCAACGGTGGGCGATCTTGGTCTGACGTGGGACGAGCCGGCCTATCGCTACAGCCAGGTGATCTCGGTCCAGTGGTGGGAGCAACTGGGACA
This sequence comes from uncultured Planctomycetota bacterium, assembly GCA_963720335.1. GTDB lineage: Bacteria > Planctomycetota > Planctomycetia > Isosphaerales > Isosphaeraceae > CAVRFS01. The sequence goes on along the minus strand of CAVRFS010000033.1, from coordinate 19,418 downwards.
TGCCCGTTCCTGGAGCGAAGTCCAGCCCCTGCTGGATCCGCAGGCCTTGCTTTATTACTGGCCCTATGGGCGATTCGGCATCAATTTTCACAATCCGCTGGCGGGCCAGTTGAACCTGGCGGCTCACGCTGTCTTTGGTCATTGGATGAAGGACATCCCGGCGCGGCGGATGGCAACGGTGATCGAGTTCGCACTCACGATCACGATCGGCTTTCATTTCTTGGCCCGCCGCTATGGGGGGTGGGTGGGTCTGGTGATGGCCGGCTCGCTCTTACTGATGCCCCGTCTCTACGGCCAGGCCCACTTGATGGATACGGACACGCCGGGTCTCTTGCTCTGGGCGGCGACGGCCCTGGCGTTCTGGAAGGGGCTGCATGAGCCGGATGCGCGACGATGGCGGGTTGCCGTCGGCATTCTGCTCGGCCTGGCGTTTGTCGAGAAAATGGGAGCGGTCGTCGTTTTGCTCCCGCTCTTGTTCTGGCTGATCGTTGGCTATCTGCCCCAAACCTTCGGGCGCAAGGGCGGACGATCCGACTGGATCGATGGTGTGCTCACCTCGGGCGCGATGCTGGTTCCGCTGGCTCTGGCGTTCCAGCAGATCCAGATGTTGCAACGGCGGCTCCTTCCGCCGAGACAAGCCGATCTTTTCAACCATCGCGCGACGAGCGACTGGCCGGGCGCGATCCTGGCAGTTCCGCTGGTCGTCTGGTTGATCAGGCGTCTGGCTCGGCTGGCGATTGCCCAAGCATCGCGTCTGGGGCGTTGAGCGGCCGGCACTGGAAACGTGGACCGCCATCCTCGCGTTCGCTCCCGTTGTCGGCTGGCTGGGCAACCCCGCCTGGTGGCGTGATACGCTTCCTCGGTTGGCGCACTATTACACGCTCAGCTTCGATCGGCAACACACGCTCCCCACGATCCAGATCATCTATTTCGGGCAGGTTTATGAATACAGCCTGCCCTGGCACAATGCGTGGGTCCTGATCGGCGATCACGGTTCCGGCCGCCATTCTCTTCGCTGGCGTGATCGGCCTGTTCTGGGCGATCGGACAGATTCCGCCGCGACCGGCTGCCGTTCTACTTCCTGATCCATTTCCTGACGTTGCCCTGATCCGGATGCTGCCGACGCCGGCGCACGACGGGGTGCGGCTCTTTCTTGCCCACGTTCTTCTTCCTGGCGGCGTTTTCCGGCTGGGGCGCGATCTGGCTGGCCGATACCCTGGCGAGGCGGGTTCGTTTGCCAGCGAGCTGGACGCGCCTCGCCGTTACGGGCGTGGTGCTCGGCTCAGCGGCGGTCGCCTTGGTGCGGATTCATCCCTATGAGCTGTCTTACTACAACGAGCTGATCGGCGGTCCGCGCGGGGCCTGGGAACGCGGTTTCGAGCTGACCTACTGGTACGATGCGTTCACCGACAAGGTCATCGCCGATCTGAACCGTAAGTTCCCTCGCCATGCCGAGGTCGACTTCCTCAACCCCAAGACCAAAGACTCCGTCATCGTTTTCCAGGAGCTCCAGACCCTGGGGGCTCTGCGTGGGGATATCCATCTGATCAGAGACCAGAGCAATAAATTCAACTTCCCCTACGTTTGGCTGCTGGCGCACGATTCCAAATCCACGGCTTTGACGCGGCTCCTGTTTGCAATGCGCCCCTGGTACGCCAGCGAGCCGCCGCAGGTCGACGGGCGCGGGTCGTAACCGTGGCCAATCCCGACGCGCTCGCGCGCGCCTGGGCCTTGCAGCTCCTGCTCGATGCCGCCGACCGGAGCCCGGACGACCCGCCCGCGGCGCCGGCCTGGGTCCAGGTTCATACCCCCTGGCTCGCACGTTTCTGGGGCGACGGACTCAACAAGCCCAAAAAACTCACGCTCAATCAGACCGTCCTCGACTGGTCGCGCTCCGATCCCGAAAGTCTGCTCGCGGCCGCGAAATGGATCGCCGCGGGTCGCCCCCCCGGCAAGAATCCGCATGCGCAACGCCTGATGGATCAGATCTGGATGACGGACGACCCCAATCCCGGGAATCTCCGGTTCCGAAAAGATCTGGCCGAACAGTTGCTTGGAGAGCATTCTCAGGCCCTGGTCGAGGCCGTCCAGATCTTGAACGCTCACCGCGACGAAGTCGTCAAGGTGATGAGCCGGTACAATTACACCGATCCTAGCAGCCTGGGTGGATATCTCGATCGGGACCTGGCCGTCTCACCCGAGCACAACGCGTCAGGAGGGTAGTTCGGTGACTCCGGCCGGCTGAGGCTCTCGATCGCCGGCACGCGCAACCAAGGGGACAGCCAACGTCAGGGCGATGAGGTCGACGCCGAACGCGGCCCAGAACGGCGCGCCGGTCGAGACTTGATCCAGGAGAATATTCGAGACCGAATAGCTGATCATCCTGGCGAGGGTTTGTGTCGAGGAAACGGTGCCAAAGACCGCTCCTTGTTCGCTCATTGGGGTGATTCGCGAGATCAAACCCGACACCGACGGACTGAGCAGGCCCTGACCGACGCCGAGCACCAGCAAGGTGAGGGCCAACTCGGGAGCCTTCGACACGATTGCCAAGCCGGCGAATGCGCACGAGGCCAGACGCCAGCCCGGCAACAATCAGCCGGGCCTCGCCGAACTTGGGGACCAGCCGGCGGATCAACCCCCCTTGCACGACCGCGCTGACGAGCCCCAGCCCGGCAAATGCGAACGCGGCCGTCCGCGGTCGCCACTGAAAGCGACGAAGAAGGTAAAGCGCGATCGTCCCCTCGTACGCCGCGAATGCGAGCACCGCCAGGAAGCCGATCAAGACGAGCCGGCCAACCCCGGGGATCGCGATCGTGTCCGCGATTCCCCGCCAGCTCACGACCCGAGCCGCCTCGTGCGGCTTAATCCCCGCGGGTCGCGACTCCGGCAGACGGGTCAAAACCAGTACCCAGGCGATGGTCGAGAAGCCCGCGGCGACCAGGAACGGCAATCGCAGCCGCCAGTCGGCGGCGATCGGCAAGCTCAGGAGCAAGCCCGCCAACAGCGGTCCGGCCACAAAGCCCAATCCAAACGCCATGCCGATCAGTCCCATGCTCCGCGCACGGTGCTCCGGTTTCGTCACGTCGGCCACATAAGCCTGCGCGACCAGGATGTTGCCTCCCGACGCCCCGTCGAGCATCCGCGCCAGCAACATTACGTGAGAAATTGCGCGACAATCCCAGGATCAGAAAGGAAAGCGCTGTCCCCGCCTGACTGAAAATCAAGAGCGGACGGCGGCCGTAGCGATCGCTCAGACGGCCCAGAATCGGACCGGCCACCAACTGGCAAACTGGATACGCCGAGAACAACAGCCCGATTTGCCACCCGCGAAACCCATACTCCTTGGCAAATGGCCCCAGAAGCGGCATGACCACCGAGAAGCCGAGCAAGTCTACGAGCACGATCAACACGATCACCGTAAGCGGCTTCATCGGCGGCGAGTATCCTCCCAGGTGCAAGAGGAGGAATAGGAGTCTAGGTAAAATAATTACAATAATAGGTAATTAAATTGTTTAGTATTTTTCGATTCGTAACTTCTAACTCCTCACTTCTAACTCCTTTTGGATCAAGTCCGTACCGCGCCTCGCGCAGGCGATCGGCCCGGTCCTTCAATTCGGTCAGTAGCCGGACCTGAACGACGATCACGGCGTACTCCACCACGAAGGCACCCAGGTTAAATGCCAGGGCCAAGGCCGCCGAACCAAGGTGCCAGATCGTGTAACTCGTGCCGATGGTATCGGCGGCCCCTCCCAGCCAGGCGGCCACGGCGATCGTCGTCATGCTCCAGAACACGAACCGGAAGGCCCGCCGCTTGTTTTTCTTCGCTTGGGTGTTGAACCACTCGGGCAACTGGTAAACGTCACGACTTCCTTGGCCCACTTCCCCGTCGCCACGAAGTAAGTGTAGACGATCGAGTGAATGCCGAGCAGTGCCACAACAGTCGCGATCGAGAACAACACGTGGAGCCCGCGCACTCCGCCCGGCCCGCGCTCGCCGGCGGCGAAAAACCCGAGTACGAAATCGGCCGTGAGCAGCGACATCCCTGTGACCGCCAGGACCAGGAAGTAGCGAATCATTACGTCTTCCGTCGTTGTTCGGTTCAGAGCCCGCTCACCACCGCGGCGGCCGGCGCCTTGGCCTCGCTTCTGCTCTCTGCGATCACACTCTAAGCTAAGCGAGATCGATGCCTGCTGGCAACGCGCGACTGGGCACCAGGCACTCCGGGGCCGACCTGTCGAGTGCCCGGAGACCCGTGTCGCATACCAAGGCTCAGTAGAACCCGCCGACGGTGAAGTTAAAGAACTGCACTCTGTCGCCGATCTGCTTGAGGACCGGGAACGCCAGGTCGAATTCAAACGGCATGGGGCCGAACGCGGGGATCACGACTTTCAAGCCAGTTCCCACCGACACCCGCGGTGCACTGAGCTCGTAGTTGCCCGTGACCGTGCCGAAGTCGGTGAAGAAGATCTGATTGAAAGTGTCACGAGCGTTCCAGGGAAACTGGTACTCGACCGAACCCACGGCGATCATGACACCGCCGGTGGGGACGTCGAAGACGTGTGGACTGATCGTGCGGTACTGGAACCCGCGGAGGCTGCCGAAGTTGCCCGCGAAGTAACGCTCGTAGACCGGGGTCGACTCGGTGGCGATCCCGAACTTGCCGCGCAACGTGAAGAACTGCTTGCCGGATCCGTCCGGGCGACTGAACGTGGGGATATACATCCGGCCCTCGGCGTCGAACTTCGTCCAGGTGAAGCTGCCGAATCCTTGCTCGGCCGAGATTTCCGCATACTGGCCCTTGGTGGCCATCAATGGGTTGTTGCGATTGTCAAACCGGAGACTCGGCCGGATCGAGAACAACGAAGTAAATCCGCTGGCGGCCAGGTAATTGGCGGGGGCCGGCGATCGATACCCAAAGAAGTCGACCTCCTCGGCGCGCACGGCCATATCGGCGTACATGCTCGTGCCAACCTGCCGCCCCAGCGAGAACCGGCCGCCGCCGCGGCGTTCGTCCCAGTTGGGATAAATACGCGATGAGAGATAACCGGTGGCGCCAGCCCCGATCGGTAGGTCGAAAAGGTACGGCTCGCGCAAACTGATCGACATCATGTTGATCAGGTTGCCGGCCATCAGGTTGACCCGAAACTCCTGGCCTCCCCCCCGGAACGCCTGGCCATTTGTGATGTCGCTGAATGAGCGAGGAAAGTTGAAAATGTTGAAGTTTTTCTCATAAATCGAGATCGTTCCCGTGAGTCCCTGGAAGCTATTGGCGCCGACGCCGATCATGAACCGGCCGGTCGGTGCTTCTTCGACCGAGGTGACGATGTCGGCGAACGAGCGGTTGGGAAACGGGTCATTGCGGTCGGGGCTGACGTCGGTCATGTTCATGCCGGGAATACTGGGGAACGACCCGGGGGGCTCGCCGGCACCGACCGGCGCCGCCGGGGCATTGCCGACGGCCGGTCCGCGGCCCGGCGCCCCGGGCGGCAGAAAGGGCGAAGGACCGGCCGACGGAACCTCTACCGGCGGCAACGTGTCCGCCGGTGGGCTGAACGCATTGTTCGGGCCGAATGGGCTTGGCTCCGCGGTCGTTCCCGGCGGCAGCGCCGGTTGCGCCGGCGCGGGCGTCAGATCCAAACCCGAGCCTGGGTCTTGCATCCGCGCCTGCTGCACGTCGCCCAGCCAATCATTCATTATGTCGCCGTAAGGTTTGTCCTTGGGCCGCTTATTCACGATTTCAATCTTAATCTGTTTGCCCTGAGTCGGGTCGTTGCCGAAGTATTGCAGCGAGTTCAGCCGCCGCCGGTACATGTCGATCCGATTCTTGTCCAGGATCTCCCCGGGCAACAGACCCGCTTGGACCGCTTCGCGCCGGATCACCTTGTCCTTGGTCCGCGCGTTGCCCACGATTCTCAGCTCACCGAGCAGATACGGCTCCTTTTCCTCGATCTTGTACACCAAGTCGACGATGCCGTGCTGCTCGGTGAATTTGGGTTCGATCACGACATCGGCCTCGATGCACCCGATCTCGTAGTACTTGGCGAGCAGCCGGTTTCGGTCGGCGTCGCGTGCCGAGTCCAGGAACGGCTTGTTCGAGTGCAGCACCATTCCCTCGCGAAGCACTTCCGTCTTGATCTTGGAGTTTCCCTCGATGATTAGGTTGCGAACCCGATATTGGGTTCCCTCGGCGATCACGAACGTCAGGTCGACCTTGCCCGCATTGTCCGGCCGCGTCACCGGAGTCACTTTCACCTCGAAGAAGCCCTGCTTCTGGTAGTATTCAATGAGTTTCTGGCGATCTTCGTCGAGCATGTCGCGATGATACTTGCCAAAGAGCCCGAGGATGGGCTTTCGGGTGCCGATCATCGTCCTCAACCGCGCATCGGTCGCGAATGTGTTCCCCACGAAGTTGATGCTGCCGATCTTGACCTTAGGCCCCTCGAAGATCTCGATCACGACATGAGTGTCACCGGCGTTGCCCCCCTCGAGCAGCGTAACCGAGGCCAGGTCGTACCCTTTCTCCGAATAAAGCCGCTGGATCTGACCGACCGCCAGCCGTGTCCGCGTGGGATCAGCGCGGTTACCGGCCTTCAGCCCGGTGGTGTCCTCGATCTCCTTCTGCCGAATGGCTTTCCGACCCTTGAATTCAACCCTGGTGAGCAAGGGCATCTCCCGGACGCGGAAGGTCAAGGTGTACTTCCCGCTCTTGGGAGGTGTTTCATCGTAAAAGGGTCGCACGTCGGAAAACCATTTGGTCCCCAGCAAGCTCTTGAGGTCGGCTTCGACCTTATCTTGATCGAGAGGCTGGCCGACCCGGCTCAAGAGCTTGGGCTTGATCTTTTCAGGAGGAATGGTTGCGTTCCCCTCGAACTCGATTTTGGAGATCGTCCCCTCCGGGAATCGGTCCACTTGCGCCCGGGCCGAGGTGGGACTGATCGCCAGTCCGAACAGGAACGAGGCGCAGACCAGGACGATCGGCGCGAGCCGGGAACCCGGGTTCGCTGGTTGCGAGCGCAAGCGCGAGGGCGAATCAACCAGTGGCCGCGCGGCCGGCGAGGCGACAGGCTCGAGCCAACTGGCCGCCGGCGCAGCCGCGCCTTGGACCGTCGTGCCCGGCTCACTCGCCGGCAACATCATTTGATCCCGCGGAGCCGTCGCTGGCGCCGGCCGGATCGCGCGTTCGATCCATTTCATGAGCCATCGTTCCTGAATCGAACTGTTCGTGAGCCGCCCTGACGACACGACATTCACCGCTCCGCCGCGCGATCGACGGAGCCGACAACACACCGACGACCGCCCTGTCCGATCCGATCCGATCCGATCGACCGTCCCGTGACCCCGTGCAAGAAGGCAAAGCGGGCCATCAGATCGGACGTGGATCGGACGCGTCGTGTCGCGTCGGTCATCCATTCCCAGCGGCGTCGTGGGACGCACCGTCGGCGCCCTCGAAGCTCAAACCCAGCGATCAGATCGCACAGGCGAAATCGCTGATTGGACGTCACCGCCGCCATCCCTGGCCTCGGCTCCGTCCCGGCCCATGCGTCGCTGTTCCATAGACGTGACTAGCGCGGACCTTGTACCCAACTTGAGCGGATCTCGCAAGACCGGAAATCGCGTTGGGAAGCCGGCACGCCGGCTGTGACTACAGAGGTTCGGGCTGCTCAATCGTCTTGGGCTGGTGACGAGTTGGTCTTGATCGGGGTGTCATTAGCCAGGGTCCAATCCGGTCTTCTATTGCGCCAAGAGGGAGAAAGATGCGCTTCGTTTCCGCCCATTGCGACCCGCGGGAAGAAGGCGCAACGAAATCGGAATAAACGCGCAGCGTGTGCTTTAGCCCGGAAACGACGAGATTTCGTCGTCTTGGCACGCTTGGTTGCACTTGCAGTGATCCACGTCGATTATGCAGCTACAGTCGCAGCCCGAGCGGATATCAGCATGCGACACTCAAGCCGCCCACAGAGGCGGACACTTGTGGACGCATTGTGAGCATCTTATCCTGCATGTCAAACTTGAGAGGAGATGGCATGGCTGGAAGAGAACGCAAAAACGCCGGGAACTCGGGTGAAAAGAAAAAGAAGACGAGCCCAAACCTGGCTCGGAAGACGCAAGTTCTCGGCCCGCCCACTCGCGCCGAACACACCGAGAGCGTAGCGGACCCGGCTCGGCCGGGTTTTCCAGTGGTGGGGATCGGGGCTTCGGCTGGAGGACTCGACGCGTTCATCAAGTTCTTTAAGGCGATGCCCGCCGATAGCGGCATCGCGTTCATCTTAATTCCTCATCTGGACCCAAATCATGAGAGTTTGATGGTGGAGCTCTTGTCCAGGCAAACGCAAATGCCGGTGAGCGAGGCGTCTGAAGGGCAGTTGGTCCAGGTGAACCACATCTATGTCATTCCGCCGAACAAGTTCCTGGCCATTCACGACGGCCGGCTGCTCTTGACAGCCATCCCGGAACCACGGGGCCGGCAGATGTCTTTGGATTTCTTCTTCCGGTCCCTGGCTGAGGACGAGGGGGATCGCGCGATCGGCATCGTGCTCTCCGGCACCGGAAACCACGGGCGCTCGGTCTGAAGGAAATCAAGCTGGCCGGTGGCATGGCCATGGTCCAGCGAGCCGGAATCGGCCGATTTCGACCAGATGCCCTCAAGCGCCATCGCAACCGGTCTTGTCGACTATGTCCTAACACCCGAAAAGATGCCGGAAGCCTTGATCAAGTACGTAAAACAACCCTACTTGAGCAGACGACCCTGACGAAGCGCGAGTCGCCGTGATCTCTCCGGAACTGTTGAACCGGATTCTAGTCCTGTTACGCATTCGCACGCGATACGACTTTCGCTGTTATCGCAAGAACATGCTGATGCGCCGTATCCAGCGCCGCATGGGACTCTGGCAGATCGAACGCCTCGGCAATTATCTGGAGCTGCTCCGCGAAAACGCTGATGAGGTGCTCGCACTCTCCAAGGACCTGCTGATCGGCGTGACCAACTTCTTCCGCGATCCGGAAGCCTTCCAGATCCTCGAGCAGCGCATCATCCCCGAGCTGGTCGACCGCAATGGTGGCGATGCCCCGATACGCGTCTGGATCCCGGGCTGCGCCACGGGCGAGGAGGCCTATTCGATCGCCATGCTGCTCATCGAACGATTCACCGAGACCAAGATCACGCCAAACCTCCAGATTTTCGCCAGCGACCTCGACGAGGATGCGCTGCGATTTGCGCGTACGGGCGTCTACCCCGAACACGATCGCCGGCGACCTGTCGCCCGAGCGTTTGCGACGGTTTTTCAACAAGTCGGACGATCACAGCTACCAGGTCAACAAACGGCTACGTGAAGCAGTCGTTTTTGCCCCCCAAAACCTGATCGCCGACGCTCCGTTCTCCAAGCTGGACCTGATCAGTTGCCGCAACCTGTTGATTTATCTCGAGCCCGAAATCCAGAAGAAGATCGTATCGCTCTTCCACTTCTCGCTGAATGCAGGTGGTTTCTTGATCCTCGGGCCATCGGAGACGGTGGGCCGCCAAGCGGATCTGTTCGTGCCGATCTCGGCACGGTGGCGCATTTACCGCAGGACCGGCCCAACTCGACGCAGTCTGGTCGAAATCCCGATCCACAACATCTATGAAGGGCGATCGTGGGACAAGGCGCTCGACGCGTCGCCCCGGATCGCTCCGAGTCTGGAAGAGGTGATGCAAAAGCGGTTACTGGCCGACTATGCGCCGGCCTCGGTGCTGATCGGCCGCAAGTTCGAGGTCCTTTGTTTCCAAGGCCCGACCGTCGATTACCTGGAATTTCCCAGCGGCGAGCCGACCCAAGACTTGCTCGCTCTGGCTCGCCCGGGCTTGCGGGCCAAGCTCCGATCGCTGGTGGCCGAGGCGACCCGCACTGGCCGTCGCCGCAATCGCCGCCAACCTCCGAGTGAAACGGAACGACGCTTACGTGCCCTGTCAGGTCACCGTAAAGCCCTTCCAGGAGCCCAAGGAAGCCGACGAGCTGCTGCTGGTCGTGTTCGAGGACAGACCGGTTACGCTCACGACCGCCCCCCTGCCTGTCGAGTCCACCCAGGAATCCGTCGCTGTTGAGCCAACTGGAAAACGAGCTCAAGGCGACTCGCGAGGACCTTCAAGGGATGATCGAGGAGCTGGAGAGCTCCAATGAAGAAATGAAGGCATCCAATGAAGAAATGATGTCGATGAACGAGGAAATGCAGTCCGTCAATGAGGAGCTGGAAACCTCCAAGGAAGAGCTCCAGTCGACGAATGAAGAGCTGAACACGGTCAATAATCAGCTCAACCTGAAGGTGGCGGAGCTGAACTCGACCAACAACGACATCACCAATCTGCTGGACAGCACCGACATCCCGACGATTTTCCTGACCATGGACTTGCGCATTCGCCGGTACACTCCATCGGCCACAAAGTTGTTCCACCTTCTGGCCACCGATGTGGGGCGGCCGATCGACGATGTCATCCGGCGTTTTTCCAATGACAACCTCATCAAAGATTGTCGCGCCTTTCTTGAGAAGTCGACTTCCATCGAGCGGGGGGTCCGATCCCACGACGGCCGGCATTACCATGCGGCGTATCCTGCCTTATCGAACGGCCGACAACCATATCGAGGGCGCGGTCGTTACATTCATTGATGTGACGGAACGAAAGCAAGCCGAAGAGCTGTTGAAGACCCGCAATGTCAAGCTTGAGGATCGGATCGCTAGCGGGACTCTCGAGACGGAGTCGTTACAGCGGGCGTTGCTGTCGATCGCCGAAGAAGAACAAAGGCGCATCGGGCAAGACTTGCATGACGACATCGGCCAGGAACTGACCGGTCTGGCGATGAAGGCGGAAACCCTTCAGGAGATCGTAGTCGAGCGGCAGATTCCCGAAAGCGCATTAGCCGCGGAGATTGTTACCGCCTTAGACCGAATCCGCGGCAAGGTTCGCGCCCTTTCCAAGGGAATGGTCTCCGTCGAGGTCCAATCGAATGGTCTGGTCGCGGCGCTCAAGGAATTGACCGCCCGCCTGGGCGATCATACATCGTGTCACTTGCCTCTTCGAGTGTTCAGAAAGGTCGGTCGAGATCGACTCGCGCCGGGCCACGCATCTCTACCACATCGCCCAGGAGGCGATCGCCAACGCGATCAAACATGGCCATGCCAACACAGTCCGGGTCACGCTTGAAGTCCAAGAATCGACGCGTGAAACTCGAGATCCGGGACGATGGAGAGGGCATGCCGACGGACTTGTCGCGCGCGGATGGGATGGGTTTGCGGACCATGTCCTATCGAGCCGGGCTCATCGATGGTAAGCTGAGTATTACACGAGGCGAATCGGGCGGAACGCTCGTCAGTTGCCTCGCCAGTCTGGGAATCGACAAGCATGTTCCGCACAAAGCCGAACGGCTCAGACGCAAGCCCTAACACGGTCGCCAAGGTCCTGATCGTCGACGACCATCCAACGGTTCGTGAAGGACTCGCGTCCCGAATTTCCCGACAAGCCGACCTTGAGGTCTGCGGTGAGGCCGCGGACATCGCCGAGGCCCTCCACCTCGTGGAGACCACTCGCCCCGACGTCGTCGTGGTCGACATCTCACTCAAGACGGGCAACGGAATCGACCTGATCAAGCGGATCAAAGCGCCGCGACCGGTCGATTCCAATGCTGGCGTTTTCGATGTATTCCGATTCGTTGTACGCGGAGCGAGCCCTCCGGGCCGGCGCTCTGGGATACATCAACAAAGAGAATACGACCGGTCGGATTCTCGACGCGATTCGAGCGGTTCGAGACGGGGAAATCTACTTGAGCGATGAGACAACCAAGCGTCTCTTGAACAAGACCATCGGCCGCTGGGAAACAACGAGGGCCTCCTTGGTCGAGTCATTTTCCAATCGGGAACTCGAGGTCTTCGAGCTCCTCGGCGCAGGGCCTGACGACCAATCGGATCGCCGCCCGTCTCCATCTCAGCATTCACACCATTGATACCTATCGCCGTCGGATCAAGCAAAAGCTGGCTCTTCAAAACGCGGCCGAGCTCGCGGCCGCCGCAGTCCAGTGGGTGCTCGTCGAACAGCAAAATGCGGGAACATGACTCCGGCCGTCATTCTGACGTGTCAAAAGCGGAGAGGGGGGGATTCGAACCCCCGAAACCGGTTTCCCAGTTTAAGGCGACTGGCGGGTGGAAACTTACCCAAGGATCGATCGGTTCCGAGCGATCGCATCGATACCGGGACTGCGGAGCCCGGTTACATTAACCCAACGCGCAAGCGAGGAACACTGGCCAAGGCCGGCGCGGCACCGCCGGTCCCCTCGCTTGCTCGTCGGGTTGGTATGTCCACAAGCGCCGCCCTGGTCGTTAATTTCCTGCCGGTCGACTTACCCATCACAGGAAACGCGCGTGTCGCTCGTCAAAGCCTCGTGAAGCGCAGCGCACTGCGCGACCGCGCGCCGAAAAGGCGCCCAGCAAAAACGGATTCGTCCACATCTCGCAATTCAGCTTCGAGTTCCGCTTAGGCGCCGGAATAATCGGAAGTTCGAAAAATCGCTCTAACTCTATGCAGATCATCAACTTCGACCTGGCGCACGCATTTTCGGCACGATCGGACATTTTGTCGTATCTCTTGAAGCACCATCATATTACGACTGGGCGCCAGCATAACCGGCCCAGTTTAACAATCTAACGTATGTTGAATGCCCACATCGAGTTATGCTCGGGCGCCCGACTAATCCGCATAAAGCGATCCGTGGCGGAGTATTGCCATATACAGTGATTTACTATGTGCTTACGGCTGGGCGCCTGGATAATCGGGGCGAGTGTTACAACCGCGACTTTCTCATGCGTTCGGCTTAGGCGACTGGCGGGTGGAAACTTACCCAAGGATTGATCGGTTCCGAGCGATCGCATCGATACCGGGACTGCGGAGCCTGGCCACACTCCTGCCGCAAGTCCAGGATATCCCGGCCGTCGAGATGTGCAAGGCGGCAGCGTCCTGATAACCAGCAGCAGCGTCGGCCGCGCGCGATCGAGGCCGCGGCCGTTTCTTTTTGGGCCCTGTCGGTCGCCATTACCGACGTGACGGCCGGAGAAACGCGACTGGACCATTTGACGAACAACGATAATCAGGATCGTCGACGCCAGAACGCCAAGGACTGATCCGAGGATCAGCGCTTGCGTCAGGTCGGAAAGAGCCTTGAACCACGCCCACTGTCCTGGCTCGATCCCTTGAGCGATGTATGCCGCAATCCGCTCGGCGCGTCGTGCAACTCGCCGCTCATGGAGCGAGCCCGCGACCTCCGCCAGTAGCCCGAAAGTGAACCGAAATCCCCGGGCAATGGCTTTCGATACGTTCTGGACGAAACCCCACATTGCTTCGACCGGAACGGTCGGGTCCGGAATTCGGATGTGCGTCGGACCACCGCGGGGCGACACGAGAATAGCGATCAGGACGCAGACCTTGGCGACAGGCACCGCGATGAACAGGAGTAGCATCAGACTTTCGATGACGGCCTTCCTCCCCGATGCAGCGTCGCATTCCACATCCGTGGCATCGACGCTTCGCACGGCCGCAAGGTTTTAGTTCCGGCAACGCCGCGGAGCGTTCAGGGAGGAGGGCCCTTCTCAGTGTAGGGCCGGACCTCGAACTCGACGCCCTCGTCGAGGTAGCCCGCGTCCATCATCGGCTGGCGGTCCGTGGGAACAATGTGGATGCAGCCGTGCGAGTTATCCAACTCCACAGCGTTATTTTGCGTAACGGCCCACTCATCCCTAGGGTTCGTGTGGACGAACTGGTCCGTTGGTACGCGGCCGGGCATCCGCAAGAGCCGCCAGCCCCACGGGCCGAAGGGGTTCAAATTCCAGACCGGGTGCGTTAGCTTGTTGGTTTTCGGATCGATGAAGGAGTCGCGGACATCCTTGATGATCGTGTCCATCGAATCAGTCTTGCCTTGTGCTCTTCTGAAATCGGTCTCGGCCTTGGTCGACTCGCCTCTGGGCCCCGATGCGACGCGCCACCCACCGTGGTCCCCTTTGAACTCGACCTCGCCCTGATTGATCCGGAGGGTAGCCCCCCAGGGGATCACCGAGTTCCCTCCCCAGACCGGTGTGGTGACATGCTCTTTCTTGCCAAGGACGTAGTGGCCGGGGAGCGTTGGTCTGGCCATTCGCCCGGAGTCGGGGTCTTTGAAGGCGATCTGGGGACCGCCAGAAGCGCTGAACTTCTCGCCTTTCCCGCCGACCACGTAGATAGTGCCGATTAAATTCGTTTTGCCCTTCTTGCGGTATCCATCGACGTACGTGGTGCTGTGCTCCCCGGGGAAAAACACCAGGCTGGGCTTTCGTTTCGATTCCGTTGCATAGACAGTCATCGTTGCCACGACGTCGGCGCCCGCCTCCCCCAGGTGGTCACCGGCCTGTATCTCCACCGTCCCGGGCTTCAGGGCAGTGATGACGAACTTACGCACCAAAGCGGACACCCTGGGGAGTTCGTGGATGGTGCAGTCGTCCGAAATAGCCCCCCAGATGCCCACGACTGCCACCGAGAGTTCCTTCAAGCTTGCCATTGCAGCGTACATATCTCCCCCCGCGTCGGCCCGGAGGGCGATCTCGGTGGTGTCGCCAACCTGCAGGGTCTGGGTCTTCTTATTCGCGTCCCAGCCTGTCTTGCTCTCACTCCCGGTCTTCTCGAAAACGAGCACGGCCTACCTCCTTTTCGTCGACCACCAGCGGGGCCGGCATTTTGCTTTCTTCGCGGCGATGGGGAAACTTCAACCTGTTCGGGATCGGCCTGAGACGTCGGACGGCCGCGCCCGTCAACACACAATGCGCCCTTGAGACCAGAGTCACCTCATGAGGGACAAAATTTTTCCAGTCGGTCCGCGCCGAGGGAAAGTCCGGACCGGCCGACGGAGCCGACTCCTCGGGCTCGCACTTCGATTGGGAAAAAAATGTACGCTAAGGACCGACGAAGAAGGCATCAGGACATGGTGGCGAAGGGAAAGACGCCCAATCATGCGGGCCAGTACCGTGATCGGACGAGCACGTTGATTGCTCTGGTCAAAGGAACGCCCATCGGGGATCTGGAACAAGGTCGAAGCATTCAGGCTTTGGCGCGAACGGCCGCGACAACGAAGCGTGTGCTCTCTCAGGCCCACTTCGGTGACTTGTCGCCCGAGTCGATTCAATCCGCGCTGGCGACCCTGAGTGATTTCGGCAAGTCGAACCAGACCGTCAACCACTACCGAGCCGCGATCCGAGCGTTTCTCCGTTGGGCTCACGAACGGACAGGATTCGCGAGATTCCCGCATGGGAGCGACGTCGCTTAATGCGGAAGAGGATCAGCGTCCTCGACGCATCTTGACTGACGATGAGCTGGGACGCCTCGTCCAATATGCCAAGTCTGGCCGGGTCCGCTGGGATATGCCGGGACCGTTACGAGCGATGGCGTATCGAGCGGCCGCCGGGACTGGTTTTCGCGTGGATGAGTTGCGGAGCCTGACTCCGGAGGCGTTCCGCCTGGATAGTCCCCAACCCATCATTTGAATGAAAGCCAGCAGCACGAAGAACCGGAAGCCGGCGGATCAACCAATCGCCCAAGCCCTTGCCCATGAACTCCGCGACTGGATTCGGGACAAGCCTCGTGGACAGTCCGTGTTTCCGCTCGATCACGACACCGCCAAGGCGATCCGAGCCGACCTGTAAGCCATAGGCATTCCATATGTAACCGAAGAAGGCATTTCCGACTTCCACTCCCTCCGCGCGTACTATATCTCGGCCTTAGTCCGCTCGCGAGCAAGCATCTCGGAAGTTCACCGTCTGGCACGACATGCCAAGCCCGAGACGACCTTGAAATACTACGCCAAGGTGTCTAAGCACGACCTGCGTGGGGCGGTCGAAACCCTGCCAAAACTGACTCCGAGCGACACTCCCCATGAGAGCATGGCGCAAGCCTCGACCGGCACGGATGGACAACCCATAAGAAAACTCTTTGCCACCTACTTGCCACCCGATCAGGACGCACGGATGCGTCTTCTGTCAGTCGCTGGCGAGATGGCGAGTCCAGACTCTCAAGAGCCCACGAGCGGAGAGACTCTTGAAAACAAGGCTCAAGACCACATTAAGCTGGTTCTGCCGGGACTTGGAACGGAGAGGGGGGGGGATTCGAACCCACGAAACCGGTTTCCCAGTTTAACGGTTTAGCAAACCGGCAGACGTCTGACGTAAATCCAAATCAGGACAAAATCTTACGACCTATAAGCGACGAGTTGCCTACCGATTTGCCCACCGACAACTGTAAGACGGACCCGGATCTCGCAGAGATCGTGGATGCATGGGCAGTGTTGCCTGAACCGCTCAAGGCCGGCATTCTCGCGACGGCGCGTGCATCGAAAAAGTGATGCTGTGGGTGAGTGCGCGTGTGTTGTAGCTGCGGCGAATTCGGTATTTCCGTCGCGGAGTGAACGGTTCTAAGTACGCTGCATACAGCCATGGACGAGTGGAATTATTGGATGTGGTAAGCTTGGCGCGAGACAAAGTCCTCTCGTACCAGAGAAGTAGCTTTGCCACACTACTCGGATTATCACCGGACCGTTGTCGGTTATCATGGCACGAGACTGTCGACCGCCCATGAGATCGTAAAGGGCGATAAGCAGTTCGAGGCGAGCGAGAACAACGACGATTGGCTGGGACACGGAATCTACTTTTGGGAATATGCTCCGCAACAGGCTTTTGTGTGGGCTCGAAATCGCCAAGCGTCGAAGAAGTGGAGCGAGCAGATCGCTGTCTTGGGCTCGATGATTCGTCTCGGCAACTGTTTCGACCTTCTAGACCCGGTGAACGTCAGCACGTTATCAGGGTTGTACAAGACACATCAGGCGACCCGCGGGAAGCGGGAGAAAAGCCTTTGGTGAACGTCCGATCAAAAAAGCGGCTAAATTGCTCAGTCTTTGAATTCGCCTTTGCGGCGATGGAGAGCCAAGACCAGTCGATCGACACGTGTCGAGCTGTTTTTCTTCCCAGTAAAGACTCGAAACAAACGGACCCAGGTAGTAAAATGCTTTGGTCGGCATCTGGGCTTAACCCGCTAGCCCACGTTCAAATCTGCGTTAGGAACTCGGCCTGCATCCTCGGAACCTGGTTGGTCAAACCGCGTGAGGTCTAGATTCATGGCAGTCGCAACCAAGAAAAAAGTAGTGGAAAGCGCCAAGCCGAAAGTCAAAAAGGTGACCGACCAAATGGCGAAAAAGGCTCGACAATCCCACGCTTCGGGCGATCGCCAATAAGGTAGCTAAGATGAGCCTCCAAGACCGATTGCAGATCTTTGTGAAGGCCGGGCTCATGACTCGCCGAAAAGCTCGCGCTGCTTCTCTGCGAGCACCCAGTCCCCGTCAGTCTGACGCCAAGAAAACCGCGGCGAAGAACGGCGCGGGAAAGTCTTCCCGCTGATCGACGCTGATCTGCCGCAACTCCAGGATATCCCGGCCGTCTCGATGTGCAAGGCGGCAGCGTCCTGATAACCAGCAGCAACGCCGCCGCGCGATAGAGGCCGCGGCCGTTTCCTTTTGTGCCCTGTCGGTCGCCATTAGCGACGTGACGGCCGGAGAAACCCTGCTGGACCATCTGACGAACAACGATAATCAGGATCGTCCACACCAGAACGCCAAGGACTGTTCCGAGAATGAGCGCTTGCGTCAGGTCGGAAAGAGCCTTGAACCACGCCCACTGTCCTGGCTCGATCCCTTGAGCGATGTACGCCGCAATCCGCTCGGCGCGTTGTGCAACTCGCCGCTCATGGAGCAAGCCCGCGACCTCCGCCAATGGCCCGAAAGTGAACCGAAATCCCCGGGCAATGGCTTTCGATGCGTTCTGGACGAAACCCCACATTGCTTCGGCCGGAACGGTCGGGTCCGGAATTCGGATGTGCGTCCGACCACCGCGGGGCGACACGAGAACAGCGATCAGGACGCAGACCTTGGCGACAGGCACCGCGATGAACAGGAGTAGCATCAGGCTTTCGATGACGGCCTTCCTCCCCGATGCAACGTCGCATTTCACATCCATGACAACGACGCTTCGCACGGCCGCAAGGGTTTGGTTCCGGCAACGCCGCGGAGTGCTCAGGGAGGAGGGCCCTTCTCAGTGTAGGGCCGGACCTCGAACTCGACGCCCTCGTCAAGGTAGCCCGCGTCCATCATCGTCTTGCGGTCCGTGGGAACAATGTGGATGCAGCCGTGCGAGTTATCCAACTGGACTTCGAGCTTGTTCGCTACGGCAAACTCTTCCTTAGGCGTCGTGTGGACGAACTGGTCCGTTGGGACGCTGCCGGGCATCCGCAAGAGTCGCCAGCCCCACTTGCCGAAGTGGTTCAAATTCCAGACCGTTCTCGTTAGCTTGCCAGATTTCGGATCGATGAAGGAGTCGCGGACATCCCGGAGGGTCGTGTCCATCGAGTCAGTGCGCTTCATGGCTATTCTGAAATCGATCTCGGCCTGGGTCGCCTCGCCTCTGGGCCCCGATGCGACGGCCACCCACCTTGATCCCCCTTGAACTCGACCTCGCCCTGATTGATCCGGAGGACAGCCCCCCAGGGGATCACCGAGTTCCCTCCCCAGACCGGTGTGGTGACATGCACTTTCTTGCCAAGGACGTAGTGGCCGGGGAGCGTTGGTCCGGCCATGTGCCCGGAGTCGGGGTCTTTGTAGGCGACCTCGGGACCGCCAAAGAGGGCGGAACTTCTCGCCCTTCCCGCCAACCACGTAGACATTGCCGACTAGTTGGTGTTGTTTGCCCGCTCGGTATCCGTCGGTGTACGTGTAGCTGTGCTCCCCGGGGAAAAACACCAGGCTGGGCTTTCGCGTCGATTCCTTTACCGTGACATTGATCTTTGCCACGACGTTGGAGCCCCACTCCCCTAAGTGGTCACCGGCCTGTATCTCCACCGCCCCTTGCTTCAGCGCGGTGATGACGAACTTTCGGCTCGTGGTGGACTCCCTGGCGAGTTCGTGGATGGTGCAGTCGTCCGAAATGCCACCCCAGCCTACCACTGCCACCGAGAGCTCACTGAAGGCTCTCATTACGGTAAGCGCGTCTCCCCCCGTCGCGTCGTCCCGGAGGGTGATCTCGGTGGTGTCGCCAACCTTCAGGGTCTGGGTCTTCGTACTCGCGTCCCAGCCTGTCTTGCTCTGACTCCCAGTCTTCTCGAAAACGGGCACGGCGTACCTCCTTTTCGTCGACCACCAGCAGGGCCGGCATTTTGCTTTCATCGCGGCGATGGGGAAACTTCAACCCGATCGGGATCGGCCTGAGACGATGGTCGGCCGCGCCCGTCAACACACAATGCGCCTTCGAGACCAGAATCACCTCATGAGGGAGGCATTTTTTTCAGTCGGTCCGCGCCGAGGGGAAGTCCGGACCGCCGACGGAGCCGACTCCTCGGG
>CAVRFS010000032.1:0-101250 GCA_963720335.1 uncultured Planctomycetota bacterium | reverse complement strand
AAGGATCTGGAGGAGTTCTGCACCGAGGTTCTCGCGTCGTTGCAATACGATCCTCGATGGCACACCC
The DNA here is from genome assembly GCA_963720335.1 of uncultured Planctomycetota bacterium. Lineage (GTDB taxonomy): Bacteria > Planctomycetota > Planctomycetia > Isosphaerales > Isosphaeraceae > CAVRFS01. The sequence goes on along the minus strand of CAVRFS010000032.1, from coordinate 101,183 downwards.
AACTTGCCGGGCGGTCTTGGTTTTCGTCGGTGTGACGTCAGGAGAGGATCCACGCAATTTCCTTCGCACTGCTACAAGAGCAAATCCATATGCTGTCGTTCGGAAACTCTGGCAGGAACACTGGCATGGCGAGGAGCTCTCGCGACGGATACCTTCGCCTGGATCGAGCCGCGACTAACCTGGCGCGTGCCAGCGGACCCGGCCCGCCACGCCCGCTTTCCATGTTATCATAGGCCGTCTCGGCGGGCCGGCCCGCTGAGCTGGCGCGTTAGCCGGCGGAGGTACTTCCAGTGGAAGTTCAACCCGACCCGGCCGGTCTCAATCGGCTCTACGTCACGGCACCCGAATTCGATGCCTCCTTCGAGGTGTACGGCCAAGCCCCGGTCCAGGCATTCGGCAGCGTCCTCAGCCGCGAGCTGTATTTCCGCGCCCGCCACGACGGCTGGAGCTTCGACGTGGCCGACCGCGCCGGCAACCTGCCGTCGGACGGGTATCCTGACTCCGACGGGTTCTATCGCGAGGAGGACTATCCCAACGCGAGTTGGATGCCGCTTGCGGAGGCGGTCCGGATCATCGTGCGGTGTCTGCGGGAGTACACGGGGATTTGCGTCTAACCTCACGCTGAGCTTTGTCGTTGAACGAAACCTTTCGGTGGATCATGTCGGCATTCGCTAGCCTGTGCCCGTGTCCGCGCTCGCTGGCCCTATTCAGGCTCAGGTCCGGTTGTGCCGGTAGTGCCGATTAAAACGATTTGCGCCCAGGGCATTCTCGTGTCAGGATTGTCGCGGCGGTTTCTCCAGCCGACTTTCCTCGCTTTCTACGGGAATCCCCACCATGACTCCGCTCCGGCAGCGCTTGATCGAAGACCTTCAGCTTCGCAACCGCTCCCCCAAGACCATCGAGGTTTACGTCTACCACGTCCGTGAGCTGGCGCGCTACTTCAAGCAATCCCCAGCACAACTCGACGGCGATCAGGTCCATCGCTATCTCCTGCATCTTCTCCACGACAAGCAGGTCTCATGGTCGTCCTACAACCAGGCAGTTGCGGCTCTCCGCTTCTTTTATCGTGTAAGCTATCCCAGTGCCATTGTGGTGTCGCGGCTTCCTTACGGCAAACGGCCCAAACGATTGCCCGTGGTCCGCTCACCCCAACAGGTGGCCCGTTTCCTGGCGGCCGTACAGGGTGGGACGCACCAGATGGTGCTCCGAACCCTCTACGCCACGGGGCTGCGGATCAGCGAAGCCTTACACCTGACGGCGGACCAGATCGACAGCAGCCGCATGGTGCTGCGCGTGCTGGGCAAGGGCCAGAAGGAACGGCTGGTGCCGCTGTCTCCACTGCTGTTGTCGGAGCTGCGGGCGTACTGGCGTGAGACGAGGCCGACGCAATGGATGTTTCCGGGCAAGGATCCCCACCAGCCTCTGAGCGTGACGACCGTGCAGAAAGCCTGCCAGCGGGCCTGCCGCGCCGCGCGGCTGCCGCGGATCACTCCGCACACCCTGCGCCACTGCCATGCCACGCATCTCTTGGAAGCGGGAGTCGACACCCGCACGATCCAAGCCTTGCTGGGCCATCATCGGATCGGGACCACGGCCCTGTACACGCACGTAGGCTTGAGGGGAGTACAACAAGTGGTCAGCCCGCTCGACCGCCTACCCCCGGCTCCGGGCCAAGCGACCAGCCCCTGAGCTTGGGGCAGATCGTGCGGCAGTATGGAGCCGACTTCCTGGAGCGCTGGCCACAGTGCCCCCATGTGCGGCAAACGCTTCGGGACCTGGCGCTGTGCCGCACGCCTGCCTTGGGCGGGCACGTCACTGAGTGCGATCACTGCGGCGAGGTGCGGTATCACTATCATTCCTGTGGCAACCGAAGCTGCCCTCAGTGTGGTGGGACCAAGCGGGCGGCCTGGCTGGCCAGATGTGAGGCCGACCTCTTGCCCGTGCCTTACTTTCACGTGGTTTTCACCTTGCCCCATGAGCTCAGTGCGCTGGCTCTAGGCAACCGCGAGTTGATGTATGGGCTGCTTTTCGACAGTGCCAAGGAAACCCTTCTGGAGATAGCGGCCGACCCCAAGCACCTGGGAGCACGGATCGGAGTGCTGATGGTGTTGCACACGTGGGGACAGAATCTGGAGCATCATCCCCATGTACACTGTGTGGTCCCCGGCGGCGGGTTGGCAGTTCCCGCCCAAGCCGCCAGGAACACGCCCAGCCTCGCGGCCGCTGAAGCACCGCGCTGGGTATCGTGCCGGCCCAACTGGTTCTTGTCGGTCAAAGTTCTGGGTCCGGTCTTCCGCGGCAAGTACCTGGCGGCCTTGCGGGCGGCCTACCAAGCCGGCCAACTCCAATTCGCCGGTAGCACCTCGCCCCTGGCGAGCCCAGCGGCCTGGGGAACATTGATCCGGGTGTTGTACCAGAAGGACTGGGTGGTCTACGCCAAGGAACCGTTCGGGGGACCCGAACAGGTGTTGAAATATTTAACTGGCTACACGCACCGAGTGGCCTTGAGCAATCGCCGTCTGGTGAAGATCGAGGATGGCCGTGTCACCTTCACCTGGAAGGATTACGCCGACGGCTGCCGGCGCAAGGAGATGACGCTGGACGCGGTGGAATTCGTGCGGCGGTTCGCCATGCACATCGTACCCAAGGGGTTGGTGCGGATTCGACGGTACGGACTCTTGGCGCACCGAGATCGCGGTGAGCGGCTGGCATTGTGCCGATCCCTGCTGGCGGCGAAGGTTGAACCATCGCCGGCTTCACAGCCCTTGTCGGCTGCGCCGAGTGTGAGCGGGATATCGAGTGACAACGCGATTTCACGGCACGGGGCGGGGCCAGCGCCGTCACCGGTTGAGCCCAAGTCGGCATCATCGTCTCGGACGGCAGTTTGCATGTTGGCGGTTTTGGTTTCGCTCGTTGTGTCGGGCGACGTGGGCTCAATCGTCTCATGCCCGGCCGTGCCACCGGCAGCGGTGATCGTCGAGAATCGCTGCCCGGGTTGTGGCGTGGGTCACTTGCAAACGATCTGGCGGAGGGACCGACCAGGCCGGGAAGAACTCGCCCGCATCCCCGTTCTGGACAGTTCATGAGCCCAATGCATAAGAAGCGAACATCGTTGTTTGGTCGTCGTCCGCTCCGGCTGGGACCGGTCAGTCGTGGCAGGGCCGCCTCACGACGACGTTTGACCGGTCGCTGATCATGCTCAAGATCCGCACAAGTCCGGCAGCCGTTAGGTTGGCCATCGCTTCTTTGCGTAAATCGCTGCTTGTCAGGCCCCGTCGGTTCTCTGCAGGCGGAGCCTCGGCTGGCGGCACTGGTTGAGACTGGGATACAATCCCCCAAGTCGGTTGTGAGCCGAGCCGCTTCCCCTCCGACGCAACGCTGCGGACAGGAGAAGCGCCGCCCGGTTTCGTCCAACGGCCCGCTATTCCGCCGCGGCCATGCTGTGTGGGACGTCCAAGGCATGATCGCGGCGGAATACCGTGCTATCGTTAAGCGGCGGAGAGAAGGGCTCAGTGGTCGCGATCACCACGATTGGTCCGGGTTTCTGTTCGGCGTCATGTCGGCAATTATCTGCGTCGTGTTGTACTCGGGCTGCTTCGTGATTGACTCATGCGCTATGCTCGTCCGTCCGCTATTGGGTTGTATGTTCATGAGCCGGTCCGACGTGGAAATCTCCTCGATGGACTCCTTCCCCAACAGTTTTAAAGCGCTGGGGGAGCGAGTCCCGACTATCTGGAACTGCGTTCGCTCCAACTGAAGAGCTTCAAGTCAGGGAGGCATCATAAATTGGGCATCGCGGGCAAAACAGTCGCTTGCGAATGCAGTCCGAATGTGCGACGCTAATGATAGATTCGACGTCCGGAGGCCATGCCTTGGAAGTTCGCTTCTACCTTGACCCGGAAACCGATCTCCCCCACATCTATGGGCATGGGGTCACGGAGGAGGAAGTCGAGCAGGTCTTGCGAGCATCGGGGGCGACATCCAGGGCACTGGGGATCGCGGATGAAGCTCGGCCGGACCTCGGCTGGGCGCTATCTCCAGGTGATCTACTCGCCCGACGAGGAACCGGAAGCGTCTTCGTCATCACCGCCTACGAGCTGACCGGCAAGGCCAAGAAGGCGTACCGCCGGCGACGACGGAGGAAACCGCGATGAGCGATCAAAAATTGCCGCCCGGCTGGGACGAGGCACGGATTCGCGAGGTGATCGAGCACTACGACTCGCAGGACGAGGACGAGCGGGCCGCCGAGATCGAGGCGGCCTGGGAGGCGGAGGGGATGACGCTGATGTCGGTGCCGACGGATCTGGTTCCCGGAATCCGCGCGCTCCTCGCCCGCAAGCAGACCGCCTAACCTCGCGCGTGCAGCGGATCCGGGCCACCGCGACGCCTCCTGGTAACATCAGGGCTGTTCTCGGCGGGCCGGTTTGCTGAGCTTGGTCGTTGAACGAAACCTTTCGGTGGATCATGTCGGCATTCGCTAGCCTGTGCCCGTGTCCGCGCTCCCTGGCCCTATTCAGGCTCAGGTCCGGTTATGCCGGTAGTGCCGATTAAAACGATTTGCGCCCAGGGCATTCTCGTGTCAGGATTGTCGCGGCGGTTTCTCCAGCCGACTTTCCTCGCTTTCTACGGGAATCCCCACCATGACTCCGCTCCGGCAGCGCTTGATCGAAGACCTTCAGCTTCTCAACCGCTCCCCCAAGACCATCGAGGTTTACGTCTACCACGTCCGTGAGCTGCGCGCACTACTTCAAGCAATCCCCAGCACAACTCGACGGCGATCAGGTCCATCGCTATCTCCTGCATCTTGTCCACGACAAGCAGGTCTCATGGTCGTCTTACAACCAGGCAGTTGCGGCTCTCCGCTTCTTTTATCGTGTAAGCTATCCCAGTGCCATTGTGGTGTCGCGGCTTCCTTACGGCAAACGGCCCAAACGATTGCCCGTGGTCCGCTCACCCCAACAGGTGGCCCGTTTCCTGGCGGCCGTACAGGGTGGGACGCACCAGAGGGTGCTCCGAACCCTCTACGCCACGGGGCTGCGGATCAGCGAAGCCTTACACCTGACGGCGGACCAGATCGACAGCAGCCGCATGGTGTTGCGCGTGCTGGGCAAGGGCCAGAAGGAACGGCTGGTGCCGCTGTCTCCACTGCTGTTGTCGGAGCTGCGGGCGTACTGGCGTGAGACGAGGCCGACGCAATGGATGTTTCCGGGCAAGGATCCCCACCAGCCTCTGAGCGTGACGACCGTGCAGAAAGCCTGCCAGCGGGCCTGCCGCGCCGCGCGGCTGCCGCGGATCACTCCGCACACACTGCGCCACTGCCATGCCACGCATCTCTTGGAAGCGGGAGTCGACACCCGCACGATCCAAGCCTTGCTGGGCCATCATCGGATCGGGACCACGGCTCTGTACACGCACGTAGGCTTGAGGGGAATACAACAAGTGGTCAGCCCACTCGACCGCCTACCCCCGGCTCCGGGCCAAGCGACCAGCCCCTGAGCTTGGGGCAGATCGTGCGGCAGTATGGAGCCGACTTCCTGGAGCGCTGGCCACAGTGCCCCCATGTGCGGCAAACGCTCCGGGACCTGGCGCTGTGCCGCACGCCTGCCTTGGGCGGGCACGTCACTGAGTGCGATCACTGCGGCGAGGTGCGGTATCACTATCATTCCTGTGGCAACCGAAGCTGCCCTCAGTGTGGTGGGACCAAGCGGGCGGCCTGGCTGGCCAGATGTGAGGCCGACCTCTTGCCCGTGCCTTACTTTCACGTGGTTTTCACCTTGCCCCATGAGCTCAGTGCGCTGGCTCTAGGCAACCGCGAGTTGATGTATGGGCTGCTTTTCGACAGTGCCAAGGAAACCCTTCTGGAGATAGCGGCCGACCCCAAGCACCTGGGAGCACGGATCGGAGTGCTGATGGTGTTGCACACGTGGGGACAGAATCTGGAGCATCATCCCCATGTACACTGTGTGGTCCCCGGCGGCGGGTTGGCAGTTCCCGCCCAAGCCGCCAGGAACACGCCCAGCCTCGCGGCCGCTGAAGCACCGCGCTGGGTATCGTGCCGGCCCAACTGGTTCTTGTCGGTCAAAGTTCTGGGTCCGGTCTTCCGCGGCAAGTACCTGGCGGCCTTGCGGGCGGCCTACCAAGCCGGCCAACTCCAATTCGCCGGTAGCACCTCGCCCCTGGCGAGCCCAGCGGCCTGGGGAACATTGATCCGGGTGTTGTACCAGAAGGACTGGGTGGTCTACGCCAAGGAACCGTTCGGGGGACCCGAACAGGTGTTGAAATATTTAACTGGCTACACGCACCGAGTGGCCTTGAGCAATCGCCGTCTGGTGAAGATCGAGGATGGCCGTGTCACCTTCACCTGGAAGGATTACGCCGACGGCTGCCGGCGCAAGGAGATGACGCTGGACGCGGTGGAATTCGTGCGGCGGTTCGCCATGCACATCGTACCCAAGGGGTTGGTGCGGATTCGACGGTACGGACTCTTCGCGCACCGAGATCGCGGTGAGCGGCTGGCATTGTGCCGATCCCTGCTGGCGGCGAAGGTTGAACCATCGCCGGCTTCACAGCCCTTGTCGGCTGCGCCGAGTGTGAGCGGGATATCGAGTGACAACGCGATTTCACGGCACGGGGCGGGGCCAGCGCCGTCACCGATTGAGCCCAAGTCGGCATCATCGTCTCGGACGGCAGTTTGCATGTTGGCGGTTTTGGTTTCGCTCGTTGTGTCGGGCGACGTGGGCTCAATCGTCTCATGCCCGGCCGTGCCACCGGCAGCGGTGATCGTCGAGAATCGCTGCCCGGGTTGTGGCGTGGGTCACTTGCAAACGATCTGGCGGAGGGACCGACCAGGCCGGGAAGAACTCGCCCGCATCCCCGTTCTGGACAGTTCATGAGCCCAATGCATAAGAAGCGAACATCGTTGTTTGGTCGTCGTCCGCTCCGGCTGGGACCGGTCAGTCGCGCAGGGCCGCCTCACGACGACGTTTGACCGGTCGCTGATCATGCTCAAGATCCGCACAAGTCCGGCAGCCGTTAGGTTGGCCATCGCTTCTTTGCGTAAATCGCTGCTTGTCAGGCCCCGTCGGTTCTCTGCAGGCGGAGCCTCGGCTGGCGGCACTGGTTGAGACTGGGATACAATCCCCCAAGTCGGTTGTGAGCCGAGCCGCTTCCCCTCCGACGCAACGCTGCGGACAGGAGAAGCGCCGCCCGGTTTCGTCCAACGGCCCGCTATTCCGCCGCGGCCATGCTGTGTGGGACGTCCAAGGCATGATCGCGGCGGAATACCGTGCTATCGTTAGGATGCCGCCGCCCTGGGTCTACGAGGCTGCCGATGGTGTCCTGGTCGTGTACAATGGCATCACCCGCGCCACTCGGGTTGCCAAGCTCGCCCCGGGCGCGATCATCCGGGTTGAAGTCGTCGGCAAGCTGCGGCGGCCCTACGCAAGCCAACCGAAGGTCGGAGACTTCCCGCCATGATCCCCACGACCTACGACGAGTTGATCGAAAAGCTGGCCGACATTCATCAGCTCTCGCCGGACGTCCGCTTCGGCGAGTCGCTCGCGAATATCGGTTTCTTGGTCGAGGACCAAACCGACCAGCCTCTCCGAGACATCGAGGACGATCGCTTGCTGGAGGTCATGGAGAAGCACAGGGTCGATCTGGCCCGGCGCCAAGTCGACGCCTAACATCGCGCTGGCCACCCGCAAGCGGCTGGACTGGGACCCTCAGACCGAGCGCTTCACCAATTGCGCAGAGGCCAACGACCTCTTGCACGACACCTATCGCAAGCCCCGGAGCCTGGCGTGAGGCGATTAGATCTCGGAAAGGAAGGTTCAACCACAGATCAAAACAGATAGCAGACGGCCTTCCCGGTGAGCCCACTGATCGAGACGATGTTCGTCTTCAATCTCTATTCATCTGTGATCATCTGTGGTTGAAAACCATCTTCAATCTTCCGTAGCTAGCTGGAAGTCAGTACGAGTCAGAGCTCACGACTTCGCCGCCACTGATCGTCCCGAGCGCGATCCAGGTTTGCGGGTTGATTGAGTTTTTCATGAAATGCACGGAGCCGTCGCCGAAAAGCGTATTGATGCCGCCCGGATGCCGGCTTCGGGAGCCCGCAAAGGCGAATCCTTCCGACGAGGAATTGTAGCAGGGCAACTGCTGCACGGGTTGGCTGTCGCACAACTCGCCAGGTTGCGCCGGACTATGCCCGGGACCCGTGACGAACGAAGCGATGACATCCATGTTGATGCCGCTCTGCAGGAAGTCAAGGAATCCGTTGGGCGCGAATCGCGTCATGTAGGAGCCCGCGCAGGATCGTCGAACCAGACAGTCCCTCGAATGTCGTCGTTCGCCCCCTGCAAGATCTCAGACATGAAGTGTGTGTTGCTCAAGCCGTCAGTAACGGAGGCGACCCTGATCGCGAGTGGACCCGTCCCGCTTGTGTTACTACCGAATGGAGCCTGGCGGTACAGTGTGGGATATGCGCCGAAGGCGACCCCGCCGTAATCCGTATTGCCCACGTTGATGCCGTAATTCCCCTTGGTTGGCGAGTAGGAGTACGCCGGAACAAGGCCTCCGGTCGCTGCGCTCAAGGTCGCGAAGCTGAAGGCATTGCTGTTGTCGCTTGGGCACTGGAATGAGGCGATCTTGGTTGTGAATACGGTGCTGTTGACGGTGAAGCCCATGGGGGCGGCCCCGGGAGGAGGACCCTCCATTCCGATTGACGCGTTGAAGGAGTTGTAGAGCGGCCCCTGTTCGATGAACGGCAGCATCAAAAGAAACCAGGGCGTATTCTGGCACCCTCGGCCGAAGCCGGGGCTTGAGCAAGGGGCGACACCCACACCGTAGACGATAGCGATGGGATAACAGCCGTTAGACGACTCATAATTGGCAAGACCTAGCCCCAACTGCTTGAGATTGTTGGTGCACTGGATCCGTCGAGCGGCCTCGCGTGCCGCCTGCACGGCCGGCAACAACAGGGCGATTAATACGGCGATGATTGCGATAACCACTAACAGTTCGATCAACGTAAATCCATCACGTTTCTGTGACATTCGCCAACCGTTCTCCCGGATCGTGGGAATCGAGCCATTCCGTCCCGCCCGCCGCCGACGAAGTGTCGTACGCGCAAAGGAGGAAGGACCACAACATTTTAGTTATTGCAAGCGAACGATCAAAGTAGTCGACATGAAGACCGAAGGAAATCGTTCTGGCCAAGGGCGACCGTAGAAGTAGAAAGGTTGAGAAGGCTTTCAGGCTGGGACGCGACGCCTTCGCGAGATCTCGGTTGCCGGCCGATAACGCTTCCCTTGAGCTTTTTCTCCCCCTTTTCTCCCCGCGCGGGTGTCGTGGCTGGCGCTGCTCATCCGCCGCCCTCTGGCCGACGAGGCGGAAAGCCGGGGATAATCGATGGCCGATGTGTGGAAAGTGGGCTTCAGTACGTGTCCGCACAACCCGAGCCGTCGAGCAAGCGAATCTCGTTCGAGAAGGAGTTGATCACGTGTCAAGTTCTCTCATCTTGGTTGCGGCACTGGCGACCGTCGTCTTACCTGGGGCTGAACCGTCAGCGCCGCGGAACGATTCGATCCGCCAGTCTGACATGAAGGCGGACCTGTTTTTCCTGGCGGGAGACGGCTTCCGCGGTCGACTGACCGCGAGTCCTGAAAACGACCTGGCTTCTCAGTTCATCGCTTCACGGTTCCAGCGGATGGGCCTGAAGCCGATCGGCACCGACGGGACGTACTTCCAGCCTTTCCAGCTTGGGACGGCGACGGTCGGCCCATCCAACCATCTGTAGCTTGACCGTAACGGCGTGGCACTGCGTTTCCACTCCGGGCAGGATTTTTTCCCCCTCTCTTTCAGCGCATCGGCGAGTGTCACTGGCCAACTGGCCTTCGCCGGTTATGGCATCATCGCCCCCGAGCTGGGACACGACGATTATCGAGACCTGAATGTAGCGGGCAAGATCGTCTTGGTGCTTGACCACGAGCCGGGCGAGAACGATCCCAAGAGCCCGTTCGACGGCGTGGTCATGAGCGAGGCCGCGACGCCGTTCCGCAAGGCGCTGGTCGCCCAGGCAGAAAGGGGCCGTCGGCATTCTGTTTGTCGCCGATGTGCACAATCATCCTGGACCGCAGAACTTCGAGGCCCTCGCCCGCTCCGCGTGGCCCGAGAAGCCACCGCGGATCGATCGCTACACACTCCAGGATTGGGTTGAGCGAGTCCATATCCCCGCGGCCCAGGTCTCGGTCGCGACAGCTCGTGCACTGCTCGGCGACACGAAGGGCTCGTTGGAGGAAATCGCCCGGGCTTCGGAGAAGCCTAGCCCCTCTTCCGCTTTTCACATCAATGGGATCGTCGCTACCTTAAGGACCGATGTCAACCACCACGTCGTGCCTGACCGCAACGTGGTCGCGGGCTTCGAGGGCAGCGACCCGAAGCTCAAGAACGAGTGGGTCGTCATTTCCTGTCACCATGACCACAACGGCGCCGACGGCGACCTGATCTTCAATGGCGCGGACGACAACGGCTCGGGCACGGTCGGCATGCTCGAGATCGCCGAAGCCTACGTGCTAGCCGGACAAGAGGGACACCGGCCGAAGCGATCGATCTTGTTTGCCTCATTCAATTCGGAGGAGCGCGGGCTGCTCGGATCATGGGCATTCGTTGAGCGGCCGCTTGTGCCCCTGGATCGAATCGTCGCGGTCCTCAACATGGACATGGTCGGCCGCGACGAAGAGGTCCCGGAAGGGGGCGGAAGCCGGTTTCGCGGTCTGCCGGTCCAGTCCGCCGAGTCGAACCACAACGCCGTCAATCTCCTTGGCCACAGCCGGAGTGCCTCGCTCACCCAGACGATCGAGCAGGCCAACGCGTGCTTCGGCTTGACCCTCAAGAAGGTCCTGGACAACAATTCGTCGAACCTCCTGCGCACGGAGCGACCAGTGGCCGTTCCTCCAGAAGGGTGTGCCGGCGGTGTTTTTTCACACGGGCCTGCACCCTGACTACCACACCCCGCAAGACCGGCCCGAGAAGGTCAATTACTCGAAAATGGAGCGGATCGTGCGCCTGGTCCACCAGGCAAGCTGGGACCTCGCCCAGCAACCAGAACGCCCGCGGTTGGATCCCAAATCCACGAGCACAACCACTCGTTGAATCCCGGTTCGAGTAGGAGTAGGTATCGTTTTGGAGCCATTCGCTCTGGCGCGTGTGCGGTTTTTTGGCGTTGGGAAGCGGATCTTCTGAGGCCCTTAGCGCTTGCTCGCGCCCGATAAGCGATCGTCCGGCCGTGTTGTGACGCCGCGGTGGACCGCCGTGGCGCTGCCCGGTCGCACGGCGCCTCCGAGTGCGTCGCGCGGCAGCCCGCCTGCTCCCCCAGATGTGGTCAACCCGAATTGGGAGTCCCTCGGTAGACGGAGCCCAGGAGGGACGAGAAAGACCCCATTTCAACTCGACCCAAAGTCGGAGAGCAGCTCACGGCGATTAGGCCGGCTGTGAGGGCTCCGTTCACCACCGTCGCCGCATAACTACCGACTTTCCATAAAAACCGTCATGGAAAGTGTTCCATCGGTGTTCCGGTGCTATTGGAACCCTTGGGTCCCCGACGAAAAAAAGTCTGGGGATGTCGTCTTTCCAATAGCACGCACGATTGATAGCATGGAGTACTGAGTAGAGGAGCTTGAGAGCCATGGCTTCACACCCCCGTATGCCCAGGCCTGCGCGGCGATCGACGCGGACGGCAACTTCGCCCGTGCGTCCTGCCGCTTGAGCCGCGAGTCGTTCCGAGCCTGACGTTTCCCGGGATCGCCGGCATCACGTTCGACACGTCCGGGGACATCTTCGTCAGCTACAACAGCACCACTCGGTCCTCGGGCCAGCAGCAGTCCGTTGCTGAGGTCGGGTCCAACGGCTACCTGGCTAATGCCAGCGTATTTAGTACGACCGGCGCGTCGGCGTTTCCCGGCGCCTTGATCACGGTCGGATCGTCCGCCTCCCTCCCATCCATCGATACGAACGACATTCTCGAGCTTCAGCCCGACGGTCAACTCTTCGTATACAACCCGGTCAGCGGAACTTCCTCCCAGTACGACAATCTGCCGAACTACACCGCGAATGCGTCGAACGTCTTCGACGTGCAGACGGACGCCTCAGTCAATCTCAGCAGCCAGATCAGTCTTACGGGTGCGACGTACGGCGAATTCGGCGTTTACGATAATTCGCTGGTGATCTCTGCCGAGTCGAACAACTGGGACTTTGTGATGCGGCTGACCTACGGCTCATCGGGTGGGGTTGCCACTGTCCTGGTCGCCTCACCGGCCAGCGATGGGCTTTCGGCCTCACCCGAGGGGGTTGCCGTCGACTCAACGGGGACTGTCCTCACCACATTGCCCTACGTACCCGCGGGTTCCTCCACGGCGATCCATGTGCCAGTCGGATTCAGCCTCTTCTACGACACGGGAAGCAGCCCCGCGCCGTTTATCCCGACGCTCGGTCTGACGAGCGTCCCCGACATCGACGCCGCCGGGATCACGGTCGATTCGCAGAACAACTTCATCCTGGCCGCGACGGACTCGTCGCTCTACGGCGGTGGTCCCGGGGTTGTGCACATTAACTCCGCGCTCACGGCCTTCCTCGCCGATCCCATCAGCGAAGACCCCGACGCGATTCCGACCGCAATCACCTGCCAGGACGTGGGGGGGACGAATTATCTCGCGTTCACCGACGCGGCTTCGGATACGATTACAGAGGCTGGAGAGCTGCCGCTATTCAGCGGTCAGGTCAGCCCTTCGCAGCTTCGGAGCGCCTATGGCATCAGCCAGATCAGCTTCACGGGCCCCGGGGGCAATACGGTCACCGGCGACGGTTCCGGCCAGACGATCGCCATCGTCGAGGAGGGGGTCGACCCTACGCTTGGTGCCGATCTGAATACCTTCGACCAGTACTTCGGAATTCCGGCTCCCCCCAGCTTCCAGGTTGTGGACCAGAACGGAGTCACCACCCAAAACGACAGCATTGTCGGCGAGGCCTCGCTCGACGTCGAGTGGGCGCACGCGATCGCCCCCGGTGCCTCGATCGTCGTTTACAACGCGGCCTACGAGCCCAACAACTCGACCGCATCGGTTGAAAACTTGATCGAAGCGATGCAGCAAGCCTCGAAGCTTCCGGGGGTCTCGGTCGTCACGCTGAGTTATGGCGTGCCCGAGTCTTCGCTGTCCGCGGCCGGACTGGACGAGCAGTCCTTCGACGCTGACTTCACCACCCCGGGCGTGACCTTCCTCGCCGCCGCGGGCGATTCTGGGATCTACGTCAGCGACAGCTACCAGATCGCCGCGAACTATCCGGCCGCCTCGCCCAACGTGGTTTCGGTCGGCGGTACGTCGATCGTGATCGACTCGGCCGGCGACTACCCGGGGACCGGCCCCTCGGGCGAAGTCGCCTGGGGCGATGGGACGCAAAGCGGGACGGACGGGGGCGGAGGTGGCGGCCTGAGCGCCGTCGAGCCCGAGCCGGCGTGGCAGAGCGGCGTCGTCCCCACCAGCATGGATCCTGACGACGCTCGCGCGCTTCCCGACGTCTCCATGGACTCCGGGGTCGCCCAGGAATACGACGTCTTCACGAGCACGCTCAGTGGCTCTTCCGACTCGGCGTCGGCGGTCGGCTGGCTCGGGGACGCGGGCACCAGCGCCGCCTCTCCGATCTGGGCCGGCCTGATCGCGATCGCCGACCAGGGCCGTGCGCTCGCCGGCGGCACGCCTTTGACCGGCTACACCCAGACCCTGCCCGCGCTCTACTCGCTTCCCGCCGCCGATTTTCACGACATTCTCTACGGCAACAACGGCGACCCCGCCGGGCCCGGCTACGACTTGGCCACCGGGCGGGGCACGCCGGTGGCCAATCTGCTGGTTCCAGCCCTTGCCGGTTATGAGATCCCCAGCCAGTTCGCGATCAAGACCGAGCCGCCGTCGAGTGTCGTCGCCGGCAGTACCTTCGGCCTGACCGTCCAGGTCGAGGACAGCCTGGGCAATGCGGTCAACGGTAGCACCGTGACGGTCGCCCTCGACAACAACCCCGGCGACGCAACCCTGGGTGGCACCCGCACGGCGACGGTCGTCGACGGCATCGCCACCTTCTCCGACCTGACTCTCAGCGAGCCAGGCACCGGCTATACCTTGAAGGTGACCGACAGTGCCATCGCGGGCGCTCTGACAACCAGCTCCATCACGGTCACGGCGGTCAACAACGCCACCAAGGTCGTCGTCACGGCGATGCCGGTCGCGCCGGTCTTCGGCCAGACGGTAACGCTCGACGCCACCGTCAGCGTTGTCAGTCCGGGCACGGGCGTGCCGACAGGAACCGTAACCTTCGTCGAGGGATCCACCACCCTGGGTACGGTAACACGTCACCGACGGCGTTGCCCAACTCACGACGACCCCCTCAGCCGCCGGTGCCGAGACGATCACGATCGCCTATGGCGGCGACGCGAACGATCAGCCCAGCAGCGTCGAGTTCCCCCTGACGGTCGGCCAGGCGTCCGCGACGCTCGGTCTCAGCAACTTGAACTTTACCTATGACGGCTCACCCCACGCCGCAGTCGTCACCACCAGCCCAGGGGGACTGTCGGGCGTCACTGTTGCGTATGCTCAAAACGGCGTGGCTGTCACCAACCCGACCCGGGCGGGGGACTACACGGTGACGGCCACCCTCGATAACCCGAATTACACGGCACCGGCCGTGACGGGGACCCTGGTCATCGGTCCGGCGACGCCGACGCTCACCTGGGCCGATCCCGGCAACATTTCCGTCGGCACTCCACTCGGCGCCGCCCAGCTCGATGCAACCGCCTCCTTCGATGGTATGTCGCTGCCGGGTGTGTTGACCTATACACCCTCGGCCGGAACCGTACTTCCCGCCGGCAGCGGCCAAACCCTGATGGTGAGCTTCACGCCAACCGACGACACCGATTTCAAGACCGTCACGGCCTCCGTTCCGATCAACGTACTACCACAATCAACATCGACACCTCCTCAAGCGATAGTCATCAGCGAGCAGCCGGTCTTCCAGGCGAAGCTCAACAAGCACGGCAAACCGACCGGGAAGGCGGTCCTGACCGGATTCACGCTCGACTTCAACATGTCGCTCGGCGCGGCGGCCGCGTCGAATCCGGTAAATTACGAGCTGGACACCGTCACGATGAAGAAGGTCAAGAAGACCCTCGATCGCGTCCTGCATCCGATCAACGGCTTCACGGTCACGTATACGCCCGCGAGCGATTCGGTGACGCTCAAGCTCGCCGGCACCGAAGCGTTCCGGACGGGCGGCCAGATCACAGTATTGCCGGGCGTGACCAGCAACTCGGGCAGCGCGCTCGTCGGGACCACTGTGTTCACGATCACGCCGGGAGGCAAAAAGATCGAGCCGTTCTGAGCGGGTAGTCGGGCTCGCGAGGGGCCGGACGAAGCGATCGTACGTCATCTGGACGACCATCTTCAGCCTGTCTCGGCCCTTGGACGAACCTGCCTTCGCCTGGCGTCACCCAGTTCCGCGTTCGGACACGTTTCTGATCGCAGCGGCGGAAGTATGAACAAGCGTTTGTAGCTGATCAAGAACCTGATTTGGCAAGAGCGGCCTCGATGCCGGCGACGCCTACGACCGGCGCCTGGCAGGCGAAGTGTTCGCAAACATAGGTCGTCGTCCGGCCTTCACGGGGCGGGCGATCGGCGAGCAGCGGGATTTTTTCGGCAAGAACGGCCGCCTGCTCGGGTGTGGCCGGAGCGACGACTTTGTGGGGTCGGAACGATCCAGCGATCGCTTCGAGGACAGCGCGGAACTCGGCGGTTTCGGTGCCGGCGATTACGGCGAACTCCTTGATTGAGCCGGTGAGGAAGTCGAGCGCGATCAAGCTCTGCCCGGCCGCGGCCGGCTCGCGCTCCAGCACGAGCTGGACCGATTCCAGGGCTGATCGGCCAGCTTGGGTGAGGTCGTCGCGGCCGGTCAGAGCCCCAAGCCGGACCAAGGCCGTGGCGGCCATGCCGTTGCCGGATGGCGTGGCATTATCCTGAACGTCCTTCTGCCGCGCGATCAATGCTTCATGCCGGCTGCCAGTGAAGAAGAACCCTCCTAACTCCGCGTCGGCAAACTCGTCGATCATGATGCGGGCCAGCTCCAGGGCCGACTCGATCCAGCGTGGCTCGCCGGTCGCTTCATAGAGGCGAGTCAAGCCATCAATCAGGTCGGCGTAGTCGTCGAGATAAGCGTCGAGCTTGGACTGATTGTCCTTATAAGTGTGGAGCAAGCGCCCGTCGTCGCGGCGTAAGCGGTCGAGGATGAAGCCGGCGGCCCGACGCGCGGCAACGAGATAACGGTCGTCCTTCAGGATGCGCCCGCCCTCGGCCAGGCTCGCGATCATCAGGCCGTTCCATGAGACCAGGACCTTGGTGTCCTTGGCCGGTGGCACGCGCTTTTCTCTCACGGCCAGGAGCAGGGCGCGGCTGGCGGTCAGCTCGTCGCGGAGCTGGTCCTCGTCGCGACCCAGCAGCTTGGCGGCCTGGCCGATCGTGCGGGGCAGGTTCAGAATGTTGTGCTCTTCCCAGTTACCTTGCTCGGTGACGTCGTAAACATAACAAAACGCTTTGGCCCGATCCGCGCCCAGAACATCTTTCACCTCGGTGGACGACCAGACGTAGTACTTTCCTTCCACACCCTCGCTGTCGGCGTCCTCGGTCGAATAGAAGGCCCCCTCGGCGCCGGTCATCCGGCCGAGGATGTAGTCCATCGTCTCCCGGGCGATGCGGCCGAAGTCGGCATCCCGAGTCAATTGGTACAATTCAAGATAAGCGGACGTCAAAAGCGCATTGTCGTACAGCATTTTCTCGAAGTGAGGGACCAGCCAGCGGTCATCGGTCGAGTAGCGGGCGAAGCCACCTCCCAGATGGTCGTAAATGCCGCCCCGGGCCATCTTGTCGAGCGTGTGCCGCACGACGTGCAACGCCTGCGTGTCGCCGCTACGAACGTGGTATCGCAACAGGACCTTGAGGTCCATCGGGATGGGGAAACTTAGGTGCGTGGCCAAACCCGCCGTGAAGCGGGTCGAAGCTCCGCATGGTGGCCCGAGCCGCCTGGTCGAGCAGCTTTGCGTCGAGTATTCCGGTGCCTTTGGGAAGTCTGCCAAGCGCACGCAACTGCCCCGTCATCTCGGCCGCTGAGTCCTTGATCTCGTCGTGGCGTTCCAGCCAGGCTCGATGCACACTCAAGAGGACGCGAGGGAACCCCGCCATGCCCCGGGAGTCGGTCGGCGGAAAATAGGTGCCGCCAAAGAACGGCTCGAGCTCGGGTGTGAGGAACACCGACATGGGCCAGCCGCCATGTCCAGTCATCGCCTGCACGGCCGACATGTAAATCTGGTCGAGGTCGGGACGCTCTTCACGGTCGACTTTGATATTGACGAAATGCTCGTTCATGAGAGCCGCGATGTCCGGGTTCTCGAAGCTCTCACGCTCCATGACGTGGCACCAGTGGCAGGCCGAATAGCCGATCGATAAAAAAATCGGCTTGTTTTCGGATTTCGACTTCGCCAGCGCATCGGGACCCCAGGCATACCAGTCAACCGGGTTGGTCGCGTGCTGAAGCAAATACGGGCTGGTCTCGCCGGCCAGTCGATTCGTTTTGTGAGTGGTCTCGGATTGGGATTCGGAAGAAGATAAACTCATCAGTATAGAACCTCTTTTCATGTTTTATCGAAGACAGCGTGTAATGTCGGCAAAAAACCCGAGAAATCGGTTCCTTAGGCGATGGTGAGGCAATCACGAGTCTCCAGAAATCGTGGATACAAGGATTCCCAGGATCTGACCAACCTGATGGAGGTAATATTCGGGGCGGTCGATGAGAACAACCGAATTCTGGAGCTTGAGAAATCGCCAAATACTCCCGATCGTCACGGCACCGTGGACCGTCCGAGGCTACTCGTCTCTCGCTCGTTGAAGATCCGAGCGGCGACCATGGCCGCGACACATTGACCGAGACCGCCGACCATGTCCTCCTTCTTTGCTTCAACGACCGCTACCATTGGCTGGCAGATGAAATACCGCTCGGCGGAACGCGTGATCAGATAGTCACAAGCACCGCTGAGCCCCTGCTCCTTGTCCACGTCAAAGGCGACACCGGAAAACAAACCGACGGGTGGCCGAGCGAGCCGGACTGCTTCCATCAAGATGGGTGCGATGATCATCTCGGAACGAGCCTTTTCGGTATTCATCGCCAGTGCCGCTGGAGCCCATTCATCGAGGATTTCACGGAGACGAGCGGGGACGTCGAGGGCTGGCGTCCCTGCGTAGACGTCTTGGCCTTCGTCGGTGGTCAGACCGAAACGCTCGCATGCCGTTTTGAGGTCAAAATCGCTGAACGCCATCCGGGGAGTCCTACGCGGTGCGACGGGTTCTTGACCGCCATGGTCCGAGGTCAAAAGGGTAGATGTTCGACGATATCGAGCCAATCCGAGAGTTCCGAAGCTTTGGCCACAACCTCGAGATCGGTCACGTACTTCCCGAGCGTGGCCCCATGCTGATGTCCAAACAAGAGGCCGGCGAAATGGCGTCCCTGCCGCTGCCAGTCTTGGGCCATGGCTTTGAATCGGATATCCTGTGTGAACATGACCCTGTCCAACGTTCGTGCTCGTTCCAGTAGTTCTTCATCTCTCAATGTTTCACATCTGTCTTCGATCGCTGTCAAAACGTCAACGTTGCGGCGTCGAAGTTGAACGGCGATCGCCCGGGGAACATGTACGTCAAGATACAGTGCGACTCCCATCAGAGTAGACTCTGGGATCGAAGGCGCTGATAGATCAAGAGCGCGAGGAATGGGGTTGTTCCTGTTCGACTTGCTCGATTTCGTCGAGGATCTCCTGTTCGACCTCGGCCTGGTGATCGAAGTAGTAGGCCATTGCTGCATGGGCCTCCGCGAGCGTGAGGTAAGTATGCTGATGGCACATTTCATCGACCGACCAACCATGCTCGCGATAATCCATTGCGATCTGGGCGACCCGGACTCGTGGCAATCGCTCCAGTCGAGCGGGTTGCCCTTCGGGTTTTTCGATATGAGGATACTTGAGTGCAACGGACATGGCCCATGGCTCCTTCGGGGGACTGCTCATCGCCTGGAAAGACGGCTCACTTCATTGTATGCGATGTCGACCGGCCGAACAGCGCCTCGTGCATGCCGGGTTCGGCACTGTGGGTCTTCCCATTCCAGTAGTGGAAGCCGGCTTTCCAGTCCCAGATGGCCCAGCCGAACACGCCAAGCTCGTTACCGTCGCCAGCGCCAGGACCAGAGTCGTAGTCCGTTTGTCTCCGACGATTCGACTACCCATTGATTGCGCACGCTGTAAAAACGGAGTTCCAACCGGCCGAAAGTCGGCGTGGCTCATTTCAGTTTGGCCGGGCCTCGGTCCCGACGCAAGGTAAAGATGAAACCGGCGCTATTCTTGGGGCACACTCAAGCTATAATGAAACCTGTGAACCCAACGATTTTGGAAGTGGACCGGTCGCAGGATCGCATCGGGCGGCCTTGGTGTGCAACGAATGATTCACCTCGAGAAAGGATCGAGAAAGATGTTCACAACGCCCTCCCGTCGCCGGTTCCTCGGCCAAGGTGTGCAGGCGCTGGGCTTATTGGCATGGGTGGGCGCGCCACTCCGCGCTGGCTAAAGGAACGGATGAAGCGGCCAAGGCCGCCGCTCCAGCCTCGGAGTCGGCCGCGAAGCTGATCGAGCGGGGAGTCGCCTTCCTCCGTCCGCGACAAGATGCCAAAGGGGGATGGTCGACCCAGCGCGAGCCGGGAGTCACGGCCCTGGTCGTCACCGCGCTGTTGCGTTCGGGACAGGTTGCGCCCGGCGATCCGCTTGTGACCAAGGGCCTGGCCTATCTGGAAGGTTTCATCGGGCCGCAAGGGGGGCTGTCGGAGGCTCCGCACGCGAACTACGCGACCTCGATTGCGCTCCTGGCGTTTTCGGAAGCCAACGCGAACGGCCGCTACAACCGCACGATCAAGGCGAGTCAGCAATTCCTCAAAACGATGCAGTGGGACGAGAGCGAGGGCAAGAGCCGGGATAACGCCTTCTATGGTGGCGCGGGCTACGGCGGCAACAACAGCCGGCCCGACCTGTCGAACACGGCATTCTTCATCGAGGCACTGCGCGAGACGGGCTTGCCGGCCGATGACCCGAACCTGCAAAAAGCGATCGTCTTTGTCTCGCGATGCCAGAACCTGAAAAGTGAGTTCAACGACCAGCCCTGGGCGGCCAAGGTCAACGACGGCGGGCTTCATCTACACGGCCGCCAACGGCGGGAGCAGCATGGCCGGGCCGCCGGACGCCGGCGGCGGCCTCCGGTCTTACGCCAGCATGACTTATGCTGGACTCAAGAGCATGATTTACGCGGGTCTGGCCAAGGACGATCCTCGCGTCAAGGCCGCCTTGAATTACATTACCCAGCACTACACGCTCGATGAGAACCCCGGGCTAGGACAACAAGGGCTCTATTACTACTACCACACCTTCGCCAAGACGATGGCCGTGCTGGGCGAGCCCACGCTGACGGACGCGGCCAAGGTCGCTCACGACTGGAGGGCCGAGCTGGTCGCGGCGCTGGCCAAGCGGCAACAACCCCACGGTGGCTGGGTCAACCCGGCCGACCGGTTCATGGAAGGCGACCCCAACCTTGGTGACCGCTTATGCTCTGCTGGCGCTGGCCTACACGCGAACCAAGACGAAATGAGTGACGCCTGATCCTCAGCGCAAATGAGGCAGGAAGAAGATGGCCGAGCCCACAAGGGCGGCGATCGCGAGACCGGTCTGCACGCGGGTCGCGCCGCGTTCGGCCAGTTCGCTCCGGTCAGTCAATACCGCCGGCGGTAGAAGAGCCCCGAGGACCAAGCCCCCCACCAGGCCCCCAAGGTGGCACGAATTCGAGATGATCGGGTTGAAGAACCCCATACCCAGCGTGTAGGTCGCCCACACCACCAGCACGACGCCGACGCGATGGTCGCGCAGCTCGATGTCGTGGCGATGCACGACAATCAGGGCGATCACCGCGCCAGCCAGGCCGAAGATCGCACCCGAGGCGCCGACCGTCGGCGTGGAGTCGACCATCGCCGCGAGCGAACCGGTGACGCAGGACCAGACATAAAGGAACAGAAACGGCCCGCGGCCGAACGCATGCTCGCAGGCCATCCCCAGAATGAAGAGCATCACCAGGTTGCCGATCAGATGCTCGGCGTTGGCGTGCATGAATCCTCCGGAGATGAGCCGCCAGATCTCTCCCTTAAGCACCTTGTCGCGATCCATGGCGCCGGTGGCGACGACGCGGTCGATGTTGGTGAGACCGCCAATCCAAAGCTGTTGGAGGTACACGACGATGCAGCCGAGCATCAAGGCCAGCGTCACGGGAGGAATGACCTTCATGCCCGCTTCGAGATCAACCCGTTGCCGATGAAGCATGTCATGGCTGATGGTCGGGATGTCATCGGGATCGTCAGCGACTGGGCGCAGCAGATCTTCGCCGAGGGGCCGGCCATCGTCGCCAAGGGGGTTGGTGCCGTCGGCAAATGCTGACTCGTCGTGGCTCATGGCCTTTTGCGTTTCCACCGCTCGAATGGGTTCAGAATTGTCAACGTCTTTCGCCGGTGTCGAGCAGAACACCCAGGGCGATCGCCAGCCGGCGATCGATCATCCGCGGCCGGTCTCGACTCAGGTCGAGAACATAGCGATCAAATAGCGTGAAATTCCGGTTGAATTCGCCACGCGTTTTCCTCGGTGTTATCGGCGCGGGGAACGACCAGGATGAAATTCGCGCGCAGGAACCCCAGCATCGGTCCCAGAAACCGGCGCAGCAGAGACAAAAGCAGCGAATCCTCGCGGGCAATCAGCACTTTCGTGCCCTGAGCGTCGAGGACGTCCCACTTCTTTCGGAAGAAGTTGTACATGTAGTTCTTCCTCATCCGCCCCAGCAAATCACCTTCGGCCGTCAGCACGGTGTAGGTCGCGGTGATCGGCTGAAACTTCTTGTCCTGGAGCACCTGGAGCAGACGCTCTCCTTTCGACTCGTCGGAATAGAAGGAAATGTGCCGCTTGGGCGACAGCGTGATGACCAGGAAAACCGTCAGCGCCAAAGAGAGTGTCTCCAGGATCGCTCCGACCACGAAGCCAATCCAGCTTGGCTGCACGTTTTGTGAGACGAGGACGCCTACGAACACCGAAATGATCGATGTGACAGCAAGAACGATTATGGTCACAAAAATCCCCAAGATATTCCGCCAGAAATGGGCTGGCCGCTCGATGAACAAGATGGGGCCGCTGTTGATCATCCCAGACGACATACTTCTCGCTGATCGTCATCAACTTCTGCCTGAGCAGAAAGCGGTCACGGTTGAAGGCGGGGTGAAGCTGATCGGTGACGTTATCCTGTATCCAGCTCGAACGACGGCTTCCTCTTTCCCGGGCGCGGGCACCACTTGCACGGCCTCGCATTCGGGGCAACGCACCTTCCGGCCTGCCATCTCATCCTTGAGCTGGAACGATCGTCCGCACCCAGTGCACGACATCGAGATGGGCATGGGTTTTCCTCACTAGTCGCAGCGAGTTTGGAATCAAGACGGGGTCGCCGTCGCTGTTTCAACCCGTCGATACTTCGCGACGCTTGACGACATGATGCTCCCGGTCCAAGCCGAACGCAAGCACCTCGACCAGGATTAATTCTCGGGCTCGCTGTCGCGTTGATCGGCGTTCAGCTCGCGCTCGAGCCGGAAAGTCATCTGGCCCAGCTCGTCGCCGACATACTCGCTATGCGGCCAAGGCCAATCGACCGGGTCGTCATGGAATCGCGGAATGATGTGCCAGTGGCAATGATCGATCGTCTGGCCAGCGGCTCGACCGTTGTTGACGATCACGTTGAGTCCGTCAGAACCCGTGGCCGCCCGAATCGCTCGGCAGAGCCGGGGCAAGAGCGAGCCGATATGCGCGGCCACCGAGTCAGGCAGCTCGCTAACCTGGGCGTGGTGGGCCTTGGGCACGACCAGAGTGTGGCCGTGGATGACCGGATTGATGTCGAGGAAGGCCACGGCTTCGGCCGTCTCAAGCACCCGTGCCGAAGGGATCTGGCCGTGGATGATCTTGCAGAAGACACAGTGCGGATCGTGCGGTCTCAAGGTATCGAACTCCCGCTCATCAAGCAACTCGATCAAGCATTTCCGCCTAAGATTTTCTCATCGACAACCTTCGAAATTGAAGAGACTTCGCTCCCAAAGTTTGAAGCGAAGGGAGATTTCGCTTTGAAACGCAACCTCGTCGCATCGGCCCGGGCCGGTTAGATTATTTGGAAGATGCCATGGCACGTTCTGTCACCGGAGGAACAATGTGGATGCCTGTTTTCCATCATGGTACGAGCCGAGTGTTTGCGACTGCAATGGCTGGAACCGCCGCTGCGGGTACAATAGATGTCACGCGGGGTGAAGGCGAGTTTGGTCGAGGCTTTTATTCGCAGAGTTCCAGCGGGAACGCCGCCCGCCGTGGGCGAAGCATCTACGGGAACAATCACGCGGTTCTGGTCTTGACCATTGACAATCAATCATACCACGCACTGCGATTCAAGAGGCTAAAGCTCAATATGGCACAGAGGCTGAACGCCAAATTAGCAGGCAATGCTCGGAAAATCTATACGACAGCCCACGATGTCATGGTTGGTCCGTTGGTGGATGAGCCGAGAATTGAGCAGCAGAAGTTTCAAACCGCAAAAGCCCAGACTCTGCTCAATGGGCCGTTGACCCAGAGAACCGTGAGATGAATCCAATTGGAGAACATCAAATGGCTTTTGTACATAGTCTTGTGAAGACGCAGACAAACGGGAAAACGGGATGGTGTGCCCCAGTGGAACTTGGTGAGGCCGCACCTCACTACGTCAGTTTTGTCATTCCTCTGGTCGATAAGAGCAGCTTTTTCGATGATTACATCTGTGAGACCATCACAACGAAAGAGGGCAAAACGAGAGTGGATTCCCACCAACTCATCAAGCAAGGGGAGGATTCGTTCGCTCTGCGCCTCGGCAAGATCGAACTTTGGTTCAATCTACGACCCAGCCCAAAGGATGAGCGACGCTTGCCTTACATCGGCAAACTTGGACACGAGGATTTTCAGTACTTGTTCATGGAGATAGAGCCAGAAGATCCTGAGACGCTAGACAAGCTGTACGATGACAAGGACACGTTCATCATTGGCTGTGAGCCCTTTGCTCATTACTCAAAGCCCAACGCGAAAATGCTTGATCCCAACCGTCATGATGACGACATCCGCCACTTCAGCCAAGGGCTTTGAGACGGTCGTGGGCAAGGGTTGGCCCACAACCGCTGCAACCCTCGAACAGAATCAGCAATAAGAGATGATTCGAAAGAATTCAGAGGCGCTGGGCGAACCCATGACGGTGGGCCTGGCCGGGGTCTTGGCCTTGACTGCCTCGTTTTCTCCGAGCAGGGCGATCACGGCCATGGGGGCGGCGTCTCCCTGGCGGACCTTGGCCAGTTTGAAGATTCGAGTGTATCCGCCCGACCGCTCCTTGTATCGCGGACCGATCTCATGGAACAGCTTGTAAGCCACTTCCTTGCTGGTCAAGACCGCGAGCGAGCGGCGGAAAGTTGTCCAGCTTGAAGCCATCCTTGGCCAGGGTGATCAGTTTCTCGGTAAACGGCTGGACTTCCTTGGCTTTGGCCAGGGTGGTCTGGATCTTGCCGTGCTCCAGCAGCGCGGTGGCCAGGTTGCGCAGAAGCATCCGGCGATGTGAGGGTGACCGTTTGAATTTGCGGCCGGCTTTTTGATGTCGCATGATTTTCGATTAAGTGGCTAGTGATAAAGTGGCTCGTTGGACACGGCATCACGGCGAAACGCCATGCGCTGACGCTACGCTCCGGAAGATTTGAGCGGGACGTTCATGCCCAGGTCCAGTCCGATCTCGTGGAGCTTGGCGCGGACTTCCTTGAGGGTGGTCTCGCCGAAGTTGCGGACATTCAAGAGCTGTTCTTCGCTGCGGCTGACCAGGTGCCGGACGGTGGTGATGCCTTCGCTTTCCAGGCAGTTGGTGGCGCGGACGGACAACTCGAGCTCGGCCAGCTCATCTCGAGCTTGCGCTCGAGCTCGGCGTCGATCGGCATGTGTTGACCGCCGTCACCCGCGAGTGCCTCGGCCGGTAGACCCGGGCCGGGCTCGTTGTATTGGACAAACGGGTTCAAGTGCTTGCGCAGGATCTTGGCGGCCTCGACGAGGGCCATCTCGGGGCCGAGGACGCCGGTCGTCCAGATTCGCAAGATCAGCTTGTCGTAGTTGGTTCGCTGGCCGACGCGGGTGTTCTCGACGTGGTATTCGACCCGCTGGACCGGGCTGAAGCTGGCGTCGATCGGGATCACGCCGATCTCGACGTCCTCGGTATGGCCTTCGGCCGCCGTCCGGTAGCCTCGGCCGTTTTCGACGCTCATTTCCAGGTGGAACGGCACGTCGTCGGTCAGCGTGCAGAGGATATGGTCGGGATTGATGATCTCGACGGATTCGTCGTGGAGGATGTCGGCGGCGGTGACCACGCCCCGGCGGTCGCGGTCGATCCGGATCGTCCGGGACGCTTCCGAGTGGTTCTTGACGACCAGCAGCTTGACGTTCAAGACCAGATCGGTGATGTCATCGACCATGCCGGGGATCGAGGAGAACTCGTGCTGGACCCCCTGGATCTTGATCTTGGTGATCGCGCTGCCCTCCAGGCTGGAGAGCAGGATTCGCCGCAAGCTGTTGCCCACGGTGTGGCCAAAGCCGCGTTCGAACGGCTCGACGTGAAACTCGCCGAACGTGTCGTTCAAGGTCTCGCGGTTGCAGATGACCCGGCTAGGCAGTTCGAGGCCGCGCCAACGGATACGCATCGCAATCTATCTCCCCATCCCAAGAACTAATCGCTCGACCGGGCGTCGTCAGCGGCTCAACAACTCGATGATCAACTGAGGTGTCACGGGCAGCCCGACATCGTGCGCCGCGGGCAGGCGGCTCACGCGCCCCTCGGGCGGGTCGGTGTTGATCCGGTCCAGCCATTCCGGGACCGGGGGCGCTTCCCGTGGCCAGGTTGTCGGTCGCGAGCTTGCGGGAATGCTCGCGGTTCTTGACCTGGATCTGGTCGCCGGGACGGATCAAGTAGCTAGGGATGTCGAGCTTCCGTCCGTTGACCGGTGATGTGCCCGTGCGTGATCATCTGCCGGGCCTGGGGACGGCTGGCGGCAAACCCCAGCCGCGTGACCACGTTGTCCAGCCGTCGTTCCAGAAGCGACATCAGCGCGTCGCCCGTGTTTCCCGGCCGCCGGGCGGCTTCCTCATAATACTTGCGGAACTGACGCTCGTAGATCCCGTAATAACGCTTGACCTTCTGTTTCTCGCGCAGACGAATGGCGTACTCGCTGGCCTTGCCACGGCGAAACTGATGCATGCCCGGCACGCCGTCGCGACGATCGACGGCGCACTTGGGCGTGTCGCACCGCGTCCCTTTCAAAAAGAGCTTCGTGCCTTCGCGGCGGCACAGTCGACAAACCGGTCCAATATGACGTCCCATGGCGGATCAGCAGCCCTCGGTCAAGTTCAATTCGTGGAATCGAAGCCTTGGAAACGCTCACAAAATGGGGACGAGCATCGCTTCCTGTTGAAACCGGTTCCCATTTTGCTCGCCCTCGTAGTGGATCTCCTGGATCCAGGAAGCCGGCAGGCATGTTCCGTCGTCCGATCGTCCTATCGCGTCGTCTCGTCGCAGCTCAGCGATAGTCTCTGCTCGTGATCGGAGAGCGAGCCGGTGCGAGCCGGGCTCGGACTCACCGGGCAGGCTGCCCTCACGGCGTCGTGCGGCGCAATTGAGCGCTCGGCTAACGGCTCAGACGCGGCGTTTCTTGGGGGGACGGCAGCCGTTGTGCGGCAGTGGCGTCACGTCTTCGATGGCCTTGATCAGGAGGCCCGAAGCCTGGATCGCGGTGATGGCGCTTTCTCGTCCCGAGCCGGGGCCCTTGACCTTGACTTCGACCTCCTTGACGCCGTACTTGGTGGCGGCGGCGGCGGCGGTTTCGGCTGCCCGCTGGGCGGCGAACGGCGTACTCTTGCGGCTCCCCTTGAATCCAACGGTTCCGGACGAGGCCCAGCACAACGCATCGCCGTTGGGGTCGGTGATCGTGACCGTCGTGTTGTTGAACGTTGCCTTAATGTGCACGACCGCCCGGCTGACGTTGCGTCGTGTCTTCCGCTTCTTGGCCTTGGCCACGGTTCCGTTGCTCCTGGTCAGTCAGATTCATGTCCAATCCCATTCCCGTGCAATCCGGTGAAGTCACGCACTTGTCACTCGCTCAGAAAAGACTGGTCATTAGTCGCAGCAGACGACGGAGAGACCGGGCACTTCCTTCCAGGACGCACTCTGTCGACATGACGAATGACAACTGACAAATCACTAATGACCGATCACCGCAGTTCCTTGACGCCCTTCTTGCCGGCGACCGTCTTGCGTGGACCCTTGCGGGTTCGCGCGTTGGTCCGGGTTCGCTGGCCGCGGACCGGGAAGTCCCTTGCGGTGCCGCAAACCCCGATAACAACCGATGTCGCGCAGCCGGGCGATGCTCTGCTGCACTTGGCGACGAAGCTGACCTTCGACCGTGTACTCGTTGTCCAGCAACGAGGCCAGCTTGGCCAGGTCGTCGTCGGTCAAATCGCGGGCCCGCTGATTCGGGATCGATACCCGTGCGTTGGCAAAGCTGGTCGGCCAGGTACGGGCCGATCCCGTAGATGTAGCACAGCGAAATCACCGTGCGCTTGTCGTTGGGGATATCGACACCGAGAATACGAGGCATCCGTACATTCTCCCTAAGTTCGTTTCTGCTCACTCCGAGATATGGCCCTGAGCGCGGGCCGGCATCGGCCGATCGATCAGCCCTGCCGCTGCTTATGGCGGGGGTTCGTGCAGATGACATAGACTTTGCCTTCGCGGCGCACGATCTTGCAATGCTCGCAGATCCGCTTCACGCTCGAACGCACTTTCATTGTTTTTCAACCGTTATTTCGAACGGCTCCCGGCGGTCAGGTACCGGAAGTCATATGATGCTGAGAATCCATGATCGAGGCCGGAGCCGAATTGAGCCATGATACACGAGAGGTCTCAATCCTGCAAGAGTAGATCGTGCAAACCGTACGGGATTGCGAGCGGCTCCAGCCGAGCCGAGGTCCAATGGCGTGATCGAATCACGAGCGTATCGGTCTCAGTCCTCCAAGATAGGTCAGCACCCGGGGGCCGTCCGGGGTCATGGCGACGGTGTGCTCGAAGTGGGCACTCGGCACGCCGGTCCTTGGTCTCGACGGTCCAGCCGTCGTCGAGGGTGCGGACTTCCTTGGTCCCCAGCGCGACCATGGGCTCGATCGCCAGCACCACGCCGGGCTCGAGCTTGATGTCGTGTTGTCGCAGGGCCGGGCTGACGAAGTTCGGAACCTGCGGTTCCTCGTGCATGGTCTGGCCGATGCCGTGGCCGACGAATTTCTCGACGACGTAGAAGCCCTGGCTCTTGACGTACCGTTCCATCAGGCTGGCGACCTCCGACCAGTACTGGCAGCGGCCCATGGCGCGGATTGCCAGAGCCAGGGTCTCGGAAGTCACGTCCAAGAAGCTTCTGGATCTCGGGCCGAACCTCGCCGATCGCCAGGGTCCGGGCGGCGTCGCCGCACCAGCCGTTGACCTTGCAACCGGTGTCGACCGAAACGATGTCGCCTTCGCGCAGCGGGCGACGGTTGGGGATACCGTGAACGACCTGCTCGTTGACGCTGGCAGCAGATCACGGCGGGAAACGGCGGCTTTCCCTTGACCGAGCTGGGATAACCCAGAAACAGCGGGATGGCGTCGTGCTCGCGAAAGATCGCGGCCACGGCCTGGTCCATCTCCGCGGTGGTCACCCCCGGCACCGCCATCCGTCGGACCTGGTCGAGGGCCTTGGCGACGACCCGCCCCGCCTCGCGCATCAGCGCGATCTCCCGCGGGCTCTTCAGCTTGATGACGGGAGGCGGCTCGGCGCGCTTCCCGCCGATGCCGCCAGCTTCGGCCGGCGCCCAGGCCCGAAAAGAGTGTTGGGAACGGTGGCCGGGACCCATGCTTCGGTGGGAAGACACGCCGTGGACTCCTCTACTGCCAAGACCACGCCTCTGGCAGGCAATAACTGTCTCTATTCATCTACGTATACGATGTTCGATCCGAAAATCGCCCCGCTGAACTGAGTCTCGCCGGCGATCTTCTCGCCTAGCCTGGAAGATACCCCCTGCTCGGGGATTCTTGCAAAGCCGCGAGATCCCCGGTTCCATTCGCGATGAACGTCACTTCCGGTTGACCAGCCCGGTGTAGTTCCTCATGACCAGGTGGCTGTCGATCTTTTGCACCAGGTCGAGGCAGACGCTGATGACGATCAAGAGCCCCGTTCCGCCCAGGAACGATGCCACGGTCCAGTCGACCCCGAGCGCCGATTGGACCAGCGAGGGGATCACCGCCACCAAGGCCAGGAACGCCGCGCCCACGTAGGTGATCCGCAGCATGACCTTCTCGAGGTAGTCGGCGGTTCGGCGGCCCGGCACGGTAGCCCGGGATGAAACTGCCGTAGATCCTTGAGGTTTTCGGCCATGTCCTTGGGGTTGAAGGTGATCGCCGTCCAGAAGTAACAGAAGAAGTAGATCAGGATGATATAGCAGACGGTGTAAATATAGCTTTGCCGCTGAAAGGCATCGGCCAACTCCTGGAAAAAGCCCGGCGAAGAACGAGCCGACGGTCCAGGCATCGGACCGAAAGCTGACGGTGGCCCGTGCCAGGCTGCTGAAGACGAACGAGGGAAAGATCAAGAGGCTGGAGGCGAAGATGATCGGCATCACGCCCGCCTGGTTGACCTTCAAGGGGAGGAACTGCTTGGCGCCGCCGAAAACGCGGCGGCCACGCACGTGCTTGGCCGACTGAGTCGGAATCCGCCGCTGGCTCTCGGTGATCGCGATCACGCCGACCACGACCGCAATGAAAAGCGCGATCAAGAGCAGAATCGTGATGATGCCGTACTTGCCCGGCTCGGGCGTTGAGCTTCGACGTCGAGTTTTCCCACAGGCCCTTCATGCGACCGGCAGCCGCGCCAGGATGCCGGCCATGATCAGAAGGCTGATCCCGTTGCCGATCCCGTACTCGTCGATCTGTTCGCCGATCCACATCAAGAAAATCGTGCCGGCCGTCATGATGCGAGACCGACGACCACCCATGCCAGAAGTGCGGTACGCTCGGCAAGACCACGTTCATCTGCGGGCTCATCATGTACTGCACCCAGAACGCGCTCTGGACCGCGCAGAGCACGACCGTGGCATATCGAGTGTATTCGTTGATCCGTTTTCGACCGCTCTCGCCCTCCTTCATCATCGCTTCCAGCGAGGGGACCACGCTGGCCAGGAGCTGGAAGATGATCGAGGCGGAGATGTACGGCATGATCCCCAGCCCGAAGATCGTGCTCATGCCGATCGAGGTGCCGCCGAACATCGCCACCGTGCCGAAGAGCTTGCCGGCCGTGTTGCCAGTTGCTGCTCCTCCCAGTTTTTCAACTGGGACTGGTTGACGATCGGCAACGGCACGTAAAAGCCGATCCGGTAGATCGCCAGGAGCAGGGCCGTGAACAGGATCTTGCGCTTGAGCTCGGGCACCTTGAAGATCGTGAGCAGCTTATCCACGGGCGATGCCCTCCCTGATAGTCGGACCGGAACCGCAAACGCGACCCTTCCCGGGCATTGGTGTGAGAGCCGCTAGAGACCTGGCCCGGCCGCTGGTTTGCGCACGAGCGATTTCCGAAACATCCTCGAGAAATAGGACGGCGACAGCGCGTCGATCGCCGTGGCCTCGGATCGCAAGAACTTCAGGCGGGCTCGGCCGTCTTCTCCGGGCCGACGCGGAGACGGCGTGCGGACGATACGGAACGACGACCGTCTTCCCCCCGGCCGCGGCGATCTTGGCCGCCGCCGAGCCACTGAACTTGGTTGCATGCACTTCCAGCGGCTTGGTCAGCGCGCCCGTTGCCCAGGATCTTGATGCCGTCGAGTTCTTGACCCTTCACGAGCCCAGAACTCGCAGGGCTTTCTCGTCGACGACCGAGCCGGCCTCGTATTTGCGCTTGATGTCGGCCAGGTTGACGATCGCGTAGCTCTTCTTGAACGCGCCGTTGACGAATCCCCGCTTGGGCACGCGGCGGGCCAGCGGCATCTGGCCCCCCTCGAAGATCGGGCTGATCTTGAATCCCTGGCGCGACGAGTGGCCCTTGTGGCCCTTGCCCGAGGTCTTACCGTGGCCCGAGCCGATTCCGCGGCCGACCCGCTTCCGCTTCTTGCGGCGATGAATCCCTTCATGGACATCGTGAAGTTGCATTAGAGGGGAACTCCTCGCAGACGAGCGATCTCTTCCTTGGTTCGAAGCTGCATCATGGCATGGATGGCCGCCTTGACCAGGTTGAGCTTGTTGTTCGAGCCGAAGCTCTTGGTCAAGATATCCTTGACGCCGGCTGACTCGACCACGGCCCGCACCGCACCGCCGGCGATGACGCCGGTGCCGGGGCTGGCCGGCAACAACAAGACCTTGGCCGCGCCGTAGCGGCCGATCGACGGCGTGCGGGATCGTCGAACCTCCCCTGAGCTGGACCCGATTCATTTGTTTGTGGGCGTCCTTGACGCCCTTCTCGACCGCGGGCGGAACTTCGTTGGCCTTGCCGTAGCCCCAGCCCACCTGGCCGCGGCCGTTGCCGACCACCACCAAGGCGTTGAAGCTGAACCGCCGGCCTCCCTTGACGACCGCCGCGCAGCGGCGGATCGACACCACGCTTTCGTTCCACTCACCTCGGTCGCGATCGCGATCACGTCCACTCGCTCGCCACGGACGGACTCCTCAGACAATTGTCTATTGAGATGCCAACTCGTATCAGAACTTCAACCCCGCCTCGCGGGCTGCCTCGGCCAGCGCCGCGACCCGGCCATGATACTTGTAGCTTCGGCGGTCGAAGCAAACCTTGTCAATACCGGCCTTTTTGGCACGCTCGGCCACCACGCGGCCGATCGACGGCGGCGGCCGCCTTGTTGCCGCCGTACTTGAGCTGGGCCTTGACCTCGGGATCCAGCGTGCTGGCCGAGACCAGGGTTGTCCCCGATTGGTCGTTGACCATCTGCGCGTAAATGTGTTTCGAGCTGCGAAAGACCGCCAGCCGGGGCCGCTCGAGGGTCCCGGACAGCCGGTTGCGCGACCCGTCGCTGGCGACGCAGCCGGCGGGTCTGCACGAGCAGTTGCTGGTTTGCAATGTTCACGAGACGATCCTCAACTCAACTAGCGGTTGCACGAGACTTGCGCTTCGCCTTGGGTGCAATCCGGCGCATCGCAAACCGATCCGGGATAATTTGTGTCTGGGTCAGTGTGCTCGGTGAGCACGGGTTGCTCTCTTCGTGGTGATCACTTCGATCCGAATGCCTTGCCGGCCTTGCGGCGGACCACCTCACCTTCGTAGCGAATTCCCTTGCCTTTGTACGGTTCGGGAGGGCGGACCTTGCGGACCTCGGCGGCGAACTGGCCGACAGCCTGTTTGTCGGGGCCGCTGATGGTGACGTGGGTCGGATCCGCGACCGTCACGGTCACGCCCGGCGGCGCCTCCAGGACGATCTGGTTGGCATAGCCCACCTGGAGCGCCAGCGTGTTGGCTTTCTTGCTCTGGGCCTGATAGCCGACGCCGACGATCTCGAGTTTCTTGGTATAGCCGGTCGTGACCCCCTGGACCATGTTGGCTACCAGGCTGCGGGTGAGCCCATGCAGCGACCGGTTGGTCCGCTCGTCGTCGTGCCGGCTGACGAGGATCTGGCCGGCGGCCTTGTCGAATGCGACTTCGATTTCGGGACGGTGCTTGAAGCTGAGTTTCCCCTTGGGGCCTTCGACCTCGATCGTCGAGTCGGCGATCGAGACCTTCACCGTCGGCGGCACGGGAACCGGTTTGCGTCCAATACGCGACATGGTTCTGTCTTTCTCCGCTTGGTCAATCGGGTTCTTCGTCCCTTGCGAGGCGTGGCGTGTCGCGGCGCGATCGGCCGCGACGAGCGGCGCGGCGTCGGGCCGGGAACCCGGATCAATGAATCATGGCCAGCACCTCGCCGCCGAGCTTCTCAGCGCGGGCGCGGCGATCGCTGAGCACACCCCGAGGAGTGCTCAGAGATCTGGATCCCCATGCCTCCGAGGACCGGTTTGAGCTCACGGTAACCTCGGTAGACCCGCCGGCCCGGTTTGCTCACCCGGTCGATCCGGTTGATCAGCCGCTCACCGTTAGGGCCGTACTTCATGTGCAGGCGGAGGGTCTTGGCGGGGACCGTTTCGATTTGCTCGAAGTCCCAGATGTATCCCTCGTCCTTCAGGACTTGCGCGATGCCGAGTCGCATTTTCGAGGCGGGCATGTCCAGGACGGTACGCTCGATCCGGACGCCGTTGCGGATCCGGGTGAGCATGTCGGCGATTGGGTCGGTCATCATGGCGAACAGGCCTTCTTCAACCGTCGCGGGTAACGCGTTCAGTCGTGCTCGATCAAACGGAGAAACACCGTGGGACCAATCGCGTCGGCGCGGCGGAGCAGCTCAATCTGAGCGATTTCGAGAGGGTTGGCGACCACGTCCGCCGGCATCTCTTGATCCGAGAGCCCGGCGTCGCGGCGATCCATCCCTCTCACTGTTGACATTTTCAATCGGATTTCCGGCGGGAGCACCCCTGCCTCATCCCTGCGACAACAGCCGCGGAACGATCAACGCGGCCTACCAACTTGCTTTCTTGACACCCGGAATCAGGCCGCGGAGGGCCAGATCCCGGAAGCAGATCCGGCAAACGCCGAACTTACGGTAAAAGCCACGCGGACGTCCGCACAAGCGGCAGCGGTTCCGATGCTGAACCGCAAACTTGCGCGGCGTCTCCGACTTGATCTTCTGGGCCTTGGTCGACATGCTCGGCTCACCAACATCTGGAAAAGAACAACTCGATCTCTGGTTCTCATACGGACTGAATGAAGCCTGGGATTCTCATTCGCTGGAGTTCACCTGTCGGCGTCCCACATTCGCCTTGACCGGCAGGCGGAACGGCAGCCCAAACTGGCGCAACAGCTCGCGGGCCTGGTCGTCGTTCTTGGCCGTGGTCACGATCGTGATGTCCATGCCGTGAGTGTGATGCATCTTGTCGGAATCAATCTCGGGGAAGACGACTTGCTCGGCCAGACCCAGGCTGAAATTGCCGTGGCCGTCGAAGCTGTTGGGATTGACTCCGCGGAAGTCGCGGATACGCGGGAGAGCGATCGAGATCAACCGGTCGAGAAACTCGTACATCCGGCGGCCGCGGAGCGTGACCTTGCAGCCGATATCGTTGCCCTCGCGGAGCCGAAATCCCGAGACCGACGTCTTGGCCTTGGTGATCACCGGCTTCTGGCCGCTGATCTTGCTCAAGCTTTCGGCGGCCGACTCCAGCAGGGTTTTGTCCTGGGTGGCCCGGCCGACCCCCATGTTGATGACGATCTTCGTCAGCTTGGGGATCGCCATCGGGTTGTCGAAGTTGAACTTGGCGGACATCGCCTTGGCGATGTCGTTCTTGTATTGGTCCAGCAGGCGAGCCATTCCCGTTATCCTTCAGCAACGTCTTCAGGGATCGGTGCTCACCGAGCACCCTTACGTTTTCCGTTTCGGTTCAGTTCGGTTGGTTCAGGACGGTTTCCCCGTGGTCCGGGCTTTCGTCTTGGTGGCGTGGGCCGGCCTTGCGTGGGCCGACGTTTCCCAGGCTGGCCTTGCACGACTTGCAGTAGCGCTGCTTCTGGCCGTCGTCGGTGAATCGGTGGCCGATGCGAACCCCACGGTTGCACTTGGAGCAGTAGCAGCTTGACGTTGGAGACGTCGATCGGCATCTCCTTGGACAGCCGGCCACCCTGGGGGTTCTTTTGGCTCGGCCGCAAGTGCTTGTAAACGCGGTTGACCCCTTCGACGACGATTTTGTTCCGCGAGGGGATGACGCGGAGCACCTTGGCGATCTTGCGATCCGTGGATTCCCCTTTGTCGTCGCCGGTGATCACTTCCACCTGGTCGTCTTTGCGAATGTACATGGTCTGCTGCTCGCTGATTGGTTGCCTTCTGTCTATGTCGAACGACCCCGTCGCACTCAAACGACCTCGGCCGCCAGGCTGATGATCTTCATGAACTGGCGGTCGCGGAGTTCGCGGGCAATGGCGCCGAAGATGCGCGTGCCGCGTGGGTTTCTCTCGGTGTCGATCAGGACGACCGCATTGCGATCGAACTTGACGTAGGAGCCGTCGGCACGACGGGTCTGGTTGCGGGTCCGGACGATCACGCAACGGACCACATCGCCCGCCTTGACGTCCCCGCCGGAGGCGGCTTTCTTGACGCTGGCGATAATCGTGTCACCCAGGCCCGCGGTGCGCCGCTTGTAGAGCGAGGCGCTGCCGCCGAGGACCTTGATGCACATCACTTCCTTGGCCCCCGTGTTGTCGGCCACATCGAGCCGCGTCTGCATCTGGATCATGGGACAAAACCTTTACTTTACTTTCGCACAGGGGCCGCTGGCTGAAGAAGGCCGGCGGCCGGGATCATCATTTTCAAGCCAACAGGCGGTCAGGGGCTCCGTTGTGCGGGTGAGCCGCCCTCGTTGTTCGTTCGTTTCGGGTTCCATCAAGATCACGACGTCTTGGCCCGGGCGGCCTCATCCTCACCGGCCAAGGCCTGCTGAGCGCCGGGCCGGACGATCCGGACGATCCGCCACCGTTTGAGCTTGGACATGGGGCGTGTCTCCATGATCTCGACCAGGTCCCCCTTGTGAGAGGTGTTAGCCTCGTCATGGGCATGGCAGATGGTGCGCCGCCGCATCATTTTGCCGTACTTGGGATGTGGCACGAGCCGCTCGACCACGACCCGCCGCGTCTTGCTCATCTTATGGGACGCCACGACCCCGATTTCCGTCTTGCGACGGTTGCGGGCCGGCGTCGGCTGGGAACTGGCTGGGCTTGCTGGACTCATCAGGTTTTCTCTTAGACTTCGAGCGTTCTTGCTCGGTCTCATCATTCGGGAGGAATCAAGGCGCCGCGGCCGTGACTGCCCGCTCGCGCTCGATCTGGCGGAGCCGCAGGATCGTCTTGATCCGGGCGACCTCGCGCTTGGCCTTGACGATCTCGCTGGGGGCCTCGAGCCGCTCGGTCTCGCTTTGGAGGCGGAGCCGGAACAAGTTGTGCTGAACTTCCTTGAGCAGCAGATCGAGCTGCTCGTCGGTCTGCTCGCGAATCTCGGCGGGTTTGGACATCACGCGATTCCTCTTAACTTAACTTAAACATGGGCCGGCGGCCGACGAAGCGGCAGGACACGGGCATCTTGTGAGACACGCGGGCGAAGACCACGCGGGCGGCCTCCTCGCTCAGGCCGCTGACTTCGTAGAGGATCGTTCCCGGCTTGACCACGGCCGCCCAGAATTCCACTTCCCCTTTTCCCTTGCCCATTCGGGTCTCGGCGGGGATGGAGGTCACGCTCTTTTGAGGGAAGATCCGGATGTAGACCTTACCCCCTCCTTTGACTGCTTGGCTGGCCACGACGCGACCCGCCTCGATGGTGGCGGCGCTGATCTTGCCAGCTTCCAGTGTCTGCAAGCCGTACTCGCCGAAGGCCACGTAATTGCCGCGGGTCGCATTACCTCTTACGCGGCCTTTTTGGCTTTTTCGATACTTGACTCGCTTGGGCATCAGGGCCATCGCCGGCCTCCGTCTTCAAATAGTCGCCTTGGTTGACCCACACCTTGATTCCAATATGGCCTTGTGCCGTCTTGGCCTCCGCGAAGCCGTAGTCGACCCGGGCTCGGAGCGTGCTCAAGGGCACCGAGCCGGCGGCGCTGGCCTCGGTCCGTGACATCTCCGCGCCACCCAGCCGGCCAGCAAGCTGGATTTTCACCCCCTTGGCGCCTCCGTCCATGGTCTGCTCGATCATCCGTTTCAAGGTCCGGCGGAAGCTCGATCGCTTTTGGAGCTGCTCGGCGATGTCCTCGCTGATCAATTGGGCGTCGATCTCGGGCCGCGCGACTTCGACGATCTTGATCTCGATCCGTCGTCCGGTCTGTTCCTGCAGTTCCTTCTGGAGATTCTCGACCTCGGCCCCCTTGCGACCGATGATCACGCCGGGCCGGGCCGTCGACAGGAGGACGGTCACCGCGTCGCGGGTTCGCTCGATCTCGATCTTGGGAATCCCCGCGAAACCGTATTTTTTCTTGATGAATGCGCGGATCTTGAAATCTTCGACCAGAAGATCGGCGAATTCGTGCTTGGAAGCGTACCAGCGGCTCCGCCAATCCTCCATGATCCCCACGCGGAAACCGGTCGGTCGAACCTTTTGGCCCATGAGTCAATCGCCCCTCGGTCGTGTTGTTCCGGGTCTCATTTTCATCCCCACGATTTCTCGGTTCCAATCGATCATTCATTGTCCGATGCGTCGTCATGTCCTGGTCGCGTGGTTTTTTGCGGTCCGGCGGTCCAATCCTCACAAGGTGGACAAGCCGATGGCGATGTGCGCGGTCCGGCGGCGGATCAGGTACGCCATCCCTCGGGCGCGGGGCATCAGCCGCTTGAACATCGGGCCGCCGTCTCCTCGCGCGTCGCATCACAACCAGTTCGCCTACGTTGCGAACACCTTTTTCCTCGGCGTTGGCCATGGCGCTTTTGAGCACCTGCTCGATCAGCCTGGCACCGCGGTGAGGCATGTATTTCAGAACGTCGAGCGCGTCGTCGGCGTAATGGCCTCGGATCAGATCCAAAAGCGGCCGGACCTTCCGCACGGAGATCCGGGCGAAACGGTGGGTTGCGTGGTATGGCGGCGTTATAGTCGTGCTCATGGCCAAGGTCTCGATGCACTAGTGTTGAGGGCGACGAAATGCGGCGGGCCAGCCCGCTCGCGGTCCGTGTCAAATGAGTCCGGCGATCACTTTACTTTTGGGGGCGGATTTGGACGCCTTGCCGCCATGGCCCTTGAACGTCCGAGTGGGGGCGAACTCGCCCAGCTTGTGGCCGACCATGTCCTCGGTCACATACAGCTTGATGAATGCCCGCCCGTTGTGGACGGAGAAGTGCTTACCGATAAACTCGGGCACGACCGTGCAGGCTCTGCGCCCACGTCTTGATCGGGTCCCGGCTGCCGCTCGATTCGGTCCTCAGGACTTTCTCGAGCAGCCGCTCGACGACATACGGGCCTTTTTTGAGCGAACGTCCCATGGCGAGTTGGATCCTGTTTTGTCGGTTGCCGAAAACTCTAGGTATGGCCGGCTGTGCCGGCCAACATGCGTTGGCCGCTCTCGGCCGGCGGAGCTCGGCCCTACTCCACTAGATCTTGAGCTGACCATAGCGAACGCTCCGACGCCGACGAAGGATCGCCTTGTTCGAGGGCTTGCGGGGTCGACGGGTCTTGCCGCCCTTGGCCAGCACGCCCGTGGGTGAGCACGGGTGTCGGCCGCCGGAGGTTCGCCCTTCACCACCCCCCATGGGGTGATCGACCGGGTTCATGGCCACGCCGCGGACGTGCGGCCGATGCCCTTTCCACCGCGACCGGCCGGCCTTGCCCAGCCGGACGTTCATGTGATCGGGGTTACCCACCATGCCGACCGTCGCCCGGCAGGTGGCCGGCATCCGCCGCACTTCCCCCGAGGGAAGCGTGATCTGAGCCCAGCTTCCCTCGCGAGCCGTCAACGTCGCTCCCACTCCCGCCGATCGGCACAGCTTGGCGCCGCCGGCGGGCTGCATTTCGATGTTGTGGATTGTCAATCCGGTCGGGATCTTGCCGAGCGGCAGGCAATTGCCCAGCTTAGGCTCGGCGTCGGGGCCGCTGACGACGGTCATCCCCGCCTTCAGACCCTCGGGAGCCAGGATGTACCGCTTCTCGCCGTCCTCATAGCGAATCAAGGCGATCCGCGCCGATCGGTTGGGATCGTACTCGATATGCGTGACGGAAGCCGGCTGGCCGTCGCGATCGTTCCGCGTCCAGTCGATGATCCGGTACATTCGCTTGTGGCCGCCACCGCGGTGCCTGGCCGTGATGAACCCTTGGTTGTTTCGACCCCCGGTCTTTTGGAGCGGCTCGGTGAGGCTCTTCTCGGGCTTCTTGTTCTTGTCGGTCAACTCGGCGAAGTCGCTGACCGACGAGTTCCGGCGTCCGGGGCTGGTCGGCTTGTAAGTTCGTATGCCCATCGTGCAATTCCTTGAGTGTCGAATGACAAGTCGCTAGCGGCCAGTCAAAACCGCTTCATCAATATCAATAGAAGTCGATGCGGTATTCCTCATGGAGCGTGACGATGGCCTTTTTCCAGTTCCGCATCCGTCCGGCCTTGAGCCGATACCGGCGCGGCTTGCCACGACGGTTCTGGGTCCGGACGT
This sequence comes from uncultured Planctomycetota bacterium, assembly GCA_963720335.1. Classification (GTDB taxonomy): domain Bacteria; phylum Planctomycetota; class Planctomycetia; order Isosphaerales; family Isosphaeraceae; genus CAVRFS01. The sequence goes on along the minus strand of CAVRFS010000032.1, from coordinate 61,682 downwards.
CGGCGACTTTGACGTTGAACAGAGTCTCGATCGCGTTTTTGATCTCGGTCTTGCTGACTAAAGGATTGACTTCGAAGGTGTAGGCGTTGTAACGCTCCGATATGTGGGTGGCTTTTTCGGTGATCAGGGGCCGGATCACCACCTGGTATGGTTCCAACACCGGGCCGGACCTGTGATGTTCGGGGGCACGTCGCAGGGTAACCATGGGTTCAGCTCTCCGTCCGGGGCTCTGGTGCAGTGGGGCTGGCGGGCGCGGCCGCATCGGGATCCGCGTTGCGGACCGGCTTGTCCTTGGCTTGCTGCTTGAGGGCGATCAACGCCTCGCGGGTGAGGACCAGGTAACGCTGTTTGAGGATGTCGTAGGTATTGAACTCGACGACTGGGGCGACCTTGACCCCCTCGATGTTGCGGTGCATCCGGTAGGCGACGGGGTCGTGGGCGGGCAGGCCGAACAGGATCGAGCGTCGCTCGAGAGTCCGCTTGCGCGCCTGGGCCTTGGTTTCACCGACGACCTCGGCCGCCTCGGTTTCCGTGAGGTCGGGGCGGCGGATCGCACGGAAAGCCTTGGCGACCTGGCTGGTTCGGGCTTGGTTCAGCGGCAGCCCGTCGAGCACAATCGCCTGTCGGTCCTGGAACTTGGATAGAAGCGCCATGCGGATCGCGGTCCGCACGGCCTTCTTGGGTAAGCTGTAGCGGTAATCTCGGTTACGGCGTGCGAACGCCACGCCACCGCCCTTCCGCTTGTGCGTCCTTTTGGAGCCGGCACGCGCGTTGCCGGTACCTTTTTGCCGGAAGATCTTCTTGCCCGATCCGGCGACATCGGCCCGGCCACGGGTATTGACGGTACCGACCCGCCGAGCCGCCAGGTGCATCAGCACCACGTCATGAAGCAGTTGCTTGTTGATCGCGCCGCCGAAATCGGCCGGGTCGATTGTCTCTTCGCCGATCTGCTCGCCGGCGGGGTTGTAGACCGGTATCGTCAGCATGGTTGGATCTATTCCCGGTTCACGAGGTCAAAGCGACGCGGACTTGTTGGCCGCTTGATAAACATCTGCCCATCGAGGCATTTCCAATCAAACTCGGTTGGTCTGGCGGATGGTGATAAAGCCGCCGTTGGGACCAGGCACTGCGCCTTTGATCAGGAGTAAGTTGTTGGTGAGGTCGACCCGCACGACCTCCAGGTTGCGGACCGTGACTTTCTCGTTGCCGAATTGCCCCGGTTTGCGGATACCCTTTTGGGTGCGTGCCGGGTCGGCGCTTGGGCCCGAGGAGCCGGGGTGACGGTGCATGCGCTTGACGCCGTGCGATGGCCCGCAGTCCGCGGAAGCCATGCCGCTTGATGACGCCGGCAAAGCCGCGTCCCTTGCTGGTTCCGGTCACGTCGACCTGCTCGATCTTACTGAACAGCTCGACGGTCAAGATTTGACCTTCGCTTACCTCGCTCGGTCCGTCCTGGCGGACTTCCCGCACGAAGCGCTTCGGGCTCGGCGTCGACCTTGCGGGCATGACCGCGCTCCGGCCTGCGTCGCGCTCTTCCGCTTCTTGTCTTGGAAGCCCAGTTGCCAGGCGTCGTAGCCGTCGCGATCTTGGGTCCGGATTTGAAGCACGGTGCACGGGCCGCATTCCAGAACCGTGATCGGCACGACGGTGCCATCATCCTGATAAATCTGGGTCATGCCGACCTTGCGCCCCAGCAGTCCCACACGCATCATCAAACTCCGTCGAAAGTACGGCACGAATTCACGCGGCACGAGTTAGGCCGGACCGGTAGGTGGATCGCCGGTCCGGAACTGGCCGGGAACCTGGAGTGACAAGGTGAGGTTTCTTCACAAGTCGCCGCCAGGTGTCACGGCGACCAGGGTGTCGAAGCTGTCGCACGGCTGGTCCTGAGAGGCGACCATTCCGATTGAGGCGTCCGACACAACCGGACAAACACGTGCGGCAGGTCGAGCCGCACACGGTCCAGGAAACCTTCAAACCCGCTCTACCTCGCCGAACGAAGCGCGGTCATGGCTCGATCAATCAAGCTCCCGACTGGGAAGCCTTGATCTTGATGTCCACGCCGGCCGGCAGGCTTAGCTTGTTGAGGGCGTCGATCGTCTTGTTGGTCGGCTGAACGATGTCGATCAGCCGCTTGTGCGTCCGGATCTCAAATTGCTCCCGCGACTTCTTGTCGATGTGCGGGCTCCGGAGCACTGTGTAACGCTCGATGCGCGTCGGCAGCGGGATCGGCCCGTGCACGATCGCCTCGGTCCGCTTGGCGGTATCGACGATATCCTTGGCAGATTGATCCAAGATGGTGTGGTCGTATGCCTCCATCCGGATGCGTATCCGTTCGTTGCTGATCCCCGCCACCGCTTTGCTACCTTCCCAAGTCAAACCTCAGCGCTCGCCGTGCCAGCCAGACCGTTCTAACTGATCCTCGCACATCGTGTAGGAAAGTAAGAGTGTACCAACGCCTCTTGAACGAGTCAACGCGCCTGGTTCGACTTTTTCCGAGTGATTGTCCGGATTACGTGATCATCACCGATCGCCAGGCCCGCCGCCTCGGGGGATCACGTCAAGTTGTCCTCTCTCGGCAGCGCGTCGGTCAATCCGTATTATAAGAGCGCGACACCGACAATGAAAGCAATGGGACGCCACTGCCCATGAAAAGTCCGTTCCCTGGCATGGACCCATACCTGGAGAGGCACTGGGGCGATGTCCATCAGTCCGTCATTACGTATATCCGCGACTGGCTCCAGCCTCGTTTGCCAAGCGATCTCCGAGCCGCGGATGGATGAGCGAGAGTACATCGTAAACGAAGCAGAACACGGCGATCTCCGCCCGGCCAAGCCGCGCTTGATCCAGCTCGATATCGAGCCGGTCACCGAGGGTTACGTCGAGATCATTGATGTCAAGTCGGGGCACCGCGTGGTGACAGCGATCGAGTTGCTCAGCCTCGCCAACAAGCGCGCCGGTCAGGGACGGCGGCTCTATTTGAAAAAACGAAGGGACCAGCAGTCGGCAGGGGTCAACACGGTCGAGATCGACCTCTGTGCAGAGGCAGGAGGGTGCTGATGGTGGGGACGGAGCAGATTCCGCCGTCAGATCGCACGACCTATCAAGTGTGTGTCTGGCGAGGATCGCAACCCGACCTCGTCGCGGTTTACCGGGTCCCGCTGCGAGAGCGGCTGCCAGTAATCTCGATCCCGCTTCGGCCGTCCGACCGGGATGTCCCACTCGACCTCCAGCCGATCTTGGAGCAATGCTACCGAAACGGCGGCTACGATGACATCGATTACAGTGCCGAACCCGACCCGCCGCTGCTGATCGATGACGCAAAGTGGGCCGATGTCCTCCTGCGCGAACAGGCCAGGCGCTGAAGCGGAACTGGCCGTGGTTCAAGCCGTGGAAAAGGTGGGAGCTTGGCCCGGATCTCTCCGGCGGCCGTAACTCGTCGACGCTTATTCACTGCGGGTCAGTTGAAGAGCGTCTTATCCGCCTTGGCCTCGCCCACGAAGGTATCCAGAGAGCGCGGCCAGCTCGGAGGCGTTGGGGATCTCCTTGAAGCGGAGGATCGGGCCTGGAGGTCTTGAAGAGCCTCTTCGTCGACCTTGAGTCGATCGGAGATCGCCAGCACGAACCGCGGAGGACCGTGCAGGGGCAACGAGCCGGGTCAGGCGTTCCAGGCTCGACCGCTTCCAGAACCCGAGCACCTCGATGAAGACGTCGGTTCCGCTGGCGGTGTGCACGACCCGGTAGTCGGGTACCCAGACCCCTTCGCGGCCCAGCTCGACCACATCGGTACACTCGCTGATCTCCCAGGCCGGCGCGACCTGGCGGAACCGTTCGACGAACGCGGTCAGCTCGGCCGGCACATAAACGCCGGTGTCGGCCTGGTGCGAGACCAAGGCGTCGCGCGACTCGAGCGAGAAGCTGCGAGGCTCGCGCTTGGGGCCCCAGCGCAGCTCGGCCTCGAGCCGGAAATCCGCGCACAACAAAAGGGCGGGCAGGAACCAGGCGACTTGAAGGCCGTACCGGGTGGTCGCGCTGAAGAGACTCAAGGGGCCGTCGATCTGAAAGACGTAGCCGTCGCGCATGCTCCCCTCGACTCGGTAGAGCAAGCGGTGGAACTTGAGCCGTCGAAAGATCTGGCGATACCGCGCGGGCCGCTCGTTGCGGATCTCGGCCTTGACCAGCACCGAGCGGAGGAGGACCGCCTGCGCCAGCGCGACGTTGTAGCGGTCGATCAGCCGCTGGGCCGTCATGTCTTCGAAACGCAGCAGACGATTCTCGTCGTGGAGGTCGGCGAACAGCGAGTTCAACACGGCGTCCGGCTCGAGCTTCAGCTCGGCGGCGACGGCGCTCAACACCTCATCCTGGCGAAAAACGGCACGATGACCGGGGCCGGTTCTCTCGGCGCGGAGCTGGCGGCGATAGTCGGCCGCCGCCATGAAGACCTTTTCGCGGATCACATCAGGCGGAACGTCGGCCACCACCTCGAACTCGGCGCGATCCTCCAGCACCTTGGCCAGCCCTCGATACACCTGGGTCGCCTTGCCACCACCGCCGAAGAGCTCGTCGATCTCGCTCTCGATCTCGCCCCGCGTCATCCCCGCCCCCTCGCGGAACAAAAGCAGCAGGCTCTCGGCCGCCTCCAGCCAGTGCGCCGAATCGCGGTCGATGTACAGCGGGATCACCCGCTGTTTCGCGATCTTTACTCGAACGAGATCACCAGTGAGCATGTTTAAACTTTACGACTGGCGGTGGCGCATCAGGGGTTGACTTCAATTTCCGTCGTACGCATCGTGTCTGCGCCGGCGATTGGAGGTGAATTCCTCGACAGTGCCGCGGGTGATGACTTCATAGAGGGTCGCTTCCTTGTCGCCCGACTTGCGGAGCACGCGACCAAGCCGCTGAACGTGCTCGCGGACCGACCCGGAGCCCGAGAGCACGATCGCGACGTTGGCCTCGGGAACGTTCACGCCCTCGTTCAAGACGCGCGACGTCGCGACGATCGGATACGTGCCGGCGTTGAACCGGAGCAGGATCTCGCGCCGTTCCTTCGTCTTGGTCTGGTGGGTGATGACGGGCACCAGGAATTGCCGGGCGATCTTGTAGACGGTCGCGTTGTCATGCGTGAAGATCAAGATGCGGTCGCCGTTGTGACGGTCGAGCAGGCGGGCCAGGAGGCCGAGCTTCGCCGGTGCGGCCAGGGCCAGCTCGCGCTGGTCGCGATAGGCGCGGAAGGCCTGGCGGCCCTCGGGCGAGCGGTGCGCGAGGAAGATGAACTGGCCCCAACCGTTCGGCTGGCTCATGTTGATGCCCGCCTGGTGCACGAATCCGCGATAGATCTCGCGCGCGAGCTCGTACCGCGCTCGCTCCTCGTCGTTCAATTGAACGTACAAGGTCATCACGCGGTAGTCGGCCAGGTAGTCGCCGCGAAGCTGGGTGATCTCGCGGCGGTAGACGATCGGGCCGATCAGTTGGTCGAGGTGCATGTGCGCCGTTGTCGGCGCGCTCCGGAGTTGCGGTCAGACCGAGGCGGAACGGGGCGATGGCGCAGGTCGCCGCCAGGCCGTAGGTCGGGCCGGGCAAGTGGTGGCATTCGTCGAAGACGATGAACCCGAACCGGTTGCCCAGGCGATCCATGTTCAGATAAGCCGAGTCGTAGGTCGTCACGGTGAGCGGCTTGATGTCGTAGTACCCGCCGCCGAGCAGCCCGACCTCGGCGCCGAAGCTGAGCGTGAGCTCGTCGTACCACTGGTTCATCAGGTCGATGGTGGGAGTGATGACCAAGGTGGGCCGGCCGGTCCGTTCGATCGCCAGGTTGGCCAGGTGGGTCTTGCCGGTTCCGGTCGGCAGGACGACCACGCCGCGGCCGCCTTTGTCCCACCAGGCTTGCAGACCCTCGACCTGGTGGGGAAACGCCTCCTTGGCAACCTGAATCCGCCAGGCAGTAGGCTCATACGCACGGGCCGCATCCGCGTAAGTGTAATTCTCCTTGTGTTTCCTCAAATGCTCCACGATGGTGCGATACCAGATCGCCTCGGCGCGGAACTGCTTGGTGCGGAAGTCGAACTTCACACCCGGTAGGCCGGACTCGTCCGCTTCGGGCAGACCCTCGACGACCAGGGTGCCCGCGTCGAAGGCCAGCCGCAAGGGCTGGCGCTGGCCGTTGGCAGCAGCGGCGGTATCACCGGCCGGTTTCATCAGGTTGATTCTCCCGGAGCGGCAGACTCTCCTTGCGGAGGCGAGCGTTTCGGGTTCCGCAGTTTCAGCCAACCGAACAACTCGTTGACGGCAAGTCGATACCCTGGGAGCACAGGACTACCCTCCAACACGCCATCAGCCGGTAGCCGCTTCGCTGGACGGCTGGGCCGGTAGACATGCACCGTTTCTCTTTCCGGGTCAATCAGCCAGCCGAGTGGGCACCCGTTGGCCGTGGAGAAGGCCAGTTTCTCGCGGCATTTCCGGACCGCCTGGTCGGGTGAGACGATCTCAACATGGATGTCAGGCGGTCGCAAAATCTGGTTGACAACCATACCTCTGTCGTCGGTCTCGATGTGCTCGTCGAGTAAGAAGACGACGTCCGGGATCAGGGAACGGCCAGCAAACGTACAACGTAATTCCGCGAAGGCAACCCCCAGTCCGCGAGGCTCCGCATAGGCGTTAAGATGAGCCGGAAGCGTGGTTTCGATACGGCTATGTTTCCCTTGTGGAGACACTTTCGCCTCGATCCTTCCGTTTATGTACTCCTTGTAAGGATGTTCGTCGATTTCCGGCAGCCGGAGGAATTCGTCGAGCGAGAGTGCATCGCTGACTCGAGCGGGGCTGGCCATCGTCAAATCCCTCGTTAGAAAACCGACGATAAGGGCTACGGACCGAGCTTGACGCCGTTGTACTCGATTTCCGCGATCGAAAACACCGGAGACCGACACATTCCAGTGTACTCCAGTTTATACGCGACTGTGAGGTCAATTAGGCCGGATTATGAGTCGATTGGCCGTCGAGTTCGCGGGCCGCGAGTGCGGGACGGTTCGTTCCGTATGGCTCGTAGCGCCGCGAGTTCTTCGGCGGTCAGCTCGCGCCACTGGCCGGGAGCCAGGTCGCCGAGCGAGATAGGACCGATGGCGATGCGGACCAGCCGCAAAGTGGGATGTTCGACAGCGGCCGTCATGCGACGGACCTGGCGGTTGCGCCCTTCGCGGATCGTCAGGCGCGAGCCAGGCGGTCGGCACGTTTTTGCGGAACCGGATCGGCACCGAGCGGCCGGGCAGCGCAGGAGGCTCGGCCAGCAGCTCGACCTGGGCGGGCAGGGTTCGACCGTCGTTCAAGTCGACACCACGCCGCAGCGCCTCGAGTGCCTCGGGACTGGGAACGCGCTCGACCTGGACCAGATAAGTCTTGGGATGCGCAAACCGCGGGTCGGTGAGGCGATGCGACAAACGGCCGTCGTTGGTCAGGATGAGCAGGCCCTCGCTGTCGCGGTCGAGCCGGCCGACTGGATAAATCCCGGGGATCGGCACGAATGTCTTGAGTGTATCGCGCCCGTCCACGTCGCGGAACTGGCACAGGACGTCGTACGGCTTGAATAGCGCGATGGTGCGAAACCGCACGGCGGGGCTCCATTCTCATTCAGCTCCCCTCCGGAGTCTTGACCCGGAACTCGCGTATGCTGAAGCTCCATGCGCCGAGGATCGCGAGGATCGCGGTCGCGCTCAGCAAAGTAATCAAGCAGGTCGCGACTGTGGGGGCGGTCGCCAGATCGATCGACCAGTCGGAGCCGGGTAGGTCCAGCCATGCGCACGCTCAAAACCCGGACGTAGTACATGACGGTCGCGCTTCGCACGACGAAGTCGATGTTGGCCAGCACTCCCTCGAAGACGACGATGTAGATCGCGCCAATGACCAGGGTTCGGCGCACCCAGAGGCTCAGGGCGCCGAAGACCGCCACATAGGCCGACAAGCAAAGCGCCAGGAGCGCCTCGATCAGCGGGGCACGGCCGAGAACCACGGTTTTCCAGAGATTCGGATCATCCCAGTGAATCACAATCAGGGTCGCCGTCGTGAAGAGAACGGCACGAACCACGGCCACCAGGAAGGTAGCCATCAGCTTGGCGAGATAGATCATCCACCGTGGGATTGGCCGGATCAGCAGATAGGTCAGGGTCTGCTCCTCAATGTCGTCCTGAACCATCCCGGAGGCGAACAGGAGTGCCGTCAGGGGCACCAGCGCCTGGAAGATCATGCCGAAGATCAACACGTTTTCGACCTCGTCGGCCTTGTAATTCACATCATATTGCCGGCCTAGAACCGCGACGAAGATCGGTAAGGTGAAGAGCACGGCGATGACCAGCAGTCGTCGTCCCCGGCTCTGTCGCGCGACCGTCATCCGCACGACGGTCCAGACCGCGGTCAGGTCGATCCGCCGCGACAACGGGAAGGGACTTGAGCCGGCCGGCGTACCGAGTTCGGCATCGGGCGTCGAGGCTAAGGTCGTCATGGGCTTACCAGGTATTTGAATACGGCTTCCATATTGTCATCGTCCGAATAGACTTCCTCGACCGGCGTGTCTTCTTCAAGGGCCAGGTGGACCAACCGTTGGTAGAACTGATCCGGGCGCCTGGTCTCGACCACGATCGCGCCATCGTCCCGCTTCAGCTCGACGCCCACGATGTCGTCGCAACGCACCAGCTTGGCGGCCAGCGCCGGGGCTTCGACGAGCGGAGTACAATCCGGTGCGGATGCGAGTCGATCAGGTCACGAATCTGGCGGACGTCCCCCAGGGCGACGAGCCGCCCCCGGTTCAAGAGCACGATGTCCCGAGTCACCGCCTGAACTTCGTGGAAAATGTGGCTCGAAACCAAGACGGTTCGGCCCTGACGGCCCCAGTCGATGATGATATCCATCAGCTCTCTACGTGCGATCGGGTCGGTGCCGTTCAACGGCTCGTCCAGGAACAGAACCAAGGGATCATGCACCAGGGCCTGGGCGAGCTTGATCCGCTGCCTCATTCCCTTGGAATAGCCCCGGACCGGCCGGTCGGCGTGTTCCGTCATCCCGACGAGCTCGAGCGTCCGTGCCGCCGCCTCGCGCCCACGCCGGCGACCCAGACCTCCTAAAAGTGCGCAGTTGGTCAGGAACTCACGGCCGGTCATCCACTCGAAGAACGCATCTTGCTCGGGACAAAGACCGATCAATCGGTTCAGTCCGGGGTTGTTCCAGGGGCGATGGCCCAAGATCCGCACTTCTCCTTGACTGGGCCGGAGCTGTCCCGTTGCCAGTTGCAAGAGCGTGCTCTTGCCCGAGCCGTTGGGGCCGAGTAAACCCGTCACACCCGGAGGAAGCCGGAGCGATAGGTTGTTCACTCCGATGACGTGGCCATACCATTTCGAGACCGAATGGAACTCGATCACCGAATCGCTCATATCAATTTCTGTCATTGGATCGGTAATCCAGCGGGGGACTTGCTCATCTGAGCCGATCGAGAGAGCGGACCTGGGTTGCGAGGATAGCGGCTGAGAGTACACCGAGGCCCGCCAGCACTCCGGCCGACCAGATCCAAGGGTAAGTGAGTGGGGCCAGCGACGACCTGGACCGCTCTCGCGAGCTGGGGGTTGGATCCTGGCTGGCCCGAGTGTCCGTTCCGGGCGGCCGAGGCGGCCGAGGCAGGAACCCGCGCCTTCCTCCGAATGGACCGCGGAACCCACCGCTGCCGAGCTGTTGCCGTCCGGCTTGGAACAGGTCCGTCACCTGGTTCCAGGACGTCTCGGCGTCGAACAAGGCGTCACGGATCCGGTGGAGGTTGCTCGTGTAGGAAACCAAGGGACACCAGTCGGCCCGTACGATCTGGGTCAGCACCCCCGAACCCAGGTTACCGATGAGCCAGAGTCCCAGCCACATCGCGCCCACGTAGCGTGAGTTTCGCGACAACGACGAGAAAGCCAGCATCAATGTGCCGGCCGAGACGACGACGATCGCGCCGTAGGCCAGTGTTGCGAACACGATTCGGGCCGTGTCGCGGATGACGGTGGGGTCAAGGCTGAAGCCGAACCCAAGGACGATCGCCAGGAGCGCGGGCAGAATGGTCACGATCGACAGGTATACAGCGATGACGCCCAGCTTGCCCAGAAAGTATTCAAATCGCCGCACCGGCCGCGAAAGATAGAGGGGAATGGCGTTGAATCTCAGGTCCTGGCTAATCAGGTCGGGACCGACCAGGAGCACCAGAATCATCGAAAAGAAAAGCTGAATGTCGAAGAACTGGCGGAATGCCAGAGTCCAAAACGTCGTGCGGTAGCCGCGAGGGCCGGCCTTCAGCTCCTCGGGGAGATTCTGAAAAAACACCAAATAGGGCGTCAGCAGGCTGGATTGTTTCTCGAACAGACCCCAGACGATTAGGAAGCTCGAGAGCAACAGAGCGGGCCCCCACGCCGCGAGAATCACCCATCGGACCCAACGGTTCTTGAGCTGGGTGCGAACCCCTCGCCGGGTGATCGCCAGCCATCGGCTGGCTTGACCGGAAAGCGTGCCCTGCCAGTGCTGGTATCCCTGGTCGAAGATCGGCATCAGTTTTTTTCCGCGAGGGCGTTAAGAAAGACTTCTTCCAGCGTGCTTCGCCGCGGTCGAAGCGAGCGGATCTGTTCTCCGGCGTCGAGCGCGGTTTCCCATACGGCGGCTGGAACAACGCCCGTCGGCAGCAACACCAGGAGGTGGTCGTCAACCGGCTCAGACCGGATGCCTCTGGCAGCCAGGCGTTCGGCGAAGAGGGCCTGCTCTCCCTTGACCCGAAGCTCAAACTGGAGGTCATGCGGTTGCTTAAGATCGTCGATCCGTCCCTGAGCCAGTAGCCGGCCGCCGCCCAGGACCATCACGTGGTCACAGACCGCCTCGACATCAGGCAGGAGATGGCTAGAGAACAGCAGGCTCATCCCCTTGTTGTGAGCCAGGTCGTGGGTCAGCTTCAGAACATCGTCGCGGCCGGCCGGATCCATGCCGTTAGTGGGTTCGTCGAGAATTAACAGCCGCGGGTCGTGTACGATCGCCGAGGCGATCTTGAGCCGTTGCTTCATACCCGTTGAATACGACTCGACTCGGCGATACCGCGCTTCGCCTAGACCCACATAGTCAAGCACTTCGTGAGCGCGTTGCATTGCATCGTAAGAGCGCATGCCGACCAGCTCGCCCGCGTAGCCGACGAACTCGATGCCGATCATCCCGGGGAACAAGCACTCGTCCTCGGGCACGAAACCGGCGAACCGGCGGATCGCCAGCCGCTCCGCCCGGATGTCCATTCCCATGACCCGTCCTCCCCCGGAATCGATCGCGATCAACCCGAGCAAGGTCCGGATCATCGTCGTCTTGCCCGCGCCATTGGGGCCCAAGAGGCCGATCGCTCCCTCGGGGAGTGTGACAGACAGACCGCGCAACGCCACCACCTTGCCGTAAGTCTTGGTCACATCATCCAGTTCGATGAGCATCAGCGATCCCGATCTTGGTGCGTGAGCCTTGAACCCGCTGCTCCGCGCTCGATGAGGCGCGCATGGTCGATCCTCCCTGGAACGGCCCACCTTTCATTCGCGCCTTTCCACGAAATATTATTGGACGCGACGGTGTCTCACCGCAACCGCGGAGCATCAGCAGTATCGGTTGTGGTGATTGACGAGCGCCTCGACCAAGAGGTCGTTGGCGGTCTGCCAGCGGAACCCGGCGGCGATCTCTCGCCCCAAACCGATGCGGCGATCCCGTTCCCGGGAATCGTCGAGCAGGTTACGCAAGGTCACGGTCAGGGCGTTTTCGTCGGTCGGATCAAAGTACCAGCCAGCCGAACCGCCGATTTCGGGCAGCGCGGTCGAGTCGGCCAGGGCGACGGGGAGGCCCTGTGCCATCGCCTCGACGGCCGGGATGCCGAAACTCTCGCAGAGCGAGGGAAACACCAGCGCCGTTGCCATGCTATAGATCGCGCGCAGGGCGCGGCCCTGGCGATAGCCTGGCATTCGGATTAGGGCGCGGGGCCGGCGGCGGCCGCGGCCTCCCGTAAGGGCCGCGCCTCCTCCTCGCCGCCGGTGCCGATGAGCACGAGTGCCAGTTCGCCTGCGGACACCTCGGGGAGCCGAGCCGCGGAATGGATCAGCCGTAGCAGGTTCTTGCGAGGCTGGAAGTTGGCCACCGAGAGCAGATAGGGAATCCGCGGAGGAAGCCCTAAATCCTCATGGACTCGGGCCTGCTCGTGGTTGGTCGCCGGCTCGAAGAACAGATCGTCCGCGGCATTGGGAACATAGGCCACGCGGTCGCCGGCATCTGGGAAAGGCTTCCAGCAGACGATCGGTGTTGAAGTGCGAGACCGACAAGATCAATTCGGACTGGTCGAACACCTGGCCCAGGAGAAGACGTCGCTTGGGGGCCTCAAAACGCAAGAGCTGGAGAACGTCGTGGCTGGTGACCGCCCGCCGGGCGTGGCGAGTCGCCACCAAGAACTCAGCCGGCGAATAAACCCAGTCAAGCGGTCCGGCCCACCACTCCAGCGGCGGCCAGGGTTTCCATCGCCACCAGCGGAGGATATCGCGGGTGCGCAGTGGCAGTTCGCGACGGGGCAAGCTGCCGAGCGATTCCCAAAACGCCAAGCCATCGGGGTGGGTCATCCGCCCCGTCACCAAACTCAGCGCGATGTCGGGCCGGCCTGCGAGTCGTTCGAGTTGAGCCAAGGCGTGCCGCGTCACGCCGGTTGGACCGTGACAAGCGTCCATGTCGTAGAGCATCGCGATCCGCAAGGCGGGCACTGGCCGAAGGGCAGCGTCCTGCGAGCTCAAGCGCGTGCCGATTGGAACGGCGACACCTGCCTTCAAAGTTGGGACGGAACTCGTCTCGTGGGCCTGTTTCAAGGACAAGGCCGCTGAACCTGACTTCCTGAAAACTCCGGAATCGACCATGCTTTCGCGTTGTGGCATCCCTTGCCCCCATTGATCCTTAGCTTTCCATGAGCAAGTCCCTTCGAGGCCGCGGACCGACTCGCGCGCAGAGATTTAGTCTAACCGAGACCGGCGAGTTTAGGGAAGACGCATCGGAATCAGCTTAGCGATCCGACCGGAGCGATGGTTTCGATCAGGTCTGCTTGAGCGTTTCGGCGCTTCTGGTGGGTCAGAATGGTCATACCCATCTTGACCTTGTCACCCAAGGTTTTCTGGGAGAGGCAAGTGTAGAGGCAAAGCTTATCGCACGCTACGGTCTGCTTGCGGATTTCCTCGGCCTTCGGGCCGTACCAGAGATCGCGGGCCGAGTGCTCCTTGATGTTACCGATGGTCGGGTAGAAGAAGCAGACCTCGATATCGCCGTTGGTCCGGATGAAGAAATCACGCATGCCAACCCGACAGGGCATGGCTTCGGCGGGGCGCTCTCCTCGCGGAAATGGGGAACCAACAGCGAGATAACCAGTTCCGAGTTGAGGATGGGCTCCCCCTTGCGCTTCAGCTCGATCATCTGATCGACGACTTGCTGGACATCGTCATACTCGTCTTTCTCGACCCAGAGCTCGTCATAGGTCTCTTTCGTCCAGCGGTCCATCGGTTGGAAATTCATCGCCGTGGCGCCGATCTCTTTGGTCCACTGAAGCATGTCCGGCAAGTATCGGAAATTCTTCCGGTTGATGGTCGGCTTGATGATGATCGGGAAGTCAAGGCCCTGTTTGTCGCGTTCGTCGCGAACGTACTTGATGCCGTCGCTAAGCTTCTGGAATAGCCCCGGCCAGCCGCGGAGATAGTCGTGCAAATCGGCAAACGGCGCGTCGACCGAGACGTTCAGGTTCCACGGACGGGCCTCAACGAGTTTGGCCGCGTTTTTCTTGTTGAGCGCCGAACCGTTGGTGGTCACACCGGAGTGGATCCCGTGGTTGTGGCAGAACATCATCAGGTCGAGGAAACCTGGCTTGATGAACGGCTCGCCACCGCTGAAACTGATGGAGAACGTGCCCACGAAGTCCTTGATGCTCAGGAGGGCTTTCTCCCACTCCTCGATGCTCATCTCATCCTTGTAGTTGGGCAGCCGCCAGTACTCGCAATACCGGCACTTGACGTTGCAGTGCTCATTTACGAGTCCGTAGAAGGTCACAGGCTTGGTAACATCTTTGCCCGTATGAATATACAACTCTTCGGCAAAATGATTGTAAGTATGCTTAAGTGCGAGTCTGGCGAGTGCAGAAGTTTTCATGGACGTCGTGGTCTTTCACAAGGAGGAAAACTCGGTTCTGGCAGAGGCATACAAAGCGTAACGAATCACTCCGGTCCAATGCAATCTTTTTCGCGAGGCGTGGCGGAATTTGAACACCCAAATCGCGTCTGAATCATGAAGACAAAGACTTTAGAAAAGAATCGACCCTCTGGATCGTGATCAGGGAAGGAGTTTTTGTGTGTACCAGTTCCCAGTGTTCAGCCACGGAACTGAAAACGGAAAACTGGCAAGCGGCTGCGCCTCGATTACCGGTGAATGGACCCCGACCTTGAATCCCGATCAACCAGCGCGAACAATGGGAGTCAACGAATCGGGAGACGATCCAGACTGGACTGGACTAATTCTAGTGTAGCTCGCGGGCCGTGAGCAGTGGGATGAAGGAGACCGATCCATGGAGACGAGTCGCCAAGACGAGGCGGAGCAGGTGACCGGGAGACCGGACCGCGCCTCGGCGTTCCCGGTTCGGCACGCCTTACGTGACCAGGAAGCCCTCTGGGACGAGTTCCTCGCCATGGGCCTGGCGGTGGTCGACTCACTGTCCAAGTGCGTCGCGGTCCTGTGCGAGGGCCGCTTTGAAGTGGTGCCCGAGGTGAAAAGCCTGGAGAAGGATTCCGATCGCGCGGAGGTCCGGATCGAGCAGGAGTGCCTGCGGGTCCTGGCTCTCTTCGAGCCGGTCGCCTCGGACCTGCGGCGGTTGGCGACCATCCTCAAAGTGAGCCGGGACTGGGAACGGATCGCCGACCTGGCGGCCCGGATCGCCCGGCGGCCCGTAAGCTGTCGAAGAAACCCAACAGCGTGCCCGTTCCCGATCCGCTCAAGTCGCTGGCCGGCGATGTCCTCGCCCAGGTGTGCGCCAGCTACGACGCCTTGTCCAGACGCGATGCCACCCTGCGCGCGGGAGGTGATCGCTCGGCGATCGCCTGATCGATCGCCAATACCGCCTGCTCCGTCGCGAGTTGAAGGAATCCCTCCGTCAGCACCCCGGACAGTTCGACGCCTGGCTCCAGTTGATGAACACAGCGCGGAACCTCGAACGAGTCGCCGACCACGCCACCGAAATCGCCCAGACGATCGTCTACTTGCAAGAAGGGGTCATCATCCGCCACAAACTCGACAGCCTCGCCGTCAACGACTGATGCTGCCTCAACGATCCTACCTCCCCTCTGGTTATTCTTTTCATGGAGCCGCGTGATGACGACTCGGCGCAGCCTTTTCGGAGCCATCTCCGGACTCGCCATGTTTCTGGCAATGCCCGGCGTTCACGTCGCGGCCCAGGATAATCCAAAAGGGAGCGTATCCCCAGAAACTTCCTCGCCGGCCGATTCTCCCGTGCTCGTTCAAGTCATCGGCGAAGTGTCGCATCCTCTGGCCTTGTCCGGCGCCGACCTTGCCAAACTCAAGCACCAAACGCTGCGGGCCAAGCGACACGACGGGGTCGAGTCACAATATGAGGGCGTTCCTTTAGTCGACATCCTGGCAAAGGCGGGCGTTCCGGTTGGAGCCAATTTGCGAGGCCCCGCGATGGCTCTCTATCTGGTCGTCGAGGCGTCCGATGGCTATCGCGCCGCATTCGCACTGGCGGAGTTGGACCCAGCGTTTACCGACCGGGTGATCCTCCTGGCCGACCGTCGCGACGGCCAGCCACTGTCGGCCCGGGATGGCCCGCTCCAGATCGTCGTCCCCGGCGAGAAGAAGCACGCGCGCTGGGTGAGACAGGTGATCAAGCTCAAGGTCGGCCGAGGCTGAAGTTTCGCCCGGACGAGGTGTTCGACGCAACCGACGAGCTTTTCGTCAACCGTTTGAGCAGCGCACACACTTTCACTCACCGAGGAACAGCGAATCGGCCGTATGCCCTTACCACAATAGAGCTTACGTGTGACACAGGTATAACCGGACCGCGAGAAAACGCCTCATCTCCTTACATCAATTGGGTTTACGTGTGACACAGGCATAATCGTTACAACCGGATCGTGATAGGGTCGGTGGCTAGAACCAATTATGCCGATTGGGTTTACGTGTGACACAGGCATAATCGTTACAACCGGATCCAAACAGGCGTCGATTCTGATAACCTCTGACATCAATTGGGTTTACGTGTGACGCATGCGTAATCGTTACAACCGGCGCGAAACACGGTTCTTGGCGATATCTCTTTACATCAATTGGGTTTACGTGTGACACATGCGTAATCGTTACAACCGGATCGGGACAGAATCTGTGGCGATATCTCCTTATGGCAATGGAGTTTAAAAAAGGGGACGATGCTCATTTTTCCAGGAGTTTGGGCCTTCCCTTTCAACCAATTGGCCGGTCAAAACCAAGTTGCTCTTGAGTTTGCCGGCCGGTGATGAGGATTCTGAGACAAACGACGACATGCACGGCCGGAACCCGCGGCGTTGAGTGATTGCAACGAAACCGGCGGTAACTGAACATCCTCTTGAATCGCACCTCGTCACGGGGAAATTGTTACCTCGGATCGTGACAACCTGGCCCATCTCCTCGGAGTAGCGGGCGAACTTCCTCAGCGCCGCCGATCAGTCGACGGTGATCCTCGCGAGCGATGTTTTCGCCCGTGAGGATGACGCAGATCGGCTCCACGAGTTCCGCGGCGTGGGCCTTGACAAAAGCCAGGGTGATCGCGCTCGACGGTTCGACCAACAGCGCCTGCGTCTCGAACAGCTCTTTCAGCGCCGTGCGGATGTCCGCCTCCGGGACCAGAGAGATGGCGACCCCCCCTTCTGCAATCGCCTGCTGCACCTGTGGGTGGGGCATCTCCAGGATCAGCCCGTCGGCGATCGTGGTGGACCGGGCGTGGTCGAAACGGGCGTACTTTGGGTAGTTGTACGGCTCGCAGCCGAACAGCCGGACCGGGGCCGGGTTGTTCCGCAGGTACGCCAGCAGGCCCATGAGCAGCCCGCCGCCGCCCACGGGAAACACGAGCGACCGGCAATCGGGGAGGTCGTGTAGGATCTCGGCAGCGATGGACTGGTATCCGTCGGTCCAAAGCGGGTCCAGGTGGGGATGTACGAAATAGCCCCCGCGTTCCTTGGCGAGGTCGGTGGCGCAGCGCAGCAGGTCGCTGCCCCCGCCGGCAATCTTGATCAACTCAACGCCCAAGGCCCTCAGCTTCTCGTCCTTGGCCCGGGCGATGGTTTGCGGCACGACGCCGGTCATGCTGAAGCCGAACGCCTGCGCGCCGGTCGCCGCGCCCAGGGCTGTGTTCCCCATCGACGGCACGATCAGTTGCCGCGTGCCTCCATCCCGACGCAGGTGGTCCAGCAGATGGACCGCACCGCGAATCTTGAAACAGCCCGACGGGGCAAGGAACTCGCACTTGGCGTACACGCCGCGCCGCGGAAGGAGGTTGCCCAGTCGGATCGACGGCGTCTGCACAAGCGGAAGCATGATGGGTCGTCCTCGATGGGGCACGTTTCCTGCGCCGTGCGGCCGCGCTGGCCTGATCCTGGCGAATCCGCACCTCGGCCGCCGAGCGCACCCCATGCCCGGCCAAGCGTCTCCGGCGGGCGACTCTGAAAAAGATCCTTCGAGCCGCCGAGCCTCCATAACTGAGCGGCCCCAATTGCGTTCGGACCGCGTTCACCCGGTGATCGCCGATCCTTTGGATGTTCCTTGACCCAGGCCCCCGAGCTTTCCTGCCGCGTGTTGTGGCGAACGACTTGGGGTTCAGTCGTCCAGGCGGAGTTCCTCAAGGGCTTGCGCGTTGAGCAGATCGATCTGGAGCCGGGCCAGCGCTTCCGGCGACATCGACTCAACCTGTTTCTTGACTTTGGGAGATAACGGGCCGAATTTGGCTTGCATGAGCCGCAGAGCCGACCGCCGCTCGCCCTGTTCGATGCCGCGTTCGATGCCCTGTTCGATGCCGCGTTCGATGCCGCGTTCGATGCCCTGTTCGATGCCGCGTTCGATGCCGCGTTCGATGCCCTGTTCGATGCCGCGTTCGATGCCGCGTTCGATGCCCTGTTCGATGCCGCGTTCGTAGGTGGTCTTCATGAGGGGTTCGACCTCTTGATAGGCCTCGGAGTGCAACAACGCTTGCAGCCGCTCCTTCTGTGCCTCGTCCAGCTCGGAGTAAGCCTCCAGGCATTCGGCGAGGAGGAATTGCCGATAGTCATTCTCCCCCGAACCGGCGATCCGTTTCAACCCCTCGGCATACAGCTCGGCCTGCCGCTCCGCCGGCAGCCGCATCAGGGCGCTCAGCGCCACCCCCAGCAGGTTCTCGCCAGTGGCGTACGCTGTGCCGTCGAGGGCTGGCAGGCCGACTTAGGCGTACTCGAAGCGGATGATCCGCTGCTCCCAGAAGTGTTCCTCGTACACGTCCCAGCCGATGCCGTCGAGGCCGACGCGGAGGAACAGCGCGATGGGCAGCACTGGTTGCCCGGTGTCGCGCCGTAGTTGGACGTAGTAGTCGAACATCCGCGGCCGGAAGGCCAGTGCGCTGGCCCGCGACTCCACCTCGACGTGGACCAGGTCCACCAGGTCGGTCACGCCGGCGCGGGGCGTCGGCGCGTCGGGCCGCAGCCGCAACCGGGCCACCAGGTCGAGCTGCCGCCGCTCGCGCTGGGCAGTGCCGTGAACAGCTCCTTGTCCAGCCAGTCGACCTCGGTGAACACGAACCGCGCCGCCCACGTGGGGAAGAAGCACAAGAAGAAGGCCTCGAAGAACTCCTTGAGCAGCACTTTGAGGCGCTGGTCATGATCTGGACCGGTGGCCTGAGACATGATCAACCCTCATGGACCCAAGCCCCGAAGACCGGAACCAACGAACAACCCGCAAGCCGTTCGGGAGCGAGCCCAACCGACATGCTACCAAGACGATCGGTTCGTGCCAGCTTGGTTTCTCTTCATGGTTCGGTCGTCCAGGCCATCGGCGAGGCCGCGATGGGAACTGCGAACCGAACTTATCCGCTCGCCGAAGTCGAACTACGTGACGGCAACCGTGTTCTGTATGATGTTGAGGATGAGGCGGCTGGTGGCTTGTGTGGCATAATTCCTCGCCACCGCACCGTGGCTTGGAGACGGGACTGAGGCACCGGCACAGGGGCGTGCCATGGCTGACCATGACCAACGGTTCAAATCGTTGTTGAAAGTGTTCTTCGCCGAATTCTTCCAGGTGTTCTTTCCCGCCTGGGCCGATCGCTTCGACTTCTCACGCGTCGATTGGCTGGAACAGGAGGTCTTCATGGATCCGCCCCGGGGGGAGCGCCGCTCCGTCGACTTGGTCGCCCGCTTGCCACTGCGCCCGGCGTACCGCCGCCGGCGACGGCACCGGGAGAGCCCGCCGACCGCTGGCTGACTTTGATCCATGTCGAGATCGAATCCCGGGACACGGTGGCGCCGCTACGACCCCGGATGCTCGCTTATTACGAGCAGCTCCGCCGCCGGCACGAGTTGCCAGTCCTGCCCATCGCGCTGTATTTGCGAGTGGGGCTGGACGGGATCGGCTGGGACGTCTATGAGGAGAAGTATTGGGACCATCGGCTGCTATCCTTCACGTATGCCTACGTAGGACTGCCGGGTCTCGATGGCGAGCAGTACGTGGCCGGGGAGCATCTCTTGGGAGTGGCGCTGACAGCCTTGATGCGAGTGCCGCCGGCGCGGCGTGCGGAGGTGCATGCCGAGGCGTTGCGGCGACTGGCAGAGGCGCGGGAGAATGACTATCGACGGTATCTGCTGTTGGACTGCTTGGAGGCATACGCTACGCTGGACGATGCGCAGGCGCAAGAATTGGCGGCGCTGCTTCGTATCGAGCGTTATCAGGGGGCCCAAGCCATGGCGGTGACGACATTTGAGAAGGGCGTGCAAGCGGGTTTGCAACAAGGTTTGCAACAAGGTTTGCAACAAGGCTGGCGGACGGTGGTCCAGAAGCAGCTCGAGGCCCGGTTCGGCCCGTTGAGTCCCAGCGCCGAAGAGCGCCTCGAGAACCTGAGCCCTGAGCGGCTCGAGACGCTGACCCTGGCGCTGCTGAAGGCACAATCGCTCCAGCAGTTGGGCCTGGAGGATTGATCGAGCCTCCGGCGCGGCTCCGTCGCATCGGCAGCGGGCCGAACCCGGGCCGGGACTGGGGCTGGCCTCGTTAATCGGTGTCACGTTGATCGATGTCAGGTCGATTTTCCGGGGCATTGGTCGGCGTCAATGGCGAACTCTGTCAATTGATCAGCATATCATGCCCTCGGGCCGGTCCAGTCTTGAACTGATTCAGGTCGATGTTGAAGAACGGGTCGACCTTCATCCCGTCAGGGCCGACGTGTACCAGACGAACGTAGAAACGTCCCGAGTGGTCGAGCGTCGAGAGTAAGGAGTTCGAGACGTACATCCTTTTTCCATCGCCAGTGACATGCATCACGTCGAAAAGCCGGTTTTCGCAACTCTCGCCTGCGGAGCCGGTTAGGACGTAACCCCTTGCCGCGTAGATTATTTGCAACGAAACTGGCGGTCGCTGGGCGTCCGTTGCAATCACACTATGTAACAGGGAAATTGTTACCCCCGGTTGTTACCCCCTAGGCCATCTCCCCGGAGTAGCGGGCAAACTTCCGGAGCGCCTCGCCTTGGGCGGACAGCGTGCCGAACCCGCCATAGTCGCGCTCGGCGTGCGGCAGGTAGGCGTTCTCCTCAATATAGTGATAGTGCCGCTCCTGGATCGTCAAGGTGTTACCGGTCCAGAAGGCGATGACATGCGGAGGAGACTCCGCCTGGATCAACTGTGTAATGGAGAACTTCTGGCCTTTCTTGAGCCTGTAGGAGTCCATCCTATTCTGCTGGAAGATCTCTCCGATCATCTGGATGCCTGAGCTGTCGTCCTTCCAGAACCGCTCGATGGCGTTGCGGCAGACCGCTCCGGTGGGCTTGTAATTCCGTTCGCGCATGTCGATGAACGACGAACCGGCGGTCGCGGAAGAACTTAGCTGGCAATCATTTGCGACGATTTATCCTAGTTTGCTGCAACTCTGGTGAATCTCGCGAACGTGCGAGGACCAGTCACTTCCAAGAGGCACAACTTGTGAGGTCACGAGCTGTCGGGGTCACTCCCAGCGCGACCCGACATTGAAAAGCGTAAGGAGGATATCCTCGGTCGCAGCTCCGGTTCCGAGCGTATGCAACCACGGCAACAAATCCCGCAGACTTTTCAGAAGCCCCGGGCGGCCATGCTCTGAGATATGCCGAACCGCAGCCAAGCAGGCATCGAGATGCGGCACGGTGACAGTTGGGGTGGCGGAAAGCACAGCCGCAAGACGTGCCACGAGAGGCTGGAGGACCTGCGTCCTCACCGAAGCGCACGGAATCGTCGCAGAGGCGGCCAATAAGGATAAGAGGAGGTCCTCGGGGCCCCGCTCTGCGATTACAGCGAGGACCACGCTGCGAGCGATGGGATCGGATAGGACTTCGGCGGCCGTCGCTAGCACGGAGTCGAGATCGGCCGTTGGTGCTTTCCGGGCCATCTCACTAAGAATGCTCCGCCAGGCGAAGGGACCCAAGTACTTTCGCGCTAGGTCGAGTAATTCTTGGAGGAGGTGCTGCGGGACGCTAGGCAGCAACTTGTCTAACGCGAGCGACCAGGAATCTTGGTCCGACGAAACAAGGAGGATGTAACGAAACGCCCCGCGATAAACCTGGGCCACCGCCGGTCCGGTGCGATTCAGGGCGAGAGCCAGATACGCATCAATTGGGTGGTACTCCAGCGCCTCCACTCTCCCTATGATGGGGGACAAGTCCGAGCCGCTTTCGGCAGAAGGTCTTCGGGGAGAAACGGTCCTAACAAGGTCAAGACCGAAGCCGCATGAGGGTGAGTCGGTTCGTCCGCGGCGGCCTGTCGGAGGGCTTCTGCGGCACATGCTGCTTGCTCGCCTTCGGGAAGTCTCCGGGCAACTATCCTAAGGACGGGGTGCGATAGATGAGCGTCGTAAAGCATATCGAGGGTTACACGGACAACGTCCCGGAGTGAGGTCACAGGCGAACGCTCCGCGAAGAGCACAAGGACATCCTTTTTCTTCACCTTGTCCAGAGAACCACCAAAGTCCCGTCGGAATGATAGGAGAAGTTCTGGCAGGTCCGAAGGGGAACTTTGAGCCGCGAGCCATAGATAACTTTCATTTCGGACCTCTCGATCGACTCGGGGGAATTCCGACAGCAGTTGACGTGCGCCCGCAGGGGTACTCGCCTCGTCCTTCGTTTGATCGATCCGAGACCGAAGCCGGCAGAGCTGACCATCCGCTGGCCGCCACAAGTCGAGAACCTGCGCACCCCAGCCAGGAACGTCCGAGCTTCCGCGCGAGCGGACCGAGCGTCGAGCGGGGAGGAAGCACACGGTCGAACAACGCGAGGATTTCCGAGGAACTAGTAGCAGACTCGAAAGCATGGAAAACGATTCCACAGAACCGGAGAAGTGCATCAGGTGGTAACGTCTCGGCTATCAGTGCTATCGCGCTGGTCCGCCCGGACACGTCCCGAAGCCCGAGGGCGAACTCGATCGTAGCTCGATCTGAAGGCTTTCGTCCACCGAACATGGACCGTAACCGCACAATGCACCGCCGAAGCATTGAACTGGACACCGCGAGGCTGCCTGCCTTGCGCCGGACAGCGGTGGGGTTGAACTGCACCAGGACTGGGAGCCAAGCCAGGCGAGTGATCTCTGCCGTCACAGAAAGTATGCGGAGTCCGTCGTAGTAGAGTTGATCCAGGCGAGACTCTGGTAGACGCTGACCTAGTCTATCCACCAAGCCGAGCCAGTCTTTAGGTTCGCACGCCACAAAAGTGAAAATCGCAGCCGAAGCGACTTCCTCCAGCAACGAGTCTGGCAGGAGGGGGACGAGCAACTTCAATTCGTTGACGAGATCCGCGGCCGGGGAGTCCCCGCTGGGCCTCCAGCATTGCGTTCAGAATCCGAAGTTTCCGCGGGACTTCGGTCTGTCCGAGGATCTGCCAGAAGCAGGTGAGTCGCATCGATGCGTTCGGGATTTCGCCAGCAATCGTCAGGCACTCGTCGTAGTGCGCCTTGCGCCTGTCGGCCGGCAAATGGTCTACTAGGCTCAGCAGAGTCTGGAATTTGCGATACGGGTCCCGGAACGTTCTCGCCGAGGCCAACAGGTCCGACTCGGATGTGGGCGCATGGAGCCTCAACAAAGCTCTCCAGATATCACGTCGCTCGAAGTCATCACGATACCGCGGGAATTGCCTGAGCACGGCCGACCTGACTGCCGCCGAGAGCGAAGCGTTGGGCTGCCGTCCCAATAGGTCTAACGCCAAGAGGGCCCACTCGGCCTGGTCGCGGATTCGGGTGGCGGCCGCAACGATCTCACCGTATCCCCTGGGTTTTTCGACGTCGGAGAGGCGGTGGGTCAGCGATTCCTTCGCCGCTGATTCTTCGCCCGACGGGTGAGCCCCGGTGAGCTGCCAGGCTTGCATGACCACGACGTCAGGAAACAGGTTTGCGTGATGCTCGAAGAACTTGGCACCCGGCCACTGCCCGTCGGCGCCGGCCAGGCCGGACAAATATCGCGCGTATGCATCCGACAACTCGTTCTGAATCGATTCCCTGAACTCGCCATCTGCCCGCGAACTCACTATGTGCAAGACATCGATGTAGACCCGCACTTCGTATTGATCCCTAGTCAGCAACACGAAGGCCGGTAAAAGAAACTTCGGAATGTCTCGAGCGAGGATCTCAATGACCGTCCCACGCGGCCCCTCAGTCGGAGCCGGCAGTTGACCATATCGAACGGCTTCGGACAGCGTATCGGCTGTCAGGTGCGGGGCAATGTTCGCGAGGAACCGGCTTCGCTCAGTGTCATAACCCATCATGGCGACATACGCGACCGAACGCCGGAGCGCGGCGTGGAATTCTGGTTCGGGCAGTCTGGTTCGGAACTCGGCTAGTGGCCACGCGTGAAATCCGCTCCAGTGCAGTTCTTGGTCAGTTTCAACGCCTCGGCGAGAAGGCTGTCGGTCAGGTTCAGGTTCGGGATGAACGACTGCAAACATACGCTCAGGTCCCGATCGTGGCTCAGTCGTTTCAACAATCCGAAGGCTTCGGGTATCACATCGGGGGGAAGGCGATGAGCGATCGAGGCGAGAAGACTCGGCAGTTCGCGTGTGAGCCAGTCCGGTAAATCAACAGCCAGTCGGACGGCCTTCCTGAGCGATTCTTCGGAGAGGTATGGGGCGAGTAAGCTGACCGACCATGCCTTGGCTTGGAGTTCGGGTTTCTCGAAGACGGCTTCAGCTAGATCCCTCCCTAACTCCTCGTCTCCCGCCAGTTTTGGTAGGAGCTCCTTCACAATGCTCCAGAGTTGGAAATCGGACACAACGCCCCAGACCGACGAGAATAGCTGCCGTGCGCTTGGCCGGCCGACGCGTGTGAGGGCGGACAGCACAAGGTCGAACTGGCCGTCTTCTTCGGGATGGCCAGCGAGGGTGGCGATCAGCGCGTCGTCAGCTTCGTCCCGGAGCGCATCCGGCAGGAGGTCTCTGATTTCCAGCAGCGTGCGACACTGGGCGGAGAAGGACGGGATCTCGATCACGTTTTCCAGTACCTGTTTGTACCCGCGTACACTCAACGGGGGCTTCCGCCGTTTCATAAAAGGAGTTGGGTCCGGAATGCTCTCTCAGAATCCGCAGCGGTACGGGCCAGGTCTTCTGCGTCGTCGAGAAGTTCCTCGGGTAGCGAGGCCGCCAGCTCGCCGAGGGCAGTACTGCGGCTCCGACCCCGGAATTCCCTGAATTACCGCGAGTGTCTCGCGGAACAGTACACTCCTTCCGGGCTCGTCGGAATTACCTGCGAGCCGGGCCAAGAGACGAGCCCGGATCGCCGGGTCGAGAAGGCGGACCTCCTCCAGCAGGGCCGACCGTGACTCGTGTGCGAGTTTCGAGGCGCGGTCGATCAGCGTGGCCAGCGATTTCTCCCTGACACTCTTGACAAGATTCCTTCGAATCGCCGCCAGGAGTGCCGCCACATCGGCATTAGATACCTTATTGGCAACTGCCTCCGTGACCCTGGCTCGGTCGAGTTCGCCATCGATCGTACCAATAAATTCGATTATTTGTGAATATGATACTTCACTCATTGACTCCAGGAGTCTGAGCACCATGTCGGCCTGGGCCGAGGAGCTCTGATAGAAGCGAGCGTGTCCAAGCGCAGCGGATAAGCTCCAGCGGCCCTCGGTCGTTCCGACCTGGACCAACCCCACAAGCAACCCCGGCGAAAGTTGGGCACTTTGACTGCGGATGCTGCTGGCGATGAGGGCGGCGGACAATGCCGTCCCCACGTCCCTGTCCGCATCGGCCCGGTCCCACAACCGTCCCAAGTCCCTCAAGTAACTCCCGAAGTGCCCTTCGGCGGCAAACCAGGCCGTGGCCCACGGTTGGCGGGCCGGAGCACCTTCCGCCGATACAAACGAAGTAACCAACTGCTTTAGGTCGGTCCAGTTACCGCCTGCTGCGAGGTGCTCGGCGACGTGACTCAAACCGTAGCGAGCGTCCCGATCCCGCGACTTGGGATTGAGGAGATCCGGGAGCCCATTGAGCAAGCCACCCCAAGACGAGAGGTAGTGGTTGGCGATTCGCCGGTGCGCCGTGCTCTCCATCCACCCAGTAGTCAGGATTCCTCTCAAGGTCGGTGAGG
This sequence comes from uncultured Planctomycetota bacterium, assembly GCA_963720335.1. Lineage (GTDB taxonomy): Bacteria > Planctomycetota > Planctomycetia > Isosphaerales > Isosphaeraceae > CAVRFS01. The sequence goes on along the minus strand of CAVRFS010000032.1, from coordinate 35,840 downwards.
TACTCCGCGAACGATGCATGGAAGATGCGGTGGGCTCTCGGCAAACCTTTTGTGGTCTCAATGAATTGGCGCATCTCCCGTAGGAGGATCGCAACATCCTGATCCTCCAACCCCGCGAGTTCAGCGAGCTGGTGATCGCTCAGCGGCGCGTGGGCGACCGCCAAGGTGCCGAGCAGCGGACATAGGTACTTTCGCCATGTCTCCTCGCGGAATTCCCGCTCGCACCATTTCTTGATCGCCGTCAAGAAGTGGGTGTACAGAACCAGGGAGGTCGCCCGGCAATCCTTCGACATTGAGCAGCGCGGGCAGTTGGTTCCTCTTCTCGTTGTCATCTAGCGCCTCCAGGATGGCGTCGAGGACGCTCCTTAGGTACAGAAAACTGCCGGCAGCCTTGCCGAGTAGTTCGTCAGCAAAGGTGCTGGGTTGCGAGTGTAGCTCGCCCAGTGCTTGATGGAACCTCGGGTCGGAGGAGACCCGTTCCGCATAGTATTGGCGTAGATCACCTAGGTTATCCCCTGCCATGAAGTCGATATGAAGGTGGCGCGCATCCGTTCGGGCCAATAGTCGCCCCACGACTTCCGGGTTTTCATTCCGTGAACTGACAACGAATCGCAGGTTGGCGGGGAGTTCCGGCATCTCGCAGAGTGCCCGTGCGAGGTCCGTCTCGGCCGGGCTGTAGCGCAACTCGTCTAGAGCGTCCACCAGCACGGTAATACGCGCATTCGGATCCTCCCGGCCCAGTAACTTTGCGGGGTCAAGAAGGCTCATAAACTGAAGATCCTGCATTGAGAGCTGTCGGGGATCAACGATGAGCTGGCCGATCTCGATCGCAGTCGTCCGGCCACCCGACCGAGAGATCTCTTGCTCGACGTCGAGGCTGACTTTGTAAAAAGGAGAGGCCCTCAACTCCTGAATTCGTGCCGCGACGGCCTGACCTCCGGTCTCAACGCTTCCGACCCTCTGACGGACGATTATCTTGAGGTTCTCGGGGTGGAAACTCGCCGGACGGATGGTCGCAAGCTGGCCTCCAACCGTCAGCAGAAAACTTTTCGCGTCCCCCGGCCTAACCATCTGGCGGCTGTCGCGTCGAATGAAGTAGCGGAGCCAATCGATGTGCATTGCAGCCAGGTGAGCCAAAAACGCCGTCTTGCCTACGCCGGGTCCGCCGCTCAGGACGACGATCCGACATCCCGTCTCGGCCAGTAGCGTCTCGAGCCGGGTCTCAAGCCACTTGCGGCCGACGAAGTCGGCCGTATACCTCTCGATCAGATCCGAGAATTCGGTCAGCCGGACCGGCACAGCCGCCATCGCGTTTTCTCCCATAGTTCGGAACAATGCCGTTTCTCTCCAAAATCTGCACGTCAATCCTTCGCAGTTGACTGAGGCGGCCCTCGGCTCGACTGGGCGCAATATCGCCTCTCGCGACGCGACATGCGGGCTCAATAGACCGCACTGCGATGAGTTGGAGCAGACCCAGAACCGATCACCGTGCTCACAGGGATGGCTGGACCGCGTGCCGATCGAGTTCGCGAAGCGAGAAGGAGATATTGAAAACGACTGATAGCGAACAACTTGCGGGCGCCGAGGACGTCGCCCTTTTCCTCGGGCCAGCATCGACGATTCGCAAGGTAATAATCGGCGACCGGTCCGTGGATGCCCTGTGAGTTGATGCGTTAGTTCAAGTTGTGAACGCCCAGCAGGAAGTCTGCGAATGACCTGTGGAAGGACCGGAACCCGCCAGCCGGCTCTGCCAACCAGTCCGCTACGCCGTTTAATACCATGAGCCGTCCTAAGAACCCGGCGGCTCGCGCCGCAGCCCTTGTCGGGATTGGGTACACTAACCCCTCCCGATCCCAGCAGTCACCACCAACTAGCCCTTGAGCCAGTCCAGCATCCTTTCCTGGGACACGACGCTCTCGAAAAAGTTCCCGTGGTGAATGCCATCCTTGCCCGGGAAAACGTGCCGCTCGGTGATGGGGAAATAGTCCGACCCGTTCGCTTCGTAGACGCCGGCCGTCGGTACGACCAAGTCGTTCTCCGCCTGAAAGACCAGTTTCATTAAGCGCTCGGCCACGAACATTTGTAACCCAGCGTCGGGTGTCTGAAAGCTCGAGGCTAGGGCGTAATAGTTCGTGCTTCCAGCCTTGCCCTCGTTCAGGGAGCTGAGGAACTCCCCCCCGGGAGACATCGCCGCCAGTCCGTCTAGCCCCTTCAGGCAATTGACCGCGAGTTGTTTGAGAACCGTGATGGCGAGTCGAGCACTTCGACCGCGCCGGTCGTCGGGAAGAGTTCCAGCATGTTTGTATAGGAATCAACGAGTTCCCCCATATGATCGCCGTCGGAGAGGATCGTCCCGCCGTTTGGGACGGCCACGAAAACCACGCGGCGGAGGGTGAGCCGGTGGCGCACCAAGGGACAGCTTGCTCTGTCGCTCGGACAGGACCCTGGCCAAGAGACCGCCCCGGGAATGGCAGAGTACGTCCAGGTCGAGGCTCGCTCCGTCCGGCATGTGCTCCAAGAGCCAGTTCACGTTTTGCCGCGGATCACGGGACATAGTGAAGTGGTCCAAGGCGAAGACACGCCCCTCGTAACGCCGGTTGAGCTCCGCCACAGTCTCCTGGGACAAGCCCCCGAACGCCATGTGCGCCTGGCTGAAAGTGCCGTGGATCAGAAGGAGGGACCGCCCGCCCGAGAGCCGGGCCCAATCCCCGACCTGGATGGCGGACACGTCTGGGTTGCGGTAGTTCTCGGGGTTCACAGTCCGGAACCGGTAGGGGCGGTTCGCCTCCTCCCACTTCCTCGCAAAATAATCGCCGATCTCGCCGAGAACGGGATCGATCAGCGGGAAGACGAGGACCCGGAGTACCTTCTTTCCTAACGCCCAAGGCAAGCCGCGCGTGCTTCCCGAGCCGGGCGAGGCTGGCCGGGGGGCAATGCGGCGAGGAATCAGGTACGTCCGCCGGACCGAACCTCGACTGACCTCTCGTTTCCCACCCACATCGACCGGGAAGTGCCAAGTGAGTACCCCGGACTCGTCGGCGTACAGGACGAGCTGTCCGGCGGTTGGCGACGCCGGCTCGGTCAGCTCAATGGCCGGCTCCCCGAGCGACGTCCCCCGGGTCCCCGTCGGCGGCCCGGGGACCAGACGTGTCGGCTCGATCACGACCACCTCGGACGTTGTCATCCCGGCGCGTGCCAAGGCCTGTTCCACTGGACTCGTCGGCGGTGGCGGGACGAACCGCAACGCCGGGATCGCGTCCACCCGGCCTTCCAGGCCCGGCGTGCGAAGGGTCGTCTGTCCGATCCGGACCTCGCCGCCTCGGGCGTTCAAGGGCACCGCCATGGGACTCTCCTCGGCTTTCAATCGGTGACGCGATGTAAACGAAACTCGGGATGCCCGAAGAACTGGTACGCGAGAGCGGTGGCCGAAGTCGACGTCTCGGTGAACCCCCCGCGTTGGGCCCGTAGCAACTCCGCGGGCGCGTCTCCGAGGAATGAACGCTCGTAGAAGCGGAGGGCGATCTCCTTGGCAACCTTGTCGCTGATCGACCAGAGGGGGGCAACAACGCAGGAGGGTGCCGGCGGCGAGGAAGGCTTCCGCCATTCCGGCGTAGTTCCCCAGCACCTCGTTCCCGGAGCCGACCTGGCAGGCGTTCAGGAAAATGAACGGCGCCCGCGCGAACCTCTGGCCCCTGACGACAAGCGGGTCCAGGTAATTATTGTCGGTCAGCACGAGTCCCTGGTACACACTCTCGGGGTCGAAAATCCCGTGCAGCGCGAAGTGGTACACGTCGGCCTCGGGTGACCCCGAGAGAGCCTTCAGCACGTCGCTGAGGACCGCGTTGACCTCCGCCGCCTTGTAAATGGTGTGCAACTGCTTCGCCTCTTCTTCCGACGCCTCGAGCCGCGCCCAAGTCGTCTCCGCGTATATGCCGGAGATGACGGCCATGTCCCGCACCCGGACTTGCCGGGGTGGCCACGTTGGTCTCTTCCGATCGAGCAGCCAGGGCCCGACGGTCGCCTGGGCGGAAAGGAACGGGGCCGCCCCGGTATCGAGGGGCGGGTCGACCAGGGCCAGTTCCCAAGGGATGTACGGCTCCTCCGACAGCAGCAGCAACGACGGAGGCCGCTCCCCGGTGCGCCTTTTCGCCTCGCGCAGGTGATCCCAGAACTCATCGGGAAGCTCGTCACGCACCGTCGCACCGATGCCGAGCAGGAGCGGGTAGAGCGCCGGGTCCCCTCATGGCCGTTCACCTTGTGCATCAACTGCACGGCGAACTCACGCCGGTCGGTGCCGACGTCGGTTCGGGACGTGGTCGTCGAGGCATGACCGTGGCTGGGGATGAACTTCCAGAACAGTCCTCCGGGGCTGGTCTGGTCCCTCCCGATACACACGGTCAAATCCGGGGGAGAACGGTCGGCGGGCAGGACGACCGGAAACGGGTCCGCTTCACGGACTACTGGAGTCGTGACGACCCCGATCGAGCCGATTTCCACGCCCGTGAAATCGCCCTCCAGATCGCCGATATCCGCTTCGGAGGTCACCTCCCCGCCGGTGAGGCTGCCGATGCGGACCTGGGTGACGGTCCCTTTCACAACCTCCGCCTTCAGACGGGCTAGGATCGAACCGGTCGACATATCCTGCGCCGTGACCGCCAGGTAGCGTGCCTTTGCACCGATCTGTCGGAACCGATGGTCGATCAGTAGCTTACCCTCATTCGCCACTTTCTTCTGCAAGAGGGTGTCAGCCACTGCAGGTAGCCGGAGGTCGGCGTCGCCGGAGAGCGAGAGTGAGGGACAGCCCCAGTCACGTCCTGACGACTGTCCGTGGGTGTTTTCCCGGGCGAATGCCGCCAGGCGTCCCGCGGCGACCGCCTGATCGATAGGCAGCCCGGCAAAGACCGCACGGTAGAAGGCGCGGCTGAACTCCCCGGCCGCTAGCTCCCCCGGCCGGTACCGAAGCGAGATCACGGCGGTAACGCCGGCCCGTACGAGGGCCTTGGGCATCTCCTTCCAGAGGTTAGCCCCCGCCTGCCCACCCGTTTCGCTAGCGCCCAAAAAGACGAGCGGGGTGCCGTGCAGCAGGGCCGCAAGGGCGTCCGTGGCGAGCCGCGCCGGTTGTTCACCTTCCCCCTTCAGCGCCAGGCCCCCGCCTTCTTGGGGAGGGTAATCCGAGGTCGCTGGGCGGTGACTCTCGTGCCCGGCGAAATGGAAGACGTCGGGACTGACGTGCAATCCCTCCACCATACGCGCGAGGTCGACCTGGGGCTGGAAATCCAGTCGGACGCCAGGCAGTTGACTCACGGCCGAGTCGAGAAGGCGTCGCTCGAGAGAGGCGTCGACGGGCGGGTAGCCCGGCGCATCGGCACAGGCGGCGAGGAGGCGACGCGGCCTGGCTGACTTATCATAAGCCCACGAGGTTGCTCCAGCCTCGTTTCGGACGATCGAGATGCGCGGGTCAAGGGCTAGGAAGCCGGTGGCATCTCGGGCTCCGGACGCGGGCGGCAGGTAGACGTATTCCCAGGGTACTGAGGCCAATTCCGGGGCGAGTCGCAGACGCAGACGCAGACCCTCACCCTCCGCCAGGCCCCCCAGGTTGAGCAAGAGCTGGTCGCGGATTGGGGCAGGTAGGACAGCATCCGCGAGAGCTCTCCCGAACAGGAGGAGCCGGTCTCCGGAGAGCTTGCGGCACTCAATTTGATCCTCGAACGCGGTGACATCGGCGGGGAGAAAACCCTCCGCTTCGGTCCCTCCGGACACGGGACCGTGGATGCGGAGCCGCAGCCTCTGCGCTCCTTGTACTCCTAGTTCCCCGACACCGACCTCCAGGTCAATGTTGCGGTACCCTGAGACGTCCATTTCCTGCCCTTAACCGAAGTGTCCATTGTGGGTTAGATCAAGCGCCGGTCAGTCGTCCGCTTCAATTGGCTGCTTGGTGTTCGCATAGGCCCCGCTGGCCATTCAGCGGTTTTTTACGAACGTTCTCGAAGCCAGCGTGTTCGATTATGGTGTCTTGATGGCGGATATGGCAAATAAGGTCGCGACAGCCATCTTGCCGGCGCCCAACTCCCCGGTCAGGACAAGACACCGCTCGGGCCCGCGATCAGACTCCAATCTGCCCGGAGGACAGGCCTGTCACCGTGCCACTTGCCGTCCCGATTGTCTGGTAAACGTTAACGATAGTCTGCCGTCGTTCGCGCTGGACCGCCTCCCTGACCTGTAGGATCTCCGGCCGGTTGGGCTGAGGCAGGAGGATCGGTTCGGCCGAAGTCATAAAGACTATGAAGGACCCCCACTCGTAGCTTTGCCGGTCCTTGTCCTCTTCGTCTAGCGTCGTCCAGGTGGGGACCAGGTCGCGATGCGTTCCCGAGGGGGCCGCAGGCACCGCCGACTCGTCTTCCAGATTACCGTTGTTGACGAGCAGATGGAGGCGGGCCCAGGTGGCCGCTTCGTCGAGGGATAACCCGACCGCCAGAGCTGCATAAAGCTTTCTCGCGAAGGCGATGCAGCCCACGTTCGTCACGAGAGCGTGCGTGCCGACCAGCGCCGGTAGCCCAGCCTGCAGCAACGGTTCGACGAAGGCCCAGCGGCCGCTGTTGCACGCACCGAAGACACCCAGACGGGTCTGGGCCTTCCGGAGCAGAAAACCGAGTTCCGTACTGAACATTCGCGTGGACACAAGGCCCCTGGCCCCCATCCTCCTGACGAGATAACCGTGTTGGCCATTGATCTGGATGTTCCCCGAGTAATGGATAACAGCGGCAGTTTGTGTCAGCATACTCTCGAAGCTCTGATCCGACGCGTCGTGGAACTCCAGAGTAAGGATCTCCCGCAACGGATTTAAGGCATTCCTGATCTGCTCGAATTCGGACTTGACCTGCCAACGGTCCTCAAGGACCCCTTCGTTCGCTGTCCAAAACGCACCCGCGAAAACCAGCTTCTGCTGGGGAGCGGACTCCGGGATCGGGTCGGTGTTGGTCGGCGCTTCCCGGACCAGCGAGATTCGGGGGTCGAGGACCAGGAACCCCGCCAGGGCGTCCGAGTCGGTCATGTCGGGACGATAGAGGAACTCCCAGGGAATATCCGAAAGCGTCTGTTCCAAGCAGAGGCGGAGACGCAGGCCGTCCCCCGGTAACAGCCGTTCCAGGCTGCGTACCAGGAGTAGATAAACGGGGGTCGGGAGGAGGGTCTGGGAGAGCTGAAGACCCAGCGCAATCACCTGTCCCCGAACGGTCGGATCGGCCGAGATCCACGCATGGTTATGCCCGAAGACCTGCTGGAGTCGCTCACGAGTGTCGGACATCAGCGGCACGTCCACGGGCCGGCGCATCGCACCCGCTGGCGAGCAATGGACTAGGACCTTGGCGTGGCCGGTGCCTTCCGTCCAAGCACGGATTTGAAAGTCGAGAAACGGCATCTCACACCTTCATGTCGAATCCAAGGGGCGTGCATTCGTCGGGGTCGGCTGCGCTTCATGACCGGGAGGCTTCCACGCCGCAGCAAGGGCGTGCCGAATGGTCCGTTTGCTCTGATGATCCGCTCGCAGACAGTCCGGAATTGATCCAATCCCATGATTCCACCAACTCAAGTTGAGTGCTAGCATCCTGTATGAGAAGATTGTCGCTGGACGGGCCGGGGCACGGACACTCTCACAGCTTATTCTCCTCGCGGTTCGGGCACCAGGCTCCGCCGGAGAAAGGAATCGCTTAGACTGTCAACCGGTTTAAAAAATCTCACGGTGAACGAAACCGTTGGGCGGTAGATGCCTGAAGCGAAGCCTGTCCTTTGAACTTCTGGTCTCCCCAGAGAGGCGCCGATGGGATTTTCGACAGAGCAATTCCTTCTCTCTTGGTTCTCTCGGTTCTGCTCTCCACGATCTCCGCGGTGAACTCTCTCAATTCACCAGCATGTCATGCCCACGAGCCTGGCCGGTCTTGAAATGGTTCAGGTCGATGTTGAAGAACGGGTCCACCTTCATGCCATCCGGGCCGATGTGGATTAAGCGGACGTAGAAACGGCCGGAGTGGTCGAGCGTCGAGAGCAATGAGTTCGAGACGTACATCCGTTTGCCATCGAACTTGACGTGCATCATGTTGGGTTGCACGACCGGGGCGACCGTGCTGGCGAGCTTGGGATGTTCGGGGTCGGAAACATCCCACTGCTGGATCACGTTATCGCCGAAGCAGCTCACATAGAGGTATTTGTCGTCGGGGCTCTGGCGCAGATCGGCCGGCAGCGCGCCGGTGTCGGCGACCTTCTTGAATTCGTAGCTGCCCTCGCTGTTGCCCTTGAACATCCAGATCGAGTTATCCAAGGCACAGTTGGTGAACCCGTAGTTGTTCTCCGGCTTGAGGCTCCAGCGCACTTCCAGGGGCGCCAGCCCGGCTTTGCCCACCTGGAGCGGCTGGCGGTTCTTGAAGTCCCAGACGACCAGCTCGCGGCCGAAATCCTTCAAATCCATCTGAGCCAACGGTTTCTTGTAGTTGCGCACCGGGGTGAAGCTGCTGGTGACCATCCGGTTGAGGGCTGGCTTGATCGCCACGTCATAACCATAGGGTGCCTCGCTGGGGTTTTCGAGCCGGCGGATGAACTTGCCATCGTTGGTGAACTCGGCCAGCCCGGCCGGCAAGCCTCCGCTCGACGAACCCAGGAAGGCGATCAGCATCCTGCCTGGTAACGCGTAATAGCTGTGTGGGCCCGATAGACCGGACAATTCGGTGACGTTCTCGATCACTTTCTCGATTCGCGGCTTGGCCGGATCCGTCGCCACGTCGATGAGCCAGACGCGGTTCGAGAACAAACCGCCGGCCCAGATCTTCGTCCGATCATCGGTGTAACCCCAGTGATGCGTTTCATTCCCCTTGGTGCCGAGGTCGACCGTGTGCAGAATCGTGCCATAGGTCCCGCTGTCCGGGTTGACGTCGATCACCAGCGAAAAAGTCGTTATCCTTGGCGTCGGCATCGACACAGAAGACGTAGAGGTATTTCTCGGGCCGGTCGAGCCGTTTCACAAATGGCGACAGACAGGTCTCGGCCATCGCCCAGCCCGGCGCGATTCCGATGACCAGGAACAATACCAAAACCGACAAGCCCAGCACCCATGCTCCACGATTCCACGCCAACCGAATCATGATTGCTCCTCCTGTTTGTCGAGTTTCTTCTGGTGTATTCGGCACAGCTAGAACAACGCGTTTTGACCGGCGTGGGGGCGCGAGCACGAACGCGGCCAGGACCGCCAGGCCGAACACAGCGTACAACACGGTAAAGACCCAGGGCTCGGCGTCGTAGAAGATCAACTGGTGTGCCCAGTAGCCGAGGAAGTCGCCCGTATAGCCGGTCTGGCCGGCGGTCTTCCTGAGCTGTTGTTCCCAGACGGTCAACGGGCAAGGGATTCCGGCGAGCGCCTCGGTGACCACGATCCCGATCGCGGTCAAATGGATCACGCGGAACCAGAGATTTCGGACCCAGCTCCAGCCAAGAACGGCTCCGACCAGGATCGCCAACAGGCCGAATACGACGAAACTGACGTACGACGCATGGATTACGACAATCAGGTCGGCCAGCATTCGTGCCCAGAGCATGGATGATCGCTCCCATCGAGATTTGTCCGTATCGTCAAGACTTGGTTCTTATTGATACGGATTCAAGGACCCTTTGGTATGAGATCGACGCCAAATGCGCCATCGTCGGCGTGGCAGACGTGAATCTCCGGGTACGTACCGGTCTTCCGGGCATACACCGTGCGTACAACTTCGGCGAACTCATCGGCCTTGTCGGCCTGGACCAGGTTGACCGTGCAGCCGGCCCAGCCTGCCCCGGAGAGCTTGCCTCCCAAGAAGCCGGGAGCGGCCTCGGCCGCTTCGATGAGGGCTGTCGAGCGCGGGCGAGCTGTTTTCAAAGTCGTCCCGGCTGGAGGCGTGTGAGGCGGACATCAACCGGCCGAATGCGACGATGTCGTTGGTCTTCAGGGCGTCGACGCCCTGGCGCACCCGTTCATTCTCGCTCAAGACGTGGCGGGCTCGTTTACGGCCGACCGGGTCAAGGTGATCCCAGGCGGCCTCGAGCTGTTCGATTCCACCCGCGAGAGCGAGAATTCACCTTGGTGGGGAATGCTGGTCCCGAAATACAGCCGTGACGCGATCACACTCCGCGCGTCTCTGGTCATACATCCCGTCGGCGAGCCGTCGCGAGGTTTTGGAGTCGCAGACCACGATTGCCGGTGTGGGCGTGCCGAGAGGCAGCCTGTCATGGACCAATGTGTCGCAATCCAGGAAGAGGGCATGACCGGCACGGCCGAAGAGGCTCGAGAATTGGTCGAGCAAGCCGGAGCCGACCCCGACGAATTCGTTCTCAGATCGCCGGAGCGTTTTGGCCAGTTCCATACGTAACGGGTCGGCGCGATCGCCGTCGAAGTCCCGGCTCGACTGGTCCGGGACCACGCCGAGCTGGATCAAGAACCAGGCGACCGACGCCTGGAGGCTCGCCGAGCTGGAGAGTCCCGCCCCGAGTGGGACGTCTCCCACGACGACCGCCTCGAATCCAGACGTGAGCGACCCGCGCCACTGGGTCAGAGCCCAGCAGACGCCGCGGACGTAGCGGGTCCAGGCCCCGGCCTCGGTGCGTTCAATTGCGTCAAGCGAGTAGTCGTCGGTCTGGCCAAAGTTGATCGAGAAAACTCTCGCCTGGCGGCCGGCGATACGACGGCCCACCACGACCGTCGTGCGGTCGATGGCCGCGGCCATGACCAGGCCGCCATTGTAATCGGTGTGGTTGCCCAAAAGCTCGACTCGCCCGGGGGCACAGGCCAGGGCAGTGGTCGGTTCACCGCCGAACTGGGCGGTAAACGCCGCTCTGGCCTGTACGGACAGGGCTTGCCACGAGGCGGGCATGAGTGGGCTCGATCAGGAGGAACCGCTCGCTCAAACAGACTCAGGCGACGTTCGATGGCGCGAAGGTGTTGGCCGCCTCGCGGAGGACGTGGGCCTTGTCGGTTTTCTCCCAGGTGAACTCGGGTTCTGAACGACCGAAGTGACCGCCGCTGGCGGTTTTGCGGTAGATCGGCCGCCGCAGGTCGAGCTGCTTGATGATACCCGAGGGATTGAGCCGGAAGTGTTTGCGTACCAACTCGGCGATGTACGAGTCAGGCAACTGGCCGGTCCCTTGGGTGTCAACATGGATACTCACCGGCTCGGAGACGCCGATGGCGTAGGCCAGTTGGATCTCGCACCGCTCAGCGAGTCCCGAGGCCACGATGTTCTTGGCGACGTATCTGGCCATGTACGCGGCGGAGCGGTCGACCTTGGTGGGGTCCTTGCCGCTGAAGGCACCGCCGCCATGCCGGCCCATGCCGCCGTAGGTGTCGACGATGATCTTCCGTCCGGTCACACCCGAGTCGCCGTGCGGACCGCCGATGACGAATTTCCCCGTCGGGTTGATGTGGTAAGTGATCGAGCCGTCGATCAAATCCGAGGGCAGGACCGGTTGGATGACCTGCTTCGTGATCGTCTCCACGATCTCGGCATGCGAGACGCTGGGAGCGTGTTGCGTCGAGACGACGACCGTATCGACCCGGACCGGCGTATAACCATCGTATTCAATGGTCACCTGGCTCTTGGCGTCGGGGCGAAGCCAGGGAATTGTGCCGTCTTGTCGTAGCTCGGTGATGCGGTTGATGATCCGGTGCGCCAAGGCGATCGGCAGCGGCATCAGCTCCGGCGTGTCGTTGCAGGCGAAGCCGAACATCATCCCCTGGTCGCCGGCGCCGATATCCTTGCCTCGCGCGGTGTCCTCATCCACGCCCACGGCGATATCAGGCGACTGCTTGCCGAGGGCGACCATGACCGCGCAGGTCGTGGCGTCGAAACCCATGTCGCTGGAGGTATAGCCGATCTCTCGCACGATCTGGCGAACGATCGACGGATAGTCGACCAGGGCCTTGGTCGTGATCTCACCGGCCAAGCAAACCAGTCCAGTGGTGAGCAAGCTTTCGCAGGCGACCCGAGAATAAGGATCTTGCGCCAGAAGTGCGTCCAGAATGCCGTCGGAAATCTGGTCGGCCATCTTGTCGGGATGGCCCATCGAGACGGATTCACTTGTGAACAGGTAGTGGTCATTTTGCGGCACGGAACGAGGTCTCCAACCGGTCGAAAATCGATGATGTTACGTCGAACGTCCCGCCAAGGGAAGGAAGGACGCACCGACGGCCTGGGGTGTGCGATACTCTCTTTGCTGAACGATCGCGTTGTGGATTTAAGTGTAACAAGACCAAGGGAAAATGGAAAGAATCGCAGTCGATCCGATGCCAGGAAGAGTCTTTTCCGCTTCGGCTGCCGGGCTCTGAGATATGGAAGGCCAAGGTACGGCGGTGGTTACGACGGTTCTCTCGTGTTCATCGGTATCAACATCGCTACCGGTGCCCCGGTCGGTGCGCTCGTCGTTTTCCCAGTCCGGGTCGTCAGATCGGGTTTGGGCATCGCGGTCGCGGCGATACCAACTCCAGAGCAAGCGGTGGGTCGCGTAGTCCAGAAGGGCGCTGAGAGCTTGGGAATTCATGCTCACCTTGCGGTTTGTGCTCCAATAGCGAATGGGTCGAGGGGGTAATATACGCCGCATTCGGCTCGGGCACAGAGGTCAGCGACGAAGATCGGGAAATTCTCGGCGGCGGAGTGGCTGCGTCGCTTACCGAGGTACGCATAGTTCATCTGGTTCTCGACGGCCCTGAAGGCGACCCGTGGGTCACGGCGGACGACGATGACCTCGCCCATCGGGTCGCGCGGAATTCGGGAGGCGCGGGCAAGGCGGCTCGTCGGTTGCGGCTTCATCAAGGCCAGGGCGCGGAATCCCGCGACGACCATCGACGGCCATCGAGGAGATTGAACATAGCGAAACTCATCCTCGACGCCGATCCGGCCTGCGCAAATCAGCTCGATCCGTTCCCAAGGCACCCAGTGCGTCGGCTCGGCGCGCAAGCCCTCGACCCGGAATCCCTCGGCCATACAGGCAGCCCGATGGACCGTCCGTGACGGACTGAGCTCCGGAAAAAGGTCGATTCGCCACGCCTCGGCGGCGATTCCGGCTTCATAACAGTCCCTCCAGCAGCCCGCGCACCTCAGACTGTCTCCAGCGGCTGAGGCCATGTCCCGGCGCACGGGCCAGCCATTGCACGGCGTCGGTCGGGTGCATCCCCGTCACCCGGCAAACCAGGTCGCGCAGCTCCTGGGGCTCGTCGATGGTCTGGAAGATCACCAGGCGATACCGAGGCGGCGTGCTGGACATGATCGATGCAGACTCCCGGCAGTAGGCAGTGAGCTGCGCAACCCTTCGATCAACGACCGCGCTTGGGACCATTCCTCTTTTCTTTCTCTTTCCCTTTGTCACCCGGCCGTTTCGGCATCGGGAACAGCTCGCCGACCTGGACTGAGAAGCCGGGCAGGACGTCGCCGCCGTCGAGCCGCATCGACGCTGTCAGCCGGGTAAAGTGATCGGGCGCCGTGTAGACGTCGACGACCCGGCTCCTCGGCCGGACATACCAGACCAGGCGGACCCCCTTCTCGAAGTATTCCTTGAGCTTTTCGTCCATCTCCTTGCGGGTGTTGCTCCGGCTGATGACCTCCACGGCCAGGTCGGGGACGAGGAGCGGAATCGGTTCCTCGGGGACCTCGCCGCCCGGCAGGCACTCCAACGAGAAAAACGCAACATCGGGGATCCGAACCAGGTTGATATCGAGCTGGATCGTGCCCGCTCCGCCCGGTGACCAGTCCCAGCCCCCGCGGCTCGACGAAGATGTTGAGGACGGGTCACGATCTTCCCGGCAATGAAGGATTCCTCGAGTCCCACGGTTTTCTCCACCAAGATGCCGTCGACCAGTTCGTAGAGCCGGTCTTCATGGTTGTTGAGCCGGTCGACGTCGTCGACCGTCCCAGACCCCGGGGGCGGGTTCTGGCGGATCCGCTCGAACGGGATCGGGCCGAACCGGCGGTAGAGGTCGGCGACGGTCCAGGTCTTGCGCGGCGGTCTCTTAATCGCGTTGATGGTGGCCATGGCTAATCTCGTCATGGGACAAAAGCGTGAGCTGAAATCATCCTATCACGGCAGTCGCGGCCAGCCAATCGGCGCAGACGGCGCTGAAGGAGCAAACAAGCGGGAAACCTGGCGGCGGACCAATCGGGTTGCTGTGCCGACGGACTTCTTGTGGTACTCTGTTCGTGAGTCCAGCTTTGATGGATTTCGAGGGAATTTACCGGTGCGCCAGATCGGAACATTGCCCAAGAGCCTCGATCCCAAGGTGTTCGCCGACTACCTGTTGGGGCTCGGCATCAAGACGCGCGTTGATAGCCAGCCTGAGGGATGGCAACTCTGGATCTACAACGAGGACCACTTCACACGGGCCCGCGACGAGTTTCAGTCGTACGTGAGTGCCCCCGATTCGCCTCGGTACCGCGACGCCCAGCAAGCCGCCGAGGCGGTCCGTCGAAAGCAAGAACAGATCGAGCGGGAGTTTCGCAAGAACGATCGCCGGGTCGCCGATTTGTGGGCTTACCCCGGCTTTCGCCGACGTCCCCTGACCATGGCCCTGGTCGCCGTTTGTGTGGTGATCTTCCTTTTGCAAGAATCCCAATGGGGACCTTGCGTACGGGAAAGACTCCATCTTCGCATCCTACTACCAGGACGGCGCGGGACAGATCGACGACGGTCTTTCCGGCCTTCGCCATGGCGAGATTTGGCGGCTGGTGACACCGGCATTCATGCACGGAAGCATTTTGCACATTTTCTTTAATATGTCGTGTCTCAGCTACTTCGGCACTGTCATCGAAATTCGCCGAGGGACGCTACGGCTCGCTGGGCTTGTTTTGATCGCGGCCATACTGTCCAACGTGGGCCAGTTCATGTGGATGGAACGAACCGATCCCGGTGAGCCCCACCGTTTCCTGGGTTTTTCGGGTGTCGACTACGCCTTGTTCGGCTACATCTGGATGAAAGGTCTGTACGAGCCCGAACAAGGGATGACGGTCCATCCCAACAATGTCAACATCATGCTCGGTTGGCTCGTGCTCTGTATGACCGGCATGCTGGGGCCAATCGGCAACGCCGCGCATTTCGTTGGACTGGCGGTGGGGGTTGCCTTGGGAGTCTTGCGGTTTTAGCCCCGCTCAGAGAGCGATTGTATCGGAAAGATCCATGAGTTCACCTTGGTGTCATCCGAGGCGCTCCAGCGGCCGCCGTGATCGGCGGAGGCTTCATCGGCCCGGTCCACGTCGAGGCGTTGCGGCGAATTGGCGTAGAAGTGATCGGCCTGCTAGGGTCGTCGCCCAAGCGAGCCGAAGGCGACGGCCCGGCGGCTGGGAATTCCCCGTGTCTACCGCGATCTGGACGAACTGTTGGACGATCGGCGCGTGGGAGTCGTTCACGTGGCCTCGCCGAATGTGCACCACTTTGAACAGGCACGCCGGGTCCTGGAATCAGGCCGGCACGTGGTATGCGAAAAGCCCCTGGCGACATCCTCGCAAGAAACCACTGCGCTGCGGACCCTGGCCGAGTCACGTCCCGACCAGGCGGCCGCGGTCAACTACAATATCCGCTATTACCCCCTTTGCCACGAGGTCCGCGCGCGGATCGCCAGCGGCTCGCTGGGCCGCGTGCTCAGCGTCACCGGCTCATACGTCCAGGACTGGTTGCTGTACCCGATCGATTACAACTGGCGGGTCGAGCCAGACGGCCGGACCAATCTCCGCGCCGTAGCGGACATCGGTACTCATTGGATGGACCTCGCTCAGTTTCTGATCGGAGCGCCGATTCGGGCCGTCAACGCCGATCTGGCCACCTTCCATATGCGGCGGCACAAGCCCTCGGGAGCGGTTGATACCTTTGGGGGCTCGGGCGCGACCCGCCGGTTCCGCCGCACGTGCAATCGGTCGAGGTCACAACCGACGATCATGCCGCGGTGCTCCTGCGGTTCGATGGGGGCGCGCGCGGGAGCGTTTCATGTTTCCCAAGTCACCGCCGGTCGCAAGAACCGCTTGACAATCGAGATCGCGGCAACCGAGGGAGCCGTCTGCTGGGATAGCGAGTCGCCCAACCGGCTCTGGATCGGGTCGCGCCGAGGCCCGAATCAAGTCCTGGAACGCGACCCGGCCCTACTCGAATCCGGCCGCCGCCGCGATCAGCGACTATCCCGGCGGGCACGCTGAGGGGTTTCCTGACACGTTCAAGCAGCTCTACCTCAGCGTCTACGGCTGGATCATCGCGGACGCGGCCGGCCGCGGAACGCCTCAATTTCCCACCTTTGCCGACGGCGACCATGAGGTTCGACTTTGCGAAGCAATCGCCCAGAGCACGCGCCACCGAAACGTGGGTGCCGGTCACGGAATATCAAATACTTTAACCACGGAAAATACGGAAGACACGGAAAGAATCCAATTAATAAAACCCAATTAATAAAATATTAAACTAAATAATTTCTGATTTTGAATTGATTTAATTGTGTATTCTTCCGTGTTTTCCTGTTCCGTGTTTTCCGTGGTTAAGAAACGTATGGTGACCGGTTACGTGTGGAGGGATCAGATCGATGAAGCTCGGATTTGTTTCGGCGATCTTACCGGAGTTCACGCTGGATCAGGTGCTGACGTTCGCGCAACAGGCAGGCTTCTCCAGCGTCGAGCTGATGTGCTGGCCGCCAGGTGGGTCCGAGCGCCGTTATGCCGGGGTGACGCATCTCGACGCGACCAACCTGTCATTGGACGCGATCGAGAAGATCCAGTCCCTCCAGGCGATTCATCAGGTGTCGATCTCGGGATTGGGCTATTATCCCAACCCGTTGACGGCCGATAAGACCGAGGCCGAGTTCATTCGTGTCGCATCTGCGCAAGGTGATCGACGCCGCGGCGGCGCTGGGGGTTGGCGTGGTCAATACGTTTGTCGGCCGCGACCCGAGCCTCTCGGTCGACGCCAACTGGCCGCGGTTTCTCGAGGTCTGGCGCCCCTTGATCGCCCATGCCGAGGGCAAGGGGGTCAAGATCGGGATCGAGAACTGTCCGATGTTCTTCACCCGCGACGAGTGGCCCGGTGGCAAGAACCTCGCAACCACGCCTTCCATCTGGCGGCGGATGTTTCAGGATATTCCCAGTCCCAACTTCGGCTTGAACTTCGACCCTTCGCACCTGATATGGCAACACGTGGACTACATCGCACCTCTCGCGGAATTCAAGGACCGGATCTTCCACGTGCACGCCAAGGACGCCAGGATCGACCGGGCAGCGCTCGATCAGCACGGGGTCTTGTCTTATCCGAATCTGTGGCACACGCCCAAGATCCCCGGCCTGGGCGACATCCGCTGGGGTGCTTTCTTCGGTGCTTTGAGCGATGCCGGCTACAAAGGGCACGTCGCCATCGAGGTCGAGGATCGCGCCTTCGAAGGATCGGTTGAGTCCCGGCTTGACTCGCTCATCATCAGCCGCCGATATCTGCTTCAATACATCAAGGGGTGATCTTCTTAAATGACATTGCGTGATTCAGGGAGGGTGAGGTCGGACCCACTCGACTTGTCGGTCTTGATACCGGTCTTCAACGAGGTCGACAACGTCGAGCCGCTGTACGCCGAGCTCGATGTGGTGCTGCGCGGGTTGGCGATGCGTTACGAGCTGATCTTTGTCAATGACGGATCGACCGACGGCACAGCCACGCGGTTGAAGGCGATCCAAGAGCGCGATCCCGAACACGTCCGGGTCGTGCTCCTTCGTCGCAACTGCGGCCAGACCGCGGCCTTGTCGGCCGCGCTTGACCAGGCGCGGGGCGAGGTTCTCGTGCCCATCGACGGCGATCGCCAAAACGACCCGGCCGACATCCCCCGGCTCTTGGAGCAGCTCGATGCGGGCTACGACGTCGTCTCCGGGCTGGCGCAAGGACCGCCACGACGCCCTGGTCTCGCGGAAGGTCCCCTCGTGGATCGCCAACCGCCTGATCGCGCGACTCTCGGGTGTTCACCTGCACGACTTCGGCTGCACGCTGAAGGCGTACCGCCGCCGGGTGCTCGAAGGGGTCCGGCTCTACGGCGAGATGCACCGATTCATCCCGATCTTCGCCGCCTGGCAGGGTGCGCGGGTCACCGAGCTCGTCGTCAATCATCGCCCACGGACCGCCGGGAAAACCAAGTACGGAATCGGCCGCACCTTCAACGTCGTCCTGGACCTGATCCTGATCCGGTTCCTCCAGCGCTATTCTCAGCGACCCCTCCATTTCTTCGGCCGGTTCGGGTTGTGGGCGTTCGGCCTGGGCTTCCTCTCCTTCCTGGCGATGGTCTACTTCAAGTGCGTCTTTCCTTGGCCCTACCTCTTTTGGAGCCGTGACGAGCTACCCAAGACCTTCGTCGAGACCCCCCTGCCCTCCTTGACCGTGATGTTTTTTCTAGCCGGCGGCATGAGCATCCTCTTGGGCATCCAATCCGAAGTGATCATGCGGACCTATTATGAGTCGCAGGCCAAGACGACCTATTTGCTCGGTGAGATTCGCCAGGGGTCGAGCCGAGCAGATGGGGACGAGTCGGATGCGACGAACCCATCAGCCTGAGCCGCTGAGAACAGGCCGGTAACGGCATCCCGATTTCAAGACAGGGAGCTTATGCTCCCAGTATCCTGCAACTTCAAATCGGGAAGTGATTTCCCGCCTATTCCTCAACCGCTCCCCCATCTGGTTTTGACTGGCCGGAATTGATCCTCCTCGCCGGACCTCACCGCTGGACCTCGGCGGAGCGCAGTTTCGCTCTGACAAACCAAGCTGACGATCAGCAAGAAGTCTGCAATGGCGGCCGGTGACCGAGCGAAAATTTTGGTGATTTTTCTCCAGCAAGAGCTTGACTTTCACGCTGAACTGTATTAAGACTATGAGTACAGTTAACCAGGGTGACCCCATGCAGTATGAAATCAACAGTGCGAGCCGCCTGCCGATTTACCAGCAACTGGTACAGCAAGTGCGCGAGGCGATCGCCCGCGGCGATCTGAAGCCCGACGAGCAATTGCCTTCGGTGCGCCAGCTTTCACGGGACCTGGTGATCAATCCCAATACGGCCGCTCGGGCCTATACCGAACTCGAGCGGGAGGGTTTGCTCAACAATCGCCCTGGGCGTGGGGTGTTTGTCGCTGAACCGAAGGACGAGCTGACCAGGGATGCGCGACGCCGGCGGTTGCTGGAAGTTCTTGACGGGTTTCTCACCGAAGCCGTGCACCTTGGATTTTCCGAGGAAGAGGTATCACGGCTCGTGTCTACTCGCGCGCGACAATTTCAATGGAATCCGGCGAAGTCGGGCTCGAGATGAGCAGAAAGGCCTCTTCATGACGCATGCCATCGTGACAGAGCGGCTCACGAAGTATTACGGCTCGCGGTGCGTGGTCAACTGCCTGGACCTGCGCGTGCCGGTCGGGACCGTCTATGGCTTCCTCGGTCGCAACGGGGCCGGCAAGTCGACGACCATCAAGATGCTCCTGGGGATGGCCCAGCCTAACTACGGCAGGGTCGAGCTCTTGGGGCACGACGTCGCAAACTTGCCCCCCGAAGTGCGGGGCCGCATTGCCTATCTGGCGGAGGGGCATCCCCTCTACGGCTGGATGACCGTCGCTGAAGCCGTGCGGTTCGGCCGCTCGTTTCATGCTGACCGCTGGAATCAGGGGTTGCTCGATCAGATTCTCGAACATTTCGAGATCCCCTCGCGGGCGAAACTCCGCCGGTTGTCGAACGGCCAGCGCGCCAACGTCGCCTTGGCGCTGGCGATCGCACCCGATCCCGACCTGCTCATTCTGGACGACCCCACGCTGGGCCTGGATACGGTCGCCCGCCGCGATTTCTTGATGTCGATGATCCATCTCGTTCAGCGCCGGGGGCGGACGATCCTCTTCAGCTCGCACATCTTGGCCGATGTCGAGCGCGTCGCCGATCGGATCGGCATCCTGGTCGACGGCGTGTTGCGCGTCGACTGTCCGACAGAACATTTCAAGCAAAGCGTGAGCAAGCTGGTCCTCGAGTTCCCAGGCCGGCCTCCGGCGTTTCCCGGCTGTTCGGGGCTCGTCCAGGCGTGGGAAGTGGGCCGCCGTCTCGAGCTCGTCATCGTCAAGTTCGGGCCGGAACAGCGCCAGGTGATCGAATCGCTGGCGCCGCTCGCCTGGGACGTCGTGGGACTGAACCTCGAAGACGCCTTCGTTGACTACACCCGCGGCCCCAGACGGAGTCTACCGGTCTTCGGCGAGGACACGACGGACGATCAACAACCGAGCACCAGCGATCGAGGAGCCGCATGATCATGCGCGACCGCAAGTCCTCTTTTGTCCGACCACTCCTCTGGGCGGCGACACTCGCGATCGGTTTTGGCACGGTCTGGACCTTCCTCGCGGCCTGGCTTCTCACCACGATTGACGACGCGAGGCGAGGGGCCGCGGATAGCTACGAACGACTCGTGCTCAGGTCGGATGGTACTCCACTCATCATGAGTACTCGGTTCGACAATCGCTCCGTCTCGACTTACCGCGACCTGGGCGGACGGGCGCAGGAGGCACCGGACCAGAACCAGTTGCTCCCGAGCGTGTACTTACCCGGCGAGCATGGGAAACCCGGCTTCTTCGCCGACCAGTCCGGCTGGGAGCAGAGGCTCAACGTTTTCGTGAATGAACAGGAGCCAAAAGTCCTCTGGTATTTCGTACACGACGGGAAGCCGGAAGGAGCCGGCTACTTCGTCGGTTACGAGCGGGAGAGCAATCGTCGGGTCGGGTTCATCGGACTTTCGGGCTTTCGCTCAGATAGTGTACCGATCGACGAGTGGATTCCCGTGCGAAACCCGCTGATGACGGGCTATTCGCAATGGAGCTCGGCGCCGACTTGGATTGGTAGGGGGCAACGTTGGGAACGGCTGGGGCTTCGGCCCGATCGATGGGACGTTCCCCCGCGCCTGGTCCATGTCCCGTCCGGAAACCGTCTCCGACTCGTCGACCTCGCCAGTCGGACGGTCAAGACCGTCTTCGAGACGCCGGAGCCGATCGAGGCGCTGGGAGTGCCCACAATCTCGTCCTATGGCCAGGGCCATCCGGCAAAGGAACAACCGATTCTGGTACGGGCCGGGCAGCGGATTTACTCGTTAGATCACAGTTACCGAGTCACCCGGGTTTTCACCTTTCCCACCGAAGCGGACCGCCAGAGCATGGGGACTTGGTACGAGATCGGCAACGGCCAGGCCATTGCTGAATTCCAACGATCGGCGACGACTCGGAGATCCTCCAACAGCACGTCGCTGACATTGTGCCGCATCGCGGCCGACGGAACGATTCAGGATCGGTTCGAGGTGGTCCTGCAAAACGGGCGGATCGGGTTGACCCAAGAAATGGGGACCCTCCTACTCGCTCTCGCGGTTCCCGCACCCGCGATCGTGGTCGTGATCGAGCCATTAATCCTGATGGGCGTCGATGAGTCGCGCGGCTATTCCGCGGCCGTGAGCGCCATGATCAGAGATTCTTGGCCTTCGCTCCTGGTTGTCTTTGCTCTCGCGTTGGTCCTCGCCGTGGCTGCCAGGAGGCGCAGTCGTGCTTTCGGCGTCCCGGAGCGAGAGCAATACGCCTGGACGGTCTTTGTTTTCCTCTTCGGTCTCCCGGCTTACGTGGGCTTTCTGCTCTATCGGCGCTGGCCGGTCCGATTGCCCTGTCCGAATTGCCATGTTCGGGCTCCCCGCGACCGTGCCGTCTGCGCGGAGTGCGGGGCAAACTTCCCGGATCCTCCTCTCAAGGGAATCGAGCTCTTTGCCTGAAGTGCTCGCGGAGATCGTTCCACGGCGACGTCGGTGATTGGGTGCTCGAATGTGAATCTCGTCGGTGAGGCCTCGCTGGAGAAAACAAAATGGTGCTGGCCATCGTGCGAAAGGACCTGCGTGAAACCAGGCTGTTTGCCGCCCTATCGGTCGTGCTCTATCTCGTTTACCTGAGTAAGTTGACGGGAAAATGGAGCCGCGTGCTCACGCCGTTTGTCGGATGGATACCCCGGAATGAACGGGGAAATGCCCGATGTGCCTTTCGTTCAGGGCAATTTCTTGTCGATGTATTTCTTCATTGGCGTCGCCTTGGCGATCGCCCTGGGATTCCGGCAGTCCGCCTGGGAGCCGAGCCAGGGGACGGCCCTGTACCTCTTGCACCTGCCCCTGCCCCGGCGGACCATCTTCTTGACGAAGTTGTTGACGGGAATTGGTTTGCTGCTCGCGTGCACGCTCGTGCCGATCCTGATTTATGCGACATGGGCATCCCTACCGCGAACGCATCCCGGCCCGTTCGAGTGGTCGATGACCGGCCCGGCGTTTCACGTCTGGCTGCTCATGCCGCTGGCGTATCTCGGCGCGTTCGCGAGTGGCATCCGCCCGGCGCGCTGGTTTGGCTCGCGGCTGCTGCCGCTTGTATCGGTGGCTATTCCCGGAATCTACTTGTACATTCTGCCACACTGGTGGCTGATCGCTTTCCCGCTGCTCTTGCTCGTGGCGGCGGTGCTCGTCAGCGACATCCTCTGGGAAGCCGAAACACGCGATTTCTGAGGCGCGGCTTTTCCAATGCCGAATCGATCGAAGAAACGGAATGAATTCCGTTCTACACACTGGTCGCCGATCCGAACCATTCGAGACCGTCGGGCAGAGTTTCGGCGGCATACTCGAGATGGATCACGCGGCGGTGCCCTTCCCCGGTCCCGGACGCCGAGGCGTGCAGGAGCAGCGGTCGCATCACCACGGCGCCACCCGCGGGGACGAGGCAGTCGACCGCCTGTTGGTCGGCGATGCGCCGACCAGGCCGCGATGGCACGCGGATCGAGCTTACCCGCGGCGTGCGAGCCTGGCAGCACCCTTAGCGGTCCGCTCTGGCTTCCGCAGTCGTCGAGGTGGAGACGAATCGTCACCATCCGCGCGTAGCAGCTCCGCCGGGCCATGAACGTGCGGAATTCCCGCTTTCAGCGTCCAAGGGCCGAAGCCAGCCACCTCTCGGCGGCCCTGGACGGCGATCGTCATGTCTTGGTGCCACGGGAGATTCCAGTTCGTCGTGGGAGTCTTGTCGAAGAAGAGCCCTCGCACCACAAATGCGCCCGGGCCGAGGATGGCCTCAGCGATATCGCGTAACTCTCGCGTCCGCGCCAGTTGGCGAATCTCGCTGACACGCCAAACCAAGTCACGCACGCCATAGACTTCGCCGCCACGTCGGAGTACGCCGTCGTTCTCGGAAAGGCCGCATGTTCGGGTAACCTCGATCAATTCCGCCACCCGGTCGGGTGCCAAGACACTCTCGATGATCGCGAATCCATCACGCTCGAATGGCTCTTGCCAGGCTGGGCTCGATACCGGGTTCACGGCCATTGCCAGAGCTCCAGAGGGTCGCAACCGAGGATTCTTGCCGAGACATCAGTTTCGCTTTCAGGAAACCACGGGATTGTCAGCAAAAACCGAATAGCCGGCCAGACGAATCGATCCACAATCAAACCACGACGTCACTGAACCAAGATGCCACCGGTCTCAATGGACGCCTGGAGTGAACACCGGTCCCGAGGGAGAAACCTGGAAGTTGCGGCGGGGTACTGATTCAGGCACGGCATTATCTCGGAGGGTTCCGCGAGATGGCGCGGCCGGGTGAGGAACCATGTCTAGGCGGGTGGCGATGTCCATGATCGCGAGGGTCAGGTCAGAGAGGCCGGCGATCCCATCCGGCATGACCCAGACGAAGACTTGGCCGTGGTGACCCACGTAACTCGCACGCTTGTGAACGTCTTTCGTGCAGCCGATCTTCAACCAGACGTAGGCAGGGTCACCTCGCGCCGACCCACGGACAGCCTGCTGGTAAGCCGTCTGCATGCCGCGGATTTTCTCAGGGCTCGTGATCGTGCCCAGGCTCCAGGTTCCCGTTATATTCCGCGAAGCACCCAAGCCGAATATTCCGGACGTCAATGTTTTCGGTGCCAAGTTTAGACTGAGTGACGACGTGCCGCTGTCGGTCACCTGGATCGAGCCCTGTCCGGCAACCGCCAAGTACGGGAGGAAACCGGGGTTGGCGGCGATCATCGCCAGGTTGTCCATGACCTGCTGATATTGCAGATCGGGCAAAGTGTTCGCGGTCCGTCCCGCGATGAATTGAAGTTGCTGGTGCATGCAGCCGGAAGCAAGCAACAGCATGATCGATAAAAATGGGATACCGCGACCAGTGCGACCTCCGATCCTTGGGGTCAGTGTCATTGACGAACCTCCTGTCGTGATATCTTGCTCGCGAGAATTCACCGAATCAGAAAACGGTGTGAGCGGTTCTCCTTAGATCGACGCTGCGGCTCGATATGCTTAACTAAGCGATCAAAGTTTCCGCACGGGCGATCTGGCCTTGAGGCAAGAATATCGGAAGCAATGGGATTTCCTCCTTGGTTGGTTCTGGCGCTGTGGCGATTATGGTGGCTTTTTTAAGGCATCGATTCATCGTGACGTGGACGCTTTCCCTGATTCTCGAACAAGCTCGGTCAGATTGGGGAGGTGCCATTCATCGCAGCTCTCTGGTAAGGTGTTAAGGATAAGGCCCACGACCGCGAAGAGATCCCACGAACTGTTGTTGTGCCTCTCGTCTTGAGGGGCCGGCTCGGTGCCGTGGCACGTCCAGAGACCGCTCCACAAATTACTTGGTGAGGTGATGATCATGGGCTTCGAGAGCCGGGACTACGCTCGCGACGGCAGCTATACCGCCAGTCTAGGCGCGTGGGGCATGGATCTCACACCGGTCGTCAAGTACGTGGTCATCGCCAATGTTGTCGTGTTCCTCCTTCAGATCATGCTCACGCGCCCGGCCGCGCCGCAGATCCTCGATTTCGATCGGAACTTGCCCGACCAGGAGGAGAGCGCTCCAGAGCCCCGCCGGCAAGAATGATGAAACCAAAACCGTCGATCGCCGGACGCGCGACAGGAACGCCCGCAAGGCCCGTGAGGCGATGGAAGAGATGCTGAGTCGCATGCCTGGGATGCGCACTTCGATCGTCCAGGAGTGGTTCAAACTGAGCCCGAAGAAAACCGTCGAGCAAGGGCAGGTCTGGCGGCTGGTGACCAGTGGGTTCTGCCATGACCGTCACGGACTCTGGCACATCTTGTTTAACATGTTGCTGCTGTGCTGGTTCGGGCAGCGCCTTGAACGGATGTACGGCTCGACCGAGTTCCTGCTGTTCTACCTTGTCGCACTAGTCTGTTCGTCGGTTGCCTATGTGTCCCTGGCGTACTACGGCGGCTCGCACGTACCGGCGATCGGGGCTTCAGGGGCGATTATGGGAGTGATGATGCTCTACGTCATCTACTACCCCTTTGAGCAGTTCCTACTCTTCTGGTTCATTCCCGTGCCGCTGTGGGTATTGATGAGCCTTTATGTCCTGTACGACCTTCATCCGGTCTTGCTGGCTTTGGCGGGCGACCCGATCTTCACGGGCGTGGCACACGCCGGCCACCTTGGCGGGCTGACATTCGGGTTCCTTTATTGGCGGTTCGGTTGGCGACTGGAGCCGGTTCTCGACCGCATCTGGCCGGCCGCGCCCGGCGGCAGGCGATGCCGTTCCGCACGCCGGCCATTCTCCCGTTTCCGCGGCGCGACGATGATCTGACGGAGCGTGTCGACGAGATCCTGAAGAAGATCAGCGAGCAGGGCAAGGAGAGCCTGACGGACGAGGAGCGCGATATCCTGATCCAGGCAGGCGCGAAGTATCGCGGCACGAAGTAGGAACGGGAGCTACCCGTTGCACAGCCACGGTTGGAACGATTGCGACCCATTCGGTCTGATCTCGTGAACCGGCGCATGGGTGTCATGCCCGCAGGTGCGCTTTGAGGAAGGAACCCGTGTGCGATGACTTGCACGCTGCGACTTCTTCCGGCGTGCCCGCTACCACGAGTTCACCGCCTCCATGACCGCCCTCCGGCCCAAGGTCGATCACGTGGTCGGCCGTCTTGATCACGTCCAGGTGATGTTCGATCAGAAGCACCGTGTGCCCGGCGTCCACCAGCCGATTCAAGGACTCCAGCATTCGCTGCACATCCGCTAAGTGCAGCCCCGTCGTCGGTTCGTCGAGGATGTAAATGGTGTGTTTCGATCGCTGTAGTTTACTCAACTCTGTGGCGACCTTGATCCGCTGCGCCTCGCCCCCGGAAAGCGTGGTCGCCGATTGGCCCAAGGTCAGGTATCCGAGGCCGAGCTCATTCAGCACCTCGATCTTTTTGCCGACTACCGGCTCGTCCGCGAAAAACACCGTCCCTTCCTCGATAGACATGTTCAACACGTCGTCGATGGTCTTGCCGCGCAGCGTGACCTCCAGGGTCTCGTTGTTGAACCGCGCCCCCTTGCACGCGCCACAGGTCACTTCCACGTCAGGCATGAAGTAAAGTTGTGTGGTAATGACCCCCTCCCCCTGGCACTCCTCGCACCGGCCTCCCTTGACGTTGAAGCTGAACCGGCCCGCCTTGTAGCCCGCTCGGCCGAAAGCGGTGCCTCGGTGAACAGGTCGCGGATCACATCATAAAAGCCGACGTAAGTCGCGGGGTTGGACCGACTGTTCCGTCCGATCGGCGATTGATCGATGTTGACCACCTTGTGCACGTGCTCAACACCGTCCACGCCGTCGTGCTCGCCAGGCAAAGTGCGGGTATCTACAAGCCGCTTCCAAAGCGCCTTGAACAGCACCTCGTTGACCAACGTGCTCTTGCCCGAGCCGGAGGCGCCGGTGATCGCGACCATCTTTCCCAGCGGAAATGTCACGTCCAGCGCTTTGAGGTTGTTCTCTCGAGCCCCGCGCACCGGTGAGTGTCTTGCCATTGCCTTTTCGCCGCTGCTTGGGGATGGCGATCGATCGTTTGCCCGAAAGGAACTGCCCGGTTGGCGACGCGTCGCACGCGAGTACGTCATCGATCGTTCCCTGAACCACGACCTTGCCGCCGTGGACCCCGGGGCCGGGACCCATCTCCACCAGGTGGTCGGCGGCGCGGATGGTGTCTTCGTCGTGCTCCACGACGATGACCGTGTTCCCGATGTCGCGCAAGCTCTCCAGCGTGGCGATCATCTTCATGTTGTCCTTCGGGTGCAGGCCGATGCTCGGCTCGTCGAGGACGTACAGCATCCCCATCAGCCCCGAGCCGATCTGCGTGGACAGGCGGATCCGCTGCGACTCACCACCGGAAAGAGTACCTGAACGACGGTTGAGGTTCAGGTAGTCCAATCCGATGCCCAGGAGGAGCTCGATCCGGCCGCGGATCTCCTTGAGCACCTGCTTGCCGGCGTCGGCGCCGCGGCCTGTCGGTTTGACGCTTCCCAGGAACGCGTGGAGCTCGTCGAAGTTGAACTGACCGAACTCGTGGATCGTCTTGCCGCCGATCGTGAAGCACAGCCTGGTGGCCCTGACGCGCGCGCCGTTGCAGTCGGGGCAGGTGTGCTCGACCATCACGTTGTCGAGCCATGCTTCCATTCCCGAGTTTGCCTCACCTTTCTGCCGGTAACGGCGGTAGCGCCGCTCGATCCGCCGGGCAATTCCGCCAAAGCCGACTTCCTTACCTTCCCAGTCGTCTCGACTTCCCTTCGCCTCCGGCGGCGCGGTGAGGACTACCTTCTGTTCGATGCCGTTGAGGATCGCCTGGCGCACGGGCTCGGGAAGTTTCTCCCACGATGTATCCAGAGAGAACCGCAGCGCCTTCGCCAGGCTGTACATCATCCGCCCGTCCCAGGTATCCGGGTTGTACTTGAATGCCTCGCGCACGAAGCAGCCGCCGCGGATGCTTCGCTTGGGATCAGGCACCAGGAGTTCCGGATGCGTCAGCTTGTGGACGCCCAGGCCGCCGCAGGTCCGGCAGGCACTCTCCGGGTTGTTGAACATGAAGTACTCGGGCTGGATGTCCCCATAGACGAAGTGATGGGACGCGCTGCAAAGCCCTCGGTAGAACCGCTCGCTCTCGGCATGGCTCGCGCCCTTGACGACCTGTGCCTGGAGCAAGCCATCACCCACCAGCAGGGTCGCGGCGATCGCGGCCTTGATCGCTTTCTCGTGCTTTTGGCTGACCACCAACCGGTCCACCACCGCGTCCATGTGACGGACCTTCGCTTCGTCGAGTTCGACCTCTTCGGAGATGTCTACCAACTTGCCGTCGATGATCAGTCGCCGGCAACCTTTCTTGCGAACCTCGGTCAGAACGAAGTCCAGCTCTTCACCGTAGACTTTGAACACGGGCGCGCGCAGTTCGATCTCCGTTCCCTCCGGAAGTGATAGGATCGTCTCCAGAATCTGGCTCGCCGTTCGGCTGGGCGTTGGCTCGCCGGTGCGCGGGCAGCGCGGCTCACCGATGGTTGCGAATAGCAGGTTCAGATAACTGGCGATGTCGGTCATGGTGCCGACGGTCGAGCGTGGGTTACTGGCAATCGTCTTTTGCTCGATGGAAATGACTGGAGAAAGCCCGAACACGAAGTCCACGTCCGGTTTGGCGACCTGGGCGACGAACCGCTTCGCGAAGCTCGACAACGATTCCATGTACCGCCGCTGCCCTTCGGCGTAGATCGTGTCGAATGCCAGGCTCGACTTACCCGAGCCGGAGAGCCCGGTGACCACGATGAGTTTGTCGCGCGGGATCTCAACGGAGATATTCTTGAGGTTGTGCACGCGCGCCCCTGCACGGCGATGGTCGTGCGCGCCGAGGCTCGGGACGGCTTCCGCCTGGCGGTCGACCTAGACGACATTCGATAATTCCTCGAGGTAAAAGAATGCCAGTTCTTGAACTTCGATGTTGCTCTTCCTGGTGAGCTGCACCGGCGTGGAAGCCTTGCCGATGAGCCCTTGATCGGACAGATATTCGCACGCCGCTGTGGCGCCTCCGACACCGAAGTTCCGCTCGAAATGGCTGTCGATCTCGGAGCAAGACCGCACTTCACCGACCTCGCGGAGGTGATCGATGACCGGCTTGAATAGCATCGCCGCCGCTGGGCCAAGTAGAGGTCGACCGACTCAGCGCCTCTTGGACGTTCTTCCGCGTCTTCTTGTTATTGAGCAGGTCGGCGTAGACTGTCTTGAAGAACGCCGGATTCAGTGTCATCGCCTGGGGAATCACCTCGCGGTCGGCCAGCAACTTTCGGCCGATGACCTCGATTTGCGCGAGCGGGGTCGCGGTGTAGAGGATCCACAGCGCCGTGTACGCGAGGTCACCGCGCGTGAGGAACCATTTGTGGGCTTTGTAGATCGGCGCCAGCGCATGCAGCCCGGCGCGTAAAGAGCCGAAGCTGGGTGTCGCGCTCGCCGATCTCCCGGAGACCGGCGCAGAGGTCCGTGATCGTCTCGTCGTGGGCGTAAAGAAGCCGCCCTTTGGCCAGGAGCGAGTGCAGGAACGAATTGCGGATCGACCCCTCGGCCAGCTTGCGGAACTGCGCTCGCGGCACGAGTAAGGCATGCGCGTTCAGCCCATCCGCGTAGAGCGCCAGGTTTCCTTCGGCTACCTTCTTGTCGTCAATGGTCACAAATACGAGATCGATGTCGGACTTGATCCAGACCGTGTCGTGCGACAGGCTCCCGCAAAGGATCGCCGCCAGGACGGAGCGGTCCTCCTTGACATGCTCGATGAGCGCGTTGAGCGCCGTCTTGAATCTTTTCTCGATAGGGCCATTATCCATGTTCCACCGCCGTGGCCGCTGGTGGTTTTTCCGCCGTAGGACGATTCAAAACGGAACAGTTCGTCATCCTATTCTATCGGTCGCTTTCGTGATTTTCCGCAGTGGCATTCAGAACCGTAGCATCGATGCCAAGCAGTCCGCGTGTCTTGCCGTATGGCCACTGAAATCGCAGGCTCGATCGAGTCAATCTAAATCTGGTGGCTCGATGGGAGGGTGAATTCCGTTCTTGATCATCAAGGTGCGGTATCTGATCAGTAAGGGGCGATTGAGCGAGAGCGCGACGACCGTCGCGCGACCGATTGGCGTCAGTCCAAGAACGAGTCTGGTGTCGGCGCTCCAGCAGAAGTGATCCCTCCAGCGCTGGATGCGAGGGTTGAAGAGCAGTGCGATTTTACCGTCGATCGGGTCGGGCGCACTGGTCCTGTTCGACTTGCGGACGTTGCACCCGATGCACGCGTAAGCCAGGTTTTCCGGCGACGTCAGCGCGCCCCGACTCTCCGGTGCGACATGGTCAAGTGTAAACTCATGCCCGGTCGACGCTTCCTTGATCCGACAGTATTCGCAATAGCCCCGGGCTCGCTCGCGTACACGGGCGCGAAGATTGGCTCCGGGCCTCGCCTTAGCCATGATCGCCGGCCGCCACGCCGAGTGACTGCATCAAGACGCGAAGGGAGACCCCACGGAGCTCGGCCAGATTCGACAGTGCCTCGAGCCGCTCGACGCCACGCCGTTCAACTTCGTCGGCGAGTTGCAGGATCTCGCGGTTCTCTTCCACAGTCAGGCTGCATTCGTCCCGCTTCTGGATCAAAGATGCGACACGATCCGTCAGCTCAACAGGCACACCTTCGTTGATCGAAATCAGCAGCCTCGTCTCTTCATCCGATACCACCGGCGCGAGCCTCTTGGCCCTCAGAGAGAGCAAGCCGGCGGTCAGTTCTTCAAGCTCCGCTGGAGCGTGCAAGCGACCCGCCCTCGAGAGAATCTTCGCCACTGCGGTGGACTGCAATCGCTGAGGTTGGCGGCCCGTCCGCGCAGGAGCAGTGACGGATCCGTCGACGGCCTGGAACACGACTTCCTGGCAGACGCGCCAGTTCTTGGGAACTTCGATCCCCAGCCGGACGTTACCTCCTCTGATTGCGATGAGCGTAAGGCGAGCTTCGCCAAAAAAAATGGCCACCTTGTGCGCCTCACTCATCAGAAGCCGATGTCGGCTCGCGACGGTCTCATTCACCGGTGCTACGCCATCGAGCCGAGAATGCAAGGTGGCGCCTTCCACGTCGGAGCGGTCAGAGGCTTGGGACGACGCCAGCGTCGGGTCCTTGACTCGATTGTGATGAGAGTCGGCGATCTCCGCGCGAACGCCCCGAATGTGACGCGGTGATTTGATGCTCAGCAAAACCTGGGAACGTTGGATCTCGAGAACCTCCACACGGACAAACTCGTCCGTGTCAGGGCCAAAGAGAATCGCATCGCCTTTTTTTTGACTGAACACCAGCATCGCAGCCCCCTCTGGTGCCAGGACGACCTCGTCTGGGTCATCGCCTGAATAGCCATTGCGATCTTGGCCGAGTCGTCGCAGGCATGTCCGACGAATCGATCCCAACCCCTCGACACGATCAGGTTACGGCGAAGGAGCCCTAATGGACTGCAAGCACCCATTTCATCATCAGGGAACACGGCAGAGTCGTCAAGGTCTTCAAACGATGTTGCGGGTTTGATTGGGACGAACACCATATCATGACCGTCCTCGTAAGGAACAGGCCGGCAATAACTTGCCGATTTCCAGTCTGATCTGTACAAAGAACCGCCCTACCTCGTCTCGCCCGCGTTCAGCATCGACTGCGTGGCTGGCCAGCGCGTAATACTCGCAACGTCGGGGAGAAAACTCTTGGGCCGTATAACTTTCAAGGGTTCGAGGATCGTCTGGACAGCGGGCTCGCTGGCGGGCGAATGCGACTTCGGGGGAGACTCTGAACACAATACATTCATGCGTAGATAGTCACTTTCTGGTGAGGTGGGAGTGTAGAAAGCACGCACCGATGTCGAGCACGACGGCTTGCGCCCGGCTTGTTTCGAGCAACTCTTTGGCGACCTCGATGCCATTCCGTGTGAACGCGTCGGCTCTCGGTTTACAGAGCAGGACTTCCGCATCCTGGTTCTCGCTGATGATACCCTTCCTGATTCCGCGAGAAGAAAGTGATCACGGGGGCCCAGATCTCGGTTCTCTTCCGCTCGCTCGAAATATCAGAAGGATCGAGAGATTCCTTGCGGGCGCAGTCCGACGTTACAATGAACCCGATCCACGTCGGTTCCATCCATCAGCTTTCTGGGTAGCTCCCGATGCACGAATTGCTCAGTGTCTCTCCAGCCGCCGATGATCGTCACGGCCTGTTGCGCGGATGGTCCCAGCCGAGGCGGCTGGCCTGCCTTCGGGCGCTCGAGCGCAAAGTGCTTTGGCTCTCCACCTGGATGATTCACAACGCCAATCACCTGCGCCCCAATCGAGACGGGTTGAAGGTCGGGGGACACCAGGCGTCGTGCGCCTCGTCGCGACGCTCATGACCGCGCTCTACTTCGATATCCTTCGTCCCCAGGACCGGGTCGCGGTCAAGCCTCACGCCAGCCCCGTCTTCCACGCAATCCAGTACCTCCTGGGGCGACAGACGGTCGACAAGCTCGAGCGGTTCCGGGCCTTTGGCGGCGCCCAGTCGTATCCGTCGCGAACCAAGGACAGCGAGGACGTCGATTTCTCGACCGGCTCGGTCGGGCTGGGGGTCGCGATCACCCTCTTCGCGTCGCTGGTCCAGGATCTACCTGCGGCTCAAGCAGCTCGTGCCCGATGACAGGACCACCCGGCCGGATGATCGCCCTGGCCGGCGACGCCGAGCTCGACGAGGGAAACGTCTTCGAGGCGCTGCTGGAAGGCTGGAAGCACGACGTCCGCAACGTCTGGTGGATCATCGACTACAACCGCCAGAGCCTCGACAGCGTGGTCGAGGACCGGCTGTTCCATCGGATCGACAGCACGTTCCAGTCGATGGGCTGGGACGTCGTGACCCTGAAGTATGGCCGAGCGGCTCCAGCGAGGTGTTCGACCGGCCCGGCGGCGATGCCTTGCGAGACCTGGATCGACAACTGCCCCAACTCGCTGTATTCGGCCCTCGTCTATCGCGGCGGCGGCCGGCTGGCGGGCCCGGCTCAAGCGCGACCTGGGCACGACCCACGGGCATCGCCGCGCTGCTCGACGAGCACGACGACGTCGAGCTCCACGGCTCTGATGACCAACCTGGCCGGGCACGACATGGAGTCGGTCCTGGAAGCCTTCCACGGCGTCGAGACGGACGCCCCGACGTGCTTCATCGCCTACACGATCAAGGGGTACGGCCTGCCGTTCGCCGGGCACAAGGATAACCACGCGGGCCTGATGAGCCCCGAGCAGATGGAGGTCTACCGGCGGTCCCAGGGGATCGAGCCCGGGCAGGAGTACGACCTCGTTCGCCGGCCTGGATGTCCCCGCGGAGGAGATCCGCCGGTTCCTCGATCAGGTCCCATTCGCGGCTCGCACCGGCCGTCGACATGACCCGCCCCGCGTCGCGGTCCCCGAGGTCGCTGGCGGTCCCCCAAGGGTCGAGGATGTCGACGCAGGAAGGGTTCGGCCGGCTCCTCGAGCGACTTGGCGCAGGATCCGGGGCGATTCGCCGACCGGATCGTGACGACGTCGCCGGACGTGACGGTCTCGACCAACCTCGGCCCGTGGGTCAACCGCCGCGGCCTGTTCGACCGCCGCGCCCGCGCCGACTCGTTCCGCGAGGAGGCCGTCGCCTCGACCCAGAAGTGGGAGATGTCCCCCGCCGGCCAGCACATCGAGCTGGGGATCGCCGAGAACAACCTGTTCCTCCTCCTGGCCGCCCTGGGACTGGCCGGCCCGCTCTTCGGCGCCCGGCTGCTGCCGATCGGCACGCTCTACGACCCGTTCATCGCTCGCGGCCTCGACGCGCTCAATTACGCCTGCTACCAGGGGGCGAGGTTCGTGCTGGTGGCCACGCCATCGGGCCTGAGCCTCGCGCCGGAGGGAGGCGCACACCAGTCAGTCGTCACCCCGCTGATCGGCATCGGCCAGCCCGGCCTGACGGCGTTCGAGCCCGCCTTCGTCGACGAGCTGGCCGCGATCCTGGCCTGGGCCCTGGGACACATCCAGGACGACGACGGCGGCTCGGTCTACCTCCGGCTCTCGACCCGGCCGATCGAGCAGCCGCAAGCGCGACGATGACCCCCGAGCTCGTCGCGGCCATCGTGCGCGGGGGCTACTGGCTCGTCCCGCCCGGGCCCGGGGCAGAGTCTCGCGGTCGTCTGCTCAGGGCGTCATCACCCCGGAGGCGATCGAGGCGCACGCCGATGATCCGCGAAGACATCCCGGGTGCGGGGCTTGCTCGTCGTCACCTCGGCCGGCCGGCTGCACGCCGCCTGGCTCGCCGCCGCCCGCGCACGGATCGGCGGCAACCCGGGGCCCGCTCGCACGTCGAGCTCCTGCTGGACGGGCTGTCGCCCGCCGCGGCGCTCGTCACCGTGCTCGACGGCCACCCGGCGACGCTCTCCTGGCTCGGCTCCGTGGCCCGACACCGCGTCGTGGCCCTGGGTGTGGACCGCTTCGGCCAGTCGGGAGACATCCCCGACCTCTATCGCGAGTACGACCTCGACGTCCAGGCGATCGTCGACGCCGCCGCCCGCGCCTGTCTCGATCAACATGCACATGTGAAGGGACGTCTGCTCCATGCCGATCGAGATCCGGATGCCTCGCCTGACCGACTCGATGACCGAAGGAGCCGTCGTCGCCTGGCGGAAGCGGGAGGGCGAACCGGTGACGGCCGGCGAGGTCATCGCCGAGATCGAGGCCGACAAGACGACCGTGGACTGAAGGCCCCCGACGACGGCACGCTGACCGCGATCGTAGTCCCGGCCGGCTCGGAGAAGGTCGAGGTGGGTGCCGTCCTGGCGATCCTGGAACCAGGTGGCGATCCGGCACGAACCGTCATGGAAGAGCCTGGCTCCCGATCACTCAGGGCGCGAACCGATACGGCGGCCATCCGGAGCGGCCGGCCGTACGTGATCCGGATCCTGTCCGGAGATCGCCCGAGCCGACCGCTCCCCCAGGTCGTTGTCGATGCCAGCCCCCTGGCCCGTAGCATGGCCCTGCAGGCCGGGCTCGAGCTTTCTTCTCTTCGGGGCAGCGGTCCGGCTGGTCGCATCATGCAGGCCGACGTCCTGACCGCGCTCGGATTCCACCGCCCGCCCGCGGAATTGCAGCCCCCGCGTCCCGCCGTCGCCGCATCGGGGCAATACTTCTGCGCATCCTACGACGAGATCCCCCACTCGCGGGTCCGCCAGGTCATCGCCCACCGATTGACCGAGTCGAAGCGAACGATCCCTCATTTCTACCTGGAAGCGAACTGTCGGATCGATGCCTTGCTGCGGTTGCGCTCCGAGGTCCAGGCCGCGAGCGCCGACGGGATCAAGCTCTCGCTCAATGACTTCGCCGTCCGCGCCGCGGCCCTGGCCTTGAGGGAGGTCCCCGACGCCAACGCCTCCTGGACTGACACGGCGACCCGACGGTACCGACGCATCGATTTGGCGATCGCCGTCGCGGCCGACGCCGGCTTGGTCGCGCCGATCGTCCGCGATGCCGACCGCAAGGGCCTCGGCGAGATCGCGGCCGAACTCCGCGACTTGGCCCGGAGGGCCCGCGACGGGCGGCTTCGGCCCGAAGAACTCGAGGGAGGGACGTTCACGGTCTCGAACCTCGGAATGTACGGGGTCGACAGCCTTTATGCGATCGTCAACCCCCCCCAGGCCGGAATTCTCGGCCTGGGCCGAGCCGAGCCGCGACCGGTGGTCGTCGACGGTTCAATCGTCGTCGCCACGATGATGACGCTGCACCCTGTCGGCCGACCACCGCGTCCTCGACGGCGCCACCGGGGCGCGGTTCCTGTCGACCTTCAAGGGCCTGATCGAGCAGCCGTTGATGTTGATCGACCATCCCGTAGCAGGCGCACGCGAAACATCGCCAAGCCGGGTTGGGGTATAGGCAAATCGGCGTGGCCATGCAACACCGGGAGGCAAAAGCAGATATCGCAAGCACTGAGTACGATTCGCAAGCGGGGTCGGATGCCTCAATCGGCTTGGGTTTAAGAGCGCAAT
>CAVRFS010000031.1:0-176680 GCA_963720335.1 uncultured Planctomycetota bacterium | reverse complement strand
CACCGTCTCTGTTCCGACCCCATGTGATACTTCTGGTATCGCCTCAAGCTGCACGCCGCCGCCCCCGATGACCCGAGCACGCAAGTCATATCCTTCCAAGAGGGCCATGCCCGGTCGAGGAGCCGTGTCGATGGCCTGGATCAGAATCGGGCGTGGCATCCCGTCCCAGAGCACGGTCGCGGCGTGGATGTCGAACTGCTCGACGGTTCCATTTGCCAGGACGGCGTTGGCTCGCGAGCACGCAGGGAAGGCCAAGGCCGGGCAATAGCACGGGCGGTAACGTGAGTGACCCGGTGAAGCCGGTGTCCAGGATGGCCTCAACCTCCTGCTCTTGTGCCAGCCTATCGAGGATCGGTATCCAAATCAGGATTTCAAGCCGAGCGTTGACGAGGTCCCGGGAATCACTCCAGGACCCCTGAAGCCGAGCCGCACCCCGGGCGGTCAGCGGCGCGCTGTTCCCACTTGTGCCAGCCAGACCTGCCGCGTCCAAGTTGTCGGCTCAGCAGGCGCTCGGTCGCGACGTCGTCGTCGCGGTCCATCTCGTAGATGCCCGACTCGATGTCGATCGCGACGAACTTGCCATCGTCGCCCGGATGGAGGGAGGAACGCACCCTCCCCATCGTAGATCTCCTGCCACCGCCCCTGGCAAACTCTTCGCGGCTATATCGTGCCTCGCGTGTGACCATGACGCTCCTCCCAATCGGCATTCCGGGATGACTCCATGAATAACCACGCTGGTTGTAACGACGCGCGCGGGGGATGTCATCTCTCCAGCGTCCAGAGCCACCCGAGCGGCCGAAAGCGACAGCCCAGACCGAACCGCTGGGACCGCGTCGGGAAGACTGAGCGAGAAGTCAGCCAGGAGTCAAAGAATGAAAAAAGCAACGCTGTCGTTATCCGCGGCCGGCGCCGGAATCATAGGCCGGCGAGCTGACCGAAACACCGAGGATTCCCTGGGGAGAGCGAAGTTCCGGTTGATCGAGAAGAGTCCACGGTACGGACGGTCGAGCTGGACATTAGACCGCGCAAGCTACGCTGCCGGAAGGACGTCAAAAGGATCCGCCAGATCTTCAATGTGAGCCAGTCGATTTTCGCGAGATTTCTCGGCGTCGATGTGAAGACCGTTCGATCTTGGGAACACGATCTCAAGCGGACCTCCCCGATCGCCTGTCGTTTCATGGACGAGGGCTCTCTCTTCTCGCCGGATCACTGGCACAAACGTCTTCGACTAGATGATCACGGGGAAAGTTCCCGATCAGGGGGAGGTTTGATCGAAGACAACAGGCAAAGGAAGGGCCGGAGTCGGCTTCAGCGGCCTTTGGCGGAGATAGTGTCATTTAGTACATAAAAAGCAGCCTTCGGCGGGGTCCGTCCCAGGATATGACGACCTGGCTGAGAAAGTCCTGGCCGATCAAAACATCGACCCCGACTGAAGGCCGAGGAGGTCCCCCGAGTGGCCTCCACGTTGAACCAACGCCCACGGAGCCTCGCAGTTCTTCCTGCTGGGGGTCGGGCTCGAACGCGATGCGGATGTCGTAGGTCTGTCGCCCCACAGGCTTTCCATACCGGGCCGGTGGGCTCGTCAATATTTCCGAGCTTTACGCGGGCGCAGCGCCGAAATGATCGGTGGAGCGATCGCCGTCACCGTTTAACAGGTATTGATCAGGGCCGCTCTTCAAGAGCAGCTTGTCACCCGGGCCGCGAGCTTGCCCGAGGGGGTCGATTGGTGCGGATCCCCCCACCTGGACCAAGGGAGGCATCGAGTTCAGCACGTGGACCGCCATCAGAGGATGACGCCGCCGAGTGATGTATGCTTCTCTCGCGACGATCTGCTTGACGAGTGCTGGCTCCTCGGCAAAGAGGTCGTATGCTTTCTCGATCGCTTCTTGGCGGTCGGTGAAGATCCCGATGATCTGTTGTCCCCTGATAAGGACATAATCTCCTTTGCGCTTGAGCAGCTCGTCTAAATGATCCCTGTAGGTGGTTCATTCCTCGATCAGGGTCCGGTCACCCACGACCTTGGACGGGTCGAAGGTGCGCCAGTTCCTGAATCGGGCTTGGAACGGGGCGTCTTGGCTCCCCCCTCGCCGTTGACCCGCTCGATCGACTTTTTTCGCATCGTCCCGACCTCCGACGGCTTGATCCGGAATGACCCTCGAAGATGATTCTATCCGGTCCGCCAGGTCAAGACCACGGCTTTTCCGATCAGCATTCGGCAGCTCGGGGCTGTCGATCTTGGCGGTCCGGAGCGAGAATATGCTCTGACACCGGGGCACTCTAAGCACGTATGCTCTGACACCGGGGCACTCCTGACACCGGGGCATATTGACACCGGGCATCGCGACCTCCGACGGCTTGATCCGGAATGAGCGTCGAAGACGATTCTATCCGGTCCGCCAGGTCAAGACCACGGGGTTTGCGACCAGCATTCGGCAGCTCGGGGACCGTCGATCTCGGCGGTTCGGAGCAAGAATCTATGCCACCCGGGCATTCCAGGAGCGAGAATATGCACTGACCCCCGGGACGTTGCGTCGCGCAAAACCCGCATGGCGGTGCTGAGCCGGCGGTGGTAATACCTGCGACAATTAGACTTTCCGGCCTTTTTCACTGGTATCGGTCTTCATGGCATAACACCCGCGATGGCAACATTGAGAGGGCAGTTTATTGACCAGATAGCGGAAAGAACGCCTGTCCACTAACTTCCCATCTGCTATTCCAGATTTCATGTGGGAACAGCGTCGAACTGTGTTTAATTAACCACGCCGTCCACTTATCAGGGTCAGAGAAGGGTACTTGGGCTTCCAATCCCATCTCTTCGGCACAAGGAAGCCCAGATAGACGAGTACGACCGGGTAGCCCATCTCGGTAAGCTCCAGTGCCCAGGCGAACCCGGTTCGACATCTGGTAGTTCCAATCGCGAGACAGCGTTTCCATGGCCGTTTGCCAGAGAGTGCCAGCTTCGCCTCCTAGCTTCAATCACCCGCCGATTCGTACATGATTGCGACGGCTGTTTGAGGTTACTGGCGTTCCAGAGGCTTGCCGGCTTGCGTCTTGTTGAGCTCAACATTGTGGGCCTTGGCCTCGATCAGCAGGAGGCCGCGTTTGCCGCAAATAGTCGCGTTACTGGCGATATCCCAGTTCGGTGTATTGGCGTTTTGGGGTGCCGACAGCCACCAATCTGTTATTTTGGCTCTTTCTTGCGGAGTCAGGAAGCCGTCGTCTTCCGCCGAGTCTCGGCTCTCGGATCGGGATATCCAGGCGCATTGGGGCTCTGAGCCGGGGGACCGAGCGGCATCCAGAAATCGGATTCCGCGATTTGAACTTCTGCTGCTTTACCGATGAGAGTCTGCAAGCGGGCCGCGACAGTTCGGCGATTGCCTTCGAGCAATCGCAAGCAGCGGGGGAGACTGCCTCCCCTGATTCGGTTTAGCGCTTGGAGCCAGCACATCTCTCGTCCTCTGCAATGGCCTGTTCGGGTTTTGTATCTTCCGACTCTTCATCGCTATCGGCGAATTCTTCGGTGTCTTCGATCGGCTCCCGTGCAGGGGTCAGATGCGGTTTTCGGTTTTCCGGCTCGCTTACCCGCACTTTAAAACCGAAGACTGAATCTGACCAACTCTATGATTATTCATATCGTAGTATGTCTATCTCAAAAGTGATAACATGGGACAAACTTCCGTCAAGAAAATGTGGATTTGTCTCCCATGAAGCTTGGGCCACCCTTCTCAACCGATACCAAATTGTAAGGGACAACATATGCTGGTCAAATCGAGCACGCATCTTTGCCGCTGTGTCCTGATCCATGTCTAAGTTAGCCAAAACACAAACGTAATCGCTGGTCTCAGGCAAAACTGCCTCCCCCAGACCGATGCCTTGCTTGAAGTAGGAGTAACAGAGGTACAATGGGACAGTGTAGATTTTTTGTCGCTGAAGTTATATTTCCGGGACCAATGATAGCATTTCGGGCGAAATACCAACCTCCGCCCGATCTCTGGTCTCTCTGGCTGAACGTGGAACGGTATATTACCTCTCGACTTTGCCGAAACTTGAACTCGTTGCTCGCAAGGTCCCGCATTGACTTCAGGAAATCGAATGCGTTGGTGTGGGTCCCTATATTCAGCGGTCGGCTGCAGATCCGTGGCGTTGTGGATCGCTTCGTCGAGTGCCGTTTTCTTCTTTTCGGGCTCCTGCCGTGCAAGCCGGCTGAGGCCTGCTCACTGCTCGCGCGACTTCGGAAGGGCCGGCTGGCGTTTTGTCGTTCGCCGCCTGGCAGCTGTAAAGTCACTTTCGGCTTCGGCCTTCTTGTCCATGCAGTAGAAGGTGGTGCCAATGTTCCTCATAGAAGTCGCCCGTGCTAGGGGACAGCTCAATGCACCTGTTGAGATCCGAGAGGGCCAGACCATAGTTCCCCTGGTCGCGGTAGACGGTTCGCGGTTGGCGTAGTATTTCGCCGGCTTCGGATCAAGGCGAATTGCTTCGTTGAAGTCGCTCAAGGCACCGCCAACGCGACGCTGACGCAGGTACGCAACCCCGCGAGCGTTGTAGGCCATCGCCGCATCAGGCTTGCTAAATGGCTTTGCCGAAGGTGGTAATGGGCCTTTAGTTCGCCGTCGTCAAGAAGAATCTTCCCTTCTTTGTAGACAGCTTGGAAGGTATCGTCCTGACCTGATCCGCGTGGAGCTTCAGACGCTTCGAACTTCTTGTCGGCCGCGCGAGTGCGATCGGGAAAGGACGAGAAGATTGGGCTTTTTCCGGATGGCGCATGAGCTCGCCGTTGGGCTTCGACCGAAAACCAGGCGCCCGACGCGGCGCCAATCGTCACAATTGTCAGGAGCAGACCACCGATGCACAGGTGTGCTCTCGATGGCCCGTTGCCGCGTGCCTTGTGGACCAGCCGGCTGATTTGGGGCAAGAGTGCCGTTCGGATCGGAACGGGGGCCGAAGCGACTGGCGGAGGCGGGCAGGACCCTTTCAGTGATTCATTCAGGTCGGGTCTGGCTACCTCTAGGGCAAGCCCGTACGTATCGTCTTCGGCTGGCGTTGTCGCACTGACATCGACGCGGATGGCAGGCAGCGGTCGGTTGGGAAGAATCGCTTCGGATGGTTCGGCCGACGGAACTGTCACGGCTGCTCCGCACGTCGGACACGGAGCTTTCTTCCCCGCATCCTTCTCCTTTACCTGCAATTTCTGGCCGCACTTGCACATAATTTTGATGAGCATGGCAGGCTTCCTCAACTACAAAAATTCGTGTTTAATCGACGACGCTCCCACAGCCCCGACCGCCTAGTATCGCTACAAGAACCCAGACTTTCCAAAGGCGTGTCCTTCACGCCGAATTCGATAATTGTATAATTTGCTGACGATGCCTTTTATCAGTGTGACGTTTCGGCTGGCGTCTGTCCAGATGGTCGTCAGATTGATGAGCCGCGTGCGGTGTTTTTCCCCCTTTTTTTTCAGGCTCGCGGCACAGTGTACAAAAGTCTTTACCCCAGACACCCCCGATTTTTGCCGTGTTTTTCGCTACTTTGCGTCATAAAGTCAGCAAAATCACGATTTTTACCCCACTGCCCTCTTGTGCGGGGGATTGTCGCGCTGTATAATAGGAGGCCCCGGCGTGGGAGCAGTCGCAACGATGAAGGTCAGAGACACGCAACCCCTGTTTGCCTGGGCCGCACTCGAGGATTCCCCGTCCCTGGGGACGATCCGCCGCTGCCTGGAGGCCATCCCGGACGGTTCCCTGCGGCAAGGGCTGTGCCTGGCGCGGGGACGCGGGCGCGACGACTATCCTGTATCGCTGCTCTGGGGAGTCGCGGTGTTGACCCCGCTGTTGCGGCACGCTTCGTATGACGCCTGCCTGGCTGAAGTCCGCCGCAATCCCGCCCTTGCATCGCTTGCTCGGGTTGGAGACCGAGGACCAGATCCCCCATCACTGGAACCTGTCGCGGTTCCTCGACGTCTTGGGACATCCTGCCCATCTGACCGCGATGCGGGCGAGTTTCGACACGATGGTTCGGCGGTTAGCGACGGTGGTTGACCGACCTTGGACATCGGGTCGCTGGGGATGCCACGGCGCTGTGTGCGCGGCGCGGTGATGTGAAACGGCAGGAGGCCGAGACGAAGCTGGGCCTGCCGCAGCCGGCCGGCGGCCGCAAGGAGTACTACGACGCCGAAGGGACAGTGACGAAGGTCGTGGAGTGGTTTGGCTACAAGCTCCATCTTTTGGTCGATGTCCGTCATGAACTCGCCTTGGCCTACCGGATCACCGAACCCGCGGTGGGCGATAACGAGATGATCGGGGCATTGGTCGAGCAAGCCCGTGCCAACTTACCGGCGGGACGGATCGAATCGCTGGCGTACGACAAGGCGGCCGATGACGTGGCGGTTCATCGGTTGTTGCACGCGGCCGGGATCAAGCCGTTGATCGAGAATCGGGCCCTGTGGAGGAGCGAGCCGGAACGCATGCTGCCGGGACATACGGGGCGATCGAACCTGGTGTACGACGAAACCGGGACGATTCACTGTTACGACAAGGTCAGCACGCCGGCGGTCCGGCATCGGATGGCCTACATTGGTCATGAAGAGAAGCGTGGCACGCTGAAATACCGATGTCCGGCACGTCATGAAGGCTGGTCGTGCCCCAGCGACGCGCGGTGCAACGGAGAGCGTCGCTATGGCCTGGTGGCGCGAATCAAGAGCGAGTTGGACCTGCGGCGGTTCCCGCCGATCCCGCGGATGACCAAGCAATTCGAGCGGCTCTACAAGGGACGCACCGCGGTGGAGCGGGTCAACGCCCGCTTGAAGTTGTACTGGGGTGCCGACGACGGCAACGTGGTGGGGGCCAGCGTTTTCACGCGATGGCGGGCGTTATGATGCTGGTGCATCTGGCCCTGGCCACGACCCTGGCACGGAGCGGGCGAGGCACGATCAAAGACCTTGGGCGGGACACGCCTCAGCCCGATCGCGCAGGCGCTCGACGAGGAGATCAAACGGGAGCGAGCCTGCGCCAAGAGGCTTGAGCGATTTCAGCATCGTCTGGAATACCCCAATAGCGTCATAGATACCCCCGGGGGGATTTGACCCGCCGGTCAAACGACATCGCAAGCGGCTCCAGATTGATTGTGTTTTAGCCCGAGATAATAGTTGCATGCATGCTCCAATCGATCCAGTCATAGTTCTAATGTTACCATTTTGCGCAGCGAACGCCGTAAATGCTGCGCAATATGAGCGTTACGACCGACAAGAGCTGCGCGTTTTATAAGCCGTGAACCTCCGAAAAAATTAAGCGGTCCCACAGGATCCGTTCAATGGTCGGGAAGGCGGCTGGCGAGGTACGACTTGTGCTGGGTCGGATGTGGGGAGCGATCCATTCAGGCTGCTCATACTTTAACAAACCAAAGAGTTGCCAATTGCAAGTTGTACCAATCGATGGGACAACGGCTGCGTGAGGATAAGGCGTCCGGAGGATATAAGGGGTCGGGATCCAGGAGGAATAATCGCCTCCTTATCCTTTATTGATCACGGTGATAGATATATGTTTATGCCATCTTACTAACGGCGCAGGCCATTGAAATTTAGCCCATGCTAATGAAAAACAACGGTTCGACAGGTGGCTAGAAATTGCCTGGTTTTTGCGTAATCTCTTGTCCTGGCTGCTCTACTTTAGGGATCTCACCAGGGCATGGAGGTCGGCACGATGCCTTACCATTGGCCTGCGGATACGGATTTCGCGGAGTGGGAACTCGACGTCCTTGATCGCAATTGCCCGGTCTGTGGACATATGATGTACGTCTGCGATCACCGGTATCGTCACATTCATACGCTCGACGGCCCGGCGCAACTGGTCTGTAAGCTCAACCATTGTCCCGACCCTCGTCGTCCTGCGCATAGCAAAACCAAGAGCCCCGAAATCGAAGCGAGCATCGCCCCGCCGCATTGGCCGATCGGCTGGGACGTCTTTTGCTGGATCGGGTATCGGCGGTTGTCTCGGCACTGGTCGATTCCGCAAATCCAAGGCGAACTCCTCGACGACTACGGGATCAAGCTTTCTCACGACACGATCCGTCAATACATCCATCGCTATCAGGTCATGCTCGCTGCACGCCAGCAAGACCCCGATGTTTTGCGGCAGCAATACGAATCGGTCGACGAGTTGATTCTCACCATCGACGGCCTGCAACCCGAGAAGGGACACGAGACCCTCTACGTCGTGAGGGAACTGACCCAGAAGCGCGTCTGGTTCGCCGAGGCCTTGATTTCCGCGTCGGCCGAAGAGGTCAAACGATTGATCACCAAAGCCAAAGAATGGGCTAAATCCCTGGACAAACCGGTCGCGCTTTGGATTTCGGACAAGCAGGACGCCTTCCTGACAGGGATCGCGGCGGAATTTCCGGATGTGCCGCATCGCTACTGCGACAACCATTTCCTGCGGGATGTGGCCAAGCCTGTGCTGGCGGCGGACAGTCATGCCAAGGTTGAGATGCGACACAAGTTGCGTGGCCTGCGGAAAATCGAACAGGCCGTGCTCAAGCGGCAGAACGTCCAGGCGTGGGAAAACCTCGCGGCAGACGATCCCGAAGCCACCGTCAGCGTGCTCGTGAGCCCGGCCAACGCGCCTGCCACCGAAGCCGATTCGGCCAGCGCCGTGGTACTGGAT
This sequence comes from uncultured Planctomycetota bacterium, assembly GCA_963720335.1. GTDB lineage: Bacteria > Planctomycetota > Planctomycetia > Isosphaerales > Isosphaeraceae > CAVRFS01. The sequence goes on along the minus strand of CAVRFS010000031.1, from coordinate 168,026 downwards.
TATTGCGCGGCGGTACGCGGGATTCTCAATGGCGATCAAGGAGGGCCTCTCCATCCGCCCGGCCTGCGGATGGCCGACGCATTGAATGAGGTCCGCGAGTCGATCCGAAGGAATCTGGACGAGAAAAAAGGGGCTTCGAAGAGAAGCAACTCGGCCGGTTGGCCGGCTGCATCGACCGCGGTCTGGACGCAGTCCAAGCCGAGCACGAGGAAATCCGAGAATACGTCAAGGATATCGAGAAGATCGCTGCGACTCTCGAACCTGGAGCGGAGAATTGCGCGATCGCGAGAAGAAATTCAAAGAGTTGACTGAGGAATTCCAACAGACTGATGACCCGATTCGCCAGCATATGGCCCAGGTGATGATTAGCTTCCTCGCGGGCCTTTTCGTCGGCGAGAACACGTTTGAAGAATTCAAAGACAACCTCGATCTTGAGCGATGGTTTCGTTTGCCCGAGAGTCACGAGCGTCGGATTCATGGTCATCGCCACGCCGGAGTTCGCATCGTTCAAGAAGGGGCGACGATGGTTCTCGCATTGGATGCGCACGCGGCGCATCCCGGGCCATTCACGGTCGACGATCTGTTGGCGTATCGCACAGCTCGAGAGCCACCGTGCCAAAAAGAGGCGCCGAACCGCCGCAAGGTCATGCGGAAAGCACGATCCAAAAAGCAACGACCGATCTTGCTGGCCCAGTTGGAACGGCGATATCGAGAAACGCCGAATTTCTAGCCCAGTGTCGACTTATTGAAAGTTTTAACTTCCCTTTCGTTCGGGCTGCCTGCCTGCAGTAGTCCAGTCCAGCGTGCGGTTCTATTTAGAGGTGGAAAGGCCGGGCAATCCGTGAATCGGTATTCCTTCGATCGTTCCTGGAATGTTCCTCATTGCCCCGACCCCATCAAAATCATTGATGACCTGGTCCAGAAAAGCACTGACCGCCTCAGAAAGATTGCCAAAGTCTGCCGCGCGCGTCTCGCAGGGATACGGCGCCCGCGCCATCGCATCCTGGACGCTCAAAGAGAATATGCAGTCGTTCGGGTCAACAATCCAAGTTATCCGATAGATGCCGTTTCCCGGTCTCGCGAGCTGCCTGCGGCCTGAGACGATTTGACCGTCCTTTTCCAAAACCGCGTTGATCGCCGTTAACGCCTCAGAGAATTTGATGCCTGCTGCGCGAAGAAGTCTTCGTTCCGGGACGTTCAAATGGTTGGTGGCGATGAGTTTCAGGATAAGCTGCGTCCGAGAACATTCTTCGTTTGCTGCAGAGAATGCCATCGGTGACTCCTGGTCAGCGAAGATCCGTTAGATTGGCTTTTTCCTGACGATAATTTTACCGAAGCTCCTCGCCTTGACAAGCGCCTTCATAAGGAATTGTGAGAGTGGTCACGATCATCGATGGATTGTGGTTCAAGATCAGCGATGGGGAATGTCCCGTCCCGTAGGCGGCCTTCGGAAGTACCGGTGGCCTCTTTCTCTGGGCCGTTGGCGTCGTCACTGGCAGTTCAGTCGGTGCGACGCCCCCCTCGGAGAAGTTGCTCAGGGATTGAGATTCTCCCATCGATTAACTGGGCCACGCACAGAGGACGAGTTGCATCTTTTCGTCCGGGGACGCGGGCACGGTCAAGACGGGCTTTTGGAAACGACCAGTTTCGTGGCCCAGCTCTGCCTTCGTGGTCCCCTTTGATGTCTAGACGAACATCTCCCAGGATATGACCCGTTGGCTGGCGGTACTCGGGGGAAGGGGATGCATGATGATCCCGGCGAACGGTTCCACCTCGCGTGCGACTGTCACCGTGATTCTTCGGGTCGCTGTCTGTTGAGCCTCGGCCGGGAGTTGCCCGGTCATCAACGCCAAGGCCAGACACCAAATGGCACATACCCAGCGATGTCGCATTGGTCGCTCCTCGTCACGACGGCTATGAAACCGCTGCGCAGCGATTTATCCGTTGCTCGCGGTTCTTGGAATGATGCGACAGTATACCGGAGGACGGATCAAGTCAGCAATCATTGCCGCATTCCTATCTCAGCGATTCGATCAAAACCAGCCGCAACCCGTTTCGATAGACGTCGGTTTTCTGCACCCATCGACCGAAAAAGAGGGAAGAAGTCCGATTGCTGTCGCTTATTGCAGGTCTCGCTCTTTTCCAGCACCGGACGTGGGACCTGCGGGCACAAAACGGGGGACATAACGCGTGAACTTGGAGGCTGATGGCGCGAGAGGTAATCGTAAAAGCGCGATGGCCCCTTTGTCCCCGCCCAGGTTTCACTCCGCGGTGCCCTCATTGTAGTCTTGCGCCACTTTTCGCCGGCTCATCGTCCAGCGGCCGGGCGTCCCAGAGCTTCACCAACCCGTCGAAGACACCGGCGGAGGCGAGCCGTCGGCCGTCGGGACTGAACGCGACGTCCCGGACACCGAGAGGGTGACCCTTGAGAGTGAGGGTCTCTTGGCCGGTCGCGACGTCCCACACCTTCACCGTCCCATCGTAACCCGCCGAAGCGATCCGTCGACCGTCAGGGCTGAATGATAGGCTGCTGACCTCCTGGGTGTGCCCCTTGAGCTTGAGAGTGACCTGGCCGGTCGTCGCGTCCCACACCGTCACCGTCGTATCCAAACCGGCAGCGGCGAGCCATCGGCCATCGGGGCTGAATGCCAGGCTGCGGATTTGGCCGCGGTGCCCCTTGAGGGTGAGCGTTTCCTGGCCGGTCGCGGCCTCCGTCACCTTCACCGCGCCATGACCACCGTAGGCGAGGCGCCGGCCGTCGGGGCTGAACGCCACGCTGGAGCGATTGGCGGCCTTAAGGATCTCCTCACCGGTCTCGGCGTCCCACAACCGCACCGTATGGTCATTGCTGGCGGTGGCGAGCCGCCGACCATCGGGGCTGAAGGCCACTCTCACGACCAATTCGGTGTGCCCCTGGAAAGTGCGAAGCTCCTGCCCGGTCTCGGCGTCCCACAACATCACCGTCTTGTCCAGGCCGGCTGAGGCGAGCCGTCGTCCGTCGGGGCTGAACGCCACACTGTTGACAGCCTTGGTATGCCCGTTGAGTGTGCGGACCTCCTGCCCGCTGCCGGCGTCCCACAACTTCACCATCCCATCGGAACCCTTCGAAGCGAGCCGCCGGCCATCGGGGCTGAACGTCACGTAATGCCCCTTGAGGGTGCGAGTTTCCTGGCCAATCACGACGTCCCACACCATCACCGTGCTGTCCCAACTGGCTGAGGCCAGGCGCTGGCCATCGGGACTGAACGCCAGGCCGAAGACCGCGTTCGTATGCCCCTGGAGACTTTGGACTTCCTGTCCCGTCGCGTTGTCCCAGACTTTCACCGCCCCGTCCCAACCGGCGGAAGCAAGCCGTTTCCCGTCGGGGCTGTAGGTTACGCTCGTGACATTGATCGTATTCCACTTGAGGAATCGAATTGCCTTCCCGGTCGCCGCGTCCCACACCCTGACCGTCCCAGGGACGCTGGCGCACGCGAGCTGCTTGCCATCGGGGCTGTACGCCACGCTTTCAATGCTGTTGCGGTCCTGGATCGTGCGGACGTCTTGCCCAGTCGCGGCGTCCCACAACTTCACCGTTCTGTCCAAACTGGCAGAGGCAAGATGCTTGCCATCACCGCGGAACACGACGCTGCTGACAGGCCTGGTGTGGCCCTTGAGGGTGAGGATCTCCCGTCCAGAAGCGGCGTCCCACACCTTCGCTGTCGTGTCATTGCTGGCGGAGGCGAGGCGCTCGCCGTCGGGGCTGAACGCCACGCTGTTGACCTGGTCGGTGTGTCCTGGAAACGTACGGATTTCGCGGCCAGTCGCGGCGTCCCACAGTTTTATCGTCTTGTCAAAGCTGGCGGTGGCGAGCTGCTGGCTGTCGGGGCTGAAGGCCACGCTCGTGATCGAACTTGTGTGCGCATTGAATGTGAGTGTCTCGTGCCATGTCACAGCCTCCCAGAGCGTCACCGTGCCACTGGTGCCGGCAGCGGCGAAGTGCCGGCCATCGGGGCTGTACGCCACGCTGTTGACACCGGGGTTGTGCGCCTTCAGGGTAACGTGCCCGGAGGCCAATTTTCGCTGCCAGTAGAACCATTCGAAACCGCGGCGATCGATTCCACCCTGATTGGCTGGAAGCTGCTCATCGAGTCCTTGCTGCATGACGGCTCCGTAATAATCCTCCCAGTACCGCTGGACCAGATTCATCCGGGCGTCATAGAGCCGTTGCTCGGCCAATTCGGTCTGCTCACGTTCCTTGGCTCGAGCCCTGAGAGAGTCTTGCAATCGCTCCTCGGCCAGCTCGGTCTGTGACTTCGCCCTTCCGCTTTCCCGCTCTGCATCGCGACGAGCGACGACCGCCTCACGCCATTGCCATAGCACGCCTCCAAGTCCAAGCGCCGAAACCAGGGCGACTAGACCCAGCAGGCCGGCGATGGCCGGTCTCCGCCGCGCCCACTTGACCGCACGCTCCGCCATCCCCACCGGCCGAGCGAGGATCGGCTCGTCCGCCAGGTAGCGGGAGAGGTCCTCCGCCAGCACCTCTGCCGACGCGTACCGCCTGCGCCGGGTCCTTCTCCAGGCACTTCAAGCAGATGGTCTCCAGGTCGCGGGGGACCTTGGGGGCAATCCGGGACGGGGCCACCGGCGGTTGCAGCCGGACCTGTCGAGCGTCTCCAGAACCGTCTCGCCGCCAAAGGGCGCCTTGCCGGTCAGCAGGGCATAGAGGATCGCCCCGAGGCCGTAGACATCGCTCAGGGTGGTCACCAGTCGCTTCCTTCCCCGGGCTTGCTCAGGCGCCATGTAGCCCGGCGTACCCAGGACGGCCAATGACGGCGTCATGTCCTCGTCCCCCTCGACCCGCTTGGCGAGGCCGAAGTCGGTGACGTGGGGCTGGCCGCGGTCATCGAGGAGAATGTTAGAGGGCTTGAGGTCACGGTGAAGGATGCCCGCTGGTGGGCGTGATGGACGGCCTCGGCGACGGTGACCATCAAGCCGCGGCAGCCCTCGGATCGGCTGTGAAAGGCGACAGAGCCTCATGGAGAGGCGGCCCGGAAATGAGCTTCATGGAGAAGTAACGGCGGCCGTCGTATTCGCCGACCTCGTAAACTGGGACGATATGCGGATGGTCCAGAGCGCGACGGCCTCGGCCTCGTTCTGGAATCGACGCAGCTCGTCCGCCGAAGCCAACGCCGCGTCCCGAAGCATCTTCAAGGCGACGAGCCGGTTGAGGCTGATCTGGCGGGCCGGTAGACAACACCCATGCCGCCGCGGCCGACCTCGTGCTGGATCTCGTAGTCGCCGAAATAACGCACGCGATCGCCCGGTTCTGGCTCGCCGTTGCGAGTTGGTTTTTCCCCAGGCGTGAGGTGGGCAGTCGTCGGGTCGGGGTTCCTAGGTCGCGAGCCGGCGGCGGCGGAAAGAGCCGGCTCCGGATCGAAGACCGCTCGAATCAGCGCGGTGTGGTGCGGAAAGCGACCCGCGTAGTCCTCGGGGCCAGGTTCCTCGCCATCACGTCGGCGGAGCTCGAGCTCGACGCGGAGTAGCTCCTCCAAGAGCGCGGGCCGTTGCGACTGTTCGACCTCGGCCAGATAGTCCTCGATTCGCGGCCGCGTGCCTTGGTTCCACGCCCGCTCGAAACGGTCGGCTGCCGCGTTGATCCAGGTCCAGTCAGACGTGGGAATTTCGCTCATCGCAACCTCCGAACGGCTTCGGACTTCTGGGTCGGCGGGACCGACAGACCTGCGCTGACGGCGGTTGTCCCAGCGATCGTTGGCAACACCCCAAATCCAGGAAACGGATCAAACCCAGCGGGATGGCGTTGTCGGCGGTATTGCCGATACCGGGGATCAAGAGCTGTGGCGGTGCGCATGGCTTTTCCAATCGGAGGTTTCACTTCGCAGTGCCCTCACTGTGGTCTGGCGCCACTTTTCGTCGGCTCATCGTCCAGCGGCCGGGCGTCCCAGAGCTTCAGAGCACCATCCCGACCGGCGGAGGCGAGCCACTGACCGTCCGGGCTGAACGCGACGCTCATGACATAGTTGCTGTGCCCATTTAGGGTGAGCGATTCCTGCCCGGTCGCCGTGTCCCAGACCACCACTGTGCGATCCAAACTTGCTGAGGCGAGCCGCTTGCCATCGGGGCTAAACGCTACGCTCGAGACAACACTGGTATGCCCCCTGAGGGTGAGCGATTCGTGCCCGGTCGCCGCGTCCCAGACCCTCACCGTCGCATCCACACTTGCAGATGCGATCCGCTTGCCGTCGGGGCTGAACGCCACCTGGTCGACCTGGCTGGTATGCCCCGTGAGGGTAAGGGATTCCTGCCCAGTCGCGGCGGCCCACACCTTCACCGTCCCATCAGAATCGGCGGAGGCGAGCTGTTCGCCGTCCGGGCTGTATGTCACGCTCGTGACAAAGCCAGTGTGCCCCTTGAGTGCAAGGATTTCGTGCGCGGTCGCAGCGTCCCAGATCCGTACGATCTTGTCGCCGCCCCCTGAGGCGAGTCGGCGGCCGTCGGGGCTGAACCTCACCGCCAACATACCGGCCTCGCTGCGCAACGCAGCCAACTCGCGTCCGGTCGCGGCGTCCCAGATCCGTACGGTCTTGTCATTGCTGGCCGAGGCGAGTCGGCGTCCATCGGGGCTGAACGCGACCGACCACACGCAGTCCTCATGTCCGCGGAAGTCAGCCAGTTCGTGCCCTGTCTCCGCGTCGCAGACCCGCAGTGTGTGATCCCCGCTGGCCGAGGCGAGTCGGTGTCCGTCGGGGCTGAACCCCACCTGATTGACTTGGCCGGTGAGCCCTTTAAAGCTGCCGATTTCCTGGCGGGTCGCGGAGTCCCACACCTTCACGGTCTGATCCGAGCTGGCGGAAGCGAGCCGCTCGCTGTCGCGGCTGAACGCCACCTGGTTGACTGGACCGGTGTGCCCCTTGAGGGTGAGGGATTCGTGCCCGGTCGCGGCGTCCCACACTTTCACCGTCTGATCCCAACTTGCGGAAGCGAGCCGCTTGCCGTCCGGGCTGAACGCCACGCCAGTGATACGGTCGGCGTGCCCCTTGAGGGTGAAGGTGAGGGATTCGTGCCCGGTCGCGGTGTCCCATACCTTCACGGTCCCATCAGAAGAGGCGGCGGCGAGCTGTTTGCCGTTCGGGCTGAACGCCACGCTTGTGACAGGGCTGGTGTGACCCTTGAGCGTAGGGGATTCCTGCCCGGTCGCGGCATCCCAAAGCTTCACCATCCCGTCAGAACCGGCGGACGCAAGCCGCTTGCCGTCCGGGCTGAACGCCACGCTTGTGACGGAACTGGTAGGTCCCTTGAGGGTGAAGCATTCCTGCCCGGTCGCAGCGTCCCGCAGGTCTACGATCCCGTCGGAACCGGCGCACGCGAGCCGTTTTCCGTCTGGGCTGAACGCCACGCTATTGACACCGCCATTATGTCCGTTGAGGGTCAGGGATTCATGTCCGGTAGCGGCATCCCATAGCTTCAACGTCCCGTCCGAACCGGTGGAGGCGAGCCGCTTGCTGTCGGGGCTGAATGCCACGCTGTTGACACCCCCGGCGTGGCCCTTGAGAGAGAGGGATTCATATCCGGTAGCGGCATCCCATAGCTTCACCATCCCGTCAGAACCGGCGGACGCGAGCCGCTTGCCGTCTGGGCTGAACGCCACGCTCGTGACACGGCCAGTATGCCCTTTGAGGGTAACGTGCCCCGAGGACATCTTTCGTTGCCAGTAGAACCACTCGAAACCGCGGCGATCGGTGCCCCCCTGGTTGGCCGGAAGCTGCCCGGCAAGTCGTTGGTGCAACATATTGCCGTGATAGTCCTCCCAATACCGCTGGACAATATTCATGCTGGCATCGTAGAGCCGTTGCTCGGCAAGCTCGGTCTGCGCCGTTGCCCGCCCCGATTCCTGCTCGGCGACGCCCGCGCGAGCACCGCCTCGCGCCACTGCCAGAGCACGCCCACGAGCCCCAGCACTGTCACCAGCGTGACCAATCCGAGGAGCGCGGCGATCGCCGGCCGGCGCCACACCCACTTCACTGCACGCTCCGACATCCCAACTGGCCGGGCCATAACTGGCTCACCCGCTAGGTAGCGGGATAAATCTTCCGCGAACGCCGCTGCCGAGGCGTACCGCCGCGCCGGGTCCTTCTTCAGGCACTTCAGGCAAATCGTCTCCAGGTCGCGGGGGACTTTGGGATTGATCCGGGACGGGGACACGGGCGTTGCAGCCGGACCTGGTCGAGCGTCTCCAGGGCCGTCTCGCCGCCGAACGGCGCTTTGCCGGTCAGGAGTGCGTACAGGACCGCCCCCAGGGCGTAGACGTCACTCAAGGTCGTCACCAATCGATTTTTCCCGCCGGCCTGCTCGGGCGCCATGTACGCCGGAGTGCCGAGGACGGCCCCAGAGGGCGTCATGCCGTCGTCGCCCTCCACTTGCTTCGCCAGGCCGAAGTCGGTCACCTGCGGTTGGCCTCGATCGTCGAGCAGGATATTCGACGGCTTGAGGTCGCGGTGGAGGATGCCGCGCTGGTGGGCATGATGCACCGCCTCGGCCACCGTGACCATCAGCCGCGGCGGCGCTCGCGGATTGGCAGCGTAATCGGCCAGCCGCTCGTTCAGCGGCTCGCGCCGTCGATCAGCTTCATCGAGAAGTATTGCTGGCCCTCGTGCTCGCCGACCTCGTAGATCGGCACGATGTCGGGGTGGTCGAGCTTGGCCGCGGCCTCGGCCTCGTTATGGAAGCGCCGGATCTCGGTCGTCGGCGAGCTGCGCCGGCGAGAATCATCTTGACTGCAACGGCCGGTTGAGGCTGACCTGCCGGGCCTGGAAGACGACGCCCATGCCGCCGCGGGCGATTCTCTCGGAATCTCGTAGTCGCCGAAGTAACGGACGCGAGTGCCCGGCTCCGGCTCGCCGTTGCCGTTGGGCCTCCCCGTCGGTCGTGTCGGCGTGCGGTCGTCGGGTCAGGCTCGTGCCGCGGTCCGGTGGCGGCGGATCGGTCCGGCCGCGGGCCGAAGACGGCTCGATCAGCGCGGCATGGTGCGGAAAGCGAGCCGCGTAGTCCTCCGGGTCCGGGCTCCTCGCCATCGCGGCGGCGGAGCTCGAGCTCGACGCGGAGTAGCTCCTCCAGGAGCGCGGGCCGTTGCGACTCTTCGACCTCGGCCAGATAGTCCTCGATTCGCGGCCGCGTGCCTTGCTTCCACGCCCGCTCGAAACGGTCGGCTGCCGCGTTGATCCAGGTCCAGTCAGACGTGGGAATTTCGCTCACAGAGACCTCCGACATGGTTACCGCGCGACAAATCGTTTCGGCGGGGCGCGGGAGACCGCGCCGAGCGCGAGGGTTTACCCGCCCGACAAAGCACTGTCGTCGTATGACGTCCACTTGCTGCGAATCCGCTCGAGCCGTCGCTCGACCGACCGCTCGGTGCAGTCGAGCCGGTCGGCGATCTCGCGATTGGTGTAGCCCTCCAGCCGCCACAGCGCGATCTGGCGCAGCTCGGGGTCGGCCAGGGCCTCCAGGCGACGCTCCAGCGCCTCGTTCAGCACAGCCGCCTCCGCGGGCGACGGGCCGGTGGCGTCCATCTGTTCGAGCGCCCACTGGGCCGACTCCGCCTCGTCGTGGTCCGCGATGGTTTGCTCGCGGGCGATATCCCGCTTGTCCCGCATCTGCTTCTTCGCTGCGTTCCGCGCCTTGCGGAGCGTGATCGTCACCAGCAGCTTCCAGAGCGCATCCGGCCCGCCAGGTCGAACTCGCCTCGCTGCTGCCGCAGGCAAAAGCTCTTGTACATGCTCTGGAGCACGTCCTCCTCGTCCTCGCGGCGGCGGATGCGCCGATTCAGGTTATTGCGGGCCAATTCCAGCAGGTCGCGGAAGTACCGCCGCCAGATCAGCCGGGCGGCCAGGTCGCGCTCGACCGCATCGTCCGAGCGCAGGAGCTGGATCAGGCGGGTGACCGAGCCTTCTTGTACCATCTTCGCATCTCCCCCGATCGGATGGGGCCCGGCGGATATCGATGGGGGGACTCGCCCCCTCTCCGAGTCTCCATCAACGTCCCGACCGCCAACCCGACACCCGCGTTCAAAACTTTCTGGGATCGAGCGGAATGAGCCAAAGTCTCGGCCGTCTCCGATGCGATCTGGTGCTCGACATCGCATTATCTCGCATGCCTGGCGCAGGCATAACCCCGGACGTGGCGAATTCTAAGTTCCCCTGTCGGGTTGGACGGCCGTCTGTTGATTGTCTCCCCAGGTCGCGGGTTGTGGATTCCACCGGCCAAAGGCGGGTTTACAGGTTCTCGTGCACCCAATTGTCTGGACACACTCTAACGCTTGAGGGAGGTTCCGTCGTGACGATTCAGATTCGGCAAGATCTCGCGAACGTGATCGAAGAGACGGTCCAGTCGCGCCAATACGACCGTGAAGACGATGTCAGCCACGGTGCCCTGATCCAACTCCGGCCCGGCTCGGCCGCGGCGGTGACTGCCGATCAGTGCGTCGAGCATTGATCTCTTCGGGGCACCATCCTCCGATCTGGCATTGCGATACGACCCGGCCGAAGTTGCTCTCGAGAATCCAGTCGCCATATACTGGCCCGGAGGCCGCCGACGCCGACGCGCCGTCGATCGACGAGGAAGAAATCTGCTCCGAGGTGGCCATCCGCGAGCGCCCTGATCGAATGGCTGGTCGGTTTTCTACCCGGTGACTCTGGCGGAAATCATGGGTCGCCTTGAAGTCGATCCGGAACTTGAACCTTTCAAATCGAGTTCGGAGGGACGAAACCATGTGGCAGCGTGTCGCAACCGTTCTATTGAGCTTGCTCTCAGGTCTGTGGCTTGTTTCCACGGATCGGGCAATGGCCGAGGATCGGTCTCCCGCCGAGATTTTGAAGGAGCTCGACCAAGTCAAACTGCCAACGGTTGACTACGCCAAGCTGGAAGACGATGCTTACGGCCGGGACTTGACGGCCCGACGCGACGAGGCGATCGAGAAGCGGTCCGCCCTGATCCTGGAGTTTTACAAGGCTGCCCGGGCACGAGAAGATTCCTGCACTCATGTTGGAGCGATGGGATACCCTGATCACACTGGGAGGATCGCCGTTGAGAACGAGATCCATCAGGTTCTGGCGAAGTCAAGCGATGCAAAGCTGAAGCGAGAGGCGGCGTTCGCTCGCTAGAGATCAACGACGCGGCACGAAGCGGCGTACTCCCCGTGCAACACATAAACGATTACTTCAAGCTCGAGCGTAAGCCCAAGCCGGAAGACGCTCGTGGCCCGCTTGTGTTGTGGATGGCCTCCAAGCAGGTCCGAGATGACGAAGCAAGACTCGAAATCGAGAACCGGATTCTCAAAGAATTCCCCAACTCGGTTATTGCCGAGAGACTTCGCGGAGGCCGGCGCCGCCAAACGGCGATTGGCAAGCCCTTCAACCTCGAGTTCAAAGACACGATCAAGGGATCGCATGTCTCGATCCAGCAGCTCAGAGGGAAGGTCGGTGTCATCGATTTCTGGGCGTCCTGGTGCAGCCCGTGCCTAGCAGATCTCCCGAGCTTGAAGGACCTTTACACGAAGTACCGCGATTCCGGTGTCGAGTTCATCGGTGTGAGTCTCGACAGCCTTGCCGATCAGGGCGGCCTGGAGGCACTCAAGAAGTGTGTGGCGGCCAAGTAGATCACCTGGCCGCAGTACTATCAGGGGCACGCCTTCGACGGCGAGTTCTCGAAATCGTGCGGAGTTTTCACGATTCCGGCCGTCTTCGTGATCGACCCCGCCGGCAACGTTTATTCCACCAACGCGCCCGGCAAGCTCGAGACGATCATTCCAGCCCTCATTGAAGCTCGAGAGGATGGGAAATTCTACAACCCCATCTACCGGCCTAAGACCCGGACCAAACGGAATCGGAAATCAAACTGAGGCGAGAATCAAACGTGCCGGACTGGTTGCAGCTCGGGCGTGGAACTGGAGCTCTCCGACTGCGAGATGCAAAATGCCTGCCTTTCCGATCCGCTTGCGGGTAGGCGTTGACCAGCGGCTCTGGAGATGAGGCTGACTGGCACGATGCAACACCCTGCTTCCGTAAGGTTCCGTCGTTCCTCACCTTATGTGCTTACCGTCGCGCAAGTGAGGCGGCGGGAAACGGAGCATCCTCGGTTGACGTAAAACTAATTCAAATCAGGAGTTACGGATTCAATAATGGAGGCGGCGGGAATTGCACCCTTGTCCCTGTTTACGTAACAGTTTGCCCTAAACGTGGTTACGACACCACGCTTAGTGGCTGGCCGGAAATGGGCCGGGAGGCTGAGGCACTCCGGGAGTTGGTCGCAAGCTGGCACTGCCTGACGCCTTCCGTCAGGGCCGCGATCATCGATCTGATTCAGTGAGCGTAAGGGTTGGCGCCGGGGGTCAACCTTCAAACTACCGCGGGGCCCTCCTTTGCCGATCTTCTTGCGCGAGCGTGCGATTAGATTGTCGTCCGCGTTCGCTGGCCAAAAAATCGCGACCGTGCTTCCGTCGCACGCTAACCTTGTAGCCCGACTTTGGTCGGGACTTCGATACCGTCCGGTATATAACTGAGCGACCGAAAACCAAAAACAAAGGCTGACACCGCGAAGCCCACAAAGGCTGACACCGCGAAGCCCACACCGCGAAGCCCAAGGCTGACACCGCGAGGCCCCGCGGACTTTCCTCGGCAAGCCATCGAGCTTGCTCCCGAGCGCTTCGGTGATGTCTTCGGTTTGGTACGTCCGGCCAACAATGGCGATCGGATCATTGGCATGGGCTTTTGTGGCGACTTGATCTTCCGATAACCGGGACAGCCGGTCGCACAGGCTGGTAGTGGTCGCCAGTAGATCGCGGACGCTGCGTCGGGCGACAAATTGTTCGTCGAGGTGGCTTTTTTTGAGGAAAGCGAGCCTTTGCAATTCGGCGTCGGCCTCGGCCAGCGTGAGGACGGCCGGGTCGCCGGACGCAATGGCTTTGACTTCGGCATACGAGAGTTCCTGGCCGCAGATGTCTTCGGCCCTGCGGGTGGCGTTATCACCGGGCACGACCTGGCCGATGAAGCGGGCCTTGGTCTCCAGGCCTTGCCACATATAAGCAATGAGCCGATCTTCAATGCCAGAAACACGGCTCTCGCTCACGCCTCCCAGGCAACCTTTCTTCTTGGCCACCGGGCCGGAACACTCGAATGCCCATCTGGCTGATTCGCTCGCCTGGCCCAACCGTTTGGCCTGCGTGTCGAAGGACGTATGTCGTAAGAAGCGACGAACAAAACTGGCCGCCTCGTCCGGCTCGACCGCAAGACAGACTATGCCGTACCTGGCGTGACAGAGTTTCGCGTCAAAAAAACCCAGGTCGCGCGTAAAGAAAGTCGGTCGGCGCAGCCTGAGAAGCAACGGGATGATTTGCTCATCCTTGATTCCCGCTCGGCCAACGTCTCGACCGACTTGATACGCCCGGATTCGCCAGCTTCTCAAGAGCAGGCGCTGATCTTCGGGAATGTTCTCGTCAAGTACGATCATCAGCGGGCAGTGTCAGTGACCAGTTCGTCCGCGTGGTTCATCAACGCCTCGCGAGCCAGCCGAACCGCCTCGGCGATCGCTTCCTTGGAGATCGACCCATGCCACCGCTCGATGATGGCCTCCCAGGCCATCCCGCGACGTCATCCAAAACGTCACTGACAAAAACGCGCGTACCGCGAAACGTGGGCAGGCCGTGACACACCGCGGGATCGGAAATGACAAACCGGCCCAAGAATCTGCTCATCGCCGCTCCCCGCTGGGTCTGGGTGCTCTCTCACCGTGACAATATCCATCTTATGCACTCCGTTGCGGGAATAACCACGTCAAGTTCTGTTTGATGGGCTGACGATGACGTGCGCGCATATCGACCCGGAGAATCAGGCCCGGGCGCTGGCCGGACTGCCTTATCCTAAAGATTGTGCATACGCTGAGCTGTTGGAAATACATCGGGTTTTGTGCGGCGTCTTCGGTCAGGAGCTTTCACGGGTGACAGTAACGGCGACCCCGGCGTGATGCCGAAAACGTGAAAACCCCTTCCCGGGAGGGGGTTTCGTCGTTTCTTGTCACCGCCCTTCAGGAACTGTCAGTTGACGTAAGTAATGGCGGAGGCGGGAATTGCACCCGCGTCCCCATTTCACAAGTCATTTCGCGGCATAGAAAGGAAAAAGGGGTCAGGAACCGTTGTTTTAGAACAACGGTTCCTGGCCCCTTTTTCCCTTTCGCGCCCTTAGAACAACGGCTCCTGACCCCTTTTTCGCGCCCCCTCGGTGAGCATCGGTACCGTTCTTCCTACCTTCACCGGCCCCGGCGCCTGGAGCAAATCGATTTCCAGCTTGAGGACGAGTTGCATCTTTTCGTCTGGGGACGCCGGCTCGGTCAAGACGGGCTTCTTGAAATGTCCGGCTTCGTGGCCCAGCTCGGCCTTGGTGGTCCCCTTCGAAGTCTTGACGAACATCTCCCAGGATATGACCCGTTGGCTGGCGGTACTCGGGGGAAGGGGATGCATGATGATCCCGGCGAACGGTTCTACCTCGCGTGCGACTGTCACCGTGATTCTTCGGCTCGCTGTCTGTTGAGCCTGGGCCGTGAATTGCCCGGTCATCACCGCCAAGGCCAGACACCAATGGCACGTACCCAGCGATGTCGCATTGGTCGCTCCTCGTCACCACGACCGTGAAACTGCTGCGCAGCGATTTATCCGTTGCTCGCGGTTCCTGGCATGACGCAGTAGCATACGGCAGGCCGACTCAAGGTATTCAATAATCAAAGATTGCCCGGTGCGCCTCACAAGGCGGATGGGTGCGTCTTCATTCTTACAACCCCTTTGACGGTCACAAAGCCCCAAACAATTCACCGTGATTCTCGTGACATCTTGCCTACGTGGCGCATTGTTCATACGAGGCAATCCGCGCGGAGCCATTTGTGGGCTGCCGTCGGCATCGGGCCCGTTCATTGTGATCGATGACCGGCGGACAAGTTCGTTGCTCGAAAACCACCCCAGAGTCGACCAAGTCCAGATGGATTGGCGGTGGCGACACGCAATGCGAACTACCGAACGAAGCCACGAATGTGCGGGTCGTGCTGGAATTCGCGGTCAAGCCGAACCGGCCGGCGCTCCGCCGTCCAGCCCTGGGCAGGCGGGCCAAGAGGTTTCACGGAGAACCGCGAAAACGAACCCATTTTGGCCAAGTCGGATTGTGACGATTGTTCCGTTCTCGCCCTGGTCAACAGCGGAAGTAGCGAGTGATTGGCGAAACCGCGAAAACGAACCCAATTTTGGCCGAGTTGGATTGTGACGATTCTGGCGCTCCGAGCGGTGGTCAGCAGAGGAGGTCGCGAGCGATTGGCGAAACGGCGAAAACGAACCCAATTTTGGCCGAGTTGGATTGTGACGATTCTTGCGCTTGAGCGGTGGTCAGCAGAGGAACTGGCGAGTGATTGGCGAAACGGCGAAAACGAACCCAATTTTGGCTGAGTTGGATTGTGACGATTCTTGCTTCCGAGCGGTGGTCAGCAGAGGAACTAGCGAGTGATAGGCGAAACGGCGAAAACGAACCCAATTTTGGCTGAGTTGGATTGTGACGATTCGTCAGTCGGTTTCGGCCATGGTCAACAGAGAACGTCACAACTGTCCGGCGAAATTACCAGTCGAACCCAACTGCACGATGCCGAGCCCATCTTTCCATACAATCGTTATTTTGGACAATGGACCGAGACAAGGTGGAGCGATTGCCGGACAGAGCCGGCTCCTACAGGATATTGTGGGGTATTTTGACGAGAGGCCCGCGAATGGATGCAGCGACTGAGGTCGGGTCACGACGCCGGGTCGACCCGACGACCACATTGATGATCGTAACGACAGCGGCGGGCTTGCTGGGGGCTGCGTGGCTGCGATACGGGCCGTCGCCGGCACCGCCGCCGCCGACGGTTGGCGGCCTCGCTCCTCCGTTACAAATCCTCGACCTGGATTCGTCCGAGCCGATGGTTCTGGCTGGTCTACGCGGCAAGGTGGTTTGGATCGTGTTTTGGTCGGCCAACTCCACGTCCGGCCCAGCGAGTTTACCGGCGCTAGACGACGTTTGGAACCGCCTGAGATCGCATCGGCGGTTTGTCCTGGTGGCAGCCGCCATCGAGACCGATCAGGCGGAACGCGTCCGTGAAATGACCAGTGCCAGCCAGTTCAAGCTGCCCATCTACATCGCAAGTCCCGATACCCGGCGGCGATACGGCGCCGAGCCGCGGACCCCCCACTGCACGTCCTCATCGACGCGGCGGGCCACGTCATCGCCATGGCCCGAGGGGCTGGTCGTCCAACCATCGATCGGATCGCCGACCAGGCCAAGCGGCAGCTCGACGAGCTCGACCCTCTTGGCGATACACGATTCGTCTCAGTGGCACCTTGTGGAGTACCCGGTCTTCCCAAGGAGCGGCTCGCCATTGATTCGTGCGCGGGCAAAATCGGCCTGGGTCGATCCGGCTTGCTCGTGCTGTCTGCTAAATGACCCCTTGCGTACGTCGCCCGAATGTGATGGACTGAACAACGGGAGGGTGGGTCGAGCTCCGGATCCGAGATCGTTTTAAACAATTAATGTCGGCTCCGCGCCGGGCGATGTATTTCGGTCAGCGGCGGGGGCAGGGGCTTTGCCGCCCTCGGTATTCTGAGGAACATCATGCCATCTACTCTCTCCGTGGTCGAAGAGGCCCCGGCACGCGTCGGGCAGGCGGCGTTCGCTCCCTCAATCAACGATCTGGCGATTCGGGTCGGGACTGTCAACGGCTCGGGGAGCCAGTCCGCCAATCTGGTCATTTTGCGCTCGTTGTACGGGATGGGGATCCCTTGCAGCGGCAAGAACGTGTTTCCCTCGAACATCGCGGGCTTGCCGACCTGGTTTCACATCCGCGCCAGCGCCAAGGGATATATCGGGCACATTCTGAACCCACAGATCCTCGTTTGCATGAACGAACAGACCGCCAAAGAGGACGTGCTGCTGCTCAAGCCGGGGGCGATTTGCATCCATCGCGACGACTTCAACGTCGATCTGAGCGAGCTTGCGGGACGACGTCCGGTTCTTCCCGGTGCCGTTTCAAAGGCTGGTGGAGCAGGCCTATCCCCCGGACAAGACCGACAAGGGATATCGCGACAAGCTGCGCAAAGTCGTCAACATGGTGTATGTGGGCGTGCTGGCGGCCGTCTGCCACATCGAGATCGAGGCGGTCGACGCGGCCATCCGCCGGGAGTTTCCCGGCCGCAAGGCGAAGGCCGCCGACATCAACATCAGTGCCGCTCGGACCGGTTTTCGAATGGGCCAGCCGAGAACCTTCCCGGCGATCTCCCCTTCCAGGTCCGAGCGGATGGACTCGGCCGGCGACAAGATCTTGATCGAGGGGAACAAGGCGGCGGCCCTGGGCGTCCTGTTCGGCGGGGCCAATGTGCTGACCTGGTATCCGATCACGCCATCGAGCAGCTTGGCGGAATACGCCGAGGTGTTTCTCAAGAAGCATCGCGTCAACCCGGACGGCACGCGGACCTTCACGATCGTTCAGGCCGAAGACGAGCTGGCGGCCATCGGCATGGCCATCGGAGCGGGCTGGGCCGGCGCACGCGCGATCACGACCACATCCGGGCCCGGGACCTCGCTCATGTCCGAGTTCGTCGGCATGGCCTACTTCGCCGAGATCCCGGTCGTGATCATCGACGTGCAACGAATGGGACCCAGCACGGGCCTGCCCACCCGAACCAGCCAGGGCGACATCCTCAAGCTCCACCTCCTGGGCCACGGCGATTCCCGCCATATCGTCTTGATCGCCGGCTCGGTCCAGGAGTGTTACTCGTTGACCATCGAGGCGCTCGACCTGGCCCAGCAGTTTCAGACCCCCGTCTTCCTGGCGACCGATCTCGACCTGGGCATGAACCTCTGGCTCACCGAGCCGTTCCCCTATCCGACCAAGCCGCTCCAGCGCGGCAAGCTGCTCGACGCGGACGATCTGGAACGACTGGGCCAGTTCGAGCGGTACAAGGATGTCGACGGCGACGGCGTCTGCTACCGCACCATACCCGGCACGGAGCACCCGCTGGCGGCTTACTTCACCCGAGGCACGGGGCACAACGAGAAATCCGGCTACAGCGAGCGGCCCGAAGATTGGAAGAAGAACCTCGACCGGCTGGCGCGCAAGCTCGAGACCGCCCGCCAGGTCCTGCCGGCGCCGATCTTCGACGGCGAGCCCAACACCAAGGTCGGCCTGATCGCCTATGGCGGCACGCACTGGGCGATGGTCGAGGCCCGCGATCAGCTCCTTGACCAAGGAATCCCGACCGAGTACTGCCGCATCCGCGCCTTACCCTGCTCCGACGAGGTGCGGCATTTCATCGAGCGGCACCCGCGGGTCTACGTCGTCGAGCAAAACCGCGACGCCCAGGTCACCTCGATCTTGAAATCGACCTTGACCGGCGCTCTGGCCGACCGCCTGTTCCCCATCACTCACTACAACGGCACGCCGATCGCCGCCGAGAACATCGTCCGGCCGATCCTCGGCTGGGAAAAGAACCCCTCCGGCCCCGGATGGCCGACCGCCGACGTCGAGGAAGACAATCCCCCGTATCTCCATGCCGAGGAAGACTCGGCCGAATAACCGGGCACGCCACAATCCAGTGGCATTGGTCGGATCGAGTCAGCACAGCACTACTTAACTCTCGAGGCGATGAAATCCATGGCCAGCGAAGCGACGATCCAGATCCAGAACAACGGTCACACGTTTACACTGCCGACAGTGGCCTTCCAGGGATTGCCTTCGACCCTGTGCAAGGGGTGTGGCCACAACAGCATCACCAGCCACCTGATCGAGGCTTGCAAGTCGATCGGGCTCAATCCCTATACGACGATCAAGATGAGCGGCATCGGCTGTTCGAGCAAGACGCCGGCCTACTTCTTGCAGGCCAGCCACGGCTTCAACACGCTGCACGGCCGCATGCCCTCGGTGGCGACCGGGGCCCTGGTAGCCAACGCCAAGCTGCTGGCCATCGGCGTCAGTGGCGACGGCGACACGGCCAATATCGGCATGGGCCAGTTCAAGCATATCTGCCGCCGCAATGTGCCGATCGTCTACCTCGTCGAGAACAACGGCTGCTACGGTCTGACCAAGGGCCAGTTCTCGGCGACGGCCGACCTGAACCAGCACCTGCTCCGCCCGACCGGCGAGACCAACGACATCCCGCCGTTCGATCTCTGCATGGAGGCGATTGTCGGGGGGGCGACCTTCGTGGCGCGGTCGTTCGCCGGCGACAAGAAGCAAATGATCCCGCTGCTCAAGGCCGCCCTCAAGCACAAGGGGACCGCCGTGCTCGACATCATCAGCCCCTGCGTCACTTTCAATGACTTCGATGGCTCGACCAAGAGCTGGGATTGGGCCAAGGAGCACGAGGAGCAGCTCCATGAGCTGGGCCTGGTCGCCCACTTGCCCGAGATCGAGGTCGAGCAGAAGGCCGGCCAGACGACCCGCGTTCAACTGCACGATGGCTCCTGGATCACGCTCAAGGCGCTGCACCACGAGGAACACGACGTCACGAGCAAGGTCTCCGCCCTTCGGCTGCTCGAGGAAAGCCATGCCAACGACGAATTCCTCACGGGCTTGATCTACGTGGACGCCAAGCGTCCGGATTTCGTGACCCAGCAGAACATGCCCCCGACGCCGCTGGCCCTCCTGCCCGATGACATGCTGCGACCTTCGGAGGAGACCCTCAAGAAGATCATGGAGACCATCTGATACGGTCGGCTGGTAGAACGGAATTCATTCCGTTTCTCCGTCCCACGTGCGGATTCGGCATCCGAAGGTTGCAAACTTGTTAGTTTTTTGAGGTCGACCGCGGCGGCGAGGCGTGAGGTTGATG
Source organism: uncultured Planctomycetota bacterium (assembly GCA_963720335.1). Taxonomy (GTDB): domain Bacteria; phylum Planctomycetota; class Planctomycetia; order Isosphaerales; family Isosphaeraceae; genus CAVRFS01. Next base: position 148,141 of record CAVRFS010000031.1, on the reverse strand, counting down.
TTGAGCTGTTGAGGCGATTCTGTTCCAACCATTCGGGTGATCCATAAGGCCGGCCACTCCGAAGCGAGTCGCGTATGGCGGTCAGCTCTGCTTCGCCTGGACGGCGTGGACCTTGGACAGCCAGCGTCTGCGTCGTTCCGGATTGGAGCGGCCCAGCTTGTCCCAGGCGGGGAAGGGGCTCAACAAGGGTCTGTCCTGGCCCAGGCCGTGACTGGGGTAGCTGGACCAGCGATAATCCGCTAGGTCGGCCACCATTTTGGCACGCAACGGATTCGCTTCGATGTAGCGCAAAACGACAAGTAGGTGCGCGTCTTCCTGAATCACCGGACTCTTGAATCGTCCCTGCCAGACGTGGCCGGTCGAGTGATGGCGTCGGTGAAAGCGCGCGGTGTGGGCCACGGTGAGCGACTGGAGAATCCGGCTGATCGACTGCCCGGCCTCCGGCCGCACAAGCAGGTGGAAATGGTTGGGCATCAGGCAATAACCAAGAAGCTCGAAGGGATAGCGCTGCTTGGCGAGTGCGAGTGCCTCGAGAAACGCGACATGGTCGTCGTCATCCTTGAAGACGACGGCGCCGTTGTTGCCCCGGTTGAGGGCATGGTAAACCAGTCCGTCGTCGATGGCTCGTGGAAGTCGTCCCATAGGCTCAAGCTTATCCAGGAACACCAGAGAAAGCAATTAAGAGGCTTCGACACCAATTGTCCCGTCGTCATATGCCAGCTTCCATCCCGGGCTGGTCACGGGCCGATGGTCCGGCGGATGGGGCTCGACCAGACGCTCATACAGTTCCGGCCGGCGTGCTCGCAGGTAACGCCGGCCGGGAGCCTGCGCCAAGGCGCTCGGCCGTCAGCAGGCCAACGACCACGTCATCGTTAAGCTCATGACTCTCGACGATTACCTCGCCATTCGGGTCCAGGATCATGGCGAGGCCCGGCTTGATCGTGTCGTGATCGCGGCCGATATTGTTAGCGAACACCGCGAAGACACCGTTCTCCCACGCCCGGGCCGGCAGCCATCGCATGAGCCAGCCTCGACCCTTCGGGCCCTGAAACTCCTGCCGCAAGCGGGTGGGGTCGCGCTCACGATTGTCCCAGAGCACCGGGTCCACTGGCCCTCGTCCGGGCATCGCCGACGGGGTGCAGCCGGTCACATGCGGCATGATGATCACCTCGGCCCCAAGCAGGGTCGTCGCCCGCACGTTCTCCGGCAGGTTGTTGTCGTAGCAGATCAGGAAACCGACCTTCACGCCGCGGATCTCGCAGACGCAGTAGCCCCGGCCAGGTGTCAGATGCGGGCTGATGAACGGATGCAGCTTGTGGTACTTCGTGAGGAACCCCTCCGGACCGACGGCGACATAACAGTTGTAGAGCCGTCCGTCCGGCTCCCGTTCGATCAAGCCGGCCATGACCACGACTCCCGACTCGCGCGCGATATCGATCAACGTCCGGACCGACGGGCCGTCCGGGACCGGCTCGGCCAGCGCGTCCAGCTCTTCGCGGGTGAGCGTTTGGAGAAAGGTGTAAGCCGTCACGCTGCATTCGTGGAAGCAGACGATCTCGGCACCTCGGCGCGCCGCCCGGCATGTGAGCTCGCGGATTCGGCCCAGGTTGTGGGCCTTGTCGCCATCACGGTGCTCGAATTGTGAGGTGGCGATCCGGATGTCGCGCATGGGTAGTTCGATCCTCTCGCTTGTTGCATTCCGGGTCATTGTGCCATACCGGCGAGTTCCGCACAAATCACCCGAGCGTTAAGTGCCAAGACGCTCTGCTCTGGCGGAGCTCGCGTCATAGACTGGACGATCCGGGCCGCATGGGTTATGCTTCCCGTAGAAGAATTGTTGACAAAAGGTTAAACATTCGGGCTGGGGTTACCTCGAGAACTCTGAGAACCTTGGGAGCGTAACCGATCATGCGATACCCGCAGAGTGTTCGGACCACGGCCTGCCGCGAGTTCCGCCAGCTTCAGCTCTCACGACGCAAGGCGTTGCAGGCGGGGGCACTGGCATTGACGGGCCTGGGCTTGCCGGGTCTTCTGCGGGCGAAGCCGGTCGGGTAGAACTCCGGCCCGAACGGGTTTGGCCGGGCGAAGTCGTGCATCCTGATCTTTATGTGGGGTGGTCCCAGCCAGCTTGACACGTGGGACCCCAAGCCCGATGCCCCCGAGGACATTCGCGGGCCGTTCCGGCGCATCGCGACGAACGTGCCGGGGATCTCGATCAGCGAGCACTTCCCGTTGCTCGCCCAGCAGGCACACCGGCTGTCGATCGTCCGGTCGATGAACCACGACGACGCCGCGCACCTCTCCACGGCCCACCGCCTCTTGACGGGCCACCTTGCGCCGACGCCCAATTCCGACGCCGCCGGTCCGTCGCCGCGCGACTGGCCGCACCTGGGGGCGCTCGTCTCGAAGCTCCGCCCGACACCCGGGGCGATCCCCGAGCGCGGTCAACATGCCCTGGACGGTCATGCACCCGGCCGCCCCCGGCGGCAGGGCACCCGGGCCAGGACGCCGGCTGGCTGGGCAAGGCTTACGACCCGTTCCACGTCGATGGCGACCCGAACGCCTCCGGGCTTCACGTCGAGGGCCTCGGTCTACCCGACGGGATCTCGTCCGGACGCCTGGCCGATCGCCGCGCCTTGCTCGAACGATTCACGGATGCGGCCGACATGTTCGGTGGCCAGGGACCTCATCCTGGGACGGCTACCAGCAGAAAGCGCTCGACGCCCTGGTCTCGGCCGAGGCGCGGGGGCCTTCCGAGATCGATCGAGAAGACCCGAAGCTCCGCGACCGTTATGGCCGGCACATCCATGGTCAGTGCCTCTTGCTGGCCCGCCGCCTGATCGAGGCGGGCGTCGGCCTGGTGACGGTCAACTGGCACAACGACGGACAGAACTTCTGGGACACCCACGGCAACAACTTCAATCAGCTCAAGAACCGCCTGATGCCACCGGCCGACCAGGGGTTCTCGGCCCTGCTCGAGGACCTGGACCGTCGCGGCCTGCTCGACGAAACGCTGGTCGTCTGGGTCGGCGAGTTCGGCCGCACGCCTCGGATCATCAAGGCCAACAGCGGCCGCGAGCACTGGCCGCACTGTTACTCGGCCGTCCTGGCGGGAGCCGGCGTGCGCGGCGGCTCGGTTTTCGGAGCCTCCGACCGCTGGGCCGCCTATCCGGCCAGCGATCCGGTCAGCCCCGACGACCTGGGCGCGACGATCCTTCACGCCCTGGGCATCGACCCGGCCACGATGGTCAAAGATGCCCTCGATCGCCCCTTGAAGATCAACGACGGCACGCCCATTCTGCCGTTATTCGGCTAAAAGTGCTGATAGTGGGCCTCGCCTTGATCCTCCAAATACTCGTCCAATCGCGATCGCATGTTCCAACGCTTCAAGTGTCGATGAAATTAGCGTGACGGCTGACGTCAACGGTCCTTGCCCGCGGACACTCGAAATCGTTGACGAACCTTTACAGACCGGTGGATACTCGGGCGATTACAATAGTCGCCACGGTCAAGACTCTGAGTGCAGACTCATTGGAAATCACCGATAGGAGAACAACATATGAATCGTCTCGGCGGCTCCCACTTTTCGTGCGGTCGAGGAGGAAGGACGATGAGGATGGCGGCCTGGCTCGTCCTTCTCGGATTGATCGCGGTCGCGGGGGTCTCTGCGCAGGAGACGCCTTCACCGGCGTCTGCTCGTCCTGCATAAGGGCGAAAACGCGATGGCCATCGTTGATCCGGCGAATGGCAAGGTCGTCGGCCGCGTTCCGACCACCGGCCAGGACCCCCACGAGCTGGCTGTGTCCGACGACGGGAAGCTCGCGTTCGCGAGCAACTATAGTGGCAACACGGCGCAAGGGGGCAACAGTCTCTCCGTCATCGATATCGCGGCCCGAAAGGTGCTGCACCGCGTTGATTTGAGCCCGTTAGGCCGTCCGCACGGGCTCTGGTTTGCCGACGGGAAGCTCTACTTCACCGTCGAGGCGAATATGGCGATCGGCCGATATGACCCGGCGACCAACAAAGTCGATTGGATTCTGGGCACGGGGCAGGAACGGACCCACATGATCCTCGTCACCAAGGATCTGAAGACAATCTTCACGTCGAACGTGAGTTCCAACACGATCAGCATCATCGAGCGAGGGAGCTCGCGCCAGGGACCGCCCGGTGGCCCCGGTGGCCCTGGCGGTCCCGGAGGCCCGCCGCCTGGTGGCCTTGGTGGTCCGCCGCCGGATGGTCCACGTGGTGGGCCGCCGGCCGTGGTGGCCCGGGGTGGTCCGCCGCCCGGTGGTCCGCGGGGTGGTCCTCCAGGCGGACCGTCGTGGAAACAGACAATCGTCGCGGTTGGCAGGGGTCCGGAGGGATTCGACCTATCGCCCGACGGCAAGGAAATATGGACGGCGCATATGGGAGACGGCGGTGTCTCGGTCATCGATGTTGCCACCAAGAAGGTCGTCCGGACGATCGATGTGGGCGCGAGAGGCCCCAATCGTCTGAAATTCACGAGGGATGGCAAGCTGGCGCTGATATCCGAGATCGGCGGCGGTGGCCTGATCGTGTTGGATACCACCAACGGGACCGTGAAGAAACGGCTGAGGCTCGGACGAGGCGCCAGCGGGATCCTCGTTCCGCCTGGCGGCTATGCCTATGTGGCGCTCACCGGAAGCAACGCCGTCGCGGTGATCGACCTCAAGACACTCGAGGAGACGAATCGCCTCAACACCGGCTCCGGTCCCGATGGGATGGCCTGGCTTGAGATCAAACGGTAGTCGTGGAATGCCGGGTCGCTCTGCGAGTTGCACTCCGACGGCGACCCGGCCCCACGGTTTGCTCCCTCGCGATAGGAGATGATGCGCCTAGGCGGCGTTTTCTTCCATGTCGAGCATGGTTCGCCAGACGGCAATCCATGCCGTGTCTTGCAACTGGAACACCCACAGATCCCGGCCGGTCGAACGGTATCGTGCACCAGAACGTTCGTAGACCATGTCGTACTGGAAGGTGACCACAGCCGTATCACCGGCGACATCGACTTGATGACCGTGCTCACGGAATTCGTGAATTGTTGCATTCTGGCAGAAATCGGCGAACCCGGCGAGAAAGGCTTCCCGTCCTTGGACCCTCCCGGCAAAACCAGAAAAAACCATGACAATCTCCGGGTGCACCATCGGCGCAAGGTCTTGGACCCGGCCGTTGAGCCATGTCTGGTTGATTTGACCCATTGCTTTGGCCACATCCGCGCGCTTGGATTCGTCTATCATGAGCTGCTATCCTGCCGTTTTTTCCGGGGGCACTCGCCGAAGGGCTGGGTCCTCCGTGGTTGAGCGTATTCTGTCGTTCGTTCAGAAGGTCGTAACCTTGACCGACTCGCGGATAAACGCCGGATCGATGGTGACTCCGAAACCGGGGCCGGAGGGCACGCGCACCACCCCGTTTTCCACCTTCAGTGTCGAGGTCTCGCTGCTCACGGGGATGTCGGCGTTCCCCTTGAACTCGGTGAACTGGACCGGGTTGGGGATGATCGAGGCGAAGTGCGCCGCGTCGAGGTAGCCGAGCCCGGAGCCCGACATGTGCGGTGTGCAGAGCATTCCCACCTCGTGCGCCATCCGGGCGACCCGCAGCGACCTGATAAAGCCGCCATAATAGTGCAGGTCGGGCTGGACCACGTCCAGGCCACGGTTGGCGATCACCCAGCGGAACCGGTACTCGCTATTCTCCTGCTCGCCCCCGGCGATGGGGATTCGCAGTGCGTCCGCGACGGCCTTGGTATCCTCATGATGATCGAAGCGGCATGGCTCTTCGTAGAAGGCGTAATCGTACTCCTCCATCAGCTTGCCGATCCGGATCGCGTTGGGCACGTCGTAGGAACTGTTCGAATCGGCGTAGAGCGTCATCTCCTTGCCGAACGCCTCGCGGACCATTGGGATCAGCCGCTCGGTCCGGCCTGGCAAGGAGTCCGCGTTTCGACTCATGCGACCGCCAAGCCGGAACTTCAGCGCTTTCGCCCCGCTCTCCGCTGACGATTCGCTTGAGGTACGCGACTTCTTCCTCGGGAGTGTTCCCTCGAATGCCGCTGGCGCGGTAGACCGCGATCTCTCGCCGCTTGACCCCGCCGAGCAGGTCGCCGACGGACTTCCCGGCGACCTTGCCGAGCAAGTCGAGCAGCGGCGAACTCAGCGGCGGCCGTGCAGACCCAGAGGGCAAGCCCCTGGTACTTGTAGTTGTCGTCATGGCGGTACAGCTCCCAGAGCAACGGCTCGAGCTGGCGGGCATCCTTTCCCACGAAAAACGGGGCGACTCGATTCAAGAAGATCGGGTAGAGGTGAACCATGTGCATCGCGTTGGGGACGGCGATCCCTTCGTGATCGTCGGTCGATCGCACACGGACGACAAAGTTCCGCTCGGTTGCGGAGCAACTCCATCGAGGCGACCTTGACCGGCTTCTCGATCGCATCGACCCGGAGGACCGGTGCCGAGGCGATCTCGTCGAGTCGCTGATAGACCTCCCGGCTGGACTCGTCGGATTTCCCCCGCCGCGTCGCCGCGACCAAGACCCCTGCACCCAAGGTGGTTCGAAGCAGTGAACGTCGTGTGAGACTCATTGTCGATCTCCCTCGGATTAAGCGAACGGATGAGCAGATGCACGATTGTTCTGATCAGCGTGACTGATTTACTGAATTCCTCACGGTAGTCGTATGGGTGGAGCGTCGAGGACGCGGTAGGCCTGGCGACCCTCCGTGATCTCGATCGAGTGGTCAAGAGGCACATCGCGAAATGTTTGCCGTGTCCGACTCGTTGGCCAGTAGATCTCAACCGCCAGGATCTTCTCGGCCCGGCCCAGTCCAACCGTGCAGGCCAGCGGGTTGCCGCCGAAGCTCGACCCGGCCGAGACGGTCCGATGCCGGGAGACGACTGTCCGATCGGGACCTGGCAGGTCGACCCGGATCTTGACTCCCAGGGCGGCGCGGTTTGTTCGGGTTCCGACCAGCTTGATCGTCACCCAGTGGTTGCTGTTACCCGGGTTCTGGAAAAGGACGTTGTGGGCCTGGTCCCCCGGTACGGCACCGCCGGACTCCAGGAACACGTCGGCGTCGCCATCGCGATCCCAGTCCGCGAACGCGACGCCGTGGCCTTTCTGGAGATGGCCGGTCCCTGTCGCCGCGGTCACGTCCTGGAATCGCCTGCCGCCATCGTTGCGAAACATCACGTTGGGCATCAGGAAGGAGTACTGCGGACGGCCAGTCCCCAGGTAAATGTCCAGGAACCCGTCGTTATCCAGGTCACCAAAGTTGGAGCCCATCGGCAGCACGACGCGGTCCACCCCAACTTCCGCGGTCACGTTGCGAAAGGGCTCTTTTCCGCCGACGTTGCGGTACAGGCAGGGCCGCTCACCGGAAGTTGGCCTGCCAAGCTGATCGCGGATGACCTCCGAGAGGCTTGCCCCGTAAGGGTTGACCCAGAGGTCGAGACGGCCGTCGTTGTCGTAGTCCCAGAACCAGCAGGCGAAGCCGTGGCCCGGGCCGGGCACTCTCATGGCGGCGGTGACATCAACGAACGTGCCGTTACCCTGGTTGTGATAGAGCCGGCCCGGCTGGTTCATGTTGGAGACGTAGAGGTCGGGCCAGCCGTCCTCGTCATAGTCGCCCCACGCGACTCCCTTGCAGCCCCCTTCGTTGAGCACACCCGCCTTCGATGCGACATCCTCGAAGGTGCCGTTGCCGCGGTTTCGATAGAGCCGCCCTCGGTTCCGAGCGTCGGGGTGTTGTGCGTTGAATTCGCCTGCGACATAAAGGTCAACATCACCGTCGTTGTCGAAGTCGGCCCAACCGGCCGCTTGCGATGCGATCGGCTCGCCGAGGCCGGCGGCCAGCGTGACGTCCTCGAACGTCCCGTTGCCGCGGTTTCGCAGCAGCGACATCCGCCGGGGCACCTCCCAGGCGCCTCGGAGCATCAGGATGTCGAGGTCGCCGTCATTGTCAAAGTCGGCATGACAGGCGTTCAGAGACAACACTTGATCGCCCAGACCGGCCGATTGGGAAACGTCCTCGAATGTGCCGTCGCCTCGGTTGCGCAGCAACGACGCCCCTCGGGCCGCGTCGGCCGTTGACATGAAGACGTCGAGAAGACCATCGTTGTCGAAGTCGTCGACGAGACACGCGCCGGCCATTGACTCGCCTCTCACGTTCAGCCCGACGCGGGACGCCACGTTGACCATCCGGCGCCGCGTGTCCCCTTCTTCTGTCCCGGCGAAACGGCCCAGCGGGAGAAGGAACTTGGGAGGGACCCCGTTCGGGTATTCACCCAGTGTCATATAGGCGATGTTCAACAGCCACTGGACCCCGAGGTCTTCCGGCCTCTGTCCCAGGTAGCGAGTGAAGTACTCGATCGCCTCCCTCGAGCCGGATGTCTGTTGATGGACGGCCGCGGCGTCCAGAGGAAAGATACAACTCGACTCGTTGCAGCAAGCCACGCAGTTCTCGATCTCGCCTCGCCTGAGCGCGGCGAGCCCTCGTAGCGCGTCCAGGTTGGCCCGGAGCGTCACGGGCATGGTCGGGTCGGCGTCCTGGGCCGCGGCGAAGCGCGCCCCGGCCTGGTTCCACTTCCCGTCGTACATCATCAGTGCGCCGATGGCCATTTGCGTCTGCATTCGACGATAAGGGGTCGTCGAGTCGTCGGGTTTCAGGCCGGCGAGCTTGCTGTCCATGAAGCGAATCCCCCGCTGTGCTCTTCCCAAGACCGAGTCGCGGACCTGAGACAGTGACGACGGGTCGTGTACGGGGGCGGAAAACGCGGACGCGAATTCGAGGCCGCTGTTGTCGAAAGCAAAGTCCGAGAAGAGCGGAACCTTCTCCTCGGAGACCGTCCGCCAACCGAGCGGCAGTGCGGAGATCCACCGACTCGAGCTTACCGTGAGCCATGACCAAGCCCGAAGTGGTATAGTGGCCGGGGCCGGATCGGTGAGCGAGGCAACCGCCCCGAGAGACAGCCCGACGATCCCGGAGCCAATCAGCGCGACCTTCAGGATGCTCCCACGCTTCATGGCTTTCCACCCGGGTTATGGTTGTTTTGGGAGCCTCGGCAGATCTCCATTAATGTATTCGTGGGTCATAGTGCCGGTCAACCAGGTCGGTCCGTCTACGGTCGGTAGGCCTCGAACCGCCAATCGACGTGGCCGTCGTACGCCATCGTCTCGTTGACGAGGGCATACAATTCGGGGTCGTAGTTCTTGAGGGCCTCGCGCGTGCGGATCGGGTGGGTCGCGTCGTCGGGCGCGGCGTCCTGGCCCAAAGCGTCGAAGTACGCCAGGACGCCGGTGGCCCAGTACTCCGGTCGCCCCTGGATGGCGGAGGTGCCCTTCCACTTGCCAGACTTGATTGCGCTGTCGAAAAGTTGGCCGAGCTTCTCGTCGAACCGGACGTCCAGGCGTTTCACCCGCAGCTCATACTGCTGAACGCTTCGTCCGCGCTTCTCCCAGTTGGGGTCGACTGGCCGGGTTCCGGTCACGCGGTAGAGCGCCTTGGCGAACAGGCGAATCACCTGGTTGGGCCCGACGCCCGGTTTGTCGGGGTCGCCGAGGACGTTCTCCTCACCGACGACGATCAGCTTGGTCTCGGGCGAGTAGTCGAGGAATCGAGCGAGCGGGTCGATTCCCCGAGCCTTATAGTCTCGGTACTCGGGCAGGTCGGATATCTTCTCGTGAGGCCCCAGGACCACCAACTTGACACTGTCGGCGATCAGAGCCTTAAGGATGTCGTGGCGATATGCGAACATCTTCCGGATCGTGTCGTTCGCCTTCAGGAGTGCCTCGTCGCGTGCGCCCCTCCCAATCACAGTGAACTCGCGCGCCCAGGTGAACTTGGTGTAATATGGGTCGATCTTGAACCGTGCCGGCGTGCGCACCGACATTCGGCAGCTTTTGGATCCAGGAGTAGCGCCAATCTTGCTCCGGCGACAGATTAAAGGTGGTTCGCGCCAGCTCGTAGCCTTCGGGGTCATAAACCTTGAGTTGTTCGCGAGTGCCGATCGGGCCATGATTCCAGTTGTTGACGCGGTTGCAATCGAAGTAGGACTGGGCGATCTCGGCCCAGTACTCTCCGGGATTCCCCGCGGCGTAGGCGTTCTTGTATCGGCCCTTCGCGACCGCGTTGCGGTACACGGCGTTCATGCGCTTGCTCCAGTCGGAGTCAATCGAGCGGAGAGCGCCGTCGATGGTGTGGCTGAATTCGTGGACGGCGATGCTCTCGTCATCGTACCGATCGATGGGCAGGCTCAACAGGTTCTCTTCGCCGAAGCTCGTGGGCCTGCCGCCCGTACCTCGCACGCGCTCGTTCTGGTACGCTGGGTCGGGATGGTTCCGATATTCGGGCATGTCGGTGTAGACCTGGTCCTTGCCGATGATGATCAGGTACATTTTTCGCTCGACCAGCGCTTTGACGATATCGGGACGTCCGGCCAGCATGTGCGTGACGATCTCTCGGGTGCGTAACAGAGCCTTGTCCGCGACCTCGGCCGCCGCCACCACCGGCATTCCATCAACTTCGATGTATTTCTTGTAAAACTGGCGAGCCACATCGCGGTCCCGCTCGCGAAGCATCGTGAAGAACGTATCGGGCGGTGCGGTCACGGTCGGTGCGTCGCTAGACCTGGAATGGATCTCGCCGCTGGCGATTCCGAGCAAGCTTCGGAGGTGTCCCTTCTGAGCTTCGGTCGCCTCCGCGAGCACTTCGAGCTTCCAGGCTTTCTTGGGATCGTCGAGCGGTGCGAATCGCAATCCGAACCAGTCGAGCGCCTCTTTGTAGTCCAGCTCCTCGGTCGATGCGAGAGCCCGATGAAACCACCCCTTGAGATCGACACCCGCGACCTCATTCGCGGTTCGCGAAATTGCTCGGGAGTGAACCCGTGCATGCCTGCGTACCGCTCGTGTGCGAGCCTCATCACGTCATCGAGGCTTTTCTTGCCAGCCGTTGCCTGTCGGATCTTGGCGTCGAGCAGGAACCCCACGATCGGACCTTTGACGTAGTAGCTCACTTTGGTGGTGCTATCCCGGCCTATCCCGGAGTTGCCGGACGTCCACACGTCCAGCGAGGACTGTTCGAGCGTCTGTACCAGCCGGCCGGGTGCGTTCTGAAGTTGGCCGATGTGTGTTGACAAGCTCGCCAGGAAATCGTCCGTCGTGCCGAGACCGGCGCGGGACACGATCAGCTCGCCGAAATAGGACGTGAGGCCCTCGGAGATCCAGAGACTGGCCGTCTGTGGCGGGTGCTCGTAGTCGAACGGACCCAGCTCGACCGGGCGGAGCCGCTTGACGTTGAAGGCATGGAAGTACTCGTGGCTGACGAAGTCGAGCCAACTGAGATAGCTCCGGGGCTGTGCGGCTCCCGCCGGGCTCGACGTCAGCAGCGTGGAGTTCTTGTGCTCGAGCCCGCCGCCGCCGCGGCGGAAGACGTTGAGGAAGAGGTATTTCTTGAACGGAAGCGATCCCCAGAAAAGCCGGTTCTCCTTGACAATCTTCTCAAGGTCTTGTGCAACGCGCTTGCCATCCCAGTTGTTTCCGATGTCGCCCACGTCCACCAACTCGTGCTTGCTGCCGTCGACCTCGAATTCGTGTACCGCCAGTTTTCCAGCGAGGATCGGCGAATCGACCAGTGTGTCATAATCCTCGGCGCGAAAGTGGTTGAGCTGGCCGTCGGGTGCGGGATCGAGCGCCGTCTTCGCTGGTGACCACTTCGACGGCAGCTCGAGCCGGATGTCGTGCGGCCTTCGAACCTTTTCGACCACCGTGACGAATGTTGCCGCCCCGTTCAAGACCGCCAAGTCTTCGCTGATCCAGTTCGTCGTGACCGACCGCTGCTCGCATGAAATCCGGTAAGACACGATCACCTTCGGGCTGCCGGCGGTGCGAATCAGCCACCGGTTCTGCTTCGGGTGTGTGAGGTCGAGTGTCCGTCCCATCTTGTGTCCGCGCCGACAAGTCGCTGACTCGCTTGGCATAGTCCTCGACGCGATAATAACCGGGCGACCAGATCGGCATCATCAACTCGATCGACTCGCGACCCTTCGCGGGGACCGCCGCGACCACCTCGGCGATGTGCTTCTCGGGCGAGGAAATCTTGACCGTGTAGATGATGGGCTCGAGCGACTGCGCGGACACGACACGCGGGCAGAACCCGATCAGTCCCAAGAGAACGAAACCACGGCGGAGCAGTGTAGACAACCGATTCAGCATCGCAGACTCCAAAGGTGGCCACGCCATAGTATGTTAACCGTTCTTGTTATGTGACACCACTTTTCACGGCGGGCCTTAGAATCGCACCTCAACCGGTTTTCCTGAGAAGACGACCGTCCGCGACGGTTCCGCGGGTGCGAGGCGGACCTCGATCCGGCGTTCGAGCGGAGGCCGCATCCGCGACCCGTCGGCCAGCCGTAAGGACAGTCGTCGCTGCTTGTCGTCCCACGTCATCGCGACGCCCATCCAATCTCCGTTACGATAAGCGAAGGAGACGCCGTCATCTTCGTAGAGCGTGAACGCACCGTCTGCCCCCGGATAGATGCGGAGGCCAAGCGAGCCGTCGGTTTTCTCGCCGGTGTATTGCTGAATCGGGCCCATCGGCAGAATCGCCCCGGCCCGCACGTAGAGCGGGAGTGTCGACAGGTCGACAGTCCGGTTGATTTCGCGTCCGCCCTCGATGCGCTCCTCGGTCCAGAAGTCGTACCATGCCCCGCGCGGGAGGTAAACCTTGCGCGACGTCGCTCCCTTCTCGGTCACCGGCGCCACGAGAATGTCTCGTCCCCAAAGGTATTCGTCGCCTCGGGCGACGGCCGCCGGCTCGTCCGGATAGTGCAGCCAGAGGCGCGCATGATCGGCAGGCCGGTGGCGTGGCTCTCGTGGACGGCGCTGTAGAGGTAGGGGAGGAGTTGGTATCGCAGTTCCAGGTACTTGCGGCAGATCGGCTCGACAGCCGCGTTGTGCAGCTCGGCGGGTTCGGGGTTGGCCGCGTCTCCGTAGGTCCTGATCTCGTCCGGGGCGAGATCACCGGTGTTCCAGCCCCAGGGGAGCCGGAGCTTCCACGTGCGCCCGTGAGAGCGGAAAAGCGGGCAGAAGGGCGCTGAATTGGAACCAGCGGACGTAAAGCTCACCGGTGAGCTCCTTGGTCGGGACGAAGCCTCCCGTGTCGGTACCCCAGTAAGGGATGCCCGTCAGGCCCGTGTTGATTGCGATCGGCACGTGGACTCGCAGGGTTTCCCAGGTCGAGTAGACGTCGCCCGACCAGAGGAAGGCACCGTAGCGCTGCATGCCGGCGTAGCCGTTACGGTGAAGCGCGTAGGGGCGAGTGCCTGGCCGATCCAGTTGCGGACCCTCCCAGTACATCCGGATCCGACTCAATCGGGACGCGGGATTGAACGGGTCTCCCTCGTCGGGCCACCAGCCGTCCACACCGAGGGCGAACACGTCGCGGTGCGCGGCCCAATAGCGCGCCGCGTCTTCCTCGATATTACGATTCGGCGCTGGCCGGTCGTTGACCCTCCCAGCTAGCGACCTGGAGCGGACGACCACGTGGGGTATCACGTGGAAATGCAGTCGCGTGCAGCTCGTCGATCATTCCCTTCGGATCGGGGAACGCCTTGGGGTTGAAGGTGAACGACCCATGCCCGGTGTTCCAGCCGGAAGGGCAGAAGCCGGTGCCGAGGTAGATGAGCGCGTCGCATGGTAGCCGCTTTTCTCGGAAGGTTCGGGCGATGGACAGCACCTCCTCGCGCCCGACCAACGTCCGATGCGACTGCTGGTAGCCGAACGACCAAAGCGGGGGCATTTCAGGCAGTCCCGTCAGCCGCGCGTACTCGGCCATGATCCGCGCGGGCTCCCGATCGATCACGACGAAGATGTCCAGCGGCAAGGACGATTCCAGGCCGGCCGGGATAAACCGGCCCTCAGTCCCGGACAGGTCGAACGAACCGGTCGGACTGTGGACGAACATGGACCAGCCGCTGGTCCCGATCAGCCAAGGGATCGGTACGCGCCCGCCGTGAGTCCTGAGCCGATAGCCGCCTTGACCGCTCCTCATCCGGTCGATTGATCCGCGCCGGTCGAACTGCGGACCTCCTTCGCCGAGCCCGAGTACCGGGCCGTCGCCCAGACGGAAGCTCAGCGCGCCGGTCTTCTTGTCGATCCGGAGCAACTGCACCAGGCGTCCCGCTTCCGCCTCGATGCGGACGGTCAGTGGTTCGGTGGAAACGGTCACGCGGGCATCGCCGCAGGCGACCGACCGTGGCTCGGCCTGCGTCGTCAGTTGGAGGACGCGAGGCTCCCACTGGCGCTCCGCCAGCGCCCCGACATCGGGAATCGACCGAGGGCCGCCCGCATCGACCTGAGCGAGGCTAACCCGCACGATCCGAGCCCCCACCGGAGCGATCGACAACTCGATGGGCCGGCCAGCGACTTGAACCTCCGGGCGCTGCGTCTCGGCGGCACGAGCGCCGAGGAGCGGCGCGGCCCCCGCCGCCCCGAAGCTCTTCAACACGGTTCTTCGCGAGATCGTCATGGCTATCGCTTTCTGAAGACAACAACAAAACAGCGATCTTGTCCGCACCGAACACGGTTTGCAATATAGTGAACAGCTCATCCAGTCTTTCGATGACTTTGGGCGAGCGGGCCCGGTCTTTCACGAGGGGAGTACAGCAATGCCAAGGGTTCTTTATGTGGTCGGCTTGACCGCGATGTTCTTCGCCTCACAGGGACGGGCTGCCGAGCTGGTCCTGCCGCAGGGGAAGGGGGCCTTCTACGCGGGCGAGGCGATCGAGCTGGCCGTCGCCGGGCTGGTTAAAGACGCGACCGCGATGCTGGAATTGGTCCCACAAGGCGACGGCGGTCTTGGTGCCGTTAGCCTCCTCGTCCAGGGCGACGGCTCGACCGTCACCTTCGTGTTGCCGCCGATGACCCTCGCGCCTGGCAAGTACGCCGTTAGACTTGACGGCCGGCCGTCGCCCGTGGAGTTCGTCGTTTCGAGCGGCGTGAACAACTCGACCATGTTGCTGTCGCAGGCCGCCAACCTGGAGGATGTGAAGCCCTTGGGCGGTAACTTCATCCTCGGGAATGCGTTCGTGTTTGGCTTGATTGGCCCTGACGGGATGCCGTCCCGCGATCCTCGGGGACGGAGCGCCGGCCTGTCGGCGTTCGACAGGGCGGTTCGCGCTCGACCTACCGACGGTGGTCTACATGTACTGGACCGGCTACGTCACCCACAAGCCCTGGGGCAATCGCAAAGGCTGGGCCGAGCAAACCATGAGCGACACCATGAGGATGTTGAGCCTGCACACGGCCCAACGGCTTCGGCGATACCGAAAGAATGTCGCGGCGCTCGGCACGATCGACGAGCCGGGTCTCGGGCCGGGCAAGACGCCCAACGACACTTGGGCCTCCGGGTACGCCAACTGGGACTCCGCCCCGTGGTACGAGCGTCGCGGCTGGACATTCACTAACGACCCGGGCTCCCGCCCTGACGCGGACTGGCTCAAATACGCCTCGATTCGCGGTGGGATCATCGGTGCGCAGCAGGCCCAGGCCCGCGACGACCTCAAGCGAGTCTGGCCCGACGTGATCTTCAGCGCCGACAACTACGCCGCGCACGCCGTGATGGACGGCGCGGAACCGATGAACCAAGGTGCGAACGACATCCCCGCCACCCATGTCTTCCTGGATTGGGGCGTCGGCCGCCTCGGTGCGATCGCCGGGATCAGCATCGAGAAATCCCACAACCCGACAGCTCCGGTCGGCCCTGGCAATGAACGGCCAACTGTTTGGCGGTCCCATCGCCAGCCCGGTCCAGCGCGACTGCTACCGAGGGATGCTCAATTCCATGCTCGCCGCCGGCCTCCACAGTAACTGGTGGCTCAACTGGGGCTTGATCAGCCGCGAGCACCTCAAGGAGGTCAACGAGCCGGCGATCAGGCTCGGCCCGCTCTTCGCGGCAATGCGGCCCACCGGACACGACGTGGCCGTCCTCTGGAGCCAGTCTGAAATCATCATGCGCTGCAAGGACGTCGTCGCCCGCGAAGCCCGGCAAAAGGAGGGCGAGCCGATCAAGCTGACCGTCTCCGGCTTGCCCGAGAACTCGGCGATCAAGGGTGCAACCGAAATGGAGATCAGCCCCAATACCGTCGGTGGGAATTACCGCGATCAGGTCATTTCGGCCTACCTTGCGCTCAATAGAGCTGGATTTCCCGCCCACGTCCTGCACGAGAAGATCCTCCCCTCCGGCGTCTTGAAGAACTACAAGGTCCTGGTCATCGTCGGTCAGACCACCGAACTCCCCGCGGATTCGCAGCAGGCAATCTCCTCCTTCGTCAAAGCGGGCGGACAGGTCATCGCCGATAAGACGACCAGGGTTCCGACGATGGGCACAATCGTGACCGCCGCCGATTTCCATGACCCTGCGTACCGATGGACGCCACTCTTCGTACTTGCCGAGAGAGAATCCCGGCGGTTCAAAACCCCAAGGGAAGCCAGCTACTTCCAGACGAACTTCTTTATGGACGAGCGGACCCGCGCCGCTGTTGGACCGATGAAAGAGGCAATGAAGTGGACCAAGGCCGCGCCGATCTTTACCAGCGAGTCTGTCCATTTGATGGGCGAACGACACCTCGGCGGCGAGGGAGCCCTCTACATGGTGCTCAATGCCAACGACCGGTTGCCGGAGATCGGACCAGACAAGCCGTATGCAATATGGAATTACGCCCCCTACGAGGCGACGTACACTCTTAATGGGATCGCGCCCGGCCGCGCGGTCTATCGGATCGAAGGGACGGACTGGTCGCGGGTCACGCGGGTGGAAAACTACGACAAACCCCAAACGGCCCGGTTCGAAGCGTGCGAGATGAAGCTCTACCTGGTCGCGCCACGCGTTCCCGAGGGGCTCGACGCGAGGGCCGAGGTGTCTGGCGGGGCCCTCGGCGTTCAGGTCGCTTTGAAAGGTCTGAAGATGCCCTGGCCGATCACGGTGACGATCATGACCCCTGACGGCAAAGACCGCTACCGGGTCTACCGCGCGACCGACGCCCAAGGCTTGTACGCCGAATCGTTCCCCCTCGGCTCGAATGCCGTGGCTGGGACGTATGCGATCCGCATTGAGAGCCCGGTTGGAAACTTGTCCGCGCATGCAAATGCGGAGGTCTCACAATCGGCCCCGCGATCCGAGCTCGTGGCGGGTCGGACTCGTGTCTTCGACGGCGAGGCGATCCGTACCTTTCTGCGCGGGAAACCCGAAGTCGTGATCGCCCTGGCCGGGGACAAGTATCAAGCCCAGGCTGCCAGACTCGCCGCGACCCTCCAAGCCCGAGGAGTGAAGGCGCGAGTCGCCGACGAGCGCCAAGTCTTCCACCGCCATCCCTACCCGCGCGTCTTCGACCCATACCTCAAGGTTTACACGCCGGGAGGAGCGGGGAACGCGCCTGCGGATATGAAGGTCGAGAAGGAAGTGAAACTTCAGATTGCCGCCGACGGCCGCGTCTTGGCGACGGCCGCCGACGGCACCGATCTCGGCGAAACCTGGCGCGAGCGGCCCAATCTGCTGGCAACCGTCACGGGCGATGGTTTCATCGACTACAACGCCGCTGACGGCGAGGAGATGTACGAGCCGGGCTGCAAGATCTACGTGGACGGTCAGAAGCGGACCAACGTGGTACAGGGACGCCGGACCGAGCTGAAGGCGACGCCCGAGGCCCGCCGCAAGTGGTCACGCCCGTGGACTCGCCTGTCCTCGTACAACGGCGCGTTCAACCTCACGCCTCAACTCCCCGAGGCGTACGCGGCCGACCAGCACCTGATCCTGCTCGGCGACAGCCGGACGAGCGAACTGGTCGCCGCGCTACAGGCCAGCGACCTGCTGACCCAGGTGGCCGATGCCAAGTACCCCGGTCCCGGCAAGGCACTGGTGAGCTACGCTTGGAGCCCGTTCGGCCTGGAGAAGGACGTGATCCTGATCGGCGCGTCGGACGAAGCAGGAGTGCGGGCCGGCGCCGATGCGTTGACGGCTATGGCCGAGGCGAAATAGGCCTGTCTGTTGTTGAAGGCGTCCCAAAGGTTGATGCCGCATAGATATCAGGGGACGCACTCATTCTCAAACTTCGTTCACCCGCAGGTTTGGAGAGGTCTCCAGCCTCAGCATTGCCGTCCGGACAACGACTTGACCATCACCCAGGCTGGCCCTTTGCCCAGGCGCATCAGAGTGTCAGCCCTCGTTTCCGGAACGCGTCGCGGATCGATGAGGCGAACCGGCCACCGGTTACGCGGCGCTCCTGCTCGAGGATCTGTCTGACGAAATCGGCCCGCGACTTCCTTGCCGTCACCCAACGGGCACATGTTGATCACCGTCCGCAAGAGCAGTACGTCGGCGAGATTGTTCCCTTGGGCGTCTTTGCCGAGCCATGGCGTATGTCCCAGAACGCGCCGCCCCACACTTCTCCTTCGTCGTGAGACTCTGGAGATTCATCCAACGTGTCGAAGCGGCGCGGGATATCCAGCTCCCGGAGATATGGCCTGGAGAACATCCCGGGATATTTCTTGTTGAAGATCTCGACGGCTCGTGCTCCGAATTTCGGATCGCCTTTGAAGCTGCACGGAAAGTAATCCGCCAGGCCCGACTCCAACCCAGCGTGTTGCGCTATTTCCTCGGCGTTCTCGAAGAGAACATGATGCATGAATTCGCGATTATCCATCGTATTCGTCGGCCAGCTCTTTGCCCACCACGATGGCGTTGCGCGAATGATCATAATGCATGTTGAATGCGTCATCGGGAAGATCCTCGACTTCGACCCACCTTCGCTTCGGAGTATACCCCAGCCTATGCACGTAGGTTCGGAATTCGTACAGCACGGAATTGAGCATCTTTTGAACTTCCGGAGCGACGACAAGCGAAGGTTTGAACCGGATACCCTGGGGTTGATCTGGAGCCGAGATCGTTCGATGCTGGCGGATCGCGGTTGGCCGGTTGTTCCACCACTCGACAAGCCGTCGCATTTCTTCGTCGTTCTTGGACGGCTCGCCGCGATTGTCCGCGGCATTGCCAGCGATGCTCCGTCGCATGTCGTCGATGTCGTCTTGAGTGATCATCCAGTTCATCGCCGCGCCGCCGGGGTACTCGAACGAGAACGTCTCGAACGCACGGACCTTGTTGTCGGGCGAGTTGAATGTGTCATCGAGGAGGCGTAGCTGCTCGTCGTTGCGGTAGAGCATGCTCCAGTTGCGAGCGCCGAGGGCTCCCTCGATCGGGCTGGAAAGCCACTGAAAGCCACGTCGCGCATCGCCAGGGTCAGCTTCCTCTGGGCCCCGTTCGTCGGCGGATGTCCCGCTACGCGGAAAGGCGTAGATCTGAATCAGAGCGAGTCCCGAGGTATTGTGGCGGATCCAGTCGCGATACTGGTAGGCCCAGGCCACTGCCAGATTCACGCCGTAGTTATCGTAGTAGCCAGCATCCACCAACCGGCGAGGAGGGTGGGTCGGCAGGCTTACGGCGGGAGACACGTAGGGGAAGGTGGCGCTGAGTCGGATCGCGGTCTGGAGACCGAAGGTCGGCTGAGCTTCCGGAAACATCCGGAAAAACTCGCGTGCCGAGCGCAGGTAGGGCTCGCCCCGAGCCGAGTGTGGCTGGACAAGGTGCCGCATATCCAGGTTGCTGATCAGCATGCGCTCTCCCGATTCGATCACCATCGGCGACACGACGATCGACGGACGCCATCCTTGTTTTTCCTCTTGATAGAGATGAGCGAAGGGAAGAGCCAGGGTTTTCCACTGGTTCTCCAGAACGACTCCGCGATCGACCTTTTGATAGGCTGTTGGACAGACGATCATGGGAATGTCGCTGCTGAACCATCTGTTGGATGACAGGGGACAGACTATCGCGACGCGTCTCCGCGATCATTCGGTCGACGAGATTTGTGTTCGGCTGTGCGCGAAGTGCCACAAAGTACGCGGCGCGACCATGCCGCCGGAGGCACCAGTCATGAGGCGGATATGGTCGGTGAGCCCCTTCAAATCGGCACTGGCGCGGCTTCGGCGATCGAGCTCGTCAAGCACGGCCGCGGTCCAGAATCCGGACCGATAAGCTCCTCCCGTGACCGCCACAATGACGAGCTTGGGTTGATCGACGCCGAGGTTGGCTTTCCAGGCATTGAGGACATCAATGTTATCCAGGAGTACCTTCTCTGGGCCGGCAGTCTCTACCGACGAAAGGTTTGCCTGAACGAGGTTTTCCTTCGCGTAGAGCGATACCCCGTTTACGGTTCCCATACCAGATAGCCGGCATTTGTACGCGCCGCTGTTCGACCAGACGATGAAGGCCACAAGCGCGATGAAGAACGGGAGCTGCAAGCTCCGTCGCAGCGAGACAAGGATGACGTAAAGGGCCGCGATCATACAGAACAGCATGCTGATAGCCAGGCTCGGGACGATCATGCGCCAATTGATCAGGATCACGCCCGTGACGAGCACGACCGCGAGGAAGGTCCAAAAGGCCATCGCGACGGCCGCCGCCATCGCACGGTTCGCAGTTCGCGTGAGATCCTTCGGCCGCAGGACGATGATCGTGTGAATGACCCCGCGGCGCAGCCAACCGACGTCCGCGGCCCGCAGGGCAAGGCCCCACCCGGCGGCGAATCGTCGCCGCGATCGTCAGCGCACCCAGCAGAATGCCCAGACCATACTCCAGCGTGTCCACGCAGGCCCTTTGGAGGCTATACTTCGGACCGCCGAGGAGCCCCGCGGGGAGTGCGGCGACCAGCATGAGTAATCCCAGGAACGGCGGAGTGGTCGCGGCCAGGTACGCCAGCGCCGATCGACTGTCGCGGAACTTTCGGAGTCGCTTAGATGGTGCGGCCCATTGCGTCAAGGGGTCCCAGCCGGCCGGTCGACGGGCGGGATCGAGCCGGTCGTAGTGGTTGAGGTATTCCAGAAGGTAGATGACGAACCAGACTTCGCCGATCAGCACGGTCGCGCTGTAGGCCCCCCAGAGGGCTGGGCTTTTCCAGTTGAAGCCGATCGCTGGATCATCTCGGAACAGCATCGGGATACCCAGATCCGCGCCGATCTGGCCAGCGGCCATCAAGTAGACGACGATGATGAGCGTCGCTGGGAACCAATTCTCGCTCAAGCGGCCCAGCACCCGCGCGGGCGTCGCGCGGCCGAACCGCATATACCAGAGGACCGTTGCGACCAGCCAGAGCAGCCACGGCAGCCGATAGGCGACCAGATGGAATAAATGTGAATCCATATCTGATTTCCGAGAGAGATCCTTCTCGTTTCAGGACGGGCGCCGGGGCACAAGGATGTTGACGACCTGGGTCATCACCGTCTCGTCCAATTGGTTCAACGTCGTGTTCCGCATTTTGACGATGCCTCGGTCAGGCAGCGATTTTGAAGGCCGCACGTCGAGCACCTCGCTCGTGACTCGAAGAACGTCTCCTGGTCGAACCGGTCGTGGCCACCGGATTTCCTCGACCCCGAGGCCGATCAAGCCGCCGGCGATCTGGAGTTCGCCATCGACGCAGAGTCGCATCGTGAGGCCGACCGTGTGCCAACCGCTCGCGACGAGCTCACCGAACATGCTCGAACGGGCGGCCACCTCGTTGAGGTGAAAGGGTTGGGGGTCGAACTGAGCGGCGAACGCCTTGACCTGTTCGATCTCGACCTCGACGGTGCCCGTCGCGAAGGTCTGTCCGACGGCGATGTCATCAAGATACAACGGTGCGCTCATAACGGGTCCTTGCGCTTGTGCCATTTCTTACGGATCAGCTCGAGCCTGAGTGTCACGGTACGCAGCGAGCATCCGAGCTGCTGGCGAATTTCCTCGTTACTGTAGCATGCCAGCTTCAGTTCGGCGATCCGGCGCAGGGTTTCGTCCTCCAGTTCATCGAGCCGGCGGATGTACTCCTCGGCCACCATCGCGGCGAACTCCGGGCTCGGCTCGGAGCCGATGATCCGGTCGAGCGGGTTCCCATCGCCCTCGTCGTCAGCCACGGCGCGATCATGTCGGCCTCGTTGACGATCTTGCCGCCTCCGCGCTTCTGGCGGTTTTCCGGACGATGTTGGTCTACGGCCTTACACGCGGTCAGGTGGACCAGTAGTCGCCAGAGGTCGTCGCGATCCTCCAACCGTGGGAACCGGCCCTCGCGAACGCCCTGGAACAATGACTGGAATGCGCTCAGGGCCAGGTCTTCCTCATCGTTGAGGGCCGTCGAGCTGTGCAACGTGCGCAGTTTCGCCCGGGCTCGCTCGACCAGCGTGGCGTAGTAGCGGTCCCACAGCGGCTGTA
Organism: uncultured Planctomycetota bacterium; assembly: GCA_963720335.1. GTDB lineage: Bacteria > Planctomycetota > Planctomycetia > Isosphaerales > Isosphaeraceae > CAVRFS01. The sequence continues at coordinate 125,843 of CAVRFS010000031.1, read as the reverse complement.
ACGCCTGTGTGTCGCCGGCCTTCAGGTCGATGATCCATCGGCTCACCGATCCGGCTGACTCGTCCACGGGGGCCTCGGTTTCTCAGGAGTTAGGAGTGAAGTTAGGAGTTGGAATGATTCGAATTGTGTTCTCCTAACTTCTCACTCCTGACTCCTGAATTCTGATTTTCGGGTTTGCGCATTCCCGGCCGGTTTGTCGGTTAACCTGTATGAACGTGACGAGGCCGCCGGCCCAGCCAGTCCACGGCTCAGCCACGGTCCATGTACCGGTGCGTGGCGTTTTTATGATAGAAATGGCAAGGTGTTAAGTAAAATGGGCGTCTGGATCGCAGCGCGGTCCTCCCGTACGATGGGAACCGTCAAACGGACGGTTTTCTCGGATTGTGAACCGCCCGGCCTCGACGAAGGAGTCCCGAACATGTCCCCGCCGAACCTGCCTGCCGACGACTCTCTTCCCCCGGAGGACCTGGCGCGCATCATTGCGGCCTGCGACCGGTTCGAGGCCGAATGGAATGCCGGCCGTCCACGGCGGATTGAGGATGAGCTCGCCTTGGCGGGTGAACCGAAGCCCTCTCGCCGCCTTTCCGCGAGCTGCTGGCCCTCGAGATCGAGCTGACGCAGCGCGACGGCCGGCACGCTGACCCGGACCCCTACCTCGCCCGGTTCCCCGACCAGGCTGGCACCGTCCTGGAGGTTTTCGCACGCCCACACCGTGACCGTACCGTACCCGGAGGTGACCGGCCCCATGATGATTCGAGGAGCCGGCTTCCTCAGCCGAACCCGAGGGCTACGAACTTCTCCGGAAACTCGGAGAAGGGGGCCAGGCGACGACCTACCTGGCTCGCGACCGCGCCCTGCAACGCCTGGTCGTGCTCAAGCGTTACCACGGTGTCGCCTCCTCCGGCCGGCGCGAGGCGGTGCTCAACGAGGGCCGCGCTCTGGCCGGGTCCGCAGCCCGTTCGTCGCGCCGTGCTACGGGGTGGAGAGCCGGGGCGACGAGATCGACCTGGTCGTGGAATACGTTCCCGGCCGGTCGCTGACCGAGCTGACGGCGGACGAGCGGGCTGACATTCCGGCGCAGTGCCCGGCTGGTCGAGCAGGTCGCGGAGGGGCTGGCCGAAGTCCACGCCTGCGGGCTTCTGCACCGCGACATCAAGCCGCAAAACATCATCCTGGGCGACGACGGCCTACCGCGGCTGGTCGACTTCGGCCTGGCGGTCCCGGTCGCGAGCGAGGCCCTCCAGGAGGTCAGCGGCTCTCCGCGCTACATGGCCCCCGAGCAGGCCCGCGGCCAGGGCGAGCGCGATCGACGCCCGGACCGACGTCTTCGGGCTGGGGGGCGTACTGTACTACCTGCTGACCGGACAGCCGCCCCGTGGCGGCAAGACGACTCGGGGAGATTCTCGAGCAGGCCCGCGGCGCCCCGATCGTCCCGCCCCGCCGGATCAACCCACGGGTTCCACGTGCCCTGGAGCGGATCTGCCTGAAGGCCATGGCGGCCGACCCTCAGTCACGGTTTCCGTCGGCCGACGCGCTGCGGCTGGCGTTGCGGCGCTACCGGCTGACGCGACAGGTCGCACCGGTGCTCGGGGCCGCCGCCGTTCTGCTCGTCTTGCTCGTGCCGGTCTGGGCGTTCTGGCCGCGGTCGGCTACAACCATTACCAGACGGCCCAGGTCGTGCGATCGCAGGTCGGAGCAACCACGGAACCGCGGATTCCGAGCCGGCTCAACCACCTCGGGCCGACCTGCGGGTGACCCGGTTCGAGATCCCCCATTTCCCCAAGCTCGATGCGAAGCACTTCGACCCGAAGCGCGCCGGGACCTTGGGCCGGAGCTCGTTCGGAGCCCACGAGGACGATGAGGTGATCGTGCGTGCGGAGCTGTCCGAGCCGGCCTATGCCTACCTGATCGCCTTCCGTCCCGACGGCACCGACGAGCTCTGCGACCCCGACGACGAGGACACGCCGCCCCCAAAGAAGCAACAGCCGCAGTACCCGCCCCCCGCCAAGAGCGACGAGCGGTACCGCCTGAGCGAGGGGGCCGGCCTGCACGCCTTCGCGCTGGTCGTGTCGCGCCAGCCGCTGCCCTCGTATCGCGAGTGGAAGAAGCGCATCGGGCCAATGGCGTGGGCCGCGAAGCTGCCGTGCGATCCTGGGATCGTCTGGCGCGACGACGACCAGGGTCTTCAGCCCCTCCTGGCCGACGACCCCGCCGGCACTCGGGGCAAAGGCGTCAAGGCCCGCGACTCCGGCGGACCGGCCGCGAAGCTGGCGAGCTGGCTGCGCGGCCTGCCGGGCGTCGATGCTGTGACCCTCGAAGCGTTCCCGGTCGAGCCGGCGCTCCGGGCCGTGACGGTGAAATCCCGGGCTGTTCTCGATTCCCTCGCCCCGCGGGGAGAGGTTGGCCGAAGGCCGGGTGAGGGGGTTCGTGAGCTTGTCTGGAACGAAAAGCCTGGGAAGACCGATATCCTTTCAAGTCAAGAGCCCACAGGAAGTGCCTGACACAGAATGAGGCCCATCATGAAAGCTCTTCGCATCGTGTTCCGGTTCGGGCTGCTGATCGGCTTCGGGATCGGAATCCCGGGCTTGCCCACGACCGCCCAGACCACGTCCCCGAAGGAAGCGCAGCCCCAGGCACCGGGATTGCGAAAGCTGACCGGCGACGACGCCAAGCGGGCGGAGGAGCTGGACAAGGCCATCGAAGCGGCGCGGAAGGCCGATCGCTGGGACGAGGCGATCGCGAGGGCCGAGGAACTGCTCGCCTTGCGGGCGCGGGCCCAGGGGCCGAAGCACTTCGAGACGGTGAACGCGGAGTGGCGTCTCAAGACGTTGCGCCGGGTGGCCCCGATGCCGCACGAGGATCGAGTCGCCTACCAGTCGGCCAATACCATGAGCGAGCAAGCGGAGACCCTCTAGGCCCAGGGGAAGTACGCCCAGGCCCAGGCCGCTGTTCGAGAAGGCGCTGGAGATCCGCCGCCGCCTGCTCACCGACGACCACCCCGACACCGCCGCAAGCTACAACAACGTGGCGGCCAACCTCAACGCCCAGGGGAAGTACGCCCAGGCCCAGCCGCTATACGAGAAGGCGCTGGAGATCAACCGCCGCCTGCTCACCGACGACCACCCCGACACCGCCCCTAGCTACAACAACCTGGCGGTGAACCTCAAGTCCCAGGGGAAGTACGCCCAGGCCCAGCCGCTGTACGAGAAGGCACTGGAGATCCGCCGCCGCCTGCTCACCGACGACCACCCCGACACCGCCAACAGCTACAACAACCTGGCGGACAACCTCAACGCCCAGGGGAAGTACGCCCAGGCCCAGCCGCTGTACGAGAAGGCGCAGAGATCCGCCGCCGCCTGCTCACCGACGACCACCCCGACACCGCCGAAAGCTACAACAACGTGGCGACGAACCTCGACTGCCCAGGGGAAGTACGCCCAGGCCCAGCCGCTGCTACGAGAAGGCACTGGAGATCTACCGCCGCCTGCTCACCGACGACCACCCCGACACCGCCAAAAGCTACAACAACGTGGCGACGAACCTCAACGCCCAGGGGAAGTACGCCCAGGCCCAGCCGCTGTACGAGAAGGCGCTGGAGATCCGCCGCCGCCTGCTCACCGACGACCACCCCCACACCGCCGAAGCTACAACAACGTGGCGGCCAACCTCAACGCCCAGGGGAAGTACGCCCAGGCCCAGCCGCTGTTCGAGAAGGCGCTGGAGATCCGCCGCCGCCTGCTCACCGACGACCACCCCCACACCGCCGACAGCTACAACAACCTGGCGTACAACCTCAACGCCCAGGGGAAGTACGCCCGAGGCCCAGCCGCTGTTCGAGAAGGCGCTGGAGATCCGCCGCCGCCTGCTCACCGACGACCACCCCGACACCGCCCTCAGCTACAACAACCTGGCGGCCAACCTCAACGCCCAGGGGAAGTACCTCGAAGCGCGCGACCAATGGCTGCGAGCGGTCAAGAGCCTGGACAAGGCCAGGCTCCGGGTCGCCTTCACCGGCCTGGAACGCGCCAGCGGGACCAAGGAGTCACCGCGCCCGGCCCTGGCCGCCGTGCTGGCCCGGCTCGGTCAGCCGGCCGAGGCGTGGCAGTCGCTGGAGGAAGACCTGGGCCGCGGCCTGCTCGACGAGCTGGCCGCCCGCCAGGACCAGCGGCTCGACACCCGCCGAGCGAGCCCGACTCCGCGAATTGATTGCGGAGCTGGAACGGCTCGACAAGCTGGTGGAAACCACGCCCAAGGACCTCGACCAGGCCGAGCGGGCCAAGCGATTCGAGGATTTGAAGCACCAGCGCGAGCTGGCCAGCATCGCCCTGGGTGAGTTCCAGACCAAGCTCGTCCAGGATCACGAAGCACTGGCGGGCGAGGTCGCCAAGCTGAACGAAATCCAGGCCGCGCTGCCCGCCGATGCCGCCCTGGTCGCCTGGGTCGACATCCCACCCGCGGGACCGAACGCGGCCGACCCCGACGGCGAGCACTGGGGCGTGGTCGTCCGCTCCCGGGGCATCCCGGCCTGGATCCCGATCGCGGGGACCGGTCCGGACGGGCTGTGGACCAAAGACGACACGAGGCTCGCGGACCGGGTCCGAACGGAGCTGCGGAAACGGCCCGGCGTCGGCCGGCCGGACCTGCGGCCCCTGGTCGAGAAATTACGCACCCAGCGCATCGAGCCGCTGGCCAAGGCCCTGGGCGCCTCGGCCGACGGCCTGCCGCCGGCCCGCAGGCTGATCGTCCTCCCTTCTCGGGCCATGGCGGGCATCCCGATCGAGGCGCTGCTCGCCCAGGACGACACCCGAATTGTGAGCTATGCCCCCTCGGCCACCGTGTTCAAGTACCTGCGCGAGCAGCCCCGGCCGGATCGCCATGCCGGATTGCTGGCTCTGGGCGACCCGGTCTACGAGCGTCCCGACGCATCGAGCGAACCCAAGCCGCTGCCCGACCACGGCCTGCTGGTCAACGTGGTCATACCCGGCTCCAACGCCGCGACCCACGGCCTGAAACCCGGGCGATGTCTTGCTGGCCTACAACGGGATCGCTCTGAACAAGAAGGACGACCTCAAGGTCGTTGCCGAGGGCGACAAGCCGATCGCCATCGAGGTCTGGAGAGAGGGCCGGTCGTCCCGGCGCGATCTGGCCCCCGGCAAGCTGGGAGCGTGTCATCGACCCGCGGCCGGCACCGGAAGCGATCGCCGCGAATCGCGGCGATGAACAAGGTGCTGGTAGCGGCGCGGGGAGGCGGCGAGGATTTCGACCCTTGCCGGGCACGCGATACGAGGTCGAGGCGCTCGCCCGGCTCTTCCAATCCGACGACCGGCCGACGCGAATCCTGCTCGGTGCCGACGCGAGCGAGCCAGAGCTGGACCGCCTGGCCGCCTCGGGCGAGCTGGGTCGGTTCGGATTCATCCATCTGGCGACGCACGGCGTGATCGACGAGGATGTTCCCATCCGCTCGGCGGTGATCCTGACCCAGACCGGCTTGCCCGACCCGCTCGAGCAGGTGCTGCAAAAGAAGCCGGTCTTCGACGGCCGGCTCTTGGTCCGCGAGATTCAGCACGGCTGGGAGCTGAAGGCCGAGCTGGTGACGCTGTCGGCGTGCGAGACGGCCCTGGGCCGCGATGCCGGCGGCGAGGGGTTCGTGGGGTTCACCCAGGCGCTCTTGATGTCGGGCACGCGGAGCGTCTGCCTGTCGCTCTGGAAGGTCGACGACACGGCGACGGCCCTCTTGATGCAGCGGTTTTATGCCAACCTGCTGGGCCGACGCCCCGGGCTCACCGCTCCGATGCCCAAGGCGGAAGCCCTCCGCGAGGCAAAGACCTGGCTGCGCGGGCTGCGCCGATCGGAAGTCCTGGCCCTGACCGCCGAGCAATCGGGCGGCGTCGAGCGAGGCAAAGGAACCAAGGCCCGCCAGTCGGGCGAGGTCGCCGCGACGCTCCCCGCCGGCGGTGACAACGACCATCCGTACGAGCCGCCGCATTTCTGGGCCGCGTTCGTGCTGGCCGGCGACCCGGATTGATCCCCGATCCTTTCCTCACGACACCGAACGTCCAACACAAGATGAGGCCCATCATGAAAGCTCTTCGCGTCGTGTTCCGGTTGGGAATGCTGATCGGGTTCGGGATCGTAATCCCGGGCTCGCCCGCGATAGCCCAGACCATGTCGCCGAAGGAAGCTCCGCCCCAACCGCAGGGATTACGAAGCTCACCGGCGACGACGCCAAGCAGGCGGAGGAGCTGGACAAGGCCATCGCGGCGGCCATGAAGGCCGATCGCTGGGACGAGGCGATCGCGCGGGCCGAGGAACTGCTCGCCTTGCGGACGCGGGTCCAGGGGCCGAAGCACTTCGAGACGGTGAACGCGGAGTGGTTTCTCAAGACGTTGCGCCGGGTGGCCCCGATGCCGCCGGAGGATCGAGTCGCCTACCAATCGGCCAAGACCATGAATGCGCAAGGGGAAGCCCTCTACGCCCAGGGAAAGTACGCCCAGGCCCAGCGCGCTCTACGAGAAGGCGCTGGAGATCCGCCGCCGCCTGCTCACCGACGACCACCCCGACACCGCCGAAAGCTACAACAACGTGGCGGCCAACCTCGTCGCCCAGGGGAAGTACGCCCAGGCCCAGCCGCTGCTTGAGAAGGCGCTGGAGATCCGCCGCCGCCTGCTCACCGACGACCACCCGAACACCGCCCAAGGCTACAACAACGTGGCGTACAACCTCAAAGACCAGGGGAAGTACGCCCAGGCGCAGCCGCTGGTTGAGAAGGCCCTGGAGATCAACCGCCGCCTGCTCACCGACGACCACCCCGAAACCGCCACCAGTTTCAACAACGTGGCGTACAACCTCTACGCCCAGGGGAAGTACGCCGCGGCCCAGCCGCTGTACGAGAAGGCTCTGGAGATCCGCCGCCGCCTGCTCACTGACGACCACCCCGAAACCGCCGTCAGCTACAACAACCTGGCGTTCAACCTTAACGCCCAGGGGAAGTACGCCCAGGCCCAGCCACTGTATGAGAAGGCGCTGGAGATCCGCCGCCGCCTGCTCACCGACGACCACCCCGACACCGCCTCCGGCTACAACGAACCTGGCGCTCAACCTCGTCGCCCAGGGGAAGTACGCCCAGGCGCAGCCGCTGTACGAGAAGGCGCTGGAGATCCGCCGCCGCCTGCTCACCGACGACCACCCCGACACCGCCCTCAGCTACAACAACCTGGCGGGCAACCTCAACGCCCAGGGGAAGTACGCCCAGGCCCAGCCGCTCTTTCAGAAGGCTCTGGAGATCCGCCGCCGCCTGCTCACCGACGACCACCCCGACACCGCCCAAAGCTACACTAACCTGGCGTCCAACCTTGACGCCCAGGGGAAGTACGCCCAGGCCCAGCCGCTGCACGAGAAGGCGCTGGAGATCCGCCGCACGCCTGCTCACCGACGACCACCCTGACACCGCCAAGAGCTACAACAACCTGGCGTCCAACCTCAACGCCCAGGGGAAATACGTCGAGGCGCGAGACCGATGGCTGCGCGCGGTCAAGAGCCTGGATAAGGCCCGGCTCCGGGTCGCCTTCACCGGCCTGGACCGCGCCGGGATACAAGGAGTCAGTGCGACCCGCCCTGGCCGCCGTGCTGGCCCGGCTCGGTCAGCCGGCTCGAGGCGTGGCAATCGCTCGAGGAAGACCTGGGCCGCGGCCTGCTCGACGAGCTGGCCGCCCGCCAGGACCAGCGGCTCGCACCCGCCGAGCGTGCCCGGCTCCGCGAATTGACCGCCGCGCTGGAACGGCTCGACAAGCTGGTGGAAGCCACCCCCAAGGACCTCGACCAGACCGAGCGGGCCAAGCGGTTTGAGGATTTGAAGCACCAGCGCGAGCTGGCCAGCATCGCTCTGGGCGAGTTCCAGACCAAGCTCGTCCGGGATCACGACGAGCTGGCGGGCGAGGTCGCCAGGCTGAACGAAATCCAGGCCGCGCTGCCCGCCGATGCCGCCCTGGTCGCCTGGGTCGACATCCCGCCTGCGGGACCGAACGCGGCCGACCCCGACGGCGAGCACTGGGGCGTGGTCGTCCGCTCCCGGGGCATCCCGGCCTGGATCCCGATCGCCGGGACCGGTCCCGGACGGGCTGTGGACCAAAGACGACACCGGGCTCGCAGACCGAGTCCGAACGGAGCTGCGGCGCCGGCCCGGCGCCGGCGCGGCCGATCTGCGGCCCCTGGTCGAGAGATTACGCAGCCCAGCGCATCGAGCCGCTTGGCCAAGGCCCTGGGTGCCTCGTCGGACGGCCAGCCGCCGGCGCGCAGGCTGATCGTCCTACCCTCGCGGGCCATGGCAGGCATCCCGATCGAGGCCCTGCTCGCGCCGGGACGACACCCGAACTGTGAGCTATGCACCATCGGCCACCGTGTTCAAGTACCTGCGAGAGCAGCCCCGGCCAGATCGCCATGCCGGTTTGCTCGCTCTTGGCGACCCGGTCTACGAGCGCCCCGTCACGTCGAGCGAGCCCAAGCCGCTGCCCGACCATGGCCTGCTGGTCAACGTGGTGACGCCCGGCTCCAACGCCGCGACCCATGGCCTCAAACCGGGCGATGTCTTGCTGGCCTACAACGGCAGGCGCTCAACAAGAAGGATGACCTCAAGACCGTGACCGAAGGCGACAAGCCGATCGCCGTCGAGATCTGGAGAGAGGGCCATTCGTCCCGGCGCGATCTGGCGCCCGGCAAGCTCGGCGTGGTCATCGACCCGCGGCCGGCACGGGAAGCGATCGCCGCGAATCGAGCGATGAACAAGGTGCTGGTGGCGGCGCGGGGCGGCGACGAGGACTTCGCCCCCTTGCCGGGCACGCGGTATGAGGTCGAGGCACTCGCCCGGCTCTTCCAATCGGACGATCGGCCGACCCGAATCCTGCTCGGAGCCGACGCCAGCGAGCCAGAGCTGGACCGCCTGGCCGCCTCGGGCGAGCTGGGCCGGTTCGGCTTCATCCACCTGGCGACGCACGGCGTGATCGACGAGGCTATTCCCGATCCGCTCGGCGGTGATCCTGACCCAGACCGGCTTGCCCGATCCGCTCGAGCAGGTGCTGCACCAGAAGCCGGTCTTCGACGGCCGGCTGTTGGTCCGCGAGATCCAGCGCGGCTGGGAACTGAAGGCCGAGCTGGTAACGCTTTCGGCCTGCGAGACGGCGCCTGGGCCGTGATGCTGGCGGCGAGGGATTTGTGGGGTTCACCCAGGCCCTCTTGATGTCGGGGACGCGGAGCGTCTGCCTGTCGCTCTGGAAGGTCGACGACACGGCGACGGCCCTCTTGATGCAGCGGTTCTATGCCAACCTGCTGGGCCGGCGCACCGGGCTCACCGCTCCGATGCCCAAGGCGGAGGCCCTCCGCGAGGCGAAGACCTGGCTGCGCGGCCTGCGCCGGTCGGAAGTCGCTGGCGCCTGACCGCCGAGCAATCGGGCGGCGTCGAGCGAGGTAAAGGAACCAAGGCCCGCCAGTCAGCCGAGGTCGCCGCCTCGATAATCCCCGCCGGCGGTGACAACGACCGGCCATACGAACCGCCGCATTTCTGGGCCGCGTTCGTGCTGGCCGGTGACCCGGATTGATCCCGATCTGTTCTTTACCACTCCAATCGTCCAAGACAGGATAAGGCCCAACATGAAAGCACTTCACATCGTGTTCCGATTGGGGCTGTTGATTGGCTTTGGGATCGCAATCCCAGGTTCGCCCACGACAGCCCACACCACGTCCCCGAAAAAAGCGCCCCGCCAATCGCAGGGATCGCGAACGTTGACAGGCGACGACGCAAGGCAGACGGAAGATCTCGGCAAGGCCATCGAGGCGGCGCTGAAGGCCGATCGCTGGGACGAAGCGATCGTGAGGGCCGACGATCTAGTCGCCGCGCGGACGCGAACTCAGGCCCCGATGCCGAACGAAGATCGAGTCGAAAACCAATCGGCCGATACCATCAATGAGCAAGCTCTCAATTTCAACGTCCAGGGAAAATACGCCGAGGCCCAGCCGCTGTTCGAGAAGGCCCTAGAAATCCGCCGGCGGCTGCTCACCGACGATCACCGCGACACGGCCACCAGCTACAATAACGTGGCAGCCAACCTCAACACCCAGGGGAAGTACAACCAGGCCCAGCCGCTGTTTGAGAAGGCACTAGAAATTCGCCGGCGGCTACTCACCGATGACCACCCCGACACGGCCACCAGCTATAGCAAGCTGGCGGCCAACCTCAACGCCCAGGGGAAGTACACCCAGGCCCAGCCACTGTTCGAGAAGGCGCTGGAAATCCGCCGACGGCTGCTCACCAACGACCACCGCGACACGGCCGCCAGCTACAACAGCCTGGCCGCCAACCTTAACGCTCAGGGAAAACCTGCCGAGGCCGAGGCGCTGTGCAAGAAGGCGCTGGAGATTAACCGCCGCCAGCTCGGCGACGACCACCCCCTCACCGCGCGAAGTTACAACTCGCTCGCGGTCACTTTGTACGCCCAGGGGAAGTACCCCCAGGCCCAGCCGCTGTTCGAGAAGGCGCTGCAGATCCACCGCCGGCTGCTCTCTGACGACCACCTCGACACCGCTCAATGCTACAACAGCGTGGCGGTCAACCTCTACGCCCAGGGGAAGTATGCCCAGGCCCAGCCGCTCTTCGAGAAAGCCCTCGCAATCTACCGCCGTCGGCTCACCGACGACCACCCTCACACCGCGTCCAGTTACAACAACCTAGCAGCCAACCTCGACGCTCAGGGGAAGTACGCCCAGGCCCAGCCGTTGGTGGAGAAAGCCTTGGAGATCCGGCGCCGCCTGCTCAGCGACGACCACCCCGACTCGGCTGTCAGTTACGAGAACGTGGCAACCGACCTCGCCCATCAAGGGAAGTACGCCGTAGCCCAGCCCCTCTATGAGAAGTCGCTCGGGATCCTTCGCCGCCTGCTCGGCGAAAACCACCCCGATACCGTCCGAGCTAAGAAGAACGTAAAGGCCGACCTCGACGCCCAGGGGAAGGACCTCGGGGCACAAGATCGACGGCTAGCCGCTGTGGAGAGCCTGGATGCGGCCAGGCTACATGCGGCGTTGATCGGGTTGTAACTCGTGGGAGCCGATAAGCTGCTCGGTCGCTTTCCTCGTAGAACGGAATTCATTCCGTTTCTTCGTCCAGACCCGACCGAGGAATACGATCGTCAGAGCGAAACGGAATGAATTCCGTTCTACTCGCTACGATTCCTTGGGCTTCAGACGATCTCACTGATCACCTTGCCCTCAACGAACGTCAGCCGCTCGTTGCGTCCGAGATGCGGATAGGTCAGCCGATGCTGGTCCAGGCCGAGCTGGTTCAGGATCGTGGTGTGAATATCGCGGAAGTGATACGGCTTTTCAATCGCGCGGAGGCCGATCGCGTCGGTGGCGCCGACGACCTGGCCTCCCTTGATGCCGCCGCCGGCCATCCACATCGTGAAGCCGATATTGTGGTGGTCGCGCCCCCTGCTGGACTCGGCCTCGGGTGAGCGGCCGAACTCCCCTCCCCACAGGACAAGGGTGCTGTCGAGCAAGCCACGCCGTTTCAGGTCCTTGAGCAGGCCGGCGACCGGCTTGTCGGTCTCGGCGGCTTTGCGCGTGTGGTTCTCGTCGATGTCTGTGTGCGCATCCCACTGCATATTGCCGGGACCTCCGCCGGACACGACGCAGACGAACCGCACACCGTGCTCGACGAGCCTGCGTGCCATCAGGCAACGCCGGCCGTAATCGTGAGTCGGCTCGACACCGACACCGTACAAATCGAGTGTTTCCTGCGGCTCACGCGACAAGTCGAGGACGTCGGGGGCCTCGGTCTGCATTTTGAAGGCCAAGTCGTAGGCATTGATCCGCGCCGCGAACTCGTCGTCGGCCGGGTCGAGCGTGGCGTCATTCAATTCGCGGATGAGCTGCAATGTCTTCCGCCGGCGCTCGCTGGTGGTCCCCCGGGGCAGCTCGAGATTCATCACGGGCCGCTGGCCGGGCCGGAACATGGTCGGTTGATATACGGCCGGCAAGAAGCCGTGCGGCGTACATCGGCTGGCCGGCCTCGAGCGCCCCTTTCGGGTCGGGCATCACCACGTATGCCGGCAACGAGTCGCTCTCGGAACCCAGGCCATAAAGGAGCCACGATCCTATGCTGGGAAACCCCGGCACAACCCGACCCGTGAACAACTCGTACTGCGCGGCCGAATGGACAACCATGTCGCCGTGGCACGATCGGATCACGGCGATATCGTCAATGCAACTCGCGATCCGAGGAAAGAGGTCCGAAACTTCGATGCCACTCTCACCGTACTTTTGAAAGGTGCGGTGTGTGCCCAGGAGCTTGGCATTGCTCTGGATTTGCTGATATTTGACGTCGCCGAATTCCTTGGGACGTTTCTGCCCGGCCAGCTTGTTCAAGAGCGGCTTGGGATCGAACGTATCCATGTGGCTGGGACCGCCCGCCATGAACAGGAAGATGACCGAGCGCGCCTTGGCCGGGAAGTGGGCTGGTTTCTCGGCGAGCGCGGCGACCGGTTCCGGCGCGGAGCTGTTCCTGGTTCTGAATCGTTGCCAGCGCCAGTCCGCCGAAACCGGCGAATGCGTCCCGGACGAACTCCCTGCGCGTGCGGGTCGGCCGGCTATGCGGTTGCGGTCGAGGTAGCGGTTCACCAGACATAGAGAAACCCGTTCAGGTTGAAGATCGCCAGGGCAAAATCCTCCAGCGGCTGGTCGCGGAGGAACGCCAGCGAAGAGGTCCGCTCGGAATCCGTGGGGGCTCGGCCCAGGGCCAGCCGGAAGGCTCGGTCCACCGCTGGAGCCATTTCGCCTTTCGATTCTTGGCGGAGCCGGCTCGCGAAAGACAGGGCCAGGTCGTTCGCAAGCTGCCCGTTGAGCAACTCGAGGGCTTGCGGTGCATGTGTACTCGATTCACGCCGGGAGCAACTGGATTGCAAGGCCGGCGCGTCGAAGGTATCCATGAACGGCAGTCTCAGGTTGCGCTTGGCGAACAAATAGATGGTACGCCGGTCGTGATCGGTCTTGGCCCGACTGACTTGCCATTGAGAGGGTTTGTAGAGCAGCTTGACGAGCTCGGGGTCGACCCGCACCAGGACGCTCGGCCCGCCAGCTTTGACGTTCAACCGCCCGGAGATGGCGAGCATGGCGTCGCGGATTTCCTCGGCCGACAGCCGGCGTCGGCCGAAGTGCCAAAGCAGGCGGTTTTCGGGATCGCTACGCCGGGCATCCACCGCGATCGGTGACTGTCCTGACTGGCGATACGTGTTGCTCAACACGATGATCCGGTGGAGGGGCTTGAGTCGCCAGCCATTCCGCACCAGCGTCGTGGCCAGCCAGTCGAGCAGCTCCGGGTGACTGGGACGGTCGCCGTGAGTGCCGAAGTCATTGACCGTTTTCACCAGTCCCACGCCAAAGTGGTAAGCCCAGATTCGATTGACGAGGACACGAGCGGTCAGAGGGTGCTCGGGCGCCGCGAGCCATCGAGCAAGTCGCGTGCGTGGATCCTTGACGTCGGCCGGCAGCTCGGGTTCGACGTCCGAGACAAGGATGCTCGGGGGACGCGGGCCGACAGGCTCTCCTTTGCTCTCCCAGAGACCTCTCTTGAGCACGTGGACCTTGGTCCGCTTGACGAGGTCGTTCTTGGTCGCCGGGATCACTGCTGGAGGCGCGGGCATCGCGTCGTCGAGAGCCTCGATTTCCTGCGCCAATCGCGTCTTCTCCTGCTCTTTCGCGGCCCGCACCTTCCTCTTGAGCCGTGCGATCTCAGTCTTGAGCGTCCGGGTCTTCGTCTCCCACGCCTTGAACTCCGATTCAGGCGCAAGGTTGATGTTGTTTTCCTCGGTTGCGGACAGGTAGGCCTCGAATTGGTAGTAGTCTTTCTGCGAAATGGGTTCGAGCTTGTGGTTGTGACATCGGGCACAACCGATCGTCAGGCCGAGAAACGCCGAGCCGATGATGTCGGTCCGCTCTGTGAGCACTTCATTGCGGCTCAGAGCGATCTCAGGATTCCCCGCGTTCCTACGCACTGGACCGAGCCGGTGAAAGATCGACGCGGTCTGGCACTCGGGATCGTTGGGCGCGATTTCGTCGCCCGCGATCTGCTCGGTCAGGAACTGGTCGAACGGTTTGTCACGGTTCAAACTATCGATCACATAGTCGCGGAACCGCCAGGCGTCAGGGACAGTCCGGTCGTATTCGTAGCCCTCCGTCTCGGCGTAGCGGATGACGTCGAGCCAATGCTGGGCCCACCGTTCGCCGTACCGTGGCGAGCTCAACAACCGATCGACCAGCCGCTCGTCCGCGTTGGGATCGGTGTCGCCTTCGTACGCCTCAACTTCCTCGGGCGTCGCGGGCAACCCGGTCAGGTCGAATGTCACCCGGCGAATCCATTCTGTCCGGCTGGCGGGAGATGCGTGAGTCCATCCTCGCTCCGCGAGCCGGGCCAGGACGAAGGCGTCAACCGGGTTCTTCACTCCGGAGCGATCCTTGGCAGTTGGAGGGATTGGATTCTTGAGTGGCTGAAACGCCCAGTGCCGTCGCGCCTCGTTGAGCAGATCACCCGTCTTGGCCGAGCCATCGGCCATCGGCCCCGGGTCGCCGATCGTGATCCAGGTCTCGAAGTCCGCGATAACCGAGGCGGGCAGCCTCGGCTTTTGTGGTGGCATTTCCAGTCCATCCTGATGCCTGAGCGCCTGGACGATCAGGCTTTCGCCGGCCTTGCCCGGCACCAGTGCGGGGCCTGTCTCGCCGCCCTTGAGCATCGCCGCGCGCGAGTCGAGCTTGAGATTCCCACGCACCTTCTTCGCCTCGGCGGAATGGCAGCGATAGCATTCCGACACCAGGATCGGCTCGATTCGCTCGCGAAAGAACTTTGGTCCATCACGACCGATCGGCTCAGCACCATGGGCAAACATCCCGGCCAGGCTCAGGCCGAGAACTGCGGCTCCAACTCGGGTCTTTCGCATTGTCGGCATGGTTCCCGACCTTCCCGGGATGACGGAGACGGTCCGCGAGATCACCGTGTGCTCAAGAAGTATTAAACACTTGGGAAGCGATCAGGTCCAGCCTCGTTGACGTTGTAGCTTTGTGTTTGCGCCTTGAAGAGGCAGCCACAAAAGTCCAGCCTGAGGCGGAACTTCGAGGGCCAAGTCAATCCGGGAGGCGTTCAGTCAGGCAGCCGATGCACTGGGAGTTGCCGATTAGGAATCGCCGCCCGATTTTCATGTGACAAGGAGGGTCCGATCCGGTTAGTTTGTATGAAACCCAATCAACTTGGATTCCAGCCTGGAGGACTCCCACGTGTCCGACGACGAAGGCTCGATCTCGCGCTGGTTGGAGGGACTAAAAGCCGGGGAAGCCGCCGACATCGAGCGGCTTTGGGACCGCTACTTTCATCGCCTGGTGGGGCTGGCGGGCACTCGGCTCATGAGTCATGCGCGTCGCGACTACGACGAGGAGGATATTGCGCTGAGTGCCTTCCATAGCTTTTGCGACCGGGTCGGCCGCGGCCAGTTTCCCCAGTTGAACGACCGCGGCGACCTGTGGCGATTGCTAGCCACCATCACGGCGCGGAAGGCAATCCAGAGGATCCGTGAACAAACTCGGCAGAAGCGGGGCGGCGGCCAGGTGGTCGGCGAGTCGGCGATCATGGGCCCGGATGCTGTCGACGAGGGCATGGCGCAAGTTCTGGGAAGGGAGCCGGCACCTGAGGAGGCGGCCCAGTTCAACGAGGACGTGGAGCACCTGCTCGACGCACTGGGCGACGCGAAGCTCAGGACCATCGCCCTGCGCAAACTCGAAGGATACAGCGCCGCGGAGATCGCCGGCCAGCTTGGCATTTCGGCACGGACGGTCGACCGCAAACTTGAACTGATCCGCGAGATCTGGCGGGAGAACATCGAGTGAGCTTCGTCACCGACGCCGATCCCGGCGGGTTGCCGCTGGCTAGCTTGATGCTGATCGACGCGGAATGCGATCGGTTCGAGGAAGCCTGGCGCGGGCGAGCGACCCGACCTGGCGTCAGTCTTGAATGACGCCCCACCATCGGCGCGAGCGCGGCTATTCCACGACCTGCTGACCCTCGAACTGGAGTTCCGCGTCGACCAGGGCGAAACGCCGGACGTCAACGCCTACCACGATCGGTTCCCTCGAGTACCCCGAGGTTATCGCCGCCGTGTTCGCGCGATTCGGCCGCTGGGACACGCCGCTCTCCTCGGGGACGGGCAACGCGGTGATTTCCCCGGAGGAGACTCAGTTCGGGACGAAACTCCCGCGGGCGGATCTCGACCCCATCGCGCTCAAGTCGCTGAGGTCGGCCGGCTATGAGATCCTCGGCGAGCTGGGCCGCGGCGGCATGGGCGTTGTCTACCTGGCACGCAACCTGGCGCTCAACCGCCCCTGCGCACTCAAAATGATCCTGGCCAGTTTGCATGGCGGGTCGACGGCCGTGGCGCGGTTCCGGGCCGAGGCCGAGGCGGTCGCCCGCCTGCGGCACCCCGGCATCGTGCAGATCTACCACGTGGGCGAAGCCGGCGGCCTGCCGTTCCTCGAGCTGGAATACGTTTCCGGCGGCAGTCTCGATCGGGTACTTGACGGCACGCCGCGACCGCCCGCGGACGCGGCAAGGCTGGTCGAGGACCTGGCTCGGGCCATCGCCGAGGCGCATGGCAAAGGGATCGTCCACCGGGACCTCAAGCCGGCCAATGTCTCTGCTCGACCTGCATGGGTCTCCCAAGGTGGCCGACTTCGGCCTGGCCAAGGTCCTCGACTCCGACAGTGAACTGACCCGGACCCACACGGTCGTCGGCTCGCCCAGCTACATGGCCCCAGAACAGGCCGAGGGTCGATTCGAACCTGGTCGGGGCCACGAGCGACATTTATGCCCTGGGGGCGATTCTGTACAAGCTCCTGGTGGGCTTCCCGCCGTTCCGCGGGGCGACGGCTCTTGAGACGCTGGCTCAGGTCAAGGCGTCCGAGCCGGTTCCGCCGTCGCGAATCCAGCCGGGTCTGCCGCGCGACATCGAGACCATCTGCCTGAAGTGCCTGGAAAAGGTTCCGGGCCGGCGTTATGCCACGGCCGAGGCCCTCGCCGAGGACCTGCGCCGCTATCGAGCGGGCGAGTCGATCCTGGCTCACCCCGCACCGGCCTGGGAGCGCGCCTGGAAATGGGTACGAAGGCGGCCGGCCTTGGCGGCGGCGCTGGCCGTCGTTGTCGTGGCCGTCGGCGTCCTGCTGGGTGGGGTCCTGTACTACAACGCCAGGCTCAAGAGCATGTTGCAGCGGACGCAGGTGGCCGAGCTAGCGGCCGTCGACCGGGGCAAGCTGGCGATCGATGCTTACAGCCGCTTGGTTTCCGACGTCCAGGAAAAGTTGGGGGATTCTGCCGCGACGCGGTCGATCCGACGGGACCTCCTCACAACGGCGATCCAGGGACTGGACAAAATCGCGGGCAGCGCCGGCGCCTCAGCCCCCGACCTCTACCTGGCGGTGGCCCACCAGAAGCTGGGCGAGATCCTGCGCCAGGTCGGCCGAGTGGACGATGCGCGGCTTCAGCTCAACAGGGCCCGCCTTCTGGGGGAAGACTTGGCCGCCTCGGATCGCGGCAACCTCGCCGTCGCCGAATGCCTGCGCGACGCCTACCTCGGGCTCGGCGAGCTGATTTTGCGGGATGAACTCGCCCGTGAGGCCACGATTCCTTTCCGCAGCGCCCTGGAGCAGGCGAAAGCGATCATGGCGGCCGAGCCGACGCGCGCCGGCGCGCGACTCGGCTTGGCTGAGACTTACCAGCGGCTGGGTCGGGCCCTTGATGCCGCCGGCGACGTGGCCGAAGCCAAGGAATGTTTCCAGACGATGCAGGAACTGGCGAAGCGCTGGGTTGACGACGAGCCGAAAAGTGCCCCGGCCAGGGATATGCTGGGGTCGAGCTACCTGCGCCTGGCTCGTATCCGACGGAACAGCAGGGAGTTCGCCGAAGCGGGAGTCGCCTATCGGCAAGCGATCGCGATCGCCCGAGCGCTCTGGGCGGCCGAGCCAAAGAACATCGGCTACAAGACCCATCTGGCCCACCCGCTGCTCGACTTGGCATCTTTCTTGATCGATCTGCACGAACTCGGCGAGGCGCGGCCGCTGTTAGTCGAAGCGGTGCTCCTGCACCAGGAGCTGGTCGAAGCCGATCCCGAGGACCGCGAGGCCCAGGTCTGGCTTGTCCACGCACACTACCACCTGGGACGGCTGGAGCGGAATGAGGAACACTTCGCGCGAGCTGAGGAAGTTTTCCGCCAGGCCCTCGACCGCTTGCAGCGGCTCGATCGCGAGGGCAAGCTCGAGGGACGGCCAGCCTTCAAATATCACCCACATGAGGGTGCTCAAGCAGCAAGTCTCCTTCTGCGCAGCCGCTCCGAAAGTCATCGAGGATCTGTCCGTCGCGCGCTCGCAGCCGCCCGACGTGGCCATCCGGCTGCTCAGGTTCCGCGCCAAGCGTATGGCGGAACTCGGCCGTGATCTTGAGCTGGTCGCGACGGCCGAGACGCTCTGCACGTTCGAGGAGGGTGACTCAGAAGAACAGTACCACCTCGCCGCTGCGCTCGCGGCGTGCGTCCCGTACTTGGAGAACGGCCGATCGACCAGACTGAAGGGGGGAGATCGCTTGGACTTGCACCAGCGCTGCAAGGACCGCGCCGTTGCCGCGTTGGCCCGTGCGATCGAAAGCGGACCTTCGGACCCAAACCGCTTGGCAGACGATTCCGAGCTGGACTCGATTCGCGACCACCCCGGCTTTGCCGCGCTGCTCGAGCGGGCCAGGAGCCGGCAGACGCCGCGGGAAGTACGCTAGCCGGCTCGATGAGAAAACCGTGTCGGCCTTTCGGCCGGACACAGATCACCTGCGGATTCCGTCGACCGCATTCGGCGAGCACAGAGCCCGGGGCCACCGGAGCACTTCGCGCCTCCAGCGACCCTCGGGCCATACGAACGGAATCTCCAATCATCTGTCTGCGAACGGTCGCTCAGGCTTTGGCGACGAAGCCGTGGAAGACCCCGTTGGCGTCGGAGTAGAACCCGGTGATCTCGCCCGAGTTGGTGATCCCCGTGATCTGGGTGACCTCCACGCCGTTGTCGAACGCCTCGCTGGGATCATCCAGGAAGGTGTACACCCCGGTATGGGTGTTGTAGATGAAGCCGTGCTGGCTGAGGGTCGAGTCGCCGTAGTAGCCGACGGCGATACCCTTGTCGTTGATCCCGAGGATCTGCGAGAACACGAACGTGGCACCAGGTTCACCCGGAACGGTCGGGATCGTTGGGTCCGCGATCGCGGTGCCGGTGAGGGTGCCCGTTCTTCGCGGACTTCTCGTTCGCCATGAAGCCGTGGACGTTGCCGTCGGTGCCTTCATAGAAGCCGACGACGAGGCCGTGGTTGTTGATGCCCTGAGCGTTAACGACGTTGGGTCCGGAAGGAGCGTTGATCGTGAGGGTCGTATGGTTATTAACCCGGATGAAGCCCGGCGTCGCGGTCGAGGTGACGTACTGGCCGACGATCGTTCCGTTGTCGTTGATACCCAAGGCGACCGCCGACATTCCGCCGGTCGGGATAAACGTCTTCACCTTGCCTCTATTGGTGTAGAACGCATTGCCATTGCCATCAGTGCCCACCACGGTGCCGGACGAGTTGACCGCAAAGGCCATGGCGGTCGTCGATCCGTTGATGTTCAGTTCATTGACCGTCCTGGACTTCAGAGGATTGACGGTGAAGTTATCGAAGTTCCCGTTGTTGTCGATGTCGAACCCGACGGAGGTGCCCGAGTTCGAGATGCCGTTCATGTTCGTGCCGGCACCGGCGTTGGTGCCCGCGTTCGGGCCGTTGAAATTGGTGAAGAGAATCCCCTCGTTGCTGATTTGATTGAGGACCGTGACGCTCGGGCCCTTGGATTTCTGATTGTGCTGCTGTTTCGCGTCAAAGACGTGTGCGGGAACGCGCACGTCGTGCACGACATGTGGCATCGCCGCATTGAGCAGCTCGCGGCCTTCCAACGATTGCAAGACCGGGCGAACGCTACGATTTCGCTTGGATCGATTGAACATGGTCATGGGGTCGTCTCTCTGTAAAAAAAGAGGTCTGGTTCATAGTCGCGTGCCATCACGATCCCGCCACGCGAGTACGTGGAACAACTTCGGAACCGATGACTCGCATGCCGTCCCCAACGGATGAAAGGGGCCGAGCCGAGTCAGGCACACCGGTTCAGCAAGAAAAATCGCGGGGCAGCCCTAAGACAGGGCAACACCATCCCCGCATGGCGCGGCTCGAAAAGGTGGGAACACTGGGTTTGACCGACAAGCTCAGGCGGCTCCCGCGAAGGTTCCGGTCGACTCGGTGTCAAGTCCGGATCGATCAAGACGCCTGATCTCATTCAGTCAGTTGCGTGTCGGTCCCCGTCTGTGAGGAGATTGCTAAAGGACGTGCTCGTCCGACACGCGGCCCGAAAAAAAATGAGACTTCTCGCTGAACACCACCAGAACGAGTGGGAACGGCCACACTAACCCGAAGCGCGAGCGAGGGATGCCGCAAGTCTCTTGTGGCACGAAGGCAGCGCCCTCGCTTGCGCTTCGGGTTGGTATGCGGGCCAGCTCACCCTGCGGCAATTGCTCGACGTGTGACGAGTTTCGTGGTGGTGTTCAGCGAGAAGTGTCAAAAAAATCGCTTTGTTCGGTGTGGGTCTCAGGGCATGTGAAGGGTCGCCGTCGGAGTGCCTGAACGAATTGTCAGGCAGGCTCAGCCGGCCGCACGGGCGCTGATTCATTGCCGAGAAACGACCATCACCAAACGGATCCAACGATCCTGAGAATACGCCCGCCCGCGGAACAAGGAGATGATGCACTGAAAGACCGCGATCAGATAGACCACGGCGAGAAGCGGAGGAAGGTAGATCAGCGTGATATTCGCACACCCCGACATCGACCTTGCCGCGATGATGTCAAGACCTCGAAAGAACGAAAGTTCTATCGACGAACATTGATACATTACGAATATGGCGACAGCCGCATTCAGGACGGCTACCATTGCCAACTGATGACTGGTCAGCGTCTCAGCCAAGAAGGCTGGCCAGGCAAACAGCAGTATTAAGAATAGGCCCGCATACAGCCAGCTCGTCATTTCGTAAGCCTCCACTCGTGCAGTTCGCCAACGATTGGGGGTTGAGAGATTCTTGTCGGGCTTGATCGCGACATCGATCAGGAGTGGCTCCAGACGCGCATCGGATCACTCGAACGGACACCGATTGTACTCGGCTGGGTGTGGCGAGTCGACACTGCCCGCATGCCACGTAAACATCACCCAGGGCGGAACGACGTATGCGAAGTGAGAATCTATGCTGGCTCGGCGGCTCCGATCTGACGCCGCTCGATCCGAAGGGTGAGACGATATCGCGTATTGAACCAACCGCCAATCAGGGCGATCGACAACTGCGGGAGCAAAAACATCGCGGTCAGAGACCATGGAAAGAGAGGCGTTGCGGTGGAAACGTACGGCTTCAGCAAATCGCCGGCACCCTCGTGAATCTGGAGTGTAAAAATCCGGGCGCTGACGATGTAGAAAAACAAAGCCGCCACGCCAAACACCTCGAACCCAATCAGATACTGCCGTCCGCCGGATTGGTGCGATAGGTTAAGCAGCAAGGACAGCAGTCCAATCGCCAGGATGCTTGCCATAGGTCGTGCGCCGAAGTTGATCAGGTCGGGCCACGCCATGTCGGCCGGTCCGTAGACGATGTCGCTCGCCGCGAGATTCAGCGCGGCAACGAGCACCACGGCCATCAACGTCGATATCGAAAAGCGCGGAACAGTCATGGCCAATCTCGTTGGAGAACACGAGTCACGCACCTGACCCGATCGGACTAGGGCGTATCTCTGTTCCTATTCGCAACGAGGCTTTCATTATTTTCCACGGCCTGATAAATCGCGAGAACCTGGATCGGCAGACGCAGCTTCCTCCTACAAATCCCCGAGGAGCCGGGTCTGTCCGGCGACCACGCTAGCCGTGTGTTGGGTCATTGATTATTGGGGCGGGGCCTTCGACCTACTTCCGCGGTCCATCGGCGACTTTCATCAAGTCTTGCCGCGTCTGTCCGGTCCGTGGCGTCGATGCGGCTGGTGGCCGAATCGTCGCAACAGTAAATCGACGTCCCATCCGGTGAGAACACCAGTGAATTCACATGGCCAAGGTCACCCTCTGCCGAAGTCCACAGCAGGGCCCCTGTCGCGACGTTCCAGAGCTTGACGTAGTTGACCACCTTCGAGCCTTGGTGCATGCCTGCCGCCGAATCCGAGATCAGGCCCACCCTGTCCCGCACCCGGCACTTGCCACACTCTTACTGTCGGGCGAGAACGCAATCGTCCCGGAGACCGCGACACCAAACGCCGGGCACGCATTGATCGAATGGACGATCGCGCCAGTTCGCATGTCCCATATCGTCAACAAACATGCGAACTCCGCGTCGACGCTCGCGTTCCCGTACCCGGCCAGGAACCTGTTGTCGGGCGAGAATGCCAAGGCCCAGATCGTCCCCGAACCTAGGCTTAAGTGTCTGTCGCAGGTCACCCGCCCTGGCGTCCCATATCCTGACTTCACCGTACGTCGCGCTGGCCAAGGCCTTGCCGTCGGGCGAGAAGGCGAGCTGCATCATGTACCCCCGCCGTCCGAAGTGCGACCACATCAGCTCGCCGGTCTTTTCGTCCAGCACCCGGATATCGAAGAATGTCGTCTCATTCCGGTGGTCCGTAACTCCCTTGTTCGTCTGTCCGCTGCCGCCGACCGCGACCAGGCTGCCGTCCCTTGAGATCGCGAGCGAGTTGAGACGGGGCTTTAAGCCGGCTTTCTCACCGTTCGCCAAGCGCCGGCAACTCCTTCATCAATTGCCCCGTGGCGGCGTCCCAGAGATACAACCGTTGATCGTCGCACGCGCCCGCGATCGCCTTGCCGTCTGGAGTGAATGCTAGCTCGCGAATATAACCACGAGGGACATCGGCCAGGGCGACTCGTTTCTCACCGGTGGTCGCATCGAGTAAGTGAATCGAGCCACTCGTGCAACCGGCGGCGATTGTCTTGCCGTCCGGGGATATGGCGAGTTTATATGCGTCGCCGTCACGTGGCGCCTGTTTGATCATCACTTCCCGGATTCGCGGTGGTGGCTGGACATCGATGATGTCTTGCTTCCGGCCAGTAGCAACCGTTTCGCGGGCCTGCCGGTCGACAGGCGCGAACTGGGTGGGGCTCGCCCTGTACCTTCTGTTGGTTCGGTGGCGACGTGAGGCTCGTCCCGGTCCCTGCCTCTTGCCGTCGAGCATCCCCTGGCCGGTCACGGCGACGCCCAGCGCGAGCATTGCCCCCGCCGCATGATCAGCTTGGTAATCATTTTGGTTCTCAGTGCTCCTTTTGTGAGTGCGGCGACTGAGGCGGAGACGATTCCGTCCATCATTTCCCCTGCGATGACACGCGAGGCGGCACGTCCCGTCGCAGCGACGAGTGCAGGCGACACTGTCGCTGATGGCTCGGTGGCCGGTAGCAGACCCAGCCCCACGATGCCGGGGGCCAGGCCCTGGCGGGTCAGCCGGCCCCGCAGCCGCTCGCGCCCCGCGCCAGCCGACTATGGCACCGTGCCGGCCGGCCAACCCAGTTGCTCGAGCCGCTTGCTCCGGGGTCAGGCCCTCCAGCAGGCAGAGCACGACTGCCGCGCGATACCGCTCGGGCAAGCGGCTCACCTCCCGGTGAAGAACTTCCCCAAGGTCATCCGGACTCGACGCAGCAGTGTAATCAGCGGACAACGAGGCGGCTTGCTTCTCGTGTCGACGTCTTCGCGCGTTGGCCAACCTCGCACATGACGCAATCCGGTGGGCGACCTGATGGAGCCAGGGTCCGAGAGACTCTCGCACCCACAGTCCCCGAGCCTTTTTGACCAGAACCATGAAGGTCGCTTGAAAAGCATCCTGGGCGTCGTGAGAGTCGCGGAGCACCGCCTGGCAGACGCGGAGCACCATTGGTCCATGGCGATCAACCAGGACCGTGAATGCCACCTCTGCGGTCTCATCCCGCCCGGTGGTGAACAGCTCGAGTAGCTGCGCGTCCGTCAATCCGCCGACCGCACCAACGTTTAACAGAGTGTCGAGGTGCCGGAGGCCGATGCCGTGCGATGTGTTTCGCCATGTGAACCCCACCGCCCCTTCGTGCCCTCTTTCCTGAGAGTAATGTCACGGGAGGGGCCGGCGTGTCCAGATTCTTCGGAATTTTTCCAAACACGGGTGCCGAGCGTGAGGGATACAAACCCGCGCCGAACACCTGACGGCCCTTCAGATCCACTGTGACCGGCGTGATCCTGCGCGATTTTCGCGGAAGCCGTTTGGTTTTCTCAAGAACCTACGTCTCAAGAGATCGCGATGTCCCGAACGACGTCCGAGCTCGCTGCCGCCAGATAGCGACGATCGCGACGAGAGCCCCGGCGATCGCGCCGAGGGTCGCACCCGAAGCCGGCACGAACTGGTCGGTCATACCCGGGCTCTCGATGCAACAGCGCACGACCTGGCCACAAAAGACGACGAGGCCGAAGGCGAGTCGCTGCACGGGTTCTGACGCGCCGGCGAAGAGCAGGCCGAGCACCAGCCCCATCGCTACGCGCGGTCGGCGGGCAAGGCGTGCCAAGGCGCCGGCAAACAGCCCCAGTAGCAGACCT
This sequence comes from uncultured Planctomycetota bacterium, assembly GCA_963720335.1. Taxonomy (GTDB): domain Bacteria; phylum Planctomycetota; class Planctomycetia; order Isosphaerales; family Isosphaeraceae; genus CAVRFS01. The sequence continues at coordinate 101,121 of CAVRFS010000031.1, read as the reverse complement.
ACGACTGCTCCGAGCGGGATCTCGTATCGCACGATCGAGGCGGACCACTGGAGCATAGTATGACGGAGACGCTCTAATTCCCAAGGGCCAATCCGGCTCCGCGCAGCCATGGGGCAAACCACAAGCCGGTGTAGACGACCGCGGCGAGTAGTGCGACCGCTAGCGTAACCGCGAAGACGACTTCGATGGCACGCTTCGTCTTGCCCGCGATCGCGAATGCGAGCGCGGTCGCAAACGTACCGGCGATCGTCATGGAAGATCCGAATACAAGGGCATTATCGATGAAGGCCCAATCCTCTGAATTGCTGGCGGGAATTGATAGTCCAGGGGGAAGAAGCACACCGTGGCAATCCCCACGACGAGGATCCAGACCAGCGCAATTGCCGCGATCCTCCCGACCAATCGGAAGAGTCGCAAGTGACCTGCGAACCGTTGAGGAACGCTCATGTCCGTGCACCTCAGACTGGATTCATGCCCGGGTCCCTGACCGCCCTCGTTGGCGTCGGGAACCGTTCGCCCCTTTACCTGCTTTCCTTCCTGAAGACTTCAAGATCGGAAAACTCGGGCTTAAACACCTCAGTCGACGTGTTGATTGCGGCGACCCCAAGTTTTTGCTCTTTAAGCGTCACATCCGCATTGGCCACACCCCTGATGCAAGCGAGGGGAGTGCCTAGTCCATGATCGTCGCGTTTCGAGAGACTCAAGCCCGGATGCCCCCGGGTACGCCGGCCATCGCCGGCGTCGGGTTGTATGGCTTGTGTGCCGGCCAAGCGTGAAGCGCCTTAGCCAGATTGATGACGTAAGGGTCGAAGGAAACCCAACTGATGCCGTCTTCGCTGAACGATCCGAAAACGCGATCTCCACGGCGTAGCCGAAGACAAATGTCCTGGTCGGGGATCTTGATGCCCGGGTTTTCTGACGTCGACACGCTTCCCATCCTTACGGAGCTCGAAGTTCGCGTAGTGGAACACGCCTTCTCCCTCCCGGTTGACGGAAGCACGTTCGAGACGGATGTAATTACGCTCGTCCTGCCAGAGCAGCAACCCGGCACCGTGATACGCGAAGTAATGCTCCGAAGTTCGATTGCCGGTGTGCCGCACTTTGCCCGATACCTTCAATTGTGCGATGAAATCGCCTTCCATCTCTCTGAGTACGCGAGGGGCATTCATGTTGTCGACCTCGATGCTGAGGTCGTGCATCTTGGCAGGGACACTGATCGTCAACGTCTCTTTTTCGAGACCGATCTGACAGTCACCGTCAGGATCGACGACAACGCCCCAGCCCTTCAGTGTTTGTCGCTGCCGCTCCTGCGAGAACGCGTGGGAGACAAAAGGTACTGAGATCGCAAGGAAAAACAAGGTGTAAACGATACGCGACATAGATCCTCCTCCCAGCCAAACGAGGGTGAGTGTGGGTAAGTACCTGAGTGTAGCCGAGCTCGCTTATTTGGTCGACGGGGGAGTCGGAGTCAAACTTGGTTTAGCAGGTTTTTCATGTGTTGCGGCGGCATCAACCGAGGCCCGTCCGTCCTCGCTTGTGAGACTTCCGAAAACACCTGATTTCGGGCGTCCCGGGCGATCGAGGGTCTGACAATCATTGGACGAGAAAGTGTGCCTCACTCGCGACTCCTAATAACTCTGTGGTGTGTCCCCGTCGTTCCTGTTGCGGGTGAGGACCGACCTGAGGGTGCTCAGAGGGATCGAGACCTTGAGGAACCGGACGGCACCGTTGCTGAACACGGCGTTGAAGCCGTTGTTGTGGTAACCATGGAGCTGCCGAGGCCGGAGAGGGGGACGGTCATGTCGAACGGGAGGTCCTCGGGCTTGGTCCAGGGGACGCAGCGGCGGGACTCGCCGATGAGGAGAGTTTGGTACCGTCGGTGAATTCCTGAAACTGCACGGGCTTGAAGTCCGGAGTGAAGGCCGTGTCGGGACCGATGACGGCCTGGTAGCCGGTCATCCCTGGCTTCCGGGTGCGGTCGCTGGGGCAGGCGTAGATGCGGCGGCATCGGTTCGAGCAGGGCGAGGTTGTGGGGGCTGTCCCAGGGCTCGTCGAGATGGAATTTCGAGTAAAGACTGCCTGACGTCCAGGTAGGGCAGGATGGCGACTCGCCAGCTCAGGAGCGGCTTGCCGCTCTTGTCAGTGATCGCGGCGAGGGGCAGGCTGCCGTTGGACTCGTGGTAGTTGTGACATGGCGAGGCCGATCTGCTTGAGGTTGTTGGTGCACTGGCCGCGGCGGGCCGCCTCGCGGGCCGAGCGGACCTGCGGGCAGGACCAGTGCGAGCGTGAAGAGGCAACCGATCACCCCGAGGACGATCCCGGCGACCGCCATCCCCTTGCCGCGGAGCCGACCTTGACTCAGGTTGATGTCGGCAGGGCCAGGCGGCCGAAGAGGATGGCCGGCAGGCCGCTGAGGCATGCGAAGAAGAAGAGGATGCCCAGCATGAGGCTGGCGATCGCCTTGGCACTACTCGACCGATTCCAGTTGCCACATGGTCGAATCCACTCGTCGGTGGTCGGCGCAGGCTTAGGTACGGTCAGCTCACGACCGCAAGCCGGGCACGGCAGCCGATAAGCCGCGTTCGCCTCCGGGGTCTCGAATCCTGCCCGCACTCGCACGTGACGGAAATGGACACGGTTCGGCTCCGGTCGTCGCCAGGCAAGGGGCAATGACAATTGTCATTGCGGCGATAAACGATCCTAGTCGGGGATCGGACAAACCGCAAGGGTGTTGGCGCTGAAAGGACGGACATCGTCTCGCCGGTCGTCCGTTTTCATGAGGTTCGACCGAAAGCCAGGGCTGCACGGCGGTCGGACTCTGTGAGATCTTCTCCCTGTACCGCCTGGCCGAGTCTCGAGAGGGGCACACCGAATCAGGGCACACGCCCACGACTGATGCGATGTCTCGGAGATTTCGAGTCGTATGGAAATATGAGAGTATCTCACGAGCCGCGATTCTCGGAAAGATTTCCTCGGAAATAGCAAGATTTGACAAGACCTCCTCGCCAAACCTGGCTACGATCTGGGCAAGCGTCCCAATCCGCGAAATCCCGATCGGTTTCGGGTTCGGGTGTTGGATCGCCTAGCGAGAGGATCGCCTCTGTGCGAGAAGTCAGGGGATATGTCTCCCTGGGAGAAACGTTATGAAACTTGCCGTCTCGGTCTCATCACTCGTCTTCGCTTTGCTTGGGGTGCTCGCGCTGGCTCACGGTGATGTCGAAGCCGACAATAAGGATCTCGAGGGTACGTGGCTTCCGCTCTCCGCCGAGATCTCTGGACGAGGAGTATCCGGATGACGTCCTCAAGACGATGAAGCTCGTCATGAAGGATGGGACGTACACGGTCACCGTTGGCGAGCAACTTGATCAAGGTACTTGCAAGCTCGATCCCCACAAATCGCCCAAGGCGATGGACATCACGGGTACCGATGGTCCCAACAAGGGGAAGACGATCCTGGCGATCTACGATCACAAGGAAGATACCTTGCGCATTTGCTACGACCTGGGCGGCAAGGAACGTCCCGCTGAGTTCGCGACGAAGGCGAAAACGAAACTGTTCCTCGTGACCTACAAGCGAGCGAAACTTTGAGTAATTGATCGCGCTCGTGGGTGCTGTCTCTCTCCGACAGGGCGTTGAGGACCGACGTCGTTCTGTCGTCGGCAAGCCTTGTTTAGGAAGAGTGACCGCACCACGCACTTGAGTCGAAACCTCGTTGCGTTCCAGACCATCAAGAAAATGGCGAAGGTGGTCCAATCCATCGGTTGATCTGGGACGACGCCGTCGCCAGAAAAGCACCGTCGATGAATGAGACCCCGTACCTCTGGGTCCTCCCGTGGTGCGACTTGGAGTCAGCATTGAGCGGCAAGCTCGCTCATATTGGCGGCGATCCCTTAGCTCGTCCCTGGTAACGGTTTTCAATGAGAGGGAACAACACAGCCGGTGTTCAGAGCTTCCGTCTCGATGCCGACTATCGCGATCAGATGGCCACGTCGACAGCTCGTCCGTTCCTCGTCGTTCACCGCTTGACCGAGGGAGGAAAGCCACAGTCGCAGACCGAGACAATCAGCCGGTTGCCCGCCATGTACACCATGCAGACAGGACCAACCGTCAGATGGTCTCGGTCAGTTACGAGATCGGCCCCAGCCGTTGAGTTCTAACCACGGAACACACAGCGCGGCCGAGCCGCAGTTGCATAGACACCTTGTGAATTGATGGGCGCCGACATTTCGGCGCTCTCTAACATCAGAGGCCCTCAAGCGTTAGGAAATCTGCGGCATGGCGAAGAAATCGAATGTTAGTAGAACGGAAGTCAATAAAGAGTTCGAGATACATCGTTCGCTATGATTCTCGAACCGTTCGCTCTATTCCGCCAGCGGGAGGATCTCCACCTTGCGGAACTCGATCGGATGGCTCTCGGCCTGAAGCGAGATGCTTCCTTCGTGGAGCATCTTGTCTCCGTTCTTGATCAATTTCCGGGCGTCGGCATCCGTGTCGTCGAGTTGAGGCTTTTCGTATTCGATCACGGTTTCGCCGTTGACGATGTGCTTGATGATGCCATTGCCATGAACTTCGGCCTCGACCGTGATCCAGTCGTCGCCGTGGTAGGTCTTGGAACTTGAGTCGGTACAGTGCTGGGTGATCAGCTTGTCTCTCATCACGATGTTCGTGCCCGGAGTGCAGACGTTGCCGGTGGGTCGTGTGTCCTTGCCATTGCCCCCGAGGAACTGGACCTCGATGGAGACCGGGAACTCCTGGTCTTTCCTCATAGCTCTCGGGCGGCTGGCCGTGGATCATGACCCCGCTGTTCCGGAAGGCCCAGCTCGGCGCCCCGGGGCACTGCTCGCCGACGAACCGATATTCGATCCGTAACCGGTACTTCGAAAACGGACGCTCGAAGAACAGGTGCCCGAACTTACCGTCGAACTTGGGGTACTTATCATAGGCAACCTTCAAGATCCCATTTTCGACGCGGAACGTATCGCCGAAGTTCTCGCCGAGGGCGTATCCCGTGATCTTCGGCTTCCACCCATCGAGGTTCTTGCCGTTGAACAGTGGGATCCACGCTTCCTTGCCGGGGACATCCTGACCGGCTGTTTTGAACGTGCCGAACGCGACAGCGAACAGGGGAGTCGAAATGGCCAGTCCGAAATGTCCCCATCTCCGCAGCGGGAGTATGGCGGCTGAATTTGAGTGGCGCAATGTCGGTTTCTCCTTGGATCGGGAACTAGAGCCGGGGCGCTCTGGGTTTCACGGGTGCCTGGTAGGCATTGGCGCCCTTGACCTTGAGCTTCCTCTTGTAAACGCGGTCTGCGCAGGTGGCAAAAAGGGTTTGAAAGTCAGGTCCGCCGAAGCAGACGTTGGCGACGCGGCCGTTGGGTGTCGGGATGATGCAGTTGACCCGGCCGGCCTGATCGCAGATCTGGATGCCCATCCGCGTGGCGACGTAGAGTCGACCGTCGCGGTCCACCCGCATGCCGTCGGCACCGCTGTCGTCCGCGGTATCGGGTACGTGGAGGTGATAGTACTTCTGCTTGTGTTCCAACGAACCGTCGGGCTGAATCTGGTAAGCTGTACACCCAGTGGCTACCAAAATCCGCGACATAAAGTAATGACTGGTCGGGCGACAGCGTGATGCCGTTGGCGAACTTCAATCCCTTGTCGACGACTCGCTTTTCCCCTTGCGGATTGATGTACCAGACTTGACTGGGGCTTGCCGGGCTGCGAGACGTAGATCGCGCCATTATGGCGGACGACCAGGTCGTTGCCTGCGGATGCCTTCGGCGATCACGGCGGCCTTTCCCTGGGCATCGTAGGCAAGGATCTGGCTAACAGGCGTGGCGACCGCGTAAAGCCGGCCATCAGGACCGAACGCCTGGCCATTCGCCCTTTTTGAGTCGGCAACGAACAGGCTTACCTTGCCGTCGAGTCCAATCTTGTAGGTCTTGCCGTTTGGGATATCGTTGAAAAACACCTCTCCCTCGAGATTGACCGCCGGCCCTTCAGTAAACCGATAGCCGTCAGCGACGAGTGTCCAGTCCTCACCGGGAATGAGGATCTCCTGGAGCTGCGACGACCCGGACCCGGCCTTGATCGGGAGCGGGCCAGTCCTTCCAGAGCCAGCGCATGGCGTCGGGGAAGATCTTGCCGGCATGCTCACCGCTGTGGCCGCCGGTTCCCCAGACGTGATTCACCTCGTATCCGGCGAATACGAAGGCACGCTCCATCTCCTGGTTGGCCATCCACCAGTCGCCGCCATAAATATTCAAGTCAGAGCTGCCATCCTGAAGGAAGATTCGGATTGGTTTCGGCTCATACTTTCGGATCAGGGTTGGGTACACATTCCCACCGCGCAGGCCGACATAGGTCCCGATCGAGCTGAAGACGCGGCGAAAGGCGTCGGGGCGCTCCCAGGCCGCCGTGAACGCGCAGATCGCGCCGCTGCTGGAACCGGCGATGCAGCGGTCGTTGCCGTCGTGCGATAGCCGGATCGGGTGGCCGGAGGCTGTCGTCTTCTTCTCAACCTCCGGCAGTAGCTCGTCGACCAGAAATCGCACGTAGGAATCGCCGAGACCATCGTACTCTAAACTGCGATTAAACCGATCGAGGCCTCGCCGGAGTGGGCCTTGACTCGGCCCGGCGTGACGAACACGCCGATCAAAACCGGGATCTCCTTCTTGTCGATCAACTCGTCGAAAACCCGCGGCGCATTGTTCTGGATGCCGTCTTGACAGACATAACAGACAGGCCGGCTTGGTCGCGTCGTACTGCTTGGGGACATAAACCCAGTAATCGCGCACGGTCCCCGGAAAAATCTTGCTCTGGTCGAAGGAATGCTTGGTAACCTCGCCCTTGGGGATGTCCGCACGAATGTTCGCCGTCAGCCCCAACAAGGGAAGGACGGAAAGCCATCGCAGATGCCGAACGTCGAATCTCCGCATGAGTCGTAGCCCCGGTAGTAACCCTCCAGAAGCCTTCCCGCACAGCGGCCGATCATCTCATCCCGCGACACTGTCTTGCAAGGCTTGGCCGCCGCCTCCACCGAATGCCGATGAATCGAACACGTGCAAGAGGTTGGCGTCGCCCATGTCGGCGGAATAATCGGAACAAGCATGATTGTGATGTGAGGGTGATGACCCGGCTGTTGCGCGTCGCTGACGAGAGTGCGCACAGAGGTACGCGAGGCCAAAAACGCCGTCACGGCGTCACAGCCTTACAATCAAAGGACTTACGTGTGACGCCTGAATAGTCGGAACATGGTTAATCGACATAACTGTCGACAGGAATAGGGGTAATGTGTGACGCCTGACTAATCGGAACTTCCCCAGTGGCGACGGTGATGAGCCGGCGAGATGCCGGTGGTAACGGAATTGACAGATCAGCCGTCCTTCCGGAACTCAACGGCAATACGGCTTTCGCTCCGCGAAAGGGCGTGTACTTTCGCGAAGCGAAAAACAACACTGGGTGGATCTACCGGCAGAATCGTTAAAGTCGGTTCGCAGCGTGACCGATTATTGATGATGATCACGGCATGCAGCTTGAAACGGGGCGATGGAGTTCGCCCACAATAGAAACCGCCCCAACGACAGATCGGGGCTGATGACTCCTACCGCGAGGTAAATTTACCTCCCGGTAGGAGTTTTTTTTTGAAGGGACTTCATTGTGGAGCACGGCCTTTATGCTCTGTCGCGAACGTCGCCCTCACGATTCGGGCTCATCGTGGTCATCCCGTTCTTGGCTGCGGTCAATGTCCGAAGGATGTTCGACGGTCGACCGGCCTGGTATGCCTCCGGTTAGCGAGACGACTCAATTGTCTCCTCCTGCCGTGACGGTTCGAGCCCAGAGTGATGACCCGGCGGCCGGTGCGGTGCCGCCGACACCGGCAGCTGAATCCGGCGGCCGCGTCGCCGGAAGCGCCTTCAACGGAGCAACCCGAGTGCCCCTCCCTCGAACCTGGCTACCCCCAGGGCTGTCACGGGCGGGGTGCTCGATACCGCGCTCGAGTCATTGTTCGGCGAAGCGTCGACTTCCAGATTGGACCCCCTTGTCGTTCGCCACCCTATTCACGGAAGGGTGGAACCAGCCGTTCGTATTCTCGCCGGCGAGCGATTCAGGCGCCCTTCGGCAGGAGTGGATCAACGCGGCCAATGGCGTCTTCTACCGTCAGTGGGTGCTCGACTACAATTTTCGTGATCATGCGACTCCGAGAGGAAATCGTGATATTGGTACGTGGTCGATTTTTGCGCCATTGAGCCGGCGGCTCGAACTGTACATCTCGATTCCGTTCGTTGATTATCATGCCGTCGATAATTCGTCTGCTTCGAGCGGTGGCCGGGCGACTTTGAATCCTCGGGCCGGGAGCCCGGGTGCGTCGTATCAGGCGACCTTCGGAGACATCACCATCACGCCGCAGGTGCTGCTGAGTGAGACCAAGAACACATCGATCATGTCGGTGCTGGCGATTCGGACTCCCACCGGCTCGCTTTCCGCGGGCGACGGCGATACGTCCATCGGGCCTCAAATTCAGTTCTGGCAGGGCTTGCCGAACCGCTGGGTGGTCCGGGGCAGCGCCGGCCCGACGATTCCGCTGTCGGCGACGGGTTTGCATACGACGTTTGACACAAACTTGACCGTCGGCCGGTTCCTGACTCTCGACGACGTGCGGTACTTCAAAGAATTCACGGTTTGGGTCGCGGTCACCAATTCGGCAGCCATGGATCACAGCGGTCCGGCGGCCGATACCCTGACGATCCTGCCGGGCATCCGGTTCCGCGTTGCCAAGAATACCTTTCTCCTTTACGGAGTCGAGATCCCGCTGGTCGCGCCCCGGAACGAGGATTTTGGCATGTACTTCCGGCTGGTCCAGCGATGGTAAGATCGTGTGTGCAACGGTACACAACCGGCGCTGCGGGTTGGCCTAGCTCTAATGCTGCATTGATCCATTCTCCGTGCCCGATAACTACGCGGACGGCCGTGAATGATGAGAGGGATCATCGGCCGTGCCAGGCTTTTCAGTCCCGACTGGGTTAGTGCCGGCGGAGATGCCGTGCTTGACGTGAAATCGGTATCGCCGCTGTAAACGAGCTTGATCGGCATATTGAGCATGCTCTTGGCCTTGAGAGTCAGCGTCGCGGCGCCGCCGCTGACGGCCGCCGTGCCGAGCGTCGTTGTTTTTCTCTTCTTTTTGACCGTCTTCACGATCTCGAACGTGACCGTGCCGGTGGGTACGCCACCACCGGGAACGACCGGCTCGATCTCCGCCTCCAGGCCGACCGACGTCACTTGCTTCTTCTTGCTAAAGATCGGTTTGGGGACCAGAACGATCTCTGTGCCGGCCTTCGTCACTGACTCGGAAGTCGCCTTCGATTGCACACCAAGCAAGTTGGCTGTGCCACCGAAGCTGGCGGTGATCGAGTGGGCCCGACGGACAGGGTCGTGACGACAAGCGTCGCCTGCCCCGAGCCGTTGAGAGCCGCGGTTCCCAGCGGTGTGCCGCCGTCAAGGAACGTGACCGTGCCGGCCGGTGTGACGCCGCCGGCCACCGAGGCGACGAAGGTGACCGATTGACCGTAGACGGGCGAGTTCACCGAAGCCGACAGCGCGATCGTCGGGGTGGCTTGTCCGATGGTGAACGCGACTGGCGCGGATTGGACGGCCGAGTAATCCGCGTGCCGGCGAAGCTGGCGACGACCGTATATGTCCCGGAGGCGCTCGGAGGCGTGGAACCCATCTTTGTACCGGAGGTGCCCGATCCGATGTAGTAGGCCAGGGTCGGAGCGACACCTTCCAGGCTCGAGGCAGCCGTACCACTCACAGCCCGTGATCGTAACGGTGGCCGCGAACGGCGAGCCCGTGTAGGGACCGCTCGCATCGCTGACCTTGATCGTGGGAGCGGCCGGAGTGATGCTCAAGGAATTACCGGTGAAACTGATGATGTAGTTACTGTTCGCAGCCAGGCTCCCCCGGTTGATGGCATAGGGACCGCCCGAGACCGTTTCGCCGGCAGCACGCGACAGGGAACCGCTGAGGACCTCCGCAGGCGTGTCAGTGAATGCCAGGCCGCTGACGGTGTACGCAAGAGCCGGGTCAGCGGCGCCATAGACTTTGGTCTCGGGCTCGGCGGCGATATCGAGCGTCGCCGGGGTGATCGCGAGCAAGCTTGCGGTGAAACTGATCGTGTAGTTGCTGTTCGCGGTCAGGCTCCGCTGGCTGATGGCATAGGGACCGCCCGAGACCGTTTCGCCCGGAGCACGCGACAAGGAGCCCGCGAGTACGGACGCGGCCTTGTCAGAGAATGCGAGGCCGCTGACGGTGTATGCAAGAGCCGGGTCAGCGGAGCCATAGACTTTGGTCTCGGGCTCGGCGGCGATGTCGAGTGTTGCCGGTGTGATCGCGAGCGTGCTCGCGGTGAAGCTGATCGTGTAGTCGCCGTCGGCCGTCAGACTCCCCTGACGTGATGGCATACGGTCCGCCTGCTACCGTCTCGCCGGGTGCCCGCGAGAGAACCGGTTAGCACCGAGCCGGGGGTCTCGCTGAACTGCAGGCCGCTGACAGAGTAGGCCAGCGTAGGGTCGGCGGTTCCGTAGACCTTGGTCTCTGATGCGGCAGTGATCGTCAGAGTCGCCGGGTTCACGGTCAGAGTGCTCGTCGTGCTGGCGGGACCAAAGATCCCGTCGGTGGGATACGTGTAGGTGATCGTATACGGCGAGTCCGCCACGCCGAGGTCGATGTTGTTGAATGTGGTAGAGAAGGCGCCGGCGGCGCCGATGGTGGCCGGCTGCTGAACTCCGTTCAACGTCACCTCGACGATCTCGCCCTGAGGCGGCAATTGGTCGTCGCCGCCAAGCGTACCGTCGGCCGTCACGCTCGAGCCGTAGCTGACTATCTGGCTGGTCACTCCGGAGAAGCTGGTTGCGATCAGGTTGGTCAGTGCGAAGCTGACCGGTGACGTCGAACCGATGCTTGACCCGGTGACCGAGTACGAGCCGGCGATGGAATTGGCCGTTGCGGTGACCTGGGCGATTCCGTTGGACCCGATGATCGCGGTCGCGGCGGAGAGGCTGGCCGAGGCGCCGTTGGAGGCGGGATCGACCGAGAAGTCAACAACTCCGCCCGCCACCGGCCCGGGATACAGGGGATTGTTCGCGGTAACGGTGACACCCAGCGGATTGGTAAACGCGGCGCCGGGGAGCGTGACCTGCGGAGTGCTTCCGGTGACGACGGTGAGGGTGAATCCCTGGTTCTGGAAGGCGCCGATGTCGGGGGTGGTGTCCAAAGGAGCGCCGCGCTGATCGGTCGAGATCCCGGAGATCGCGCTGCCGGCGCCGATGGCCGCACTGCCGGGGAGCAAGGGCAAGGTCTCGGTGGCGCCGCCGAAGTTGCCCAGTGAGCCAAGCCCGAGATTGCTCAGGTTGCTCAAAACAATGTTACCGTTCACACCGTTGACGAGCCCGCCGGATCCACCAACGCCGACCAAGTTATACGTGCCCGACACGCCGGCGGAGTTGCCACCGCCGATGTCACTGGGAGTGCCGCCGTTACCAGTGTTACCGGCGACGATCGTGTCCTCGAGTGTGGCGCTGCCGTAGGAGGTCCCGTTATAGATTCCACCCCCCTGGGAGGCCGAGTTGGCCGCGATGGTGGAGGCATAGACGCTTACCATGGTGTTACTGTAGATCCCGCCCCCCTCGACCGCGGAATTGCCGCTGATAGTGCAGTTGATCATGCCGCAGTTGGACATCGTGGTCGTGCCGCGCCTGGTGACGAACAGAGTGCCGCCCAGGCCCGCGGCGGAGTTGCCCGACAAGGTGACCTCTGTCAGTGTAATCACGCCCCCATTGTCATACAGGCCGCCGCCATTCCCGGTGGTCAAGCCGTCCGAGATGGTCAAGCCGCTCAGGGAGGCCGTCACGCCGTTATCGACCTGGAATACCCGGCTCAGCCGGGCGCCGCTGATCGTCACGCCCGCCGACGGGCCTATGATCGTTTCCGTCCCGGTCGTGTTGCTCAGCTCGAGCTGGCCGGCTGTCAACGTGATCGTCTGGGGTGTGGCGAAGGCGGTCGGGTCGAAGGTGATTGTTTGTGCTCCGGGCAGGATATTGGCCAGGTCGATCGCGCCTGCGCAGGTCGAGCTCGCCGAGCGGGCAGCCGCCACCGTCGGTGGTCGTGTTGAACACCAGCGCAACCGACTGGACTTCGTACGCGCCGATGTCCACGGTGCCGTTGACGACGCGGGCGAAGCCGCGCTGGTCGGTGGTGACGCCGGCCGGAATGAGGGCGTTGTTACCCGCGTCGATGGCTGGACTGCCGGTCAACAAAGCCATCGTCTCGGTCGGGCCGCCATAATACTCTAGCGGCGCCAGCAAGGGGTTGAGCGGCTGGGCGATGGTACCGGTCAGGTCGGAGCCGACCCAACCGGAGCTGCTGTCGCTCTCGCCGATCAGGTTGTTCCCCTGGGAGGCAAAAGTCCCGAACGCATCGGGCCCGCTGGTGGTGGCCGTGTTGCCCGCCACTATGGTGTTGCCGAGGGTGACCGTGCCCCCGGCGTTGTCAATGCCGCCGCCGTCGTTGCCGGCGGAGTTTCCGGTGACGGTACAGTCGGCCAGCGTGATCATGCCGGGGTCGTTGTTGTACAGGCCGCCGCCGTTGTTGGCGGAGTTTCCGCTGACGGTGCAGTTGGTGAGCGTGGTCGAGCCGCCGGCGTTGGCCAGGCCGCCGCCGTTGTTGGCGGAGTTTCCGCTGATCGTGACGGCGGTCAGCGTGGTCATGCCACCAATGTTGTAGAGGCCGCCACCGATCCCATCGCCGTCGCTGCCGCCCGCGCCGGCAAGGCCGCCGAGGGCCTGGTTGTAGGTAATGCTGGACTGCTGGATGAAGCGCGGAGCCACTGGCTCCAACGAAGACGCCGCCGCCCCAGCCGTTGCCGCCGTTGGCTCCCGAGGCGCCGCTGCCGCCTTGGGCCACGTTGTCGATCAGATCGCTGTTGCTCATGGCGAGTGACGACGTGTCCGAGGTACCGAATATGCCGCCAATGGCCACGGCGATGGCGCCACCGATGCCGTCGCTGCCGTTGCCCCCGTCGCCGCCGGCAGCCCCTTCGGCGAGGTTGTCCGCGAAGCTGGTGTTGCTGACGTTCGCGGTCGCGTTATTCTCGAGAGCGAGACCGCCTCCGATGCCATCGCCACCGGGGTAGCCGCAGCACCCGCCGCCGCCGATTGCCGTGTTACGTGTGACGACGCTGTTGGCGAGCGCGAGACTCCCGCCGGAGCTGAAGATGCCGCCGCCGAACGCAGCGTCAGCGGCGCCGTCGCTGACCTCGTTGTCGGTGATGAAGACAGACGAAACGGTCATCGTGCCTTGGTTGTAAATGCCGCCGCCCTCGACGACGGCGGAGTTGCCGGACAGTGTGCTGCCGCTGACCGTCAGATTGCTGGAGTTCCAGATGCCGCCGCCGTAGTCCGCGGGATTGTTGGAGAAGGTGCTACCGCTGACCGTCAGTGTGGCGCTGCTGAAGAGGCCACCGCCCTCGCCGGCGGTGTTCTCGCTGACGGTGCAGTTGGCCATGCTCAGCGTGGCTGCGGAGAAACCCGGTGTCAGTTCATTTTCCCCTGGGGGGCCGGCCTTGGTGGAGGGCGTTTAACTCGATGTTCAATCGCTCGGCCATCTGTTCGGTCCATTCGGGAGCCCCGAACGGTCGGCCGCTCCGTAGCGAGCTGCGTACGGTCATCAGCTCGGCTTCGCTTTGTCCCCGCGAGGTCAGCCCGGGTTTCGGGTTTTTTTGTGTAATTAACCGGAAAACCGTTCTGACCATGTCCCCACCCAAGGGCAAGACCCACACCACGATCGACCGAGAGCTCGGTCAACCGGACGACCCGCGAACGATGTCGGTATTTGAGTTCCTCCGTGGTCATTGCCAGAAGGCGAGTCCGAAGTGACCCCTGTTCACAATTCGCTTCACCGATCCGACCGTTTGATCGAATTCAAAGAAACCCGGTGTCAGTTCATTTTCCCCTGGGGGGCCGGCCTTGGTGGAGGGCGTTTAACTCGATGTTCAATCGCTCGGCCATCTGTTCGGTCCATTCGGGAGCCCCGAACGGTCGGCCGCTCCGTAGCGAGCTGCGTACGGTCATCAGCTCGGCTTCGCTTTGTCCCCGCGAGGTCAGCCCGGGTTTCGGGTTTTTTTGTGTAATTAACCGGAAAACCGTTCTGACCATGTCCCCACCCAAGGGCAAGACCCACACCACGATCGACCGAGAGCTCGGTCAACCGGACGACCCGCGAACGATGTCGGTATTTGAGAAACCCGGTGTCAGTTCATTTTCCCCTGGGGGGCCGGCCTTGGTGGAGGGCGTTTAACTCGATGTTCAATCGCTCGGCCATCTGTTCGGTCCATTCGGGAGCCCCGAACGGTCGGCCGCTCCGTAGCGAGCTGCGTACGGTCATCAGCTCGGCTTCGCTTTGTCCCCGCGAGGTCAGCCCGGGTTTCGGGTTTTTTTGTGTAATTAACCGGAAAACCGTTCTGACCATGTCCCCACCCAAGGGCAAGACCCACACCACGATCGACCGAGAGCTCGGTCAACCGGACGACCCGCGAACGATGTCGGTATTTGAGTTCCTCCGTGGTCATTGCCAGAAGGCGAGTCCGAAGTGACCCCTGTTCACAATTCGCTTCACCGATCCGACCGTTTGATCGAATTCAAAACTCATACCCCATCCCGACCCAATAGTGCCAATCTTCGACTGCCTGCTGAGTCTCTGCATCGCCGTTGACCACCTTCAACTGCGACAGCGGCACCGCTAGAGACCCCTTGTGTTCCCAGGGCGTCTCGACGAACATCTCCCTTTGACACTCGTCCGCCGGTCCCATGCCAACGATTTCCACCTCATCGCCAACTCGCAGCGGCGAGCTTGCCCGCTCGCTGATGCAGCGGGCAAGGAACGGAAACGTCAGCTTATCGTCAAGGTAGTAGAACCAGCCCATCGCCCGCTCGTCCTCGTCGTGGGCATCCACGACGATCTCCATCAAGATCCGTTCCTCACGTTCTTCGTCCCGCTTGGGCTTCTTCGGCTCCTTGGACTTCGCCATCTGCTTTCCTTCTCCCCTTGTGACACTGGGCCTATCCCGCCGCTACTCACGACATCCTGGTCCGTTACGGACACCGAGCCTGGAATTACCTATAATGACAGCCGCTCGTTCAGATCAAGCTCCAAGGTGATCCCAATGACAGACCAACCCCTGCAAGATCCGGCCAAGATCCGTACCGACTGCGCCCGAAAACTGAGGCCCACGGAGACCGGCGACATGTTCACGGCAATCCTCGCCGCCTTGCTCGAGGAGGACTGGACCACGCCCAAGATCGAAAAACTGCTCATCACTTCAGAGCCGCTGCATTCTTGCCCGGGCAACGGGTGAAATGACGCAAAAGATCTTCATCGGGGCGGAGGCAGACCTGATCCGGGACATCCGCGGGATCGCAGAGGTCGCTGGACTGGACGGCGACGAGCTGGGCCACCTGCTCGACAAGGTTGCTGAATCCAGGAGAATTGAATAGCCGGGAAGGAATCAGACACCCCGAGGAGGCCGAGGCCATGAAGCCTTGCGAAATCTGGATTGAGCAGTGTGAAGCGACAAAACAGATCGAGGCAGAGTTTGGCACTCAGAATGCCCTCGACTACTTGATCGGCGAGAAGTTTCTGAACTTCCTCCAAGCCGCTGAAACCAACGCCGAATTCAGGGCAGAGATCCCTGCTTTTGTTGGGGGAATCAAGACGATCTTCGAGACATGGCGATTGGCCGAATACTTGGAGGTGGCCCGTCAGTCCGAGCCATTCGATCCAAGTCTCTATGAACCTCTGGATGAAGAGGAGGCGGCGGATATCGACCCCGAGGAGGCCGAAGATCTTGCGCCAGGATGACCTTCGGCGTTCGGCCGAAGATCTGCTCTTGGTTGAGCAGGCAAGAGCTTGGCTCTTGGAAGAAGGCGACTGACCCTCGGCCAGTGAATCGGAAGCACGACGTGACTGGCAGTTCCAGTCTCTCGTAACCTTGTTCGATGAAATAGAATCATGGACAGCTTCGCCGAAGTGCTGAAGTCCACGTCTGCGACGCTGATATGCCCGCTCGCGCCGGAGGACGGTCAGCCGGAGGCAAGCATCGCAGTTGCTGAGGGTCGTCACGGCTTTAGGCTGCCAGTCGTCCTCCGGGAGTATTACTTACTGGTTGGCGGATTCGATAAGTTCAACCTTGCCCGTAACGAACTTCGCCGACCGGAGGATTGGTCGGTTGACGGTGGCAAACTCGTGTTCCTGCCGCGATTGAGGGCGTGATGGTCGAGACCCTCATCAACGGTGCAAGGTAGGCGTCCCATGACTCGGAGGACAATGATCGGACAGCAAGCAGTCAAGAAAAATGAACTGACAACGAGGATTAGTTCGACTACATACTAAGATACGCGGGCAAGACAATTCGATGACTACCAACGTGGGAGCATCACTGTGGCCTCTGTCGACGCGGACCGAAACTTGTTGTTTGGTGTGTTGGCTCTGCAAGGCGAGTTGATTGACTCAGCTCAGTTTGCCGAGATTTGCACGGCGTGGTCGGCTCGTAAGGATCGGTCGATCGCTGATCTCCTTGGCGATCGCGGCTGGATCTCGGCCGAGGATCGATCGTTGGTCGAGCAGTTGCTCGATCGTAAACTCAAAAAGCATGCGGGAGACGTCCATAAGAGCTTGGTTGCCGTCGCGTCGGGAAATGTGACGGCGTTGGCCACCCTTGACAGGGTGAAAGACGAAGACGTCCGACGAAGCCTCGCCGACGTTCCGCGTCACCAGGAACACCCGAGCAACGTCGAGTATCTCTCTCGAATCGGTCAACGGGCCGAGAGCCGAGACCGCTATACGCTGACCAGCCTGCATGCCAAAGGAGGGATTGGCCAGGTCTGGCTTGCCCGCGACAATGAGATGGATCGCGAGATCGCCCTCAAGGAGCTGCGTCCGGAATCGTCCAACGACGCGACGATCCTTAAGCGATTCTTCCAGGAGGCTCGGATCACGGGCCGGCTCGACCACCCTGGCGTCGTACCTGTTCACGAGCTGGCTCGTGGCGAAGAGGCTCCCGGTGGCGGCCGTCCGTATTACACCATGCGCTTCGTTCGTGGCCGGACACTTTCCGAAGCGGTCGCCGACTATCATCGCAGACGCGCCGACGGGACAGCCGGCCGAACCGACGTGCTGGCGCTCATTCAGGCGTTCGTCGGGGTCGCGAACACGGTGGCGTTCGCCCACAGCCGGGGGGTGATTCATCGCGATCTCAAGGGGTCGAACATCGTCCTGGGTGAATTTGGTGAGGTGATCCTTCTCGATTGGGGTTTGGCCAAGTTCGTCGGGCGCGACGCTTCACCGGAACCGATCGGCTCCGAGTCCGAGTTCGACCCGATGGCGACGGCGCCATATGCCGCGCCGGCGGATTGGGCCGGTTCCGATTTGACGGCTGCTGGTCAAGTCATGGGAACGCCCGCCTACATGGCGCCCGAGCAGGCCGAAGGGCGAACCGACCAGATTGGCCGCAGGACCGACGTCTACGGACTGGGAGCCATCCTCTACGAGATCCTCGCCAACAAGCCGCCATTCGGCGGCGATTCGATTCACGATGTGCTTCGGAAAGTCCGTGAGGAACCGCCGGCGCGCCCGAGCGGCCTCTGCCCATCGGCGCCTAGGCCGCTCGAGGCGATTTGCCTGAAGGCGTTGGCGAAGGACCCTGGCAACCGCTACGCCACGGCCTCCGAGCTGGCCGCCGACGTGCAGCACTGGCTTGTCGACGAGCCCGTCTCCGCCTGGCGAGAGCCATTGGGTGTTCGTGCCAGGCGATGGGTCGTGCGGCACCGGACAAAGCTCATCGCGGGCGTTGCCGCTCTGGCCGTGGCGGTCGTCGGCCTGGCCGCGGCGCTGGCGATTCAATCACGGTCCAACCGCGACCTGCAGGCCGCGCTCAATCGCGAGAGGCTTGCCGTGCAGGACGCGTCGTACCAATCGAATCAGGCGGATGAGGCCATCAGTTCACTCTACAGGGGGATCACCGAAGACGTCATCCTCCGGCGTCCAGAACTCGACGAGTTACGAGGCCGGCTGCTGGGAGCCGCCCTGAGCTTCTATGAGAAGCGCGTGAAATACCTGAACGAAGACAAGACGCGAGGACACTTGCAGAGTATCGCGGGTGGCCTCGATCGCATCGCTTCACTTCAAAGTCTTCGGGGAGATCGGGATTCGGCCATTCGAACGCGTCGCCGGCTGGTCGAGCTGTCCGAAGAAAACCCCGAGCTCGGCTCGAACTTGAGGATTGGCTCCCTGCAGAGTCTTGGGGAACTTCAGCGTTTGGCCGGCCGGCCGAAAGACGCAGTGGAGTCCCTTCGCAAAGCCCTTGACCAGTGTGAGCAAAAGAAGGACGAGTTGAGGGCCGCTCTCGTCCAGGCTGACCTCGGCCGTCTCCTTTTCGACATGGGGAGAGCGCGGAGGGACGCCAGACGCTCGATCGAGCGCGCGAAGCCCAGGAGAGATTTTTCGGGCTTCGCGCGGGCGCGCTCTCGAAGCCAGGAGAGCTGGCCGATACCTATACAACATTGGCAAACCTTCACATGGCGGAGTCACGGCCGGCGGAAGCTTTAAGTTTCTACGAAAAGGCCGCGGCGATTTACGAAGAGTTCGAGGCGAGAGGCGGCAGGTCTGATTATTACCAGGCCGAACTGGCACGTGCGCGTTAAACAACCTCGGCCTGGCCCGGGCCGTCGTCGGCAAACCGGTGGACGGCCAGCGCGACGTCGAGCGCGGTAAAACGATCCGTGAGCGGCTCCTGTCTAAGCAGCCCCTCATTATCGATCGCCGTGCCGACCTCGCCCGCAGTTACTATCATTCAGCCAGGATCCAGGTCCTGACCGGGGCGACGGACAAGGCCAAGGAGAGCATCCGGCAGGCGGAGGAGCTCTATGCGGGTATTCCGCCCAAGGCGCCTGAAGACATCTACTTCCAGGCCTGCATGAAGGCGCTGCAGGCAGGCCTGATCGAGGCCGCCAAACCCGAGGGAGAGCCCGAACGCGCCGCACGGCAACGACGTGCTGACGAGGCCATGGAACTCCTCAAACGGTCCGTGGCGGCTGGCTACGCCAACCCCAGTCGTTTCAAGAAAGATTCGCCGCTGGATTCGCTCCGTTCGCGACCGGATTTCCAGGACTTGTCGCGATCGCTTGGCCAACCGTCGAAGTAAACGAGAGTCGTCGGGCGCTCCGCTTTCGATCGCGCCAATGTCATTTTCCCCACGAACACCCCCATCAGGATTCCTTCTCCGACCACTTGCCTTCTGACAGCCTCATGGGTCTGGAAATCGTTGGGTTCGACGGGGTCAGATTCGGTAAACGGTTTTCTCGGCCACTCGATAGCGAGCTGTGCACGTTCATCAAATCCGCTTCACTTCGCACGGCGGAGGCTTTGGCCCGCCACCGCCTCCGACGTTCCGCATCGGTCTTTCCAATTGCTCCCACTCTGGGAACGGGCCCTGTAAAGGATCGTCTTTTCCCGAACCGTGGTAGAGGAAGCTCGACCGTCGATACTCGGCGGGGTCGGTAACCATCTTGGCTCAAAGTGAGTTGGCCTCGATGTACCGCACGGCGCC
This sequence comes from uncultured Planctomycetota bacterium, assembly GCA_963720335.1. Lineage (GTDB taxonomy): Bacteria > Planctomycetota > Planctomycetia > Isosphaerales > Isosphaeraceae > CAVRFS01. The sequence goes on along the minus strand of CAVRFS010000031.1, from coordinate 81,464 downwards.
TGAGTCGGTCGATCCGGACAACCTTGGCGCGCTCTCAAGGCGGTGGGCATCGTGATCTCGGAGCGAGAGGATTCCCGGGGACGAGTGAGCATCAAAACGCGATGTGACATCCTCAGCCGACGGTTTGCGGTCCAGATGTTCGCCGGTGTGGTACGCGGACATTGGGTGATCGAGAACAATCTCCATTGGCAACGGGACGTGAGCTTCCGCGACGACGAGTGTCGGGGGAGTCGCGATCACTCGCCAGCCAACCTGAGCGTGATCCGTCGCATCGCCCTTGGTCTCCTCAACCGCGCCAAGAGCTGCCGGAAAGGCATCGCGATCAAGCGTGAGACGTTGAGCGTTCCGCCCACCAACTTATCCCAAACGGGGTGGTCAGGGTTATTGACAATCGCCGGCGCCGGTGCGACGGTGGTAGGTATCGTTCGTTGCGTCTGATAAGTGGTGTATAGTTTGTCAGACGGATGGAGGGGTTGCGAGCACACCATTCCTACATTCGTGCGAAATTCATCGGGTTTGGTAAATCCGAAAAGGTGCGAGAAGGCAGTGTATAAAGCGGTTGGCAACGCTCGATCGCGACTTCGCACTTGCGTTACCCCTCTGGTTTGGCATCATCCGATGCTGCGAGCAAGGTTCGGTCGATGAAGGGCGCCTGAACCCGAGGCTTACCCCATGCTTCGTCGTGCGATTGACGTCAGCGGAATCGTTCAAGGAGTTGGCTTTCGTCCTTTCGTTTACGATCTTGCGACCCGGCTCGGTCTCAATGGCTTCGTGCGAAACCGAACCGGCGGCGTTTTGATCGAGGTGGAGGGGGAAGCTCACTCCCTCGATCGGTTCCTGGCCGAATTGCAAGTCCAAGCCGCCGCCACTGGCGCGAATCGACGAGGTGAGCTGGGAGTCTTGTTTTCCCAGGGGCGACCCTCAATTTCGGATCGAATCCAGCAAGCACGAGTCTGCCGGCTCGATCTTCATCTCGCCCGACGTCGCCACATGTGACGACTGCCTGCGCGAGCTGTTCGATCCGCAGGACCGTCGGTATCGATATCCCTTCCTCAACTGTACCAATTGCGGGCCTCGGTTCACGATCATCCGCGACAGCCCTTACGACCGAGTGCGAACGACCATGGCGTCATTCGCCATGTGTCCGCGCATGCCAGGCGGAATATGACGATCCGCACAACCGTCGCTTCCATGCCCAGCCCACGGCCTGTCCTTCCTGTGGTCCGCGGTTGCGGGCCCTCGACACAACACGGGGAAGAGGTCAAGGTCGAAGATCCTCTCGCGCATGCGGTTGACTGCGCTCCGTGTCGGGAAAGATCGTCGCCCTCAAGGGCATCGGGGGCTACCATCTCGCCTGCCGGGCCGATAGCGCGCTCGGCCGTGGCGGAGCTCCGGCGTCGCAAGCACCGCGATGAAAAACCGCTGGCGGTCATGGTGGCGGACCCGCGGGCGGCGAATGAACTCTGTGAGATCGGACCGGGCGAGCACGCACTTCTCGTGTCGTTGCGACGTCCGATTGTTTTGCTGCGCAGGCGGCCGGGGGCGCCAGTGGCCGATCAGGTCGCTCCCGGCAATCCGTTCCTGGGCGTGTTCTTGCCGTACAGCCCCTTGCACCATCTGCTCCTGCGAGACATCAGGTATTCCGCTGGTGATGACCAGCGGCAACCGGTCCGACGAGCCGATCGCCTATGAAGACCACGACGCGCGCGATCGGCTCTCGGGTATCGCTGACGTCATACTGACGCATGACCGGCCTATCCACCTGCGGTGCGACGATTCGGTGACGCAGTGGGTCGCGGGCGCGGAGCTGCCGTTTCGGCGGTCGCGAGGCTATGCCCCGGAGCCACTGGCTCTGCCTGTGTCGTGTCGCAGGCCGATCTTGGCGGTCGGCGGACAATTGAAGTCGACCTTTGCCCTCGGCCGGGGGCGACACGCCTTTTTGAGCCATCATCTCGGCGACCTTGACCACTACGAAGCGTATCGCGCCTATGTCGAGGCGATCGAACATTACCAGCGATTATTCGCGATGCGGCCGGCGCTGATCGTTCACGATCTTCATCCCGACTACGCATCAACTCGCTGGGCGCGACAACACGAGGGTTCGATCCCACTGCTCGGCGTCCAGCATCACGATGCGCACATCGCCAGTTGCATGGCCGATAACGGTCTTGATGAACCGGTGATTGGCGTCGCCTTCGACGGCACCGGCTATGGGACCGACGGCGCGGTCTGGGGTGGCGAGTTCTTCACCGGCGATTACCGAGAGTTTGTCCGAGCGGCGCATCTGCGTTACGTCGCCATGCCCGGCGGTGAACAGGCTGTCCGCGAGCCTTGGCGGATGGCGGTGGCTTTTCTGGCCGATGCGGGGCTCGGGGGAGACGAGTTGTTGGGGGATCGCGTGCCGGCGAAGGCGATTGCGACCGTTCGGCTGCTGATCGATCGGCGGCTCAATGCGCCGATGACTTCGAGCGTGGGCCGACTCTTCGACGGCGTGGCGGCCGTGGCCGGCGTCCGCGATCGGATCAGCTACGAAGGGCAAGCCGCCATGGAGCTGGAATGGCTGGCCTCGCACGTCGCGACTGACGGCATATACCCGTTCGAGATCCTGGAGACGCCGCCGGAACGGTCTCCGCTCCAGATCGATACTCGGCCGCTGTTTGTCGAGCTGGCCGCGGAGCGTCGTCTGGGACAAGACGCGGCCGTTATGGCTCGAAGGTTCCATTCCACTCTCGCCGAGATGGTGAGCCAGGTTTGCGTCGCGGCTCAGAGAGCGAACCGGGCTGGACGTGGTCGCCTTGAGTGGCGGGGTGTTCCTGAACGTTCTGCTGACGAAGGACGTGACCGCTCGACTGGAAAACCAGGGTTTTCGGGTCTATCGTCATCATCGCGTCCCACCCGGTGATGGGGGTTTAAGCCTCGGCCAAATTGCCATCGCGGCGGCACGAGATTTGCATGCATAAACGTCCTTGAGATATTCGCCGACGTCCTATTGCTCTCCCTCCGTCTTGTTAAATCGGAGTTGCGAATGTGCCTCGCAATCCCCGGAAAGGTCGTCGAGACCTACCGCGAGCACGACGTGCTGATGGGTAAAGTCCAGTTCGGTGGTATCGCAAAGCGAGTTTGCCTGGAGCACGTTCCCGACGTCAACATCGATGACTACGTGCTGGTGCACGTCGGCTTCGCCCTGTCTCGAATCGACGAGCGCGAGGCGAAACAGGTATTCGAGTTTCTCGATAGCATGGATCAGCTCGACGAACTGGAGGCGCCTCCGTCATGAAACACCTTGAGGAGTATCGTGACAGTGCGGCCGCGGACAAGCTGGCGACCGCGATCGCGCGGACCGTTACGCGGCCGTGGACGATCATGGAGGTCTGCGGCGGCCAGACTCACACGATCGTGAAATACGGGATCGACTCGATCCTGCCGGCCGGCGTCGAGTTGGTACACGGGCCGGGCTGTCCGGTTTGCGTCACATCGCTGGAGATGATCGACCGTGCGCATGCGATCGCCTCAAGGCCGGACGTGATCTTCTGCTCGTTCGGCGACATGCTTCGGGTCCCGGGCTCGCATGCCGATCTGTTGCAGCTCAAGTCGGAAGGAAGTGATATCCGCGTTGTTTACTCACCGCTCGACGCCGTGAACCTGGCTGCGGCCCATCCCGATCGCAAGGTGGTCTTCTTCGCGATCGGCTTCGAGACGACCGCGCCGGCCAATGCGATGGCGGTCTGGCTGGCGAAGCGGCGGAGGCTGTCGAACTTCAGCGTATTGGTATCGCATGTGCTCGTGCCGCCGATGCTCGAGGTCCTCCTTCAGGCACCGGACAACCGTGTGCAAGGATTTCTGGGCCCAGGCCACGTCTGCGCCGTGATGGGATGCTCCGAGTATCGATCCCATCGCTGACCGTTACCGCGTGCCGATCGTGATTACGGGATTCGAGCCGGTCGACCTGCTGGAGGGCATCTTGTGGACCTTGCGCCAGCTTGAGAGCGGTCGCGCGGAAGTGGAAAACGCGTATGCCCGCGCCGTCCGGCAGGAGGGGAATCCCGCGTCGCGACGGCTCATCGAGGACGTGTTCGAGGTCTGCGACCGCAAGTGGCGGGGAATTGGCACTGGTCCCGTTGAGCGGCTACAGGCTGCGCGCGGAGTATCGCGACCATGATGCCGAACGGCTGTTCGATGTCGCCCACATCGACGCTCAGGAGTCCTCTCGCTGCATCAGCGGTCAAATCCTCAAGGGGATGAGGAAGCCGCACGACTGCCCCGAGTTCGGCAAAGCGTGTACCCCACAAACCCCGCTGGGAGCGACCATGGTCTCGTCCGAGGGGGCGTGTGCGGCGTATTATGCCTATGGACGTCATCTGGAGGCGAATCGGAAGAACGGGACGGGTCACGCTTCGGGGATAGTCAGCCAGTACTCGAGTCCCCTGGTCCAGATCGGGAAACGTAAAGATCGTCTGTCTGTTCCTTGAGAAGCAGCATACGCTAACCCGCTGTTCATGGAGAATCTTTGACATGGCCGAGCCTGTGGAGCGGATCGCCGCCGATCTGTTGGGAACGTGTCCCTTGCCCCGGTCGTTGTATGACCGGATCTTGCTTGGCCACGGCAGTGGGGGACTGCTCAGTGCCGAGCTGATCCAGCGGGTGTTCATGCCCGCATTCGACAACGACGTGCTTTCGGCCATGGAGGATCAAGCGACCGTGCGTCTGCCGAGTCACGGTCATTCCGCTGCTCCTCGGATCGCGATCACGACCGATTCGTTCGTCGTTCGCCCCCTCTTTTTCCCCGGAGGCGACATTGGCAAGCTGGCCGTCCACGGTACCGTGAACGACCTGGCGGTGGGGGGGGCCAAGCCGCTCTTCTTGACGGCCGCGTTTATCCTCGAGGAAGGCTTGGAGGTGACCACCCTCGAGCGAATCGTCACCTCGATGCGTGAAGCGTGTGACGAGGCGGAAATCGCCCTGGTCGCCGGGGATACCAAGGTGGTCGATCGGGGCAAGGCGGACCAGATCTTCATCGTCACCACCGGCGTTGGATGGTCCCCGAGGGCTGTTCGCTGTCGATCAGCGCCGCTCGGCCCGGCGACCGGATCGTTGTGTCGGGCACGATGGGCGACCACGGCGTCGCGATCATGTCGTTGCGAGAAGGCATCGAATTCGAAACCGTACTCGAGAGCGACTCCGCCCCGCTCACGAGTTTGGTACGGATTATGCTTGAGAAATGCCCAGGCATCCGCGCCATGCGCGATCCAACGCGCGGAGGGTTGTCGAGCGCCTTGAACGAGCTGGCGGCGGCCTCCAAGGTGGGGGTTACGATCGATGAGTCGGCGATCCCGATCCGATCCGAGGTTCGGGGCGCCTGCGAGTTGCTGGGTCTCGACCCACTTTATGTTGCCAACGAAGGGAAGCTCATGGCGGTCGTCCCGGCTGGGCGACGCCGACCAGCTTGTAGCGGTCATGCGGAATCACCCGCTGGGACGTGACGCTGCCGTCATTGGCGACGTCGTCTCCGAACATCCCGGCATGGTGACCCTGCGGTCGGTGGTCGGCGGTGAGCGGGTCGTCACGATGCTGTCGGGAGAACAACTGCCGCGCATCTGCTGACGTCCGGAGTGTCCGCCCTCGGGCCGCGAAAGCGGCGCGCGGGCCTCTTCAGAAAGGAGCACGATACGATGGCCGAAGCGACAACGCCCTACGGACGGAAGACGCAGCGGGCGCCAGCCGTCAAAGAAGTCCATGTGCTCTGGATCACGGCCGGTCTGGGCTGCGACGGTGATTCGGTCTCGATCACCGCGGCGACCCAGCCCAGCATCGAGGATGTGCTCTTGGGGGCGATCCCCGGACTCCCCAAGGTCCATCTGCACAATCCCGTTTTGGCGTACGAAAACGGCGATGAGTTCATGAGTTACTGGTACCAGGCGGAAGAGGGAAGGCTCGATCCCTTCGTCCTGGTCGTGGAGGGCTCGATCCCCAACGAGAAGATCAAGAAGGAGGGCTACTGGGCCGCGCTGGGCACGGACAAGAAGACCGGTCAGCCCATCCCCACCTGTGATTGGATCGATCGGCTGGCTCCCAAGGCGATCGCCGTGGTGGCGATCGGCACCTGCGCGACCTACGGCGGCATTCACGCGATGGAGGGCAATCCCGACCGGTTGCATGGGGCTGGCCGACTACCTGGGCTGGCAGTGGAAGTCCAAGGCGGGCCTACCGATCGTCAACGTACCCGGGTGTCCGGTGCAGCCGGACAACTTCATGGAGACCCTGCTCTATCTGCTCTACCAGGTGGCGGGGCTGGCTCCGATGATCCCCCTCGATGACCAACTTCGCCCGACTTGGCTGTTCGGCAAGACCGTCCACGAGGGCTGCGACCGAGCGGGTTATTACGAGCAAGCGGACTTCGCCCACGAGTATGGCTCGCCCAAGTGCCTGGTGAAGCTGGGTTGCTGGGGGCCGGTTGTCAATTGCAACGTGCCCAAGAGAGGCTGGATGGCCGGTATCGGCGGCTGTCCGAATGTGGGCGGCATCTGTATCGGCTGCACGATGCCCGGCTTCCCCGACAAGTTCATGCCGTTCATGGACGAGCCGCCCGGCGCACGCTTGTCGTCGACGGCGATCAGCCTGTACGGCCGCTTGATCCGCACCTTGCGCGGATTCACCAACGATACCGCGAACAAAGAGCCGAAGTGGCGTACCAAGGGCACCGAGCTGAAAACCGGCTATCAACCCACGACGAGGGCCTGACGAAAGGAGCTGCGCAATGGCAACCGTGACGATTCCCGAGAAAGAAGCGCGTGCCCAGCAGGGCAACCTCGTCGAGATGTCCTGGGACCCGATCACCCGGATCGTGGGGAGCCTGGGCATCTACACCAAGATCGACTTCGCCAACCGGAAAGTCGCCGAGTGCCATAGCACCTCGTCGATCTTTCGCGGCTACAGCATCTTCATGAAGGGCAAAGACCCGCGCGACGCCCACTTCATCACCAGCCGGATATGCGGCATCTGCGGCGACAACCACGCCACCTGTGCCTGCTACGCCCAGAACATGGCCTTCGGCATCAAGCCGCCCAAGATCGCCGAAACCATCGTCAATCTCGGCGAGGCCGCGGAGTACATGTTCGATCACAACATTTTCCAGGATAACCTGGTCGGGGTCGATTTCTGCGAGCAAATGGTCAAGGAGACCAACCCCGGTGTCTTCGATTTGGCGGAGCGGACCGAGTGTCCGAACGCGAAGCTCCACGGGTTTCGCACAATCGCCGACATCATGCGGGCACTCAACCCGTTTACCGGCTCGTTCTATCGCGAGACCCTCCAGGTGAGCCGGATGACCCGCGAGATGTTCTGCTTGATGGAGGGGAGGCACGTGCATCCGTCGACGCTTTATCCAGGGGGCGTCGGCACCGTACCGACGGTGCAGCTCTTTACCGATTATCTCGTCCGGCTGATGAAGTATGTCGAGTTCATGAAGAAGGTGGTTCCTCTCCATGATGACCTCTTCAACTTCTTCTACGAGGCTCTGCCTGGCTACGAGGAGGTCGGCCGCAGACGCATCCTGCTCGGCTGCTGGGGCTCGTTCCAGAACCCCGATGTCTGCGATTACCAGTATCAGAACATGACCAAGTGGGGCCGGGCGATGTACGTAACCCCTGGCGTTGTCGTCGACGGGCAGCTCGTGACCACGGACCTGGTCAAGATCAACCTGGGCATCCGCATCCTCCTGGGTAGCTCGTATTACGACGATTGGGACAAAGGGGAGACGTTCGTCAAGAACGACCCGCTGGGCAATCCGGTCGATCAAAAGCACCCGTGGAACCAGACCACGCTCCCCAAGCCTCAGAAGCGCGACTTCAAGGGCAACTACACGTGGGTGATGTCGCCAAGGTGGTACGACGAGCGGACCAAGGACTACCTGGCGCTCGACACAGGCGGCGGACCAATCGCTCGGCTCTGGGCAACCGCACTGGCCGGACTGGTGGATATCGGCTACATCAAGTCAACAGGCCAGAGTGTGAAGATCTATCTGCCCAAGACGCAAGGAATGCCCGAGGTTGAGTTCGAGTGGAAAATCCCCAAGTGGAGCAACGCAATCGAACGTGACCGGGCACGCACCTATTTCCAGGCATACTCCGCCGCCGCGGCTCTGCACTTCGTCGAGCAGGCCCTCAAGGAGCTGCATGCCGGCCGCACCAAAACCTGGACCGAATTCAAGGTTCCGGACGAGGCCATCGGCTGCGGGTTCCACGAGGCGGTGCGCGGAGTGCTTTCGCACCATGTCGTCATCCGCAAGGGAAAGATCGCCAACTATCATCCCTATCCGCCGACCCCCTGGAACGCCAACCCGCGCGACATCTACGGCACCCCCGGTCCCTACGAAGACGCGGTGCAAAACACCCCGATCTTCGAGGAGAACGGACCCGACAAGTTCAAAGGGATCGACATCATGCGGGCCGTACGCAGCTTCGATCCATGCCTGCCTTGCGGCGTGCACATGTACCTCGGCAATGGCAAAGTGCTGGAAACCAAGCACTCCCCCATGTTCGGCGTTCAGCATCCGCGGTAAGGCCGCCGGAGCGGAGGAACATCGATCGTGAGCACGCATGAAGACAAAGAGATCCAGGGGCAGCTCGAACGACTCGAGGTCTTGATCCAGGACATTGAAGGGTTGCCCGATCCCACCGCGAGAGCCCACGCCCGTGAGCTGGTCCAGGCGATCCTGGGCTTTCACGGCGTGGCCCTGGCGAGACTTCTGGATCGCATCGTCGAGATGGGAGAATCCGGGCGAGCGATCCTGGAGACGCTCGCCAATGATCAACCGGTGTCGAGCCTGCTCCTCTTGTATGGGCTTCATCCTCACGATCTCGAGTCCCGTGTCGAACAGGCCCTGGAGCGGGTTCGGCCTTACCTCCGGTCCCACGGAGGCAACGTCGAAATGCTGGGTATCGCCGAAGGGGTCGTCCAACTGCGGATGCTGGGGAGTTGCAACGGCTGCCCTTCCTCGTCGATGACGTTCAAGCTCGCCATCGAGGAGGCGATCTACGCGGCGGCTCCCGACGCGTCGGCGATCAAGGTCGAGGGCGTTGCGGCGACTCCGGCCGCGGTTATCCCTCAACTCGTGACCTTACAGCCTTTGGCCGGGAAACTCTGACGATGAATTCAGCGCTCCCGACGAATCCGCACCCTCTGTCAGTCCTTCGGCAGTTTGTGCGGCAACGGCCTCCGGCCGAGCGCTGCGAGCTGTGCGGGATCGGGCTGGCGGCCGAGCACTCACACCTCGTGGAGCCGGCCAGCCGTCAGCTCGTCTGTAGTTGCGACGCCTGCTCGATTCTATTCAGCGGCCAACAGAGTCGCGCGATATCGACGGGTTCCCGAAAGACATCGAATGTTTGCAGGACTTCCGACTGACCGATGCCCAATGGGAAGATCTACGCCTACCGATCAATCTGGCCTTTTTCATGACAAGCACGACCGACTGGCCGCGTGCTCGCGTTCTACCCGAGCCCGGCCGGGGCCACGGAGTCGCTCCTGGAGCTCGAGGCCTGGCAAGCCTTGGTGGTGCAAAACCCAATCCTCGGTCGACTCGAGCCGGATGTCGAAGCACTGCTGGTCAATCGGATGAACAAAGACCGCGAGTATTACCGCGCGCCGATCGACGAATGCTACAAGCTCGTCGGTCTGATCCGAGCCAACTGGCGTGGGCTGTCGGGTGGTTCGGAAGTGTGGGAGGAAGTGGGACAGTTTTTCACCAGCTTGAAACAACGGTCTCGTTCCACGGGAGGGTAGGCGATGCCGGACCTGAGCTTCACCGTTGATCGGGCTGAGCCTGTGCTCTATGCCGCATCGCCGCTCTTGAACTTCAAGCTTCAGATCGTGGCGGAAGACGAGGCCGATTTCGATCCCGGCCGTCGCCCTCCGTTGCCAGATCCGGATCGAGCCGACTCGCCGTCGCTACGGACCGCAGTCACAGGAACGGCTCCTCGACCTGTTCGGCGAGCCGGACCGGTGGGGCCAGACGCTCCGCGCCATGCTCTGGACCCATACCTCGCTCGTCGTCCCGCAATTCACCGGCAGCACCGTCGTCGATCTCCCCGTGCCATGCACGTTCGACTTCAATGTGGCCGCGACCAAGTATTTCTACGCGCTCGAGGACGGAGAAGTCCCGCTCTGCCTCTTGTTCAGCGGCACGATCTTCTATGTCAATGACGAAGGATTCTTGCAAGTCAGCCAGATCTCCTGGGAGAAGGAAGCAAATTATCGGCTACCGGTCCAGGTCTGGAAAGAAATGATGGCGCATTATTATCCGAATATCGCTTGGTTATGCTTGAATCAGGATGTCTTTGATCGGCTATATCAATACAAGAGCCATCGCGGACTACCGACCTGGGAGCAGGCGCTCACGACCCTCCTCGACGCGAGTGAAGAAGAGGTCAGAACATGAACCAGCCGCTCGTCGATCAAATTGCCGCGGCCGTACTCTACGAGGGTTACATGCTCTATCCCTATCGACCCTCGGTAAAGAATCGGCAGCGATGGACATTTGGCGGGCTCTATCCCGAGGCTTATAGCAAGTCGCAGGAAGGCTGCGAACCCTGTGCCATGCAGACGGAGTGCTTGGTCTTGGGCGGCTCGGAGACGACGATCCACGTCTCCGTTCGATTCCTCCAGCTTGTCGCCCGCCTGGTTGGTCAGTGCACGTCGCCCCTGCATGATTGGCCGGAGGAAGGTGAACCATCCTGCCAAATGGTCGAGTCACTGCAAGTCGGCGATGTGGTCCATCACGCCTGGCAAGAGGCAGTCGAACACAAGATCAGTCTCGGTGACTCGAACCTGCTCGCACTGGTCGCTCGAACCACGTCAGCTCGAATTCCGCCTCACCGCCGGGCGAGAGCCGCGAGCCGTTGCGCGACCAGGATGGTGCGATTGTCGGGCTCCTCATTCGCGAGCGTCGATCGATCGAAGGATCGCGTGGAACTCTCGGCCGTGGCCGTCGAGGAGGGGACTTTCCGACTGTCCGTGAAGGTCCTGAACCAGACTCCTTGGAAGGCGGAAGACACCAATGCCACCCGCGATGAGGCACTGATGCACAGCCTGGTCTCAACCCATACCGTCCTGGGTGTGAGCGATGGGGAGTTCGTCTCGATGATCGACCCGCCCGAGCCCCATCCGCTCCCTGGCGGCCGAATGTCGGAACACCGGCACTTGGCCGGTCCTCGTCGGGGCCGAAGGTGCAAAGGATACGATCACTCTCAGCGCCGATCATCCTCTATGACTATCCGCAAATCGCCCCGGAGAGTCCCGGCGACCTGTTCGACAGCACCGAGATCGACGAGATCCTCACGCTCCGAATCATGACGCTGACCGAAGACGAGAAACGAGCGATGTCCGCCGTGGACACAAGAGCCCGCGCACTCCTGGAACGGACGGAGTCGCTCGCGCGCGATCAACTCCTTGGACTTCATGGTACAGTCCGGGGTCTGAGACCGCTGTCTGGCGGAACCGACCACGGATAACTCGTAGCCGATCGCCATACATTTTTAACCACGGAAAACACGGAAAACACGGACCAATCATTATACAAATACTCAAAACATTAAATAACAGTAAAATAAATTATATAATTCACTCTCGTCAGAAGCACGGCTTGAGAATTCTCTTTATCGGTTGGTTTTTCCGTGTTTTCCGTGTTTTCCGTGGTTAAGAATATCTGGTTTGATCCGTGGTGGGCCTCGACCATGAACACGAACGATAACTGGGATCCGATGGTCGAACCGGCCAAGTTAGAGAGCATCCGGGTTGCCGAAGTCGAGTACAGGCTGGGCGACCGGGTTCGGATCTGGCCGCTCGGGGACGCGGACATCCTGGACATCGCCCTGAAGGGGAAGACGGCCACGATCGCGTCGATCGAGCAGGATTTCGAGGACCAGGTTTACTTTGCCGTGACGATAGACGAGGATCCTGGCCGGGACTTCGGCACACAGGGGAAGCCTGGCCATCGATTCTTCTTCCGGCCCGAGGAAGTCGAACCGCGTGTACAATGACGATGGCGAGGACTGCCGATCATGAGTCCGCGTATCCTGATCGCCTGCATCGGCAACATCTTCCTGGGAGATGATGGGTTCGGCGTCGAGGTCGCCCAACGCCTGCTGGCAAGGCCGTTGCCCGAGGGCGTTCGCGTCGTCGATTTCGGCATCCGGGGCTTCGACCTGACCTTTGCTCTGCTTGATGACCAGGATGTGGTCATCCTGGTGGATGCCGTCCCGCGAGGTGAGCCAGCCGGCACACTCTACGTCATTGAGCCGGAGTTGGGCAAGCCGGGTGAGCTCGAGCCGGGAGAACTGCTGATCGATCCGCATCGCATGGACCCCGTGAAGGTCCTCCGCTTGGCAACGGCCCTGGGCGGCCGGACCAAGCGCGTGCTACTGGTCGGCTGCGAGCCAGGGCCGATCGACAACGATGAGGATTTCGCACCCGGACTGAGCGAGCCCGTGCAGTTAGCCGTCGACGGTGCAATCGATCTGATCGAGTCGCTTGTCAACCAGATCCGCGCCGCCGATTGCGTGGCCGTGACCGATTAAGTCACTGATTCCTGTTCCATTTGAGGGGAGAAGATGACATGAAAGTTCTTGAAACACTTGCTGGGGCTGTCGTTGCCGTTGTTTCCGTGTTCATTCTCCTGGCGGGCTCGCTGTTTGCCCTTGGCTCGATCGGCAAATACATGAAGGCAAAGAGCATGTAAGGGATCGACGAATGCATGAGCTGGGAATCGCGCAGGAGGTCGTGGCGATTGTTTGCGAGCGAGCTCCAGGGACGCGTCACCCGGGTGGTGCTCGAGATCGGCAAGCTCTCGGCGATCCTGCCCGACGCGGTCCGGTTCTGCTTCGACTTATGCACCGAGGGCACCGTGGTGGAGGGGGCGACCCTGGAGATTATCGAAGTGCCGGGCCTCGCCCGGTGCCGCGACTGCGGGCGCGACGTGACGCTCGAACGGCCGTTCGGCCGCTGCGAGTGCGGCAGTACCGACCTGGATTGGTTGTCCGGCGACGAACTGAAAGTCAAAGAATTCGAGGTGATCTAATGTGCGAGACCTGTGGCTGCTCCGACAATTCCCGGCCGAGGCTCACCAACCTGCAAAATGGAGCAACTCTGGCCATCGACGCTGTTCACGATTCGGCGCACCACCACTCGGGAGCCCACGAGCACCCTGGTCACCATCACCCTCACGAACACGACCACCATCATTCTCACGATCATCACCATGACCATGGTCGCCATGGTGCGGAACATTCGCACGGTACGACGATCCGCCTGGAAACGGAGATCCTCTCCAAGAATAATCGCCTGGCGGAGCGGAACCGTGGCTGGCTAGCCGGCCGCAACATCCTGGCGCTGAATCTGGTCAGTTCGCCGGGGGCCGGTAAGACGACTTTGCTTGAGCGCACCATCCGCGAGCTGGGCCAAGAATTGACATTCTCGGTTATCGAGGGCGATCAAGAGACCACCAACGACGCCGAGCGCATCCAGGCCACGGGCTGCCGGGTGGTGCAGATTAATACCGGAACGGGCTGCCACCTCGATTCGGCAATGCTGGCCTCAGGCTTGCAGCAACTCGATCCACCGATGAATTCCGTCGTCCTGATCGAAAATGTCGGTAACCTGGTCTGTCCGGCGCTCTTCGACCTCGGCGAATCCGCCCGCGTGGTCATCGCGTCGGTAACCGAGGGGGACGACAAGCCAATCAAGTATCCGCACATCTTCCGAGGGAGCCAGCTCATGCTCCTCAACAAGATCGACCTGCTGCCTTACGTGCCCTTTGAGGTGGGACGCTGCTTGGATTACGTTCGCCAGGTCAACCCTGCGATCCACGTTCTGGAGGTTTCGGCTCTACGCGGCGACGGCCTGGGTGATTGGTTTGTTTGGCTCCGCGAGCAAGTGGCGCGTCGTGCACACCTCGTTTGATGCGGAGTGCGGTGCTAATCAATCCGGCCGTGCCTGGTGCTTGTTCAGACAACCGGATTGCGATCTTTGGGCCTTCGCGACGCTTCGCATCGCTCGACGCCACCCTACAAGTTCTTGACACCCAGCCGCACTGTGAGCAATCCTCTTGTGGTCTGCGCGTAGGCACGCGCGTGGTCCAAGGACAAGCGTTGATGGTCATTTGGCCGGGCGCAATTGCTCAAACAGGAAGACGCCCTTCTTGTTGGCCGTGACGATATCCAGCAGGCCGTCGCTGTTGTAGTCGGCCACGACGAACTGAGTGCCGATGCCGCTCTGCTCGTCGATCTCGCGCGGGGTGAAAGCGACCTTGCCGTCGTTTCCGCGGCTGGCTTCGAACCAGTAGAGCCGGGCGGGTTTGTCGGATCCAACCTCGTTCTTGCCGTGCGACCAGAAGCGTTTGCCCGTGACCAGGTCCTTGAGGCCATCGCCGTTGATATCCGCGGCGATGAGGGCGTGGGTTTCCGAGACCAGGTCGGGGAAGAGGTCGTGCTTGGTGAAGACGGGCGAGCCATCTTTCGCGTCGCCCTGCTCGAACCACCAGATCCCGTACTGGTGGGCTGAGCTCGCGATGACGTCGGCTTTGCCGTCGTGGTTCAGGTCATAGGCAATCATATCTGCCACGGCATCCCCCAACTGGGCTGGGTGAAAGGTCCACAACGTGCTCGCTGTGCGTCCTCCCGATTTGGGCTGTTCCCACCAGCCGCCGTTGCAAATGACATCGTGAAGGCCATCGCTGTTCAGGTCGCCCACGCCCAGCCCGTGTGAGAATCGAAATGTGCCCGGAATCGCCTTGCCTGAATGGCTCGGCTCGCTAATGGGATGCATCTCCCACGGTTGAGCGGGATCCTTGCCAGGCGCGAACCAAGCCATCTGACCTTCGTTGTCTTTGCCCTTGGGCTGCCAGCCCATTACCAGCACGCGATGACCGTCGCCGAACACATCGGTATAGAGCGGCGTTTCGTTGCAGGCGCTGTGCCAAATCTGATGCTCGGTCCAGTAGCCGGGCTTGCCCTGGGGGTTCTCATACCAGAAGGCCGGCGTACCGGGGAAACCGATGACTAGCTGATCGGCCCAGCCGTCGCCGTTGATATCGTCGGTCCAGCAGGTCATGCAATTGCTATAGCCATGCAGGCCGTCGCCGAAATCGCCCGGCTTCCGGATGTCGTGCTTGGTCCAACTCGGGGCCTCGTACCAAGAGTCGCCGATTAGCACGTCGAGGGCCCCGTCCTTGTTCACGTCCGCAATCGCCACCCCCTCAGAGCGGAACTTGCCCTCGATCACGGTCTTTTTCCACGAGATGGGTGTTTGGTCGGCCCCTCTTGCGTGAGACATCGTCAGAGCGATTGTCGACAACCCAAGAACGAACGCGGTCCAATTACGGAAGTTCATCGTTGTGAGTCTCTCCAGGAACTGCTGGACACAAGCCAGGCCTTCCGCCAAGGGAAGGCCGTTCCGCTTAACTCACCTTAATAGCCTTCCGGCCTCAATGCCACCGGGTACCGTCCGACTTTGTATCTTATAGCCAGACTTGTTTGCCGATGCTCTCAACGCATCGCACACATCCCCGGGCCGGCCTTCGTTTCGGTGCTTGACCGGCTTCGTCTGGTGAGTTGGAATGTCGTTCTTGTTCAAAAACGAGGCTGGAAGGCCACAGCCCGGGAGTTAACGCGACAACCTACACTTCGTCTGACTGCGATCGACCGGTTGACCCGGAATTTGCTGGCCGAGGCCATGACGTTGTATGATGGACACGCAGCCCGGTTTAGCGAAAGTCGCTGTTGCGGAGAGACGGCTATGCGACTGCCACGGTTCCATATCCGGACGCTCATGGTGATAACGGCGGTCACTGCCTTGGTATGTGCGGTGGCCCCAACTCTTTGGCTCATCTCTCCTGTGTTCCGCGTGCGTTCCTGGGGCGGCGGCAAGGAGGGGATACCGCTCTCGGTTGTCGTGCTGGACGACGTCAACGGCCGGCCGATCGCGGGCGTCGCCGTTCAGATAACGCCCCAGTGGCGTCCCGACCTCCGCCCCGACCTACCGCCGATCGCGGGCATCACCGGGGCCAACGGCGTCGTCCGCCTCACCACGATCGCCAAGGCTTGGGGTAGGAGGTGGACCGCGGATTGGGAGGGTACTCGCCCCGTCGAGCTCTGGAAGACGGAGCATTTGTCGATGTCTGGCGTGTCCATTCAGGCGGCGGCGCCGGGTTACGACACAGCCCGTTGGTCGCTCGTCAAGAACCCGGGCCGGTCTCCGGTCACCATTCGCCTCCGGCCCTCGAACTCCACCGACGTGAGTCTGGGCAGCCAGTAGATGAGAGCTCGCCGAGATTTGTTACGATTGATCGATCGGTGATCGTCTCCGTTCACGCGGGGACGATGTCGGTCGAGTTTGACGAGAGCCCTGGCCTCCTTCGTTGAATCAGGGTCCCTCGGCGAAGTGATTCGCGAACCTCTGGAATCGTTTGGCTGCAATGAAGTCGGCCCTTGGAGAGAACCCCATGATCGTCGCACGCCTGGTGACTGGTATGGTGCTCTTGGGCATTCTGGGTTGCCTCCTGGGCGCTCAGGATCCCGCGGCACCACAAACGCAGGCGATCGCGAACGGAGCGGGCGTGACCTTCTTCGAGAACAAAGTCCGTCCGATCTTGGTCCAGAACTGCTTCAAGTGCCACGGGCCCGATTCGGGCGAGGGCAAGGCGGAATTGCGCGTCGACTCGTTGGAGTCGCTCTTGCAGGGCGGGGTATCCGGTCCGGCGATCGTTCGCGGAGAGCCGGAAAAGAGCCCGTTGATCCTCGCCGTGCGACACGACGGCAACGTGTCGATGCCGCCGAAGAAAAAGCTCGCGCAGGCAGAGATCGACGCGCTCACCGCGTGGGTCAAGATGGGGGCACCCTGGCCCACCTCCGCCAACAGCCTCGCGCCGGTCCGCCCTTCCGGCAACGCCAAGGCCTGGGACGAGCAGGCCCGAGATTCTTGGGCGTTTCAACCCCTTCGGGTTCCGACTCCGCCGCCCGTCGTCGATACGACGTGGCCGCGCTCGCCCATCGATCGCTTCATCCTGGCGAAGCTGGAAGCGGCCGGATTGCGGCCGGCACCACCGGCCGGACAAGCGGACGCTGCTGCGGCGGGCGACGCTCGACCTGGTTGGCATCCCGCCCTCGCCCGAAGAAATCGATGCACTTCTTGCGCGATGATTCCGACCAGGCACTTCGAACGGGTCGTGGACCGCTTGCTCGCGTCGCCACGGTACGGGGAGCGCTGGGGCCGGCACTGGCTGGACATCGTGCGCTACGCCGACAGCAACGGCATGGACGACAACCTCGCCTATTCCGACGCGTGGCGTTATCGCGATTACGTGATCGCCGCGTTCAACGCCGACAAGCCGTATAACCGGTTCGTCGAAGAGCAGATCGCCGGCGACCTGCTCGCCGAAGCGGAACCGAGGCGCCGAGACGAGCTGCTGGTGGCGACGGGCTTCCTGGCGATCGGGCCCAAGATGCTCGCGGAAGACGATCCCGTGAAACAACAGATGGACATCGTCGACGAGCAGCTCGACACGACTTGCCGGGTGTTCCTGGCGTTGACGATGGGCTGCGCCGCGCTGTCACGACCACAAGTTCGATCCGCTGCCGACGAGCGACTACTACGCCCTCGCGGGGATCTTCAAGAGCACGCAGACGATGATCTCGTTTCGCGTCGATTCAAAGTGGAACACGACCGGGCTGGGCGACTTCCCAGCGAGACGCCGTCTGGAGGAGCTCGAGCAGATCATCGACCGGCACGACAACGCGCTCGTCAACGGGAACACGAACAAGATGTCGGCCGCGGACCGCGCCACGCATACCCAGCTTGCTGGAGGAGGCCAAGAAGGAATACGCAGCCATTCCCAAGGCCATGTCGGTCGGCGAGGGGAAGGTGGGAGACCTCGAAGTCTTCCTGCGCGGCAATCACCTGCGCGCGGACCGCGGTCGCCTCGGCGATTCCCAACGATCCTGGCGGGTGCCAACCAGCCGCCGCTGAGCTCTGCGCAAAGCGGGCGGCTGGAACTGGCACGCTGGATCACCGACCCGCGGCACCCGCTCACCGCTCGCGTGATTGCGAACCGCGTGTGGCGTTGGCATTTCGGCCAGGGCGTGGTGCCGTCGGTCGACAACTTCGGCAAGCTCGGGCAGCTCCCCTCGAACCCGGAGCTTCTGGACTGGCTGGCCACTCAGTTCATCGAAGACGGATGGTCCTTGAAGTCGCTCCACAAGCGAATCCTGCTGTCACGGGTCTACCAGATGAGCACCGCATGGAACGACCAGGCTGCTTTGCTCGACCCGGAGAACCGATTGCTCTGGCACATGCCTCGTCGGAGAATGGAGGCCGAAGTGCTGCGCGACTCGCTGTTAGCAACGAGCGGCCAACTCGACACGACGATGGGCGGAACGCTAATGGCATCCACACCCTTCGAGAATCTGTCGGTCACCGGAATGGCACGCAACCCAAAGCTCTATCAGTCATCGCGGCGGAGCGTCTATCTCCCCGTGCTACGGAGTCGCCGCTGTACGAGTTCTTCCAGGCGTTCGACTTTCCCGATCCGGCCGTGCCGAACGGCGATCGCGCGACCACGACGGTTGCCTCCCAGGCTTTATTCTCGATGAACGGCCAGATCGTGGAACGGGTGTCCGGGCGCCTGGCCGAGGTCGTTTTGAGTGATGCATGCCGCACCGAACGCGATCGCCTCCAGGAGGCCTGCCGGCGCATCTTCGGGCGTCCCGCCGCGCCAAGGCGAATTGTCGGAGTGGGAGTTATTCCTCGCGCGTTATCAATCCGCGGCGTCGTTGGCGGGTGAGAATCCCGGCACGGCGGCGCCGCCTGGCCTGGCAGGGACTGTGTCGGGCCCTCTTGTCTTCCAATGAGTTTGTCTACGTCAATTGACAAGAATAAATACTTTTTAACCACGAAAAAACACGGAAAACACAGAAAATACAAAATCAAGATTTGTTGTTATAATTATAATTTAAATTTATATATATTCTAATATGTGATGTTGTAATATCGATTGTCAGTTTTGTTTTGTGTTGCATTTTTCCGTGTTTTTCGTGTTTTCCGTGGTTAAAAATGTATGAGAGCAAGCCGATGATGCATTCATGGTGCAATACCTCAGTTCCTTGGAGCGAACTCCGGCTGTCGCGCCGGCAATGGCTGTCGCAACTGGGGGCGGGGTTCGGCACGCTCGCCTTGTCGGCCATGTTGGCGGAAGACTCGGCCGCGGCCAATAACCCGCTCGCAGTCCGACCGCCGCACGCTCCGCCGAAGGCGAAGCGGGTGATCGTGCTGTTCATGTTCGGCGGCCCGTCGCATCTGGATACGTTCGATCCCAAGCCGCTGCTCGCGCGCGACAGCGGGCGTCCCTTGCCGGCGGAAAAGCGTCCTCGCGTGTTGTCGTTTCCCAATCGCATGGGAAACCTGGTTGGATCTCCGTTCGCGTTTCGCCAGCACGGGGATAGCGGGATCTGGCTCAGCTCGCTCTTCCCGCACCTGGCTCGGCGGGCCGACGATCTGTGCGTGATCAACTCCATGCATTGCTCCAACTCGCGGCATGGCGGCGCCGTGCTGGAATGGCACACCGGCAGCGACACGTTCGTCCGGCCGAGCATGGGGTCGTGGATTACCTACGGGCTCGGGAGCGAGAACCAGAACTTTCCGGGATACGTGACGATCTGCCAGGACTTTTCGCAGGGCGGAGCCAACAACTTCGGCTGCGGGGTTTCTCCCGGCTGTCTACCAGGGGACGACGCTGGGACATTCCGGACTGAAGCCGCGGGAGGCCCAGATTCCGTTCATCGGCGACGGCACCGCTCGACGCGATTTGCAGCGTCTCGAGCTCGACCTGATCGCGCGGATGGAACGTCGAGAAGCGCAGTCGCGCGGGCCAGACGACGAGCTGGAGGCGCGGATCGCGTCGTTTGAGCTGGCCTTCCGCCTGCAGACCGAAGCTCCTGAAATGCAGGACATCTCGCGAGAGTCGAAGGCCACCCAGCAACTCTATGGGCTCGACGACCCGGCCACGGCCGACTTCGGCACGCAGTGCTTGCTAGCGCGGCGGTTTTCGGAACGGGGCGTCCGGTTTGTCCAATGCAACCTCGGCGGCTGGGATTCCCACAACAATCTGAAGGCGGATCACGCGCAGCCTGGCCCATGCCATCGACAAGCCCATCGCCGGCCTTCTGACCGATCTCAAGCAGCGCGGACTGTGGGAGGATACGATCGTGGTCTGGGGAGGTGAGTTCGGCCGTACGCCGACCTGCGAGGGGACCGACGGTCGCGACCACAACCCCCATGGATACTCGATGTGGCTGTCCGGCGGCGGCGTCAAATCCGGCCTCACCTGGGGCAAGACCGACGACTACGGTTACTTCGCGATCGATGGAAAAGTTCACGTGCATGACTTACATGCCACAATCCTTCACCTGCTAGGGCTGGACCACAAGCGGCTGACCTACCGTTATGCCGGTCGCGATTTTCGCTTGACCGACGTGCTACGGCGAAATCGTGAATGGCATCCTCGCTTGATTGTTTAGCTCATTCTTGCACTCCCCGAAAGCGGCTCGTCCAATGACCGATCAGACCCGACGCGAGTTCTTGGCGGCCACGGGAGGCGCCTTGGCTTCCACGTCGTTCGCCGCTCTGGAGCCGCGGGCCGCCGAGCCTGTGAGAGGGCACGGAACCTTCGGCTATCCCGCCGCACCGGCCGCTGTCTGTTGAGGGCATTCACGCCTATACCGATCGCGTGAGCGTTGCGGCCGGAGACACCGTTCGCTTCCATGTGAGCAGCTCGTATCCGTACGAGCTTCAAGTCTGCCGTCTCGGCACCGACGTCGACAGCCCGTCGCGGGACGCGATCCTGCATTCGTTCGGCCGGTCGCCCGCGGCCGTCCAGCCGATCCACCCCGGCTCGTACCTGATTGTCGACAACCGTCTCGACGCCGAGACTTCGTTGCCGGCCTTGACGCTCGAGGTCTGGATTCGCCGCTGGCGAACGACCGGCCGCCAGGCGATCATCAGCCAGTTCGACCAACCCCGGGCTTGCGGTTTCGGATTGTTCGTCAATGAAGACGGGTCGCTGAGCTTTTATCTGGGCGACGGCGGCGCCTTCGTCGATCAGAACATGCACACGACGCCGCCCGGCCAGCTTCGGATGGAAGTCAATCCGGAAGGCCTCAAGCACTTCCCGGACAACACGCCCAGCTCGGTGCTTTCCAACCGATGGCATCATGTGATTGCGCGGTTTGATGGCAGCCGACAAGCAAGATCTGGGTCGATGGCCGCGAGGTCGCCAGCTGGAAGCTTATTCGGGTCCGCGTGCGGCCCGGGTAGGGCGGCGCTGCGGATCGGGGCCGCGGGTCAAGAGGGCGTGACGACAGCCCTGCTCGATGCCGATCTGGCCATGCCGGTCATCTACGGCAAGGCCCTCTCCCCCGCCGAGATCGCGGCCCGATTCGCGGACGAGGCCTTGTCGCGTCCGGCCGGATCCGAGCTGCTCGCATGCTGGCCCTTGAATGAAGAACGGGGAGCACGCGTGGCCGACGCGCAGCGCGCACGGGCGGCACGCGACCATCATCAACGACGCGACGTGGATGATCGGGGGGCCCGGGTTCGACGCCGACGTGCCCTCGGTTCGGCAACCACGATCCGGCGAAGCGATCCCCGCCGCGGCCACGGCCTGCGGCTTGGCTTCCGATGATCTCTACGATTGCCGATGGAAGGCGACCCACGAGTATCGACTGCCCGAAAACGCCCGTTCGGGGATTTACGCCGGCCGGTTCCGCTTCCAGCTCGACGGCGAAGAACGTCTGTATCACAATGTGTTCATCGTTCGAAAGGCGGCGGCGCGGCCCAAGGCATCGATCGCCTTCCTTTGCTCGACCAATACCTGGAGGGCCTATGCGGCCACGCCGTTCAGTCCGACCTGGCGCGGGATCAAGAAATCGATCGGCAACAACGGCTTCGACAACAGCCCGGGGATCCCGCCGGCATTTTGCTTCTATCGACCGCATCACGCGGGGCCAGGGCACGTACCAGATCGGGTTCCGAGATGCCTTGGCCGGTCGTCGGTCCGTATACGCTCATGGGCCCGCGAAGCCTGGGATTACAGTCATCTCTGCCGGCAGGACCGGTTCACGCAGGTTTGGCTGGAAACCCAGGGGTACGACTACGACGTATTGAGCGACACGGACCTGCATCTCGATCCGCACATCCTCGACGGGTACAAGGTGTTGTTCGTCGTCGGGCCACAGTGAATACTGGTCGTTCGAGGCGATGAACGGCGTGAGCCGGTTCCTGGACCGGGGCGGCAATGCGGTGGTGCTGTCGGGAAACACGGCGTTCTGGCGGGTATCGTTCAATGCCGACGCCTCGATCATCGAGTGCCGCAAGGGGGACGCGCCAGGGACCCAGGTCCGAGCCGACCGGCGCGGGGAGATGTGGCACAGTCACGACGGCCGCCGCGGCGGGATGTCGCGCGAATGCGGCTTTCCCGCGTGGAGACTGTTCGGGCTGGAGTATTTCTCGCTGGTGGGGGTGGGTACGCCTGGCGTCGGCCCGTACAAGGTGACGCAATCCCGACCACTTCCTCTTTCGCCGGCCCAACGATCTGAAACTGCGCATCGGGGACGAGTCTCGGCAGCACGCCGGGACGTCCGCTGCCGCAGCCGATCGGCCACGAGGGGGACGCGCGCGTGTCGACGATCGCCAGGTTCCTCGTTGATCCGCCTCCCGACGGGGGAGCGCAGCCGACCGAAGATCCCGCCGGTATCACGCTCTTGGCCGAAGGGTTTGCCGATTCGCGGAAGATCGCGTTCGCCTGGGATTACTTCCAGCGGCCGGTTCCTCTCGCCAAGAACCCCACCCATCTCCGTGGCCGCCGAGATGATCTACTGGGAGCGGCCGGAAGGCGGACGCGTCTTTCACGCTGGCTCGATCAATGCTGGCTCGACCCTGGCGGTGGACGAGAAGTGGTCCGGCCTCTTGCATAATGTGTTGAGCCACTTCGGTGTCTCGCACGCCTAGTCGGGGTTGCGCAGGGTTTTCTCGTCCGATCTCGACCGAGGTTGTCCGGCGATGGTGGGATTGACGGGCCAGAGAGCGCAGACCGAGCAGAGGATCAACAAGGCGAGCAGGCCGGCGATCGAGATGAGCCGGCCGATTCCGAAACGACTCGGGCGCATATGTGTAGACCAATCGGTGAGCGCCGGAGGGAACCGCGGCTCCCCGCATTGAACCGTTCACTCGATAGATCGGCGCGGGATTGCCGTCGATCGCCAGCTCCCAGCCTGGATAATACACGTCGGCAAGAATCACGAGTCCCGGCGAATCGAGACTGACCTCGAGTACGGCCTGCTGCGGATTCGGATAGGTCACTTTGACCGTCTCGGACGTGCCTCGCCGTCTTGCTCTGACAGGCCGGGACGAATTCTGTTGAAATCGTCCGGGCCGACCCAGGCAACGGTGTGCGGGTCGTAAGCGTGCAGCGTCGGGTCGTTCCAGATCGGATCCTGGGCGTAAAGGATCTCCTGTCTGGTTTCGCTCCATGAACCCCGGGAAGGCTCGTTGCCCGGAATTGTCGCGCGCGCCCGGTGGACGACCCAGGCGCGAGGGTATTCCACCCGGTTTCGAATGACCCTGAAGTCCTTGGTTTCGATCCAGTTCCTGGCTTCCTCACTCCCGTTTGGCACCGCGTGAATCGGTCGGGAGCGGGATAGACCTGCTCGCCTTGGAACAGGAACGAGGCCAATCCGCGAGTCGTATCGCGCCAGCCGTTGGCGTCAAACGGCACGATGAAATAGCGGGTGTTCCACATGTCGAACGCCCGGCGAGGATAGTAGAATCACCTCCTGTCCCACGTCGATGCCGATGGACTCAGCGAACGGCTGATCGCGAACCCATCCGAAAGAACTGATGAAGAACCGGTCGTAGTCTTCAAGGAGCGGCGACCCCGAGCGTGTGGGTGTACTCGAGGCCAAGGTTGATCCCATGCTTTGCCTGCAGGGTGTCACGCTCCCACGAGGCCAGCTCGCTGATGCGGTCCTTCGATGACGACTTCGCCCCAGCTCATTGGGTACCAGACCGGCATGCGGTGGATGCGGAACGGCCCTGGAGAGGGATCGGCGCGTTCGGCGTCCTCGATGATCTTGAGGACTTCCGGCTTGGTTTCAAAAACAGACTGGGGAACCGTCAAGACGTAGCGGCGCGTTGGCCGCGGCCAGGTCCGCCGTCATCACCATCAACGCAGCCAGGCCGGCCAACCGAGGGCGTCTCCGGGCCAGGACCGTGAGCGCGAGTCCCAGGCCAAAAACGATCGCGGCTTGCGCCAGGCTGCGGATGATTGCCTGGTATCCCGCTGCCGGCCTCGAACGGCCCGAACATCGTGGGACTCTTCGAATGCGCGGAACGAGGCGAGGATCGGCTCCCTCTGGAGACACGTCCCGCCAGTGCGGCCATGGTCACGACGAAGAGCACGAAGAAGATGACGGCGGTCCTTCGGGATCGCCCCTCCGAGAGATCGTCCCAGCCCCACCCGGCGAGGGCGGCCATTCCCAAAGCGGTGAATGTGAACAGCTTCGCGGGGTAACGAAACTGGCGAAAGCCCGGCAATACCGTTGCCAGCCACCAGTAGAAGCCGCCGTCACCGTCGCGAAGATGGCCGTCGAGGCGGATCGTGGGGCGTGTTCGAGCGGGTCGAACGGGCCGAGGTCGGGCAGCCAATTCCGAAGCGTCGCCGAATCCGACGTGATCGGCCAGTCCGCGAGCCAACCAGATTGGGCTGGTGTACTGGCCCAGGCTTCCCAGCAGGCCGATCCACGCAATCACGCGTGATCCAGACCCGCCAGGGAGGCCCGCGCCGGATCGTCAGTGAGCTCAAAGCCAGAGCAAGGGTCAATCCACCCAGATAAAGCGACGGCACCCACCCCTTGGGCCGTCCTCCCGGGGTCCTGATCAGATCGCCCCAGTAGCTCTTACCCTCAAAGGGCATCCCCAGAATATTGGGCCATGCCAGCTCGAGCAGGCGGAACGGCTCGAGGCTGAACTGATAGATCTCCCGCGGACCCGAGCTGGAACGCCCGGTCTGCTGCGTGAACTCGATGACCGGCAAGAGCTGAGCCGCCGTCATCGCGACCGACAAGCACGGCCGAGCCCGCGAGGCCCAGCCACATGCGCCCAGCGGAGAGCGCCATCCGTCGACCCCGCCAGTGAAAAAGAAAACCAACTCGCGACCAACCCCCAGGCGACAGTCACGGCCAAGGGCATCCAGGGCATCCAGCGCAGCGGAGGCGGCGGTTTCACGGAATCTCGCACCTTGGGCAACCACTGTGCCAGCTCCAGCGTCACCACGCACCAGAACAGACCACGGCGATCGCAATCAAGAGCAGGGGCAACCCGAGCGGAGAGAGTCCCCGTTTTCCACCGGCCGCTTCGTCCATTTCTCGATCTCGCGCGCGCTCCAGGCCAAGCCGGAGGCATAACCGATGCCTGCCAGTCCCAGTAGGTAAGCGGCCTGCGGGTCGCCCCCCAACATTTGCATCGACAAGACGATCGCCAGCTCCAGGAGGCCCCACCGCCGGCCCAGACGAACCCACCGATCGACGGCGCGGAGTCCCAGAGGAAGCCAGGCCGCCCCGATCAGATAGATGATGTTGCAGTACTGGAATAAAATGGGAGCCCCAAACGCGTAGGCGAGCGCGCTTAGCGCCGAGCCGAGCCGGCTCGTGCCCCAGGAGCGCATCATGACGAGCATGCTCAGAAACGCGCAGCGCCGTATGACTCACGATGTAAACCCGCGCTCCCCAAGCATACGGCAGGAGGGCGAAGACCAGCTTACCCGGATAGAGAACCGCCGCGGTCGGGTTACCCAGGAGCGGCATCCCCGCGTTCTCCTCGGGTTCCCAGAGTGGCCACCGCCCTTGGTTCCACTCCGTCTGAACGCGTTCGTTGAGCGGATAGTAATAGTGGCTCGCGTCGCGATATCCGAACTGACGACCCAGCAGCAGCGCCGGCGCGTAACAGATCAGGAACAATGTGCCAAAGCAGCACACAATGAGAATCCACGCAAAACCATGCCGCATGAACGTCCTCGACTGGTGCGAGTCAGACCGGCCCAAAGTATACGGATGATGCAATTGGCAGCAAGTCGGATTAAGCTCGTCCTTCTTCCGAGGAACTGTCGGCTTCATGCGGCCCTTATCAGAGCCAGCACACCGGACCGCTATCCGATTCAGCCTATCGAAAAAAACTGAAACGGCAAACGTCGATACGAGCGGGCTCTGAATTCCCGGTGCCAGCCGGCGCCGTCTTGACGGGGGAACATCCAGCAGGCGACCATATGAGGACAACTGTCTTCACCGATTCGGTTATGCCCATTCTTTAGCCCATTTGTGCGCTGCGAAGGTCCCCTCATGAGCATTTCATTTCGATGTCCGTCCTGCGGCAAGGGGTATTCCGTTGGCGACGAGCTCGCCGGGAAGAAGGGGAAGTGCAAGCAGTGTGGCGGCGTGTTCGCCGTACCGACCGCGGCCCCGCCGAAATCCGCAACCCCGCCTCCCGCGGACCCTTATGATCTCGATGAGGAGCCGGCCCCATTGCCTCCCCGAGTAGCGGCGGGGCGACCGGCCGTGATGCCGGATGCACCCAAGCCGAAGGGCGGGTCCGGCAAGAAGAAGCGGTCGGCCTCGGACGGAAGCCGGTCAAAGGGGTTCTTCGCCGGGATCGGCGGCTCGGGGTTTGTGCTTGTTCTCATCGTCCTGAGGCTCTTCAGCTTGGGTAACCGAGCCGTGCGACAGAATGGCCCACCGGCAGCCGGGCAGGCACTGCCGGCGGTTGTGGGTGCACCCGCCCAGGTCTCGACGCGGCCTTGGACCATGCCCGCCCTTCCCGAACGCGGGCCGATGCGCGAGTTCCAGCCGGGCGTGACTTTTCAGGAAATACGCATTGGTCCGGGACACCCCGCCCCCGGACTTCCTCCCGCGCACGGGATGACGCTCTACTTCTATCTCCCTCCCGGCGATCACAAGCCCGGTTCGCTGCCTTGCGTGCTCGTTGCCCCGGCCGGCAGTATCTGCATCACGGGCATGGACCTTGGCGAAGGGGATCAGAAGGAACACGTGCCCTACGTCCGCGCTGGGTTCGCCGTCCTGTCGTACAGCCTCGACGGCCACATCGACGATCCGAACAGCGGCAATGACGCCCAGCTCCGACAGGCCTCGCGGGCGTACCTCGCCGCGAAGTCGGGTTTGACCAACGCGAAAGTCGCGCTCGAATGGCTGTCGGCCAGAGTCCCCGAGGTCGACAAGGAGCGCATCTATGCCGCTGGGCACAGCTCGGCCGGAACGGTGGCGCTACTGCTCGCCGAGAACGAGCCACGGATCAAGAAATGTGCCGCGTTTGACGCCCGCTCCGACGTCGAGGCGAACTTCCCCTGGCTTCAAAAGATAGCCGTTCGTCAGAAAATCCCGGAGGTCGATGCGTTCTTCACGACTTATAACCCCAAGACGAACCCCGGCAAGGTTGGGTGTCCTGTGCTTCTCTTCCACGCCCGCGACGACTCGGTCGTCCCGGTGAGTGAGAGCGAGTCATTCGCCGCGGCCCTCAAGGGGCTCGGCAAGGACGTCACGCTCGCGATCGTTCCCGCCGGCGACCACTACGAACCGATGATTCGCCAGGGAATCCCCAAAGCCATCGCCTGGTTTAACGATCAGAACCCATCCACGATCGGCGGTCGATGATCGGGCCTCTGAAGCAATCCCATGCAACGTCCTGGTTGGCTCGCGGGGCGAGGAAACAGGGACGTGGCTAGAGCGTTTCACGCACAGGTTGAGCATGCGTGGACACCCCCGTGACCCTGGCTTGATGAAAATCGTCGGTTTTGAACTGTGGATCTTCGACGCGCTAGCCTATCGGCCGAAAGTTGAGCGGACGTTCGGATGGCGGAACCGCTCCCGACGGCTGAGCAGCGATCATAAGCACGACAAGGGCTTGAGTGAGGCGATGGATCATCTGGCGATGACCACTTTAGGTTAAGACGTCTTTGTCCAAATCTCATCATAGCTATTCACACACGCTGACAAAATCGCGATGCGTCTGGTAGTCCAATTGGTCGATTAACGCCGACAGGTCTGCGCGCGAATCTTGGGGTGAGCGATTCCCAACGGCCAGAGATCATGAAACAATGCTCGGGGTGGAAATCGCCGCGAGGCTGGCTGAGCCAGTGTTACAAGGGCTAAGCGATGTCCGAACCACTTCCTGAGATCTATCTGGCCCGTCACGGCGAGACGGCGTGGACCATCTCTCGCCAGCATACGGGCCGGTCTGATATACCGCTCACGGAGCACGGCGAGCGGAACGCGCAGCCTGGGCGAGCGGTTGCGAGGAATGGTCTTCGCGAAGGTTCTAGTCAGCCCACTCCAGCGCGCAACTCGGACCGCCGAGCTGGCGGGCTTCGGCTCGGTCGCCGAGGTCGATCCCGATCTGGCGGAGTGGGATTACGGCCGGTATGACGGCCTGACGTCAGCGGAAATCCAGCAGGAACGGCCCGACTGGGCTCTTTTTCGCGACGGCTGTCCCGATGGTGAGTCGATTGAGGCCGTCGGTGCCCGAGCCGATCGTGTGGTCGCCAGGCTGCGGGCGATGGACGGCCAGAGTGATCTTGTTCGGTCATGGCCACTTTTTTCGGGTTGTGACCGCTCGCTGGCTGGGGCTGCCTCCATCTGCCGGCCGGCTTTTGTTTTTAAGCACCGCTTCGCTCAGCCAGCTCGGATACGAGCATTCCCACGACGAACCGGTGATTCGGCTTTGGAACGACGACCGTCACGTGATGCCCTGAACTTGCGGCTAGCCCTATTGCCGATCGATTCATGGAGATTCCCGCATGCCCACGACGCCGAACCCACTCGCGCATTACGAGTGTGGCCCGTTCCGCTTCGCCGACAAAGACTACTACGATCGCCACCTGGTCTTCGACCATGTCGTCTCCGAAGACAAGGCGAGCCCGCGCGAGCGGTTCGAGGCGGTAGCCTGCGCACTTCGCGACCTGCTTACGCAGCGATGGCTGCTCACTGGACGGACTCATGATCACAACAATCCCAAGCAGGTATACTACTTGTCGATGGAGTTCTTGATCGGACGGACACTCGCCAACAACATCACGAACCTTCAGGTTGATGACTTCGTTCGTGAAGATCTTGCGTCCGATGCTGGGCAGGACTGGCACGAGCTGGGCGAACAGGAGCCAGACGCCGGACTGGGCAATGGAGGCTTGGGTAGGCTCGCCGCCTGCTTCCTCGACTCATTGGCGACACTTCAGATCCCAGCCATCGGCTACGGGCTTCGCTACGAATACGGCATGTTTCGCCAGGAGATCGTCGACGGCCGCCAGGTCGAGCACCCGGACAACTGGCTGCATCGACCGGACCCGTGGGAGGTGGTCCGGCCCGAAGAGACGACCGACGTACAGCTCGATTGTGCGTTCCAGATGAAGGAGGGACGGCTGACCGTGGTGCCGAAAGTGCCGACCCTGTTGCGCGGTATTCCCTACGATCGGCCGATCGTCGGCTATGGCGGCAATACCATCAACACGCTCCGGCTCTGGGGCGCCGGCGCGCACTACGACTTCAACTTCCTCGAGTTCAGCCGCGGCGATTTCTTCGACGCTGTTCACGAGAAGGTTGCTGCGGAAGTGCTGACGAGGGTGCTCTATCCCGATGACTCGACGGCCCGCGGGCGTAACCTGCGTCTGATTCAGGAGTATTTTCTGGTCGCGTGTTCCCTGGCCGACATTCTGGCGCGGTTCCGCCGTCGGGGCAACGACTGGAAAACCCTGGCCGACAAGGTCGCCATTCAGCTTAATGACACTCACCCCGCATTGGCCGTCGCCGAGCTGATGCGGATCTTGATCGATCGCGCGGGGCTGAACTGGGACCAGGCGTGGGACCTGACGGTGCGTACCTTGGCTTATACGAACCATACGCTCATGCCCGAGGCCCTGGAGACCTGGCCGGTCAACCTTTTCGAGTTGATGTTGCCCCGACAGCTCGAAATCATTTACGAGATCAATCGGCGTTTCTTGAACGACGTTCGTGCCCGTTATCCCGGCGACGACGCCCGTTTGGCCCGGGTCAGCCTGATAGCGGAGGGGCCGGAGAAGCGCGTCCGCATGGCCAACCTGGCGATCGTCGGCACGCATAGCACCAACGGCGTGGCCGAGATCCACTCACGGCTGTTGAGGACGACCGTCGTGTCCGATCTCGCCAATCTGTTCCCCGAACGGTTCAACAACAAGACCAACGGTGTGACCCCCAGGCGCTGGCTTCTGCTGGCTAACCCAGACCTTTCTCGCCTGATCACGGATGCGATCGGCGACGGCTGGGTGAGCGATCTCGCCCAGCTCAAGAAGCTCGTCCCCTTGGCCGGCGACCCTTCGTTCATCGATGGTTTCCGTCGAGCCAAGCGCGCGGCCAAGGCGCGGTTCGCGGTCTGGCTCCGGCTGGGAACCGGGTACTCGATCGATCCGGACACCATCTTCGACAGCCAGATCAAACGCATCCACGAATACAAGCGGCAATTGCTCAACGTGCTGCACATCATTGTGCTGTACAACCGAATGCGCGACGATCCCAAGCTGGACGTGCCGCCTCGGACCTTTTTCTTCGGTGGAAAGGCCGCCGCGGCCTATACGCTGGCCAAGCTGATCATCAAGCTCATCAACAACGTGGCTGCGGTGGTCAACACTGATCCGGCGATCGGCAATAAGCTCAAGGTCTTCTTCCTGCCGGAGTACAACGTCAGCCTGGCGCAGCGGCTGATCCCCGCCAGCGACGTTTCTGAACAGATCTCCACAGCCGGTTTCGAGGCCAGCGGCACCAGCAACATGAAGTTCATGATGAACGGAGCATTGACCGTCGGCACTCGCGACGGCACCACCATCGAAATGGCCGCGGAGGCCGGTGAGTCGAATTTCTTCCTCTTTGGCCTAACCGCGGAACAGGTCGCCAGCAACCGGAGCTGGTACGACCCCCACTGGCACTACGAACATGAGCCAGAGACTCGACGCGCGCCTCGATATGATCGTCTCCAACGCCTTCAGTCCCCGTGAGCCGGGGATCTTCGCGCCGATCTGGGATACACTTCTCACGCAGGGCGACCGCTATATGCATCTGGCCGACCTAGCGTCTTATATCAAAACCCAGGAACAGGTCGGTTCACTTTATGTCCGGCCCGATGACTGGACGCACCGAGCGATCATGAACGTGGCTCATTCCGGCAAGTTCTCCAGCGACCGCACGATCGCCCAGTACGCCAGCGAGATCTGGAAAGTCGAGCCCTGTCCAGTGAAATAAGAGTGTAGGTCAGGCTTTCCAGCCGGACCTACGTGGCTGATGTCATGATCGTCAGGCCTGTCCTGGGGGGGCGAGTGTCGCGGTATCTTGTAACATGAATTAGTGGTCCGTCGAGCTTGGTTTGACGGGTTGGAGCACCGCCTTTAGGCGGACCGGACCGGCTGAAGCCGGGACTCCGGCCTGACGATTGAAGGTTGAAGACACCCGAGTAGCCGCACATTATTTGCGTGCTACACCAAGGTGGAACAGGAGGATTTCGATGGCCGTTCATCCGTTGGCAGGTCGATTGGCTCCAGCCGACGTGTTGATCGACGTCCCCGCTCTGGAGCAAGCTTATCATGGGAATCGTCCGGATCCGGGCGATCCTCGCCAGCGCGTCGCGTTCGGTACCAGTGGGCACCGGGGTACGCCGCTTGACAATACGTTTACCGAGGCGCACATCCTGGCGATCACCCGGGCGATCTGTGACTACCGCCGCGCCCACGGGGTCGATGGTCCCCTCTACCTCGGCAAAGACACCCATGCCTTGTCCACTCCGGCCCAACGGACGGCGCTCGAGGTCCTTGCCGCGGAGGGCGTCGAGACGGTCCTCCAGCGCGACGACGGCGTGACACCGACGCCGGTCATTTCGCACGCCATCCTCGTCTATAATCGGGGCCGTGCCGAGCACAAAGGCGACGGAATCGTGATTACACCATCGCACAACCCGCCCGCCGACGGCGGCTTCAAGTACAACCCCACGAACGGCGGACCTGCCGACAGCGAAGTCACATCCTGGATCCAGGATCGCGCCAATGCCTTGCTCCGATCGGGCAATGCCGAGGTGAAGCGCGTGCCGTTCGCGCAGGCAATCCGAGCGGACACGACCTATGAGGTCGATTTCGTCACCCCGTATGTCGCCGACCTTGGCGGCGTGATCGACATGGAAGCCATTCGCGAGGCGGGCCTGAAACTCGGCGTCGACCCGCTCGGCGGCGCGGCCGTTCATTACTGGCAGCCAATTGTCGACACATACGGGCTGAACATCACCGTCACCAACCCGGCGGTCGACCCGACATTCCGGTTCATGACGCTTGACCACGACGGCCAGATCCGCATGGACTGCTCCAGTCCCTACGCGATGGCGAACCTGGTCAAGATGAAGGACCGCTTCGACCTCGCCTTTGGCAACGATCCCGACTCCGATCGCCACGGAATCGTCACCAAGGCGGCCGGGCTCATGAACCCCAACCATTACCTGGCCGTCGCGATCGGCTACCTGCTCACTCACCGGCCCGATTGGTCCACGCACACGAAGGTCGGCAAGACCTTGGTGAGCAGCAGCCTGATCGACCGCGTAGTGTTGGGCCTGGGCCGGACACTCGCCGAGGTCCCGGTCGGCTTCAAGTGGTTTGCCGCGGGATTAGTCGACGGCTCGTTCTGCTTTGGTGGCGAAGAAAGCGCCGGCGCCAGTTTCCTCCGGCGAGACGGTTCCGTCTGGACGACCGACAAGGATGGCCCGATCCTCGATCTGCTCGCCGCGGAGATTCTCGCCCGCACCGGGAAGGACCCGGGCGAGCATTACCGCGACATCACTGCTCAATATGGGGCGTCGTTGTACACGCGGATCGATGCCCCGGCGACCCCAGAGCAGAAGGCCCGGCTGCAAAAGCTCGATCCGTCGGACGTTAAAGCTTCCGGCCTGGCCGGCGAGACGATCACGGCCAAGCTCACCCGCGCTCCCGGCAACGACGCGCCGATCGGCGGTTTGAAGGTCGTGGCCGAAAGCGGCTGGTTCGCGGCGCGGCCCTCCGGCACGGAAAACATTTACAAGATTTACGCCGAAAGCTTCCGCGACCAGGCACACCTGGACGCCATCGTCGCCGAGGCTCAGCAGATTGTCGCTGAAGCACTAAACTGACCTGACCCAACGAACCGACCTCAACGCAAATCGGGAATCCCATTATGACTGAAACATCCTTGCGCGACCGACCCGCCTGGAAGGCGCTGGAAGTTCATTACCAGAAGATGCGCGACGCGCAACTTCGCCAGTTGTTCGCGGACGAGCCTGGCCGCGGCGAACGGCTCAACGCCGAGGCCGCCGGCCTTTTCCTGGATTACTCCAAGAATCGCATTACGGACGAGACCCTGGCGCTGTTATTGCAACTCGCCGAGGAATCGGAACTGAGAGGCGCGAATCGACGCGATGTTTCGGGGTGAAAAGATCAACATCACCGAGAACCGAGCCGTCTTGCACGTGGCCCTGCGTGCTCCGAGGGGCGAGAAGTTCCTGGTCGATGGCGAAGATGTGATGCCGCAGGTCCACGTCGTACTCGACAAAATGTCAGACTTTTCCGAAAGAATCCGGAGCGGGGCGTGGCAGGGGCATACCGGTCGCCGCATCCGCAACGTCATCAACATCGGCATCGGCGGGTCGGACCTGGGGCCCGTGATGGCCTACGAGGCGCTCAAGCATTACAGCGACCGCTCCTTGACGTTCCGGTTCGTCTCCAATGTTGACGGAACCGACTTCGCCGAGGCGACTCGTGACCTCGATCCAGCCGAGACGCTGTTCATCATTTCCTCGAAGACGTTCACGACCCTCGAGACGATGACCAATGCGCAGACGGCGCCGCGCCTGGTGCTCGAGCGCCTTGCACGACGAACAGGCGGTGGCCAAGCACTTCGTGGCTGTCTCGACCAACGCGCCCGGAGGTGAGCAAATTCGGCATCGATACGGCGAACATGTTCGAGTTCTGGGATTGGGTCGGTGGCCGCTACTCGATGGATTCGGCGATCGGCCTTTCGACGATGATCGCGGTCGGCTCCGAGAACTTCCGTGCGATGCTCGCCGGCTTCCACGCGATGGACGAGCATTTCCGCACGGCCCCCTTCGAGCGCAACCTACCGGTGCTCATGGGTCTACTGGCCGTCTGGTACACCGATTTCTTCGGGGCCGAGACGACCGCGGTCTTGCCGTATGACCAGTACTTGAAGCGATTCCCCGCTTACTTGCAGCAGTTGACCATGGAGAGCAATGGCAAATCCGTGGCACTGAACGGCACCCGGGTGTCTTACCCGACGGGGCCGGTCTATTGGGGTGAGCCGGGGACGAACGGCCAGCATTCGTTCTATCAGCTCATTCACCAAGGGACCAGGATGATCCCTTGCGACCTGATCGGATTTGGCCATTCGCTCAACCCGCTGGGCAATCACCACGACATTTTGATGTCCAACGTGTTTGCCCAGGCCGAGGCCTTGGCTTTTGGCAAGACGTCCGAGGAGGTCAAGGCGGAGGGGACGCCCGACTGGCTGGTGCCGCACCGCACGTTCAGGGAAACCGCCCGACCAACGTCATTCTGGCGGAGCGGCTCACTCCGGAGATTCTGGGCGCCTTGGTCGCGCTCTATGAGCACAGTGTTTTCACACAGGGCACGATCTGGCAAATCAACTCGTTTGACCAGTGGGGAGTCGAGCTTGGCAAGGTGCTCGCCAAGCGGATCATCCCCGAGCTCGCGAGCAAGGACGAGCCCAAGCTGGCGCACGACAGCTCCACGAACGCTCTCATCCGCCGCTACCGCAGGCTCAAGGGGACTTGAGCGCAAAAGAAAAACCCCCAGCGCATTCGCGCCTGAGGGTCGGGCGGGAGAGATCGCATGTGCGATTTCGTCAGGCCTGAGTTCGCGACCGACGATTCAGGACGAACCTCCGCAGACCGAGTCCGCCAACCGTGCTCAAGAAAAGCGCGATCGTGCTGGGTTCGGGGACGGGAGACTCGTTACCTCCGCCTACGGTTGTAATGACGCCTTCTGCGGTCGTCGAGCCGCCGGCCGACGAGGGGACCAGCAGTTTCTGGCTGTCGAGAATGTTGAGCGTGCTGGACGCGCCCGCGAGTTCAAAAGAGCCACTCTTGATGGGGTTGAACGTGGCTTCGACAGTCGATTGATAGGCACCGTTGATCTGACCGTTCAGAACTCCGGTGATCGTGAGAGAGCTGGGGTCAGTCAAGGCGATTCCGTTGTAGTTGCTTGGCAGAAAAGTGATGCTGAACGGGGTGTTATTGTAGGTGGTGGTCGTGTTGGCCGGCAGGGCGGCGACCTGGAAGGTACCCAGGGGGAGGTTCGAGCTGGCATCGACGGTCGTTGACGTTACTGCACCCCCGGCGGTGGCGTCGGGACGAAGCTGATCACGTTCGCGCCGGTGACCCCGACGGACGTATCGATCGATCCCGCAGTGCTGTACGTCAGCCAGGGCATCAGCCTTTGCGCCTGTGGTGGACCCGGCGATGATTCCCAGGGCGATGACCGCGGTTCGCAACCCAGTCCACCCTTGTGTCATGTGCATTCTTTCCTCCTGAAAGGGATGGGATAGTCGCGATCCATTCCGCGACTTCGCAATATTGTCGTCCGGACTAGAAGTGGGGCGTCCTCCCCTGAAACCTGATGCATCGGACCTTGCCATCCCAAGGACGAGCTCGGACCGACCCTGTGTCGCGAGGGGGACCAACGACATGAACGGCGGTAGTCACGACGCCAGTCGAGATTCGATTGGGCGTCGCCGTCAAACCTGAGTCATCGCGATGGACGAGGCCAAGAGAGGTCGGCTGCGGATAGATCGATCGCAA
Source organism: uncultured Planctomycetota bacterium (assembly GCA_963720335.1). Classification (GTDB taxonomy): domain Bacteria; phylum Planctomycetota; class Planctomycetia; order Isosphaerales; family Isosphaeraceae; genus CAVRFS01. The sequence continues at coordinate 45,497 of CAVRFS010000031.1, read as the reverse complement.
TCTCAGCCTCCTTGCCTGATATGAGGTCGGAACCCAACCATGAGCTCCGACACGCCTCGCGAATCCTGGATTTGAACGAACGGGCCGGAAGATACTGCGAGTCGCGTTTCTTGTAAATCGAACTTTAGAGAATTTTGACCGAATTGCTCGATTTTTTTCGGAGACCGGCGACCGACAGCGGTCATCAATCACAGCATGGTCATCGGGTCGACGTCGATGGCCAGCTCGATGCCATGCGGCGGTGGATGCTCGGAGGGAACGGTGCTGCATAACATCTGGAGTGGGCGGGAATTGGGACAGCGTAACTGGATGTGGAACCGATAGAGATCGCGGATCTTGAGGATGGGGGCCGGGGCTGGGCCGAGGATTCGGACCGACGGGTCGGCCGCCTGGCGGAACGCCGCTGCCAGATTATCGAGGTAGGCCTGGACGGCTGATTCCTGCCGTCCGCGGGCGATCAGCCGGACCAGGCGACCGTATGGCGGGACGCCATACTTCTCCCGCTCGGGCAACTCGCCCCGCGCGAATCCCTCGTAATCGTGCTCGACCGCGCAGCGGATCGCGGGGTGGTCCGGCGAGTAGGTCTGCACCAAGCACCCGGCCCAGCCGATCACCGCGGCCGGTACGTCCGGCAACCTGCGCCACGAGCTGAAAGGTCCGCTCGGCCGCGCGAAAGTCGGGGAGGTGCAGCGCGGTGTCGGCGTTGACCACCCCCACCAACGTCACGTTGGGGAAGTCCAGGCCCTTGGCGATCATCTGCGTTCCCAGCAGGATCCGGACCTCGCCGGCGCTTGAACGCCGACAGCACTTGCTCGTGGCTGCCGGGAGAGCGCATCGTGTCGGAGTCCATCCGCCGCGAGACGACGTCGGGAAACGCGAGTCTTGATCTCGCGCTCGAGCCGCTCGGTGCCGATGCCCCCGTAGTGCAAGCCCGTGCGCGCCGCAGGATGGGCAGGCCGGCGGGCAGGCGCGCTCGGCATCGCAAGTGTGGCAAATCAGAATATGCCGCTCTTTATGGTACGTCGCCGCCACGTCGCACGCGCGGCACTTGACGACATTTCCGCACTTGGGGCATAAGACGAAGGTGTGGAACCCGCGCCGATTCAAGAGCAGGATCACCTGGCCGCCCGCTTCGAGTGCCTGGATCATGGCCTGGCGGAGCGTTTCGCTCAGGCCGCCCAAGGGAAGTTTCTCGTTTCTCAGGTCGATGATCTCGACGACGGGCATGGGGCGGCCCTCGACGCGGTTCGGCATCGACAGCCGGGTGTACCGCCCGCGTTCGGCGTTTCTCCAGCTCTCGAGCGACGGCGTGGCCGAGCCCAGCAGCACCGGCAGCCCTTCCATCTGCGCCCGTTTGACGGCCACGTCGCGCGCGTGGTACCGCGGCGTCGTTTCCTGTTTGAATGTGCTCTCGTGCTCCTCATCGATGACGATCAGCCCCAGCCGTCGCGTCGGCGCGAAGACCGCCGACCGGGCGCCGACGACAACCTGGACTTCGCCCGAGGCGATGCTCTGCCAATGCCGGTGCCGCTCGGCGTCGCTCATGTGGCTGTGCAGGACGGCGACCCGGGAGAACCGCCGGCGGAACCGTCGGATCGTTTGCGGCGTCAGGCTGATCTCGGGCACCAGGACAATCGCCTCTCGCCGCGCGCCACCACCTGATCGATCGCCGCCAGGTAGACCTCGGTCTTGCCGCTGCCGGTCACGCCGTGGATCAAGAACGGGGCGAATCCGACCCGATTCCAAGCGCGGGTGCCAGCCGCTCGAGCGTTGCCGACTGGTCGGCGGTCAGGATCAGTCTCGGTCGATCCGTCGTGGTTTTGGCGTCGCCTTTTGGGCTGCCGCCGTTGGCTGGAGCCGGTTCCGACGAGGAATCGGCCGAGCCCGGCGCCAGCCCGACGGGCAGCCGCTTCTTGACCGTGTGCAGCAGCCCTTGCTTTTTCAGAGACTGGATCGGCACGTCGGTGCACTTGGCCAGGCGGCAGACATCGGCGGTCGTCAACGGCTCATCCGCCCGGCAGAGCACGTCCAGAACCGCGGACTGCTTCGGCGTGAGCGGGGGCTTTTTCGCCGCGATCCCGCAATGCCTCGCGAGTCTCCTCCGGCACAACCAAGAATGTCCCAATCCGGGTCCCGGCGTGCTTCTTGACCCCCGCCGGAACCACGGCATCGAGCGCCTGGCCCCACGAGCACGCGTAGTAATTTGCCATCCAGCGGGTCAGCTCGAGCATCTTCCGATCGATCAAGGGCAGGGGTCGAGCACTTCCACGACCTCCTTGATTCGCGATGGCTCGATATCCCCGGGCGGTTGCGGGTCGACCCAGACGCAGTATCCGACCGTTGGACGATCGCCCCGGCCCAAGGGCACGCGCACCCGCTGACCGGCCTGGATAATCCGGCTGAGCCGGATCGGAACGTGATACGTGAACACCTGCTCGATCGGCCGGTTGAAGACCACGCCCACATACGGGCCAGCGCCTTGCGCCGCCTCGCCGTCATTGATCCCGAACCAGGCGGGCTGCCGCGCGGCAGCATCCTGCACACGGCCCGAGTCCACATCATCGGGCTCGCCGTCGCCGAACTCGTTGAAAGCTTTTTCGTCGACTACGATCATGTGCGGGGCTCGATCTCCATTCCGCTTCTCGATCGAAAACCACAGCGCCAGTATACAGAAGTTAGCTGGATTTCGCCATGATCTGAGCGATCACCAGAGACGGCACATACTGGCCAGAACGCCGATACTCCAGCACCACCCTTCGGTATATTCTCAAGATTGTCTTCAATCGCTGCCTTTGGTCGGGATTCATTCGACCGTGAACGCAAGCACGACACATCGAGTAGATCAGCCTCACCTGGTGGCGCAGGATGTATCCGTCGGAGGAGGGTCTACTGGTGCGGAGGGCAACCAGATACGAGTCGATTCGATTCGTGATCTCCGGTTCATCGTTGTCCATGAGCAGCAACATCCAAACGGAGGTATGCACTCAGAATCGTGACCGAGCCGCATTAGCTGCTACGATTATCCTCCGGATCCGGAACTGAGGTAGAGGCATCGCGTTGGCCTCAACTTGCCGAGGTTGCCAGTGTGAATTGTCAGTGCTTGGAACGGTTCGCTTTCATCTTCTCGACAAGCTTGGGAAACGTCTGGGTGATTGCGAAGGTTTTCCAGGACTCCGGCGTCCCAGAGATCATCTTCGAGTTGGGACACGTTGTTGAAGCCCCGTTCGATGGCGAGTGACACAGCAGCGATCCAGCGATCGGTGCAGCGCTGCCGCAGGGATTGCCGTGCCGAATCTGTGAGGCTCGGCGAGTAGTCGGGCTCCAAGATGTCCAAGCACTCCGCGCGAGCTCGAGCCAGTGTGCGCAGACTGTCCCTGTCGTTCGCCGCAAGTTCGCAGAGCGCATTCATGGTCGCGATCAACTCGGTGTTGTCTCTGCGGGTCACCATCAACCTGGCTCGGTGGATCAGCAACCGGCACGCCAAGCGGGTTGGCTGCGATTGGGCGAAGTCGAGATTCCTGGTTGCGCGGAGGACTTTATCTTTCCAGATCGAGTCGACATCCTCCTCCCGGAAAACCCTGAGGCCCGGCAACGCATGTTTAATCTTCAAAATCCCGTCATCGGTGACACGAGTCCCGACGAGCGGCAGCAGCCGGAGGTTGGTCAATCCTTTGAGGTGGGCGAGCCCGTCGTCGCCAACCCGCGTGTTCCAGAGGTTCAGGTCACGGAGGCCGGTCAAGCCCTCCAGATGCACCATCCCGGCGTCGGTGACCGCGGTGTCCGCGATATTCAAGCGTTCCAATCGGCCGAGATGACCAACGTGAGCCAGCGTGTCGTCGTCGGCCCTGTTCGAGTTATTTACGCTATGAGACGCCAGATTCACAAAGACGACGTTGGCGACGTAATCCACACCGATCAGATTCGCCAACCATTTCGGCGCCCGAGGTTTTCCGTTGGGATCGATGATGTCGGGGTTGTAGGGTGTGCCCCATTCCCAGTCGTAGGCGACCGAGCCACCGGCCTTCTTGATCGCGGCCACGGCATCGCGCTGGACTCGGACGCTGATCACATACCTGCCAAACCAGATCGCGAACAGCATCACGAGAAACATCAGCGCCCGCAAGCTCAGGCGCAGCGCGGGAGAGACGCCACCAGGGTCGTGGCCGGGTTTGGTCGGTCATCTCAGCCTCCGATCGCATCAGTACATTAATGGCTTACACCTGAGGCGGCTGGATCGACTCACGGCTCCAGAAGATGAAGTCGGTTATCGCCGGTTCACCGCCGGCCGCGCGGACGAGCGAGGCGATCTGGCCGCGGTGGTACAAGGAATGGCCATGGAGCTGAGTGAGGACGTCCGCGACCACGCTCTTGAACCAATCGCCATCATAGCTCTTGTAGACAAACGAACGCTGGATCTCCTCGTCGTTGAGCCGCTGGAAGTAGTCCGCCCAGTGTTTCTCCATGAATTCGAGATCGGCCAGGAGCTTGTCTCGCGTGAGGTCGGTAGGGAAGAAGCTCTCGGGCCCTGGTATGGAGGAGTCGAAGCGATGAAGCCAGATCCGCCGAGCGGCCACGATGTGGCCCATGGTCTTCATGGCCTTTTGAAATGGCTCCGAACCACGCCCTTCCTCGGGGACGGTCTCGAACGAGTCGAGCACCTGACGATGACTGTCCTTTTCGTACTCGAACCAGCGCCGATATTGCTCGACCAGCGTGACCATAGCGACCTCGTTCCACGGCAACGCGGCCTGACTTACCAGGCCGAGGATATCTCACCACCAGACAACCCAACGATAAACCACGTACAAACACGCAACGACGCCGACAACGATCCACCATGGCTTGCGAGCCGTCGGTGCATCCTCCTGCGAGATATAGCTCCCGCAATAGGGGCACCGTTCCGATTCCTCGTGGATTTCGCGATGGCAATGAGGGCAGGGGAGTGTCGCATCCTCATCGGGATCGTCCGGGTCGACCGGATCTTCGTCCGGCTCGAAATCATCATCCCTGTCATCTTCGGTAACGTACCGCCGAGGCATCGCTGTGAGCCTCCACTTCCGTTCAAAACGGACAACCGATTCCCGATAAATCTCCGGTCCCTCGAACGAAGGAGCACCTCGAAGCTTCGCCCCCACAAGCCAGGGTTTCTCTCTATCTTAACGAATGCGGCAAAAGATTTGGGAAACCGGCCAGCCGGGAGTTGCCTCTGGCGTTGACAAGGTTCCTCGGTCGAACCTATCGTCGAAATTCGTCGATCCCGAAAAGCGCGACTGTCCGTCGCGTCGAGAATGAGGTTTTGTGAGCGATGCGACTGGGACTTTACGGCGGCACCTTTGATCCGATTCACCTGGGGCACTTGATCCTGGCCGAGCAGTGCCGGGAGTCATGCAAGCTGGACCGGGTCTGGTTCGTGGTGGCCGGAGTGCCGCCGCACAAGCCGGTCGGGTGCACCGCCGTGGCCCATCGGCTGGAGATGGTTCGGATCGCGATCGCCGGCCACCCTGCGTTCAGCGTCTCCGAAATCGAAGCGATGAGACCTGGTCCGCACTACAGCGTCGAGACCCTCGAATCCGTCCATCGCGATCAGCCTGATCACGATCTGTTCTTCATGATCGGCGCCGACAGCCTTGTTGATCTGCCCACCTCGCGCGAGCCCGCCCGCATCACGCAACTGGCCACGATCGTCGTGGTCAATCGTCCTGGAATCGAGGAGATCGACCCGGCGAGCCTGCCCCAGTTCGGGCCGGGTTCTCATCCGCTCGTGTCGGTCACGATCCCACCCGTGGGCATCGCCTCGACCGACCTCCGCCGCCGATTGGTCGAAGGCCGGAGTATCCGCTACATGGTCCCCCGCGGCGTAGAAGCTTATATCGAGGCCCAGGGGTTGTATCAGGCATAATCGAACGCGATTGCCCGCCACGGATCTTCTCGCCGAGCATCCGCCACTCGGTGATCGTCTTGTTGAGGACCACGACCTCGAAGGCCCGCGAAATGCGTGACGAACGCCGCCACGCCCCGCCGCCAAATGCGGCCAGTAAGTGCGGCAGAAGTACGACCAGCATGTAGACCACGCTGTACGGTCTGGTCGTTCGTCCAAGCGACAATATAGGTGCCATGGGGCTGCTGTCCCAGTGCATAGCTGGCGAGAGCCGTGTAATCAATCCATAACGTCCACAACGGAGCCTCAGGGATCGGCCTGGCGTACCACGGACCGTTGGGCCAAAAGGTGAGGTAACGAGCGGCTTGGATGTGGCTGAAGATCATGGCCTGAAGGTAGGACCAGAACACGAGCGAATCGACCACTACAAACCCCACCCAGAAAACACGGCGCCAAGGACAGCCCCAATTCCGAATCAGTCTGAACAATCCCAGTTGGAGTAGCAGGCCGCCCGGGGTGACACCGAAGGGTAGCCAGGGCGGCTGAGCGGGAAGTGCATTCCATACGGCAAGCCAGGCGGCCAGGTTGAGGATCGGGATTCCGACCATCGCGAATAGCGTGATCGTCATGGCCCGAGACCGCGCGGACCACGCGAGGGACAAACCCAACAAACTTCCGATTACCGCCATGCACAACTGCGGCAGGAAAGCGAAGACGGCGACGGTGCTCAGAAAGACGGGATCGAGCGAGTTCCGGTCTAACACGGAAAGGCCGAAATGGGTATGTAGTTGGTCGTCAATGAATGTGCCGTAATTATCCCAGAGCGAGCCGACCCATGATTCAGGCACTCGTGTATACAAGAACGACCAGAATCCAAGCAAGCCGCCCCGCTTCGAAGCCTGCCCAGAATGCATATCGCCGCACTCGCCCTCGAGCGCGAATCAGGAAAAACAGTCCCAACTGGATCATTACCGCGATCGGCGCAAGCCCCGCGAGCCTCCACGGCTCACCTTCGAAGATCAAACGACCGAGAGTCAGGTTGAGAGCGACGATGCCGACGACGTACATCAACGAGACAATCGAATTTCGCGGTCCCTTCATGGCATCCCTCGGTCTGTCCGGAGCCACTGGTTGAGGGCCAGTCATCTCGGATCGACGCGTCGGCCTGCCTTCCACGTGAGGAAGGCGATCCGGCGGCAACATCTGACAATTGTAACTGCCGAGAGAGGGGAATTAAACAAGAGTGTGGGTGAAACCTGATCTTCGCCGGGAGCTTCGCGGGGCTGGGCCAAGCCGCGGTCGCCGAGGAATTCCCGCACCCGATCGTTGTCCCACAAAACCGATTGGCGATGGACGGATGCGACTCGAACAAACATAATGACGATCGTGCGGAAATGACACGGGCCGGTTTTGTCCGGCGACTCACGCGGCTCGTTCGAGTCACGGAGCCCACGTCCATCGAAGAGATTCTCCCAAGGAAAGATCAGGATGAGTAATCGTCGGCTGACACGTATCGGGCGGATGATCTGTTTTGCGCTGATTGTCCGGGGCTCGCTCGAGCGAGCCCTTGTTGCGGAGGCTCGCGCCGCGGATCTGAAGAGGAGCGTCCCGTGGACCGGCTCGAAGATCGCCGGCACGCCCGAGCCACCACCGCCGTACACCGTCGAGCCAGCCTTTCCCCATCTGAAATTCGCGTTCCCGGTCGTGCTCGTCCCGGCAAAGGGGACCGGCCGTCTCTTCGTCGGCGAGCTCAAGGGCCGCATCGTCTCGTTCCCGAACGACCCAGGCTGCGAGAAGGCCGACCTGGTGTTCGACTTCACCAAGCTGCACCCCGACCTGACGACGTTCTATGGCCTGGTCTTTCATCCGAAGTTCGACGAAAATCGCTATGTTTACGTTTGCTATGTTCTGAAGAACGACCTGCGTCGATGGCTCGGTCGTTTCCCGGTTCGAGGTGAGCCGGACTGATCCTCCCGTGATTGATCCGCGCAGCGAGCAGGTCCTGCTCAAGTTCTGGTCAGGCGGCCATAACGGCGGCTGCCTCGACTTTGGCAAGGACGGATATCTGTATATTTCCACCGGCGACGGGGCGATCCCGTCGCCCCCCGACATGCATGAACACAGGCCAGGACTGCTCCGACCTCCTGTCGAGCGTCCTTCGCATCGACGTCGACCACTCCGAGCCGGGCCGGACTTATCGCATCCCGCCGGACAACCCGTTCCTGAATCTCCCCAACGTCCGGCCCGAGATCTGGGCCTTCGGCTTTCGCAACCCGTGGAGGATGAGCATCGATAAAGCCACCGGCGACTTATGGGTCGGCGACGTCGGCTGGGAGCTTTGGGAGCTGGTTTACAAGGTCAAGCGTGGGCGGCAACTACGGCTGGAGCGTGATGGAAGGTCCGCAGCCGGTGCATGTGAATGGTCTGCGTGGTCCCGGGCCCATTCTGCCCCCGATCAAGGTCCACCCTCACTCCGAGGCGGCCTCGATCACCGGCGGTTACGTCTACCACGGGACGCGCCTGCCCGAGCTGGCCGGGACTTACATCTACGGTGATTATCAATCGGGCATCATCTGGGGTTTGCAGGCGCAGGGGGACACGGTCACCTGGCAGCAGGAGATCGCCCGGACGCCGATCCATCTTTCGGCTTTCGGCGAAGGTGCGGACGGCGAGCTTTACCTGCTGGACCACGACCGGACGCACCAGGTCTATCGCCTGGATCCGCAACCCGGCCGCCAAGCAGTTGCACGACTTTCCGCGCCGGCTGAGCCAGACCGGCCTGTTCGCCTCGACCCGCGACCAGCAGCCGGCCCGGGGCGTGGTCCCGTACTCGGTCAACTCGGAGCTCTGGGCCGACGGCGCGACCGCCGAGCGATTCCTGGCCGTCCCCGGCAACGGCCGCATCGGGCTCGATGACCAGGGCATCTGGCAGTTCCCCGATGGTTCGGTGCTGGTCCGAACCGTCTCGTTACGAGCGTCGAGCCGGGCAAACCGGGCAGCCGCCGCCGGCTGGAAACCCAGATCCTCCATCAGGAGGACGACGCTTGGCGGCCCTATTCGTATGTCTGGAACGACGACCAGACCGACGCGGTCCTGGCCGATGCCGCAGGGGGCGACCAAGACGTTTGCGCTGAAGACCGCGGGCGGATCTCGCGAGCGTGACTCATCGCGTTTCCGCCAGAACCGAGTGCGTCTTGTGCCACAATCCCTGGGTCGGAAAGAAGACGACCATCTTCGGCGTTCAGTCGGCCTCGCCGTTGGGGGTGAATTCACCCCAGTTGAACAAGCGTACGATCGAGGGCGGAGTCAGGGTCAACCAGCTCACGACCTTTCACCAGACTGGGACTCTTGGCCTGGACGCCCGACCTGCGAATCCGCGAAGCTGGTCGATCCCTACGACGAATCGGCCGATCTCGATCGCCGGGCGCGGTCCTACCTTCAAACCAACTGCTCGCATTGCCACCAGTTCGGCGCGGGAGGCTCGGCCAACATCGTCCTGTCCTACGACGTGCCGCTCGCAGCGACCAAGACCGTCGGTGATCGGCCGATCCAGGGGACCTTCAACATCGCCGGGGCCAGGATCATCGCGCCGGCGATCCGGCGGGCTCGGTGCTTTATTACCGCGTCTCCAAGCTCGGAGGCGGCCGCATGCCCCGCATCGGCTCGAACCAGGTCGACGAGCTGCGCGACCCGGATGATTCACGACTGGATCGCGCGGATGCCCAAGGCCTGGTGATCCGACCGCGAAGAGTCGCGCACGTGCCGGCCGAGGACCGCAATGCGCTCGACGTCGCTGCAGCAGTCCGACAGTCTGTCGCCCGCCGCCCGATCGGCGGCGATCCAGCGACTGGCATCGACGACCCGCGGGGCCTTGATGTTGCTCGGTCTGATCGATCGCACGCCGGTCGGCGAGACATTGCGGCGTGAGGTGGTCGCGATCGCCCGGAACAGTCCTCAGGTCGAAGTCCGCGACCTGTTCGAGCGGTTCATTCCCGAGGGAGAACGGGTCAAGCGGCTGGGCGACGTGATCGACCGGTCGGCGCTTGCTCGCGCTCGCGCGGCGACGCCGCGCGAGGGCGCTCTGATCTTCACGACCAACCCGGCCGCTCAGTGCAAGACCTGTCACAAGGCTCGGCGACGTGGGCGAGAACGTCGGGCCCGACCTGACCAAGATCGGGGCCAAGTACACCAAGCCCGCCTTGCTCGACCAGATCCTCGAGCCCTCGAAGACCATCGACCCGCAGTTTGTCGCCTACCTGCTGGAGACCAAGGACGGCCGGGTCTTGAGCGGGCTGGTGGTGGAGAAGACCGAAGACGCGGTGGTGCTCAAGGACGCCAGGGCAAGACGATCAAGGTCCCCAGCGCCGAGATCGAGCAGCTCGTGCCTCAGTCGCGCTCATTGATGCCGGAGCTGTTGCTCCGCGACCTGACGGCCCAGCAAGTGGCCGACTTGCTGGAGTTCCTGACGACGTTGCGGTGAATTGAGGTAAGCTGTTCTTGTAGATTGTGGCCCCGAGCATTTCCCAAGGCCGTCGACGGAGAATGTGCCATGAGTCCCGATCCCGCCATTCTCAAGGAGTTAGTCCGTCGCGTTGTGGACAGCGTGCATCCGCTCAGGATCATTCTGTTCGGCTCGGCCGCGCGAGGCGAGATGGGACCGAACAGCGACCTGGACGCTCTGATCGTCGTGGCGGACGAGAGTGATTGTCGAGCGGTCGACAAGGTCCTTGCGCGGAAGCTTCGTGGTCTCGGTTGTGCCATCGACATCGTGGTCGTGCGGCAAGGGATCTGGAACAGTACGGCGACAACCCTTATCTCGTCCTCCACACGGCACTCTCGGAAGGGAAGGAGCTCTACCGTGCCGCCTCCTAGCCCGCGCCAGGGACGGCCCGCGAGTGGCTGCAACGTGCTCAAGGCAAACTCGTGCTTGCCCGTCAACCCTTGCCTCCAGGCGGATTCTGGGAAGACCTCTGCTTCTTGACCCAGCAAGCCTCCGAGCTGGCGATCAAGGCAGTCTACCAGGTTCATGGATGGATCTTTCCGTTTGTGCATAACCTCGGCGTGTCGCTCGATGGGCTCGAACGCCAAGGCTTCAAATCCCCCCGGATGTGCAGGACGCCGATCAACTCAGCATCTACGCCGTTCAGGCCGCTATCCGGACTCCCCGCTCCCATCACCCAGGCCGAATTTGAGGAATCGCTCCGGATCGCCGAAGCGGTCCTGCGTCTGGGCGGAGTCGCTCGTTCCTTAATTCGGGCCCCCCGATCGGACCCTTTACTTTGAGCGTGCGATTCGCGAAATCGTGGCTGCAAAACGCGGTTCGAGGCAAACTTGTGCTGGCCCGCCCATTCCGCGTTTGGCGAGGGTCTCCGGGCTCATCGCTCAATGCCGTTGACGTAAAGCCTTTCATCCCCTTTCAACTCGACATGGTCTCCCGCGGCTCACTGTCCCACAATTCCGGCCCCCTAGAGTCACGGACCCTCCCACAACCTCCAGCTTGGCGCCGGACACCCGATCGACCTTCGGGGCACCGGCAGGCCCAACCTCGAAGTCGACCCCGATCGCACCGATTTGATTCTCCATCGCGACCTCGGATGGTGGCGCCGGACACCGAGATCGAACCGGTGGTCGTTCGCAGCACCAGGCTATCCCCCGGTGGAATATATACGTGCGTTGACGTGGATACAAAACAGTTCGTTGTGCCGCTGGCGAGTTGCTTCGCAACAACCCGGATCGTATCGCCTTCCTGAGTCAGGCCGACATCGACCACTTTGAGAGCGTTTTCTGCCTCTTCGACCGAACCGTTCTTGCAAGAGCTGTAGGGCTCACGGTCGCCCTGACCCCGCCCTGGCTCTCCTGGGTGGACCCATATCCCTCCATCAAACACGTCCACGATGATTTTGGGTGCCGCGGCGAACAGGCCATGTCCTTTCTACCTCTTTCTTGGCCTTGCGCTGATTGATAAACGTCGTCCAGCAGCGAGGCGATGGCATCCAGTGCCACGGGAATCGCCGCCAACCCGAGAGCTGACATCGCCACAGCTAGCATCCACGAGCGAACTGTCATCCTCGGTACGCCCATCGCATGGCTCCGGCAACTCACGTTCCTGGATCACCGCTGCAATTTCCCGCCGGCGCCGCCCGCGCACACCTGTCCGCGGCACCCGTAGAAGGTGCAATGCGCTCGGGCTCTGGCCTCCTCGAACCCGCGTCTTCTGTACTTCATCCTACTTACTCGTCGACGTAGAACACGTCGCCGTTGCTCACCCATTCCCAGACGTGCTTGAGGAACCAGTTGGAGGCGAGGATCTCGCTTTCGAGGACGCCGAGGTGTTGCTGAGCGCCGCACCTGTCGCTCACGTCATCGAGTAAGATCTCGCCTTGCAGATCGTAGTAGATCGGCCACGAGTCACGCGGGACTCCATGCCGCTCACAGATACAGACGGCCTCCTCAACGGTGCTGTAGCTCGGAAAATGGTAATCACCTTCGATCGGGATGGTCTCCCCCCCCTCGCTCCCGTCGTGATAGCCCGTCCGTTCTCGCGCGAGTCGCTTGCTATGTGTTACGCTCGCTCCCACGTCCCATCACCTACCCCTCACGCCCACGCCGATGCCAAGTCGCATTTCTGGATCACCTGTTACACGTCGCGCCATCGTTCCGCGCCCGACTGTCCGCGCCAACTATGCCTCACCCCTTACACTCACTTGGGCTCAGGTGATACAGGCTGCATGGGAAGCCAGGGCTGCGCGGCGGCCCGAGCGTACTTGGCAGCAAGCTCGCGGTTGGAACGCTCGTGCTCTCGGTAGTTGTTCGCGACCTCACTGAGTTCGGCCAGACGCCGCCGTGGCGGCCCCGCGGTACCGGACCTCGGTTTCACCATCATTCTCTCGACTTTTGCGGCATCGGCCGACCAAGACTCTGCCTCAGCCGCATACTCAGCCGCCTTCAGTTTTCGTTCGTGCCAAACCCAGCATGTTTTCGCGGCCGTCAGAAGTGTCGCCGCCAGTGCCACAGCCACCATGAGCCGACGGATGGTGAATCGAGGACGGGGAAGCCTCATGGCTGGGAACCTCTGCTAGGTCCGTTCGTTGGACCACTACTCCTAGCTTTCTGCTCAGCCACGGCTGGAATGGAAAGCCTCATCACTGGGTCACGCTTTCCACGTCCCGTCATTGTCCCGCGCACACCTGCCCGCGCCAGACTTATAACTCACCGATTACGATGACTCCGGGTCTTGGTCATGTGACAAACCTACGAGCCCGCCGAGATTCTTAGCCAAATTCTCACGCGGCATCGCCCGATACTGCTCAACGAAATACTCGGAAGCACGCTCGCGGTTCTTCTCGGGCTCGGGATCGAGAATTTCGAAGTTGAAGGCGTTGTATCTCGCCGCCGCGTACATGATCGCGGAGCTGATGCGGGAGGTGGGCCGAGTCCGACCGAGTTTGTTCGCCAGTTCAATAAACTGGTCAACGAGATCGTAGAACTCTTGCAGCGGGTCCCCGCCGGCTTCGTCCATCCACAGAGCGTTTCACGATTGGATTGGGCGCGCCGGGAACCCCCTCCTGGCCTGTGTTTGCGCGTCCAACGACAATACCTTAGGCATAATAGTCATGGATGACTCCCTGCTCGGGTGAATGCCGCCGTAGAGGTCAGGATCGCCTGATCCCCACCAACCGATTGTTGAAAAACCGGCGAGAATCCCCAAAGACTTTGGTGGGATTCGGCGTTCGCGCGGCACTATAGTGGTTGGCGGAGAAATCGGGGAGACACGGAACCATGCCGGGTGGACCATCGGGCGTCGTTCTCAAGGACATCCACACGCTGTTCCGGGTCGGAACAGCCGGAGGGCTGACGGACGGCCAGCTATTGGAGCAATTCCTGAACCAGCGTGATGACGCCGGCGAGGCCGCGTTCCGGGCCTTGTTGAAAGGCACGCGCCGATGGTCTTGCGCATCTGCCGTGATGTTCTGGCCGACTGGCACGAGGCCGAGGATGCGTCCCAGGCCACGTTTATCGTGCTGGCTTGCAAGGCCGGCTCGATCCGAAAACGCGACTCGATCGCAAGCTGGCTCTTCGGAGTCGCTTGCCGCGTGGCCGCCCAAGCCAAGGCCAAGGCGGCGCGGCGACGCCGGCACGAAGAACGAAGTGCCGAGCTGGCCGCCGCAAGATCGCGAGGATGACCTGCACGCGGACTGGCTCGAGCTCTACGAAGAGATCGATCGCTTGCCGGAGCATCTGCGCGGGCCGCTGGTGCTCTGCTACTGAAAGGCTATTCCCAACCCGAGGCCGCGGCCAGCTCGGCTGTCCGGTGCGAACGCTGCAAAACCGTCTTGCACGAGGTCACGAGCGGTTGCGGACTCGCCTCACCCGCCGGGGTCTGTCGCCCGTCCGTCGGATTGTGGGAGGCGTCGATCGGGCCACGCGGGGCGCTCGGGGCAGGTGCCGGCTGCCTGGTTAGAGACAACCGTACGGGCAGCGCTGTCACGACCGGCCATCACGCGCCGGCCGCCGGGACCGTCTCGGCATCGGTTACCGCACTCACCGAAGGGATGCTCACGATGATGTTTCGCACCAAGCTGAAGTCGGTCGTGGGGGCGGTGCTGTCGGTCGGCATCGCTCGCCGTTGGAATGGGCGTGCTCGTGCATCGGACGGCGGCAGCCCCGGCGCAGAAACCGACGGCCAGCGAGGCCGCAACGGCGGCATCTCCTGTCTCGAGAAAGGACGACCCGCCACGAAAGCCGAATCGAACCGGGCGGGAGACTCATTGTCCGTGCCGCCGATCTCTCGCAGGACTGGAGAGGACGAAGGGTTGACGGGTTTGGTTGCGATCGACCCGAAGACCGGAACTGGCGGCCGATTTTCAAGGGGCTCTCACTGGGCCCTGGCCGCGTCTCCCCCGACGGCCGCTACATCGTGTATTCGAGTCTCGGTCCAGATGCGAACTCCGGAAGATCAGGTCGGTATCTGGATCTATGACATGAACGGGTGACATGCCTCCCCGGCGGATCTTCGAGCGGAAGGGCGAGCCCTCTGGACGAATAACGGCCGACAGGTGGTCATCGGCACGCCTGTCGACCAGGACGTGGGAGCACTTCGAGACCTGGCGCGTGAACGCCGACGGCACCGGCCGGATCAAACTACCGATTCCCGGACCGACCTCGTCCTCGACTGCTCGCGCGACGGAACGTGGCTGGCGACGCGGACCTTCAGTGGCGAACCCGCCCATCGAGGCCGGCTGACCTTGGTCCACCCCGACGGGACCGGGGCGCGATACCTGACCGAAGGATCAGCGAACGATGACCTCTTCTCCATCTTTCAGATCTCACCCGACGGCCGGAGCGTTGCTTATGTTGAGATCAAAACCGCGGAAGGCGTCGTCGCTCCAGACTCTTCGTCGTGGACGTCGAGGGGAAGATCGGCGCGAGATCCCGATTCCGTTCGTGCCCGGCAACACCGTCTGCGTCTACTGGTCGCCCGACGGGTCGCGGCTGGCGCTCAACTTGATCGACTCCCGTACCAAGGAGGTTCGATCGCCCTCGTCGATCTCGACGGATCGAACTTTCGGAAGCTCCCCCTTCCGCCCGGCCGTTGGAATCTTAGCGTCTGCGATTGGAGACTGCTCACGCCGGGACTCCGCGTCGGAGGCCCCGACCAGCACCTCGATCTGAAAACGCCCCGGGGTCGTTATCGAGGCACCGCTCCAGGAGATCAAGAAGGACAAGACTTCCAGCCCCGGCGGTATCTTGGCCGGTTCCTTGAGATTGCCGAGTCGGCACCCAACGACCCGGCGGCCGTCGATGCGCTGATCTGGGTGGTGAAGTTTGGATTCGACGGGCCCGAATTCTCCCGCGCCATCGATCGGCTCGTGCGAAACCACGCCGAGAGGCGAAGTGGTGGTGACTCGCCGCCTCGACTCTGCATCCTCTGTCTCACCGTCGGCGGAGAAACTGCTCCGCGCAGGTCATCGAGAATAACCCCTGACCCAACTTTCAAGGGGCTGGCTGCTTGGCTCTGGGCCGGTACTTCAAACACCAGTCCGAGCGGGTCCGCCGCATCCGGGACGACCCGAAATCGGCCAAGGCCTGGGAGGCCATGTTTCTCGAAGAAGCCGGTCCGACAAGGAGTATTTCGCCCGTTTTGATCGCCAGGGACCCCGACGTCTTGATGAAGGAGGCCGAGGCTGCTGTTCGAGCGGACCGATCAAAGAGTTTGGCGATATGTCCTCACCACGGCGACTCGCCTGAAGGAAGGACGCCCAGGCCGAGCTCTACGAGATCCGCGAGCTGCGACGCGGCAAGCCGGCTCCGGAGATCACTGGCCAGGACATTGACGGCAGGCCGCTCAAGCTCAGCGACTTCAAACGGAAGGTGGTTGTGGTCGACTTCTGGACAACCTCATGCGGCGCAGTGCCGCGACATGAACGCGTACGAGCGACCGCTCGTCAAGAGAATGCAAGGTAAGCCTTTCGCCCTGCTTGGAGCCAACCGCGACAGGGACGACGACAAGCTCAGGGAGTGGATTGAAAAGGAAGAAATCACCTGGCCGTCGTGGCGGGACGGCAATGGCGGCAACGCCAGGGGGCCGATCTTTCGCCAGTTCAACATCCGCCGTTGGCCGACTCTCTACATCCTCGACCACCGTGGTGTAATCCGTCACAAATTCCTAGACCCTCCCGGCAACCGGAAACTGGACGCGGCAATCGACGCCCTTATCCAGGAGGCGGAGCGAGAGGCCGCTCGCTCAAAGAAGAATTAGCGGCGAATCTTCGGGTTCCGTGAAAGTCCCTTGATACGTGGCGCAGGTTGGGGACTTGCGTCGTCAGATCTTCCGGTCGATCGACGATCACATGAGCGACGCCGTACTGCCGCTGCAAGAGACCCGTGGACTCGAGCACTCCGGCTTGACAGGCGGCGCGGCGAATCCGCTGCCACACCCGCAGCCCGACGGTCAACTTGACGGTGCGGGTTTCATCTTTAAGCGTCATGAACGTGATTCCCTCAGCGGTTCGCGGGTGCTGTCTTAAGAGGACCAAACTGGCGAATCGTGACGGTCCCCTGCGTCAGAAGATCGTTGCTTACGTGAGTCATGAGAAGCCGACAAGCGTCCTGACAAACCAACTGACCCGGACGGCCGCCAACCTGGTGAACGGTATGCTCAGCGGATGTTCAGATACGGCAGAGACAAATAGGCACGACGTCTCATCTATGAACTACCATTTATGGCTCACTCGGCTGGCCGGGTCCGCCGCAGCGCCGGTCAGACGTCTCCGAGACGCTCATACGGAGACCGAGAGCGCCTCCGCGTAGAGCCCCAACCGATGGGCCAAGCGCTCCGCCACCGGGCACGCCCTCGGGACCCCGACGTACATGTAGTAGTCCCATCCGAGGTGGACGAACGCCTCTGGTCCCTCCAGCCGACACCAGAATTCCTCTCGGAGCACACGCCGGATGACCTCAGCCACTTCCGACAGGCCGAGCGAACTTCCGGCGGAGATGGGGGGCGGGTTGTCGTGGGCTTCCAGCCCCTCGACCGTGAGGGTGTTCACGCTGACCTCGCGGAGAAAAGCCAGAGCGGCCGAGACGTAGGCGTCCTCGACCCGCTGGTACTCGCCGGGGGTTAGCACCTGCCCGCCGAAGGGCTGGCCGATGTCACCGAACGAAGTCCATTCCTCCCGCCTATACGCTCCCCGATCGTCTCGCCAAGCGGGGTCGTATTTGGTGACGCGGTACTCGAACACCGGCTCTCCTCCGGCCTCTAACGCCACACATCAGGCGCCTCCGGCGGCCACGGGGAAAGTATCATTACTGGATCACGCTTTCGGCGTCCGTCATTGTTCCGCGGCGCACCTGTCCGCGCAAGCTATGAATCACGCTTTACGGCTCGGGCAGGGGCCTGCACTTTCATTGGGTTGAGCCGATACGGTGACACCCCCTCCGGTGGTGCTGGATCTGGCTTCCCGCGGAGCCAGGGGTAGCGGGCGGCTCGCCGATATTTCCGGCACCTTGCCCTGTTGTGGGCGTTCCAAAGAGCGATGCGGCGCCTTTCATCCTGCGTGTTGACGCTCGCCTCGGAGTGGCCGTAATAGAGGTCCGCGATTGCCGAGAATCGCCGGCTCCGGTTCGCCATGCCGAAGAGAAACGCCACGATCGCCACCGCGATTATCCACCGCCGTGTCATCATCCTTGGCAGTCGCATGGCCCGATCCTCCCTGATGGACTGGTAAGTCTCAGCACGAGTCCGCGCGTTACAGCCCCCGTCCCCGTCCCCCGCCCAACCGTCCCGGCCAACTATAATTCACCGCCTGCGCTTCGCTCAGCGAACCGGGGCGGCCGCTCAGCCCCTCGAATCATTTAACAACGCTGATTCCAGGTAGGAAGGTTTTCAGGTCCTCCAGCCCGGCATCGGTCACCGCCGTCCCACGAATACGCAGGGCCTTGAGTTTCGTCATTCTTCGTAGATGAACCAAACCCGCGTCGGTGACCTTGGTCGTGTGAATGCTGAGTTCGGTGAGATTGGTCAAGCCCTCCAGATGGGCCAAGCCCGAGTCGGTGATCCCGGTGCAACCAAGGTATAAGCCTTGAAGGCCGATCAATCCCTTCAAGTGCACCAGTCCGTCATCGGTAATCCGATCGTTGTTGAGCCACCAGCCCATGGAGGTTGGTCAATCCCTTCAAATGCGCGAGGCTCGCGTCGGTCACGTCGGACTGGTTGAGGTTCAAGTTCACAAGCCGATCGAGTCGCCCGACTTGGGCCATTACGGCATCCGCTTCTCCTTTGCTGAGATTGACCGAGACGACGTGATCGTCGAGATCCAAGCCCGCCCGAGCCGATAGCGATCGCGGCCAAGACTGATTCGGCGGCGGGTTTGAGGGACGGACTCGCGAGTCCCGGTCGTCGTGAACTTTGCCTCCGATCTTCTCGATCGCAACCACTGCATCACGTTCGACGTGGGCCAGGTGGACCACCCACCCCAACCCACATCCGATGACCAGGATAATGGAGAGCAGCATTCGCAGACTCAAGCGAAACCGTCTCGGCCGGCGGTGGAGAGGAGAATCTGGTTGGTTCATGATATCGGGTCCCCAACGCAGCGCCTGCTGGTCATCCGCATGGTTCTAAAGCATACGTACGCCGGTTTTGCGATTCCCGGCGTCGCCCTGTCCCCTGCCTGTCCGGGGTCAACTATGGTCGAACCGAGGCGCGGCAATTGATTCAATCCAGGTCCGGCGGGTCGGGATCGAGAGGGAACCAGGGTCGATAGGCGGCCCGCTTGTACTTCTTGACCAACTGGTCATGGTAATCGTGCTTCGCGCGCCGCCGCCCGCGCCGTGGCCCGGGAATGGTAGAGGGCCTCCCGTCGGTAGTGAGCCGACCGCCTCGCGAGGACGAACCCGCCGGTCAGCAGAGCGGCGACCGCCACCACGATGGTCAGCGCCCGCACCGTGAACCGCACAGGAGGACATCGCATCCCTCACCCCTGTGGTGTGGATTGGTAAGACTGATATCTGATCCAACCGTTGCATGTTCTGCTATCGTCCCGCGCCCGACCATCCGCGCCAACTATGGAACATCCGTTGCGCCAGAACGCCTTAATCACGGCCTCTCTCGGTTCTGCCAGCCGTCGAGCACGTTGGACGATTGCAGTTTGCGTGCCGGATGCACCCGCGCTCTCCCAACTGCTCGACCGATGACATAAACCCACGTCGTTAGCAGCAGGACGCTCCCGGCGACGGAGGTCAAACCGAGCGCAAGGTGGAGCGCGATCAAGTCGAAGTCGTCAATGCCCCAGGGCTTGAGCAGTGGAATGCAGCCTTTGCTCACAAGCGCCAACGTCGCCAGCGGTACGATGACCGAGAAAGAAATGAGCCAAGCCGATGACCGCACCGGAGGAACCTGAGTTCGGGGGCGGATTCCAACGGCGAAGCCTGAGAGTGCAAGAATTACCAAGGTCACGACCGAGGGGAACAAAGGGAAGCCCTCCGACCTCTACATCGCTCGGCCGATGATGTCCCATACGGTCTCGGCCATCAGTGCATGCCCACGATCAGAGAGGTGAATCGTATCGAGCGTTGCACCCTCCGATGTCATCAATCCGATCAGCACTCGTTTCGGGATGAGAAGCACCCCGTATCGCGCGGCCAGCCGGCGTTGGGTATCGCCATATCGATTATGAAACGGCGGCAATGGAAGTTCGAACATGATGATTGTGCGGCCACGTCGCGAAGTTTCGCGAGCAAGACGTCGAGGGCCTGCTCGAAGGCGTCGGGCCTGGTCGCGCGGAGGACGTCGTTGCCGCCGATCTCGACGAGCACCAGAGAGGTTGACCCGTTGACTTGTTCGGCCTGTCGCATTGCCGTTGCGGTGTCGGCACCTGAGCGTGACAGGTCGTGAAAGACGACGTGATGCGACCGGGCCAGCCGCTTCGGCCACGTTTCGATATCCCCGCCGATGCCCGCGCTGAGTGAGTCGCCCACGAGGAACACCGGCGTACGCTGCAACAACGGTATGGCGTGCATCAGGTGAAACTGCAGTTCGAGTGCGATCCCCAGCCACCAGGTTGCCAACATGGCGTACCGGAATCCGAGACTCAAGCGTCGGTGTTTGGAGCTAGTTAGGGCTTCCAACGCGAACCAGGCGAGTGTGACCGCGCCGGCAATGGCGTAGAACCAGGCCGGCAATGGTGTAGACGATACGGCGACCAGGATCGCGCCGGGCGCATGCCGAGGCCATTCGGCAGACGGCCAGCCGGCGACCTCGTCTTAGAAAGGCGGAAAGCCCCGCGAGTTGGATAAGGGCGATCCCCGAGAAAAAACGCGTGGCCGCTGCCGATATGGTAGACCAGCAAGGAGTTCACGGTGTTTCGCCCGAGTCGAGATTCGCGCCCGGAGATCGTCGAGATCGCTAACCTGGGAAAGGCTCAAGGATCATTGCTCGCGCACTGTTGATTTCCGTTTCGGGTTAAACCAACAACAGCGTGAGCAGGAGAACCATGACCCCGACGACGAAACCGCCGCCACCTACCCATTTGGCCGCGCCGGACACGTTCGCGGTACTACAAACGTACCAGGCCAGTGCGATCGCCAGAAAGCCCAGAATCATCCGGGCCACGCTGTACCAGCCGGCCACCGCGGCGAGGCGGTAGGCTTTTGCGCCAGGCGATTCGCGCACCAACACAATCCCGCGCCGGACTGTTTGCGCCAGACCATGACTCAGCGCTTCCACCAATTCCTTGATTCAGTGATCGTGATGCTTGTCTTCAACTATGCCGTCCCGATCCATGTAAACCTTCACCCGGCAAAAAGTCCCCCTTGTGTAGAACCAAGACTGCGAGCCATCCTCGGCTCTATTAATCGTGCCTGGATTCCCGAGTAGTTTGAGAACTTCTTTCCGAGACATTCCTGGACGAACTTGCTGAAGCCTTGACAGCGACGCACCGTGGCCCTCGCCGAACCAGTAGGCGATGAGAAAGAGCCCACCAATCATGCAGATCATGCAGATAACGGGGAATACCCCCCAACGAAGAAAGGAGAGGACTCGGTCAACCATGCGATCGTCCTAAGCCAGAGCCGTCGAATCCCGTAATTGGCACAAGTCTGATCTCTTGATCACCCTTTCCATGTTCCCACATGGTTCCACGCCCGCGGCGTGTCCGCGCCAACTATTGATGAGCCTCTACACCGAGTTCCCAGTCACATCGCGACCCAAGATGGCCGCGAGTGCGGTGTGCGCGGCTGCTCGAAGTCCTTCATCACCCTGGCGGATCCGCTGCGACAGTGCGTCAGGTGGTCCGCACGCCGTATCGCCACTCGAGTTCCTTGACGCTCTCTTCTCCTTCGAGCACGCGCCGCAACGCACCTATCAGGTCGCTCGCGTCCTCGAAGCTCGGCTTGTCACGACCAAACAGTTTCCATCCATATCGCCGGATTGAGATAAGCCAATGGTCATTTGATCCGTCGGTGTTCCCACAGTGCAGGGCGAACTCGTCCCCAGCCTCCGTGGAATAACTTAGTAGCCAACCCCAGTCTTCGTAATCAGGATAACTGGTCGCGATACGATGCGCTTCGTAAAGGCGCGTGCAGAGCCAGAACGCGAGTTCGGCACCATAGCGACCGGGATTCACCTGGCACTCTTCGGGTAGTACCGGAGCGAAGCGAGAGGACCGAAACTCGGCAAGGTTTTGGATTTTGCCCATGATGTCCAACAGCAAGTGTGACCTTCGATTTCTGATTCACCCGTTACAGGTCCCGACATCCTCCCGCACCCGGCCGTCCGCCCCAACTATTGATCAGGCTTTGCACCCGAAGGGGTCGGGGGGTCTCCCGAAGATGTGGTCCCCGCCGGCGATCCCGTCCTATCCAGCCAGCCAAACCCCAGCCCAATCAGCCCACCGATCAACTCGATGACCAGCACGAGGAATTGTATGAAGAATTCCACCAAGGCGACCAGTAGGTCCACCATCGCCCCTCCGGATGCCAGAGGCCATCGAACGCCACGTCTCAACTATAGTTGAGCCGTCGCGCTCCTGACTTAATCCATGATCCATTGCCAGACACCGGCGGGATCCCAAAAGAACAACCCCACCAGGAGGACCCAGGAGACGACGCCTCCGAGCAGTGAAAGAGTAACGCGCCCCGAGCGGCGGCCGTATCGGATGAACAACGCCGCGAAAAGGACCGCGCTCGCCAAGTAGACAGCTAGAGGCACTAAGAGACCGAGCAGTCCCGAGCCGGGTTGTAGATCCTCCGGCATAGCCGAGGCGTCCGGATTCCCGAGGTAGGGCCAGTGGCCGACTCGAAAGGCGGCTCGGAAGGCGACGAAGTACAGTGAGGCCAGGAGGAACGAGGGCAGAACGGCGATAGCAGCGACGATCATCACGAACCAATTCCGCCATTCGCCCAGGACCGAGTCCGTTCCCGTTCTCTGATGTTCCGCGGCTCGGCTCCCATCGGTCGTCATCCGGGGTAGTCGCATGGCTGCCTCCTGGAAAGTCCGGTCTCTAGATCACCCTTACCACTCCCATCATCGTGCCGCGCCGAAGTGTCCGCGCAACTATAGTTGGAACTTGACACTTGGGTCTTGGCCCGACAGAAAAGCGCAACGGGTGAGCTAGAGATGACGAGGACAGTCGGGCTGGGACTCCGCCGGGAAGCTGGAAGGGGTGTACTTGCAGTGGCGAGCACTAGCGGGTATAGAACCATCTGTTTGGGGCCACACATTGGACTTTTGTTCGGCGGGAGGTCACGTGTTTCAAAGATGGGGAGCTTTAGCCATTCTTGTGAGCCTCGCCTGCCTTGGTCTCTCATCACGTGCCACTGGGGAGGGTGATGGACCGGGCAGGTTGATCACCACCGCAGGCACGTATCGACTCTATGGCGGAAAAGTGACCCTGAGAATCTACGAGGATAAGGGCAAGTTGAACTACCGCATCGCCAGGTACGTCTCAAAGCGCGAGAATCCGAAACAATACGGCACGGTGACCAGCGGCCCTTCAGAGCCCTTTATCGAGAAGGGGTCCAGTTGGTTCGCATTCGTAGAATCACCGGATGATAAACCGCCCAAGACGGTCTGGATCTTCGATGATCGCGATTGTCTCAGGCAGGAGGCATTCGACCCCGCGCGGGAACCGATCGCTCCCAACGCGGGCTTTGGCGAGCACTGGTGGATGAGCCGGGACTCCAAATTCGTCCCCTGGATTGTGAACAAATCCCCCAAGGCGGTCTGGAATCGGCTACCCGAGTCGTTCAAGAAGAAGTTCGAAGGGAGGTAGCCGTGGGAAATGTTGCCGCCGATTGATGTTTGCGCGTACAGTCGGGCGCAGGAACGATGATGGGACGTGGGAAGGGTGATCCATGGTTCAGCCTTTGCGAGTATCCGGTCCTCCTCTCCCTCCAAGAGCCGATCAGTCATCCCAATGTATGTTGACGACGTGCTCGACTTTGCCGGCCCGGAAATAGACCCATTTCATCTCGAAGTCGCAAGTGGCGTCATCCCTGTCGCTGTACGTCCAAAGCGTTCCACCATCATCTTGAGGGTGCTTCTCCAACGGCGGCCCTATAATCACCTCCACTTGCTCGGGGGTCAAGCCGTGGTGCAGGCTGGCGAATTTAGCTTCGGTGAACCCTGCTGCATAGTAGGTTGGGCCACAGCGGAGGAAGTGGAACCAGAGGAAGAATAGTGTGGGGAGGATCAGGGGTGTCCCGACACATGCAACCGTTAACCAAGTCAACCAACGTGGATCGGACCGCAGTCGTCGCATGTCTAAGACCTCGCTGGCAGCAAGTGGCAAGCCTGCATACGAGTCGACCCGTTCCACCCGCCCACATCGTTCTACGTCCGACCGACCGCGCCAACTATAAGCCACACGTTGCGCCAGGACGGGGGATGCTACGGTTTCGCAATCGTCCCCACCTCTTTCAGCAGAGTCTCAACAACCTCGTCCAGTTCTGCCTTGGAGTTGGGATTCTTGTACCGGATCACACCCTTCGCATCGAGGACATAGATCGTCGGCCACCCAGTGATATTCCAGCGGTTAGAGATCGGCCCTTCACTGCTGCTCCCGTCGCACCAGAACCGCCAGGTGACCTGCCCTTGATCGATCAGTTTCCTTAGGGATTGCGGCTCGTCACCGCTATCGATGCCGAGTAGAGCAAAGGGCTTGCCCTTCATGCACTCAACGAGCGATCGCAGTTCCGGGTACATGGCCCGACAGATCGCACAACTCTGATGATTCCAAAAGTCGAGCACGACCACGCTTCCGCGATAATCGCTCAGTCTGAACCGTTTGCCGTTGACGTCCTCCCCCTCGATCTCGGGGGCCGTCTTGCCTATCAAGATGGTAACGATTGCGAGCAAGTCGCGTTTAGCGGTCTTCAGGCCGTCGATGTCGCCGTACGTCCCGATCACTTGCTCGAAGAGTGCCGCTGCCTCGTTGATCAGCCTCTCAAGATCGGCATCCGTTAGCTTGGGCTTAGCCACAAAAGGCAACGTTGCCCCGTTGATGAACATCGAATACAAGCGGGCGTCGTGCTCTGTCTTCTCCGCGACTCGCACGAGGTTATGGCCCAGGGTGAGACACGCCCAACCACGTACCTCACGATGAGGACTTCCCATGATTGCCGCGCAGACATAGTTTCTCGATTGGCTCGAACGGGCCGCCGTAGAGCCTGTCAATCCGACGGATGATCGAGGCCAGCTTCTCGCTCTTGACATGATTTCGGGCCAATAGGCTCATCGCCTCTTCGGCTTCGGGCGAGAACACGCTGTGGGTAACGACCCAGCCGAGCGCATCGGCAGCAGCAGAATCGCCGGGTTGCTGACGCGCAAGCATCAGGAACCGCTCCGAGACGGCTTTAGCCTCCTTCTTGAGACGACCATTGACATACACGCCTGTGGGAGTGTCGTGTTGTTTTAGCAGCACCTCGTACTGCTCACTGGTCGTCTGCGACCGGGCCTCATTAGCGTCCGAGAGGCAGGGCAGGAGGACCAGTATTCCCGCCATCGCGCTTCGCATGGGTGTTCTCCTCATCGAAATGTCAACTGTCGTTTCTGGATCACCCTCAACGCTTTCCTACTGCCCTAGAAACCAGATGTAAGATCTCGTTAATGGTTCACCCGAGGCACCCTGGCGGACCCCGGTCCCGATCGTCGATCCGTCCGGACGCTCACCGGACCACCTGCTTTCCGCCGTCGTAATGGATCGCCTTCTGCCGCTCCACCACGAAGTCCCAGTCCAGCCGATGCGGAGGCTCCCGGTAGTGGCGATAGGCGGCGGCCATCTGCCGCGCCGCCTCGTCGTACGGCACGCCCCCGAACCCTGTCCCCATCGCCGGCATGGCTACCACCTCGATCGTCCGGTCCGACGCCCGGTTGTGCGAGTGGATCGCCAACAGCGCCGCCCACGTCGCGTTGTAGACCTTGTCGGTCCCCGCGATGCTGCTCGGCACCCGCATCGTCGGGGCGTGGAGCAGGAACGGGATCGACGTATGGCCGGTGGTCACCACGAAGGCGGTCCCGACTGGCTGCTCGCCGAAGAAGTCGTCCATGATCCGTTGCTGAACCCGGTGCATGAGCGACTCTCCGAAGTATCGGACGACGGCCGCGTCGATCCCGGCGGTCATGATCCCGAAGGCGTTGCCGGCAGTGACGAAGGCGTCGTGGGGCTCAAGCTACTCGAACCTACCACGGATGACGCGGACGCCTGGCAGGCCGTCGAATCGGCGCCGAAAGGCGTTACACATCGCGTCGTCGGGGTGGGCCAGCCAGAGAGTATCGAGCATCGTCCTCCGCCCTTAGGAAATTCGGACCGGCCCCAAGCTCGGCACGGCCGCGTGATGCCGCTTTTGGTCCGCCCGACGCACGTCCCGGCATCGTCCCGCGCCCGGCTGTCCGCGCCAAGTATCGTTCAAAAAATCGCGCACGTAACCGATTGTCTGCTCCTGGTGTTGGCGTCTGGCGGTCATCATGAAGAATCTCGTTGCACTCGTCATTGGACCTGACGTCCATCTTGACTTCAGCTAATCGATCCGCGCCGACTTTGCGAACATAGTCGCATTGCGTCTCCTTCCTTCCTTCCGTTCGTTCGCTCCTGTCGAACATTCGTCCGGTCGGAGCCAGTATCGCGCCCCCGGCCAGGTGAGGAGCCTGCTTGGGCCGGCCGTTATTCCTTGGGAGCGACTTTCAAGATTTCATCGCGGAGATACTCCCAACGTGGATCTTGCTCTGTCGTGAGTTGCAAGGGGTACGGCTCATCGTTATGTGGCATGTGATTGAGGCGCTCGCCACACTCCTGAACATTGCCGGTGTAAAACACCCATTGGCGGGCTCCGTCGAAGGTCAAGACTGCGGTCAGAATCGCAGTCGCGTCGTGCTCGACCGCCGCGCAAAAACAATTCTCGAACTCCGCCATCTGCTCGGACTCCTCTGCGCTCGGCATTGCACCCGTATTCTCGTCAGCATAAGGCCAAACGATCTGCAATACGTGTCCATACCCCTCGATTTGCGGTGGCGCCAGGACTGGGGTACGATACCGCAACACAAACGGACCAACGTCGTTGTTGCCTTGGATGCCCGACCAGCGGTCGTTGCGAAGAACCTCAAGGACTTTGTTCGCGGCCATGGGAGGTTCCTTTGATGCCGAACGCCGGAGTCTGCCGCACCTTGTTAGGCGCGATTACTACGCCTGATCGAAGGATACCTCATATTCTTAACTAGCCCGGTTCGCCGAGATGCTGGAAAGTTTGATTCCTAATCTACCCGTTACACTTCCTCGCCGCATCCAGGACCGAGTGTCAAGTTTCGATTATGGTTCATCCGTCACAATCCAATCTGTCACGTGGAGCCGGAGTCGACGTCTTCTCCGCCGTTTTAGCTTCGGCCGTGGCAGTCGATTCAGAAGCTGTTGCTGGGTAGGAGACCAGCCCGGCGGCGCTGTTAACGGGGTGACGCAAGGCGGCAGGCTGAGGTGGTACATCGGCGAGAGCGCAATGTGGGTCAGGGCCAGCGCGACGATGATTCCCATCGGTTCCCGGATCGAACAGCGAAGCCGCCGCTGTTCTGGAGAGTTGGTCCAGGTTCTGGCATCGGAAGGTCCTCAGAGGCACGCTGTTTGGGACTCCGCGGGCGGAGGGGGTGAACCCTAGATGCAACGCGGCAGGCGTTGTTTCAGTCGATGCCGCCGGTCTTCAGCCTCGTGATGGCCAGAATTCCCGAAAGCGCTGCCCACGCCCTAGCCAGGATCGTGAGCTAAGTCTCGCGATGCTGGCGGACAAGCCGCTGCCCAAGATCAGCGAAGACCGCGCTACCGCCGCTTTCCGGACTCAACGTAAAATCCGTAATCCAGGCAATCGCGTCTGCAAGGAGGCGGCACCGGCCTCCGATACCAGGGTTCCCCTCAGATTGAGTGTTTGCAGGCCCTAGAGCCCAGCAAGTTCCCTCATACCCGCGTCGCCGACCCGCGTCGCCGACAGATCGATGAAGGTGAGACCGTTCAGCCTCGCCAGGTGCTTAAGCCCTACGTCAGTGAGCTTCGTTTGTCTGAGGCTCAGTCTCCGAAGCGCGGATGCGCCCGCTAGCGGCCGGACGCCGTCGTCAGTGATCGGCGATCCGTCGAGCCAGCAGCCGCTCAATCGCGACATGAGGGAGGTGAGTGTGCCGAGATCCCGGATCGAAGTGTTCCGGAGGCCAATCGACAAGACCCGCGGCATGCTCGCAATATGCGCGAGACCGGCCTCAGTGATCCCCAGGCCAGCCACGTCCAGGCTTTGGAGCTGCGGCAAATCTTTGATTTGGGCCAGTCCGGAATCATCGACGGGGAGGGGAGAAAGTGACAGAATGGTTAGCTTCGACAAGTTGTGCAACGGGCCGAGGTCGACTGGCGTGGATTGATCGTGTCGCGGACTAACTCTTGTATTTGTATGAAGGTCGATCCGCTCAAGGTCCTTCAATCCGCTCAGCGCGGATAGATCCCCTACGTGGCACCCCGGCAGGTCGAGCCAACGAAGGCTCTTCAAGTTCGCAAGGTGCGCAAATCCCGCATCCGTAACGTTCCTGCCGTTGAGCAGCAACTCCTCGAGCCTCGTCAGGCGCGCGAGCCTCGCGAGGTCCCCATCGGTGACTGCGGCTGCTTGGAGCCAGATGCTCCGAAGTCGTGGCTTGTCGAATAGGTACGGTAGGAAGCCACTCGGATCTGTCATCCCCTGTACCCAAAATTG
This sequence comes from uncultured Planctomycetota bacterium, assembly GCA_963720335.1. Classification (GTDB taxonomy): domain Bacteria; phylum Planctomycetota; class Planctomycetia; order Isosphaerales; family Isosphaeraceae; genus CAVRFS01. The sequence continues at coordinate 16,906 of CAVRFS010000031.1, read as the reverse complement.
TTGCAGGCGTGGCAGTTGACCGATCCGTGCCATGCCCGCCGCGGTGAGCGACGGCGAGGTCTTTCCTTGCAGGTTGAATCGTTCGATGCCCGGCAGCGCACCCACATGAGACATGACTCTGTCGTCCGCATTCGGGCCTTGCAGGTTAGCCAAGACCACCGTGTCAAGCAAGTCGGGACCAACGATATCGCGCAGCCACTTGGGGCCGGGCGGCGACGCTTTCGGGTCGTATTTTTCCGAGACATACTGCCAATTGTAGCGCACACCGCCCGCCGCACTGATCCCCCGCACCGCATCGCGTTGGATTTTGGCGCATTGCGCAACCCACCCGATGCCCCCACCAAGGACCAGGACGAGGATCATCAGTCCTCGTATACTGAGCCGCGGCCATAACCGCCGAGGGAGCGCCGCGAGGGATTGTCCATCTCAGCAACTTCCTCCTCACGAATTGGGCTTGGCTCGAATTGGTCCTGAGCCTGCGGTCTCTAAACGCTCGATGTTGGATCACCGTTTACGCTTTCTACTCGGCCCAGTGACCGACCGTCAAGTCTCAACGATAATTCAGTGTTCACAGTTTCGAGCGATATCGCCGGAGAGGTCAGTCCCTACTCTGGTTTCGGCGGATCGAGCGCAACGGAAAGCCACGGGTAAGCGGCAGCGCGCTCGTACTTGTCCTGCATCTTTGCGTGGTAGGACGCCAATTCTGTAAGTTCGTGCACTCGCTTTCGCAAGGCGTCGGCAAACTTCGCCTGCGAGACAACCTTTTCGCGGAAGAGTTCGGCCTCCCACGCGTTCCTGCCGAGCTTCGCGGCCTCGTCGGGGTTATACGACTCCCCCGCTCGTCGACGAACCCCTTTCGCGAGAATATCCCTCTGTTCCGCGACTTCCCTCTGGGCCTTTCTGTGCATCGCCGCGACGGCAGAATGCTGCCGGCTCAATCGCCGGAAGCTCCTCGCACCTAACAAGGCCGCGATGATTGCAATCGCGACCAGCAATGTCCGAAGGGAGAAACGTGGTAATCGCATCGCGAAATCCTCGAAGCGCTTCGCTGATAATCCTCGTTACTAGTCCAGCCTTTACACTGACAATTCGACGTAAGTCCTTATTCGACGTACAAAACTCCATTGATCCGTCGGGCATATTCACGCTTTACACATCGGACACTTGTAAGGTACACCCTCTGCCAGTTATCAGACGTTCATGATTCGGGCGATCACCATCCCCAAAGATACCGCGCCGCCGCTTGGTTGCACTACCCTTGACCCCGCACGAGCCTGTCGCGATCCCGAGCGGAGAGGCGGTCCGCTGAGAAGACCGCCCGTCTTCGCACCGTTGACGGATGTTCCTTCTGTCGTCCCATGGCCAGGGACAGTGGGTTCCCACCGATCAAGCCTTGCTCTGAACTAGGCCGCGATAGATGGCTCGGCTGGCATGGCTTCTTAGGTCGAGTTTTGCCGATTATTCCTGTGTCACACGTAACTTCTTGGCTTACAGTTAGATATATCAAAAACCTCTTCAGAGTACCAATTGTACCGATTATGCCTGTGTCACACATAACCACAAGGGAAGCAGAACGTTACGGCTGATCGCCGCGGTTCCGATTATGCCTGTGTCACACGTAAGTCCAAGGCCTGTCATCAGGTGACGCAGAATGGCTGTTTTTCGACCCGACAAAGTGTTGCGCTCTTCAAGCGTCGTGGGTTGGCATCTTCGGCTGCTCGGCGAGCCCTTCGTCCGCCGGAATCCGTTGCGAACCGGAATCCCCTGCACAACCTGAGAGGCCGGCGTCGTTCAGCCCAGACGGGTCGCGGGTCGTGACCGGTTGTGTGGACCAGAGGGCGAGGATCTGAGACGCCCGACCGCTGGCTGACCTTCCGGCGAAACCCGGCGAAGGCCTCGCTGAAGTAACGTCGAGATGCGGAAAAGGGGATGGCCCTCGGCGTGGAATCGGCGAACCGTCGGCGTTTACGATGCCGCACCGCGTACCAAGGCACCGATTGTTCAGGGCGGAGATAAACCGAAAAGTCCCAGAAACCGATCAAGCCGAGTATAATCGCGATGATGTTCGTCGGATCTTTGCTCTCGACGAATCACGGGAGAGGATTCAATCCATGCAAGATCCTCGGTCGAGCTTGGCGAATGCATTTTTGGTCGTCCTCGGTACGTCGGGAGGTACCGCCGCGGTCTATCGACGTCGCCGAGGACGGCGAAAGTCTCGCCATCTCATTCGCGGGATTAGCTCGCAGAGGCTGTCATGAGCGCGATGCCCAAATCGGACTCGGACCGCATCAACGAGGCCGTCGACCGGTTCGAGCGAGCTTGGAAGGCCGGCGTCACGCGGCCTATCGAGGACTTCCTCGCGGGGCTAGACGAGCCGGGCGGAGGACTCTCCTGCGTGAGCTCCTGCGGGTCGAGCTCGCGAATGGCCGACGAGCCGACGAGAGGCCCAGCCAGGAAGAGTACCGGAATCGCTTCCCAAAAGATCATGCCGTGATCGACGCGGTCTTTGGTCCAGATTCACGCCGGGCCGGAGAAAAACGCCCGACTGAGCCGTCGAAAGCGATTCGCCCCGGCCGCGTCGCGGCCGTGTCGGGGCCAATTCGATCCCAGCCGAACTGGCGGGCATCGCCGACTACGAAATCATCCGCAAGCTGGGCGGCGGCACGATGGGACTGGTCTTCCTCGCCCACAATCAGATCATGGGCCGTGATGAGGTCCTCAAACTCATCAGCCGCGACATCATCGACAGCCCCGGCGTGCTCGACCGCTTCCTCCGCGAGATCCGCGCCGTCGCCCGGCTCAGGCATCCCAACATCGTCGCCGCCTATTTCGCCTTCCGGGCCGGCGGCAGCCTGGTCTTCGCCGATGGAGTACGTCGAGGGCCTCGACCTGGCTCGCATGGTCAAGGCCAAGGGACCCATGCCGGTCAGCCACGCCTGCTCCTTCATCCACCAGGCAGCTCGGCTTACAGCATGCACATCAGGCGGGATGGTCCATCGCGACATCAAACCGGGCAACCTCATGCTCACGGGCGAAGGGGACCGGGCGATCATCAAGGTGCTCGACTTCGGCATCGCTAAGGCCGGCCGAGAGCAGGAGGTAATCGATCCCGCATCAAACGAGGAAGGCCGCAAGCTGAGCCAAAGCAGCGACCTGACGGCCTTTGGTCAGATGATGGGCACGCCCGCCTTCATCGCGCCTGAACAGATCGTCGATGCACAAAAGGCCGATATCCGCGCGGATATCTACAGCCTGGGCTGTACACTTTATTTCCTTTTGAGCGGCCGGGCGCCGTTCGAGGGGCCGACGTGGACGTCCTGCAGGCGCACCGTTCGACGGAGGCGCAGCCGTTGAACCTCGTGCGTCCCGAGGTGCCGGCGGAGTTGGCGGAAGTCGTGGCCAAGATGATGGCCAAGAAGCCGGCGCCAGCGGTTCCAGGAACCAGCCGAGGTGGCCAAGGCGCTGACGCCGTTCTTCAAGACGAAGAACATCGCGGTTAAAGAAGCGAATCCGACCGCGTCCTCGGCGGGACAACCGGAGGTGAAGCCGGAGATCACGGTTTCTGATTCGTCGTGGCTGGCGGGTGAATGGCCATCCGCGGCCGACCTTCCAGCAGAGCTGACAGGACTCGCGCAAGCTGGCAAGGCGCGGTCGAGCTCGACGTGAATGTCGACGACGATTGGGAGAACGTCCCCGTCGAAGTGAAGGAGGAACAAGCGTGTTCGCTGGTTTCCGATCGTGGTCACCGGGATCGCCGCGATCGCGATCCCCGTAGGAATTTATCTGGCTCCGTTCTTCTTCGATGCCATTGCCAGCAAGCGGGTTAGTCAAGAGCCCGAAGGTCCGCCGGCCCGAAGCGAGACACCAGTTTGAAAAACCGGCCCTTGGGGAAACGAACCGCGACCGAAACCTGGCCCAGACACTCCACGGACCACAAAGCGGTAGAACGGAATTCATTCCGTTTGTTACCGACGAATCAACGCTTAGAACGGAATGAATTCCGTTCTACCGCTCTTCTCATCGCCCCGGTGATCCCGTTACCCTTGATAGAGACAGAAGTTAACCCACCCGTTGAACTCGAGCGAGATTTTATGGCGGCCCAATATATACTGACCCTCGAAAAACTGTCCAAGGCGTACGGTAAGAAGGAAGTCCTCAAGAACATCTGGCTATCGTTCTATCCGGGAGCCAAGATCGGCGTGATCGGCGGCAACGGCTCGGGCAAGAGCACGCTCTTGAAGATCATGGCCCAGATCGACACCGACTACATCGGGACCGCCAGGCCGGCCGCGGGGATCACGATTGGCTACCTGTCTCAGGAGCCGATGCTCGACCCGACGCTCGACGTCCGCGGCAACGTTGAGATCGCGGTCGCGCCGCTCCGGCCCATCTCTCCCGGTTCGACGCGATCAATACCCGGATGGGCGAGGGGCCAGACGACGATGAGATGGACAAGCTGCTCGATGAGCAAGCCAAAGTTCAGGACGCGATCGAGGCGGCACAGGGGTGGGACCTCGATCGTCGCATTGAGATCGCCATGGACGCCATGAGGCTTCCGCCGGGCGACGCCGATGTCTGCACTCTCTCTGGAGGCGAACGCAGGCGAGTCGCACTCTGTAAGATCTTGCTCGAGCGGCCCGACCTCCTGCTCCTGGACGAGCCGACGAACCACCTCGACGCCGAGAGCGTCGCCTGGCTCGAGCGGCACCTTCAGGAATACGAGGGGACCGTCGTGCTCGTCACGCACGACCGCTACTTCCTTGACAATGTGGCGAAATGGATCCTCGAGCTCGACCGCGGCCAGGGGATCCCCTGGGAGGGGAACTACTCCTCCTGGCTCGAACAGAAACAGGCTCGCCTCGCGCTCGAGGAGAAGCAAGAAAGCTCGAGCGCAAACAGCTCGCCCGCGAGCTCGAGTGGGTCCGGATGTCGCCCCGCGCCCGGGTGGCCAAGAACCGAGCCCGGCTCCAGCGCTACGAACAACTGGCCAGCCAGGATGCCGATCGTCGCGACGATGCCGTCGTGCTCCAGATCCCTCCCGGCCCTCACCTCGGGACCCTGGTCGTCGAGGCCCAAGATCTCGCCAAGAGCTATGGTGATAACCTGCTCTTCGAAGGAATGAGCTTTCGGCTGCCGCCAGGCGGAATCATTGGCGTCGTCGGACCCAACGGCGCGGGCAAGACCACGCTCTTCCGCATGATCGTCGGCCAGGAGACTGCTGACCGCGGTACCTGCGCATCGGCGACTCGGTGTCGATTTCTTATGTCGACCAGAACCGCGACGCGCTCAGCCCCGAGAACACCGTCTTTCAAGAGATCACCGGCAACATTGACCCGATCGTACTTGGCAAACGCAAAGTGCCCGCGCGGGCCTATGTCGCGCAGTTCAACTTCAAGGGTCCCGACCAAGAGAAGAAAGTCGGGCTGCTCTCCGGCGGCGAACGCAACCGCGTTCACCTCGCCAAGCTGCTCAAGAGCGGCGGCAACCTGCTCCTCCTGGACGAGCCGACCAACGACTTGGACGTAGACATGCTCCGAGCACTCGAGGAAGGCCTCATCGACTTTGGTGGCTGCGCGGTCGTCATCAGCCACGATCGTTGGTTCTTGAACCGGATCGCAACCCATATCCTGGCGTTCGAGGGGGACAGCCGGGTCGTCTGGTGCGACGGCAATTATCAAACCTACGAAGCCGAGCGTCACGAGCGCCTGGGCCTCGATGCCGACCAGCCGCATCGGATCCGTTACAAGTCGTTAACACGTTAGTTGAGGAGGAGGCAGCCATGCCGGGCACCAATCAGAAAACGCGTTGGCGAATGCTCGCTGCCGTCGGTTTGGTGGCCGTGGCTATGGTTGTCGCTTGGCAACTTGCGACCTGGGCCAAGAATCGCGGCGGCCCGTCAGCGAACGCGATCATGGTGATCGCTCCCTACTGGTACAACGGGACCTGGGTGTTTGACGACCCGGATGCTGGGCTCGAGCGCGAGCCGTTTGTCGCGGGCGTTCCCGAGATGATCGATCTGCTCGTGAAAGACATCCCTGAATCCAAGGATGGTTTTCGCCTGACGTTCGCCGCCAACCCGTTTCCCGGCTTTCAGAAGAAGCTCACCTGGCTGCGGTGACTCGGGCGGCAACTATTACAAGCTCGACGACTCGCCCATGGAGGGCTGGATCTGCCCGGCCATGTTCCGGTATTACAAGACCGCGCCGCAGGCGCTGTATATCAAGGCCGAGCCCAAACAACGAAAAGGATGAAGGATGACCGATGCGGGATGAAGTCCCACACAATTCTCCGGACACTTTCGATGTTTTGCGCGAACGGACGCGAAACCTTCGGGCCAAACGCGAACATGTCGAGTGGTCGTCGATCTCGCTGGAGATGCGTGGGGTCCCCGTAAAAAGAAGCGGTCGTACGGCGCGGCACGCATTGACAAATCTCTGTTTCGGAATCTATCCGGCTGTGAACCGACACTCTTTCGAGTGGAGCCCGGCCGGCACACGGTCGTCGTCCACCTGAGTCGTTGGATCCGACTTTCGGGCTACCGCGGCAGCTCGAATCTTTCCTTGCACGTCGCAGTCCAGCCAGGAGAGCAGCTCAAGCTGGTTTGCGGCCTACGACCAGGGGCCAGGGAAGCGTGGAGCATGATCCACACAGCCCGGCTACGCTCGATCTTTCTGTTATGCGCCGGCAGTCTTCTCGCACTGCTCTTAGGTTGGGCCCTCTTTTCCTTGATCGGCAGACTGCTTGCCCCGGCGGCGGTTTTCATCATAATTCGCGGTGTACGGATACCTCAAACCATCATTGAGTTCGGACTCAGAATAGCCGTCATCGCACCCATATTCGTGCCCTGGTGTGTGCTGGGAAACCGCTGCATCCTTTCCCAAACCGCCTGGTTATGCAAAGCCTGAGATATCGGTTTCTCTATCCCTACTTTCTGAAGAAGTTGGAGGAACCTCTTGATGAGCGACAGCTTGCTCTATAATCAGTCGGACGCGGGCGTGGTTCGACTCACACTGAACCGGCCTGAGAAGCGAAATGCGCTCTCGCGGGAGTTGCTGGGTCGACTCGCGGGAGCCCTCGATACATCACCGCCGACCCGTCGGTGCGAGTGGTTGTTCTGGCGGCGAATGGGCCGGTCTTCTGCTGGGACACGACCTGGGGGAAATGGTCGGCCAGTCCGAGCATGCGTACCACGAACTCTTTAAGCTCTGCTCGAGGGTCATGCTCGGTCTGCGTCGATTGTCACCTCCGGTCATCGCGCGGGTACAGGGTATCGCGACCGCCGCGGGCTGCCAGCTCGTGGCTTCGTGCGACCTTGCCGTCGCGGCCGAGAAGGCGACGTTCGCCACACCCGGCGTCAATATCGGGTTGTTTTGCACCACGCCCATGGTCCCGCTGGTCCAGGCGATCCCGGCCAAGGCGGCATGGAAATGCTGCCTGACCGGAGCTCCGATCTCGGCCGAGCGCGCCGCCGAGCTGGGGCTGATCAACCGCGTCGTCGCCACCGATGAACTTGACGCCGCCGTCAAGTCTGGACCGACAAGATCGTGGCGATGAGTCCCCTGGTAATCGGGATCGGCAAGAAGGCGTTTTACGAAATCGAGGGACTGGACGAAGGGGCCGCGTATGACAAGGCCGTCCCGATCATGACCGATAATGCGCTTTGCCACGATGCTCAGGAGGGGATCAGGGCGTTCTTGGACAAGCGCCCACCCCGGTGGTCGGGGACGTGACCATGGCACTCGATGGATTCGATCGCCTTTATCACGATCGCCGATGCTCGGACCAAGCCGGCGCGGTGGCGGTTGCCGGCGGCGAAGATCCACTGTGCTGGAGGCGATGCGGATCGCCTGTGACTGTGGTTGGGTTCAACCGGTGCTCTTCGGTTCCGAACGCGTGATCAAGTCGTGCCGAGTCGAATGAGATCGACCTCGACGACTTCGAGATCCGCCACGCCGACGGAGCCGACATCGCCGCGCCGCCGTGGCCGAAGTTCGGTCCGGCGGTGCGCAGGCGCTCATGAAAGGACAGCTCTCCACGCCCGAGCTGATGAAGTCGGTCCTCGACCATGATAAAGGACTGCGGACCGGTCGGGTCATCTGCCAGGTCGTCTTGATGGAAATCCCCCGCGATCACCGCCGGTTCCTGCTCGCCGATACCGGGATTTGCGTGCAGCCGAGCGTCGACGAGCGGATCGATATCCTCCGCAGCGCGGTCGATGTCGCGAACACTTCTGTGCGAGTCGACTCCGAAAGTCGCCCTGATGGCGGCGACGGAGATCGTCAAGCTGTCGATGCCCGAGACTGTCGAGGCGTTCGAGCTCGCTGCGCCGGAATCAACAAGGGGAATTCGCCGATTGCCTGATCGAGGGACCGCTGTCCTTCGACCTGGCCTACGCGGCCGACGCCGGTAGCAAGAAGCGAGTCGAGGGCTCGGTCGTCGGTGCGGCCGATGTCATGCTCTTCCCGAACCTGCTCGCGGCCAACCTGACCGTGAAGGCGATCATGTATACGGCCGACTGCCGGTTTGGAGGCGTGCTGCGCGGCACGTCCGCACCGGTCGTCTTCATGTCGCGGGCCGATACGACCGAAACCCGGCTCAACTCGCTTGCTTTGACCTTGCGCATCCTGGACCATTGAGCTCGGGATAGCCGATCTGGTTACTATTTGACTGTACCAGAAAAAACGGGAGGAGCCGCGTGCGCCACAAAATAGGCTTCACTGTTGGCTCGCGATGGGACTTGGCGACGCTCGCACTCGCTAGGAGCGGCTGAGGCGCAGGGTTGGGATGCTGACAGGACCCTCGCTCATTCCAGCGGGTTGGACCCGCAGTCGCCTCGCTGGCGAGATGCTCAAACGCTACTTGCTCGACCAGGCGCATCAACAATTCGCAGCACGTCGCCAGGCTGTTGCGGCCATCAAGACTCCGGCGGACATTGCCAAGCGGCAGAAAGCGATGCGATCTTTCCTTCTCCGGTCACTCGGCGACGTGCCCGATCGAACGCCCCTCAACCCCAAGTCGTTCGCACGCTCACTCGCCACGGCTATCGCGTTGAAAACGTCATCTTCGAGAGCCGGCCCAATCACCATGTCACGGCCAATTTGTATCTGCCCGAGGGCAAATCGCCGTTCCCGGGGGTGTTCTTGCCGTGCGGTCACAGCGACAATGGCAAGGCATACGAAGGCTATCAAAGGGTATGCATCCTGCTGGCCAGGAACGGCATGGCGGTGCTCTGCTATGACCCGATCGGCCAAGGCGAGCGGTATCAGCTGCTGGACTCTCAAGGGCAAGCCCGTGGTGCGCGGCACGACCGAGCACACGATGGCGGGAATCGGCGCACTCCTCGTCGGCCGTCAGCTTGGCGGCCTATCGGATCTGGGATGGCTTCCGTGCTCTCGATTATCTGGCAAGCCGGCCCGAAATCGATCCCGCCGGCTTGGGTGCACGGGCAACTCGGGTGGCGGCACGATGACGGCCTATCTGATGGCACTCGACGACCGGATCGCCGTGGCGGCGCCGTCGTGTTTCATCACGTCGCTCGAACGGCTCTTCGCCACGATCGGCCCGCAAGACGCCGAGCAAAACATCACCGGCATATCGCCGCCGGAATGGAACACGCCGACTACGTGACGCTCCGCGCCCCCAAGCCGACGCTGCTCACCGTCGGTACCCGCGACTTCTTCGATATCCAGGGAAGTTGGGACACGTTTCGGGAGGTCAAGTTGATCTACGGCCGGCTCGGGTTCGGCGAGCGGGTTGACCTGTTCGAGTCGGACGAGGAGCACGGTTTCACCGTCCCCGGCGCGTCGCCACCGTCCGCTGGATGAGGCGCTGGCTCCTGAAACAAGACGACGCGGTCGACGAACCGGATATCCCGATCGCCACCGACGCCGACTTGCAATGCACCCGGACCGGCCAGGTGCTCGCGACTTCAAGGAAGAAGTCTCGGTGTTCGATCTCAATCGCCAGCGGGAAGCTACGCTCCGAGTCGCGCACGACGCCGCCAACCCAGACCTTTCGATCTTTGAGTTTCGCAATGATGTCCGGATGCGGATTAGGATTGTTGAAGGAAACAGCCCGGCCGTTGAAACCACAGGTCGTCAGTACAACGTCTGGGAAAGGATTCGCCATCCGCAAGCTGGTATTCGAGGTTGAGCCTGGGATCACGCTTCCCGCGGTCGACATCACGCGGGAGGGGCGAGCTGATGGCGGTCCCACAGTGGTGAAGGTTGGTGTCAACTGGAAGGAGGAGTTGGCTTCGGAAAAGGAAACCGAGAAGATCCCGTCCCCCGCGACCGGCTCGTGTTTCTTCAACCCGCGCGGATGGGTGAGACCAGCCCGACTCGACGGTTCAGGACGGCCATCGCCGTTCGGCGACGACTGGAAGGAAGCGTACATGGCCGTCCACATGGATCGGCCGCTGTTGGGCCAGCACTCGGAAGACCTGCTTCAAGTCCTCGGCGGGCCTCGACGCCGAGTCCGCCGCGGAGAGACCATCGGGGATTCCATGTCGTGGGAGTGGGCTCGGCCGGCCCGATCGCCTTGCATGCGGGACTACTCGACGAGCGAGGCTTGATCAAAAAGGTCATACTCGAACGGTCGCTCGTCTCCTGGGCCGACATCGTTCAGAAAGGCATCAGTCGGGACCAGTTTGCTAACGTGGTCCCGGGCGCACTCCTGGACTACGACTTGCCCGACCTTGTGGTCCGGTTGGGCCCGGCCCGGATCTCAATCCAAACGCCCGTCGATGCACTCGGAGAGCCGATCTCCGGAGATCAGCTCCAGAAATAAGCTTGAAGCGGGAGACCCATGAAACAAAGCCGACGGCAAGTTTTTCCACCGGGCCGAACTCGGTCGGCGGCATCACGTTGATCCGCACAGCCGATCGTCTCGACTTTCTCAGGAGAATGCAGCTCATGTCCCGCACGATCTATGCCTTGCTGGTCGCCATCAACGACTACCCCAGCCCGATTCCCAAAGCTTCGGGGCTGCGTCAACGACATCGACGCCTTCGCGTCCTACCTGACGCGAGCGCGTGGCCAAGGACAAGGGCGTCGCACTCAAGCTGAAGACGCTCAAGAACGGCGAGGCCACCCGCCAGGCCGTCATCGACGCCTTCCGCGACCACCTCGGGACAGGCGAAGAAGGGCGACGTCGCGCTCTTCTACTACAGCGGTCACGGCTCGCAGGAGCAGGCCCCCGAGGAGTTCTGGAAGCTCGAGCCCGACCACCTCGACGAAACGCTCGTCCTCTTCGATAGCCGGAACCCGGGAAGCTGGGACCTCGCCGACAAGGAGATCGCCAAGCTGATCGGCGAGGTGGCCGCGAAGGGGCCGCATGTCGCCGTGATCCTCGATTGCTGCCACTCGGGCTCGGGCACGCGCGAGATCGAGACCGTCGTTCGCCGGGCGCCGACCGGACCTGCGTCGCCGGCCGATCGAGTCATTCCTCGTTTCTGCGGCCGAGGCCGAGGCGGCGTCGGCCAGCCGGAGCGTCGATGCGAAGGGCTCGAGCCGGTACGCCTCGCCGGAGGGGCGGCATGTCCTGTTCGCGGCCTGCCGCGACGATGAGGAAGCCAAGGAATACATCGGCGACGGCAAGCATCGCGGGGCGTTTTCGTTCTTCCTCGGCGACGCGCTCAAGAGCGCGGCCGGCGTGCCGACCTACCGCGACCTGTTCGCCCGCACGTCGGCCTGGTGTCCAGCCAGGTGCGGAACCAGTCGCCCCAGCTCGAGGCCACCCGGAACGACGACCTCGACGCCACGTTCCTCGACGGCGCCATCCAGCCGCGCCCGCCGACGTTCACCGCGAGCTTTCGTGCAAGGTCACTGGACGATCAACGGCGGCGCGACCAGCGGCATCCCCGCGCCGCCTCGGTCCGATAGCCGCCCGACTCGCCCTCTACCCATTCGATGCCCCCGCCGCCGACCTCCGCGACCCGGCCAAGGCCGTGGCGACGGCCCGGGTCGACGATGTCCTCCCCGCATCCAGCCGGCTCGTGATCGAAGGAAAGGCGCAGCTCGACCCGAAAGAGACGTACAAGGCCGTCATCGTCAGCCTGCCCACGCCGCCGCTCTGCGTTCTTCTGGAGGGAGACGCCGCGGCCTGTGCGCTGGTCCGCAGACGCCGTGACGACCGCCTCGCCCGAAGGAAAGCCCTCGCTCTTCGTCCGCGAGGCGGCGAACGGTGAGACGCCCGAATTCCGGCTCGATCGCCCGCGACGGCCAGTTCGTGATCACCCGGCCCAACGACGAGCGGCCGCTCGTCGGCCAGATCGACGGTCTGAACGCAGCCGGGGCGAAGCAGGCCGTCGCAGCGGCTGGAGCACATCGCCCGCTGGACTCAGACCGCCCGGCTCAATAACCCCGCCAGCACGATCCAGCCCGGCGACGTCAAGATGACCATCCTGGTCGACGGCAAAGAGGTCTCGGGCCGCGAGATCCGGCTCGAATACCAGCTCGAGGACGGCAAGCAGGTCCGGCCCACGTTTCAGGTCAGCATGACCAACAACAGCCAGCGACCCCTCTTTTGTGGCTTGCTCGACTTGACCCAGCGCTACCAGGTCGATGCGGGCCTGATCGAAGCCGGCTGCGTCAAGCTCGAGCCGGGCGAGACGGCCTGGGGCTACCGGGGCAAGCCGATCCCCGCGACCATTCCCGACGAGGTCTGGAAGCAGGGCGTCATCGAGTACAAGGACTTGCTCAAGTTGATCGTCTGCACCGAGGAGTTCGACGCCCGGCTGCTGGAGCAGCCCGCGCTCGACTTGCCGAGGACCGAGAGCGGCGACCAGAGGCTTGGGCCGCAATGGCAGCCTCAACCGCCTGATGCAAAAGGTCCAGACGCGCGAGTTGGGCGACGTCGACGCCGACGTCGATCGACGACTGGCAGGCGACCGAGGTCTCGTTCACGACCGTCCGGCCGCTGCGCGACGACGCCGCTGGCCGCCCAGGGCAGAGCCGCCGGCAACGCTGAGCAGCGGCGTCAAGCTGGAAGGCCACCCGAGCCTCAAGGCCAAGGCCCGCCTGGCGATCCGCGCCCCTCTCCACGCGCGACCTCGGCAACATCACCCTGCCCCGGCTGCTCTACGACGATCCGAGCGTCTGCCAGCCCTTGACGTTCACCGCCAGCCGCGGCTCCGACCCGGGGCTCAGCGTGCTGGAGTTGACCGACGTGAACGACCCCTCGCTCGTCACTCCCGACGCGCCGCTCCGGCTGACCGTCCCGCTGGCGCTTCAAGCCAATGAGCACGTGCGTCCCGGTCGCCTACGACGGCGAGTTCTTCCTCCCGCTCGGCCGCGTTGTGAAGCCGATCCGCGGACGAGACCGTGATCGCCCTCGACCGGCTCCCGCCGCCGCTGGCCGATTCACGGTCGCTGACCGGGGCGATCAAGATCTTCTTCCAGAAGGTGATCAGCAAGGCGGTCGGGCTGGATTTCCCGTACCCGATCCTGGGCGCGGCCGACGTGGCGCCCGACGGAGCCGTCAAGCGCGATCCGCGACACATTCCAGGTCCGCGACCGCGTGGCCAAGGCCCAGCGGATCCTGTTGTTCGTCCACGGCATCATCGGCGACACCGAGAGCATGGTCCCGAGCGTCCAGCTCGCCAAGCTCGCCGACGCGCGGCCGCTCGCCAGCCTGTACGACCTGATACTGACCTTCGACTACGAGAACCTGAACACGACGATCGAGGAGAATGGTCGCTTGCTCAAGGAGCGGCTGGAAGCGGTCGGCCTCGGGGCGGGCCACGGCAAGACGCTCGACATCGCGGCGCACTCGATGGGGGGCCTGGTCTCGCGCTGGTTCATCGAGCGTGAGGGGGGCAATCAGATCGTCCGCCGGCTCGTGATGCTGGGCACGCCCAACGGCGGATCGCCCTGGCCCCGGGTCGTTGATTGGGCGACCGTCGCGCTGGCGCTGGGGCTGAACCACCTCACCGCCATCGCCTGGCCCGCCTCGGTCGTGGGCGGCCTCGCGGCGTGGATGGAGAATCCGACCGTGGCTCTCAACGAAATGCTCCCGACCTCCAAGGTCCTGGCGGAGCTGAAGCAAAGCCCCGACCCCGGCATCCCCTACGTCATGCTCGCCGGCAACACGTCGATCATCCCGGCGGCGATCGCGGCGCCAGACGCGGGGAAAGCGAGCGTGCTTCGCGCGGTTGCTCGTCGCGCCTGACCTCGCCCGAATTTCTTCACAAGGTCGCCAACCCGTTCTTTCTCGACCAGGAAAACGACGTGGCTGTCTCGGTCGCGAGCATGGAGAACATCGCGGCCGGACGGAAGCCCGCCTACGACGTCCGCCCGGTCGCCTGCGACCACCTGAGCTATTTCCGCGACCCCGAAGGGCTCAAGGCCCTGGCCGCCGTGCTGTCGGAAACGGTTTAGCGTGCCGCGTGGCGGAGTTAGAGCGGTTCACGCTCGCATGGCGCACGAGCCATACCAACCCAAAGCGCAAGCGAGGCGAAGTCCGCCGGAATCCTCGCTTGCGCTTTTTGATGTTGCTATGTTTCGGAATTTGCCCCGAAGGGGCTGAACAAATCAGCCCAGTGCAACGCCCTGGGAACGGGAAATCCCGCAGAAAACAACGAAAACCAGCCCTGAAAGGGCCAACAAGGCACCGGCCCAGTTTCGCCCTTACAGGGCTCGGACGGATGCATCGCGATGGTTCCCGGGGCGTTGCCTTCGTCGTTCCCCACGGATTTGCCCTCTCACTGACAGCCCAGCATATGACGATCCTGGCACAATCACAAGGCCCCCATGTATGTGCGTTTGGACAGTCTGCTCCCGGCCCCCTCGCTCTCCAATCGCCGAGTTGCGGCGCAACCGGCGCATGTCGATCGCCAGGCTATCACCCGCCTCGGGATGCCTGCCAGTCCTGTGCATCGGCGCAGGGACTGCGTCCCTGCTTAGGGATGACCTGCCGCTTGGCGGCTGTGCACGATACAGCGCGAACTTTCGTGCGAGGTGGGGCACTTCGAGTTTCCTACTGCCGACGCCGCTCAGAACCGGGACGGTCATCTGTCGCATTCCTACTGTGATCCGCGCGGGCACGCCAGCCAAGAGCGAGGTCCGTCATTCGTTGCATGCCGACCCACATCGCCTTCGGACCAGGCTCGCCGTCGCACGGACGACCCAGCCAACCCCCCAACGACGCAATCAGGCCGACCATGGTTTTCATCGAAGGGGGCTGCGCCGGCGGCGGTTCCTTCTTGACCGTCGCGTACACCGCTCGCCACTCGTCATCGTCCAACGCCACGTCGCAAGGGAGGTCGGGACATTCCCGGCCCATCATCATCACGTACATGATCCGCCAAGCCACAATCATATCCAACGCCAGGTAGGGCTCGAAACGCTCCGCTGTCTCCAACTGCGATTCCTCGACCTTGCAGCCGGATTTGAGGATCCGGAAGTAAATCTCGATTTGCCATCGACACATATAATAATCAACAACGCGCAGAACGTCCTCGACTGTGTCGATCGGCAGGTCGGTCAGCAGGATCCATTCGATCGGTTCGACACCGGGCGGCGGGTTCAGCTCCGAGACCAAGACCACGTTGACTTCCAGGTCCGGCAGCTTTCCGCCCGGACGAGCCGGTCCCCGCAACGTCACCCGCGCCGCTCGAATGACCACCTCGGCCGTGCGGGGCTCGCGCGGTTGCTTTCGCTTTCGATCATCGTTCGACGTGGGCTCGCGCCCACGAACTTCCAGGGTGCGTTGCGCCTGGACCGGTGTGCTGGCGACCCGTTCCCGCAGATGGTGAGGCGATTGGGGCGACCCAGCGTCGTCGGTGAGCGCCAAGGCACGATTCTGACAGGCGCGAATAATGAAGGAGGCCTTGCGCACTCCCTCGACGGCTTGGGCTTCCAGGAGATACTCGTAGATGTCTCCTTCACTGTCAGCGAGCGAAACGATCAGTGTCGACGACGCCTGTCGAGCCACCTGGCACGCTGCGTGGTAGCCCTCCACCCAGCGAATACTCTCCTTGCCCTCGATCGGTTTGGCTCTCCGCTCGCGCGCTTCTGATCGGCGTCCTTCTCGAATTCGAGGAAGTCCCGCGCCCAGACCTTTGCGTCCACCGTGCCCAGGGGCAGGCGTTCCGGGGTCATGGCCAGGCTGACGTGATTGTAGAAGCCCACCCGCGTCGAGTCATTAAGCGGGCCGGACCCGGCCACGATCTCGCGCGGCCGCGTGAGGTCGAGCTCGGTCGTGTCCTGTGGGATAAGGACCACAGTTTGCTCGCGAATCCGCTCGATCGTCGCGTCATGGTGCGGCTTCAAGATCGAATGGAATGTGACGTGCTCGTTATCGACGAAGCGATAGGCCGCCTTCACTTCGGCGCGGCCGTTGCAACCGGCGGGGAACTTCAAGGAGGGCTTGTGGCTCATGGTATCCAACACTTTCTTGAAGCGGTGCTTCAGCCGCACATTGCCGGACTGGGAATTGCGGTATTTGGCCTTGCCCTTGATCCTGGCTGCCTTGGCGGTGCCAAAGGTCGCCGTCGCGGTTTCCTTGTCAATCCATTCTTGCATGGCATTATCCATTGGTGTGGTCTGAGCAACGTGCTCGCCGGCCTGCGCTGCGTGCCAGGCGTGTCGAGGATAACCAAGGCCCCTTTAAGATTCAAACCATGATATCATTATCTAAAACATTTATATTGCCCATTTTCACGCAAATCCGTGGGGAACGACGAGGGCGTTGCCCCGGGCTGATTTGTGGTTGCCCTTTCAGGGCGATCAGAGAGCTGCGCAACATCACAAAGCGCCGAACGAGGGATGCCGCAAGTCTCTTGTCGCGCGAAGGCAGCGCCCTCGCTGGCGCTTTGGGTTGGTGTGCGGGGCAACGCACCCTGCGGCAATTGCTCGACGTGTGCCGAAATTCATGGCGGCGTTCAGCGAGAAGTGTCGGAAAAACC
>CAVRFS010000030.1:0-122970 GCA_963720335.1 uncultured Planctomycetota bacterium | reverse complement strand
GCAAAATTCGCCCCGCATGGCACGCCGTGCTATTACTGGGGACGGCTCGACAAGGAGTGGGACCTGGCCCACCGGCAATATGGCCGCCGCCTGATGGTCAACTTCGCCGATGCTCCCGGTGACCTGGCGCGTGACGGCCGAAGCTGGACGACGGTCAAGGACTATGCCCAGTGGCACGAGGTCGCCGGCACGATCGCCGGCCACGTGATCGACCGCTACGGCGAGGCCGCTCTCGGCTTCACCTGGAGCGTCTTCAACGAGCCCGACCTCGGTCCGGTTTTCTGGCGGGCCGACTGGGACGAGCTCCAGAAGTTCTACGACTTCACGACCGACGCGATCCTCCGGGCGTTCGAGGACCGCGGCTATGACTCGACGCGAGTCTTCATCGGCGGCTTGGAGCTGGGCGGCATCTTTGGAACGAACCTCAAACTCCGCGAGTTCCTCGCCCACTGCTCGCCCGTGCCCAGGCTAAGGGTGCCATTGCCGCTCAACGCCGCGGTGGCCGACCGCCGGCTCGACGGCAAACGATCGAGGCGAGTCGAGGCTCATCTGCCGCGAACACGGAGGCAAGGGAAGTCCCTGCGACTTCATCTCGATCCACGCCTACAACCGCTCGAGTCTGATGGCCGCCAAGCTGATCCGAGCCAAGGAGTTGGCGCTCGAGATTGATCCGGACTACTACCAGGCGCTCTGGGTCAACTCGCACGAGGCGTGCCCCGACTGGATGCCGCCGCCCCGACGAGGCTGCGGCCGACGCCTACCTTGGCAATGGCTACTTCTCGAGCTGGTGCCTCGACGTCGTTCACCGCCAGATTCAATGGGCCGCTCGCGACCCACGCTACGCCTATGGCGAGACGATCCTGACCGTATGGCCCCCGCCGGATAATTTCGCTGGTTTGAACGCGATCACACGTGTGATCCATTGCGACGATGACGGAGACAGCCGCGCCGACCGGACCGTGACCATCCCAATGCCGATCTTCCACGCCCTGGGAATGCTGTCGGATCTGGGAGATCGGTACTGGGTGCTCCCGGAGCGGGTTGCGAATGGCAACGTGACCGGCGGCTTCGCCTCGCGCGACGAACAGGGCGTCATCCGAATCCTGCTCTACGCCCACCACTCGCGGGACACCCAGTCGCGGTCGGAGGCGTCTTTCGACGTCACGCTCGACCTCGACGGGCTGGCTGGCCTGGCCCCGCTCAGGTCCAAGAATATCGCTTCGATCGAGACCATAACTCGCCATTCCGGCTGGCCCATGCGACTCTCCGCGACCGGCCCGCGCTGGGCGGTCAGCCGGAAGCCACGCGCCTCGCAGAGGTAAGAAGGCTTTTGAAACCGACGATCCAGCGGTCCAGCTTCGGGCCCTCGAGTCGCTACAGGAAATTGGCTGCCCCGACTCGGCAGGCCGCGCGCTGGAAGTTGTCTTCAAGCTGGCCGGTCAGGCGAAGGACCAGCGCGTCCGCGACGCAGCCACGGCCATTATCCGCAGCGACTTCGGCCCCGTCGCCTATCCCACCGCAGAGGTCGAGGAGATCCGGAAGAAATCCGAGTGTCATCCGACCGGCACTTCGTCGTCTTCAACGCCAAGCCGAACGGCCAGTCTTCGGCTCACCGTCCACGTCGCATCCAACGGCTGCAATTTCATCGTCATCAAGCGCGACGGGGTGCTACCGAAGGGTGATGGGCCCGACCGCTGACCGGACGACCTCGACGATGACCTCGAGAAATTTGTCCGGGGCTCGGCGAATTCGCGCCTTGCACCAGGGCACTCTGCGTAGGATACTTCAAAGGTGGAATTCTTTTTGAGCACTTGTTTGACATTTTTTCGATCTGGGCTGTACAGAAGGGCAACAAGCTCGGGTATCTCATGCCCTGGGTTCTGAACCGTGAGACTGGATCGCCATGAGAAACAACCCGCGATTGAGCAGACTCGTGTTGTTGGCACTTTCGGGCTTTACGTCTGCGCTTCCCAAGCGTTCGCCGGGCCGTTTCGTGGAACATCTCTCCCCGCCTTCACTCTCTCGGGGGAAGACCAACCGGCTCACGCTGGTGGGTACGGAGCTGGGCGGGGCGACGGGTTTGTGGACGTCTCTGCCTTCGAAAGCCGTCGAGGCCGCGCTGGATCGAATCGAGGCGGGACGACCAAGCCGTTTTCGAGGTGAAGGTAAGCCCCGACGCCCCGCTGGGCATTTACGGACTCCGGCTTGGCAACCGGCAGCGGTCTGAGCAATGTCAAGCTTTCTTGATCGACGACCTGCCGACGGTCGCGGAACGCGTCGACGAACCCGCGTGAGCGTGCGGAAGACCACAACATTTGAACTGGCCCGTGGCCGTTCTGGGAAACGCCGGCGAGTCCGACGTTGACCGATACACCATCGATGTGGAAGCCGGTCAGCGCGTGACGTTCGAAGTCGTGGGCAACCGCCTGGGTCAAGACTTCGACCCTGTCATCACGATCAAGGATGCCAAAGGGCGTCGGATCGTCGAGCACGACAACGATGTCGGCCTGATGTTCGACTGCCGGTTCGCACACACGTTCGAGACGACGGGGACCTATACGATCGAGATCCAGGACGCGCGGTTCCGAGGGTCGGACCATCTGATGTACGTGCTGCGCGTGGGGAGGTTCCCGGAGGGACGGGTGGCGCTGCCTTCGACGGTTCACCCCGGTGACTCACGTCACTCTGAACCTGCCCGGCGAACAAAGTGCCACCGTGCGGGTCGCCATCCCCAAAGACACGGCCTCTTGGGACCTTCTGGCAGGAGTTGCGGCGGACGCGGCGATCAGGCCTCGGTTTGGGTTCCCCTCCGGACCTCTCCCTATTCCGATCGTCCTCGAACGAGAGCCCAATGAGGGCCCCTCGAACGCCACGGATCGTCGGCGTCCCCTGTGTCCTGCAAGGCTCGATCACGACGCCCGGGGATCATGACGCATTCGCCTTCGAGCTCGCCGCCGGACAGCGGTTGACCACACGGGTCGAGTGTCGCCCGCTGGGATCGCCCGCCGATCTCGACGTGACGCTGACTCGATCCGGGAGGCAAAGCCGTCAAGCGTGTCGACACGCTCCCCGACGGCGAAGCGACGTTCGAGATCCAGGCCGGCGCAAAAGGCCGTCACGTCTTGCTCGTCCGCAGTCTGACCGGTGAAGGTGGACCGGAATATGTGTATCGGATCACGCTCGCCTTGCGCGAGCCGGCCGTTCAGCTCGTCTCCGACGCCTCCGGCCTGGCTATCCCATGCGGGTCGTATCAGCTGTTGCCCTTGAGCCTCACCCGGATCGATTTCAATGGGCCGGTCGTGCTAGAGCTTCGTGGCGCCGGCTCGGGAATGTCCCTTGGAACCGAGGTCATTGGCGAGGGCGAGTCCGAGCTCGTCAACACCATCGGGGTCGCGGAGTCTGTTGCTGAAGGAGTCTATTCGGTACAAGTTGTCGCGCGGACGCGGGCCGAGGGCCGCGAGCACACGGCCGTGGCCACGACCCTTCCTCTCATTGATCGCCTGCCCACCGGTCACGGCCCGCACGGCGAACCGTTCGAATTGCGCGAAGACCAGCGTCGTCTGCCTCCGACCTTGACCGACCGGATCGCGATCCTGGTCACTCCTCGCATCGCCCTTCACCTTCGAGTTGCCCGATCGCTTGGTCGTATTGCCGCGCTACCTTGAAGACGAGCTTCCGACTGGAAACTTCTCGCGTCGCCGGGTTCGACGGACCGATCTCGTTCGTCGCCAGGGGCGGGAGCCTGGAGAAGTTGAACCTCCAAAAGCCTCGTCTCAAGGCCGACCTTCCCCCCGCGACCCGCGATGCGAACGGTCGTCGCAGGAGTTATTCGGTCCGGCGTGAACACGGAGCTTCGCAAGCAACGCGTCACCGTCACCGCACATGTTTCTTATGAAGGACGTGGCATCGATCTGACCCGAACCTTCGATCTGGTGACCCAGGTCGCGTACGAGCCGTCGGCCGAACCGCAGCGAGTCGAAATCCAGGCAGGCGAGTCCGCGACCGTGGCGATTCGCGCGAACCGGCTCCCGCCGTTCAACGGGCGGATCGCGGTCCGACCCGCGGAGGTCGCGGGATTGGTCCTCCCCTCGGTTGTGGACATCGCCGAAGGTCTCGATCAGGCGGAGATGAAGATCGTGGTCCCAGCAGGGACCAAGCCGGGAGTCTATCGCGTCGCATTACTCGGATCGGCGCGCGTCTCGAAGTTCGATGAGCCGGTGACCGGCAAGCCGCTCGAGGTCGTTGTGGTCGCGCGGAAAGGGGGCCGACCTTGATGTCAAGAGATGCCATTCTTGGAAATGCCCTGGCGATCGGCTGCCTGTTGAGCGCGCTTCCTTGGCGCGGAACGCCCAGAGCGAGTTCGCCGTCCGTCTCCGCGATCTCGGTGCAACCCGCGGAGGTCGTCCTCCAGGGAAGCCGTGCCTCGCAGCGCGTCCTGGTCACGGGCCAGTACGGATCATCGTCGCTGGAGTCTGACCTGACGGCGTTGGCCACCTATGAGAGCCTCGACCCATCGGTCGCGACGGTCACTCCCGATGGTATCGTCTCTCCGCGAGGGCCGGGTCAAGCCACGCTGCTAATTCGTTACGCTGCAGCACGAGAACCGGGTGCGAGTTCGTGTCGAGAAATTCGGTCCGAAAACGCCGGTCGATTTCCGGACCGAGGTCGTGGCGGCACTCGGGCGCGGTGGTTGCAACGCAGGGTGCCTGCCATGGGTCTCCACAAGGCAAGGGTGGATTCCGTCTCAGCCTGCGCGGGTTCGACCCCGAGCTTGATTTCGTGACATTGACCCGGGAGTCCGCCGGGCGCCGCACGGACGTACTTCTCCCTCGCGACAGCCTTATCTTGAAAAAAGCCACGATCCGAGTGCCCCACCAAGGTGGACGCCGATTCCGCGAAGACGATGCCGCCTACAAACTGCTCCACGACTGGATCGCCGAAGGTGTTCGTCCGTCGCCGACCGCAGCTGAAGGTGGCTGATGTCCAAGTCTCACCATCCCGGCGATACCTTCACTCGTCCAGCCCGCGACAGCAGCTTGTCGTCCGCGCCCGGTTTGACAACGGTTCGGCCCGAGACATCACCGACCTTGCTGTTTTCAGTTCCAGCAACGAGGCCGACGCACCGGTGACCGCCCGCGGCCTGGTCGAATTCCGTCGGACGGCCGAGACCGTGATCCTCGTCCGCTATCTCGACAAAATCGTGACCGTCCCGCTTACCTATGTCCATTCCGACCCGGGCTACGTTGCGAAACCGCCGGCTGCGGTTAATGAGGTTGACCGGCTCGTCTTCAAGAAACACGCGGCGGCTCCAGCTCCACTGCTCGCGCATCGCCGAAGATGCTGTGTTTTTGCGACGAGCCTACCTCGACCTGATTGGGGGTTTGCCCTCGCCCGAAGAAGCCGCTTCGTTCCTCGATTCGAAAGACCCGCAGAAGCGATCGAAGCTTGTCGACGCCTTGCTGGAGCGTGACGAGTTCGCGAGCTACTGGGCATTGAAGTGGGCCGACATCATGCGCGGCAACCGCGAGACGATCACGGAGCGGGGCGTGCACAACTTTCATCGATACCTCGTCGCACACTTCCGCGAAGACCGTCCATTCGACCAGTTCGCGCGGGCCGTCTTGACCAGCCGGGGGAATACCATCCACTCGGCTCCGGCCAACTTCTACCGGATCGCGCGGACGCCCGAAGACGCGGCCGAGTCGGCCGCCCAGCTCTTCCTGGGAGTTCGCATCCAGTGTGCCAAGTGCCATAACCACCCCTTCGAGGCGATCACACAGCAGGACTATTATGGACTGGCCGCCTTTTTCGCTCGCGTGCGGCTCAAAGGCCAGCGATTCGGGCTGGACGACGAGGTGGTCTTCCTCGCGGATGAGGGCGAGGTGAACAATCCGAGGCTTGGGAAAGCACAAACCCCTTACGCCTTTGGTAAATCGTTCGCGGAGGAAAACCCTGACGACGACCGTCGCCGGCTTCTCGCGGAGTGGTTGACAGACACCGATAACCGCTACTTCGCCCGCGCGGCAGCCAACCGCGTATGGGCCCACCTGATAGGGCGGGGGATCGTCGAACCGATCGATGACTTTCGCGAATCCAACCCACCGTCAAACCAGGAGTTGCTCGATGCCCTAGCCGCCGCCTTTGTGCGCTCAGGATACCGCATCAAGCCGCTGATCCGCCTGATCATGAACTCGCGGACCTACCAGTTGAGCGCCGAACCTCCGACCGACAGTTTCACCCCACGGTGCCGACCCGGAGCGTTATTTCACAGCGGCTGAGGTGAAGATTCTCACTGCCGAGCAGATCCTCGACGCGATCTCCTGGGCGACCGGCATCTCTGAACGGTTTCCCGGGTATCCGCTGGGCACGAAGGCCATCGAAATCGCCGAAGGAGAGATCCCGAATCAGTTCCTTCGTGCGTTCACCAAGCCGGTCCGCAACGAGGCCTGCGACTGCGCACGGGAAACTGAGCCGTCATTAAATCAAGTGATTCACTTGCTCAACAACGCGGACGTTCTCGCCAAGATCGAATCACCGTCGAGCCGGCTGGCAGTTGCCGCGAAGTCCGGAAAAACCAACACCGAGCTCATCGAGCTGGTGTTCCTGGCGACGCTCAGCCGCCGTCCCTCGGAAAAGGAAACGCTGCTCGCGATCGACCACGTCGCCGGGACACCCAACCGTCTGGCCGGACTGCGAGACCTGCAACACGCATTGATCAACTCGAACGAGTTTCTGTTGCGGCACTGAGATCAATGGGACCGATCCAGCTATGATTCCACGGCATCCGGTTTTCACACGACGAGCGGCGCTTCAGGCCGGGTCTATCGGCCTGTTGGGGATCGGTTTGAACCACTTGCAGGCGCTCCGCGCGGCGGCGGTTTCCGATGGGAGCGAACCCAGCCGGGGGAAGGCGACCGCATGCATTTATATATTCCTGTCCGGCGGACTGGCCCAGCATGAGAGCTTCGACCTGAAGCCAGACGCACCGTCAGAAATCCGCGGAGAATTCCGACCGATCGAAACCGCGACGCCGGGGGTCTCGATCTCCGAGCATCTTCCACTGCTGGCGAAGAGGAGCCAGCACTGGGCTCTCGTGCGATCGCTGACACATCCGACCAACGAACACACACGCGGTCATTATTATATGCTGACGGGCCGCTCGGTCGATTCGCCCGGTTTCCTCGGTGACCGAAAGCCTCGGCCGACGGACTGGCCCTCGATCGCCTCGATCGTGGGGCAAGCTGTGCCACCTCGGAGCGACCATCTGCCGCCCGCGGTTGTTCTGCCGGAGCGGCTCGTCCATTGGTCGGGCGGGGTGATCCCCGGCGCTTACGGAGGCCAGATGGGCGCGCATCGCGACCCCTGGTTTATCGAGGCCTCGCCCTACGGCAATCCGTTTCTGGCACGGGGCGTATCCCGAGTACACTTTCCCGAACGAGTCCAAGAACCCGCCCAAGTCGCCCGACGTTCGGAAATACCAGGCGCCGAATCTGACCCTGCCGGACGGCTTGAGCGTCCTCCGCTTGCGCGGCCGCGTGGGCCTCCTGCGACACATCGACGAACAGCGGCGAACGCTGGAAGCGGCGGCGGAATGCGAACGGTTCGATTCCCACCGCCAGGCGGCGATGTCGTTGCTTGCAGACCCGAAAGTCCGCAGCGCGTTCGACGTGACCAACGCCGAGGACTCGATCCAGGACCGTTACGGTCGGAACTCGTTCGGTTGGTCGCTGCTCATGGCCTTTCGACTGCTCCAGGCCGGCGTGAATCTCGTCCAGGTCAACCTCGGCAACAACGAGACGTGGGACACGCACGGCGACGCGTTCCCTCGCTTGAAGAACAAACTTTTCCCACCGACCGACAAAGCACTCTCGGCCCTGCTCGACGACCTGCTTGACGACGGGATTGCTCGATAGCACGCTGATCGTGATGGCCGGCGAGTTCGGTCGGACGCCGAGAGTATCCACCTTGCCCAACTCGTACGCCGGCCCGGGCCGCGACCACTGGGGCGCGGCCCAGACGCTCTTCTTTGCCGGCGGCGGCATCAACGGCGGGACCGTGGTCGGATCCACCGACCGCATTGGGGCCTATCCCGCGAAGCGATCCCCAAACTCCGGAGAACATGGCGGCCACGATCTATCAGGCGCTCGGCCTGCCGCGGTCGTTGAGTTGGAAGGACGAGCTCGACCGTCCGCACTGGCTGTATCACGGCGAGCCGATCGCCGGGCTAACCTGAACATCATCGCGCGGCGGATTGCAGAATCATGTAACGAGACCAGGCAACCAGCGCAGGGCGTTCTGCCGGAAGATCTTCCGCAGACACAAAGTCGGGGAGCGCCAGTCCGCGCGTCGGACGGCCATCGTAGTCCATCGTGTCGCCTTGGGCGAAGAACTTCCAGTCTCGGTCGTGCGTGGTCCGCATTGAACGCGCGGCCACGGCGACATCACCATCGCGCAGAGAAAAATCGGTCGCGTACAGGATGCGGTCTTGATATCGGGTCAAGAAGTCTCGGACTTGCTCCCGGTCGCCGCGGGCGAAGTAACGGATGCGCGCGGCCGTGTCCACGGCGAAGTTGGGATAAGTATCGAGGCGATTCGCCAGTTGCTTCAGGTCATCCTCATGGCTACCCAGGTGGCAGCCCACGACAAGCAGCTTCGGATACCGAGCGAGCACTCGATCGCGCGCGGCCAGGATGGTTTCCTTGACGGGCGCTCCGGCCTTGCCGTACATGTGCCACTGGGGGTTATTCGAGTAGTACCGGATCTCCGGATTCTTGGCATCCAGCGGCATCCAGGCCCCGTTTGGTTCGGCGAGGTGGGCGATCAAGGTTTTGCCGGCTGCTTGAATCGCCTCGTAGATCGGCAGCAGGCTGGCGTTGTCAGCAAGGAGATACGCACCGGACTTCGACTTGATCGACATACCGATGTTCTTCCAGATCTTGACCGCGATCGCCCCGTCGTCAAAGGACTGACGCAGGCGGTGGATCGTGCGGTCGGTGAAACCCGGACCCTCGAATCCCCGAGCGTCGAACGTCGATGCCCAGGCCAGGGTTCCGCCGCTGTCGCGCTGGACCTTGCAGCGTGGCGCGGAGCTTTTCCTCGAGGTCGAACGGCTCGTCGCCGCTCGCCGGACAGACGACGATGTCCAGTGCGCGCCACTTCGACTCCTTGAGCGCGGAAGCGATCGCCGGAGCGTCGCGATGGATGTGGACGTGGGTGTCGATGCGCTCGAAGTCCGGTTCCTCGGCGGCACGAGCTGACCCCGACGAGGGCTGAGGCGGGGATCAAGCGGAGGATGTCTCTTCGGGTCAACATTGGCGCACCTCACTTTTAGGACTGGCTCGCCCGCAAGGATGGCGGCGGAGCCCTCATCGTTCCGGCCGGGGCAATGGGACCTGGGATCGTTGCATCAAATAGGCGATCAGATCGCGGACTTCGGAAGGGTTCAAGGGATCGAGGAGTCCCTCGGGCATCAGCGAGAGCACGGAGGGTCGGACGTCCTCGACATCGTTACGATCGAGGACGACTGCCTCGTTCTGCATTTGAAGGGTCATCGTGTGATTGGTCTTGGCGCGCAGTAGCCCGTTGAGCACGCGACCATCGCGCATCGCCACCACGCACATCCGGAAGTCGGCGTTCACGGAGGCGCTCGGGTCTACGAGGTTTTCCAGCAGGTAGTCGAGGTTGTCGCGGCCAGCGCCGGTCAGATCGGGGCCGATCTCGCCGCCGCGGCCATACAGCTTATGACACGACGCGCAGACACGCTCGAATGTCGCGCGCCCTCTGCTCAAATCGGCAGTGGAAAGCGCGGCCGTGCCGAGCTGGCCCTTGAGCTTGGCGACCTGCTCCCGGCGGTGGGCGGGCGAGTCACGCAGCTCGCCCCAGACCTCGGAAAGCAGGCCATTCAACGCGGGATCACCCAGGCTGCGGATCTGGCGGGCGTGGAACGCGGTCAGGTCCTGGCGCGGGATCTTGCCGGCGCCAATCTGGCCGAGCAGCGCTCGCGCGAACGCCGGACGAGTGGCGAGGGTGTCGATAACGGCTCCGCGCTCGGTAGGGTGAAACGCTCGGTAATTGGCGGCGAGCGTCTTGCCGATGGCCGGGTCGTCGAACAGGGCCAGTCCTCGCACGGCGACCGCGTTCAAAAAGCGGACACGCACGAGCCGCTCACAGAGGGACCGCAGGTCGGGCGGCCGGTTCTCGATCAAGGTCCTCAGCGCGGCCATCCGAGTCTCGATCGCCGCTTTGTCATCGAGTGCCAGGCGACGCACCACCTCCAGGGCTCGGCCGTCGCCGAAAACCACGTTCAAGTCGCGCGCCGTTCGCGGAGGGCCGGGTCGCCCACGACGTCGAGCTTCGTCTGGAAGGCGTCCCAAGCCTCGGGCTTCTTCGCTTTATGCCAGCCGGCCAGCGCCTCGCCGAGACCCGAGAGCACTTGGAACTGGAATGCTGCCGGCTTGCTGGCGGCGACCTCGAGCAGCGCGTTGATGGGAACGGGCCGCGTCTCGATCTCTTCCCCCAATCGACGGGCAGTCCAGCGGACCACTTCCGGAAGCCGGCAATGAGCCGCCACTCGCGACGAGTGAGGACGGATCGACGTCCGCGACCGGGATCAGAGCCGTCCAGATCAAGGAGGGTAGGTTATGGTCCGAGGCATCCTCGGCGCGCGATACCAAGGCACGGGCCAGCGCCACTGCGCTGCGACGTTGCCATTCGCTGAAGGGTTGAGGCCAGGACCAGTCGCACCAGGCCCGACTGGTCGGCGCGAGCAAGGTCTGTGAACTCGTCCTGGAGGTCGGCGGCCAATTCGTCCGATCCGGCCCGATCCGTTGGCTGAAAATCGTGTCCAGCGGCATGTCGTCGGTCAAGAGCCGGATCGCCCAGGCGCGCACCGATTCCTGTTCGTGGTGGAGCAAACTGCGGAGGAAGGCTCGATCGGCCCCGCCGATGACGTACAGCGAGCGAGAGGGCGCGGATCTTCCGGGACGGGTCCGGGTCTTGGTCGAAGATGCTTCCGAAGCGATGCTCTTGGCCACCGCGAGCGGCTCGCCACGGGCCGACCGTTCCGCCAGTACCAACCGCGCCTGGCGGACGAACCATTCATTGGCATGACGATGCAGCGCCACCAGCCCCGGCTCGTCCAACCGGGAGATGTCACCGATCGCGACGCGTGCGGGTTCACCATGCGTGATCTTGAAAATCCGGCCCGACTCGCGGTGGACGCCGTCGTGCTCGTGGCACTCGCCGGTATCGCTCCAGTCCAGGACGAACACGCCGCCGTCTGGTCCGTAGCTCAGGTCGATCCCACGGAACCACGGGTCGGCGGCAAACAGGATGTCCGGCTCGTGACGCCCGACGTAGCCGCTGCCCGAGCCGCTCAAGCCGCTCGACGTTCACGCGACGCCCGTGGAAGTTCAAGGTAAAGAGCTTGTCTGCGATAGTTTGCGGGCCACTGGTCGCCCAGGTAGATCATCACGCCGCAGTGGGCATGGCCGCCGCCTCGTCGATCGTCCTCCGGACTGACCGGGAATCGAGCCTCGAACGCTCGGTCATCCCAGTGGTAATGGTCTGCATGCTGGTCGATCGGGGCATAAACCCTGGGGTTAGGCTCGATCGTGTGGGGGCGAGCGAAGTGTGCACCAGGGATCATGTGCCAGAGATGGCCGTTCACGGTATTGATGAAGAACGCCTCGCCGAGGGCGTTCCAGTCATGGCCCCAGGGGTTGGTCGTGCCATGACAGAGCACTTCAAACCGCTTGCTGCGTGGGTGATACCGCCAGAGGCCGCCGCGGATCGGTACGCGAAGGGCTTCTGGAGTGCCAGGTGGCCCGATTTGTCCCGGCGATGAGGCTCCGCAACGACCATAAAGCCATCCGTCTGGACCCCAGCGAAGGCCGTTCGACGAACGTGTGATAGTTCTCCGATGGGACGGAGAAGCCGTCGAGCACGACTTCGGCCGGACCGTCCGGGATGTCGTTGCCGATCGCGGTCGGGCAGGAACAAGAGCTGGGGCGGGCAAAGCAGCCAGACGCCTCCGAACCCGAGCTCCACGCTGGCGAGTCGCTGAACGTCCTCGGTGAAGACAGTGCGCCGGTCGAACCGCCCATCGCCGTCGGCGTCCTCGAAGATCAAGACGCGGTCGCGAAGGCGGAGGTCGAACTTTTGAGTCTGGTCGGAATAGGTGAAGTTCTCGGCGATCCAGAGCCGCCCGCGCGTGTCCCAGGCCATCGCGACCGGGTTGCGCACGTCCGGCTCGGCCGCGAAGAGTCTTGACCCGAAATCCCTCAGGCACTCGGAACCGAGCCGCGGCTTCCGGGGGAGGCATCGGGCTGGTGGAGGCCGGCTTGGTGTCAGCCGCGACTGCAAAGTCCACGCCGCCGGCCGCGATCGACGCGACTCGCGAGGAACGCCAGAAGGATCAGGCAACAGGATTCTCGATGGTTCATGGCAAGCTCGAGGGCAATGCGTCCGGTGGGGCGTCGACCACAGATCATCTGATTTGGGTTTTTCGGTCGTCATTGACCGCTCACTCGCCGTTCGACTTGTGACGGAAAGCTTCGAGTTCCTGGCGGAGTCGATCAAGCTCTTCCGCAGTCCGTTTTTGTTCGGCCTCGGCGGCCTCCCTAAGACGTTTTTCCGCTTCGAGCCGCTCCGATTGTTTCAACAACCGAAGGCCCGTCACCGGATCAACCAAGCGGAGTTCCTGCCCGTCACGCTCCAGGTGCAATCCCAGAACCTGGCTGAGTAAGCGGCCGTTCACAGCCTGGATCGGTATGTACTCACCTTCCAACAAGCGGAATCCCTGGAGTGATGGTTTGAGGTAATCCTCGGTCGGGTCGAACAGGAAGTACTCCGTCACTTTCAAAACGTCGCGATACAGCTCCTTCTTTGTCTTCTTGTCCTCGCGCTTGGTCGACTTCGAGGTGATCTCGATGACGGCGTCCGGGGCTTTTCCTTCCTTCCAAACCAGGTAGTAATCGCGAGGCGGATTCTTGGGGATCGCGAAGGAGACCAGAACGTCGGGCGCGACATGTTTCCGGCGATTGCCTTCCTCGTAATAAAGCAGCAGGTTCCCCGTAACGTATGCGTAGGGATCTTGGGCGAAGCGACACCCAAGCGTCTCGATCAAATCAACCATATCCTGACGATGCACATCGGTTTCCGCCATCGGCTTGCCGTCTCCGGTGGGGTATTCAATTTCGCGGGTCGCTCGCTGTCGCGGAGCCGTGGCCATTGGCTATCTCCTATTTTTGCACCCCGGGGTGTGTCCGTTCCGCTGCGAACAGCATGGCACGAAGAGTTCTTCCCGAATCGCGTCATTGATTCTACCAGGATCTGGGATTCTGAACAGCATGGCGACAGGGGCCGGGGCAAGCCTGGACGATCAACGACTCGGCTCTACCGAGTGCCAAACGACGACTCGGCCGTCGACCGGCGACGCGGCTGGCCAGGTGAGTTCCGTCAGGTGAGCACCGGAGCAGTTCAATGCTGCCACTGTGCTCCGTTATCTCGACTATCGTCTGCGAGAACGCGAAGTCTAGCGGCACACTCCAAGCCGCCTGATGGGTCTTCAGTGCCGCTTCGACACGACCACCGCCCCCTCCTTCATCACGAACACGACGCGCCCGGTCGCGGCGATGTCGGCGATCGGGTCGCCGGGCACGGCCACGAGGTCGGCGAGCTTGCCGGGCTTCGAGCGTGCCGATCGACTTCGCGAGCCCGAGCAGCTCGGCGTCGACGGAGGTCGCGGCCTTGAGCGCGGCGATCGGCGTCATCCCGTGCTTGACCATCAGCACGAACTCGCGGGCGTTGTCGCCGTGCTTCGAGACGCCCGAATCGGTGCCGAAGCCGACCTTGACGCCGAGCTTGACCGCCTCGGCGAACGTCTTCGATAATCGCCGCGTTCGCCGCCACGGCCTTGGCGGCGATCTCGGGCGGAAACTTGGCCAGGTTCGGCATCATCGCGTCCGGCGCCATCAGGGTCGGAATCAGATACGTCCCCGCTCCTTCATCAACTTGAGCGTGTCGGCCGAGAGGAACGACCCGTGCTCGATCGAATTGACGCCGGCCAGCACCGCGTCGCGGGCGGCCTGGTCGCCGTGGCAGTGGCAGGCGACCTTCTTGCGCAGCCGGTGGGCCTCGTCGCAAAGGGCGGTCATCTCGGCGAGGGTGAGCTGAGGCGTGTCGACCTCGTCCGCCAGCGACAGCACGCCGCCCGACGCGCAGAACTTGATCACGTCGGCCCCGTACTTGACCTGGTAGCGAACCGCCGTCGCGAAGCCGTCCGGGCCGCTGGCGATCCCTTCGGCCTCATGCGCTTGCGGAAACAGATCATGCCGGAGCCCGCTCTCGGTCGGCATGCCCGCCGATCGGCCCCGAGGGCGTGAACGCAGACCAGCATCCTCGGCCCGGGAACGACCCCCTTGGCGATCGAGTTCCGCAGCCCGACGTCGAGCAAGTCGCCCGAGCCGACGTCGCGAACCGTGGTGAATCCGGCCTCGACCGTTCGCCGGGCATAGACGGTCGACAGGATCGCCTGCTCGGCGACCTCCCGGCGCATCCCATCGACGAACCCCTGGTTGTAGTCGGCCGTCCGCTCGTGGGTCAGGTGAGTATGAGCGTCGATGAAGCCGGGGCAGAGCGTGGCGTCGCCCAGGTCGATCACCGTCGAGCCCTCGGGGACGCTCAAGCCCTGCGCCGACGGCCTTGATGGCCTTGCCCTCGACGATCACCATCCCGTTCGGGATGCAGCGCGTCGGACTTGCCGTCGAACAATCGGGCGGCCTTGAGCACGATGGGCTTCGGCGGCGCCGTGGCCTCAGGGCCGCGCGTCTGGAGCAGAAGGAGCAGAGGGAACAGGCTGGTCGAGATCATCACGCCGGTCGCTCCGATACGGGTGCATTGCGATTCACGGTGAACAAGGGACTACTTTGTGGCACCTCGGCCGATATACCTATCCAACCATCCGAACACTACTTTGTGCCAGACCAAGGAGTTGTTCGGCTTGAGGATCCGATGATTCTCGTCCGGAAAGTAGACAAGACGCGTCGGCACGCCTTTTTGACGTACGTGTTGAAGTAGGCCAATCCCTGAGTCAGCGGTACGCGGAAATCCTTCCAAGGTTCTTGGGCCGTTAAGGCTCGAGGTTCGGCCGCATGGAGCCGCCGTGACCGAAACAGCAATCCCCAGCGTGCCCAATCGAATGACGAGTTTCATGGCGATGACCTCGTTTGAGCGTGCGAACTCGTGTGGGCGTGCTGACAATAACGCGACTTGCGTCCTTCCGCAATGAGTCGCGGCCCACATTTTCGCTCGCGGCCGTGATTTCAAGCTTGACCCTGAATGTCATGTGGTACCAGTCATTTGACCCGGAGCGCAGGCACGGCAACAATGGGGCGAATCGCCTTCTGCTTTTGCAATCTGGAGAGCCCCCATGCGTCGAATACTGAGAACCGGTCTGGCGCCTTTCGTCGTGATCTCGATGTGCCTCGGCTCCTTCGCCTTGTCCGACGAGGAAGGGTGGGTGCCGATGTTCGACGGCAAGACACTGGATGGCTGGAAAGTCCGGGGCGGGTTCGCCGCGTACAAAGTTGAGGACGGAGCCATCGTCGGCTCAACCGTCCAGGGCAGCCCCAACACGTTTCTCTGCAAGGGCGATTTCCAGGACTTCGTGCTCGAGCTTGACGTCAAGTGTGACCCGGCGCTGAACTCAGGCGTTCAAGTCCGCAGCCACGTTTATGAGAAGGACGACCCGGATCCCAAGAACAGGAGCAGGGCGGGCGTCGTCTACGGCCCCCAGTGTGAGATCGCCCGAAAGGCGATTGGCGCGGCTGGCCGGTTCTACGACGAGGGCCGTCGCGGCAAATGGCTCGCGGAGATCAAGCCCGAGGCCAAGGATGTCTTCAAAGATGACGACTGGAACCGCTACCGGATCGTCGTTCAAGGGAGCCGTTACCGTTCCTGGGTCAATGGTGTCGCCGCCAGTGACTTCACCGACGACGTGGACGCAAGCGGCCTCATCGGGCTCCAGGTCCACGGGATCGCCAAGGGACTGGGTCCGTATCAGGTCCGCTGGCGAAACGTCCGAATCCGCGTGTTGAAGCCAGGTGAAGCGATTGCGGGCGGTTCGGAATGATTCGTCTCTGGCACGATTATCCCTCGGAGCACAACATGGCACACGACGAATTCTTCGCGATCGATACGGCAGAACAGCCGTGGGAAGAGCGGTACAACGAAAAACTCGGTAGAGCAATCCTTCGTAAGGATCTTTATACCGACCCGGAGACCGGGGCCGAAGTCCGGCTGGTTCGCTACCCGGCCGGTCTTGTCAATCCTCATCATACCCACCCGTGCGGTCACGGCCTTTATGTGCTCGAAGGCAAGCTAGTCACGCACAAAGGAACATTCGGCCCAGGGACCTTCGTCTGGTTTCCTGAAGGCGAGGTCATGGAGCACGGCGCCAGCCCCGAGGCAGACGTTACGGTGCTGTTTGTCACGAACAAACGCTTTCGGATTGATTATGTCGAGTGAATGCGATGACGTTATCTGACGCGGCGATATCCAACTCGTCGGTGTTCACAGTCGAATCGAAGAGTCCACGCTCGTTCCGGGGCTACGCAGCATCGGTCACGGCTCGAATTGCGACTTAACGCCACGTGGACCCACCAGGGCATCCGTGACCATCGGTGAGCTTCACGATGGTTGGCATCGGTCGACAAAGCCTCCGGCCGATTTCGCCCATGCGGCTCAGCTCCCTTCATACGTTTAGAATCCCTT
Organism: uncultured Planctomycetota bacterium; assembly: GCA_963720335.1. Taxonomy (GTDB): domain Bacteria; phylum Planctomycetota; class Planctomycetia; order Isosphaerales; family Isosphaeraceae; genus CAVRFS01. Next base: position 106,197 of record CAVRFS010000030.1, on the reverse strand, counting down.
CGATGCTTTCGGCAACTTCGGAATAGGCCGGGATTAACTTCCCGGCGCTTCTCGTAATTTCTGGGTGGCACTGGTCGTACTCGACCAGTGTGTTGCGACTGGGCCGTTCGAACGACACTGGTCGAGTACGGCCAGTGGCACCCAGAGCGCGGCTTGCGCTTCAAATCGGGACGTAATTGCCTACCTATTCCTTAGGCGCAGCAGGAAAGACGAACTCCAGGGGCAATGGTTTGGGCGACGACAAAGGTTGAGCGTCGTCCAGTTGTTTTTGCCAGTGTCGGAGCAGGTCGGTGAGGGCGTGACCTCGCCTGTCCGGTCTGGGTCGGTCGCGAGGTCGTGCAACTCGGCGGGGTCGTTTTTGAGGTCGAAGAGTTGGGTCTTGTTGATCTTGGGATAGATGATCAGCTTCCAGCGGTCGTCGCGGACAGCGCGCTGGACGTCGGCATAGGCGGTGAAGATCGAGTCCCGGCCCGTTTGCCGTTGGCCGGTCAGGATTGGGACGAGGCTTTGGCCCTCGCTTTCCGTCGGGGCCGGGATGCCCGCAAGATCACCCAGCGTCGGGAAGATGTCGAGCAAGTAACACATCGCATCGACTCGCCGGTTTCGCGGGATGCCCGGTCCAGCGATGATCAGCGGCGCCCGCATCGAGTGGTCGTAGAGGTTTTGTTTGCCGAAGAGCCCGTGACTGCCGATCGCCAGTCCGTGATCGGACGTGAAGACGATGAGAGTGTTGTCGTACTGGTTGCTTTCCTTCAATGCGTCGAGGATGCGGCCGATCTGTGCGTCGAGGAACTCGATGGCGGCGTAATAATCGGCGAGGTGCTGGCGGACGATTTCGGGAGTCCGCGGCCAGGGGGCGAGCTCTTCATCGCGGATGATCAACGCGCCATTGTTGAACGGATGCTGTGGGAGGAAGTTCGCGGGGAGCGGAGGGCGCTCGGCGTTGTAACGGTCGTGATAGGGCTTTGGGGCCACGCGTGGGTCGTGTGGGAGAGTTGAAGGGAACGTAGCACAGAAACGGCCCTTTTCCCGACTGCCCGCGGATGAACTCAGCCGCGAGGTCTGCGAAGACCTTCACCGAATGCTCGCCGCTGAACCGCTTGTACACAAACGTATGCTCGGGCGAGATATCCTGGATCTCGAGCTGATAGGGATCGCCCATGCCCCCGAGGAAGACGCCTTTTCCTTGCTGGAAGACACGCAGGGCCGACTCGGCTTGGTTGTGCCACTTGCCGGTGAAGAACGTCGTGTAGCCCTCCTTGGCGAAAGCCTCGGGCCAGGTGGGCTGGCCCTCGAGGTCGTCCTTGACGTGGAAGAGCGTGCGACCGGTCAGCAGCATGGCGCGCGACGGCACGCAAACCGCTCCCTGGAGCGAGCCCATGCAATAGGCCCGCGTGAACGTCGTCCCTTGGCTGACCAATCGGTCCAGGTTGGGCGTGCGGATGTGCGAGTTGCCGAGAGCGGCGATCGTGTCCGCGCGCTGGTCGTCGGCGAAGAGGACGAGGACGTTCGGCCGCTGCGTCCGAGATGGGGTTTGCGATGCTCGGGAAGAGCCGCTGACGATGATGGCGGCCGCCGCAGTAAGCCCGGCAACCACGACGCTGAATGCCTGCGCAACGATTCGGTCCACGACGTTGCTGGTCGTACATGATCGATCCCTCATGGCTTTTGGCTTGATGATCGTGCGGTCGCTTCGGAGGGCGTGCCGTCCGGGCAGAGATAGTCGCGGCCTTGGAATCGTTCGGGCAGACAGGGCATCTCGCTCCGGGCGGCGGGATCGTCGTGAACGTAGCGATAGCCTTGACCGTAGCCGATCCCCTTCGTCAGCGAGGTGACCGCGTTCCGGAGGTGGAGTGGGACGGGCTCGCGCGCGGAGGCGGCGGCATCGGCGGCCGCCAATTGGTAGGCGCTCTTGACCACGTTCGATTTCGGCGCTTTCGCCAGGTAGATCGTGGCCTGCGCCAGCGGAAAAAGGGCCTCGGGCAAGCCGATCAAATGAGTGATCTGCGCCGCGGCGGCGGCCTGAACGATCGCCTGGGGATCGGCCAGGCCAATGTCCTCGGATGCCAATATGCAGAGCCGCCGCGCGATGAAAATCGGGTCTGCGCCCCCCTCGATCATCCGGGCAAGCCAATACAACGCGGCACTTGCGTCGGAATTACGCACCGACTTGATCAAGGCCGACGCCAGGTTGTAATGGTCTTCTCCCTGCCGGTCATACGCGTAACGGGCGCGTCCGAGCGCCTCGACCAGGGTCGATTCGGCGACCGGTCGCGTTCCGTCCGCGGCGGGGGGAGTGGCCGCGACCGCTTCTTCCAAAGTCGAGAGAGCGACGCGGGCATCGCCGTTCGACCAGGCCGCAAGCTTTTCGATAAGGTCCGGTGCCAGGTATGGTTTCTGCCCCGCGATTCCACGATCCGGGTCGTCGAGGGCGCGGCGGACGATCGTCGCGACCTCCTCCGTCTCAAGTGGTTGCAGCACGACTACGCGGCAGCGTGAAAGCAACGCCGCGTTCACCTCGAACGATGGGTTCTCGGTCGTGGCTCCGATCAGGCTGATCGTGCCGTCCTCGACGGCTCCGAGAAGTGCGTCTTGCTGTGCCTTGTTGAACCGATGGATTTCGTCGATGAACAGGATCGTCCGGGCATCGCGACGCCGGTTCTTTCTGGCTTCTTCGATGGCGGCCCGTACCTCGCGCACGCCCGCGAAAACCGCGGAGAGCGCGATGAACTGGGATCCGCTTTTCCCAGCGATCAATCGGCCGAGCGTCGTTTTGCCAGTGCCCGGCGGACCCCAGAGGATCAGCGACGGCGGTTTGCCCGCGCGCTGAGGATCGTTCCCAGTAACGATTTCTCGCCGATGACTTGAGCTTGCCCAACAAACTCGTGAAGATCGCGGGGCCGCATCCGCTCGGCCAGCGGTGCGTCCGGCAACGGCGCGGGGGCTCTTCCGGCTCGTCGAAAAGGTTGCCCGTTGTTTCCCGCGCCATGCGTTTCGGCTCCCGGTGCAATTGTTCGGGCTAGTCTGGAGGAGTCGGTTCAAAGTTTGCCGCGCCGAGCGTCAGCCCGAGCCGACGCCAGGCGTTTTCGCCACCAACGGACGAGGCAACCGCCAAGTAGGCTCCTCGTCTCGTCACTCCAAGTGCGATCGACGGAGGGACATTGCCGCGCCTCCCGAAGCCCGTGAAGGTTCATTATTGCCTCCGACCGTGGGCGCGAGGAAGCTCCTGACCACTGGATCTCCGCGAGTGTGCTATGATATGGTTTGGTGTGAGCCTCTCGACGAGATGGCTCTGCGATCCGCGCACGAGACCGGCTCTCTCACGGATTGACCATCGATTTGCACACGGAGGTCAACATGCGATCAGCGTCGTGGATGTTGCTGGTTCTGACATTGGTTGGAACAGCCGCTCATTCGGACAACGTGGATCCGAGCGGATCACCCGGCTCCCATCCCCCTGAATCGGGCCAGTCGCCGGACGGTGTGCCGGTCCGCCGCGTGCTCTATCAGGCAGGCACCGCGGCAAATTCACTTCAGGCGCGATGGATCGGACAGGATGGCCACGATTACGTCGGTCCGAACAGCCAGTACAAACCGAGCGACGTCCAGGATATTCGAATTGCGCTTTCGGGCCTTGACCCACGCCGCGAGGTGGTCTTCATCGAAGTGAACGGCTATGGCGGCGACTTGTGGCAATTCAGTCCAAAATCGCCTGATTGGACAGTCGGTTTCAGACGAAAGAAAGCGTCGCGGACCGCTGATTTATTCCTCGAGCCGTATCGCGTCGAGACGGGACGATCCTTTAATCTCGTCGTCCGTTACGACGACGGAACGAAGGTAGAAATCGCCTTCAACGGTCGCAAAGCCGATCCGAATTTGCGGATGCCCGGCGCCTCCCTGTCCGCCCGATGGATCGGACAAGACCGTCAGGACTGGGTTGGAACCGGGCCGTCTGTCGGACCTGATGGTCTCCAGGACGCTCGAATTCACTTGAGCAAGATATCGGCGAAGGCGGTTATCAAGGGACTGCGGATCGAGGGAACACGCAGTTCACGGTGGGAGTTTGGCCTCAATCCGAAACTTTTGTCGAACGCCGAGTTTTTCCGCGATCCCAAGGACCCGTCCCAGGGCGACGTGTTCTTTCAACCAGATCGCGACTTGAGCGCCCAGCACCTGAAGGTGACAATTCTCTACGATAACGAGCGGCTTGACTCGGCGACCGTCGTCGCCGCCAAGTGCGATCCGGCGCTCCGCACGCCGCGGCCGCCGTTGCCCAAGTTTGTGGATCGGAAGATCGACGCCCGGTGGCTCGGTCAAGACGGCGGGGTCGCCGGGCGGCCGGGCGACGTGCATGTCGTCTTGAGCGGTCTCCCAACGACACCACCGATCATCGGCGCCGTGCTGAGCGACACGGTTCGGGGGGTTTGGATCTATCGCAACAACGACCGCGTGCCGATCCCCAACGTTCCGGACTCCGAGCCGATGGAGCTGAAGGTCCGTGCCAATCGCACGTCCGCCGATCTGTTCTTTGGCCCGATTCGTGTTGCGAGCGGAGACGCGTTTTCGCTGCGGCTGGTCTACAAGGACGGCCAGCAATCGCTGGTCCAATTCCCGAGCGGGCCCTGTGACCTGAGCCTGCGAGCCCCGCGTCCGGAGCCGAGTCGCGTCGAGGCCAAACCCGGGGACGACGTTCAGTCGCTTGTGGATCGATACGGGACCGTGTCCCTCGCCAAGGGTACTTACCGGCTAACCCGTCCGCTGGTGCTCAACCGTCCTGTGACGTTGACTTCCGACGGGGGCGCGACGCTTCGGTTCGCTCAGCCTACCACCGAGTCGAGCTGGACTACGGCAATCAAAGTTCACTGCGGTAACACCACGCTCAACGGATTCGCAGTCCGTTTCGAGGGCCCGATCCGCTGGAACAACGAAGTCTCTTGGGGCCCGGCCGTCATCGGCATGACCGATAACCTCGATAATGGGCACGACGAACTCAAGGTGAATATCGCTTTCACTCGGCTCGATCTGGAGATGCCGCCCGTCGACAAGGCCGGAGGCTGGGTCGAGGCCGTGCGACTGATGAGGTTGATCCGTGCCAAGAACGGCGTGATTACCGAGAACATTCTTCGAGGTGGCCCGATCGAGTTTTTCGGCGGTCCTTGGCGGATCGTCGACAACGACTACCGCGGCGTGTTGCCTGGCACATTCTCACACGGAGTTTTCACCGGGCATGGCACACACGATCTACTAATCAAAGGTAATCGCACCCGAGCGCTCGAAGCCAGTGGGAAAACATGGCGGTTCCTGGTCCTGGGCGGTGAGAGTGCCAATGACATGATCGAGGGAAACGTCATCGAGCAGGTTGGAGCGCGCGACGGCGACACGATTCCCTGGAGCAATGAGCCCGAGATCATTTTGACCGAATCGTATCGTATCCGGTACGAGGGAAAGGTTCTGGATCTTTCGAAGGACGGGCGGTTGTTCCGAATCGGCCGGCCCCAAGCCGAAGCTGGACGAACCGGTGAAGTGGTCTCGCTCTTGAACGGCCCGGCCGCCGGCCAGTGGCGGCGGATTGTGCAGATGATCGATGCCAATACCTACATTGTCGACTCTCCGATCCCGGTGGGGACCGAAGCGGTATCCATTTCCGCGGGATTCGTCTCCGAGGTATTTCAGGCCAACCGGATCGACATTCGGGGCGGCCGTCGCTCGAGCCCGTTCGTTCTCGCCGGCAACCATTTCGGTACCAGGGTGATCAAGAACCAGGTCTCCGGCGGAGAGCAGGCGTTTCGAATCACGGCCTGTCCGACTGAGTCACCGATGATGTGGGGCTGGACCCATGCACCATTTCTGGGGGCCGTAATGGAAGGGAATACTGTCGAAGACTCCGAGGAGGGATGCATCGTCATCGTGGAACACGACCCTCGTTATATCAAAACCAACCAAGGGCCGCACCTATATGACGATCTCGGTTAATGACAACGTCGTTCGTTGGTCTGACTCTTTCCTCAGCCAACGCGTGCGCGCCGAATCGAAGGAGCCGCTGATGGGCATCACGTTCGGCTCGGAGCACTCCGCTGACCCGAGTGAGATGGTCGTCGTCGCCGCATGGAAATCGTCTGGAGGCTCCTCCGGGGCGTCGCGTCGGTCCGTCGTTGTTGATCCGCGCTGCCAATTACAATAACGAACGGGTCATCAATCGAAAGCTCGATCTTCCGTCGAAGGCGACGGCCGAGCCCACCAGGCGTCGCGAGGCCACGGCACGATCGAGCTCACCCGTCCGCTGAAGCGGTCCGACCAGCGGCTTGCTCGTCCCGGAGGGAGCCCGTAAACTGAGGGACCTCGCCGAATCGTGCGATGCCCCCAACCCTCCGGGAGACCTAAGAGCATGCGTCCCAAGCTGGTTACATATCTCGTGCGTTTTGGACTGGCATGGACGGTCTTGGCCACGACCGCGCGGGCAGACTCGCCATCGTTCGAGACGACAGCGATCTTCCCGATGAATTCCAAGCACAACCATGCCTCGTGCGTGGTCCAGACGAAGGAAGGAAATCTGCTTGCGGCCTGGTACGCCGGCAGCGGCGAGCGCAAGTCGGATGACGTGGTCATCGAAGGGGCCTGGCTTGACCCACGAGGCACGCATTGGGGTCAGAAGTTCTTGATGGCCGACACGCCCGGCTACCCAGACTGCAACCCATCGATCTTCGCGCCTCCTGACGGATCACTTTGGCTTTTCTGGCCGACGATCCTTGACCATCGCTGGGAAGGCGCGCTCTCAAGTTCGCCCGCTGCGAACACCTGCGGCAGGGGCCGTCCCGATCCCATGGTCATCGGCCGGCGTGCTTCATGTCACACCGGTCGACTTCGCCGCCGAAATGCAAAAAGCGATCGCGCGCTTGAGCGTCGAGGAAAAGGCGAAGTTGCAGGCATATCTGGACCAGCTCGAGCAACGGTCGCGCGACGAGCTCTACCAGCGATTGGGCTGGATGCCTCGGGTCCATCCGGTGGTGCTTCCCAGCGGCCGCTGGGTTTTCCCGTTGTATTCGGACACGTTCGACGCCTCGATCATGGCCATTTCCGACGACCGGGGAGTTACCTGGACCACCAGCCGTCCCCTGATCGGCTTCGGTAACATTCAGCCGAGCCTGGTGCGAAAGAGCGACGGCGGCTCTCGTCGCGTTCATGCGCGACAACGGCTCCCACCATCGAATTCGACTCAGCACCTCCAGCGACGACGGTGTCTCGTGGTCGCCGGTTACCGATTCCTCGTTTCCCAACCCAGGTGCCGGAATCGAGGCGATCCGGCTGGCGAATGGACACTGGGCCTTGATCTATAACGATCTGCCCAGGGGCAGGCACTCCCTGGCCATCACAGTCTCCGACGACGAAGGGGTGAGCTGGAAGTGGACTCGCCACCTGGAGCGCGACGCCCCGGGGCAGGGTCAATTCCACTATCCCTCCATGATCCAAGCGTCCGACGGCTCGATTCACGTGACTTATACGTACAGTCGCCCGCAAAAGGGGAGCACGATCCAGCACGCCCGGTTCAACGAGAGCTGGATTCAGGCGGGCGACAAGGATTGATCGGCAGCCAAACGATCACCACGTATCGCCCAGCGGCGACAAATGTTACGAGTCGTCTCTCACATGTGTCATTCAGAATTCGTGATATAAAAACATGTAGATTATAACAAAGCCGGCTTCCGAAGATGAGTGGACTCAGAATTGGCCGACCGGCGCTGGCGACGGTTTGTCGAAGTCGCGGTGTTGGTCGAGGAGGTCTGGCTGATCCATGCTGCCAAATGAGTAGAGGTCACGTGCGCGACAATTACAAGCACTCCGGGTTCGGCTCGCATCCGTACTATCCTTGGATCGTGGTTGGGTTGCTCTGGTTCTGCGGGTTCTTCAACTACGCGGACCGGCAGGCACTCTCGGCGGTGTTGCCGATGCTCGGGAGCGAGTTTGATCTCAGTGATTATCAGATCGGTTGGGTGAGCTCGGCATTCATGATCGTCTATGCGATTACCTCTCCGTTCACCGGCTGGACGGTCGATTGGCTGTCGCGCCGACTGCTGATCCCGCTGGGACTCGCTTTCTGGAGCCTGGTCTGTGTGACCACTGGGTTCGCGCGCAGTTTTGTCCAAATCGTCTTGTTGCGCGGGGCCGAAGGCCTTGGTGAGTCATTCTATTTCCCGGCATCGATGTCGGTGCTGGCGGATTACCACGGACCGCGAACTCGCTCGCGCGCGATGAGCATTCATCAAACGAGCGTATATCTGGGAACGGCCGGAGGTTGGTGCTTGGGGGCACGCTCGCCGACCATTACGGCTGGCGGTCGCCCTTCTGGGTCTTGGGGCTGGCCGGCATGGCATATGCCCTCATGCTCGGTTTTTGGCTTGTCGAGCCGAGCCGACGCGTGGCGATGCAGAACCCGATGTAACCGAGCCAACCAGTGACGACAAGCGAAATCCTTCCGCAGACAGTTCTGATCCCCTGCTCGCGAAGGTCGGGCGAATCCTGACAAATCCCGGTGCTGTCGTGCTCTTGGCGGTCTTTGTGGGCGCCAATTTCGTCGCGACGACGTTCCTGAGTTGGTTACCGATGTTTGTGTCGAGAAAATTCCATCTCAATCTGGGTGACTCGGGCCTTACATCGACTTTGTGGCCACTTGCCAGTCTGCCGGGCGCACTCATTGGCGGCGTGCTGGCCGACCGGGCGTTCAGACGCTGGCGAGGAGGCCGGATCGGCGTGCAAAGTTTGGGACTGATCCTCGCGGCACCGTTCGTCTACCTGACTGGCTGGTCGTCGTCGTGGTCGATGCTGGTCGCCGCCTTGGTCGGCGCCGGCTTCTGCAAGGGAATCTATGACGCGAACATCTTCGCCTCGCTTTATGATGTCGTACGCCCGGAGGATCGCGGGACGGCGGCCGGGCTGATGAACACTGTGGGTTGGAGCGGAGGATCGATCGCGCCGCCGCTGATTGGCATGGCGTCTGACCATTTCGGTCTCAGTGTGGCGATCACCGCGACGGCGGCAGTGTATTTGCTAGTGGGACTGCTCGCACTGTCCGCGGCTCGGCTCGCGGGCGACGCGGCGTGGTAACGAAGTGACCCAAATTGTTCTCGAAATCTCAGGGGCCTCACACCGTGAATTCCTCGGCCGCCGGCATAGACCAGACCCGCGCGGGCTACGTCTGGGCTCAAAGGGGCGATATCAATGCTTTCTTCGGACTGATGCTCGACAACATCGGCGTCATGATCTTGATGACGAGCCTGCTGGTGGGAGTTTTCCAATTTGACCAGACTTTTGTGCTCACGCGAATGATCCCGGGAACCGCCGTCGGCGTCCTCGTGGGAGACCTGATCTACACCTTCATGGCATTTCGGCTCGCCCGGAAGACCGGTCGATCCGACATCACCGCCATGCCGCTCGGCCTCGATACGCCAAGCACTTTCGGAACGGTGTTTTTAATCATCGGACCCGCATACAAGGCTGCGTTACAGAGCGGCTTGGATGCTGATTCTTCAGCCCGTCACGCCTGGTTTATAGGCATCATGATGCTCCTGGTCTCAGGCATCTTCAAACTTGCTTGTGCGCCGTTGAGTGGGTGGATACGCCGAATCGTGCCTCGAGCGGGGCTGCTTGGTTCTTTGACAGCCATTGCCTTAGTACTCATCAGTTTTCTTCCGCTCGTGGATATCGCGGCACAACCAGTGGCGGGCTTTGTGGCATTGATTTTGACGCTCGCGACATTAACGGCCCATTGGCAGTTTCCGCGACAATTCCCAGGGCGCTCGGAGCGCTGGGCGTCGGTTGCTTGCTCTATTACGGAATGCACCTGGTTGGATGGGGTCCCGGGCTGGGAGGCGGAGAAGGGGAGCACCCATCATTCGCTTTCCGGGCGGTCTTGCCGATGCCCGTCGAGGATTGGCTAAGCTGGTTCGCACGGTCGGGACGCGAGGCGATCAGTTACTTGCCGGTGGCGATTCCGTTGGCCCTGGCCACGGTCGTCGGCGGAATCGACTGCACGGAGAGCGCCGCGGCTGCTGGTGATGATTATCCGACCGGTCAAATCATCGCGACCGAAGGTCTGGCCACGATCGTGGGAGCGCTGTTCGGGGGCGTGATTCAGTCGACGCCGTATATCGGCCACCCCGCGTATAAGGCGATGGGAGGGCGGGCGGCTTACACTTTGGCGACGGCGTTGTTTGTCGGCGCCGCCGGGAATCTTCGGATATTTCGACCTGATCTTCTTTGTCATCCCGAAGCCCGTGATTTTCCCGATCTTGATCTTCGTCGGCCTGGAAATCACCTCGCAGTCGTTCCATGCGACTTCCCCTCGTCACTATCCGGCGGTTGCGCTGGCGTGCGTTCCCGCGTTGGCGTACCTGGCGGTGCTGACGTTGGATCATCTCCTGCCGGAGATGGGAAAGCCATTCGCGGGCTCAGCGTGCAAACCCAGCACTATATCCAAACGGTCACCGTGATCGCCGGCGGCGGGAGTTTCATCGTCACCAGTTTATTGTGGGCGACGGCCCTGGCCCACCTGATTGATGGCCATCTTCGGCGAGTTGTGGCGACACTTCTGCTGGCATCGGTTTTTTCCTGGTTTGGCATCATTCACTCGCCGTTGCCGTCGAGTCCGATCATGTCCCCGGCGGCGGTGATCGCGCAGCTCGAAGCCGATGGTCGAGCGCAGGCGGCCGCTCAGCAAACGCCGTATCACTGGTCGGCGGCCTACGCGCTGATGGCCATGGCCGTGTTGGCTTTGGGCCAATTCGGGACCAGACCATCTCACGTCCCGATCGAGACCTTAACGAGACTTGAACGGCGCGGGCACGCGAATGACGAGCCGGCCTGTTCGTCGTCCCGGCTACGAGCCCGCCAGGAATTCTGCGCCGGCGTAGTCCGATATAGACGTCCGGACTGAGGCGTTATAGGCTATTGACATCGCGCGTTTTTTGCCGCAAGTGTCAGAAATGGAAATGCGATCGTCATGGCGGTATCGAAAGTTGCCTTCGGAATCGAAATTCGGTTTTCGATCTCGCTCGGTCACTTCGAGTCCCAGAACGTCGCTGGTCTATTTAAGCGGGAACGAGTCCTGCGACGACATTGGGGCACGAATGCCTGTACAGGCTAATCGTCACGGAACCGTGAAACGGGCTCGTTATGCCTAAAGGAATCGGAGTCAGTCCGGGAATCGTGGTTGGCATTGCCCATCGCGTGGAATCGGTCTTTGGCTCGATCGAGCAACAAACGCTGGACAATCCAGCGGACGTTCCCGCCGAAATCGATCGAATTGACCGGGCGGTGAGGGAAGCGGCGGCCGACCTGGGCACGCTTGTCGAGAAGGTTGCCCAGGAGCTGGGTGCGTCCGCGGCCGACATCTTCAAGAGCCATCTGCAGATCGTCAATGACTCGGAACTGATCGCCAAAATCCATGGCTTGATTGAGAAGCAGCACTTGACGGCTCTCTCGGCGCTGCAGGTCGTGATGCAGACCTATTCCGCTCAATTCGCGACTGGAGAAGGAATTCTTTCGAGAGCGAATGACTGACATCACGGACGTGATCCTCAGGATCGAGTCGCATTTGACTCGTCGATGGATCGGACCCACCAATGGGTCCGTTGATTCCCGCAATGGCGACGAATCCGTGATCCTGGTGGCGCACGAGATCCTCCCCAGTCAGGCAATGAGCCTCGGCGACCTGCCGATCGCCGGCATAGTCACCGAGCTTGGTGGTTCGACCAGCCACGTGGCGATCCTGGCGCGCAGTCGCGGAATCCCGGCCGTCTCGGGAGTCGACGGAATCATGGGTCAGGTCGAAAGCGGCGACATGATGATCGTCGACGGCCGCGATGGCATGATCCTGTTACGCCCCGACCAGGAGGCGACGTCGGCCTATCGCAAGGTTCAGCGCGAATTCTTCAACCTCAAGGACCGCTTGGTCGCCAATCGCGACCTACCGGCCAAGAGCGCCGACGGGACCCATATCGAGCTGCTTGCCAATATCAACAATCTCGCCGACGCGCAGGCTGCCCATAAAGTCGGCGCGACCGGCGTCGGCCTGTTCCGCACCGAGTATCTGTTTCTGACTCATCACGACGTGCCCAACGAGGAAGAACAGTACGAATACTACCGCCAGATGATCGAGAGCTCGCCCAACCAGAGCGTGACGATCCGCACCCTCGACCTGGGCGGCGACAAGACCGTGCCCTACCTGGGTCGTCGTGGCGAGCCCAATCCGTTCATGGGCTGGCGGTCAACGCGGATCTTCTTCGATAACGCCAAATTGTTTGTCACTCAGATCCGCGCATCTTCGCGCCGGCCGCCATGGGAAGGTCTCGATGCTCTTTCCCATGATCACCACGCTCGAAGAGCTCCTGTTCATCAATAAGCTGGTCAAGGAGACTCGGAGCAACCTGCGACGCGAGGGCGTTGCGTTCGGTGAGGACGTGAAGACCGGTGTCATGGTCGAGGTGCCGGCCGCCGCCGTCTGCATCGACGCGATCCTGCGGGAAACCGATTTCATCTCGATCGGATCCAACGACTTGATTCAATACCTCGTGGCCGCCGATCGAGACAATCCCAAGGTGGCCCACCTTTGCGAGGCCCTCGCTCCGGCGATCTTCAAGGTGCTCCGCATGGTCCTCGATGCCTGCCAGCGAACCGGCACGCCGGTCACACTCTGCGGCGAGATGGCTGGGCAGCCGCGATCCGTCCTGGTGCTTTTTGGCATGGGCCTGCGACGGTTCAGCATGAGCCCGGCGTTCATCCCCACCGTCAAGGAGCTGCTTGGCTCGGTGACGACCGCGCAGGCAGAGCGGTTCAGCCATCACGTTCTTCAATTGAACACCAGCGACGAGATCCGATCCTACCTGACTGCTCGGCTCAACGAAGTGTCGAGCACGCTCGGAGTGTTCGACACGACCTGATCGTGACGCGAGGGGGTGATGAGTTGCCGGGAACCGTTGCCGCCCGAACATCTTTCAGTCCGCTCTCCACGCGCTTCGACCGGCCAGAGTACCTGAAGACTTTCGCGACGGTTCTTGACCACGCCCGAGTGATACTGCCTCGAATCCGCGAAATGTCCGAAGCCGGCATTCAATCCGGGGGTTTCGATCAGGACGATCCCGTGAGCCGGATGTGTTTATCCGAGTCGCGACGCCTATCCGGATGAGAGTTGTGCGGACACCGGCCCTGCCGGTCAAGGCGACGCGATAGTAAGCCACACGTACTTCTTGGCGCAGCCAGTTATCCGCGAAGAATCCGTCGATCAAAGTTCCGTTGAGGAAATCACTTGCGACGTAAAGCGTATTTTGCGAAACAAAGTCATGTCGCAGGCGACGCACGTATCCCGATGAAAATTCAGTCCGCATGCTCGCGTGATTGCTAGCGATAGACCGTAATTCAATGTTGAATGCGAATCGCACTTTCGGAGGAGTTCCGATTATTCAGGCGTCACACGTTACCTCAAATCCTGTCAAGAGTTATAATGAGGCTGGTGGTCCGATTATTCAGGCGCCACACTTAAGTCCAATTCCAGCAAGGTTGTGACGGCCATGACGGCGTTTTTGGCCCCGCACACCTTTGTGTGCGCTCTGCTCCCGCAGTCCTACCGAGGGTCGGAGCCTTGTACCGGCTCACCGGAGAGTTTCAGAGGAAGCCAATGCCCGATACTCACTTTGCCGCGATGTCCGAGTGGACGCGAGGCTTACAGCCGAGCCGCCCTTTAGTGTCGAAGCGCATAAACGGAGCGAATATAGGGAGTTGTCTGCCGCCGAAGCTGCATGAGCTTGCGGGCCAGCGGGATCGTCATCAAGAGCCACGGTTAAACCGCCAGCATGTTGCCCGACGACGATCGGCCTGTTAGGCTATGCCAACGCATTGGCGGAGTTGTGCTCATGTAACCGCAGCCTTGCTCGTATCGGGATAATCCGATGGGCTCGGATCGATGGAAATACGGCTTCCAAGATTTGGGAACACCTTCGGCGCGATTTCCGGCGAATGAGAATGAACGACATCCGATGTTTGTGTGACCATGGCGGAACTCGAAGTACTTCAAGAGTTTAGATTACGGCCCGATTGCGGATTTCCTGTGGCACGTGCTTTGCGGTAGGATCGTGCGACTCTGATCAAGTGCCCTTCGTCGGATACGCCGTGCAGGGGTTTTTGGGAGGCATCGAGCGAGCGATGGCGAAACGTCTTAGCGTCAAAGAGATTCTCGAGGCGGCTCGCAAGGGCGGACCGGCGCAACCCGCCGAGGCAGCGGCCGCCGCGCCCGAGCCGGAGACTTCCGACGCCGTCGCCTCGGTCGATGAGAGCACGACGGCGGAGGCCGCGGTGACCGAGGAGCCTGCGGCCGTTCATACAGCACCCCCTCCGAACGTGCCCACGCCGTCCACGCTTGGCCGACCGTTAACGCTCAAGGAAAAGCTGGCGGCCGCGCGAGCCGGTCGCGCGCCTCAGCCCGCCGCCGCTTCAACCAGTCCAGCTCCTGTTGCCAAGGCCGCGGCGCCCGCGCCGGTTGTCGAGGGGGCCGTCGAAGCCGCGCCAGCCGAGGCGCCAAAGGCCGTGCCCGCACCCGCCAAGCCGCTCGGCCGGCCAATGACCCTCGCGGAGAAGCTGGCGGCCGCACGAGGCGCCGGGGCTACCGCCGCGACACCGGCCGCGCCGGCCAAGCCGGGCGCGGCCAAGCCAGCCGCGCCGGCCGCCAAAGCGGGCGCCGGCCGCGTCCTGCCTCCACTCGATAAGATCTCCGACCCCCGGGACGTGGCCGAGGCAGCCCGTCAAACCTCGGCGAAGACGGCCAAAGAGCTGGCGGCAAAGGCCGCGGCTGCCGCCCCGACCAAACCGAGCCCCGCTAAAGCATCCGCCAAGCCTCAGTCCGCGCCACCCAAGCCAACCCGCGAGCTCGTCGCCGCGGCCGCGGCCGCTGGAGCGGAACTCAACCGCCGTGGCATTTTAATCTTCGGAGTGATGATCGCATGGATCTGGGTCGCCTGGGCGACGTTCACGATGGCATTGTCGGCGATGACTCTGATGTCCGTTCGATTCATGTTCCCCAACGTCCTGGCGGAGCCCCCAAGTACGGTCAAGGTCGGTCTCCCCTCGAATTTCGAGCCGGAAGCCGTCAGCGAGCGGTTCAAGGCGGAGTACGGCTTCTGGATCGTCCGGTCGACACGCTACAACGGGGAAGATATCATCTACGCCATTCAGTCCGTCTGTACCCACCTCGGTTGCCCCCCCAACTGGTTGGCCGCCGAGCAAAAATTCAAATGTCCATGCCATGGCAGCGGCTTCTACATCTCCGGGATTAATTTCGAGGGTCCTGCCCCCCGTCCCCTGGAACGGTTCAAGATCGCGTTGGCCGACGATGGACAGATCATGATCGACAAGAGTCAAAAGTTCCAACAAGAGTTAGGTCAATGGTCCGACCCCGAAAGTTTCCTGCCGGCCTGACCGACCGAAACGCGATTCACCTCGCGGGATCAAAGCGACGGTTTGCAAAACGATTCAACCCGGCCCGGCTCAGAGAAGAGCGGGCCACGCGTTCGCCGGAATGATTTGATTGGCTCAGGTTCGACCACCAGTTCACGAGACACCCATGCCGATCCTGGATAAGATTTACGAAACGCAGCTCTGGAAAAGCATCTTTCGCCACCCGATGCCGACCGATCGTCGCAACCGCGTGGTGGTGATGTTGACCAACTTTTTCCTGCACCTTCACCCGGTCAGCGTGCGCAAGCAAGGGATTTCGCTGTCCTACACCTGGTGCATGGGGGGGGCGACGTTCTTCCTGTTTATCGTCGAAACGGTGACAGGAGTGCTCCTCATGTTCTATTACCGGCCCACTCTAGAGCATGCCTACAACGATATCCTGGCCCTACGCGATGTGACCACGCTGGGCATCCTCAGGGAGTTGCACCGGTGGGGAGCGCACGCGATGGTGATCACCGTCTGGCTGCATATGTATCGCGTGTTCTTGACCGGCAGCTACAAGCCGCCTCGGGAATTCAACTGGGGAATCGGCGTCCTGCTCCTCGTGCTGACTCTTTTGTTGTCGTTCACCGGCTATTTGCTCCCTTGGGACCAGTTGGCGATCTGGGCGATCACGGTCGGCTCGAACATGGCCCGAGCTACACCGGGACTCGGTGTTGAAGGGCCGGGCGCGTCGCTGTTCAAAGTCAATGGCGTCAGCCTGATCACGTCCGGCTCGGACGCGAAGTTCGCACTCCTCGGCGGCCGGAGCGTGGGCGAGATGACGTTGAACCGGTTTTATGTCCTGCATTGCGTGGCGATCCCGCTGGCCGCCGCGTTGTTGATCATGATCCATTTTTGGAGAGTCCGAAAGGACGGTGGAATCAGCGGGCCGTTGTGAGCCAGCCTCACCGGCGGGCGCGTCGACGGCCGTCGCGGGCACACCGGCATGAGCGGGCGTTTTTCTTCGCAGGGCGGGACGGCCGGAAAGCGAATCATTTGCGGATATTTGGCGTGAGCGAGTCGAGTTGACTTCGATTCCAGGTCTGATCCAGTAACCACGGTCTTAAGAACACTCATGCACCATCCAGATCTGACGCCGGGCGTTTTGGCGGGCCTCGCGTGGTACTACTTGCTGGCCGCCATGTTGAATGCGGGCGCGGCCGCGTATGTGGCGTATGCGGAGATGGTCTCGGAGGGGGCGTCTCGGGTCGGACTCGCTCCCAAAACAAGACGCCTGCCCACATGGCTCATCACCGCCTATTTCGGCTTTTATGGCCTGGCCGTCCTGATGATCCTGGGACGGCACCAGCTCCCTGGCGCTGTGCAGGCGGCATACATGATTTGTGCGCTGGCCAATGTGTTGCTGGCGGTGATGTCCGGGGCCGACGCGGCTCATTTCGCCGAGTTGAGGTCGCACGGGCATGGCGAAGGATCGGCGACCAATCCCCCCAGCCTCGACGACCACCAGCCGGCTGTTGGGCTCGGCAAGCCGGTCGATCGTACGCTCTGGTCCTTAATCTGGAGCTTCGCGGCGGTTGTTTTTCAGGCGATGGGTATCACGTATATGCTCGGCGGCGAGATCGCTGCTGCCCTCTCTTCATCCGCAATGGCATCGACTATCTATCCGGTCCAACGACATTTTTCGTCGGCGCGACGCTCGCTTTCGCCGCCATGATCCGTTGGCGGCGGTTCGTTACCAACGGTCTGGTCGGCTGGTCGATGGTCAACCTGTTCCTGCTGATCTTTGGCTTGAGCATGTCGGACTTCGACTTCCGGGACATTGTCACCAAGCCGGACAACGTGCCGATCGTCGGTTTGTTGATCTTGGTGGGTTGTTTCAATTGGCTGGGCTTGCGCCGGGCGGTGATCAACGATGCCCGGATCGACCAGGGCGTTCCGACCCTTGAAGAGCTCGAGCCGGACAAGACGCTGACCTGGCCCGACCTGGTCTACACCGAACTGATCTGCATGGTCATCCTCACGATTGTCCTGGTCGTCTGGGGAATCGTGCTCCAGGCACCCTGGAGCAGCCGGCCAGCTCGACGGTGGCACCCAACCCCTCCAAGGCCCCGTGGTATTTCCTCGGGCTCCAGGAAATGTTGGTGTACTTCGACCCCTGGATGGCCGGCGTCGTGCTCCCCAGCATGATCATTGTGGGCTTGATGGCGATCCCGTACATCGATACCAACAAGCCCGGCAACGGATATTATAGTTATCAGATCGCAAATTCGCATATATCACGTTCCAGTATGGATTTGTGGTCCTCTGGGTGGTTTTGATCCTGCTGGGGACGTTTCTGCGCGGGCCGAACTGGAACTTCTTTGGTCCGTACGAAAGATGGGACCTTCACAAGGTGATCCCTCTGAACAACGTCAATCTTTCCGACTTGGTCTGGGTCCAGTTTCTGGGCACGACCAAGCCAACCTCGATCTTCCTTCGTGAGCTGCCGGGGATCTTTTTGTGCCTGGCCTACTTCAGCTTGGGCCCGCTCTCATGTACCGGCTGTTCTTCAAAAAGTACACGGCCCACGCGGGATTTCTGCGGTACATGACCTTGGCCGTCCTGATGTTGTTCATGGCCAGTTTACCGATCAAGATGGTGCTGCGCTGGACAATGAACTTGAAATACGTCGTGGCCATCCCCGAGTTATTCTTCAATATCTAAGGCAATGCGATGAACTCATGAGTTGCTCACCACGACTTCAGCGGCGATCTTCCTGACCCCCTCGCCAACGAGGTTGAGCGGCCATCCGCTCGCCGGCGCATCGGGTTGGTATGGACCGTAAGCTTCCCAATAGGCCAGTGATTCGATCCCACAGGACGAAAGACCATGCCGGCAACCGAGGAAACGTACCGTCGCCAAACGACGCTCCACCTGGTCTTCGCGATCTCGTCGATCGCGATGCTGCTTTCGACGGTCTGGATGGTCCTCGCGGACCACATCCGCCCCTGGAAAGAAGTCCAGCGCGAATTTCAACAGGTCGAACGCGACAAACTCGCGGCCACGGAACAAGCGAAGATCGCAAGAGCAAAAGACGAAATATCAGGCGCAGATTGATGAGATCGATGCCAAGATCAAAGCGGCCGACGAGAGCGCCGCGCAACGAACGGCCGAGATCGACGGCATCGACCGAGAGCTCAGCGGACTGGGCGGCACCGCCGAGCAGCTCGATACCCAGACACGGTTCCAAAAAGCCGATCTGGATAGCAAACGCAGCCTCTACGACGGCATGGTCGATCGCGGGGAGGAAGGAAAGGCGCGGGTCTACCTGTCAACCGTCGTCGCCGACGCTGAAAGGGAGCTCGACCGCCTCTCGCTGAAGCTGGAGACCGCCAGGACCGCCCAAAAAACCAAGAAGGACGAGAAAGAGAAGCTGCTGGGGTATGTCGATAACCTCAAGAAGGACCGAGAGAAACTCACCCGTGATGCGGACCGGGTCAAGCGCGTCATCAAGCAGAAGGAGGAACTTCACGGCGGCACGGATTTTAAGAGCAAGTTATTGGCATTCTTCAGGAGCCTTCCCGGTATCGACCTGATGCCGCCAACCAAGATCCAGCAGATCAGCCTCCCTGACCTGACGATCAACTACAATTTCAAGGAAGTGCCGCGCTACGACCGTTGCACGACCTGCCACCAGGGAATTGAACGGCCCGGATACGATAAGGCTGCTGACGGTCAAGAAATGCCGGCGGTATTCCGGTTGCACCCGCATTTCACGAAGGGCGCCAAGACGAAAGATCCGCGGGGGAATGTGGTTGACGCCGGTCTGTATCTCGACGCGAACGGACCGCACCCGATCAACAGCTTTGGCTGCACGATCTGTCACGGCGGCCAGGGTTCCGGCACCGATTTCACGTTTGCGTCGCATACCCCCGAGAACCTCAAGCAAGGCGAGGAGTGGGAGAAGCAATATCACTGGCAGGCAGATTCATATGTGGGATTTTCCGATGCTGCCGAAGCGGTTCATCGAGTCGACCTGCCTCAAGTGCCACCACGAAGTTACGGATGTCCCGCAAGCCAAGAAGCTCCAGGCCGGCTTTCAGCGAATCGTCAAGTTCGGCTGCACGGGTTGCCACGCGATCGGTGGTGAGGGTTCATCCGGCCCGGACCTGACCGACGAGCGACAGGTGGGCCCAAACTTGTCGCACATCGCCGCCAAGGACGCGAAGGATTGGGTACTCAAGTGGATCACCAATCCGCATGCGTTCCGGCCCGATTCACGCATGCCACGGTTCTACGGCCTGGCCAATAACAACGACGCCAAGGAAGATTGGCCCAAGAACTACGCCGAGATTCACTCGATCACGCACTACCTGTTCGCCAAGAGCACGCCTCCGGCCGATTTCGTCGATCCGCCCGCCAAGACCGACTCGGCCAAAGGCAAGGAATTGTTCCTTCAGAAGGGCTGTTTGGCGTGTCACCAGCATCGGCCGTACGAAGTTGCGAACATCCAGCCGACCGATCGCAAGGATGCCAACCCCGACTACAAGCTCGACGCTTCTATGACTTACGATCCCAGCGGTTTTCCGGCAGGCGTCCGCCAAACGCGCGTGGCGGATTTCGGCCCCAACCTATCGAACATCGCGGCCAAATTCCAGTCCAAGACGCAAGGACTCAAGTGGCTCACCAACTGGATTCTGGCGCCGGAGAAGTACCATCCCAAGAGTCTGATGCCCAACCTTCAGCTCTCACAACAAGACGCCGCCGATATCGCAAGCTGGGTGCTTTCCGTCCCGGGCGAGTGGCCGGTCAACGTGGTTGTGCCGGGCGCGGACTCAAAAGAAGTCACCAACGCCGTCGATGAGCTGGTCAAGCTCTACGTCACCAAGAGCGGCGGTTTCAAGCAGCGCGGACGGAAAAACGATCGCAGTGGCGCTGAGCGAAATCGACAACTTGGTTGCCAACAAGCTCAAGCCCGATGAGAAACTGATGTTCCTCGGCGAGAAGACGATCAGCAGGCTGGGCTGTTTCGGTTGTCACTCGATCCCCGGTTTCGAGAACGCCAAGCCGATCGGGACCGCCCTCAATGACTGGGGTTTGAAGCTGCCGGCCCGACTCGATTTCGGACACATCGCCGAATACCTCACCGATCCCAATTATCCACCGGATGAAGACGGCGCTCGCGACGGTACCGACCCGTACTATCAGGAGCAGGTGACGCATGAATCCCGCATCG
Source organism: uncultured Planctomycetota bacterium (assembly GCA_963720335.1). Classification (GTDB taxonomy): domain Bacteria; phylum Planctomycetota; class Planctomycetia; order Isosphaerales; family Isosphaeraceae; genus CAVRFS01. The sequence goes on along the minus strand of CAVRFS010000030.1, from coordinate 85,541 downwards.
GATTCCTCTTTCAGAAGCTCCACCGCCCGCGCAGCTATGACTACAAGAAGAAGAGTGAGAAGTACAAGAACTGGGACGACCGGCTGCGCATGCCGCAATTCGCCTGGGCCAACAATCCAGCCGCGATCGAAGAGGTCATGACATTTGTTCTTGGTCTGACCGGCGAACGGATCCCGGGCAAATACCTTCCCAAGACCCATTACTCACCCACGCAGTTCGCACTGGCGCGGGGCTCGAAGGTTCTCAGCCGGTACAATTGCGATGGCTGCCATGTCTTGGAGATGCCTCAATTCTCGATCCCCGCGGGCGTCAAAGTTGAAGAGGCATTTACGAACTTCAATGTCAATCTCCGCTCTTCGCAAACGGCACGTGGCACCGATTACCTTACCGAGCTGTATCCGAAACTCCTTAAGGAAAAGGAGCTCACGCCAGACGACGGCTCGCCGATCACGCTCGAGGGCATGCCGATCGGCCTGTTTGAGAATGAACTGACCGTACAGCTCTGGAAGCCGGTCACCATCCGGGGCTATACCTTCAACGTTGGCGACAACGTCGCGCTCGATCAGACCAAGATTCAGAAGACCCCCTCGGTGGGTGGCGACTTCGCCTGGTTGTTCTCGACGTACCAATCGGACCGGACCGGGAGCACGTTCGAGGCATTCTGGAACCGGTTGCCGCCGCCTTTGGTTCGCGAGGGCAACAAGGTACAAACCCCCTGGCTGATGTCGTTTTTGTCGGAACCTCACCCAATCCGGCCGGCCGCTCAACTCCGGATGCCGCGATTCCACTTTGGCAAAACGGTCGACCAACCCTCGACTGAGACCGCCGACCTGGCCAACTACTTCGCCGCCAGGGATGGGACCGAGTTTCCTTACCAGACGATCTCGGAGCAGACGCCGGACTATCTCGCCGCACGCAGCAAGGCGCATGCGAATTATCTCCAAGGCGGCTGGCAGATGATGACGGACAAGACCTCGCCTTGCATCCAGTGCCATGCGATCGGCCAGTTCAAGCCGACCGGAGGCGAAAAGGTCGTCAATGGCCCCGACCTGCGCGAGGTCGCTCCTCGTTTTCGCCCTGAATTTCTCGAAGCGTGGATTGCCAACCCGCGCCGGCTCGTACCGTACACGGCGATGCCCCAGAACATCGCTCCTCATGGTACCGTGCAAATCCCAGTGCCCAAGACGTTTGAGAATCAACCGTTCGACATGGTTCGAGCGGTCCGCGACACACTGCTGAACTATGTCAATGCCGTCGAGCTGCAGCTCGCGAGCAGTCAACCCCAGGATGCTCCCACCAAGCCACCCGGGACCGCGCCCTAGTACTCTGTCATACCTGTAAATTTGGGTTGTCGCTCTGCGTCGTTGATGATGTGGGGCGGGTTTCCGAACCCGCCGGATGCCCCATAGGACGGATCCAGCGGGTTAGGAAACCCGCTCCACCGAGGCGAACGGCTATTTCACGCGTCAGCCTTGAATTTCGCTTGCGGCGGTGCTCACACTGGATCAGTAGACTAACATTGGCCCGAGAGAAATACGCAATGAAAACTGCTTTGGATTCAAAAGACGGCAATGCTCGGCGCGACCTTGAGCGTCACTTTGGCCGCGGCATTGGCCGGTTGCGGCGGTGCGGCAACCCAGTCCAGCGATGCCGTGACCGCTCCCGACCCGACCGCCGTCGCGGCCTCGAAATCGGCCGCGGCCCCCACGACCAGCGCGTCGTCCGCGACGGCAGCCACCTCGCCCAGCTCATCGTCGACGGCTCCCGTGAATGCCGAAGGTTGGGGAACGCTCAAGGGCCAGGTGCTCTGGAGTGGTGATAGCATTCCAGCAGTCAAAGAGCTTGTGGAAAAGGGCAAGGCGGCAAAGAACCCAGACATCTGCGCCGTGAAGGCTCCGATCCTCAACGAGCGTATCATCGTCGACCCCGCCACCAAGGGAGTCAAGAACGTGATCGTCTATCTGCCCAAGCCGACCAAGGTCAACGACGACGCCAAGAAAGTGGCGGCCGCGGCGAAAGTCGTGTTCGACCAAAAGGGTTGCATCTTCGAGCCCCATGTGCTGGCATTGATGGCGGGTGTTCCGATCACGCTCCAGTCGAGCGATCCCACCAACCACAACGTCAACATCAAGCTCAAGAACTCCCCGTTCAACTCGACCGTCGGGCCGGGACAGGCACTCGCGTTTGTCCCCTCCGCCGCCGAGAGGACCCCTGGCGCCGTGGTGTGTGACATTCATAGCTGGATGACAGCCTGGTGGATGGTGCTCGACCATCCGTACTTCGCTGTGACGGACGCAAAAGGCAACTTTGAAATCCCGAACGCTCCGGCCGGAACCCAGAAGGTCGTGGTCTGGCAAGAGGCCGCGGGATTCGTGACCGCTCCGTCAGGTGAAGATGTCACGATCAAGGCCAACGAACCGACGGTCAAGGATTTCAAGATCGACAAGGTGCGTCCGGAGTGAGCGAATTGCATGGGATGGATCGCGAGCGATGGACGGATCCCTTTGTGACGGGCCGCTTCCTGGTTTTGCAGTCCGGAAGTGGCCCGAGCCTTTTCGACGACCAGAGCACGCTCCGCAACTTAGGTGTGTGCTTTCGTAGTATTGATATGAGGGTCAAACGATGAGAACGATTGGGGAGACGGGTCGCCGAACTTTCGGCCGATTGGCATTTTTGAACGGGCTCGGGTTGGCGGTTGCCCTGATCTTTTCGGCGCCAGCGGCGGCGGGACCGCCCGTGAACGGGATGATCGCCGCGGGAATGATCGGGCAGGCGTCAATTCGGAACGATCAAGGGCCGCCTGGTTTGGGGGGGTGCCTGTGCCGCCGCCAGTCAAGGTCGACGTCGAGAAGGGAAAGGCGACCAAGGACCCCGACGTCTGTGCCAAGGATCAGCCGATCCTCTCACGTGAGATCGTGGTTGACCCCAAGACCAAGGGCGTGGCCAACAGTTTCGTCTACGTCGTCAGACCCAAGGGTGCAAATCCGGAGGCCGTGCAAGGCGTTGATCGCCAAGAACCCCAAGGTCGAGCTCGACCAGCTCGGTTGCGAGTTCATGCCCTATGCGGTGGCGATCCATCAGGACCAGATCGTGGTGTTCAAATCAAGCGATCCCAGGGGCCATAATATTCGATATAACTCGTTCGCCAACGGCGGCGGCAACGAGATGCTGGCGCCCAAAGGCCAGCTCGAGAAAAAGCTCATGGCCGACCGGTATCCGATCGAGCTGAAATGCGACATTCATCCCTGGATGAAGGGCTATCTCATGGTTTTCGACCACCCATTCTTCACGATCACCGGACCGGACGGATCCTTTGAGATCAAGGGAGTGCCTCCGGGAACGCAAAACCTGGTGGTGCGGCAGGAGACTGTGGGATGGATTACGCCTGGTAAGGGCACGGGAATGCCGGTCACCGTCAAAGCCGGAGAGGTTACTGACGTGGGTGAAATCAAGATCGTTCCCAAGCCTTAGCAGCGAGGGCCCACGGGTTCGATTCATCCTGGTGATCGCAGCTTTTTGCTTTGCCAAACCATCCGTTGACCAGTGCCACGTCTTCGACTGAGTGTTTCATTCGCAGATCCGAAACGCGCCCAACAGAGCACCGTGCTGGTGTGACACGAAAGACTCTTGCACACATGTGGCGCTACCGTCTCGGCCGTTCGCTTCAATTCGTTGGTCTTTTGATCCTTCCGTTCGCGATCGCGTCCGAGCTGGTCGAGAAGGTCGGCTTGGGGCAATCGGTCCTCCTGGCCGCTTTCGGAGCCTTGGTGTTCTATATTGGTTTTCAGATCCAGCACCGAAGCTGAGGCGGCGCCTTCGACGCGCCGCCAGTGCGCCGACTGCAACTTTTCTGGGCAGCGGCCTTCTCAGCGATTTCGAGATTGTGTCCATGAATCCCGCGGGATGTGAGTCAGCGCCGGGTTTGGTATCGAATTTGCCGTTGCAGGGGATTGGTCGATTAGTGTCCAATAAATTGAGACTCAGTTTTCTTGACGCCCACTTTACTCCAACTTTCTTCGCGTTCGTTCGTAGAGCCCCGACTTGCTGCAATCGTCGCTGATTCACCATCGGGAAGATCGTCGGCCATCATTCCAGGAAGGGAGCTCGAACAGTTTGGCATGGTCGCACCGGCTTAAGAGCGGAGATTTCTTGAGGACTTCCTGGACTGACCCCGATGGAGCACGATGGGGTACGGAGGGTCCGGTCATGTTGGGGTTCCGATCGAGTCGGAGTGGTGCGTTCCGCGCAATGCGCGGGTCAGTTGCCGCCTGGCTGGTTGGCTTCGTCGCTTTTTTTGGCGGAACGGTCTGGGCCCAGGGTCCAAATCGGGGTGGATCGAAGTTTGATCCGGACTCCAGCGGCCCGGCGGAGACTCTGCTCCGCAACGCGGCCAGCCACGTGCGGGACCGGCAGTGGTCCGAGGCAATCAAGCTCTATCAGCGGGTGATCGAGCAATTTGGCGAGAAAGTCGCCAAGTTACCCAAGGACGAGCCGGGCACCGATCCCTCGGGCGAATTCATTTTGTACGTGGATGACCGCACGTTTTGTCACCGTTGTCTGGCTCATTTGCCGCCCGAGGCGAGGGAAATCTATCGCAACCGAGTCGATGGAGTGGCCGAACGCTGGTTTCGTCAGGGTGCGAGCCAGCGCGACTCGGTGTTGCTCCGCCGGGTTGTGAACGAGGCGTTCTGTAGCTCGTGGGGTGACGACGCCTTGGAGTTGCTGGGCGACATGGCGTTTCAGGACGGGCGGTTTGCCGAGGCCCTCTGGATGTACCGCCGGCTTGTGCCGGACCGCGCCGAGAATACATTCGTCCTGGTCCACCCCGATCCGAGCGTCGATCTGTGCGAGTGGCAGCGAAGAAGATTCTGTGTCGCAGTGCCGAGGGTGAGAACCCTCCTGGCCCAGCCGACCTCGACGCATTCGCGCGGCTTTATCCGGGGGCGACCGGCGCGTTGGCGGGCCGGACCGGTTCGTATGCCAAGATCGTCGCCGAAGCCCTGGGATCCGATCATTTGGCTCAACCCGCTCAGCCCGACAGCCGTTGGCCGACTTTCGCGGGTTCGACACGGCGGACCAAGATCGTCACCGGACCGGTTGATGTCGGGTCGAAACAGTGGCGTGTCGAGCTCGACAAGATTTCACAATCCCGGAATTTCGGCTTTAACTCGCCGCGAATGATGGGTGCGGTGTCGACTCCGGTTCCTCCTGAGCGGATGCTGGCGTTTCATCCCATTGTTTTGGGAGATCAGGTAATCGTCTGTGATGGCTCGCAGGTCGTCGCGTTCAATCTGAACGATCGCCCGGCCGATCCGGACGAAACGGGCGCCCAGCCGATCAAGCACGCCTGGAGATACCCCGCCGAGAACGGGACGCACAGTCCACAAGCGACCCGAAACTCGCCGGGAATCCCTCGTTATACGCTCACGGCGATCGGCCACAAGATCTACGCACGGATGGGGACGATGGCTCTGCCCTTCCCGGGAATGGGCGGGATGGGTGGCAGGACGCGGTTCCACCTCGATTATTGCCCTCGACTGGAACAAGGAAGGGACAAAGATCTGGGAGCAGGAGTCGTCGAAGCTGGAACTTCCCAACCGTCGGGCGGATCGCAACAACTTCCGCCGATGAACTCGGTGAGCTTTGAGGGAACTCCGGTCGGTGACGCGCGCAACGTTTACGTCGCGGTGACGGATCGCCGCGAGCATACGGCGACCTATATCGCCTGCTTTGACGCCAAGACCGGCGACATCCGCTGGATTCGCTATGTGGGTTCAGGCTCGACCGGGCAGCAACAATCTACTCGGCATGGGCATGGGCATGGGCATGGGTATGGGTGGTCCATTCGCGAGGCCAAGAACCAGGCGACTATAACCATCGGCTGCTTTCGCTTGATGGGCCGGCTCTTTATTACCAAACCAACCTGGGTGCCGTGGTGGCATTAGAGGCGGAGTCCGGAGAGACGCTCTGGGTCGCGACCTATCCGCGCCAAGAGACGGCTCATCTCGGTCCCGGGAGCGAGCGCGACCTGAACCCGGCCGTGATCCACGAAGGCCGAGTGTTCGTCGCGCCGACTGACGCCAACGCGATCTTCGCGTTCGAGGCCGACAGCGGAAGGCTGCTCTGGAAGTCCGAACCCATCTCGGAAGATGTCAAGCTCTCACACCTGTTGGGTGTCGCTAAGGGGCGGTTGATCGCCACGGGAGATCGGGTCCTTCTGTTTGATGTCAAGGACGGCAGGTTGCTCCAGACTTGGCCCGATTCGGGCAAATCGATGGAAGGATTTGGGCGTGGGCTTCTGGCCGGCGACCTGATCTACTGGCCGACCAAGAACGAGATTCAGATCCTGCATCAGCGGACTGGGTTACCGGTCGATCGCCCCATCGAACTCCAGAAGACGTTCCAGACAAAAAGTGGGAACCTGGTGGCCGGCGACGGCTACTTGATCGTGGCACAGACCGACGGACTGGTTGTGTTTTGCCAGAACAGCCGGTTGATTGAGCGCTATCGCGACGAAATCGCCCATTTCCCCGACCGGGCCGCGAACTACTTCCGGCTCGCTCGCGCCGCGGAGGCAACCGGTCGCGACCAGCTTGCACTCGACTCGTACCGCATGGCCGGCGAGAAGGCTCGAGCCAACGAGACGATCGATGGGGTTCCTTTGACCGGCGCGGCCCGCGATCATCAGTTTCGAATGCTGGTCCGGCTGGCGATCGAATCTCGGCGAGCCCGGCGTTGGGACGAGTCGATTACCCAACTTGAGTCGGCCGCGGGAGTCGCCGGAACCGATCCGGAACGATTGCAGGCACAATTATTGCTTGCCGACATCCTGATGGACGCAGCCAGGCCGAAGCAAGCGATCGAGGTCTGCGAGCGACTCCTAGCTGACGAGCGGTTGCGACCCTTGGCCGTCGCCACCCCCGATGGACATCGAACGATCCGTGCCGACATCCTGCTTGCCGACCGTGTCAGTTCCATCGTGCGAGACCATGGTCGACGGGGTCTACGAATTCTACGATCGGGAAGCCGCACGGCTGTTCGAGCGCGGCAAGAAGGAGAAAGAGGCTCGTTCACTGGACGAGGTTGTGCGGCTTTATCCGGCGGCCCAAATTGTGGCCGACGCGTTACTCGAGCTGGGTTCGCTCTGCGAGTCGACGCATCGACTGGCCGAGGCCGCCCATGCTTACAAGCGGCTCGTTGTTACTCGCGGCCAGCGACGAGCGACGGGCCCGGGCGATCTGGCGTTGGCCCGCGTGTACGAGGCGCGACAGCTCTATGTCTCGCCGCGCGCGACAGTTACTTGGACCTGCAGGCGCGCTATCCCAAGGTTCGTCTGAAAGACGGGAACCGCCAAGGGACGGTCGCCGAGCTGGTGTCCACCGAGCTGGCGCGGGCACCGTACACCCAGTTTGTGGGCGATCGTCCGCAGCCCCCGATCCCGCTTCCCCTGGTCCGCCGCTGGCAATGGCAGGCCCCGGCCCGTCAGACGATCCGAGCGATCAGCGCCGAGGGCGTTGCCCCGTCAGCTCGATGCCGGCCGGATCTTCTTGACCGATCGGAGACCGCCTGCGATTTCTCGACCCGACGACCGGCTCGCCACGCTGGTCGTCCGAGCTGGGCGTGCCGACGGTCTGGGCGGGTTATCTTGCCGATAAACTGATCGCGGCGACGCCTCGACGGATCGTCGCCCTCGAGCTGGGGCAGGGGACCGTGCAATGGAAGTACGACGCTGTCGACGCCGGCAAGGACCAAGATCAGCTCGATCCCTTCGCCCGTGCCAACGACCCTGGCCCGGGCGCGCGACGCCTGAACGTCGTGAACGCCCGAGTGACGATACCTTGAGCGGCTTTCGCCTGGTGAAAGGCCGCGTTTTTTGTCTCCGAGGCCGACGCGAGTTGATTGCGCTCGATGGCGATACCGGGGCCCTCGACTGGTCGTTCTCGGCACCGACCGGCGAGATCAATCCCGAATCTCTGGATCGGTCCTGACCGGATCTTGCTCCAGATCGATAAGCCCAATCAACTCTTGGTGCTCAAGACCGAGGACGGCGAGCCGATCGCGCGGTCGATGCTCGCCGAGAGCGAGTCGCTCGAGCGTCCTCCGTTCCCGTTGGATGAGGATTCCGTCTTGCTGGTGACCGACCGGCGTACGGTCAAGAAGTTCGACCTGAACCACGGTCAGACCACCTGGGTTTACAGGGAGAGCACGAGCTGGTCCTGCCGGTCAACGGATCTCCTCGCGTGCTCGGAGATGCCGAACGGGTGTTCGTGTTGCACGACGGCCGGGAACTGATTCGGATCGACTCGGCCTCGGGCTCGAAACGCTGGTCTTGCCTGCTCGGGAGCGAAGACCTGAGCGAGCGCCCCAGACGCGATGGCCTTTGATGAGAAGCGGTTCTACTGTGTCAGCCGAGACGCACTACGCGCGCATCTCTCTCGAAGACGGCAAGCCGATATGGTCGAGTCATTTGACCGGCCCGGAGTACGTGTCCTGGTCGATCGCGCTGACTCAGGGTCACGTCATGGCCTATGTGAGTAGCACCACGTCCGCGGACGGGATTGAGGTTGAGAACATGGCCGTGACCGTGCGTCAGCGAGAAACCGGCGCTCTGGTCCAGCGGTTCGTGTTTCCGACAACCATCGCCGATGTCACGTTCAAAGTCGATCCACGCGGGGCCCTGGTTGCGACCTCGCGGGGCCTTTGGGGCCTGGGTCCGAAAGAGCAGGCAGTCGGCAGTAGGCCGTAGGCGGCGAAGATGGGGAAGACGAAGGCAAGCCATGGCTTACCAGTCTTTCTTCACTACCTACTGCCGAGTTCATCCAATTACCAATCCTTTAAAAGGAGGCCCGGCGTGAGCGAGCAAACTCCGATCGATTCCTAAGAGATGAGGATGACCTCGCCGCCGTCGAGCGCTTGAAGGATGCGTTCACCAAGCTCAAGACCGAGATGGCCAAGGTCATCGTCGGTCAGCATGCGGTGCTGGAGGAACTGTTGATCGCGATCTTCGCTCGGGGACACTGCCTGCTGATCGGTGTCCCCGGCCTGGCCAAGACGCTGATGATCCACACGTTGGCCGATGCCTTGAACCTGAGTTACAACCGGATTCAGTTCACGCCCGACCTGATGCCCTCGGACATCACCGGCACCGAGGTGATCCAGGAAGACAAGGCCACGGGTGTCCGTCAGTTCAAGTTCCTGAGGGGACCGGTCTTCGCCAACATCGTACTGGCCGACGAAATCAATCGGACCCCTCCCAAGACCCAGGCCGCCTTGCTCGAGGCGATGCAGGAGCGGCAGGTGACCGTCGGCGGTGAACGGCACCGGCTCCCCGACCCGTTCTTCGTGCTGGCGACTCAGAACCCGATCGAGCAGGAAGGCACCTATCCGCTGCCCGAAGCCCAGCTCGACCGATTCATGCTCAATATCATGGTCGGCTACCCGAGCGAGGAGGAAGAGCTCGACATCGTGAGGATGACGACGTCCGTGCAGCGGCCATCGGTGTCGAAGGTCTTGTCGGGCGCGGACATCCTGGCCTTACAAGAGCTGGTCCGCAAGATTCCGATCGCCGACCACGTCGCGCGAGTACGCGGTCAAGATCACCCGCAACACGCGTACGGGACAAGGACAACACCCTGAACTTCGTGCGCGACTATGTGAGCTGGGGCGCCGGCCCGCGTGCCAGCCAGTACCTGGTCCTGGCGGCCAAGGCCCGCGCCGTGTTGCACGGCCGGTACTACGTTTCGACCGAAGACATCCGCGCTGTCGCCGGACCCGTGCTCAGGCACCGGATCATCACCAACTTCAACGCCGAAGCCGAGGGCCTCAAACCCGACGATTTGATTGAGCGTCTGATCAAGTCGGTCCCCGTTGATGAACACGAGTCCGAACAAAGTGGAAAACTACCAAAAATATTTAGATCCGCAAACGTTGGCTAGCCTCGAGGGGCTGGACCTCCAGGCGCGGATGGTGGTCGAGGGCTATGTCGCCGGGATGCATCCCAGCCCGTACCACGGTTTCTCGGTCGAGTTCGCCGAGCACCGTGAGTACGTGCCTGGCGACGACATCCGCCACGTCGACTGGAAAGTCTGGTCGAAGACCGACAAGCTTTATCTCAAGCAATATGAGGAGGAAACCAATCTCCTCATGTACCTGCTCCTGGATACCAGCGAGTCGATGTCGTACGCTTCGGGGAATAACGTCACGAAACTGCAATACGCGCAATTCATCGTGGCGGCCCTGGCGTACATGATCCTTCAGCAGCAGGACTCGGTGGGTCTGGTCGTGTACGATGACGCGGTGCGCCGCTACCTGAAGCCGGCCGGACAGCCTTCCCAGCTCAAGGAGCTGCTCCACCTGCTCGACGTGACGCCCGCTCGGGAAAAGTCGGACCTCGGCCTGGTCTTCAACGACCTGGCGGAGCGTTTCAAGAAGCGAGGGGTTGTGGTGGTCTTCTCCGACCTGTTCGATGACGCCGCGCGGATCATGACCGGCTTGAAACATTTCCGGCACCGCCGGCACGAGGTCATCATTTTCCATATCCTCGACCCCGCTGAGATTGATTTTCCGTTTCGGGATACGACGCTTTTCAAAGGGCTGGAAGGCATGGCCGACATCATGACCGACCCGCACGCTCTGAAACGAGCCGTATCAGGCAGAGCTACAGTCGTTCCTGCGCGAGATGGAAAAAGGCTGCCGGATGGTTGACATCGACTATGTGCCGTTGCGTACCGACCAGAGCCTGGACATTCCGCTGACCAGTTACCTGGCTTCACGATCGGCTCGAGTCCGCTAGGGCTCGTGCCGACTTGTCCGTTGTCCGTTGTCCGTTGTCCGTTGTCAGTAGTCACTTGGTGAGTGGTCAGGAAATAGTAACGAGCAATTAACCCCAATGACAACGGACAACTGACAACGGACAACTGACGGAGAGCCGCCCATGCCCGTACCTTTCATTTTCGCTTTCGGATTCGCCAACGCCGCCCTCCTTTATGGGCTGGTGGCGACCGGCGTCCCGATCGTGATCCATCTCTTAAACAAACGCAAGCACCGCGAAGTACCCTGGGCGGCCATGCGCTTTCTTTTGGCCGCCATTCGCAAGAATCGACGGCGTATGCGGATCGAACAATGGTTGCTCCTGGCTGTGCGAACGCTTCTGGTCATCCTGGTCGTCTCGGCGATGGCCAAACCGTTCCTGGAATCATTCGGCGCCGTGATCGCCGGCCGTCGAACCCACCGAGTCATTGTGCTGGACGCCTCGCTCAGCATGGGTTACACGACGGCCGAATCGAGCCGGTTCGAGCAGGCCAAGGCGATCGCCGCGCAGGTGGTGAAGGACTCGCGCCGGGGCGACGCGATCAGCGTGATCTTGATGGGAGATCCCCCACGGGTCGTCATCGGCGATCCCAAGCACAACCTGGACGAAGTCAAGAAGGAGATCGACGAGCTCACGCTGTCGCACGGCGGTGCCGACCTGCCGGCCACGTTCGAGGCCGTCGACCGCGTGCTGGAAGCGTCGTCGATCGATCAGAAAGAAGTGATCTTCTTGACCGACCTTCAAGCCGCGAGCTGGCGATTGCCGACGCTGGCGAGCGAAGGGCTCAGTCGCACGTTGGCCCGGATCGAAGCGCATCGGCCCCGGTCCGCGATCATCGATCTTGGCAAGCCCGGGGGGGAGAATCGCGCGGTCACCAGCCTTCGAGTGGAATCTCCCGTGGTCACGGTCGGGTCACCCGTCCTGGTTCACGCGGTCTTGCACAACTTCGGAACGAACCGCGCCGATCAAGTTCGCGTTCGATTGACGGCTGATGACCGGCTCGGCCCCGAGGAGATGGTCGATCTGCCGGCCGGGCGAGGACGTCCCGGTTGTATTTCACCAGCAATTCACCACGTCCGGCGACCATCGAGTCGAGATTTCGATCGATGAGGACCCGCTTGCACTTGACAACAAGCGTTGGCTGGTCGTGCCGGTGCGCGAGTCGATCTCCGTCCTGTTGGTCGACGGTCATTTCAAGTCCGAGCCCTACCAGGCCGAGACGGATTACTTGGCCCAGGCGCTGAGTCCGACCGAAGAGGTTCCCGGACAACCCGCGTCGATGCACGTAGAAGTCGTTTCCGAGTCGCAACTGTCCCGCCGCGAGCTGGCCCCCTATGACGTGATCGTCCTCTGCAATGTGGCTCAGTTCAACCCGACGGAAGTGACTTCGCTCGACGATTTCTTAAAGCAAGGGGGCGGGGTGGTTGTATTCGGCGGCGATCAGGTCCTTGCGGAAAACTACAATCGGCTGCTCTACGACGACGGCAACGGGTTGTTGCCGGCGGCGATCGGTCCCAGCGTGGGCGATGCCTCCAAAAAGGAAGCGGCCTTCCGCTTCAACCCCCTGAACTATCGCCACCCGATCGTGGCCGAATTCCACGGTGAGTCCGACCCCGTTTTGTCGAGCTTGACCGAGGCTCTCACGTATCAGTACCACAAGCTCGTGCTCAAGAAGGATTCGAAGGCTCGGATCGCGTTGGAATTCGACACTCGCGATCCCGCCATCGTCGAAACCACCCGGCATCGGGGGACTGTATTCCTGATCGCAACGTCGGCCGATACGGGCTGGACGACCTGGCCGATCCACAGGAGCTACCCACCGGTCATGCAACAGATCGTCTTGCAGGCGTCGGCCGGTCGAATCTCGGAGCGGAACATTCGCGTGGGACAGCCGCTCGATCAGTCATTTTCCGCGTCGGGCGTCGACGCCCCGGTCACGGTTGTGACACCCAAGGGCCAATCCGTCGCGGTCAAACTGACGGCGGCCGGTGGTGTCAGCCACTTCCATTTCGAGCAGACCGACCTCTCGGGCCTCTATCAGGTCAAGATCGGTCGTCCACTCGACATTGGAACGGTCGTTCGCGGCCAATACCGACCCGGCCGAGAGCGACCTGACGAAACTCGACCAGCCGGCCTTGAAAGAACTCCTGCCGGGCTGGAACTTTCAGTATTTGACGAACTGGAAGGAATTAACTGAAGACGCCAGGTCGGTCGGCCGTCGCGGCGAGCTGCACCGCCCGCTGCTCTACGGCGTTTTGATATTACTCCTGGTCGAATCAATAATGGCTTGGAGATTTGGACATAATGACTCTAGTCAATAGTCATTCGTCATCGGTCACTACTAACCCGACGCGCAAGCGAGGGACGCTTACCAAGGGGCGTTGTCGATGCACAGCCGGTCCCCTCGCTCGCGCATCGGGTTGGTACGGGGACAGCCTTCGGGGAGCGGCTTACTTTCCTGATTCTCAAGAATGACCAATGACCAATAAAGTGGGCTGAACGTGTACGATTTGTACGAGAAAATTCTGCGTGGCTTGGCCGATCGATTGGGCGTTGAACCTGCCGGCGCCGGCGAGCACACCACTCCTCAAATCCGCCTGGAGCAGCCCTGGTCACAATCGCTTTTTGTTTTCACGGTTTTGGGCAGCGTGGTCTTGATCCTCTGGCTTTATCGACGGGAGGGCAAGGCGCCGACATGGGCCAAGCTGACGCTCGCCAGCTTGCGAATCATGCTGGTCTTGCTGGCGATTTTCATGCTTTCCGAAGCCGTCCTGTCGGTGGCGAGGACGGGGCTCCCCTACGTGACGATCCTTATCGACGATTCGGCGAGCGAGCGGATCGCTGATCAGTACGAAAAGCCGGAAGTCAAGACTGCCCTCGACGCGCTGAGCGGCTCCGGACCAAGCGACGCGACTGGCACTCGCGAAACGCCTGATCCTGAAGGACAACGCGAAGCTGTCCGGGACCTTGAGAAGGAGCACAAGGTCCGGTTCTACGTCGTGTCGAACGCGACCAGGATGCTGGCCGAGGTTGATCGTCCAGACCGACCTGGAACGGGCGACGCGAGAGGTGCGAAACGATCGAAGCCACCGGTGAGCAATCGAGGCTGGGAGATGGGGTTCGGCGCGTCCTGACGGAACTCCGGGCGCCCCCCTCGGCGATCGTCCTCTTTTCCGACGGACAAACGACCGATGGTGAGGCGCTCGTCGAAGGCGGCGGAGCTCGCTGCGAAAAAAGGCGTTCCGCTTTTCACGATCGGGCTGGGAAGTGCCGAGGCTGCTCGCGACCTCGAGCTGACTGAACTTCTGGTCGATGACGTCGTGTTTGTCGACGACTCCGTTCGGTTCCAGGCCAAGCTGCTGGCACGAGGGTTCCAGGGCCAGAAAGTCACGGTCCGGCTCCAGCAGCGCGACCCGGAATCCAGCGATCCCAAGGCCGTCCGCGAACTGGAGTCAATCGAGGTCGAGGCTCCCGCTGACGGTAAGCCCAAACCCGTCGAGCTGGTTTATCGGCCACAAAAGACAGGCGAGCAGACGTTTATCCTCGAAGTCGATCAACTCGAACGAGAGCTTCAAACCGACAACAATCGGATCGAACGCGTGGTGACGGTCCGGAAGGAGAAGCTCAGAGTCCTCTACGTCGACAGCGAGCCGCGGTACGAGTTCCGCTACTTGAAGAATTATCTCGAACGCGACGACACGATCGACCTGAACGTCGTCCTGCTCTCGTCCGATCCGGAATACAGCGAGCAGGACAGGGCCGCGCTGCCGACTTTCCCGGCCGCCAAGGACGATCTGTTCGCGTACGATGTGGTCCTCTTCGGTGATGCCGACACCAGCTTTCTGAGTCAGTCTCAAATGCAGAACCTGGTGGAATTCGTTACCGAGAAGGGTGGAGGCATCTTGTTCATCGCGGGCGAGTCGTTTTACCCGCAGTCGTATCGCGGATCGCCGCTGGAACTTCTGCTCCCGGTCGAGTTGTCCGATGCGCCAACCCCACGGCCGTCGGCACGAGCGTGAATACGTTCCGCCCGGAGTTGACGCTCGAGGGCCGCGCCAGTCCGATCTTTCGCTTTGGCGATACCGAAGAGTCGAGTGAAACGATCTGGCAGAGCCTGCCCGAACTGTTCTGGTACTTCGAAGCGCCCCGAAAGAAACCCGCGGCGTTGGTCCTGGCCGAACATCCCACCGTCATTGGGTCCGATGGGAAGCTCCCGTTGATCGTTTACCAATTCGTGGGCTCGGGCAAGTCGATGCTCCACGCGTTCGACGATACCTGGCGCTGGCGATTTCGGGCCGGCGACAAGTATTTCGGAAGGTTCTGGGTCCAGACGATTCGTTTTTTGGCACGATCACGACTAAGCGGGCAGCGGCAGGCTGAGGTTCAGACGGATCGTCGTCGATATCAGAGGGGACAGCCGATCCAGTTCCGGGTTCGCTTTCCGAACCCTGGCCTGGCCCCCACGAGCGGTGACCTGGCGATTCAGGTGAAAAAGAACGGTCAAGGACCGCGAAAGCTGACGCTCAAGCTCGCTCCCGGCACGCGAAATGTGTTCGAAGGCGCCCTCCCGCAAGCCGCCGAGGGAGAGTATGAGGTCCAGCTTCTGCCTCCTCCGACGCTCGACCCGATCCCCACCGCGAACTTCCGGGTCGAAGCACCCGTCAACGAGTTTGAACGAATCGAAATGAATGCAGCCGGAGTTGACTCGATCGGCGGAGTCCACCGGCGGCAAATTCTACACGCCCCTGACCGCGGATGCCCTGTTCAAGGATTTGCCCAAACCGTCCAAGGTCCCACTCGACACTGATCCGCCCATACCGCTCTGGAACACCTGGCCCATCCTCACGCTCTTCCTTCTGCTGCTCACTACGGAGTGGGTTTTCAGGAAACGCCAACAAATGGTATAAGATTAGTTAGGACAAGATGTAGGACAGCCATCTCCGGCTGTCGCTTCGCTCAGATCTCGCGGTCATTCTACACGCCAGCCGAGGGCGGCTGGTCCACATGGCGTCCGGATCGGGAGGGTTTGATGACTCCGGTTCAGTTGGAATCACGCATTGCCGCCCTCCGTTCCTCGGTCAGGCGGCTATTGGCGCTGCACGGACTCTCCCGGGTGCTCGGTCTGATCGTGCCGCTGGTCATACTCGCGGGCATCGCCGACTGGCTGTTTCACTTGGATGGAATGATCCGAGCGGCACTCCTGCTCTCGCTGATCGGCGGAGCACTCTGGCTGTGCTACCGATACGTTTTGCGGCCCCTCTTCGTGCGGTTCGCCGATCTCGACATCGCCATGCGGATCGAAGAGCGTTGGCCCGGTCTGAACGACCGGCTCGCCAGTACGATCCAGTTCTTTCACGTCGCTGCCGACGACGATCGCTATGGATCCCCGGCCTTGCGCGAGGCGACCATGCGTCAAGCCGTCGAGGAAGCCAGCGCCATCGATTTTCGGGAGGTCATTGAGCCTAAGCCGGTCCTTCGCGCACTCGGGCTGGCGTCAGCCGCGATCATTGCAGGTGCCGTGCTGGCGCTGGTCGCCCCGGGATCGTCGCGGATCGCAATGCGAAGACTCATCCTTCCATTCGGGAGCCAGAGCTGGCCTCAACAAACTCACCTCGCGCTGGACGATCGAGAAACGACGCTCAAGGTGGCTCGAGGCGATTACTTCACGCTAGGTGTCAAAGTCCGTCCTGGCGATAAGATTCCAGAATCTGCACGGGCGACTTATTATTTTGCCGACGGCGAACAAGCCGTTGAGTCGCTTCGCTCGATGAAAGGGGGCGAATTCCGCGGACGGATCGAGTCGGTCAATCAGGAGTTCCGTTTCACGGTCACCGCCGGAGACGATCTGACGTCGATCCGCGACATCGCCGTGAAGGTCGTTCCTCCTCCTACCCTGAAGTCGCTGGCGACCCGAGTCGTTTCGCCAGCGTATACGGGTTTGGCATCTCAGGTGCTCGCCCCGGGCCTGACCCAGCTCCGCGCCTTGGAAGGAACACGACTCGAGTTCGAGGCGGTCGCGAACAAACCCCTGGCCCACGCCGAGCTGCGCCTTGGAGACAGGCCGGCCGGCACCCCCTTGGCTTTCGACGACACGCGAACTCGATTCAAGACGGCCCTGACCGTCAAGGAGAGCTTTACCTTCTGGTTCGAGCTCAAGGATACCGAAGGGTTCAAGAGCCGCGACGCCGTGCGTTACGACGTGCGGCAGTTCCGAGACGAAGCGCCCCGCGTCATCATCGAAGAGCCGAAGACGGACCGCGACGTACCGGCCGACGCGACCGTCCCGATCCGCGTGACCCTCGACGACGATTTCGGTCTGCACTCGGCGCGGCTGATTTATCGGCTCGCCACCGGTGACTCCGAGGCCCACCAGGAAGTTGCCATTCCGCTCCTGCCGGTCCAGCAGCAAGGACCCGATCAGGTCACTCCCGTCTTCATCAAGCATCACGAAATCGCCTATCGATGGGAACTGGCCCCGCTCAAGCTCCCGGTCGGCACCATCATCACCTTCCATGCCGACGCTCGCGATTTCGACACGATCAAGGGACCCAACGTCGGTAAAAGCCGCGAAATCCGCTTGAGAATCGTCTCCAAGGACGACGCCTCGCGCCAGATCGACGATGCTCGCCGCGAGTTCCGTGAAGAGATCGCACGCGTGCTCACCATGCAGAAGCAGGCGATCACACCGGTCGACAACGCGATGCGCACCTTGACCCAGACCAACCGACTCCAACAGAAGCAGCGTGACGACCTCAACAACGCAGGGATGATTCAGCGCCAGGTGACCAGCAAGATCAATAACCGTGACGAAGGTCTGAGCGCCAAGGTCCGGAGCATGCTCGACGATTTTCAGAATTTCAAGATCGCCAACGCCGAGACCCAACTGCAAATGGAGGAAATGCTCGAGCGGCTGGGAGTGATCCGGGACCAGCACCTCGGTCCCGCCGAACAGGGTCTGACTCGAGCGAGTAAAAACCTCGATCAAGACGCTGCCAACCCAGCTCCGGCGCAGCCTCAACCTCGCGCTGACGACCGCGCCGCAACCCCGACGCCCGCGGATCCGTCCGCAGCGAAGCCCTCCGATACCGCACGCGACAATCCGAGTCCCAACGCGAAGAAGAGCTCCCCCGAATCGCGCACCGCTTCCTCCAAGGGGCCGAACGCAGCCAAGGAACGTAACCAACAGGCCGAATCCACCAAGGGAAGCAGCACCCAAGGCGAATCCACCAAGGGGAGCAACCCTCAGGCAGAATCCACCAAGGGGAGCAACCCTCAAGGCGAATCCACCAAGGGGAGCAACCCTCAAGGCGGTCAGTCGAAGGAAAACGCAAAGCCCGAGACTCCAGGGAATGAGACCCAGAAGCCAGATTCGGACTTGGGTAAGTCGGCCCTCGCCGAGGCGAAGACGAACCAAAAGGCGATCGCCAACGAGCTTCAGAAAATGCTCGACAGCCTGAGCGAGTTCGAGACTTACCGGGGTGTCGTCAAGGACGCTCAAGACTTGCAAAAGCAGCAAGAGCAGGCGATGAAGCAGACGGCCGAAGTCGCGGATAAGCCGGAGCTGAGGGGCAAAGAAACGGACAAACTGACGCCTGAGCAGAAAGCGGACCTGAGTAACCTGGCTTCACGGCAATCGCAGATCGGCAAGGGGTTGCAGAATCTCCTGGAGCGGATGGGCGAAATGGCCGGCCGGCTCAATGAGTCCGACCCGCTCGCGTCCTCGGCCATGCGGGAGGCCGCCGCGAAGAACCAGAAGCAGGGGACAGTCGCCAAGCTCGGCGAGGCCGCCGATCAACTGGAAAAAAACCAGATGGGCGAGGCCAGGTCTCGCCAGGAACAGGCCCGAAACGAGATCAGGGACCTCGTCGACGCGATCCAGAACCGCCGCGAGCGCGAGCTCGCTCGCCTGGTCAAGGAGCTCAAGAACGCCGAGGCCGAACTGGCACAAACGCGGGCGAGGCAAGCGCAGAACCTGAAGAAGACCCGCGAGGCTCAGCAGAACCCTGATGCGAACCAGCGCCGCGAGCAATTGAAGAAACTTGCCAAGGAACAAGCCGAGATCCAGAAGGATCTCCAGCGACAGTTGCAGCGATTGGCGAAACTGAGCGCGGACCGCGCCGCCCGAGCCGGGCAAAGCGCCGCCGGGAAGATGAGTCGCGCCAAGGCCAACCTCGACGATGACCAAGGCGATGAGGCCGGTAAGGAGCAAGAAGAGGCCCTTGCCAACCTCGAGGACGCCCAGGACGAGCTTGAAGAAACCCGCAGAGACGCCGAAGAACAACTCGCCGTCGAACAGCTCGCCAGGATGGGCGACCAGACTCAAGTCGCTCGCCGAGCGTCAGGAGAAGATCGTCTCGGAAACCGCGTCATACGAAGCACAGCGACGCAAGAACGACAACAAGTTGACGATGGCGCAACGCGCGGGCGTCAAAGGCCTCGGTCAGGTCCAGATCGGCCTGAAGGAAGAGACTGGCGAACTCATCGAGAAACTTCGACGGCGCGCCGGTCTTCGCACTGACTCTGCGGCGTGCGTCGCAAAACATGGAGATCGTCGCCAAGCGGCTCCAGGAGACCAAGACCGACAAGTCGACCGAAGACTCCGCTCGAGCCGCCTCCGACCGATTCAAACAGCTCCTCGAATCGCTCCGGGCCGATGCCGCGGGTAACGGTGGCCAAGGCGGCGGTGGCGGAGGTGGTGGTGGCGGAGGTGGTGGCGGAGCGGCGGCGGCAACGGCGACGGCATCCCGCCGACAGCCCAGTTGAAGCTACTCAAAACGCTCCAGCAAGAAATCAATGACCGGACTGACTCTTTCGACGAAAAGAAACGGCGAAACCAGAAGTTGAACCCCGAACAGACCGCCGAACTGCAACGGTTGGGAGAAGAGCAGGGCGTCCTGGCCGACCTGGTTCGTGACCTGACTCGGCCGAAACGAGACGATGGGGAGGAATGATCGATGACAGTCAATCCCGTGCGATACCTGTTCGCCATCACGCTCGTCTTCGCGGTTGCCGGTGGCACTCGCGGCTGGTCGCAGGACAGCGTCAAACCCAAGGATGAAGCCCTCGATTCCTTGATCGAGAAGCTGGCCAATCCCGATGCCAAACAGGACTCGAAACCGGTCAAAAAGGGCAGAACCTGCCAAGCGTGAATCCACCAAAGGCCGGGATCCGGCCAAGCCCAAGACCAGTCCTGGCACGCCGTTACCCAAGCAAGAATCCGCGAAAGGGTCGACTAGCCAACCCACCAAGCCCCCCACGGCCAAGCCGAAGGGTGCCGAGCCGGTCACGTCCAAGGATCAAGAGCTCGACTCGTTCCTGGAAAAACTCGGTGAGACCAAGGACGCGCCGACACCTGAGGACCACCCTCGAGGTGGCTCCGCGGGCGAGCCGCAGCCCAAACAGCCGTCACGTCCCGACAAACCCGATCCTGCCAAACTCGGCGGCAAGGACAAAGACCTCGACGATCGGCTCGAGGAGTATACTGGCAAGAAGAAGAGACGCAAAGACTCGGACGAGCAGCGGACTGGACCTGTCGGTGAGATCATCAAAGAAATGAGGGACGTCGAACAACGCCTCAACAAGCCCGACACCAGCGACGAGACCAGGAACAAGCAAAAACAGATCGTCCGTAACATTGACACGCTGATCGAACAAGTCAAGAAGTCCGGATCGTCGGCGGGGCGGCTCATGTTGCGGCGCGTCCGTAGACCGGGCCACGAGCCCGGTCAGCAGCCCGGCGACCAGGAGGGCGCGCTTGCCCGTGGCGTTGGCCCGATGAAGCCCGCCAAACCCACGAATCGGCACTCGACCGCGGGTGGCAAAGACATCTGGGGCCACCTCCCAGCCGAGCTGCAGCAGTTGATGGAGGCGACCTTCAAAGAACAGTCCTTGACCGCGAAGGCGGAGTTGATTAGCCGGTATTTTCTTTCCGTGAGCAAAGGAACGCTCGTTCGTGGAGGAGTGACGTCATGGTCGACAAGCAGACAGGCCCAGCCCGTGCTCCTGGATCCCTTCGACGCTGGCTCATACCGCTGGCGATGTTTTGCGCCACTGTTGCCGTCGCGGCTCGAGCCCAAGAGCCGCCTAAATCGGTGAAGGGTTTCGGCGAGGCCCAGAGGGGCGACGTGCCCGAGGGAACCGCCGAGATGATGACGCCCGAAACCGACGAGGCCATCATAAAGGTCTGGCATGGCTGGCTCAGACCCAGAATGCCGATGGCTCATTCGGCGGCGGCACGTATCGAGGCAACATCGCCGTAACCAGCGTGGCTGGCCTGGCGTTCATGGCGTCGGGATCGAGTCCAGGGCGCGGTCCGTACGGAGCGCAGATCGATAAGGCGTTGGTGTATGTGATGGATAACACATCGCCCTCGGGCTTCATCGCCGTGATGGCTTCATCGACCCATGGGCCGATGTATTCGCACGGGTTCGGCACGTTGTTTCTCGCCGAAGCCTACGGGATGACTCATCGGCCGGAGATCCGCGAGAAGTTGCAGAAGGCAGTCCGGCTGATCATCGACAGCCAGAACAATGAAGGAGGTTGGCGATATCAACCGATGAAGCCGCGACGCGGACATCTCGGTGACAATCTGCCAGATCAATGCGTTGCGCGCGGCCCGGAATGCGGGTCTGTACGTACCGAAGGATACGGTCGACGCCTGCATCCGTTATGTAAAGCAGTCGCAGAATGCCGACGGTGGCTTTCGCTACATGCTCCAGGGAGGCGCCAGTGCGTTTCCGCGATCGGCCGCCGGAGTGGTCGCACTTCAGAGCGCCGGCGAATATGATTCCAAGGAGGTCCGCGACGGAATCGCCTATCTCCGGGGATACACCAAGGAAATCAAGCTCGGGAATCGCTACAGTCATTATTACTACGGCCACTACTACGCGGCCCAGGCGATGTGGCTACGGGGCGGCGAGGATTGGGCGGAATGGTATCCGGCCATCCGCAACGAGCTGTTGAAGCGCCAGTTGAGCTCCGGTGCCTGGGCCGACAGCATTTGCTATGAATATGGCACTGCCATGGCCCTGATCATCCTCCAAATACCGAATAACTACCTGCCCATCTTTCAGCGCTAAGCGGTGTTGCATGATTCGCCAGGCATGTCGTCCTTCACGAGAATATCCGCAACGGGGAAAGCTGCCCTGAAGGAGTGAGGAGATGCCAGTCTTTGTTGGGCACGGGTCTCCAGACCCCGCCCGAGTGCCTGACCGATCGGGCGGGGTCTGGAGATCCTCGCCCAACGGAGCGTCGATTGGCTTGTGGATAGCCCTCATCATGTACGAGGGGTCGATCGGGGCAACGGCCCAGGATCAAGCACCACCACCTGCATCGGAGCCGAGCAAGTCGGTGAAGGGATTCGGCGAGTCCCGCCGGGGTGATGTCCCGGAGGGGACCGCCGAGATGATGACGCCGGAGACCGACGAGGCCATCAAGAACGGCCTGGCCTGGCTGGCCCGGACACAGAATGCCGACGGCTCGTTCGGCAGCGGCATGTATCGCGGTAACATCGCCGTGACCAGCGTGGCCGGGCTGGCGTTCATGGCTTCGGGATCGAGTCCGGGGCGGGGTCCTTATGGATCGCAAATTGATAAGGCCTTGGTGTATGTGATGGAGAACACGTCCCCCTCGGGCTTCATAGCGGTCGTTTCCGCCTCGACCCACGGGCCGATGTATTCTCATGGGTTCGGCACGCTGTTCCTGGCGGAAGCGTACGGGATGACTCATCGGCCCGAGATCCGCGAGAAGTTGCAGAAGGCAGTCCGGGTGATCATCGACAGCCAGAACAACGAAGGGGGTTGGCGATATCAACCGGTCAAGCGAGACGCGGATATCTCGGTGACGATCTGCCAGATCAACGCATTGCGGGCGGCCCGGAACGCGGGGTTGTATGTCCCGAAGGATACGGTCGACGCCTGCATCCGATATGTGAAGCAATCGCAGAATCCCGACGGTGGTTTTCGATACATGCTTCAGGGAGGGGCCAACAGCGAGTTTCCGCGATCGGCCGCCGGAGTGGTCGCCCTTGCAGAGCGCCGGAGAATACGATTCCAAGGAAGTCCGCGACGGGATCGCCTATCTGCGCCACTTCAGTCAAGGCTTGAGACCCAGCGGCCGTCGCAACAACCATTATTTCTACGGCCAATATTATGCGGCGCAGGCCATGTGGATTCAGGGTGGCGAAGCGTGGGCGGAATGGTATCCGGCAATTCGCGAAGAGTTGCTCCGTCGCCAATTGTCCTCGGGCTGCTGGAACGACAACGGCGTCTGCAACGAATATGGCACCGCCATGGCGCTGATCGTGCTGCAGATTCCCAACGATTACCTGCCAATCTTTCAAAGATGACGGGAAGGGCCATTCCGTGCGGTTCTCACTGAGACTGGTTGCCAAAGTCGTCTTGATATCGCTCGCGACGGGCATGAGTCCACTGACTGAGATCGCGCCGCGGTGCTTCGCCGGTGACGTCGCCCGTTTCCTCCGACCCCGTGTTCAAGGCGCTCTTGACGGATGGTGGCACGGTCTCCGGCCGCCTGGTCTCCCTGGGTCCCGGAGCGATCACGCTGGCGACCGCGGACGGTACTCCCGCGCGCTACCGCTCAACCGCTTGATCAAGTTGACACGTGAGGTTCCCGTCGCGCTCAACGGTCCGGAGCCCTCACAAGTCGTCGTGCTTCCAGACGGCGATCGCATCTGTCAAGTTACTGTCGGAGCCGCCAACGAGACGACGTTGGAAGTGAAGTCGGAGGCACTGGGCAAGCTGGCGGTTCCGCTCGATTGTCTTCTCGGAATAATCCTGTCGACCCCGACTCAGACCGGCGACTTCGACGCAATCTGGGAGCGGGTTACCGCCGAACCTCGTTCGAGCGAAGTCGCCTGGCTGATGAACGGCGACAAGCTCTCCGGCGGCTTACTAGGTTTCGACGAGCAGCAGGTTAAGATCCAGATCGACGGCAAGCCGGTCGATGTTGAGCGATCAGGAGTCGTGGCGCTGGGTTTCGACCCCGGGCTCGTCAACTATCCTCGACCCAAGTCGGATTTCATGGAGCTGACACTGCAGGATGGAACGAGGCTTGGTGTGACCGAAGCCAGAATTGACGACGATTCCGTGCTGGCCACGACCCGGTTTGGTAAACCCATCAGGTGTCGCTCAGCCATCTGGTCCGAGTGCACGCGCGAAGCACGTCGGTGGTCTATCTCTCCGAGCGCAAGCCGGCTGGCTCGCAGTACGGTACGTACATCGGTCCGAAACGAGACTTTCGGATCGATCGGACAGTCGACGGTCACATGTTCCAATTGGCGGGTCAGACATACGATCGGGGCATCGGAGCGCAGAGTCGCACCTTGCTGGCCTATCTGGTTGAGCCGGGCGATCGCCGTTTCCAGGCGACGGTCGGCGTCGACGAGCGGGCCGGACCACTCGGGAGCGTCGTTTTTGCCGTGCTGGTCGACGGCAAGGAAAAAATGAGGACTCCTCCGCGGACGGATCGCGACGCACCGATCAGCATTGATTTGGACGTGTCGGGTGCCAAATTCGTGATATTAGCGACCGAGTTCGGTGACCGAGGCGATGTTCGGGACCTCGCCGATTGGGTGGAAGCGAGGATGATCCGATAAGCACGCCCGGCAGCCTCGGACGATCGATCGCGGATCGTGATTCGGCCTGTTCTATCTGCTCAACCATCCTGAGTGAGGGGTCTTCGTGAATGAATTGGAAACCATCGTGACCGCCGACGCCCACGACGAAGATCGGTTCAGGGATCTGGCTCATCTTTCCGCGGCGGTTGGACACTTCTTGATCAATGCCTTCAGTGCGGTCGTCAGTAACGCGGAACAGATCCGTTCGCGTGCGGACAGACCGACTGATCGTCGCGCAGATTGAGAACTCTAGGATGCCTCAATCATCAAATCGGCGCTCGACGCTTCGCAGGTTGCTCGTCAGTTGATCGATTGGACTCGGCATTTGAGCATCATTGATAGCGACCCCACCAGCTCCGCGTCCCGATTCATAGACCTCAATCGACTGATTCAGGAAAGGATCGAATCGGCGCCGATCGCAACCCGCTCCGACATCGATCGAGTCCTCAACCTCAGTCCAATTCCATCGATTGCCGGTGACACCGCCCGGCTTCGGTCGATGCTCCGTCACCTTCTTCAAAATGCCATTGAGGCGATGGAGGGGCGATCCGGTACACTGACCGTCTCGACGTGCGTCGACCCGAGGGGTTGGACCGTCATCGAGATCTGTGATACCGGCCGCGGAATGAGTCCGGAGGTCCTCAGGCAGGCGACCGAACCCTTCTTTAGCACCAAACTCGATCACACCGGCATCGGACTGACGATCGCGCAGGCCATCTGGCGACGGCATCGCGGCTCGCTCGCGATCGATAGCCAACCCGGGCGCGGAACCACGATTCGACTGAGCATCGGTCCACCGCCGCCACCCCGTCCAGTCCAACAACCGCCGGTCGCGTCTCAAGATGCCGAGCCGCCGCGCGTGTCTTCAGCAGCAGGACCGGTGAATCAGGGTATGTCTTGATGAGATCGTCGTGGTGTATCACATTCCCACGAAGTTGGAATACATGGCCAGACCGGTTGCCTGGCTCTTTTCCGGATGGAACTGGCAGGCCGTCAGGTTGTCGCGCCATACGACGGCGGCGAAGGGATTCGGATAGTCGGCCTCGGCGGCGATGTCGTCGGGGTTTTGGGGCAGGGCGTAGTACGAGTGAACAAAATAGACGGATGGCCCGGCCGGCAGCCCCGCCAGCAAGGGTGCCGGTTTGCGGAGCCTTAGGGTGTTCCAGCCCATGTGGGGAACCTTTAAACCGCTTGAAGCTGTAAATCGCACGACGCGCCCGGGAGTAATCCCAGCCCGATGTGTTCGCCATCCTCAGTGCTGCTCTCGAACAAGAGTTGAAGGCCCAGGCAGATGCCCAGGCAGGGCTTGCCCTGACGGACGGCCTCACAAAATGCCTCGCCCAGACCGGTCCGCCTCAGCTCGCTCATTGCGTCGGCAAAAGCCCCCACGCCCGGGAGGATGACTTTCGACGCCTGCTGCACGCGCTCCGGGTCCGAGGTGATCTCCGCCGAACAGCCGACAGCCTCGATCGCCTTTTGCACACTACGCAAATTGCCCATACCGTAATCGAGAATGACGATCATGCCTCGAATGTCTCGCTTGTTGGTCCGCGCTCGCAAGGAACGGCTGGCGGAACGAGCCCGCAGACGTATCGGAGCGTAGCGGGTTCCATTTTGGTTCGCGGTTCACCGGGTTTGATCGTATCATCCCTGACGATCGTTCGCACGACCGGCCGCTGCCGATGGTTGTCTTTCGGCAACGACTTGAGTCGGTCCTTGCGACTCCTTGGCGGCGGGGATAGATTGAGGCTATTGAAGGACCTCTGTCGTTTTGGTGAAGATTATGCAAGTGATCCCGGCGATCGACCTGCGGGGAGGGCGTTGCGTCCGGCTCCGGCAAGGGGATTTCGAACAAGAGACCGTTTTCGGCGACGATCCCACGGCCATGGCCGAGCGTTGGGCGTCGGAAGGAGCCGCGCGGATCCACTTGGTCGATCTGGACGGCGCCAAATCGGGTCAGCCGGTCAACGTCGAGGCCGTCAGCCGAGATTGTGCGACAGGTTGGTGTACCCTGCCAGCTCGGGGGTGGTGTACGTGACCAGGCGACGATCGCGGCATGGCTCGAGGCCGGCGTGGACCGCGTCGTCATCGGCACCCAGGCACTGCGTGACCCGGATTGGTTCGCCCGAATGGCGGAAACATATCCCGGTCGGCTCCTCCTGGGACTGGATGCTCGAGATGGCCGAGTGGCCACTCAAGGCTGGCTCGAGCTCTCGGGTGTCGCGGCCCTGACGCTCGCCAAGCAGTTCGACGGCTTGCCGATGGCCGGCATCATCTATACCGATATCGCGCGGGATGGGACGCTCGAAGGTCCCAATCTGCCGGCGATCGACGCATTAGCCCAAGCCGTGAAGACGCCCGTGATCGCTTCCGGTGGAGTCGGAGAGCTGAGCGACGTGGAGCGACTGACCGCGGCTGCCGATCGCGGGCTGCATCGTTGGCCGCGCTTTGTATGAGGGCCGATTCTCGCTGGGCGAGGCCATCAAACGAGGTCTCGCAACTGCTCGCGCTTGACTCGTGGAAGCATCGCAGAGGCGTGTTCGGCATTTCTCGACTCCCGAATCGTTCGGAAATGGGAGCCGATCCAAACTCTGACCAATTCTTTCGAACCGGGGAGAATCGACGCCATGACCACAACCTACCACATCACCGATATTCGCAACGTCGCCCTGGCTGGACATGGGGCGTCGGGCAAGACCAGCCTTGCCGACGCCCTCCTCTTTAGTGCTGGCGCGACCAATCGCAAGGGCTCGGTCGACGAGGGAACAAGTAGCCTGGACGTCGACGAGGAAGAGAAACGCCGGCACTTCACGATCGACTGCCACCTGGGACACCTGGCCTGGGACGGGAAGCAGGTCCATTTGATTGACACGCCCGGCTACCCGGACTTTATCGGCAGCGCGTTGAGCGCGCTCGCGGCGGTCGAAAACGTGGTCGTGGCAGTCTCGGGACCGTCGGGGATCGAGGTCAATACGCGGCGCGTGTTCCAAGAAGCGGGCCGGCTCGGTCTGGGACGATTCGTCGTTGTCACCAAGATGGATGCCGAGAACGTCGATTACCGCTCCGACCTCGAGGCGATCCGCGAGACTTTCGGCACCCAGTGCGTGCCATTTAACGTCCCGGTTGGCCAGGGTGCCAGCTTCTCCGGCGTGGTCGACGTGATCAAGTCGCACGATGAGGACCCGCCCGCGTGCCCGCTGGCTCCCACCGAGGCCTATCGCATGGTCGTTGAGCAAATCGTCGAGCTCGACGAGGACCTCATGATGCGTTACCTGGAGGGGGAGGCAGTCGAGCCCGATGAACTTCGCCGAGCCGCTCACGACGCGATTGCTAGTCGGCAAGCTCGTTCCCGTGCTCTGCGTGTGCACCCGCAAGGATCTTGGGTTGCGCGAGCTCCTCGACCTGATCACTAGCTGCGGCCTCAGTCCAGCCGACGTCCATCGCTACGGCACTCGAAGTGCGGAGGCCGATGGTGTCGAGGAGGAAATCCTGCCCGCCGAAGAGGGCACACTTGTGGCCCAAGTATTCAAGACCGTCAACGATCAGTTCATGGGTAAACTCAGCTACCTGCGTATCTTGACCGGTCAACTGACCGCCGACACTACGCTTGTCAACCTCCGCAGCGGTAAGACGGCTAAAACTGGGCACGTCTACGTCCTCCAGGGCAAGCAGCAGGAGGAAATCCCCGTGGCGATCGCCGGTGACATCGTGGCGATCGCCAAATTTGACGACCTCCACGTCTCCGACACGATCAGCAACGTGGGAGGAAACACCACGGTCCCCCAACTGCGGGCTCGGCCGATCAAGTTCCCTCTCCCGATGGTCCCGCGCGCCGTCCAGCCCAAGGCCCGCGATGACGAGGCCAAGATCTCCGCCGGGCTCGCAAAGATCGCCGACGAAGATCCAACCTTTTCGATCCGTCGCGATGCCCAAACGCACGAGCTCGTGATTTCGGGAATGAGCGACCTTCATCTCGACGTCATCCAGCAACGGCTCAAGAATCGGCATAAGGTGGAGATGAACACCCATGTGCCACAGGTTCCCTACCTCGAGACCATTACGGGCGAGGCGGAGGCCAACCATCGGCACAAGAAACAAACCGGCGGCCGCGGACAATTCGCCGAGGTCCACTTGAGAGTGCGCCCCCGCAAACGCGGACAGGGTTTCAACTTCGTCGACGCGGTCAAAGGAGCCACCATTCCCAATCAGTTCATCCCGGCAGTAGAAAAGGGCCTACGCGAGCAGTTGGAGAAAGGGGTCGTCTCGGGTAACCAGGTTGTCGACGTTGAGGTGGAAGTCTTCTTCGGAAAGGACCACCCGGTCGACAGCTCGGAACAGGCATTCAAGACGGCTGCGGCCACCGCATTCCGCAAGGCGTTCGAGCAGGCGCGACCCGCGCTTCTGGAACCGATCGTCACGATCGAAGTGAGCATCCCTGCTGAACGATTCGGCGATATCTCGGCCGATCTCTCTACGCGCCGCGGTCACATCACGGGGATGGAATCGCTCGCCGGAGGCGTGCAGGTGATCCGCGCCGAGGTCCCACTGGCCGAGGTATTGACTTATGCATCCCAGCTCAAGAGCATGACTGGCGGCCAGGGCTCCTTCACGATGGATTTCAAGTCGCACGACCCCGTTCCACCCAACGTTCAGCAGCAGATCGTCGAGCGATACAAGAAGTCGCGGGCCGGCATCGAGGAAGAGTAGGGGGGCCGAGGGGCGCGGGAGGAGCCAAGGAAACTGAGCTGATGGCTTCGATTGCTACGGCTAACTCACCATCAGCCAGGGCGGAGCCCCGCGCTCGTTACTCGGACTTCAACACATCGTCGAGGTACGCTTCGAGGTCGCGAGCCATCAGATCGAGTCGATGCGCCGTCTCGATCTTGGCCGCCGGCAGGTCATCTGGGCCGGCGACATGGGTCCGAGCGAACAAGTAGAACTTGATCTTCGGCTCTGTTCCCGACGGCCGCGCGGCAAAACGGGTTCCCGGCCGTTCCGTATGGAAGATCAGCAGATCTCCGCAGGGCTGGGGCAGGGGACGAGGTGGCTCGTCGCGGTTGAGCGTCCGAATCTCGTGATTCTGGTAGTCGTGCACGTCGGTCAGAGTCAGCCCGCCAATCTGTTTGAGGTGGCCGGACTCGGAACGCATCCATAAGCTCTTTAATCTTGGCTAACCCTTCGCGACCTTCAAAAGTTTTGTTGATCGGTCGCTCGTTATAATGACCGACATCGATATACAGGTCGTCGAGATACTCGAGGACAGTCTGTTTCCGATCCTTGACGGCGGCGGTCAGTTCGGCGAAGAGCAATGAGGCGACTGTGGCGTCCTTGTCGCGCGCGTAGCATCCCTTCAAGTACCCGTGCGATTCCTCGAAGCCGAACAGGAAGCTGACGGGACCAGCCTCATCGATCCGTTCGGCGATCCACTTGAAGCCGACCAAAAGATCGTCCTCGGTGCGAATCCCTTCCCGAAGCGCCAGGCGCGCGCCATCTGAGTGGATACCAGGGTTGTAATCAAATAATGGTCGGATCGAAGCTTTCCCAAGGCCTCCGATTCCTTCATCACGAAGGCAGCGAGCAGGACGCCGATCTCGTTCCCGCCAAGGGCCGTCCAATCGCCCTTGGGATCGCCGGTTGTGGGAACCGCGACGCCGATGCGGTCGGCGTCCGGGTCGCTGGCGAGAACCAGGTCGGCACCACGGATCTTGGCTTCGGCGATCGCCGCTTCGAGCGTTCGGGGATACTCCGGGTTGGAAATGTGGTCGGGCACATTCGGGAAATCGCCGTCTGGAGTGCGCTGCGATTCGAGAATGTGCACGCGTTTGAAGCCGGCCGTCTTGAGCGCTCTGGCGACTGAGGATTCTCCGACCCCGTGGAGGGGTGTATAGACGATCGAGATGCCGCGGGCGTGGTTGACCGACTCGCTGACGACCGCGGCAATGAAGGCGGTCTCCACACCCGGATCGACCCAGGCAATCAGGCCCTCAGCCAGCGCCGCGGAGAAATCCATCTCGGGTATGTCGCGATCGGAGGCGGCTTGCACGCATTCGATGATACCGCGATCGTCGGGCGGGATGACCTGTCCGCCTGTGTGCGCGTAGCACTTGAATCCGTTGTCGGCCGGTGGGTTATGCGACGCCGTGATCATGATTCCGGCGTCACAGTGGAGATGACGGACCGCGAACGAGAGAAGCGGGGTCGAACGGGGTTCTCTCAGAACGAACACCCGGAAACCGGCGGATGCGAGGACTGAGGCGCAAATCTCGGCAAACTCACGGGAATGGTGCCTCGTATCAAAGGCGATGACGCACGTTCGCGTTGAGCGCCCTTCCTTGCGAGAGGTCACATAGTCGGCCAGGCCCCGCGCGCTTTCGGCGATCGTCCGGTTATTGAGAACATTGGTGCCAACGGGGTACATCTTGCCTCGTCGGCCGCCGGTTCCAAACTCGAGCACCTTATAAAAGGCATCATCGAGCTCGGACCACCGTGCTTGCGCAATGTCGTCGAGCAAGCGGCGCGATACTTCGCAAACGGACTTTCCGTCAGCCATCGGCGAATATTGGCCGCCGCCGAGCCGGAAACCTTCGCTTCGGATTCGGCCGTCTCGAGCCGAGTGATTGCGTCGTCCGGTGTGTTCATGGCAGAGCGTTCCCCCCAGCCGCATCTGGGTCATTGCACTCAGGCTATCCCGAATGCCAACTGCAAGCAAGCCGAAGCCCTGTCAAAGTCCCGCGGGAAACGGGACGGTATTCGGCAGGCTCGGTCGACACAACCATTGACTTTAACAAAAGTTTCGTTGTTTTCGCTCCAGCTTCACCCTTGTAAAAACCTCCCTTTTGTAAGGACGATTTGCCCGTTGCTTTCAGAACCCGGCCTGGACGCGGAAAAGTCATTCGCCCCGGGGCTGCGGGATCGTCCGCGGAATCGAAATTGTTAACCACTCTAAGCAACGGAGTTACGTCGCGCCGGTCGAGTTTTGTTTTGCTACTTATCTCCACTGGCATCTGAATTGCTTTTTGGGGGTGTGTTCTCATCAAAGCGACAATCGTTCCCGCAAGAATTTTTCCTAAAGTCGCTACGACCCAACAGTACGATCTCCTCTCAGGTTGAAGGCGATCGCTCTAATCCTGGCCGGTACATGGTTCTGTCCGGTCGACATTCGATAGACACGGAGGTCCGGATGGCTCGGTCCAAGTTCCGCCGATCGTTCCAAATCGAGATGCTGGAAGGTCGTCAGTTGCTCTCAACAGCGGGACCAACGAACCAAGAGCAGTACATGCTCCAACTGC
This sequence comes from uncultured Planctomycetota bacterium, assembly GCA_963720335.1. GTDB lineage: Bacteria > Planctomycetota > Planctomycetia > Isosphaerales > Isosphaeraceae > CAVRFS01. The sequence continues at coordinate 53,806 of CAVRFS010000030.1, read as the reverse complement.
TCAACGAGGCCCGGACCAATCCGCCAGCCGCCGCCGAAATGCTCACAACCGACCTCACCCCGGACGTGCAGGCGACCCTTCAGTACTACAATGTCAACATTCAGGCAACCGCGCAGAAGATAGCCTCCGCCACGTCCGAGCCGCCCTTGGCCTGGAATGCCGATCTCGCGGCGTCCGCACTGAGCCAAAGCCAGTACCAGGCGAATAACCAGATCCAATCCCACACCGGCGCTGGTGGCTCGAGTTCGCAACAGCGAATGCAGCAAGCCGGCTATAACAACATCGCGTCCAGCGGTGAGAATGCTTTCGCGTATTCCACGTCCGTCGAAGAGGCGATGCAAGCCTTCTTGATCGATTGGGGTGTTCCCAGCGACGGCCACCGCATCAATATCCAGCAGCCGGGCGTGTCGGCCGGCAACGCTTATCGTGACGTGGGGATCGGGATCGTTCAAACGAGCGCGAGCAATCCGAATTTTGGCCCGTTGGTCATCACCCAAGATTTCGCCAGCCAGACCAACGAACAAGGCCAAGTTGTGGGTGTCGCCTACAATGACAATAGCAACACCGGGTTCTACCAGGTCGGGGAAGGGCAGGGCGGGGTCCAGATCGACGCTATCAATCGGCAGACCGGACAAGTCTTTTCCACCCAGACGTGGGCTTCCGGTGGCTACGAATTGTCGCTCGCCCCAGGACAGTATACAATCATCGCCAGCGTCAATGACGATGTCATCCAGACCGCTAGTCTCACGATGGGAAGCGTCAACGTCGAGCAAGACTTCATCATGACCAACGCCTGGCAAGGCGGAACCCGTGAGGGTGCCATCGCCGCCGCCCAGCCGCAGCCTGCTCCAGTCGCCGTTATGGCTCCGCCGATCACAACCCCGACGAACATCGTGGTTGGAGCCATCCCCGCGCTGACCAGTACCAGCACCCCGTCAGCCAGTTCATCGACATCGCTGTTGCCAAGCTGGTCGTTCTGGAATGCCAACGTGAACTAAGCCGGCTTCGACCGAAGATACTGCTCGTCCCGCCCCGTCGACCGGAAGCTCCGGCCGACGGGGCTTTTTCATTGACCGTGCGGCTTACGGAAAGAATCACAAATGCATTCAATGATGGCTACGCTCGATGCATGACTGAGTGTTGAGTGAAATCTTGAAAGCGTTAATCATCCCTCAGTTTGTCGCTCGCCACTCACGGTGACGGTGATTCGTCGGCGATGGGGATTGGTGCGATGCTCCCAGAGAAAAACACCTTGCCACGTACCAAGATCGCACCGGCGACCTTCAACGGGGATTGTCAGCGAGGTCAGAGTGAGGATGGATCGAATGTGGGCCGGCATGTCGTCCGGGCCTTCCGAGTCATGACGGTACGTCGGATCGCCGTCGGGCGCTAGCTTGGCGGCGAATTGTTCAAGGTCCCAGCGCACCGTCGGGTCGGCATTCTCGCAGACGATCAGCGATGCGCTGGTGTGGTGCACAAACAGGTGACACAGACCCTGGTCAACACCGGATCGCTCGACGATTTGCTGAACTTGTCGCGTGATCTCATGGGTTCCACGGCCCCGGGTCTCAATGGTCAATTGCTGCCTGTACATGATGCAACCGGCCTCCGGAACGAGATGCCGCCAACCGAACATAAGACCCATTATCAGACGTTGGAGCCAGATTAGGGAAGCCGGCTTGATCCATGGCGCAGGGCCAGGTCCCACTGAATGATCGGACTTACAGAATTGCTTTCGCGATCGCCGGGGCGGCTCAAATGGTGATTCGGCTCGCGGTGCGAGGCAACCTTGACCGTTCTGATCGTTGTAGGTGAGAAATGAAGCGCTTGACTTTGCTGATCGTTATGCCGTTCGTCGCCTTTTCCTTGGCCGCGACCGCCTACGGGCAAACGCACACCGATAGTACGAGAAAATACCTCCTCGAACGAGTCGACGACGTGGCCGTCGTTCAGCTCTACGCGGATGGGTTCAAAGACTTACCGCTGAAGGAAAAGCTTCTGGTCTGGCATCTCTACCAGGCCGCCCTCGCCGGCCGCGACATCTATTACGACCAGCGCTACCGACATGGCCTGCTCGATGCGCACCCTGATCGAAGCGGTGATAACGCATCCGAAGGCGATCGACCCGGACACGCTGGCGGAGGTCGGGCACTACGCCAAGCTGTTCTGGATCAACTCGGGTCCGTTCAATCATCTGACCGCCCGGAAGTTCGTCATGAGATGCACTCCGACGGCGTTCGAAGAGGCGGTCAATACGGCCGTGCGAAATGGCGCCGACCTCGGCCGCTGGAACAAGATGCCTGTCGCCGAGCTCCTTGCGCTCGTCCGCCCGTGCTTCTTCGACCCGAACTTCGATCCAGTGGTCACCAACAAGAACCCTGGCCCCGGTAAGGACATCCTCGCCGCCAGTGCCAACAATCTGTATGTCGGCGTGACGATGAAAGACCTGACTGGGTTCAGCGAGCGCTTCGGGCTGAACTCGCAATTGGCTAAGACAGAAAACGGCGGGCTCGTGGAAAACGTCTACCGCATCGGCGGTATGTACGGTCCGGCCATCGAGAAGATCGTCGCCCACCTTGACAACGCCAAGAATTACGCGCCAGCCCCCACCGCCAAGGCGCTCGATGCCCTCATCAGATTCTACAAGACCGGCGAAGATGCCGACCGCCAGGCGGTCGATATCACTTGGGTCCAGGACAAGGACGCTCCGGTTGACACGATTAACGGGTTCATCGAAGTCTATCTGGACCCTCGCGGTATCAAAGGCTCGTGGGAGTCAGCGGTCTATTTCGTCAACAAGGAGAAGACCGGGGCGATCAAGAAACTTGCGGCCGAGGCCCAGTGGTTCGAAGACCGGATGCCCTGGGACAAGGTCTTTCGCAAGTCGAACGTCAAAGGGATCACTGCCAACGCGATCGATGTCGTGATCGAGACCGGCGACTGCGGGCCGGTCACGCCGATCGGGATCAACCTGCCAAACGATCAGAAGATCCGCGAGGCGTACGGCAGCAAGTCGGTCTCGCTCTCGAACGTGATCGAGGGGAGCACCAAGTCCATGCCCACGTCGTTCCGGAGCGAGTTCGCCTGGACGCCCGAGGAGGCGAAACGAATCGAGACTTGGGCGTCGCTTTCGCAGGAACTGCTCGTCAACATGCACGAGGTCATTGGCCATGCGTCCGGAAAGCTCAGCGACAAGTTGAAGGGCCAGCCTCAGGAGGAAATCAAGGAGTTTTACTCGGCCCTGGAGGAAGGCCGGGCGGACCTGGTTGCCCTTTACTTCATGGCCGACCCGAAGCTGACCGAGCTCGGCCTGATCCCCGCAGGCAAACAAGAAGAGATGGCCCGGGCCGCGTATGAGAACTATGCCACGAACGCCCTGGTGCAGCTCCGCCGCGTCCGCGACGGATCGCAGCTCGAGGAGGACCACATGCGAAATCGACAGATGGTGGTCCGCTGGCTTATCGCCAACACCCACGCGGTCGAGGTCCGGCATCGCGACGGCAAGACGTACTACGCGATGACCGATGCCGGAGCGTTCCGTGAGGGTGTGGGCAAGCTCCTGGCGGAAGTTCAGCGAATCAAGTCAACCGGCGACTACGCCGCGGCTAAAGCCTTGTTCGACACCTACGGCATCCAGTTCGACCCCAAGCTCCGTGACGAGGTGATCGAACGGGTCAAGAAGCTTGGTTTACCGTCGTACAGTGCGTTCGTCATGCCGCGATTAGCTCTCGTCAAGGGTGCCGACGGCACACCCACGGACGTGACCATCTCGTACCCGATGGATCTGACCCAGCAGATGCTCGAGTTTTCGGGGGCCGGAGCAGCGAAATGACGGCCACTCAAGACTGCAATCCGCGCGTGACGACTTCCAGGAACTCCCGCGCGCGGCGGGCCAGGGCGTCGATCCCTTCCGCATTGGCCGGCGGCGGGATGACTGGCGCGGAAATGTTCTCGCAGCAGAGGGGCATGTTCCGTCCCGTGAATGCGACCGGCTGGAAAAGCCGGTAATGGTCGATCTCACCGAAGCCGGGCCCGCAATCTTCGTCCTTCGGGAAGTTACGGTGGTCCTTGACGCAGAAGCTACGGATTTCATCGGCGCAGGTCCGGATATCGGGTATGAGGATCGACGTCGAGGTAATCCATCACGTTGCCGGCGTCGTAGTTGACCTTGATCGCTTCGTCGCCGACTTCGCGGACGATCTCGGCGCACGCCTTCCCGGTTCCGGTTTCGCCGCCATGTTGCTTGACAACGATCGTCACACCGTGATCGCGAGCCATTGGGCCGAGCTGCTTGAACCGCGTGACCCAGAGTTTGCGGTTGCCGCCCTTGGTATGGCCGAACGTCAAGATCTGAGGCACGCTTGCCGCGCTTGCCTGCTGGATGCGCGCCTTCAGAACATCAAGGGCCTCAGGCGCCTCGGGATAGACCCCAGAGAACATCATCAAGGGTTCCAGCCCCAGGTCGCGGCATTTCCGGGCGAGTTCGTTGGCCCGGCCGGGGGCGCATCCGCGGCGAGTACCGGCACTCGTTCTGTGTCCCCTTCCTGGTGGGTTGTGCCCCAGGCGACGTACGAATAGCCGGCCGCCTTGATACCAGTCAGCGCCCGCTGGAGCGGGAATCGAGAATAGGGCAGGGTCATGCAAGCGATCTGGAACCGGGTTGGCTTAGCCCGAGTACCTGTCCCCTGCTCTGTACGGGCCAGCCCACGTGAGGTTATCGCCGCGAAACCGGTGCCGGCGAACTTGAGCCAAGCTCGGCGATCGAAGGCTCCAGTGCCGTTGATTCGGCCAGGCGCCACGGTGTCTCCTCCCACGAATCAAAGGAACCGAGTTTGACCTGGTACGGCCAGACGCGCCTCCGGCGGTTGAGCGTCCCAAGCGTATCCAGATGGGCTCAGCTCTTGCTTGGAATCGAGCGCCATCTGCCAGGTGATCTGCTGGCCCGTGTACGCGGCCATCCGCCCCATGATCGCCAGCAGGGTGCTCTTGGCCATGTATTCGCCGTTATTGATCGGCTTTCCGCTCCGGATGCCGGCGAACAGTTCGTCGTGCTCGGTCTGATACATTTGATTGAGCGGGCCGTCGTAAATCCATTCCTTGCCGGCTGAATGGATCCGAAGTCCTTTGCGACGTTCGTTTACCTCGGCACGGCCTCGGGTCCCCATGACCTCGACGCTCATATCGTTCTGGCAGCTTGGCTGTTGCCGGCAGCTACTGATCAGCTTCGCTCCGTTGGGATACTCATAAACGACCGAGAAGTGATCGTAGATCTGGCCATACTCAGGGCCGGTCAGCACCTGTCGACCGCCCATGCCCATGGCCTTGACCGGGTACTGCTCGCGCATCACCCACGCGCACACGTCAAGGTTGTGGACATGCTGCTCGACGTTGAAGTCGCCCGAGAGCCAGGTGAAGTTGTACCAGTTGCGCATCTGGTAGTTCATCTCGGTCCAACCGGGCTGGCGAGGCTTGGCCCAACGGCCACTTCGGTAGTCGTTGGCGAACAGCGAGACCACATCGCCGATTGCCCCGTCTTGAAGACGCTTAACGGTTTCACGGAAGCCGTAGTCTGAGCGGAGGCAGAGACCCGAGACGACGGAAAGTCCTTTCGTCTTGGCCAGTTCGCAGCTTTTCAACACGGAGTGGACGCCCGGAGCATCAACGGCGACCGGCTTCTCGGCAAAGACATGCTTGCCGGCTTCGACCGCCTCGCGGATGTGCAGGGGGCGAAAATGCGGCGGCGTGCAGAGTAGAACGACGTCGACACCGCTGGCAAGGAGATCCCGGTAGGCATTGAAGCCAACAAATCGGTGTTCGGGCCTGACGTCGACTTTGGCGGCGACTTTCTCGGTCTTCTGGAGGATCTCCAGACTCTGTTGGAGTCGATCCTCGAATGCGTCGGCCATGGCGACGAGCTTGACATTGGAATCGGCACTGAGCGCCTGCGTGGCCGCTCCGGTGCCTCGGTCGCCGCAACCGACCAATCCGACGCGCAACACGTCGCTCCCGGCCGCGTGCACATTTGGCACCGCGGCCAAGGCCGCCACAGCCGCGCTGGTCTTCAGGAAGTCACGACGCGAGGCGCGTGTTGGATGCATGATGAATTCTCTTTCAATTGGGGATTGGATGCAGCTCGAACTTGCGAACAAATAGCTCGAATCCCTCGGACTGGAGCAGTATCTTACCGGCCGCAGGGAAGACGTCATCGCAGACATTGACGGTGGTGTCGTTGACACGAATCGTGATCGTCGATCCGTGGCAAATACAATCGACCCGCGTCCACTCCCCTTTTGGGCTCTCGACGTCGTTTTTGCCTCGGGTGTCCAAGAGCTCTTTGAAGTCAGGGTCGTGGTTCGACCACCAGAGCTGGCGGTTGGTGAAGACCGTTGGCACGCCTCCCTTCGTCCATCGGGGTCGCTTGTCAGGACCGAGAACAATCTCACTCCTGAGCCGAACGGGGATCGTCTCACGTTTCGCGTCCTGGCCACGTATGACGATCAGGTCGCCGGCGCACCCCTGCGCGAGCTGGCACTCGATCGACGACATCCATGTACCGCCGGCGCCTCCATCGGGCCCAGTCGCATGCAGGAGGATGCCCGAGTTTCGTACCGACTTGCCGCCGTCGGTTCTCTCGCCCCATTTGTACTCCACGACCAAGTGATAGTCCCGGTATTCTCGCTCGGTTGCGATGTAGCCGAACCCGTTGCCAGTGATATGGAGCACGCTATTGTCGATCCGAAAGACGCGGCGCGGATCTTCGTGTTTCGTGTCTCGGAGCCACGTCGTCAGACCGTTGAGGTCCCGACCGTTGAACAGGTGGATGACCGCTCCCGGGCGGAGCACACCGGCCTTAGGCTCCTCGCCGTGCAAGGAAAAGGTCGACGAGCCCAACACAACTCCAACGCACAGGCAAACCCGAGCAACCACGGCAGCTTCCTTCCGATTCGGTGGCGCAGCGATTGTCACCAGACCCATATCGTCCTACTCCGCTTGCGGAAGATCAACCCACGCCTTCCGGGTAAACGGTGAAATCGTCGAAGAGCCGCTTGGCAGGAACGGGAACAGACGCATCCATTCCAGGGCGTCCAGCGGTGCCCCGTATTCTGAGATCTCGAACGCTTCGATGTACCGGACGCGCGCACCTTGTTCCGGTCCATAGGTGCGAATGAGAAGGTCACGGTAGCGGTCAGCCAGCGGTTGGATGCGTTGACGGAAACGCTCGGCGAGCCACTGGCGACGGTCCTCATCGCCGGCCGGCACTTGATCGAGGTGACCAGCGTTGTACGGAAGCCACTCGTAAAATTGGGACTGATGACGATGTAGCATGTTGACAACCTGATCCAATTGCTCTTCGATATCCACGACAACGTGCGGCTCGAAGCGGCTGGGCTTCTGAAACGCATCCGAAAAGTAAAGGATCACGGGGCAGAAAGCGAGATGCGGGACGTCGGAACAGACCGCGGGCACCGTCAGCAGATAGGAAGCGTCCTGGACCAGCAATCCTGCGAATCGGTGATCGGGGTGGTAGTCGTTGGACCTGTGCGTGATGATCAGGTCGGGTCGATACGTTCGGACCAGGCGGATAACCTGATGGCGGTATTCCAGGCGGTCGTCGAGCTCGCCGTCGGGATGATCGAAGACCTCATAGGTTGCGCCGATAACCGCACCGGCCGCTTGTGCCTCGGCTCGTCGCCGCGTGGCCAGCTCGGACCCATACATCGTGTGGTGGCCGGCCTGGCCATTGGTGAGGCTGACCAACTGGACGACATGGCCCAGGGCAGTCCACTTGGCCGCCGTACCACCGGCTTTGATGTCGCCATCGTCGGGATGGGCGCCGATGATCAGAATTCGCAACGGTCGCTCGGACATGAGACCGGGTCCTCTGCTATAAGCGTCGATCGAGGTCGTCTCTCACTGATTTTAGCGGACGTCCATCATGCCCGTCATTGTCTCTTGCGGTTTTCGGGAGTTTGCGTCAGCCTTGAACATGGAATAAGCGGTGCTCGGATGACGTCCGTCGATGGAGTTGAGACGGTCATGCATTTCACAGCATTGAAATGGGCAGGGATTGTCCTGATCGTAATTTCAGGTACGGCCGATGCGTGGAGATTTCGGTCCGTCGAGGTTCCCATCAGCAAATCGGGCGAGGTTCAGGTCGCCGAGATTGTCTCTCAGTTAGCCAGGGTCAGCGGCGTCGCTCTCGATCGGCCCGTGGCGGATCTCAGCCTGTCGACACTCGGTCTTGCCCGTGCATTGACGAAGAGCGTGCTTTCCGAGACCCTGGGCCCTGAAGTCGCCATCAATTTCAAGCCAAGGCGCGATGCTCATTACGTTGGACGAGCGGATCTTGGCTCCGGAGCGTCGCGACGAATGGCTACGACGGCTTCGCCATCTGGCCGACCGCGCTGATGAGGCCGCGCGCAAACGCCAGTCTTACGGAATGCGCGCCTTGAAATCGTATCGGCCCAATGACCCAAACCGGCCGACTGTTTGCCTCGTCCACGGCCTGAATTCCTCTTCGGGAGGATTCGTTCACATGATCCCGTGGCTCGAGCAGGCGGGGTATGGGATCGTGGTTTATGACTATCCGTTCAATCGAAGTCTCGAAGAGTCGTGCGCGGGCTTTGCGCGCGACTGGTCCGCGTTCCGCCGTCAGGTCGGAGAGAACCTTCCCTGGTCGATCCTGGCCCACTCGATGGGGGCATTATTGGCCAGGTCACTGATCGAGGATGATACGAGCCTGGCAAGCGACTTCTCCTCCCTGATCATGATCGCCCCAGTGAATCAAGGCTCACACCTGGCCAAGGTGCAAACCCTCGTCCAACTGATGAATGGTCTCCAGGCGATCAATGGCAAGAAGACCACCAGCGCGATGATGCACCTCTCGGACGGTCTCGGCCAAGCCGCCGAGGACATGCTGCCGGGAAGCGTGTTCTTGAAGCGATTGAATGCCCGCCCCCGCCGACCGGGGATTGCTTACCACATCCTGGCTGGCGACAGCGGATTCCTCACCCGTGAAGGCAGGGCTCAGATCGAGGCGCGGCTGGATGTCGTGACGCGCAACGCCGGCATCTTCGGCCGGCTGACCCAGGTAGCGACGGCCGACTTGCCGGACCTGCTCGACGAATTGACCGACGGCACCGGTGACGGCTGCGTCAGCGTGGAACGAACGCGGCTCGACGGCGTGGCCGACCACGCCACGATGCACGCCAACCACGCCGAGCTGATCCGCGCCCCCCTGCTCTTCCCCGACCCCGGGCCCGTGGCGTGCATGCCTTACGTCTTGCGATGGCTCAAGGAAGATCGGGAACGGAAAGGTCGTCGCTGAGACCTCGGCTGGGACAGAAACCGACCTCAGGGCCAGCGTCGCCCCTCAACCGGCCTTCGGCCACCCTCTCATCGCACAATTGGGATCTACACATGCATTTACGAATCAAGTGTATCCCCTTGCGAAAGGGTGGGCAGGGTGGGGTGATGAAACGACGGTTCTGGACAGGCTCTGAGTTCATCCCGATTTCGGTGCGCTATTTTCCCCCCCTTGCGAAGGGGGGGTTAGGGGGGGTGGCCTCGGCTGAACCATGGCCTGGTACGCGGGTCCCGAGCTGCTGGGCCTCGCGAAATTGCCGGCTTGGCCGAGCATGATCGTTATGCCCTGTCCACCCCCCTAACCCCCCCTTCGCAAGGGGGGGACATATGTCGCGCCATTGACGTTTGTGTAGAGACCCATGCCCCGCGCAGGGGGCATAAGGGGCAAGGGTCTTGGGATTTGACTCGGCTTGCGTTACGCTGTTCCGACGCCGGGGACCGTTTCGCACCGGGAACGCCAATAAGGAAGTACCCTATGTCGCAGACTGTCGAGTCGATTGAAAAACGACGAACCCGCCGTTGATAGGAGCCTGGATCGTCACCCTGCCGGATCTTTACGTCCTGTTCACCACCGAAATGTGGGAACGGTTGAGCTTCTACGGGATGCGGGCCCTTCTGGTCCTCTACCTAACAAAAGCAATCGGTTTCAATCGACCCGACGCATTGAACATCTATGCGATTTATACCGGCCTTATTTACTTGACACCCTTGATCGGCGGCCGGCTGGCGGATCGCTACCTCGGACAGCGGAAGGCCGTGTTTATCGGTGGGATCCTGATGGCATTGGGCCAGTTCGCCTTGACCCAGCGAGAGTTCCTCTATCTCGGCCTCGGGCTCTTGATCATCGGCAACGGGTTCTTCAAGCCGAACATTTCGACGATGGTCGGCACGCTTTACCCGCAGGGCGACCCCAGGCGTGACGGGGCCTACACGATCTTCTACATGGGGATCAACCTGGGTGCCTTTCTGGCCCCCCTGATTTGCGGCCCGTTGGGCGAGAGGGTCGGCTGGGGTTTCGGATTCGCCGCGGCCGGTGTCGGCATGATCCTGGGACTTGTGACCTTCATCTTCACACAGAGGTTGTTGCAGGGGAGCGGGCTCGCTCCCGGCCGAGAAATCACGCCCAATGCCACACTCCAGCCGCGCGACTGGGTTGAAATCATCGTGATTGCGGCGGGTGATCGCGGGGCTCGTCTTCCTCGCTCTTCAGTCGTGGGTTTACTTGCAGCCGATCTGGTCGCCGACATGGCTCACCAGTACCGCCGTGGCGGTCGTCTACAAGGGGGCCATTCTTGTCGGGTTGTTGGGGCTCTTCCTCTATGCGACCGAGCCTCCGAAGAGCAAAGCCCAGGACGCCGCGGCCCACGTGCCGTTTACCTCCGTGGATTGGCAGCGGATCGGCGTGATCGTGATCATCAGCCTCTTCTCGATCGTATTCTGGATGGGCTTCGAGCAATCCGGTGGGACGCTCAACCTGTTCGCCGACGAGAAGACGGACCGGACCATCTTCGGCTATGACATACCGGCCTCCGTCTTCCAGGCTATCAACCCGATCTTCATCATTTCGATGGCCCCCGTGTTCGCGGTGATCTGGACCTATCTGGCGCGGCGGAACTTCCCGCTTCCCTCGGTGACCAAGCAAGGGATGGGCCTGAGCCTGCTCGGGCTCGCTTTCCTGGTCATGTATCTCGCGAACGAGGGAGCCAAGTCGGGTCGCGTTTCGCCATTCTGGCTTATCTCGGTCTACTTCATCTTCACGGTCGCCGAATTGTTCGTCTCGCCGATCGGGCTTATCCTTGGTCAACAAGCTCGCTCACCCGAGGGTTGCATCGTTGATGATGGCCTTCTGGTTCCTGTGCACGGCGGCCGCCAATTACCTCGCCGGCATCATGGAACACACCCTGGAGCCGTACCACCTGAATCTCTGGGCTTTCCTGGGTGTGATGGCCCTCGTGCCCGGACTGTCTGCTGCTGGCCCTGACCCCGGTCCTGGTCAAGATGTCTCATGGCAGAGTCTAAGACACGTTTAACAGGAGATTGTCCTCATGAAGCCGTGGATTCTCGCGGTGTTCGTCCTCCTTCAATTGACAGCACCCTTACTCGCTGCTGGACGCTCCATGAAAACCGACGACCTGCTGGCGGTGAAGGGCGTTTCTGATCCCCAGCTTTCGCCTGACGGCTCCCAAATCGTGTACGTCGTCTCCGAGCTCGACCGCGCCACCGAGAAAACGACGAGCAGTCTCTGGCTCGTTCCCAGCTCGGGCGGACAGCCCAAGCAACTGACGACCGCGCCAGGCACCAACAACCATCCGCGCTGGAGCCCGGACGGTAAGACGATCGCTTTTGTCTCCCACCGCGGCGGCTCCGCACAGGTCTGGCTCTTACCGATCGACGGCGGCGAACCTCGTCAATTGACGAAGCTCCCTATCGACGTCTGCCGGCCCCCTCTGGTCACCCAAGGGAGACAAGATCGCCTTCGCCGCCGAGGTCTATCCCGGGCAAACGCCCGAGCAGACGGCGGCGAAAGACAAGGAAAAGGAAGCATCCAAGAAGAAGGTTCGCATCGTACGACCGCTTGATGATCCGCCACTGGACCGCTTGGGACGAGGGGAAGCGCAGCCACCTGTTCGTCGCCGATGCCCAGACGGGCGAGGCCAAGGACCTGACACCCAAGCTCGAGGTCAACACCCCCCCTGCTCCGTTCGGCGGCTCGTCCGACTACGCCTGGTCGCCCGACGGCAAGGAGCTCGCCTTTACCGCCGAGCCAACCGAGAACGCGGCCTGGTCCACCAATACGGACATCTGGACGGTCGCCGCGGAGGGTGGCGAGCCCAGGAATGTCACGGCGGGCAACGCGGGCGCCGACGCTCAGCCAGCCTATTCACCCGAGGGCGACTGGCTCGCCTATGTCAGCCAAGGCCCGGGCCGGATTCGAGTCGGACCAGTGGGTCTTAAGGGGTATCTGTCGAGCAACCCAGGCCAGTTACGAGCTAACCAAGTCGCTGGATCGCCCGATCCAATCGTTCTCCTGGGCGTCCAAGCCGGGTCCGGGGTATAAACTCGCTGCGATCATCGACGACCTGGGAACCGAGCCGATCGTCGCGATCGAGTTCGGCACCATTACCGACGGGCCGTCGGAGACCCCCAGTCGCACCCACCCAGTTCCCAAGGCTGGTCACTGGCGGGGTCCAGAGCGGCCTCAATCGTTAACGCCAAGATCGGGCAAGATGGTCTTCGTGCACCACACGGCCCAAGCTCCGGCCGAGGTGTATCATCGCCGGGCCGGATGGCTCGGGCCTCACCCAGCTCACTCAGCACAATGCCCCCCTGCTCTCTCAGCTCGACCTGCCCAAGCTCGAGGGCTTTGCGTTTCCCGGAGCTGACGGCGACGAGGTCCACGGCTGGCTGCTCCCCCCGCCGGGCTTCGACCCGACCAAGAAATACCCCGTCGTCTTCTTGATCCACGGCGGACCGCAAGGCGCCTGGCACGACGAGTGGCACAATCGGTGGAACTACCAGATGTTCGCGGCACCTGGGCTATGCGGTCGTCGCGATCAATCCTCGGGGCTCTACCGGCTACGGCCAGAAGTTCACCGATCAGATCAGTCAAGGACTGGACCGGCAAAGTCTACGACGACCTGATGAAGGGCCTGGACTACGCCATTCAGGAATACGCATTCCTGGACGGCTCGAGAGTCGCGGCGGCCGGCGGCTCGTATGGCGGCTTCATGGTCAACTGGCTCGCCGGCCACACCGATCGCTTCAAGGCGCTGATCAGTCACGCCGGCGTCTTCGACCTGACGAGCAAGTACGGCACGACCGAGGAGCTCTGGTTCCCCGAGTGGGAGTTCGGTGGTCCCCCCTGGGAAAAGCCCGAGCACTACCGCGAGCGCTCTCCCAGCGCCTTCGTCGCGAACTTCAAGACGCCGACGCTGGTGATCCACGGATGCGCTCGATTTCCGTGTGCCGGACGCACAGGGCCTGGGTATGTTCACTTCGCTTCAGCGCCGGGGTGTTCCCAGCCGCTATGTCTGGTTCCCCGACGAAGGGCACTGGATCCTCCAGGCTCAGAACCGAGTCGTGTGGTGGCAGGAGGTCCTGGGCTGGCTGGACAAGTATCTCAAGCATTGAGACGCTGTCCCGGAAGGACTTTGTAGGGTGCTCTCTGAGCACCGATCAGGGGTGCTTTGCCGAATTCGGTGCTCACAGAGCACCCTACGATAAGGCCGCCGCCGCTTCCGAGAAAGTCTCTGAGACGACCGGAACACGAGAAGAAGTTCGGATGATCGAGCTCATCGATGTGACCCAGCATTATGGTGTGCGGCCGGTGCTCCGCGGCATCAGCCTACGCATCGAAACAGGGCGAGGTGGTGACGATCCTGGGGCCCAATGGGATGGGCAAGTCGACCCTGTTGGGTGTGATGGCCGGCGTGCTCTCACCCCAGCGGGGCTCGGTCCTGATCGATGGCCTGCGTCGCCGAGGTTCCGAGGAGGAGGAGCTGGAGATTCGCAAGCGGTCCGTTTATCTTCCAGACCAGCCCTGGCTGCCCGCCAACCGGACCGCCCGCGAGTTCCTTCTGGCCGTCGGCCGGCTGTACGATGTCGAACAGGAACGGCTGATCGACCATGTCCATCAGCTTCTCGAACTCTTCGATCTCGCCGAGAACGGGGATAGCCCGATCCGGACGCTACTCCGCCGGACAGAAGAAGAAGATCGCCCTCTGCTCGGCGCTGGTGGCCGAGGTGCCGATCTTGTTGCTCGACGAGCCGTTCTCCGGCGGTCTCGACCCATCCGGCATTCTCACTCTGAAGCGGATCATCCAGTATCACGCTCGCCGAAAGGATTCGACCATTGTCCTGACCAGTCCGGTCCCCGAGCTGATTGAGGAAATCACCACGCGACGTCATCGTGCTGAGAGACGGCGAGATCCTCGCCTTCGACACGCTCGACGGTCTCCAGCGCATGACCGGACACCGAGGCACCTTGGGCGCGGTGCTGGAGCGCCTGATCTTCCCCGAGACGACCCGCAAACTGGAACCGTATTTCCAGGACTTTTCTTGATGGCCCGCCTCATTCTATCCCGGCTCAAGAATAGTTGTTCCCAATCCCGGAGACGATTAGCAGTCTTTGTGGTGATCTTTCTGTATCCTTGAGGGCTTGATTTGGTATCTGGAAAGCAAGAATATTCCGCTCAGCGTCGGCATTTGCCATTCCGGCCTGGTGCCGTGTGCTTCTTCTTCGCTGCGAGCGTGAGTCATGGCGTCTCTCGCGTGGTCGGTTTTCATCCGATCTGGCAGCCCGGTTACCGAATCTGGCTCGAGTCGACGCCCTGGACCCACCGGAAGCCGCTCCCGCTTGGCCCCGTCGATCTTCGCTGGGAAGATGGCGTTGATCCTTGGCCCGCTCATCCTGCTCAGCGCGATCACTGCCCGAGCCGCATGCCGATGCAGTTTCTCTGCGCCTTCCTGCTCAGCCACCTGTTCGATCTGGCCGTGACTTTATGGCTGACACGGATCTGCGGCGATCGGCTATATCACGGCCGTCGGCCTGGGCCTGGCCGTCTGGCTCTGGCCCAGCCAATCGCCTGTCTGGTGGCCTCGACCTTGGTGTACCTGATCGCCTACGAAGGATTGCGGCGCGGACTTGAACAATTCCCCTGGAAACCGCGAAAGCTCATTCGGTCTGAATACCGACTTGACAAACCTCGAGTCTGGCACGACGAGCCATGCGGTTGGCCGTATGACAGGATGATGCGAGAAACGCTCATCGATCGGGGAATCTCTCGAATCGATGTCGTCTTGTGCTGCGTGCATTGGGATTTGGTGGCTTTTCGTCCTCTCCTCGTTCATCGCCGATCCGTTAGATCGGGCTCGGTTTCCTTACCGTCGATGTTCCTGTTCTTAGTTATTGATCATGTTCTTTTGCAGGCTCCTCATTTATCTACAGAGGATATCATAGTCCGATCACGATTTGGGGCCGAATCATGGACGTTTCGGTGGATCATTCCCGGTTACGACCACGTTTTCCTGGCCCCTATTTGCACGATCCTCGCCGGATTGTTATCTTTCGTCTTGCTCCAGGCCGGTAGACTTTCCTCGCGATGTTTGTGCTCCTTGTCGCGACGGGAATGACGGCGTTGGCCGCTCTGCTCACCCCGCCGCGACTGAGACACTGGCGCCTGACCGGCAAGCACCGTATGGTAAGTACCATCCGGCCAAAACAACACGGCATTTGTCAAAGTTGGCTAGCCATGAAACCGCCCGGCGAACCTGGCGAAACAGCGAGATCGCGGCTCCGCGCTCGACGGGATCGTCAAGAAGCGTTGCCCGCGCTGCCGGCAAGGCCCCATCTTCCGTTCGCACTGGGTCATGAACGAGAATTGCCCGAGTTGTGGCCTCGACTTTGACCGAGGCGAGCCGGGCTATTTCACGGGCGCCATGTACGTCAGCTATGCCCTGGCAATCCCCCTGATCGCTGCTGCTAACATTGATTGAATATCTGATCGTTCGGAGCTGGTCGGTGTTTCGGCTGGTCTTGCTGGCTACGATCATTTGTTTGCCTTTGACCCCCTGGATCTGGCAATATTCACGGGTAATCTGGATCTACTTCGATCAGTATTTCGACCCCGAAGACAAGCCGGGCGATTCTGTTGACTCGCCAGGTTGATGATAGGAAATGGCTACGCATGTTGGAACATGATGGAGCGTCGGCGTTGCTCCGCCCGATCACCGAAGTTGCCCGCGATCTGCGGATCGCTCCTGATCATCTCGAGATTACGGTCGCGATAAGGCCAAGGTGCGGCTCGATGCGCTGCACGCGGCCGAGGCCGAGCGGCCGTCGGGAAAACTGATCCTGGTCTCGGCGATCACTCCCACACCGGCCGGCGAGGGAAAAACCACAACCTCGATCGGACTGTCACCAGGGCTGCATCGGATCGGCAAGAAGTCAGCGCTGGCCTTGCGCCAGCCGTCGATGGGCCCGGTCTTCGGCCGTAAAGGAGGTGCCACCGGTGGAGGAGCGAGCCGGGTCGAGCCCTCGAACACGATCAACCTCCAGTTCACCGGCGATTTCCATGCGATCACGGCCGCCCATAACCTGCTGGCCGCCGCGATCGACAACCGGCTCCATTTCCGCGACCTCGATCTTGATCCGGCCAGGGTGGCTCTGGAAACGCGCCCTCGACGTGAACGACCGGGCGCTTCGGCATATCGTGATCGGGCTGGGAGGCAAGTTCACAAGGGGTCCCGCGCGAGTCGGGTTTTGATATCACGGCAGCCAGTGAAGTCATGGCCATTCTTTGCCTGGCCGACTCGCCGGCCGACTTGCGAGCTCGCCTCGACCGGATCCTTGTGGGCTATTCGCCGAAGGGCGAAGCGGTGCGGGCCAAGGATATCGGCGTGACGGGGTCGATGACGGCGATCCTGAATGAGGCGATTTTGCCGAACCTGGTCCAGACGACCGAGTCGACGCCGGCGTTCATCCACGGCGGCCCGTTCGCCAATATCGCCCACGGCTGCAACTCGATCCTGGCGACGCGCATGGCCCTGGCCATGGCCGACTACGCCGTGACCGAGGCCGGATTCGCCTTCGACCTGGGGGGCGAGAAGTTCTTCGACCTCAAGTGCCGGGCCGGCGGACCTGAACCCGGCCGCGATTGTTCTGGTCGCCACCATCCGGGCACTTAAAATGCACGGTGGTGTCGAGCTCAGCAAATCCAAGGAGCCCGATCCCGCGGCCGTCGAACGCGGGCTGGAAAACCTGGCCGCTCATCTGGATAGCGCCGCCCATTTCGATAAGCCGACCGTGGTGGCCATCAACCAGTTTACCTCCGATACGGCCGAAGAATTCAAGATCGTTCATGACTATTGCGCCAGCCGCGGCGTGGCCTGCGCGACGGCCGACGTGTTTTCTGCCGGCGGTCGGCGGAGCGATCGAGCTGGCCGAGAAAGTCGTCGCGGCCGCCTCGAGTCCTGCGACCCCGTTCAAGCCCCTCTATCCTCTCGAATGGCCGGCCGAGCGCAAGATCGAACAGATCGCCCGGATCATGTACGGCGCCGACGGCGTGAACATCCTGCCGGCTGCTGCGGCGAAGCTCCGCAAAGCGGCCAAGCTTGGCTACGCGGAGCTGCCGATCTGCATGGCCAAGACGCAGGACTCGCTCTCCGATAATCCCAAGCTCCGCGGCCGGCCAAGGGGTTCACGCTCACGGTCCGCGACATCGAGATCGCCGCCGGAGCCGGTTTCCTGGTCGCCTTGACCGGCGACATCGTCCGCATGCCCGGCCTTCCCGAACGGCCCGCCGCCGAACGGATCGACGTCGATCAACAAGGACGAATCATCGGATTGGCGTAACTCTGGGCCACCTAGAGCGCTCAACGCTTGGACTCGGCGCGCGTGGTCATGCCCCCGAACCCCAAGAGGACTACCCCTCCCTTCCTCCCCTCCGATAGGGGAGGAGAGTTCGCAAGGGGGGGAAAGTGAGCCGCCCCTTTCGTCCCCCCCCCTTGCGAAGGGCGGGTTCGGGGCTCACGGGGACGGGTTTTTCTGACAACGCCGATTTCCGCGGCCGGGAAAATAATCAATCCTCGGACGACTGTAGTGGCAAGCGATGTTTGTTTCTAACATCTATTGATATTTATAATAATCAATTGGAATGGCCGCCCAGGGCTTCGTTTTGGCCGTGCGAATGTGTGTTTGGGTTCAAGGATCAACTGGCTGACGTGGCTCAACACCATGACGGGCTCCCGGCTGTTGATTGTTTTCCGGCACCGAACCGCCGCGGGCCTCAGATGGATTCGGGGCCAGGTTCGGCTTCTTCATCTGGACGAGCCGCTCCGGCTCCATATTCTGAGAATATAAGACAATCCATATGATAATAAATATCCGTTAGATTCGCGTTATCCAGGAACCGGCAAGCGACTTCACGTGTATCCTCGGTGGCCTCCTCCCCGGATCCCGAAATCGGCGCGGCAGATTGAAGATTCTCTGTGATTAGACGCATGCGCTCGTTGAGAGCGTCGATCTCCGCGGCAACCTGCCTCGACTCATCCGTCCGCAGGAACATATCGCTTGAAATATGCTCGAGGCGAGTGGAGATCTCCGCAGCAACTTGCCTCGACTCGCTTGTCCGCAGGGACATATAGCTTCCCGCTACCGACGCATGGCGGTCTGTGTACTCGCCCGGAGGAAGTATTGAGGCCAAGGCGACGAGACCCCGTACCTGATCTTCATTGAATCGGATGTGAAGGCTGAGGTGATTGCTTACCCAGTAATCCTCGCAGATGGAGAGGTAGTTGTCGTCCCAGACCCCGCCGAAGGTCCAGGGATCGTCGTCGTTCCAGAGCCCCGACGTTCGAATCGGATGGATCACCACGGAGAACTGCTCCCGATTCATTCGGATGTTGGCGATCCGAACGCGCGAGTAGCGTCGTTCCACCCGGCAGATGGCTTCCGCCCCGACCCGGGCACGCATCATCCGACCGCGCGTACTCGGTCCAATCGCCGTCCTGAGTCTTCGCGTCATCGTCGTGCTCGGCTGTCTCCCCCTTCGAGACCCAGGCAAGCCGCTCGCCTACGACGATCGGGACGCTGGATTGACTGGCCTTGTCGACCTCTTCGGTCGTTTTGGGCCGGCGGCCTGACCCGATGACCGCAGGCCTCGAGGCGATGGGCCGAAGCTCGTCGTCGACACCTCCGAGCCCCAGCCATCGAGCGATCCCCCACAAGATCGCGCGACGACATCGGTGGTCTCGCCTCCAAAGGAGATGGTCCGCGGGAACGGACGGAAAGATCCTCAGCCTCCCGGGGATTAAACAGGGCTCGGGGCGTTCGATCAGACGATCGGAGTGCGAACTGAGCCACCCGGAAGGATAGCAAAGCGGAACCGTCGTACGCCACCTCCCCGGCAACAAGCCGCCGATAGTTTCGATGCATTGGACTGGAACACGGTTTACACGGCTGCGGCGATCGATCGTCTCCGCGCGGAGCGACAAAAAAACCGTTCGTCGGACACATCGACTGAACGTATACCTCTTGCCTGTCAAAAGAAGATCCGAACACGAACTATTGCCGGAATAAACTTTATGGCCGGAACCTCATGAGCGGTCCTTATTTTCAGAAGCAAAGCTGGTCGTCGTTTGCCTACCAAGGGAATACCTATGACCTGACGCACCTTGACGAATACGAAGTCGAGGTGACGGACTCGCAAGAAACGAAGCGGAAAATCGCCGTCAGTTTCAGCGATCACTGCTTTACGCGGGAGCCAGAGCCCGGCGACGATGCGGCGTTGAGATTTCCCCGGAGCACCCGCCAGGTCGGGCATTTCTGCGTCGTTCGTCACCAGCTCTCGCTTAATTGCCTGGTTATCTCTTAAGGTTGAGCCACTTCGTCGCGTTCACACGCGAGTGAGAACGTCTCAACGTTTGTCTTGGCGCCCACGTACCGTCGGCTGTATGCCGCGACAAGGACTTTGGTGAGTTTGAAGGTTTGCTCGATGAATTCGTTGCCTTTGCCGTCTACGCGAACGACGTCGATCTCCACCAGTGGCAGCATTTCTCCTTGGGTTTGGGCGAAGAAAAATGCTTGCGAATCGACGACCTTGGTAATCTGGATCGACTTCGGCAGGGCTTTTCGCGTCTTGTCGTAGTTCAGGGAAAGAAT
The DNA here is from genome assembly GCA_963720335.1 of uncultured Planctomycetota bacterium. Lineage (GTDB taxonomy): Bacteria > Planctomycetota > Planctomycetia > Isosphaerales > Isosphaeraceae > CAVRFS01. The sequence continues at coordinate 33,780 of CAVRFS010000030.1, read as the reverse complement.
GTTGTGCCAATTATCGCCATGATTATTTCGTGTGATTCCTCCTCGAATCCTTCCCTGGATCGTTCCCGTGGCGCATATAAAACAGCATTTCATTCTCCTTCGTGCTGGTGCGACTGGCACCGCCAAAAACAGACCGAGTGTCTTGGGCGGCTGCCGCGCTGGGTGACGTCCTCAGTAATGAGTCAAGAAATGCGATATGGACCCCTTCGATCGCGAGATCCTCGCCCTGCGTCATTTCGAGGAACTCCGCAACGGCGAGGTTGCGCAGATCCTGGGATTGTCGAAGACTGCGGCAAGCAACCGCTACATCCGCGCCCTGGAGCGGCTCAAGGCGATGCTCAAGGGCACGCCCGGATTCCTCGATGCATATGGCGGAGGACTCCGCCTTACGACAGTTCGCCACTACTCATACACGCTCTCACTGCGCGAACAGTTCGCTCCATCGAATTGGACCGGCCGGGATGCAACTCGATGAGTCGGCCCAAGGCGCCGCGGCGGAGCAGGTCCGCGACGAATGCGGGCACCTGGGCGTCGGGGACCGGTTGCGCGATCGTCGTCTCGGCCATGCGGTCGCGGGTCGCGGCGCAAAGCTCGCTGAAGCTCAACGCTGCGGGGGCGCCTCGGCCAGGCAGGTCAGGGCCGCCTTGAACACCGGGTTGTTCGTGGCCATGCCGGCCCCTTCGGGGGTCTTGAAGACCTCGCTCGCCGTCGAACCGAAGTCCGGGCTGGCCGAGCACGGTCGGGCGATTCCGACGACCTGGAAGCGGGTCATCCGCTTGGGGCGAATGGTCCGATCCAGGGTGATCCCCTCGTGGCACAGCAGGCTCGCGCGGAATTGGCGCGCGGTCAGGAAGTCGATGTATTGCTGCTGTTCGACCAGGCCCGGGGCCAGCTCGCGCACGGCACAGATCACCTCGGGCCGTAGATCGGCCCCGAGCTCGCCGACATACGACTCCCAGAGGTACTGGAGCCCGTGCGCGGCGGCATGGTCGACGAACTGGTGGAAGTAGACGGGGTGGTTCACCTCCTCCAGGTGGTCGTGGAGCACGTACTCGTCCGGCAACCCGTCGAGCAGATCGGCCTCTTCGGCGAGGATCCGGCCAACGCCAGCCTGCGGTTCGCGGACGGAGCTGGCCAGGAAACGGAGGAACTCCCGGGCCTCTTGCACGCGATCGCGCGGGTCTTCGAAGCGGCACGCGCGGTAGCACATCATCTCCCGCGCCGCGCCGCGGGCGTGCCAGCCGGGATAGCAATTGTAGCTCACGTAAGCGACGCCTTGCGGCATCAGGTTGGAGGAGCAAACGGCCAGGATCCTGTCGCGGACCTCGGCGGGCACCCACGAGTACACGCCGTGGCAGAGGACGTAGTCGAACAGCCCGAACGCCTCCCCGACATCGACGAGGCTCATCGCATGGAGCGTGACGTTGGTCAACCCGCCGCGCCTGCACCTTCTGCCGCCCGGCGGCGACCTGGCGCGGAGAGAGATCGATGCCGACGAAGCTCGACCCGGGCAGGGTCTCGGCGAACGCGATGAGGTTGGCGCCGCTGGCGCAGCCCAGCTCGAGAACGCGGCATCGATCCGGCCGCGCGGGACTCATGCCGAAGAGTGTCGCGACGACCGCGAGGAGATCGGGATGCGTCACCGGGTGGACCCGGTCGGCGTAAGGGACTTCGTCATAACTGGTCGTGGAAGGGACTGTCATGAAGTCCTCGGGCTGGGAACGATCGGGTCGGGTCCGGACTCCGGGAGAGGGCCCGCGACGCCGGTCGCAGTTGAATGTCCCGGCATCGCCGGGCGTCCCGCCGATCGAGGGACCGGTACACCCGATATGCGCGAGGATCAAACCTTTTGGGACTTGATAATCTGGGCTTTCTCGGCACCGGGCCACGACGTGGTTTGATAGGCACCACCGCTGACCGACCTGAGCTCTTCGTCGGTCAAGTCTTGCGAGATCTCGGGAGGGGCCGCCGTCTCGGCATGGGTACTGGCAGGGGAAGAGGTCGCACGCCGGGGGTCTTTCTCAGACACGTTCTGGGTCGTCATCGTCGGATCTCCTCGAAATCAGAGCCTCTCGAATCCGAGCCTGTCCCGCGGGACTACGCGTACCGCCGCCGCCCGGGTGTCGCCGGCCGCCGGACTCGGCGTACCCAAGTTGCCGATCCGGCCGCCCGCCGCGACCGTTTCCGTCATATCCTAAATTGATCGCCGGGGCCAATCGTCCACAGGCCCGCGCAGATATTTCAGAAGACAATCGTCAGCAGTGGCTGTGCGGAACTCACTTTATGCGTAGGGAATGTCCGAAGGCCGCTAACAGGCCGCGCCGCCTGGCGGTGGCAGTCTGTTGGGGATACAATCAGATTGCATGTCAAGGCTAGGCGAGATCACTTAAACCGCGTTCGCCAGGCGTTCGACCCGCGTTCGTACGGGAGGCTGCTCACATGGCCAAACCTCGGCATTTCGTGATGCTGGCCGTCGTGATTGCTTGCGGGGTTGGCACCATTTTTTCCGCCGATCGGAATTATCGACCGATCGCGCGAATCGACCCGCCTCAGGAGCTGACGAAGTTCGCCGGTTCGTCCCAAGAGCCGGCTGTGCCCGTGGAGCCGCTCGACGAGTGTTCGCAAAGCGGAGCTGAGCCGGCGACCCATACGGCCCGCTGGCGATTCAAGACGGGAGGACGCCAACCACTACGATTCGGTGTTAAATCGCCGAAAAACTCGGCCATCCGCCCAGTGCCGCCGACCCGATGCCGCCGACCTACTGCCGTTCAATCGAACTGCGCCCGAGCCACACCATCGCGTTTTCCGGACAGTACTCCGTCCACTACCGAACGCTTGAGTTGTTCGAGAGCGCGTCGGGTTTCGGGGACCACCGCATGGAGATTTTCAGGAATGATCGCGGCGTTTATGTTGCGTCGCCGGCCATCGACCGCGTCGAACTGGTCAGCCTGCTGACCGATGACGAGCCTTCGGTGTACGTGCTCGACGAGATGGCGACGCCGTCGCTCGCCCGGCAAGCGAAACGCCGGCCGCTCGACGAGTTCGAGCGCCTCGGCCTCGAAGCCTTGCGCCGCGGCGAGGAACTGGTGTGGACCCCCGAGGCGTCGACGCGGATGTTCGGCGAGATCTGCGCGAAGGCGGCTTGTCTACACTGTCACGTGAACGCCAAGGAGGGCGACCTGCTCGGCGCGTTCACGTACTATCTCAAGGTCCCAGTCGATCGGCTGAACATTCGCGAATTAGATGGCGAACGTCTCCTCGAGCCCGACCCGGCAACGAAGCTCATCCTGGACCGGCTCGAAGACAAGATCGACCTGAGGTTCGAAAAGACATCATTGGAAGATGTGTTCAAGCTCATCAATTCCGCGACTCGCAGGAGCCCGAACGATCGCGGCATCCCGATCTATGTGGACCCCGTGGGCCTCCTGGAGGCCGAGAAGACACTCGCGACGCCGGTCTCGTTTACCGCGAAGGGGGAGCCGTTGAAGTCGTGCGCTGAAGCGGCTGTTGAAATCGCTCAGCCTGACCTATACGGTCAAGGACGGGTTCCTGATGGTCACATCGCGATAGTGAACCGGGACCGTCTCTGGGATGCCATAGATTCGGCCCACGAGCTTAAACCGCGTTCGCCAGGCGTTCGACCCGCGTTCGTACGGGAGGCTGCTCACATGGCCAAACTTTTTTGATGCTGGCCGTCGCGATTGCTTGCGGGGTTGGCACCATTTTTTCCGCCGATCGGAATTATCGACCGATCGTTCGAATTGATCCGTCTCAGGAGCTGACGAAGTTCGCCGGTTCGGCCCAAGGGCAGTCCTCGCGGTCAGACCTCGGTCAGACCGTCGAGTCCTCGGAGTCAGACCGCAGTCCTCGGGGTCAGACCACGCAGTCCTCGGGGTCAAGTCCTTCAAGTCCTCGGGGTCAGACCGAGTAATAGTCTTTTCCTAGGGCGGAGTTGGGGCCAGACCGAGTTCCCAGTTCAAGTAAGTCGCTTGCGCGGCAGGACGATCAGCAGGATTTCTCCCTGAGGACGCGGCAGCCGTTCGCTGATCTTCTCGGAAAAGACTGGGAACTCGGTCTGCCCCAGTTCTCCCCTCCGCTCTCCCCTTCGTGACGGTCCGGTATCGAGGCTCAGGCCCCGGCTGGCCCGCTGGTCACCGTCTCTCGGCCCCTGACTACGCTCGGCGCCGGGCCCGACGATGCGCCGCGAGATATCCAGGCCAACCATCGCACCGGTCAGGCCCAGGACGAGCGTGGACGGCTCCGGGACGGACAGGGACGTCGGGGTCCAGACGACCTGGAAGGTCTGCGTCCCCGAGGCCGAGCCGGGGATATCGATTGCGGTATAGATGTCCGTCGTGCTGCCGGCCGCGAGCCCGGGCGGGCCGTTGAACGTGATGCTCGTCGGATTGATGTCGGGGATGAACGTCACGCTGGGGAAGACGAAGGAATTGTAGCCGGCTTCGTTCATCACCGAGCCGCTCGGGGCATTCTCCAGGTAGGTATAGAACGAGGGGAAGGGGCTGGCGGTAGAGTTGGTGAGCGACCCAGTGAGAAAGCCGATGAAGTACTCCCCTGGGCCGCTGACGGTCAGATTGAAGGTGATCGGGGCCAGCGCCGTGTAGGTCGCATCGAAGGAGATCGCGTCGTTCGTCACATTAGCCGTGTCGATCACGATGTTCGTCACCGTCCCCCCCGGCCCGCTCGCGGTGGCCGAGAGGATCTCGGCGGAGGCGTCCCCGGCGGACAGGACTCCGAGGACCGCCACCAGCATCCCGACCCCAGTCATTCGATTCTTCATTTCCTGATCCTCTCCGATGGAAACCATTCGTCCCAGGACGCGTTAGCGATCGGCCGGAATGATTCCGTGCCATAAGTGATGATTATCAAGCGAGCCCCATCCGAAGTCAACGAAATCCCGCTCGAAAAGTCGATTTTTTCGGCCAATCTCCCCCCGATTCTTCACGGCCGCCCGCGTGATTCGATCCTTCGTTGATATTTCGCAACAAAATCGAGAGACCGGGAGGGAAGCCTCGCCCCCATGACAACAGTCAGGGAGCGGGACAGAATCGGCCTCCGGGGCCGGGTGAGCGGGGGCCGGTTGATCCTCCACACAATGAATGAGGAACCGAAGGGCAAACCGTCTGTCCTCTTGCGACATGGTTGGATCTTTCAGCACGGCTCGAAGCTCGTTGATCTTGTCAACGACGAATTGTGCGTGCCGGGTAAGGAGGCGGCGTTGCCGCCGCCCCCTCCCCTCAGAACTGCCCGTGAGAGTTTCCCCTCAAGCAGCTCAAGCCTTCACAAACGCCCCTTGCGGGACGCGGCTGCTTTCGTCCGTCCTTCTTGCACGTGGATCTGCCGATGACAGTTGGCATGTAACAACTCCAAGTTGTCCGCCGTGTCCAGACCGCCTTGGCTACGCCAGATCCGATGGTGGATCTGACAGTCTTCCTCTGCGATTTGCAGCGGTTGACCGCACACCACACATCGGCCCTCTTGCACCTTCCATAGAAACTCGATCCGGCTGCGACCTGTCCGCGTTTGGGCCAGTTGCCAGCACCTCCGTGCTTCCAGGTACAGCTCCCACTCCGGGTCGTAAGGGTTGACGGCGCTACGGATCTTCACATAACGAATGATCTTCACGTTCGCTGCGGTCATCAACTGAATCGGCCAGCCCTGGCCTTTCTGATCCAGCAACAGTCCCGTGAAGACCCAGTGGCAGTGACCGTCTTGCCGGAAGTATTTCCTCTTGATCCACTTCCGACTCTTGTTCGGGTGCCGTCGCCGGCACCACCGCCACAACATCCGGAAGATTCGATGATCCACGTGGGTAAAGGTGCGTTTGCTCGCGGCATAACGGTGATACATGGTCCAACCTTTGATCTGTTGATTCAAACGCCGGATCATTTCTCCTGCCGTTTGGTCGCCCGAGTTCTTGATCGTTTCCCGGATCTTGGTCAAGAATGTCTTGACATTGCGGGCTGACGGCTTGGTCAAGACCTTGTCGCAGCGATAGCGTCGCACATTCTGGCCCAAGAAGTCGAAGCCTTGCGCCACATGCGTGATCTGGGTTTTCTCGTGGGAGAGTTCCAAACCGCGTTCCTTCAAGAAGTGAGCCACGAGAGGTTGGACTTGGTCACGAAGGAGTTCCTTAGAAGTGCCCGTGATCAAGAAGTCATCCGCATAGCGGACCAAGTGGACTTTGTTCTTCCGTTGTTGCGGTGTGTTGGCGAAACGCTTCACCAGCAACCGTTGCAGTCCATCCAGGGTCCAGTTCGCCAGCGCGGGTGAAATGATCCCGCCCTGAGGTGTTCCCTCCATGGTGGCGAACCAGGCATGCTTCTCCAGGAAACCCGCTTCCAGCCATTGCCGCAGCACTCGGGTGTCCATGGGGACGTGCGTCAACAGCCAGGGGTGGCTGATGCGATCAAAGCAAGCTTTGATGTCCCCTTCCAGAATCCATTGGGGACCCTGCCGGTGGCTCACCAAGCGATGGACTCGATCGAGCGCATCGGCACAACGGCGTTCCAGTCGAAAGCCATAGGAATGGCCGTCGGCCTGAGATTCCGCAATGGGGTCGAGTCCGAGCAGACATAATGCTTGCATGGCTCGATCGCGCATGGTAGGAATCCCAAGGGCGCGTCGTTTCCCGTTGCTTTTGGGTATGTACACCCTGCGGAGCGGTTGCGGCTGGTAGCCGTGCCGACGCAAGGTGTCGAAAGCGGCCGACTTGGCTTCCGGTGTGTTCCAGAGAACTCCGTCCACACCGGGAGTCTTCGCACCTGAATTACTGACGGCTCGTAAAATGGCCAGAGCCCGGCCACTGAACGAGTGCGTGAGCAGATAAACCAGAGCCTTGACTTTGTTCCATCTGCCCGCCGCGACAGCCTTCACGATACGCGCCTGGAGCCGACGGACCGTCTGCCAGACTTTCCTCCAGTCGATGGAGTGCCAGTCGAGCATCGGATCGGGAGCCGCACCAGCGTGTATTTCTACCGCCGACATGTCTGCTTGTCTCCCTTTGTCGGTTAGCCAAGGTTCTCTCGTGACGGAACACCCGAGGGACGTCAGCCCGCTTTCGCGGCGAGGGGATCTCGTCCGTGGGCGGACTCACCCTCTATCCGGTCGACTACCGATCGGCATTGGCTTGTTCCCTCATCCCTCCGCCGCTGCCTCATCAGCGTTCTTTGCAGTTCGCCTTCCCTTGCGGGGAGACAACGGGGTTACTTCGTTCATCTTCTGGATCACCCGGGAGTTAGGTCGTGCCTATCGGCCGGTGGTGCATCATCCGCGACGGGGGATTGGCCAGCCCCCAGTGCCTGACCACGTACCTTTTGGTCCAAGCCTGACAGCATCTTTGGCTTGTTGATTATCACGGCCTTTATCGGCACTTCACCTGAGTTGACCCTGTCCCGGACTGCTAGGTCCCGACCGCCGTGATGCTGGCAGTCGCCGAGTCAGCTCGCGCATTCCCGGCCGATCCAAGGATCGAGGCTCCATTGTCCCCCAGGCTTCGGACCTCGCCGTTGCCGACGACGCCCGCTGGGGTAGCAGACCGATGGCGGAACATCGGGTAATGTCAAAAGCCCTCCTGCGCTATCCGCATTACAGATCCATGAAGACACGACGAGTCACAAGGCCAAGTTAATCGATGGGAGAATCTCAATCCCTGAGCAACTTCTCCGAGGGGGGCGTCGCACCGACCGAACTGCCAGCGACGACGCCAAACGGCCCAGAGAAAGAGGCCACCGGTACTTCCGAAGGCCGCCTACGGGACGGGACATTCCCCATCGCTGATCTTGAACCACAATCCATCGATGATCGTGACCACTCTCACCAGCTTCGATACCGGCATGGACGAGGAACTGCTCGAGGTCGCTCTCATACGCCCGGCGGGTATGGGGGGTCGGGGTGCGGAGCTTCCACGTCTTGACGGCCCGCGTCATCTGCTCGCGGAGGTCGGCGGGCAGCACACCCGCGAATGCCGGGATGGGATCAGCCCCGACTTCGTTGACAACCGCTAACTCCATGCTCGCATCGTTGCCCATCGTCCACCCCCTGCTTTTAGTTCGAATAACCCGTGGTTATCCGAACCAAAAGTCGAGGCTGTAGTCTTTCGAGGAGTGGTCGGCCGGTCGAAAGTGTTCCGATGACCAGTATTCCGCGAGGCGAATCGGTGTTGGCTTCATAAGATTTATGATCCCGCAGACTTGTCGGCAAATTCATATTTCTTAGCCCGCGATTTCGCCAATTCGGCCAGCTCCACTTCCTCGAACGGCTCTGTGAACGCACTCTTGGGGACCCAGTACCCCGAGGGACCGGTGAGGAGCAGGAAGCCGTCCCGGAACTCGACGAAGCGATCGACGAGATTCCAAGCGAAGTTCGACTGGGACCTCGATTCGGCAGACGTGCTCGACACTTCGATGGACTGTTGATCGAATTTATAAGACATTTTCATAGTATGAAGATTCGATGAGAGGAAGGCCCGCGCCAGCTTCCCGCGTACGCCGTACCAGTTGGCGTAGAGGAAGCAGGCGGCGATCAGCGATAAGACGGCGCTGGATCCGACGACGTCGCGGGTGATGGGGTCCTTGCTGCCGCGGGCTCCGGAGAAGTAGAGGAGGGCGACGAAGGGTCCGGCCAGGAGGAGCAGGTGCAAGAAGACGAAGGACCCGGTCTGCGCCATGCGGGAGATGCACCCCGTGCGTTGGATGATGGGTACAGCCCGGCTTGCCGCGACGTAATCTCGTTCGGTCCATGAGAACGATACGACAATCTCGTGTTTCACTGATGTGAAATCCCAGAAAATGTGAAACAATCGATTAATTCTCGCCGACTGATTCCCGCGAGTCGGTGACGGCGAGATCGCACGGCACGGTGCCTCCATGCTACCGTCTTTATCGGGGGTTCGCTAGCCCGCGGGACGAAATGCCAACTGTCGAGCATGCAATCATGTTGGCGGCATGGTCATGGGTAAATAATCCGCTTGATGCGACAGCTTTTTGACGCCGATGTCAAGCCGCATCTTGCATGCAGCCAATGGCGTGGTTGTAACCGAGGTGTTAACGTTTGACTTGTCTGGTGAAGCGAAGTATCTCAAGCAGATTCCGATTCGAGTGCCGCCGAGGATCAACAGTTGGGGTAAACGCCATGACTTATCGAGAGGCAGTAGACGCCATTAAGCGCGGACCGGGAACCGGCCATGCGGCTCGCCGCGAGTCGTGGGATGACGATGAAGCGTGCATCTGGTGGGATGGCCAAAAGATACAGTTTGGCTATTAATGCCCAACCCCTCGAAAAGGTAAACGTAGCTCTAAGATTGTCCAATCAGGTAAAATTGTGAAATGACCGCAATGCTTGCTCCGGACCAGTCGTTCGATTTCGCTCCCGGCCACAAGCGGACCCCTGGTTATTAGCACACCGACTATGGCGCGGCGTCGTTGTCGAGCCTGTGTCCGACTACACGGCCTATCCCCGTTCTGTCTTGAGAGCTTTTCATGCCACATCGACGGTTCCTCGCCCTCATCGTCATGACTGGAGTCAGCGGCCTCTATGGGCTCGACGCACGGGCCGACGAGCCGCCGCCCTACGAGGTGTATGCTGTCCGGTATGGCACGCTGCCCGGCTGTCCAGTCTCTTTTCTCGTGCAGGGGGCCGAACCGCAGCGGAAGGTCGACCTCGCCATGACTGTCTGGGCACTGAAAGGCCCAGACGGGCGGACGGTCCTGGTCGATGCCGGGTTCTACCGACCGCAGTTCTTCAAGGAGTTCGAAGGGATCGCCGACTACACTCGACCCGACCGGGCGGTTGGGCGACTCGGGATCAAGCCGGAAGAGGTCACCGACGTCATCGTCACACACATGCACTCGGATCACGTCGATGGTGTCGATTTGTTTCCGAAGGCAACGGTCTGGATCCAGAAAGATGAGTTCAATCATTACACGCGCGAGGTCAAGCCGCCATCCGGTAAAGACGCGCCGACCAAGCTGGAGGATGACGTCTCGGCCCTGGTGAAGCTGAACACCGAGGGCCGTGTTCGTCTGGTCGACGGCGACGCCAAGGAGATCATACCGGGAGTGACGGTTTACACCGGAGGGAAGCACACGTTCGCGTCGCAGTACGTGGGCGTAAATACGAAGTCGGGCCGCATGGTGGTGGCGTCGGACAACGTCTATCTGTACGAGAACCTCGACAAGCACGTGCCGATCGCGGTTACGCTCGATGCCAAGTCAAACCTGGCTGCGCAGGACCGGATGAAGCAGCTCGCGACCAACCCTCGATTGATTATCCCGGGACACGACCCGGAGGTGTTCGTCCGGTTCCCGAAGCCGGGCAATGGTGTGGCTCGAATCGAGTAGGACTGAGAGCGGGAATCGTGGTGTGCGCAGACCCTCCCTTCACGAGAGGCGTTGGGGCGCGGAGGACCACGACTTCGCGGCGGCGTGGCGGAGCCAGCCGAAGTGGGTTGTGTCGCGCACGTTGAAGTCGGTCGGACCCAACGCCACACTTGTCGAAGATGACATCGAGGCGGTGATACGTGGGCTGAAGGCACGGCCAGTTGGGGAGATTGAAGTTGCCGGACCAGACTTGGCAGGAAGCCTAACCAACCTTGGTCTTATTGATGAGTATCGACTTTACCTCCACCCCATCGTACTTGGTCGCGGCAAGCCATTCTTCTCCGGCCCTCGGCCGCCGCTCCGCCTTGTGACCAGCGATCTCGTTGGCGAGGACGTGATTAGGCTGACGTACGTTCCCGCTTAATCGCGGACTCGCCCGACGGATTTCGCCGGGGCGTCAGGTCCGCTTCGGGTCATCAAAGTAGAAAAGTCCCGATCGTCCCGGCGTCCACTTTCGCCGCCCCGGGGGACTTCTGGGGCTGCCCGTGCCGGCCCGCGACGGCTCGATCGACCTGTTGCGGTCGTACGTCAATCTCACGGAGCCTGATTTCCGCCTCGTGGTGGCCTGGCTGACGGCGGCGGCTGCGGCCGGTCGGCCCGTATCCGATCCTGGTCTTGAACGGCGAGCTGTCGTCCGGCAAGAGCACGCTGGCCAGGATCCTTCGTCTCCTGATCGACCCCCATACCTGCCCCGTTTTCGCGACTTCCGAGCAGCACGGAAAATCTGACGGACTTGCCGCGCATGGCTGACTACGCCGAGTGGGGTGAAGCGACCAGCCGGGGCCTGGGGTGGGGCGCTGACACGTTCATAACAACCTACAAGGACAACCGCAAGGAGGCGACACAGATACTGCTCGAAGATTCGCCGGTGGCGACTGTCGTGATCGCTCTCGCACGCAAGGGAGTCTACTGGTCGGGCAAACCCCAAGATCTCTACAACGCGGTCGTGAAAGTCACGGGCCAAACGCTCGGACCGCGCTGGCCCAAAACGATCAGCAAGTTCGGCAGCGAATTGCGCCGCATTGCTCCCCAGCTTCGACTGCATGGAATCTCCATCAATTTTGAGCGGAGAGGCGGTGACCGCGTCGTCACACTCAAAGCGGAAGGCGCCACCACGGGCATGCCGTCAACCAATAAGCCGAAGGCATAAGAAAGTCGCGGTTATAACGCTCGACCGCGATTATCCAGGCGCCCAGCCGTAAGCACATACTAAATCACTACATATGGCAATGCTCCGCCAAGGGTCGCTTTATGCGGATTAGTCCGGCGCCGGAGCATAACTCGATGTGGACATTCAACATACGTTAGATTGTTAAACTGGGCCGGTTATGCAGGCGCCCAATCGTAATATGATGGTGCTTCAAGAGATACGACAAAATGTCCGAACGTGCCGGTAATGCGGGCGCCCAGGTGGAAGTTGATGATCCGCATAGGGTTAGAGCGATTTTTCGAACTTCCGATTATTCCGGCGCCCAAGCGGAACTCGAAGCTGCATAGCGAGATGTGGACGAATTCCTTTTTGCCGAGGGCCTTTTCGGCGCACGGTCACGAGTGCGCCACGCTTCACGAGGCTTTGACGAGCGACACGCCCGTTTCCTGTGATGGGCAAGCGCCTCGATCGCCGAGGATCGCGACGACCTGCCCCTCGGTGAGCGAGCGAGCGAACGACGTAGCTATTACCGGCGGTGGGAATCGAACCCACACGGGCGTTCCCGCCCAGAGGATTTTAAGTCCTCAGCGTCTGCCATTCCGCCACGCCGGCGCGATCGGAGCTCGTCGGGCCCTTACGAATTGTAAGTTCATCTCCGAGTCGATTGCAGCGGAAATTCTCAAGCGGAGGGGGTGGGATTCAAACCCACGGATGGCTTGCACCATCTACGGTTTTCAAGACCGTCCCGATCGACCACTCTGGCACCCCTCCTCGGAAATACTGCAAATCAAGCGAAGCGCAGGGCGCGAACAAGACGCCCCCCAAGTTATCCCACCTGGCTGACTGACTATTGAGGAGCGACTTCGTCGAGGATGTCGTCGGCGACGTAGATCGGTACATCGACGGTCACGGCCAGCGCGATCGCATCGCTGGGCCGCGAGTCAACCTCGACAAGCTCACCCTCATGTTTGATACGGAGCTTGGCGTAATACGTATGCTCGCGCAACTCATTGATATAAATGTCTTGCAGATCGCCTCCCAAGAGATCGATCGTGTTGGCCAGCAGGTCGTGAGTCAGCGGACGCGAAGACGCCTGGTTCCTCACCCTGCGGTCGATGCTCGAGGCTTCGAACACGCCGATGACGATCGGGAACCTCCGATCGCCATCCACCTCTTTCAAGACGATGATATGCGAATCGCTGGTCTCATTCATTATGATCCGCGTGAGCTCCATCTGAACCGCCACGGCACTCTCACTTTTTGACTCGGAGGTCAGGGGGAGTCGGAGTCGATCACTCGGACGGAAGGCCTGTACGTCCTCACCCCGGCAAGCTGGCGCAATCAATCGCTTGTTTCCGATCATAGAAGACTCGCCGCGAACCGTCAACGCAACAGACCGCGACATCAACCCCCGGTCGCGATTGAATTCGGGAAGTCAGACACGATCCAACAGGCTCTGGATCGCGTCGCGCTGCGATTCGAGCTCGACAAGCTTGGCGCGGGTTTGTTCCACGACCTCGGCTGGTGCCCGCGCCACGAACGACTCGTTATTCAGTTTGGCGCGGTGTCCGCCGATTTGACGCTCGAGGTCGGCCAGGCTCTTGCGCAGTTTGGCCCGCTCCGCCTCCGGATCGATCAAACCCTCCAAAGGAAGGATGATCTCGGCATCGGGCAGGACCGAAACCGCACAGTCGAGCGGCCGATTCGCGTGGGAAACGATCGTCACCGACTCGGCCGACAAAAGACTGCGCAAGAACGGCTCGCCTTGTCGCAGCGCCGCGGCGACTGCCCCTTGGGCGACGATGATCGGCGCGATCAGAGCCTTGTCGGGAACGTTCCGCTCAGCCTTCAAGTTGCGGATCGCCTTGATCGCCTCGCACCAATGGTCGACGATCTGCCGGGCCGGCGGGTCTTCCCATCCCAGCGGACGTGGCCACGTCGCGATGCAGACGCTCTCCTCGGCGGCCTTTATCTCGGTAAATCCACGCACAGGCGCCAGGCCGTTCAATCCCTGCCAGACCTGTTCGGTGACGAACGGCATGATCGGGTGTAAGAGCCGGCAGAGCACGCCCAAGATCGCTGCCAAGACCCGTTGGGCGGCCGGACGCGCCGCCGGGTCGCGGAGCCGGCCCTTCACGAACTCGAGGTACCAGTCGCAGAAGTCCTCCCACGTGAAGTCGCGCAACTGGCGGGCCGCATCGGCGAATTGATACTGCTCCAGGTTGGTCGTCACCGCCGCGATCGTTCGATCCAGTCCGTCAAGAATCCAGCGATCCTCGATCGCCAAAGATTCCCGGCTGATCGGTCCCGGCTCGAAGCCCTCCAAATTCATTAACACAAGCCGCGCGGCGTTCCAGAACTTGTTGGCGAAATTGCGCCCTTGTTCGAACCGTTCCGACGTGTTGGTGGTGCGGCCGTCGGGAAGCTTGAGCTTCTCGACCGGGATTCGCAGGTCCTGGGTCTCGGTCGCGCCGGCGGCCATCGTGTAGCGCAAGGCGTCGGCGCCGTAGATCTCGATGATGTCGATCGGGTCGACGCCGTTGCCTAGCGATTTGGACATCCGGCGTCCTAGCCCGTCCTGAATGATCGGGTGGATGTAAACGTCGCGAAACGGGACTTCCTGCGTGTTGAAGAGGCCGAAGATGACCATGCGCGCCACCCAGAGCGTGATGATGTCGCGAGCTGTCGACAGCACGCTGGTCGGGTAGTACTTCGCCAGCTCGGGCGTTTCTTCCGGCCAGCCCAAGGTCGAATGAGGCCACAAGGCCGAGCTGAACCAGGTATCGAGAACGTCCGGATCCTGGACCAAGGCGTGCGTTGGTCCCATCGCGTCCGAGCTCAGGTCGCTCTCCGCGCAGACCAGCCAACCGCCCGACTCACCGCGACGCCAGGCGACGCCCGCTTTTTCGCCGAAGGCCCGGCGTAGGTCGTCCTCGGTACAGCTCTCACAGTGCCAGATCGGAATCCGGTGTCCCCACCAGAGTTGGCGGCTGATGCACCAGTCGCGCTTCTCACCGAGCCAGTCGAGATAGCTCTTGGCATATCGCTCCGGATGAACTTTGATCCGACCCGAAGTCACGGCATCCATCGCCTGGCTCGCGAAGCCGGGGGAGCCATCGGCGTCGTCACCCATGCGGACAAACCACTGATCCGAAAGGTAAGGTTCGATTGGCGTCTTGCTCCGGTCCGAGTGGTTGAGGCGAACCTGATACGAGTCGACTCGCTCGAGCAGGTCGAGAGCCTTGAGGTCCTCGACGACCCGCTTCCGAACCACCAATCGATCGATGCCGGCGTACTTGCCGGCGTTCTCGTTGTAGGTCCCGTCCGGGTTGAGCAAGTTGATCATGGGCAGCTTGTTGCGCAAGCCGGCCTGGTAATCGTTCGGGTCGTGGGCCGGAGTCACTTTGACCACGCCGGTGCCAAACGCCGGGTCGACGAGCATTCCATCCGCGATGATCGGGATGCGACGGCCGGTCAGCGGCAGTTCGACCTCGTGGCCGATCAGGTGCTTGTACCTCGAGTCATCCGGATGGACGGCGACGGCAGTGTCTCCCAGCATCGTCTCAGGCCGAGTCGTGGCGATGTGCAAGACTTCGCCGCCGGGCGATTCGGCGACCGGGTACTTGATGGTCCAGAGATGGCCCGAGACTTCCTCGTAGTAGATTTCGTCGTCGGCGACGGCCGTGCGGAGCTGAGTGTCCCAGTTGACGAGCCGCTTGCCTCGAAAAATCTTGCCGGCCTTGAACAGGCTGAAGAACGTGCGGCGGACGGCGCGCGAACAGAGATCGTCAAGCGTGAAACGGGTCCGGTCCCAGTCGCACGAGCAACCCATCAATCGGAGCTGGCTCAAGATCCGCTTCTCGTATTCATCCTTCCAGGCCCAGATTCGCTCGACCAAGGCGGCTCGTCCCAGGTCGTGGCGAGTCTTCTTGGTCTCCTCGAACAGGCGTCTCTCGACGACAGCCTGTGTGGCGATACCGGCGTGGTCGGTGCCGGGCATCCAGAGGACCTCGTCACCGCTCATCCGCCGCCACCGGATCAGGATGTCCTGGAGCGTGTTGTTGAGCGCATGGCCCAAGTGCAAGGCACCGGTGACGTTAGGTGGCGGGATCACGATGCAATATGGGGGCTTGCCGCTGTGGGGATCGGCGTGAAAATAGCCCTTCTCAACCCAGAAGTCGTAAAAACGGGCCTGGGCCTCCTGGGGGTCATATTGTTTGGGGAGTTCGGCGAGGTTCATGCTATTGCGACTCTTTAGAGACGGATGACCGGGCGCTGATCCGCATCGCCGCTATGTGCTCGGCTTACGTTAATGGAGGGCGTTGTTCGACGATGAGTTCGCAGTCCACCACGAACAATGTCTGCTCGTCCGCACCGTAGCGGACCGTGAAGGAGTAAAGCGCATCCCGACGCGGCGGCCCTCCACCCGTGATGATCAAGTCATACTGGAGGGCGTCATACGGCGGACCGACGCGGAGCAGGAGGAGTTTCGGGTCGGATGACAGAGCACCAAGCCCCTTGCGGACTTCACCGGCTTCATATTTGGATAGGCGCCATCCGCTGAGCTTCTTCACCACGTCGTCAGTCAGCTTGACCTTGTAGCTCATTGCGTCGGTCCTCCAGCGAACGAATCATCCCACATCGACGGAATCGAGGGACGATTCTTGTGTCAGCTTACCAGATTGGCCGGTTTCGACAATCGTGCCAACGGTAGTTCATTGCCGTTCGTTCCGACCGATAGCAATGTCGGAAGAACGGAATGCTGCCGTTCTACGCCGGTTCACCATACCGGCGGCTCCTTGGTGCTCGCCCGGAGCCGCCTGGACCAGGTAGCTCATTTGCCCGATGTGGTTATTCAGGTGGGCCGCGCAGACGAGAAAGAGGCCAAGGCGGGTTTGAATCGGCGACTGGTCGGGCACCGGGATCGCGAACGTTGCGTCCGTCTGCGCTTCGAGCGTCCGCACGACCATCTCGACAGCCTTTTGAAACTCGGCGAGGAGCTTTTCCAGAGGATAGTGCAACGGGTCGGTGAACTCGTGTTCGCGGTGCCGGACGTAGCCAGAGCCAGCGACGATCGAACCGATGTAATGGTTGAGGTTGCCCGTCAGATGCAAGATGAGGTGGCCGATGCTGTTGCCGAACGGAAACGGCTTGGTCCAGAGCTGATCCTCGGTGATCGAGCGTGCTGCCTTTTCGACGCGTGCGGCCAGGTGGCGAAAGTAGCGAGTGAACTCAACCGTGGTGAGCTGGGAAAGCTCTGACGACGCAACGGTTTCCCTCATGGCGGTCTCCTTTTGGATCGGTTGGAAAGGATTAGCTTTTTGATCCGGGAAGCACCGGCGCGGATAGGAGTGACGGCCCGCGCGTCCTTGCCGATCTTGTATTCAAACGAGTCGACCAGGGCCAGCCAGCTCGCTTCGATGACGTTTTCCGATACGCCCACGGTTCCCCAAACTTCGACATCGTCCTTGCTCACGATCACAACTCGGACACGCGCGGCGGTGCCGGCGCGGGCGTTGATGACGCGAACCTTGTAATCGACCAGGCTCATCTCCTTCAACCGCGGATAGTGCCCTTCGAGGGCCTTTCGTAAGGCGCCATCGAGCGCGTTGACTGGGCCGTCCCCCTCGCTGACCGTGTGTTCGAGGATGCCGTCTACCCTGCGCTTGACTGCGGCTTCCGTTGAGGTTGCATTATCCTGGCCGAGCTTACCATTTACGCTGACTTGGAAGGCTTCCAGTTCGAAACCACGGACGATTACGCCCGGTAAGTCGCCCGACCAGGAGGAGGAACGATGCCTCGGCCGCTTCGAACTGATAACCTTCGTTCTCCAGGTCTTGCACGCGATCCAGCACGCGAGCCAGGACTTCGCTATCGTGTTCCAATCCGTATTCTCTCAACTTCTCGGCGATATTGGATTTACCCGCCAGTTCGCTGATCAGTACCCGGCGCTCGTTGCCGACAGTCGCGGGGTTGATGTGTTCGTAGCTGCTCGCGTTCTTGCGGACGCCATGAACGTGCATCCCCCCTTTGTGGGCGAACGCGCTGGTGCCGACAAAGGCCTGGCTCGGCCGGAAGTTCATGTTGGCCGTCTCGTAGACGTACCGGGATAGCTCCGTGAGATGCTCGAGTTGGCCGGGCGAGAGCACCAGATACTCCGGATACTTCAGCGCCAGATTAGCCGCCACGCTGCATAGGTCGACGTTGCCGCAGCGCTCACCCAAGCCGTTGATGGTTCCTTGCACCTGTCGCGCGCCACGACGTACGGCGGCCAATGAATTGGCGACGGCGAGATCGCCATCATTGTGGGTATGGATGCCGAGCGGGACCGCGACCTCCTTGCCGACCTGAGCAACGGCCTCGGCAACCTCCTCGGGGAGCGCACCGCCGTTAGTGTCGCAGAGCACGATCCAGCTCGCGCCGGCGTTTGCAGCCGCCTGGATGGTTCGCAACGCATAATCGCGATTGCGCTTGAATCCGTCGAAGAAATGCTCGGCGTCATAGATCAACTCGGTTGTGTGCGAGGCACAAAAACCGACCGACTCACCGATCATGCGCAGGTTTTCCTCGAGCGAGACGCCCAGCACATCGTGAACGTGCAGGTCCCAGCTCTTGCCCACGATCGCGATCGCCGGTGTGCCCGCGCCGACCAAAGCCTTCATTCCCAGGTCGTCCTCGGCGGCGATGTCACGCCGCCGGGTCATCCCGAATGCCGCGATCTTGGCGTGCTTCAGATCCAGATCGCGGACCGCGCGGAAGTAAGCGGCATCCTTGGGATTGGATAGAGGATAACCACCCTCGATGTAGTCGAACCCCACTTCGTCGAGCCGGGCTGTAATCAGCAGCTTGTCCTCGAGCGAGAAGTTGACTCCCTCACCTTGGCTGCCATCGCGCAACGTCGTGTCGTAAATGAAGATTCGCGTCATCGGTTCGTTGAGTCTCTCCAAGAGCGTAACTCGGTGGGCCGGGCGCCTGCGGCCGACCTGGTTATGGATTCTAACAAACACACAATACACCGCGACAGCCAGACACGACCGCCAACCCGCAGTTCACCTCGTCGCAACGGCTGCCGCCCACGGCCTCCCACACGTCACGTCGGTTGCTCCGTGAAACGGGGCGGTCTTTGACCGCCAACTGTTCGGCCCGGCAGACCATCCTCTATCCAGTCCTGACCCGATCCTTCGCCACACAATCGCCGCTGGTGTTCCCAATTCCCAGGCATGCTCGTCGAACGACTGGCCGAATTCATTCGTTCGTTTAACTGCCTGTGATCTTGATGAACCACTTAGGGTTTAGGAAGAACGAGAATCGGGCTGTTGTGGGACATGCTGTGCATGGTCACCGGATTTTACCCAGTGTGACGCTCAGTCTCCCAGGCGTACGATCGTCGCCGTTGATTCGATCGATCGCAATTCCGAGTTGCTTCGGGTTGCGTATTGTAGTGTCGCACGTTACGTTACGATCATGATTATTCTCGTTTTTCGAGTCATTCCGGAGGTGAATCGTGCCAAGACTCAGATGGTGACCGACCGTGAGCTCGAGATCATGAAGATTCTATGGGCTCGGAGTCGGGCGACAGTCCGTGAAGTGCAAGAGGACCTAAACAAAAGTGCGGGTCCGGTGGCTTACAGCACGGTGCAGACCCTTCTCAACATCATGGAGGACAAGAAAGGTCTCGTGCGACACGTTGTGGAAGGTCGGACGTTCATCTACATTCCCAAGAAAACGTCCGAGCGAACCATCAGGGAGTTGACCCGTCGGTTCGTGGATCGTGTGTTTGACGGGGCCTTGGACCGAGTGATGGTCGCCCTGCTGGATTCGAAGTCGCCGACGCCCGAAGAGCTGGACCGGCTACGGACCATGATCGACGAGGCGCAGCAAAACTCGCTCCTCCAACCCGCGCTGGATGAGGAGTACGCCACCGAGGAGGCTTAAAGAATCTCAACGACGTGGCGCAAAGTTCATTCCGGTAGAGATCGTGGAGAAAATGGAACCGTCGCGACCGGGAAACCGCTACAATCAAGTAGTGGCGAAACGGGATACGCCCCGAGACCATTTTCTCCGCGGTACTTTTGCGTCTGTTTGTGAGCGTCAGTCCGACATCCTTCGGGACGTCGTGCTCGCAGCCGATTCTTCGACAGGGCCTTGCTCATGTGGGTCTGGCTCGATCGCATTGGTCTCGTCCTCTTTGATGCGACAGTGTCGACCGCGTTGTTTCTCAGTTTGGTCGTCCTGGCGATGCTCCTCTGTCGACAGCCCGCACGACGGATCCGAATCGCTCGGGTCGCCCTTCTCTCATCATTGACGATGATTCCGATGGTCGCCCTGGCACCGTTGCCTAGGCTGGACATTACGGACACGATCATTCGATCCGATCTCGTCCCGGCACAACTGATCTTCAATCCCGACCAGAAGACACCCACTTCGGCGTCCGGGTCCCCGCGTGACCGTGTATCCTGGCTCCTTTCCGGCGGTTTCTCAGCCGAGTTGGCACGAGTTGGCAAATGGCTGGAGCGCACTGTCTCACCCTAATCGACCTGGTTGCCGTGAGCATTGGGCTCGGCTGGTTCATACTCGGTTGTTGGGGAGTGCGATGGCTGATCCGACACTCTCGAAACACCGTCCGCATCCGCGCAGGCGATATTTGATCGACTGCAAATCGACGGAGGAACCGGGCGAAGCCTAGCCGCCTTGCGTGTATCGAGTCGGATCAATCGACCAGTGATCGTGGGGCTGCTCCGCCCTGCCATCTTGATCCCCCGATCGTTTGACGAGCTCGACGACGACGGTGAGCTTTTGCGGCTGACGTTGTTACACGAAATCGCCCATGCGGAACGATCGGACCCGTGGTTCGGCACGGCCGCGAGCCTCGCTCAGACGCTCTGGTTTTTCCTCCCTCAGGTCTGGTGGCTTCGGTCGCAACTTCTGATTGATCAAGAGTTTCTGGCGGATCGTTTCGCGGCGATCGGTTATGGGACGTCCGCCGGGTACGCCGCTTCGCTGCTGGCGTTAGCGGAGTCTCGATCGTTCAGCTCGGCTGCGGAACCACGCGAAGACGGAGTTGAGCCAGCCTGGTCTCCCGGCCAGGATCAAGCAGGCCAATCCCCGCTCATTCAGCGCATGTTGATGCTCTTGCGCTGCCCATTTCGATTTGAGGCTCAAGCGCCGAGGTCGTGGTCGTGGACGCTCAGGGTGGCCGTGATCGGGACCTCGGTCATGGCCGCCTGCCTATGCCTGCGCTGGCCGAACGCAAGCGCGATTGAACTTTGGCAGAAAGGGAGACCCTGCACACGCCGCCCCATACCTTTCGGATCGCCAGCCTGATCGCAAAACCCATGGTTTTGTCGCCGGATCCACGCTCACTTTCGTACACGATTCCCCTGGTTCTCCCGTCGGATTTCGAGTTGAAGGTCGACGTCCTTGCGTGGTCGAGCGATCTCGCCCGGATCCGAATCGCCGGTCATCCTCTGGCGACCCCCGCACTCTCAGCACGCGTGCCCGACCGGGAAGCAAAGATCTCCGGCGATCGGGAATCCTGGCACGAAGTCCGGCTCGTGCGAGATCACGATCTCCTTTCACTTTGGGTCGACAGTCAGGGTGTCCCGGTCGCACACGTCGAGACGACGGGCGAATGGCTCACGATCGAACCAGCGCCCGCTCCGACCCGCCGCGTTCCGCAATCTGGTCGTCACCGTGGTAATCGTCCTTCCCTGTAGCGGTTCACTCTTAATTCAGTTCGCCGTACGCTGTTCGCCATTGACCACATCGCCTCTCGGCGAGAGCTCGGCCGAAGACCGAGGGAAAGGGGACGGCCGCGGCGCGAATCAAGTGCTGGAGACACTTGGTTGTGCCGTATGTCCCGGTCATGCCCAACTTCGCATCAGCCTCGTCCTGGCGGTAATCTCGTTCTGTGATGGGCTGTGCGGAGCAAATTGTGCCAAGCAATCTCGTGCGGAATTTCGAGCCGAGATCATGGAGCGGCCGAGTTCCTGGAGAGTCACCTCACCCGCCGACCGGAAGTGTGAGCAGCGGACCGGCGCTCTTGCCGTCCGATTCTTGAAGCGCAGAAAAGGATCTCAAGGATGGCCAAAGCCGCGCGAGACTTCACATCGTTCGAGGCGATGAAGAACCAGTACCCCCGGTAATGCACGGCCACCTCAGCATCGCGGGGCCGGCGTTTTTGCGCATGGACGAAGAAGTTCCCGGCCGTGACCTTTGTCCAATCGAATGGCAATCCGTCCGGGCCAAGCGTCACCGGCGCGATACCCGACTGCAAGTGCTCCTCCGGGACACACACACCCTTAGAGAGGAAGGTCATGACCTGCAAGACAGATCGTAAGTTGAGATAGATCGTGTCCGCTAGCATCGGGCTTGCGGGGTCGAGATTAGCCTCCTCGCTCAACTCCGACTTGATCCGGTATTTGCTCAGGCCGGGGGTCAGGTGGAAGATCCGCGCGACCTCCGCCATTTCGGGGGAGTGTACATAGGGTTCGCGAACTTTGAGGAAGAGCCCCTTTTCCCGCTTGAGCAATGTCATATTGTCCTCGCCCTTGGCGCGGTACACGTACCCGTCCTTTGCGGCGTTCAGGAGGTCGCGACCCTGGACAGAGCTTTTAGGAATTGGATCCGAAGCGTCATCGGCGTCGTCGTCTGTCCCGAACCCCAACTCGGTCGCGTCACGAGCCCGAAGCGACGCGAGCAGCCGAATACCGTGAATGTACAGCGAGTTGTCGCCAGCGACCTGAGGCATCAGGAGCGTGGCACCGGGGGCGTTGGGTACGTCGTTGAAGTCGTTGATGGCGAATAGCATGAGCTGCTCGAGATTGGCGCCCGCGTTGACAACGATGAATAGGTCGGCCGACAGAGGAGTCAGGAGTGCCTTGGCGATCTCCCGCCCCTCACGTGGGTGGTAGCTCAAGGTCGGCGTGTCGCGGAGGGACAGCTCGCCGATCCCGAGGCTCGACCGGCCCACGATACTGGTTGCCGTAACCACCCAGGTAGCTGCCGCTACCGGCCATTTCGAATTGGCTGGTGATGTTCGGCAAGTCGATAAAGATCGGCGAGTCGGCATAGCGGAGCCGCACGATGTTCATCAAGAGCTGTTCGTCGTTGGTGTCACGCATCACCTCGTTGTACCGCATGCGGGTGTAGCGGACGGCCTTGGGTCCTACACAGCCGCTGACACAAGGCCAGACGGCCAGGAGGACGACAACTTGTTGCAACGACCGACGCCGGAGCGTCGGACGCCGACCCCGAATCGGCCATGGACAGTCTTTCGAAATCTGTCAGGGAGCGCGACTTCCGTCGCCTCGAGGCCGAGGCGCCCTGCGTACACTCAAAGTGTTATCGTCGGTAGATCCGCTAAACTTGACCCATTTAGAGCGCCGAACGATTATTTGGCACACGACTTGAGAGGAGATCTCTAATTGAGAGGTGACCTATGCCCACCTGTTCTGAGATCTCCGAAAGCGCATCCTCGACACTGTGGAGCGGCTTTCCTAACCCGCTGATTCCCTCTTTACGCGCATCCAGGCGGGTTAGGAAACCCGCCCCACGCCATCAACCACCGAACCGATCCAGAACCTTCCCACTCATCTGCATTCCGCTATGAAACGCCAGGTATTCGTGTCGACTGCTGACCTCTGCCCCCCGGCGATCGGTATCGGCGCGACGGCCGCGCTGATCGGTTCGATGATGGCCAACGCGGAGAATAGCGCAGTGGCGAGTGTGAGATCAAGTAGTTCGGCGTCTGAGAGCCCAAGCGCACGGATCTTGCGGATCTGTTCATCGCTAATCGTGTAGGCCGCGTTCGCCACCTGCCACGCATATCGGCGACACGCCGACACGAGACCCGAATCGGAGGCGACACCTGACGGAGCAGCCCACGAGAGGAGTGTATTCGAATCGGGCAACGATCCCTGGGACAGCCACTGATCGACCGCCCTACTCAGGCCGGAACCCGACATCGCCCGAGATGCCACGGCGATCGCCGCCGCTTCTTTCAAAAGGTCGAAACGGACCCCGGCACTCGTGACGTTGACTTCGATCATCTCAAGTACCCCCTCGAGCACCACTGGCGATCGACTCAACCAGTTGAAGACGTCGGGCACAGCCGGTGCACCCAGACGCTCAAACAGGACACCTAGCCGATCCAGCAGTTCTGCTGGCGAGTGACGGGGCTGATGCTTGTAAGACAAGTCATAAGCCAGACCGGTCAGCGACGCCAACCGACGCTCGACCCAGCCCCGAATCGGCTTCAACTCGCGAAGGAAGCGGTATTCAAGCCGCACCCGGCGCGCGTCGGCGATGCGATTGATGGTGTTGAACGCGAACACGACGCCGGCCGTCTCGAGCAGGAGATCCGCGTCGCCGATACGGGCCGCGGCCGAGGCGATCCAGTCGACATCCACGTCTCTTACGGGTGAGGCGATCGTCGCGTGCGCCGCGAGCGCCACGAGCAAGCTCTCGGGACTCTTACAACCAGCACGCTCGACGCGCTCGGCGATCCGCTCTGGATCCAGTACCGGACGCCTGGCGGGCGAACC
This sequence comes from uncultured Planctomycetota bacterium, assembly GCA_963720335.1. GTDB lineage: Bacteria > Planctomycetota > Planctomycetia > Isosphaerales > Isosphaeraceae > CAVRFS01. The sequence goes on along the minus strand of CAVRFS010000030.1, from coordinate 9,688 downwards.
CATTATTTGATACTTGAGTTATGATGTCTAACTATACGGATATCTCCGGATGCCTGTCCGTCGTGCGGAGCTCGGATTGCCTCCGCGACGGCATCGACCAAGTCGTGTGCTCTACCGAAATCGGATCCTGCAGCCTGCAGGAAGAGCAGATGCTCTGACGTTCAGTAGAAGCACTGATTAGCCGCCGAAATTGCTACGGCGATCGACTCCCGCAATCGCCGTGTACCGGCCTCGCCGCCCCACATGAGAGACAGCCAGGTCTTCTTGAACGAAGCCTGGTACGTCGGCCGACAACGAAACGTCTCAGCGATGCTTGGATGCGTCCAGATATAACGCTCGGCGAGTTGCCTGGTCGCGCGAACCAGTGCACTCGTGATCAAGCTGCGCATCGTCAGGTAAACCTCCATCTTTCGTCGGAATCGGCAGTCTCACTTTGCCGCCGGAGCCGCGCTGTTACCTTGAGCATCTGCCACGGCAATCGATTATGACGCGAAAGTCTGAGCGCGGCGCTCGAATCTGATGAGATAGTACAATCCCTGCAATCGTTCGATTGGCCACCCCGGCCGCGCCGGCGCAGGCGTCAACCCGCCGACATTCCTTTCGCGGTGCCGGCCATCCCCGGCTGAAGCATGAGGGGTCCTCGCTGATTTGCGCGAATGGACTGCCATGCCGCCCAGGCGTACAAACCCACACCCCGCATGGCGCAGACGATCGCCAATGCGATGAACAAGCCGTACACCACATGCTCGACCAGGAGCACGCCGTAGACCGCTGCGATGGCCATGGCGAATAGCGCCTGGCGCAGCGGCTTGACCGGCGTCGTTGCCGGGTCAGGGATCATGTACAGGGTAAATACCATGAACGCCGCACTTGTCATCGGCGTCAGGGGCACGATCCATGACGTCCCGAAGTACCAGCTCCGCAGCTGACCCTGGATGATAAACGCAACCAGCCACGTCAGAACGAGCGTCAATCGGCCCGTGAACAGCCCATGGACGATGATGCCCGTCGCCAGCACGAAGCCGGGCAGCGCCCAGTGCCACATCCCGGTCAAGTTCTCCGTGAAGTGATACGGGGGTGCCACTCCGATCGAGGGGAATAAAAGCAGCGTGGCGACAATCCCAAGGTTTGACGGGTTGAAGATGTGCTGTGTTTTGCCGTCACCCACAGGTGCGCGGAAAATCACCTTCGAGCAGATGGCGACGCCGACGCCGAATATCACCGGCATCAGCCTTTCGTTGGGAAACAGAAGCATCGTGACAGCCAGGCCCGGGATGATGGCAGGCGGCAGAAAGTTGATAAGGTCCGCCCACGAGCCGGCGAACCGCAGCTTGCGGTCGCTGGCTCGCGCGTCGATCCACTCCAGCAGGAATTGGAGGCTGATGGCCGTCGCTAGCCCGACTAGCGGTTGGATGTGTGACTGCTCGAAGCCGAGAAACAGCATGGCCGAGGATGTTCCAGACAATGAGTAAAATGGTGAAGTACCACAGGGCGAAATATCGACGCACGGCGCTGCGCTTGGGGTAAAACTGCAGCGTCGTGATCGCGTCGGCTGTTGTCGTCATCAAAGCTCTCTCTTCCTATCTGCCGGCCAACCGAGCCGGATGGTGTGCCAACCCGCCTTCAATTGAAAAGTTTCCTCATGTGGATTGCCGTCTGGGTCCCGCCAGCGAATCTCTACGGGAGCTTCGGCGATTGTATCGAGACCCAGGTGAACATCCGGGGCACGTTTTCCGGCATAGCCGCTTCCGCCGTCGACCTGGGCCACCCGCTTACGCCCGTCCGGCAACTGGATGGCCACCGCGGCGCCGATGGCCGGCCGGCCCGGAATTTCCGTCGACTGGATGACCGATACCCGGCTCGACGAGCGTTGCCTTTCCCTTTTCCAGAGGGAGCAACAGGTGCAGCCCCATGAAGTTGCCGGGCTTGGGACACTCATTGTGGTAAAAGTAAGACGGCTGCCATTGATTCGCAACGGCGAAATCGAGCCGGCCGTCGCCGTCCACGTCGGCCAGGGAGATGCCGCGCGTCACCATCGCCTCGGACATGGACTGACCGTCCTGCAACTTCAGTTTGGGGGCCACGTCGTAATAGCGGCCGTCCCTGGCCCTGACGAAGAAGGCGAAGGTGTCATGGCCGCTGACGTCGTCGCCAGGCTGGAGGTTCGGCCAGAACTTCGGGTTGTGCAAGAGTTGGTTGTTGCTGGTGCCAAGGCTTTGCAGTTCGGGCCACTTGTTGATTTGCCCCTTGATGAAGCCATTCGCCTGAAGCGCCTCAAGGACGCCGTCGTTGTTCAAATCCGCCAGCCGGCAGTCCCACGACCAGCCACTGCGTGACAGGCCCAGTTCTTCGCTGGCTTGCCGGAACGGAGCGATCCCGTCTTTCATGCGCTCTGTCTGGCCGGTGTTCAGCCACAGGAAATGGCTCTCGGTCAGGGCCCACTTGGACGTCAGGTTGCTCACGTAGATATCAAGCAGCCCATCGCCGTTGATGTCGCCGAAGTCCACGCCCATGCCTTTGAAAGAGTCCTGGTTGATCACGCACGAGGCCGGCGTGCCCATCGTGCGCTCTCCGTGCAAGGCCACGAACTGAAAGTGGCCGGGGGTCGAGCGATTGTGCAGCAGGCGGTCGGGGCCAAAGTCGTTGGCAACGTAGATTTCCGGCAGCAAGTCACCGTCGAGATCAGCGGGCCCGATTGCATAGCTCCAGCCGTGGGTCAGTTCCTCGGCGATCGAATCCTTCTGCTGGTCGAAGCGGACCGTCGGATGCTGGCCCGAGGTCGCGCTCACAAACCGGAAAAATCGGAGACCACCGCCGTTGCCGGACCTCGCCAGCGAGTCATGCAAGGTTTCGAACCCCTGGGCATTCTCGTCGAACATTCGGGAGCCGTCGGGGAGGTAATTGCCGATGATCAGATCGAGGTGCCCGTTGCCGTCCAAGTCGGCCGCAACCGCCGTTGAGGAGTACCAGCGGTCGCCGCCCTTGATCAATTCCTGCGCTTCGAATTCGGCGGCCGAGGGCGGGGTCTTCGAGTCGGCCGGCGTTCTGCGCAGATAAACGATCGGGCTACGGCCCCACTGGACGACGAGCACGTCCATCAGACCGTCCTCATTCAAGTCGGCGATCAGGGAGCTCTGAGGGCACATCGTCGCGGGGTTCCAGTTGGGGAACGACGATCCGGGGTCGAGTGCGAATGTTTCGTAACGCGCCCCGGTACCAGGCACGGGACCGCAAATGACCTGGTCGGTGCGTGGATCGACCCAAACGACGTCGTTTTGCAGTCCGTCGCCGTCGAGATCGCCCAGCGACACACTGGCCCCGAGTGTGGACACGTATGCTCGGATGTGCCGCACGCTGGGGTGGACCTTGCGGACATACTTGTACGGCGGGTGGTTGGCCACTTCGGGCAACGGCGTCCGGCTAAACCGGAAGTTGTTGACGACCTCTTCTGACTCGGTCTTGGATAGTGCCCGCTCGCGAGTCATTACGTACAGGCTGATGACAATGGCCGCAGACACGAGCAAGGTGGCTCGGCGCCGGACCGATCCAGGTGGTCGGTTCATGCTGCAAGTTCCTCTCTCAATGCCAATTGGACTTGAAATGCTCCGAGAATATCGGCGAGGAATGCGGAGGAGATTGGACACAGCCCCCAGACCCCCATCAGGGTATGAGGTGCAACGTTGCTAATGCAAGGAACGTTTGCCGCCGCACCAACACCGTCAAACCGACACATAACCGACGCGAGAGGTGAGCACCGGAGGATGTCGCAGTGCAAACAGTCTGCTTCACGTGCTCACCCGCCGAGCGGGGGCAGCAACCGGGTTCGGAGCGAGATCCGGGTTAGACTGACACGCGGACTCAAAGCTCGATTGTTCAAACGACCACGGACCGGATGCCCACCTCCAGATCCTAGACTACCTCAGCTCGACGCCATTTTCATCATACCGGGTGCCGCACAAGCGGCATGAAAGACTGTTACCGACGCTTGTCCATGGATGGGGATTAAAGACAACGACGTTTGACCGCGTCTACCTCACCTTGTCATACGCCGATTGCGGATGGCGCAGGGCAATGAGCCAGCGGCACTGCGTTACGGGACGCTACGTTTCTCAGTTTTATTGGGTTCAGGGGTTCGTTCGCCTGTTTAGGTGGCTCGTTACCTTCAAAAACGTTCTCACGCTCTAGAGGAATCTGGAATGCGTCGGCGACCCGGGTCATGTAGTGGCAGCGGCACGCCCAGAAAAGGATGTCGAGGGTGCGTTCGGTACCGCAGTGATCGATCAGCCGGTTCATGTCCTCGATGGTGATCGACCAGGGCTCATTGGACTGTTTCCGAGCGAACCGAAATGCGGCCCGATCACCAGGTGAAAACGACGACCAGTCGCCGCTGGCCAACCGCCGTGTCCGCTCATCAAGTGCCGTTTTGTCGAGGCCCGCGACCGCGAGCAGCATTTCGCAGTGCCCCATTCAGTAAAAGCAGTGGATTGTGCGGGTCACGATCCAGAACAGGCTCTCCTCGAAGACCCGGTCCTGCTTCGCCTCCTCGCGAAACGCGCGGGTGCACGCCGACCATGCCGTAGCCAACTCGGGCTGAAAGCCCGCGGTCACCAGGCTCCATTGGATGCGAACCGGTTTCTCGGGCCGAGGGATCTCCGGCGGCAACACCCGCAGCACTTCCTCCCAGGACGGGATGCGGATACGGCTGGGCCTCGCCGCTGTTCCGTCAGCCGACCCTGGAGGTCGTCGAACTTCATGGACAGCCAGAAGGGATCGTCGACGCGCGTCGGTTCGTCAGGGACGGGACGTCCCCCAGAACGCTCCCGGCGAGGAACGACCGGCGGATCGGCCTTCGGATCGAAGTGGATGTCCAGCGGAGAAAGCGGGCCGCGAGGCTCGATGGGAGACCCAAGAGCGAGGAGGAGCCGGTCCTGAAAGTTGGCATGGGCCAGCAGTAAAACCATCGCCATGACCTTCTCTTCGCCGTACCAGGCGAGCAGTCGTGCGACCTCGGCATCGGTGACTTTAGAGGCATCCACGGTCATCTGGCGGGCGAATTCAAGAGCCGCCCGTTCGCGTTCTGGCAGGTCGCCAAAATCACCGCTCAGGGAACGGACCCCAGCCTCATCGATGCCCGCACGCCGCAGGTCGGTATCGGCATAGGCCATGCTGTATTCACAACGGTTGGCCCGGCCGGCGACCCATCGCATCTTTCCTCGGAGCAGCGGCCCGAGCGGACTGCGCGTCCGGTGTAGATAATCCAGCCGTAGCATTGCGGCAGTCGTACGCGGCATCGCACCGGCCATCGCCGCCCCAGGACGGCAGCGGCAGTATCTGGCCTGTTCCCTTCACTGTCGGCGGTAGCTTTCGCCAGCATTCCTCATCGCTCAACAAGGGGACGATGCTCGCCGTGCCCTCGCGGGGCGGCGCCGCTATCACGGCGGCCGGCATGAGCAAGGCCGCCAGTGGCACCAAGATCCTGAAATTGATTACTCCTAGCATCGAATAGCCTCCACGTTTTGATGACCCCGTTCCGTTCCCTTTCCAACCTTCGCGCACTCGATTGTCGTTCAAGTGCGTGACCGGGCGGTCACCTGGGCTTCGCGTTCGAGGCTTCGGTGGCCTCCGACGCGAACCATTCGACAACCTCCTCGGCGCCGCGCTGAATACTCGAAAAGAGACTGTCGTCAGAAGCTTCGCATGTGGGCCAGCCCCCTGTTCGACAAAGAGACCGTCGCGGCGGCTGACCACGCGCACCAATCAAGGTCACCGCTTGTTAGAACGAGCGCACCACGGTCCGCTCAGGCTTTGCATCACGATGTAACGCGCTTCTCGTGGACTTCCTTGCCCTTCGGGATCTTGCATCCAGCTCGACCGAACAGATCAGATCAAAACCCTTGGATTTGACGTCATGGCCGACCTCATAACGCACGAGTCGGAAGCCGTCTTTCCACTTCGGCTCGGCGACGTGGATGGGCTGGCTCTGGCTGGCCAGGGAATCGAGGGCCTCGCCGGCTTGCCAGGCATCGAGGGTCTGGCCAAGGTCAAGTCGACCTGGACGGGGTCGGCTGGGCCGACCCCGCCGCACCCCTGGACCAGAGAAACGGATAGTACCGCAATCGCCAGCAGCGTGGTCTGCGACCAAAAGGTCCGTTGCTTCGACATCGCAATTCCTCCAGATGGCTTCGGGGGTATCAGGTCAGTAGGCGTCCGAACTGATGACTTCGCCGCCGTTGCGCGACCCAAGCGCGCCAGGTCGGTAAGCTGACCGAGCTTTTGACGAAGCGGACCGAGCCATCGCACAGCCCGAGGTTCACCCCGCCAGGGTGGTAGCTGTTGGCCGTATTCATGATCCGGCCAGGAGGGAAGATGCAGGATCGCATGTTGGGAACGTTGACGTGGTTGTACATCGCGGATGTGCTCCCCTCGATCCACGGCACACCATCGGTCGACAGGCCCTGGTAGGACAGGTTCAAGGCCGGGAACGACTGGCATTGGGAGATCGCCAGGTCGGGTGTCGAAGGGCCAGGTCTGGGTCCAGAACTGGTCGGTCTTCTCGGTCGCGATCGCGTTCGACTGGTCGCCCAGGCCCATTTCACTGAATGCCGCCGTGTTGCTCGTGCCGTCGGTGATGTCGGCGATCCGCGTGTTGGCTGACCGGGTAAGACACACCATTGAACGGCGGCAGGCTGGTGTTGAAGCCCCAGGGGTCGCTCACGCCCCAAACGTAGTCGATGGTGTTGCCCGAGTTCGGGTGGTAGTTCTCCCCGGCCTGGCCCTGCGGCAGGTTACCAGCCTGGGGGTCGGACGGGCAGAGGAACGAACTCACCGACGTCGCCATCGCGGTGTTGTTGCCTGGGTCCCCACGTATGATGCTATAGTTAATCGTGCTGAACACGACCGATTGCTCCAGGTACGGCAAGATCATGCTCAGGCCCGAGTACGACATAGGTTCCGGGTAGCCGAACCGGGGGCGTCCAGCCCCATACTCATTGGGTAGCACCCCAGGGAGTCGTGGTAGTTGGCCATCGCCAGGCCAATCTGCTTGAGATTATTGACGCAGAGAATGCCGCGCAGCCTCGCGGGCCGATTGGACTGCGGGCAACAGTAAGGCGATCAAAACCGCGATGATCGCGATAACGACCAGGAGCTCGATGAGCGTGAACGCGGCTCGATGTCGATTCATGGACAAAACTCCTGAAAGGTGATTTGGGTCATCAGAGTGAATTGCCTGCCTATGCGATGGACGACGGCGTGACCGCGGCCCCTCCCTAACCGCGCGAGCAGCCGGGTTAAATGCCGATATGAGCGCAATTTCCGCCGCGCAATCAAGTCGAGCAATCGAAATGCTCGGACGACTTGATTTTGACGCCGCAGTCGCTGGGCTTGTTTTGGATCGCCGTCTGCCGATGTTTCCGGCACGCGATCGAGTCGTGTGCAGCTATCGCCCGAACCGCGAAGCGCAACTCAAGAGGATTTCCAGCCGGCCTTGAGCGCGGGCCTGGAAAAGCCGGTCACTTCGCGTGTTGGTCGGCATCCGGTTGCGCCGACATCAATCCGGCCCGGACCAACAGCATGCCCGACGATTCACGCCGCAAGGATCGGTTGTTCAAGCAGGCGAAGTGGAGCGAGGCGGGTGGAAGACGTCGAGCGACCGTCGAGTCGGACGGATCTCGGCCGTCTCCGCGAAGAGGAAGGAATTACCATCAAGGCCACACCCGGCACCCACGGGCGCACCCGGCCCAGGAGTTAAGGCGTCCGTCCAGTAACCCGGCCGGTACGGCCGGCGCAGCCGGCTGTCCCGAGCACGGCGCACCAGAACAGGGGCGCGGCGTCACAGGGGCGGGAATCCCATCCGCTTCCCCTGCCAGGCTCCGGAGCCAGCGTTCGTTTAGCGACGAGAGCCGCCCTGGATCGGTCCGGGACGAGACAAGGTGCGAGCAACCGCCCTCGGCGCTGCGAGGTGTAAGCACGCCAAAGCCAGAAGCAATACGACAGCTCCTGTCCGCAGAGAGACCAGTTGATTGAGAGACGAGAACCTTTTCATTCGTGAGGATTGTCTGAACAGGCCCCCTCCTCGTCCGGAGGAAAGGCACGCAACGAAAGATATGCGGCGAGCGACGATAAAAATACACTCTTAGGCTACAGACGCCGCGAATCAATTGCAAGTACTTTGTCATTTTTGCCGATTCACGCCAGATCGCGGCAGACAAGTGCTGCTGTCGAAGCTCTCCGGTGTTAGTTAGCATGTCTTGCTTTAGTCGGAAATGGAGAAACGCCACGACCGAGTTATAGTAGAACTCGGGAGGAGTTTCTCCGATTTGAAAGCCCGGCAAGAACTTTACGCCCGTCGAGAAGATCGCCATCCTCCGGCGTCATTTGCTCGATCGGGTACCCGTCTCCGATCTTCGTTTCGGTTCCCTGAGCGGCGATTCGCGCCAGTGAAGAGTCAGGCGGCGCTGGCGAGCACCACGCGAGAACAGCCCCGATTCGAGCCGGGTGGTCAACAAAATGACAAGGCGCCCCAGCCCAGACTGGCAGAGCGAGGAAAAAGACAGTCGACAGCTCAATCATAAGAATCAACCCGAGACTCGGAGAGCGAGATGCCATCGCGACAGTCCCTTCCGGATTTGACCGAGCTTTGGCCTGTCCATACAATCGATCCCGACGTAAACCAAAGCAGCCTGCGGAGTAGAGCGTTTCAGCAGACGAACGTCCCCAGGCATTGTCGCGATTTCTCTGTTATCCTCCGTGACCGCCGACTGGCAGCGCTTCGATAACCCGCATGCTTTTCCACTTTCCGGACCGGAATCGCCAATTGAAGCAGACGGCCATTGCGACGATATAAGCGGTGGCGAACACCCACGCCACGTAAATCGAACGTACCCTTCCCCATACGACCGCGAATGTTGGCAGCACCATGATCGGCCAGGCGAGGGCGAACATGACCCAGGGAGACGAACCGGGTGTCACCCGCTCCTCGAAGTGCGAAGGAGAACGTCCAGGTTAACCGCGTCGGCCACGGAGTAAACGGCCACGTACGCCAGCAGCGTCGGGACAATCTCGGCGACCGCCGCGAAACGGTCGGTATCCCGGTTTCCCTCGAATAATCCGACCAGCACTCCCGGAATAAGCAGATACATGACGGCCACGCCGAACGTGTAAGTCAACGCCCATCTCAGACCGGTGTACACCGACCGCTCAGCCAGGTCGGGGCGGTCGGCTCCGAGCCGCTGGCCGACCAGGATCGACACCGCCTGGCCGAGCCCCATCATCGGCAGAAACGCCACCATGTTCAGCCGGATGGCCAGTGTCGTGGCACCGGTGGCCGCTTCTCTCCAGCCGGCCGACGAGCTGGACGAACACGTTGAATACCAGGACGTCCAGGAACACTTGCATGCCGGCAGGTCCGCCGTACTTCATGAGACGGCCGAATCGTCCGGCTCCAGCCGCCACCCGCTACAAGTTCCGGAATTCATCTCGGTACTTCCGCCGCGCAGCAAGAGCCCCATCGCCACCACACGAGAGAGGTCCACGATCCTGTCACCGTTGCCCATCCTGGCCCCTGAGATTCCCAGCTCTGGAAAGCCGGCGCGGCCGAAGATCAAGACCAGAGCAGGCACGACGTTAACCGCTGTTCCGGCGGCCTCGATACCCAGCACCGTCCAGGTCTGCCCGCGACCGGAAAAGA
>CAVRFS010000029.1:0-292725 GCA_963720335.1 uncultured Planctomycetota bacterium | reverse complement strand
CGGCGGCTTCAATCGCTTGAGTCGCACGATGGATTGAAAGCCAAGAAGGAATAATTCGAGAGCGTATCAGGAAGACTTACCGTCAGGGGAGTGCAGGGTCATCATCGGGAGGCTGACCATGAACGAGATCGTCTGCCAGTTCTCGATCGAGAGGGCCAGGTTGAGCTCGTCTGGTCCTCGGGAGGCGGCTTCTTCAAGCCTTATTCGATCGCCGGGGTCCAGCTCGGTGAGCTCCGTGAGTCCACGCACCCAGGTTCACAAGGCGGTGCTCGGCGAGATGGTCTTGGCCCAGAACCAAGCCGGCGAGGGACCGGGCTGCCTGGGAGCCGGACTAATGCCCTGGCCGAGGCCGGCTTTCGGCTCTTCAATTACCTGTTGCCGTCCGAGGATGATACCGCGCGCAAGGGTCCGGAATATGGCTCGAAGAGCTTTCGCAAGCCGAGACTTCGCCCTGAGCACCCTGGAGATCGTCGTCGATGAGCAGTCGGCCGACCCACGCGAGCCTTTCGTCTCCATCCCCTGGAACCTCGTTTACGACGAACGGCCGGCCAAGCATAAACCGGCGTTCCAGACCGGCAAGACCACCGAGCGATGGCGGCCCTTTTGGTCGATCCGCTACAACCTCACTAGCGGGCTTTGTGTTGAGCCCCTGAAGCGGATGCCGACCTGGAGCCGGTAGCCCCCGCGTCATCGTCGTCGTGGACCCGGACGTCTATGCACAACTGCTTTGACGATCAGAAGCGCAGCTCGACGCGTTCCTGGCGGAAGCGAGCCTGACGATGCTCCACTCGCTGGACAGCTGGAGGTGGCACTCCAGGAAGGCTACCCTCGGCTCCTGTACTGGCTGGGCCACACCCTGTCCGATTATCTCCAGCTCGGCCCCGAACGTGTCGCACCAGGCGACCTCCGAAACCTGCTCAGGTCGTTCGACGACCACGAACGGCCCGAGGGGATGCTGGCGTTCTTGAATTGCTGCCAGACGGCCGAAGGAGGCCAGGCCGGGTCGTTCCTGGATGTGCTCCACAGCTTTGGGTTCACCGGTGCGATCGCGACCGAGCAGCAGACCATCGACAACTTCGCGAATGAGCTCGGCCTGGCGTTTCTGCGCGGGTTCCTCCGGGAGGGCCGGCCGCTGGGCGAACTTCTGCACGGGCTCCGGCTGTCGATGGCCCCGCTGGCCCTGCTCTACGGGCGCACTTGCCCCCCGAGATCCGCGTGAAGTCGGCCCCCCAAGTCCCCGGCTCGCCCAGCCCACGATCCAGCAGTTCGGACCGCTCTCCGGGGATCGCACCCCAGGCGCCGGGCCGGGCGGTTGTGGCCCCCTCGGTCGCGCGGGCGCTGGAGCTGCCCGCACAGCCTTATCGCTCGCTGGGTTACTTTGACGGCGCCGACCGCACCCTCTTCACGGTCGCGACGCCGACATAGTCCGGTTCGCCGCCCGGCTCGACCGGCGCAACACGCGGATCCTGATTCTCCACGGCGAGAGCGGGCTGGGCGAATCCTCTTTTCTGCCAGCGGGCGCGATCCCCTACCTGGAAGAAGAGTGCGTCGGCTATCGCTTTCTCCGCCGAGCCGACGGTGACGTCCAGATCATCCCGGTATCCAAGGACCCGATCGGCCAGATCGCCCAGGCACTTCTCGATATGACGGCGAAATCGCTGGTGTACAAGACGCCCCCGGGCGAGTCAACCGCGGATCAATTTGCGACACGTGGTCGAAAAGACGCTTGGTCAACCCGCCGATCCGCGTACGCTTCGCGCCGCATTCGCGCGGGATGCCGGCTTCTTCGCGACCCTCCTGGCGAGGATGGCGGCCCGTTTGCCGCACGCCCTGGTCCTGGTCATCGATCAGGCCGAAGAGCTCTTCACGCTCGCGAGATCTCCCGAAGAGATCGCGATGCGGGACCACACGCTGAAAATGCTCCAGCGCACGGTTGATATCAAGGCCGGTGTCAAGCTGATCATCTCGCTCCGAACAGAATACATCGGCCGCCTGCTCGATCACCTGCGGGCTGGTCGTCCCGATCTGACTGGAGTGGACAAAAAGCAGCGTCCTGCTGCGCGATTTCTCCCAGGCGGCGCTGATCGCGGCGATCGAGCTCGCCGACCTCGGAAACACCGATTGGCGAGGGTCAGTCCTCGCCCCGAGAGAAATACCGTTTTCGATTCGCCGAAGGTGTGGCCGCCCAGATCGCTAAGGATGGCCTAGAACTTGAGACAGAGCGCCAGGACAGCGTTCTGCCGCTGGTCCAGGTCATCTGCACCCAGCTCTACGAGCGGACAGCGGTCACAAGCCGGGTTCGGACGGGGTCATCACCCTCGAGGATCTGGAAGCGATCCGGGGCGTGGAAGGGGGTCTGAAAGCGTTCGCCGAGGAAGCCCTGGAGCGGTCGCTCCCGGCTCGGCCGTCCGGTCAAGCGGCGTTCAAAGCCCTATTCACCCGCCTCTATAGGCGGCAAGTCGACGGGACGCTGACGACCTGGCTGGCCCCGCGCAATTCCCTGGAGAGCTCATGGTGCAGTTCGAGTGCCTTTCGCCCCGGTGGTGGAGGCGGCCGTGTCAGTGCGATGCCTGCTCGAGAATGCTTGCGCATCGAGGGGGCCGACCTCGCCCTTATATCCGGCTGGGGCACGATGCCCTGGCCAGGGTCGCTGCGGCCTGGCAGGGGGAACGGGACGAGGAGGAACTTCTTCAAGAAGAGAAGAGCCAAGTTGGAGCTGGAACGGAAAAAACCGCGGCAAATCCGCAAGCTGGTCGTGGGGTTTGCCTGGCGATGGGTCTCGCCGTTATCTTCGGGGCGTCGGGGCTCCGGGCCATGCACCTGAGGGAGAACTGGAACTTAAGCATGAAAATCGAGGCCCAGGAAAGCCTTCACGTCGCCTGCAAGGGGCTGGATGATCTACTGACCCGAGGTAGCGGACGTGGACCTGGCCGAGATCCCCCAGATGGAATCGGTGCGGCTGCTCCTGCTCGAGAGGGCAAGAAGTGGATACGAAAGCCTCCGAACTACGCGCAGACGGCCAAGAACGATCCCGAGTTGCGCTGGGTCACTGCCAGGGCATATGGCCGCCTGGGCGACATCGACGCGATGCTGGGTGATTTTGAAAAAGCCGAGCCTTCCTATCGACCAGGCGATCGCACTCCTCAAGGAACTGCGGGCGGAATCACCCGATTCCGTCCCTTACGTTCGCGACCTGGTGAGGTGCCACCTGGGATTGGGCATCCTGTTCAAGGAGTTGTACCGCTTGCAGGATGCCAGGGCCGAACTGCTCGCGGCCGTTGAGCTAAAAGGTCCGCTGGAAGCCACGGGCAAGACCGACGATCGCCAGGCTTCTGGCCGAGATCGACTATCAGCGTGGGGTCGTGCTGGCGAAAGAGCAGCAGCAGGCTAGGATCTCCGCGGGTTCACAAAGGTTCCGTCGACGGACCGAGAGAGCGAGGAGGGCCTATCAGAAGGCGATCCAACTGCCCAAACGGAATTGGTGCACGCCGCAAACCAGAGCAAACCCGAACAGCGGGCAAAACTGGGACGTTACCTATAATAACCTGGGCAATCTTCTCGACGGCCGATCGCCGGTGGGACGAGGCGGCGAAAGCGTTCGTTGATGTGATCGATTCAGTTCCCCGATACAGAGAAAATTGCCCGGCCTACGCTGGCAGCGCACACGCGCTTCGTTTCCAACCTTGGCACGCTCCCCTGGCGGCGATTCTCCGACACGAAAGAGTCAGTGGACAAGGCGACGGCGGCGAAGGGCCTGGAGAGGGTGCACTTCGCGCAGGAGGCGCCTCCAGCGGCTCAGCGAGGAGTTCCCCGCCGTGCCGGCGTATCGTGGAGAGCTCGCTCTCGTCGACGACTTTCATCGGCCAGCACGGGGGCCAAGGACGAAGACGGGTCGGGCCGCCCTGGAACCGCGCCCCTTGAACCTGTCCCACGGAATCTCACCGAACAACAGTTCCCAACTGTTCCCCAAGTACCACGTACTGCATTCGGACGTAAGAGCTTCAGATTGGCGCCGGAATTGCTGACCCAGCAGATACCGAGCGGCGCGGAGACGAAGTCCGCTGGAAGTTCATTGACCAACTGCGTATTGCGCCGGCACTCCATTCCGATCTACCCGAATACCTGAACGTATCACTCGGCCTTGGATACCACCTGCTTGCCGGGATTCTGACTTCAGGCCGGAACTCCTCCCGCTCAGCCGATGAGTGGGCCAGTCGTCTCGAGAAAGCGCAGGATTCGGCCGCGAGCGACAGGCCATTCATTACCACGAGGCGGCGCTCAAATCCGACGCGGGAGTCTCGGTATCGGGATTATCTCTGGGAGGATTATATACCACGATCACCCATCCTGCTTGGCCGCGCAAGAATTCGAGCCCGACGTCACGACACGCCGCCGGCTAATCGAGGATGCGGCAGAAGGACGCAGACCGGCTCCTTGGCATTTTGCCCGACGACGCGGATAGTTATGTCCAGGCCGCGACGTCCCTGGTCAAATGCGGCCAAGCGGCGGGTAACCATGCTAGCGATTACTTCGACCGAGCCGTGAAAGTGCTCAAAAAGGGCGTGGAGAATGCAGTAATCCGGGAAGCCGCGGATCTCGATTATCGCACTCTTTGACGTTTCTGAAGAGCCGCAAGGACTTCCAGAGACTGCGTCAATCCTTGAAACCACCAGTCGCCGGTTAATTTCGAACGGCGTAATCGCTGCTGTAGCTTGGTCTCACGTGCTCTCCCCAGGAGGAGGTATCGTAGCAGTTGCTCGCTCCCTCTCCCTCGGGCATTGTGGTCTCTACAAGCGATCGTTGATTTATTAAAAGGTATGGCAAGAAAGAGTTTTCACAAATAACAGGTTAGTCTTGGGATTTGATTGCACGGACATTTCAACAAATGAGAGTACTAAAATTTTAGAAATCCCCGACAAAAACCACGTGAGCCTAACATTTACGAAGTTTCATGTCTCGTCAAAGTTCAATGAGATTCGCGGGGATTGAAACTCCGTATTCGGCACAAGCTTTTTGTTTGTAATGACTTATGACATCAACAATCTCTTGTGAGGACCAATGCCCGAGGGAGAGGCAAGTTACCAGTTTTTCAGGGCATCGACGGCCCTTGTTCTGAGGCGGTGACTCTGGCCTCCCTGGCCGTTGTCAGAAAACCCACTCCCTGTGAGCTCGTGGGCTGGGTCACTGCGTTTCATTCCATGGGCCAGATGCCCTGGGCCGGAGGTCGTTGAGCTTGAGAACGCGGAGGAGCGGGCCGTCGTCGCTCGGGAGATCCTCGTCCGAGAAGCGTTTGAAGAGCGAGCGGCCCGCGCCGGCGGGCGGCATCGAAGTCGTGGGTGGCGATCATGGTGGTTTCGAGGTAGTCCCACTCGTCGGTGCCCTCCCACGTCTCCCAGCCGACGAAGGCGTGGCCCGGCACGAGCACGATCGCCGGTTGGAGCGACGCCGCCTCCAGCAGGCTGGCCATCAGCACGGTTCCGTCGATGCAGTTGGCACTCTTGTGGCGCAGCGACTCGCGCGGCAGTCGCGTTCGCTGCGTGACCTGCCCGGCGCGGCGCCGAAGTCGATCACCGAGTCGATGTAAGTCAATCCCTCGGCCTTGAGCGTCTCGAACAGGGCTCGGACCTGCGCGGCGGTGGTCTCCGGGTTCCGCCGGCCTTGATAGCCCGCGATCCGACGGTCAGGCACTCGATCGGCCGCGCGTCGGACCAAGGCTTGCACCGGCTCGACGTGGGGCGTGACCCAGCGCCGTAATAGCGGGACAGGTCGCGTCGGGTGCCCTGTCTCGGGGTCCTCAACCGCGTTGAAGGCGGAGTTCCGCGACAGCAGGATGATGCTGTGAGTGTCGTGCGACTCGACGAGGCTCGACCAGGTGTCCGTTCGCGTCTGCGGGTTCATGGTCGAGCCGAAGATGTCGACGACGACGTGGAGGGTCGCGCGCGAAGCTCGGTGATCCGGCGGGGCTGGTCGGGCAAGAGGCTCGGCAGCAAGTGAACGGTCCTCGGCTTCCCGAGCCCGCTTCGACTGAACTCGACCGTCTTGATGGCCCGGGCCGAGATCCCCTCGATATAGCTTGTGACGCAGAGTCGACGAGCGTCGTTCGTCAGGTTCGTGACGGTGACGCTGAGGAGGGGATCGGTCTCCGGGTCGAGCAAGTGATAGATGCCGGTCGGGACGGGCCGGAGCTTGATGGCGGTCTCGACTCGCAGGCCGGTCGTTTCAGGGCCGAGCATCAGCCCGACCGCTTTCTTCGGAGCTCCTCGACCTTGCCTCGCGGCGGGTGGCTTCCGGCCGCGTCATCTCGGCCAGGAGCCGCTTCGCCTCGGCGAGCTCCTTGACCAAGGAATCCAGGGGTTCGCTACTCTCGCGATCGTTAATCCTCGCCATCAGCCCGCGGATCTTGCGGTTTTGCTGCTCGATTTCCGGGCTCGACGGGTCGCGACATGGTGCCTCCTCATTCGATCGACGATCTGACCGACTTCGGTTCCGAGCCGGTTCATGTCATCGCCTCGACCCGCAGTCGGACTGCTGGGTCGCCGAGTAGGACGTAGTTCTGAGCGTCGTTACGCTCGACCCAGAGGGCCGCCATCTCGGCGTCGCGGAGCTTCGGCCCGGGATTGGTGCCGCTGGTCAGGTTCAGAATGCCGCATGGAGGCAGCGGCGTAGCGATCGCTGAAATCCTTGGTCGCGAGCCCGACCGGCTCGCCGCGCAGGACGCGGCCCAGCAGGTTCCGGAAGGGTAATAGTCGGTTGCCGAGGCCGATCGGGCGGATCGAGTAGCCCCAGGCTCGCTCGACGTGGCCGATGACGGCCAGCGCCCCACCGCCGGGATGTGTGAGCAGCCGTTGCGGCAGGGCCGCGACGAACGGCGCCTCGGCGATCTGCACGGGGGCCTTCGATCGGTCGGCCAGGAAGTGGTCGGCGGCCGGCGTGCCTGCGCCGTAGCAGGCGAAGAGAAACGCGATCAGGCCGTGGACTCGAGCGTCGTCGTCGATGTCGGCGGCCTTGAGGTAATGCGACGGTTTGGGCGGCATCCCCACCCCTGGCCAGTCCTGGCAGAGAAGGGCACCTTGCTCCGGTCTTTGCGAGCGGATGGCCTTGGGCCAGCTCAGGCCGTGCGACGCCGTGAAGAGAAACGAGGGCCTGGCGTGCGGGTCGGAGCCGTGAAGGCGCTCCAGCAGGTTGGCGCGGGTAGCCGATGCGCCGACGAGGCAATGCGTCCGGAAGCCACGGACCTCGGCGATCGGCTTGACCGCGGACTGGCCCTCGGCCGCCGCGATCCCTTCGACGAGCGGCTTGACAAGGCAATCGGCGCTCATCTGGGTCGCGCGGTCGCCTCGGTTCCGAGTGCCCCAGAAGGCGACCTCACGACCATGCGGCGGCGCGGCCGCCGTCTCGTACGCGATCACACTCTGGACGTACCGGCGATAGCCCTCGGCCTGGTCGAAGCAGAGTCGTCCCACGCTATAGGCGACGTCGAGCTCCGACTGGTGCTCGAATGGAATTGACGCCGGGCCGCCGACGAACATCACGTAGTACGGCAGCTTCGTCGGATCAACGTCCGAGCGATGTGCGCCCAGCTTCGCTAGCCAGTCATCGAGCGAACTGTCCCGGCGCGATCTCCAGCACTTTGAGCAGTTCGCTCGGCACCTTGGTATAGTCACGACGGTGCGCGATCAAGGGCTCGACGGCCTCGCGAATCTCCGCCGGCAAGTCGGACGCGAACACGACGGCCCAGCCGACGGACGCCGGGTCGTTGGCCTTGTTTTCGAGATCCTCCGGGAGGCCGTGTAGCTTTTTTCGTGAAGGCGCTCCAGATCTTGGACAGGCGACTGACTTCCTTGGGCTCCCCTGGGCGCGGAAGCGTCCAGCCCGATCGCTTCGCTCGGCGCGATCGGCGGTGCGGCGGGCATGCCAGTGACGGCGTCAATTCCGTTGGCATGCAACAAGCCATCGTCTTCCAGGTTCTCCAGAGAGTCGGACGCTGTCATCGTGTCCTCCGCAGAATGTCCGCCGCATAACGGCTTCGCGCGGCGGCGATGACCGCACCCACGGCCAACGTCGGTCGATGCTCAAGGAAAACTGTCACGATCCCCGGCGACGATCCAGTCGCGACCGCCCTTCAACCGAACACTATACATTCCGTAACCACGGAAAACACGGAAAAAACAACACTCCGCTCGGTGCCATCGGTCGTTCCGCGCGGCCACGACCAGTGGTGCCGAGTTCGAGATCGCGATTTCAGCCGTGAAACTCCAGAGCTTCACCTGCTTCGATACCCCCCATCATCTTTCAACCTTCAATGACGGGAGCCACCATTACGCAAACGACGTCATCCCATCGGGATCGAGGTCCATTGGCTTCTTCTCCGAAGAAGTCATTCTGCTTGAAGATGCCTATTTGATACCGCCGGGCATCTCAGGATACCGGCGTGATCCTCGGCAACCGAGCGGGCCGGGCCTGTTCGAGACGGACCGGTCTTATCTCGAAGGCTTGGCGATTCGGATGTCGCCCAGGTTGAGCTTCTGGCCCGGCTTGACGGTGAATTCCTTGCGGATCTCCGGGCCGGTCTGGCCGCGGACGTACATGGTGTAATCGATGAAGCGATATGTCGCGCCCGGGATCAGGACGGGGAGCGTGATCCGGCCGAGGGCATCGGGGGCCAGCGCCGTCTCGTAGTTGATCGGGTCGACGTCGCTCAGTTCGCCCTCGTCGGCGGAGAGCAGGCTGGCCCCTTGTCGTTCGGGAAATTGTTGCTGGCGGGACCGGGGGTCACGACCATCTTGATGCTCAGCTTGCGCACCGGTTTCGCGACCGGCTTGCCGTCGGGATCGACGAGCCACGCCCGGGCAGACCCGCAGGGCTCGAGCCGGACGGTGATCGGCCCGCCGGCCGCCGACTTGACCGAGAGGTTGACGACGGCGCCCAGCTTGCGCTCCGGCTCGAGGAAATAGACGGGGACCTCGGCATCGGGGGCGAGCCCGCGGATCTCGAAACGACCGTTGCTCAGCTTGCCGTGATAGCGTGCCGGTCCAGCTCGTCCAGGCCCCCCGGCTCGGGTCGAGGATGAGCCGGCTGAAGATCCAGGCATCCCGGACGGGCTGGCCATCCGGCCCGACGACCCGGCCTTCCACCGTCGCGCCGCGGCGGAGGACCAGGTTCACCTCCTGGCTGCCCATGCCCGGTTTCAGGTCGAGCGCGGCGTAGGCGTGCGAGTACATCCTGCCGCCGCCCGGCTGGCCTTCCAGGACCACCCGGGAGCCGATGGCCTGGAACACGTAAGTCGTCGTCCGGACCCCGGATGAAGAGGTGACCCGGTTTGGGCTCGGCTCCGAGACGGAATGAGCCATCGGAATCGGTGCGGACGGACATGGTCAGCTCCTGGCCGCTCGGCCCTCGGCGCGTGGTGAAGTCGACCTGGGCCCCCGGGACGGGCTTGCCGGAGCCCTCCTCCGTGACCTTGCCATGGACCAGGACGCCCCGCGGCAGGGCGATATTGAGGGTCTGCTCGAGCGCGCCCTTGGGCCAATCGACCCGCCCATTGGCAATGAGATACGGCTGCCCTTCCGGGGGATAGGCCGTGACGCTCGTAGCGCCGTCCGCCGGCCAGGAATTGATGCGGGCCTGCCCTTCGTCGTCTGTCTCGGATTCGTCGAATTGGCGACCTCGCCCGGCCGGCCATGCACCTGGAGCGGGGCATGAGGGACCGGTTGGCCCGTGTCGGCATAGGTCACGCGCACGTTGACGATCTGGGGCGGGGCCAGCGCCGCCGTCACCGGCTTCGATTCCGCGTCGTCATCCGTGTCGACCTGGATCGTCTGGAGGGCGAACCGCGGATGATGGACGATCAGGTCCGCATGCAGATTCTGGCCCACGCCGCGCACGGTGAAGCGGCCCTCGGCATCGGTCGTCATCGGCCTGGGCCATGCCGGGTAATCGTGGGCGTCTCTGGACCAGTAGAAGACGCCGTCAGAACGGCGATGAACGTAACGGTCATGAAGCCTGGCCCGGGCCTGCGGGAGGTCGCTGCGGATCGACCGGACCGAGACCCTGACATCGGGGACGGGCCGGCCCTGCACGTCGAACAGCCGCCCGTGGATCACCTGCTCCGGCCGGAGCGAGATCTCGGCGGTGGGCTGATCGTCGTCGGGGTCGAGCGTGACCCAGCCGACGCCATAGCCGGGCGCCATGGCGACGGCGCCGAATTCCTCGTGTCGCGTCGAGGACGTCCGGGGCGCATCGATGCGGAACCGGCCCGAGCCGTCCGTGCGGGCGTCGGCGAGCGGGATCAGCTTTGATCGCGATGAGAAAGGGGGCCCGCCCGGGCGACAGGTCCCGCGCATGGACCATGACCGCCGCGCCCGGCACCGGTTTTCCCCGGGGGTCGAGCACGCGGCCGACCACGAACATCCGCCCGGGAGCCGGGGTCGGATCGGCGTCATCCGCCTTCGCGGCTGTCGATGGCGGACTGGCCGGGGAACTTTCGGCTCATCGCTCCGCGCCGGGTCGGCCGAACCGGCGGCGACGGCGGCGAGGGACAGCAACGTCAGGGCGATGGATCGTGGCTCGCGGCTCAACATGGCTCGGAGCACCTCCTCGGGAAGGGCCGCCGCCGGGGCAGGGGCCAAGCCCGAAAGCCAGCCAACTGCGCGAACACACACCTCCATGTGCATCCGCCAAGATCCGTGACATCCCCGACAGCCGGCCAATCCGAGGGGCGAACAGGCGAAGGCAGGCCGGCGTGTCACCTTTCTTGCCGAATGTGGTGTGGTCCATCCGATAGGATGATAACGTAACGCACCCTTCCTTGCATCAATCTTGAGCCCTCGCATGACCACGCAATCGCGACCCGGGAGATTATCATGAGGCTATTATTTCTACTGTATCTTGAGATTGACTGGCTCTAACCGTTTTTGCAGTATTCCCTTCCGGCACGGAGGTTCACGAGGAGGGAAGATGCCATGGAACGGCGATTCGAAGCACGGTTGGATGAAATGATGGGGCAAGCCGAGGTTTCCCCCGAGCTGCTCAAGGATCTGTTGCCCCGACTGAATCAATTTGTCGGGCCATTTGTGGAGAGCCTTTTCGAGCCCGAACAGAAACGCCATACCCTTGAGTACATCACCGGCTTGGTGTCTGTGCTCGAATGCAAGACTGCCGAGGGGATCGCGTACCTGCACGATCAAGAACGGCAGGGAATCCAGAAGTTCATTGGATTTGTGCCGTGGGACCATAAGCCCATGCTCACCACCTTGGCAGGCCAGGTTGGCCAGGAACTGGGTGAAGCCGATGGCGTAATCGTATTCGACCCCTCGGCGTTTCCCAAGAAGGGAACTAAATCGGCGGGCGTGAGCAGGCAGTGGTGCGGCCGGCTGGGCAAGATCGAGAACTGCCAGGTAGGGGTCTACATGGGTTATGTGACGCGTATTGAACATGCGATGGTCAATGTACGTCTTTATCTTCCTGAAGACTGGGCGAAGGACAAATCGCATCGCGCGGAAGCTGGGATACCCAAGACGATCAAATTTCAGACTCGCCATCAATTGGCGTTGGAGATGCTGGAGGAGTGTGGCGACGATCTGCCGCACACATGGGTCGCGGGCGACGATGAGATGGGGCGTCCCAGTGGTTTTCGGCTGAATTTGCGTTCCCGGAGCGAACGCTATCTGCTTGCGGTCCCCTCGAACACGCTGATCCGTGACATCGACGTGCCACCGCCGCAGTATTCGGGGCGGGGTCGACATCCCAAGACGCCTTTCATGCGAGTAGATGACTGGTGCTCGATGCTCCCCGAGGACGCTTGGACCAAGATCGATGTGCGGGACGGGGAGAAAGGACCACTGGTGATCGAAGCGGTGAAGTGTCGTGTCCAGGCCCGAACTCACACGGGTGGCACAGGGCCTGACGAGATACTTTTTGTGACCAGGGAACGTCAGGCGGACGCCACATTACAAGCATGATTACTATTTGTCGAACGCGACTGATGACGTGCCATTGGCGGAATTCGCTCGGGTGGCCAAGGCGGCTCATCGCATCGAGGAATGCTTCGAACGAGCCAAAGGAGAAGCCGGCTTGGCGGACTATCAGGTGAGAAACTGGACACCCTGGCATCATCACCAAACCCTGTCGTTGCTGGCCGCGTGGTTCCTGAACAAAGAGACGCGGCGGGGAAAAAAAAATGACGCCGGCGTTGACGCTGCCGCAACTACGACAGTTGATCGGCGGGCTAATCGATACTCACTTGAAGACAAAACTGCCCGCTTACCTTTGTCGCCGCAGTACCCGCTGGTTGCAGCGGAATGAGCAGGCAAGGTTTTATTTTCATCGTTCGCGCAACATACTGCCGCCTTTAAAGAACCAGCTCAGAACCTGAGGCTACAGTAGAATTATGCGAACAACCTCCCGACTGCAACCTTCATCCGAGGAGCCCGGACTCGGTTCAACCGCACATAATCGTTCTCCTTGCATAAAACGGTTTATAGGGAAATCCCCATGTGGTGCTCTGCGCGGTTAAAATGGATCGTGGACCACCAAATTAAACACTGCGATACATCGTGGCCGACGGCGCGAGACTCGCGGGATGCGGGCTGTGATTCAGAGCGGAGCGCCGAGTGCGACCCGACAGCGGAGCCCGCCGGATTCAATGAAGGAGGAGGCTCACTCAGATGCCTGAGCTGCCAGACATCACGATCTACGTCGAGGCACTCGAGCGGCGCGTTTTGGGCGAAGCCGTCGTCGACATCAGAATCCGCAGCCCATTTCTGCTTCGCACGTTCGATCCGCCATTGAAGTCGGTCAATGGCAAAGCGGTCCAGAAGGTTCGACGTCTTGGGAAACGGATCGCACTCGGTTTCGACGACGAGTTGTGGCTCGTTCTGCATTTGATGATCGCCGGACGCCTCCACTGGAAGCCGGTAGGCGTGAAGCTCTTGGGAAAGTCTTCTCTCGCCTCTTTCGAGTTTACTCAAGGGAGCTTACAGCTCACCGAGGCAGGTTCAAAACATCGTGCGTCGCTCCACTTGGTTCGCGGTGAAGATGCCTTGCGAGAGCACGACCCGGGAGGTCTCGAGCCGCTCACGGCAACGTTCGATCAATTTCAAGCCGTCCTCCGCCGGCAGAACCACACGCTCAAGAGATCCCTCACCGACCCCGCGTTTATTCAGCGGTATCGGCAACGCGTATTCCGATGAGATCCTCCACCGTGCTGGTCTTTCGCCACTCGCCCTGACACAGAAACTCACGGACGACGATGCGGAGACTCTGTACAACGCCGCGCGCGACGTTCTCCAGGAATGGATCGCGCGACTCCGAGCCGAAACCGGCGACGACTTTCCGGAGAAAGTCACCGCATTTCGGCCTGGCATGGCCGTCCATGGCCGGTTTGGCAAACCGTGTCCGGTCTGTCGGCGCACCCGTACAACGGATCCGATACGCCGATAATGAGACCAACTACTGCCCAGGCTGCCAGACCAAAGGACGAATCCTGGCCGACCGCTCGCTCTCGCGACTGCTGAAAGATGATTGGCCGCGACACCTCGAAGACCTGTAAGTCAAGACTTGCTGACCTGGCTGTCAGCCGGCCGGATTGTAATCGACTCCCAGGCGTTCGAGGGCCTGGAGCAGAGGCACGAGCATCGATTCATAGTGTCGGAAGCGCCCAACAGAATGGGGGTGAATTGGCTGGCGCACTTGATGCATGCTGGCCGTTCGCACAACTCGCCGGGTTGCGTGGAACTCGAGGCAAGCCGATTCCCAATCCAGGGCGAGGTAATCGATGAGGCGGCGAGCTTGGGCCTCGAGGTCGACGACTAGATCTTCGTAACGAACGTCGAGCCATCCGAGGGGCCGGCTCCGTTTCCAGTGCTCCAGGAGTCTCAGGTAGTCGGCGAACCGACGAGCGAGTTGGTCCCAGTCGTTGGTCCAATCGATCGCGGCAAAGTCGGTCTGACGACAAGATACGGCGATATCGCGAAGGTCCCGGCCACAGACGATGACTCGCGCGTTGGGCCACAGCAAGGCGATCAAGCCCAGGAACTCGATGTTGTCGGGCATCTTGTCAACGACACGAAGGGCCATTGTATCGATATTTCTATTTATACTGTTGATATAACGTTGAGCGGCCGTATTGGCCGAGACCGGGTCCAGAGCGACAAGCGATTCGAACGGGTCCAAAGTGGGTCGGCCCACGAGCTCGGGCAGGGATTGGAAGATCCGCCGTACGTCGGGCAGCTCACCCGCGCCATGAACCTGAGAGTGCGACGCAAGGATCTGCTCAACGAGCGTGGTGCCGGAGCGCGGTAAGCCAACGACGAAGACGGGTCGCGGATCGGGGTCCCCCCAGCCGCGACGTCGTGCCAGGAAATCGGGCGTGAAGGTGGCGACCACGCGATCGATGAATATCGAATGCGAATCGAGATCGTCGCTCTGTCCGCGAGCGGCGCGGGCCGAGGCCCTCAGAGCGTTGGCCGTTTCCATGTGCGCGGCGGCTTGGGAGTACAGACCACGGGCATCATAAACTCCCGCCAAGCAGAAATGCAGTGAGGCGCGATTGTTATCGTTCAAGTGTTTTTGTACGAGAAGCCCCTCCATGGCCTTGAGCTCGTGCTCGGGCAATCGGTTTTTCAGGTTAGTCGCCAGTCGGCAGTAGGCCTCCGGGAGCTTGGGCTCGATGGCCAGCGCGGCACGTGCCGATTCGCACGACTGATGCAAGTCGCCGCGCTCGGCTTGGATCCGCGCGAGCGCAACCCAGGTCGCGGCCAATTCCTGGTCGATCCGGAGCGCTTCTCCGAAGCACACCTCGGCTTCGTCGAGCTGGCCCTGCTCCAGAGCGCCAGTCCCAGCGCGTGTTGGGCGACGACGGACCGAGGGTCCAACCCCAACGCGATCCGATAATGCCGAGCGGCTTCCTCGAAATTGCCGCGCTCAGTCCACAGACCGCCAAGATCGACATGACATTGTGCGCAGGCGGGCTCGAGCCGTCGAGCATCCTCGTAGTACCGAGCGGCGCCGTCGAAGTCCCCTCGTTGCTGCAGGATCCGACCGATCAGTAACAGAGGCAAAGATCGTCGCGGATCTTGATTCAAGGCGCTCTCGATAACAGGCCAGCGCCTCGTCGTGCCGGCCCTGAATGCGGAGGACATTGCCAAGGCTTTCGCGGGCATGAGGAAGGCGCGGCGCGACGGCCACTGCACAGTCGACAAATCGATTCCGCCTCCGCCAATAGTTCGGGGTCGCCCATTTCACACAAGACTTGACCCAGGTTGGTGAGCGCCGCGGCGTTGTCCGGGTCGAGGCGCAAGGCGATACGCAGGGCCTCGGCCGCCTCGCTCCAGCGTCGACAGGCCTGGAGCGTATTGCCCAGGTTGTTGTAAGCGACTGAGGAGTTGGGCTGTAGCCGGATGACCTCGCGATAGGCCACTTCGGCAGACTTGAAGCGTCTCTGATCGTAGGCCAGCACGCCAAGGCTGTTCCAAGCGTGCGGCATCGTCGGATCAAGCGTCAATCCTTTGCGGAGATGATGGAGCGCCTCGTCAAACCGCTTGAGGTACCGCAGGGCCTCGCCCAAATAGGAGTGGAATCGCGGTGAATCCGGTTCAAGGGCTAGCCCCCTTTCGAACAAGGTAGCCGCTTCGTCGACCTTGCCCTGCTGATAGACGATGACACCAAGCCCCTCGAGAGCCGCCGGTGTCGCCGGTCGGAGGCGCAGTAGCCCGCGATAGAGGATCTCGGCCTCGCGAAAACGCCCTTGCTCACGGAGAGTGACCGCTCTGTCGATGGTTTCATCGGTGTCCATGTGGTTATCACACACGGTTTCGCCAAAGCGGGCAAGATGAGGCAGGAATCTCTAGCGCGAATCCCTCAGTGTCTGGCGTTTGGTTGAGTTCTGTTGTAGCTTAACCTGGCGCGAACGCGTGCGATCTCGGTGACGACATCCTGGACGCCGATCGCGTTGAACGGCTTTAATCTATCCGACAATGAAAGGTCATCGCACCGATGTCAGTTGATGCCAAGAAAGTTCTTGGCCGTCGGAAACTCAGGCCTGACACGCGACTCCTATTCTAGCGGCAGTCTGATGCGCCCAGCCGGTGACCGTGTTCTGCGCGGGTTTCGGGGCGCCCCAAGGTTTCTTGATTGAGCGGGTATGGTCTGGTCTGGTCTAGCTCTCAGTCACTTGTTGGAATCACTGCTCATGGCCGAGGCGCGAGAACCACACTTCGGCGAAGGTTACAATGCCGCCACAGCAAAAAGCTGATCGAATCGCAACCGTTCTCCCGCGTGCTGGCCGCGGAGCTCGTCGCGATCGACAAGAGGCGGCGTTACCTGCAAAACCCGGCACTCAGGGAGCAGCTTGAGCAGGAGAGCACCGCGCCGCCGCCGGCCGAGGACGTTGCGGTCGCGCATGCGGCGCTCCAGGAGATCGCGGACCAGAAGACGCAGCGGCTGAACGCCTTGCAGATGCACCTGTCGGGCCTGGCGATCTCCGGTGGCGGCATCCGCAGCGCGACCTTCGCGCTTGGGCTGCTTCAGGGACTTGCCGAGCTCGAACTCCTGAAGCGGTTCGACTACATCTCCACGGTCTCCGGCGGCGGCTACATCGGCGGCTGGCTCGCGGCCTGGACGAAGCGCGAGGGCGACATCGCCAACGTCCACCAGCAGCTTCGCCCCGGCGCGACGACCAGAGCAAGGCCAACCGTCCCCCTCTGCCCGAAGGCCCAGGCGGCGTCGTCGACGAAGAGCCCGAGCCGGTCCACCACCTCCGTTCCTACAGCAGTTACCTCGCCCCACGCTCCGGATTCTTCACACCCGACACCTGGTCGCTGATCGCGATCTACGCTCGCAACCTCCTGATCAACCTGCTGATCCTCCTGCCGGCGACGGTCTTCGTGGTGACGCTCGTCCGCCTTGCCGTGCTCTTCTTCCGCTCGCCCACCAAGAGCTATGCCGACAGCGTTGGGTCTGTCCGAGGCTTGCGTTGATCATGTCGTCAGCTTCGTCTTCTTGATCGCGCTTTCGCTCGTCTTCAACGTCATCGGCATGGAAATCTTCAAGATGCAGGAGGCGCGGAACCGGCAGGAAGCGCCTTGCGGGCTGCGCCGTCCAAGGTGCGGTGTGCTCGCCGGTGTCGCGCTCGCGGCGGTGGTTGCCGCCATCGGCGCCGGCATCGCTTGGAACTGGACTGGGTCCTCGACCTGCTCGAGGTGCCCTGGGCGGTCCGCTCTTGCAAGCGCTAGGTGTCATTGTCGTATTCAGCGCGATCTATTACATCATGGCCCAGTACAAGCTCAGGACCAAGCCGGTGCCGCCGATCGGGATTTATCGCCTGCTCTGGTACATCATCGTCCCGTTGATCGTCTCCGCGGTTCTGAGTTGCTGGCTCTTCAGCATCGACCCGAAAGACCGCAGCCGGCGATGTCGTGGTCGAGGACGGGATCATCACGAACAGAGTGACCCGCGAGCAAGACGTCTTCTCGACCCGACGCCAGCAATTTCGTGACGCGCCTCCAGGCCGCTGGCTACAAGGTCTTGATCGCGCCGTATCGACCCACCCACGTTCCTCGCCGACCAGGCCCCGAGCGGTGGGGCCGACGGCAAGTCTTACGACCAGAACGCCCTCGAAGGCTGGGAGGAGGGCCGATTCTACTTGTGGCCGGCGTCTCATGGTGGCCGCGTTCTTCTCGTTCATGCACGGCGTCGCCCACTTATTGGTCAACTGGATCGTCCTGGTTCGACTGCTTGCCGACAGAATTACGTGAAGAACAGCCCGCCGTTCAGTGCACAGCGGATCCGGATGGTCTTGACCGACGTGATGCGTCCCGTTCGTCTCCGGTGCGGTCGGTGGATTGCTCTTTTTCGTCCTGGTGGTCAAGGGGCTCTGGAGCTGGCACCACCAGCCGCAGGCGCTCGTGACGTTCGGGCCGCCCCTGGCCCTGCTCTTGTTCGGCCTGTCCGCGGCCCTGGAGATCGGGCTGCTCGGGCGGCGGCTCGAGGAAGACGAGCGCGAATGGTGGGCGAGGGTTGGCGCCTTGTTTCTGCTCGCGGCGACGTTCTGGGTCTTGCTCTTCTTCGCCGTCCTCTACGTCCCCTGGCTGATCGACTTAGCCGGCGACACGCATTCGGAGCTCTGGTTGAAGAGCGGCCTGACCATCGGCTGGCTCGTCACGTCCGTCAGCCGGCGCCGTGGCCGGTCGGAGCCCGGCTACCGGAAACGACAAAGGAACCTCCAGCACTTTGAAGGAACTGATCGCCGAGATCGCCCCCTGGGTCTTCGTCGTTGGCCTGCTGGCCGCGATCTCGATGCTGGTGGGGTTTTTCGTTGATGCGAACGACGTGCACCCCAGCCATGGCCAGCTACTACTGGGCCGGGGTCGGCCTGGCGAGCGCCGGTTCCCTCTTCGCATGGTTCATCGGCAGCGCGTTGTTCGCCGTGCTTGATGTCGAGCCTGGTGGACGTCAACTTGTTTTCGCTGCACAACATGTACGCCAACCGGCTGATCCGTGCCTACCTCGGTGCATCTCGAAAGAAGAAGGCCTGGGAGAACCGCTGGCTGACGGGCTCCGGCCAATCGATCGTTGCGGCGCACCAACGAATAGCCGGGGCGAAAACCGCGAGGAGAACCCGATCTCCGGGTTCGACTTCGACGACGATATCCCGCTCTTGGAGCTGAGGACGGGCCGCCGTTCCGACGACCTGAACCTGCCGGCTTACTGGGGTGCGTTTCCCCTGATCAACACGGCGCTGAACCTGGTGGCGACCCGCGAGCTCGACTGGCAAGAGCGTCTGGCCGAGTCGTTTGTCCTGTCGCCGCTGTATTGCGGCAGTGAGAGCACCGGCTACCAACCTCTGCCCGACGACTTCCGCCGCGGCAATATGACCCTCGGCCGAGCCGTGGCCATCTCGGGCGCCGCGGCTGACCCCAACATGGGGCACCACACGACAACCGCCGTGATGGCCCTGATGACCGTGTTCAACACCCGGCTCGGCTGGTGGATCGAGAACCCTTCGCGGCCCGTCCATCGCTTGGAAGACGGCCCAATCGGCGCAGTGGGCCGCCGAGAGTCCATAGTTCGGTGGCCTGATCCTCAAGGAGCTGACCGGCCAAACCGACTCGGTCGGCGACTGGATCCACCTCTCCGACGGCGGCCACTTCGAGAACCTCGCCGCCTACGAGCTCATTCGCCGCCGCTGTCGCTACATCGTCGTGAACGATGGCGGCTGTGACCCCAACCTCGAATTCGAAGACCTCGCCAACCTGATCCGGAAGTGCCGGACCGATTTCGGCATCCGCATCGAGATCGACACCGATCCGATCGAAGCGGACGGCTACGGGGCTCTCCCATTGGCACTGCGCCATCGGCAAGATCCGCTACGACGACGTCGACGGCGGCGAGGTGCCCGGCATGCTCGTCTACCTCAAGTCATCGATGACCGGTGATGAGCCACCGGACCTCCAACAATACGCCGCGCCATGACCCGACCTTTCCGCACCAGACCACCGCCGACCAGTTCTTCGACGAGACCCAGTTCGAGAGTTACCGCACACTCGGACTTCACGTGGCCCTCCAGGTGTTCAGCAAGGTCGAGGCCGATCCGCTCGGCCACCCTTGAGCAGACCAATGCAGCGATCTTTGACGAACCTTCACGATCGCTGGTTCCCCGCCCCGCCGGAGCTCGAGGCCAATTTCGATAAGATCGCGGAGGCGTATAATCAGCTTCAGCAGACGATGCGCTCCGATCATAACCTGCGGGCATTCACCCACGATCTCTACCCAGAGCTGGCGCCCGCCCACCGACGATGAATTGAAAATCAACCCCTACGACCGCGGCTGCGCCGAATTGCACATGGTCAATCAGATGCTCCTCTTGATGGAGAAGGCATGGATCGCCGTGAAGCTCGAAGGCTTTCCCGAACACCCGATGAACCGGGGCTGGATGAACGAGTTTCGGCGTTGCGCCGATGCGGAACCGTCCGCAGGCTGTGGCCCACCCTTCGAGGTGCGTTCAGCCGGGAGTTCGTGAGATTCTGCGAGCACGATCTGGAGCTCCCAGGCCATTGACCTCGCCGCGTGGTGCTGAGTAGCAAAAACCGGTGGAGCGGGTTTCCTAACCCGCTGGTTCCCTCCTTGGCGCACCGGTGAAACCAAGGTTGACGGACCATCAGTAGGTCCCGAATCGGCGATCCGTCATTTGCGGGCGATGCAAACGAGCGTGATGTCGTCGAACTGCGACTCGGTTCAGGACATGTCCTTGAACGTCCTTGATAACGGCTTCGCCAACGCAGGTTGCGCCGGGTTTCGCCGACAGGATCGAGTGCTTGAGTCGAGCCTCGCCGAAGCGATCGTTCGCGGCAGTCATGGCGTCGGTGACGCCGTCGGTATGAAGGATCACAATCTCACCAGGCCCGATCGTGGTCTCGGCGATCTGGTATCGGGATTCCGGTGCGATTCCCAGTGGCAAGCCGGAGATTCCTTTGCCTATTTCTTCCAACCGACCGTCGCCGCGCCGGATCAGGGGGCAAGGATGACCGGCGTTAACGACCGTGAGGCGATGCTGGTCCACGTCGATCACAACCAGAAGGAAGGTGATGAACATGTCGAGCGCACCGCCATTGTCGAAATGCCTGTTGAGCTGCTGGACGACTTGCGCCGGATCGTCGTGGTCGCGGAGCGAGAGCCGGACTTCGGCCGACAGCTTCGCGGTCAGAAGCGCCGCCGGCATACCTTTGCCCACGACATCGCCGACGGCGACCGCCAGCCGCGGCGTTAGACTGCCTGACGGTTTGACCGGGATAAATCCATAGTAGTCGCCGCCAACGTGACGGGCCGGCTCGTAATACGCCCATAATTCGTAGCCTGGGATTTCGGCGGGCTGTTCGGGAAGGAGCGACTGCATCACCTCGCGGGCAAATCGAAGCTCCTGCTCGATTGCCTTCTGTTCCACCAACACCTTGTGCAACTGAGCGTTCTGAACCGCAATGCTGACCTGGTTGGCGACCGCGACCAAAAGGTCCAGATCATCCTGCTCGAATCGTCCCCGACCCGCGCGCGTGTCAATCTGCATGATGCCAACCGGTTTTCGGTCCTGGTCCAGCAGCGGCACACACATGAGCGAGCGGATTTTGTTTTCCGAAAGACTTTGACTCTCGGGTAAGTCTTGAGCCAAGTCCTTGCAAAGAATGGCTTGACCACCCTCGAGGACTCTCTTGAGGACCGTCTTACTAACCTTGAGCTCCGTTTCCGACCCGTTCCGGCAACGGATCAGCTCGGGCGACAGCGTGTCGCTGCCGGGGACCTTCAACAAGACAAAACCTCGCTCCGCTCGTGGAAAAATCTCGAACAGCGAGTTGAAGATCCTCTCCAGAACCTCGTTCAGTTGCAGTGTGCTGCCCAGCTCTTGGCTGATGAGCCGGAGCGCCCGGAGCTTCGCTTCCGGCTTGACCAGCGGCAAATTCAGGTCACTCTGCGTCATCACCTCGATCGTCGCGTAGACTGTCGATTGCTCGTCGTCTCCCTGCTGGATCTGTAGCAATTTGCCACTGAACGTGAGCAGCACGTCACCGAGCTGAATCGTGTCACCATCCTGGAGCAGGACCGGCTGCGTAATCTTCTGACCGTTGACGTGCGTTCCTCGGAGACTACCCACGTCCTTGAGTTCGTAACCCGTCTTGCGCCGAACGATCGCCGCGTGCTTGCGAGATACCGACTTCGGCGGCAACACCAGGTCGCAATCAAGATTACGCCCGATCATCGTCAGTTCCCGATCGAGCATGAAGAACTGTCCAGACAGCGGACCATTGATGACCTGGAGCGTTGGGATTATGCTCTGCGGAATGGCCATGGCGTCAGATCGCTCTGGTGACGCGCCTCCGTTGATCATGCCGGCGATGGTCTTTTTTCGGTTGAGAATCATTGTACCAGAAAACCAATCATGATACCAAAGCCCGCATTCAACAAACGGTGAACATCCTAAGCTGACTAAGCTGATTATCAAGGAACCGGAGCCGCCGCCCGAACAGAAAGCCGCCTCATGCCCTCGGCGCAAACATTGTGTTTCCCGAGCGGTGTCACCCGGCGAGCGGCGTGCGGACCGTCGGACAGAACCGCAATTTTTTTCTGCAACGATTTCGGGGAAAGTTGGCGGTGCTTGATTAGCATAGAGTGGACCTCATCAAAAACGTGAAAAATCGGTCGAACAACTGCCACTTGACGTCGATGGCGTTTGGGAGGTCATATGAGTTCCGTCGGTTCGCTGACACTCTGCATTCATCACTTGAGGTCGCCCGACTGTCGCGAGCGAAACGAGGCGGCCCGAGTGATCTGGGAACGTTTCTCGACTCGATTGCAGTCGCTCGTGCGGCGCCACCTCGATAATCGAATTCGACGGCGGGAGGACGAGCAGGACATTCTCCAGAGTATGTACGTCAGCTTCTGCGCCGGTCAGCTCGAAGGCAAGACTCAGCCGTCAGGGCGCGAGGAGCTCTGGAAGCTCCTGGTGCGGATCGCCATGTGCAAGGTCGTCAATACGGCCAATCGGAACAAGGCGGCGCGGCGCGACTACCGCCGCGAGCGTCCCGACACGGATCAGTCCGTTCCGACCGAATCGCTTTTCCCACGCTGGATGCTCGAACACGTCGACCGAGCTCAGCCTAGCCCCGATGAGAAGCTCATCGTGATCGAAGAGCTTCAGCGGCTACTCCACGGTCTTCCCGAAGATCTGCGAAGCATCGTGCTCTGGAAGCTCGAAGGGTTTCACCAACGCGGAGATTGCCTGCATGATTGGGCGTACCGTCCGCTGCATCGAGCTCAAAATGCAACTGATTCGGAAACGGCTGGAGTGTGGGCCGAAGAGATTCAGCGAGTCTGCTGTCTAACTTCGATCGGCAGGAAGTCTGATCGACGGACGCCGCTCGACCGGCCCATGTTTATTGATCAGGGCTGGGGCGGGGCGAGTTGCGGCATCAGGCCGTGAATCAAGATGCCCGTGGCCACCGCCACGTTCAACGAGCTTGCGCGGCTCGCATGGGAATTGTGATTTTCTTTCGGCATTTACCGAGCCACTCGCTGTCGATTCCTTCGTGTTCGTCGCCCACGACCAGACCGAGTCGTCGGGGACGTGAGACCGAATCGAATGGCTCCGCTCCCGGATCAGCCACCGCGCCGAAGAGCTCCACATTGTGACTCAGGGCAAGCTGGTCGGCGATCTCACTCAGCCGATCGAAGACGAGAACCGGAAGGCTCAACACCGCGCCCATCGAAACTCTGAGGACGCGCTCGACAATGGATCGGGACAGGTCGGGCCACTCAGGATCGCGTCGATTCCGAAGACGTCACCGATTCGAGCGATCGCACCGAGGTTCTCGGGGTTGGAAAGCTTCGGGCAAATCACCAGAGTCAGGCGGCCGGCACCGGCCTGGACGACGTCATCGAGCGATGGCCAAGCGAGGCGAAAGCCACTGGCGAGTACACCGCGATGGAACGGAAAACCAACCAGCGTATCCACCAGCACGTGAGGCAAGACAAAGGCCGGCACACCCTCGGGTATCCGGCTCAGGAGCCTCGGCTCGTGGCGATCGGTCATCAGGATTGAGGTGGTCGGGAAGCGACTGGCGAGTAGACGCTCGACGAGCCGTTCCCCTTCAACCACGAACTGGTCGAGCCGTCTCGTCTGGTTAGTCGATTTCAGCGAGCGATAAATGGCGATTCGGGGATCATCAAGGTCATCGATTCGCAGACGGCCCATCGCAAGACTCGCGAATGGAGAGACCAGTGCGACTGCACAACATCGTGCTAGATTACCCAATTGTAGGTCGGCGATCGACCCGCGAGCTGCGCGATCGAGGTCTGCTCCAGCAGCTTGCGCTCGGTCGCGCAGGATTTCGTCCCAAACGGACGCCAAGGCACGCGCTGAGGATCCCTGGAGTTCTCGAGTGGCACCATTCTCACCGTCGATCGTTAACAGGATCCGGCCCAACGTGATCTCCTCCGGTGGATGCGCCAACGAATATCCGCCGGTCGAGCCGCGAGTGCTGCGTACCAAGCCCGCCCTCTTCAACTTCACGAGAATCTGTGTCAGTGTGCTTTCAGGGATTCCTTCCTCGTGCGCGATCTCCCGGATATGGATTGGTCGTTTCTCCAGATCTCTTCGCGCTAGGGCAATCAACGCCAGACAAGCATACTCGGCCTTCGCTGTGATCCTCACGATGAATGCCCTCGATGCCGATTGATCGCATCCTCGATCCTCATTCCGAACCGTTCCCGAGGCAGCAATTGACTTCCGCGCGGCATTACGTGGTCATATGGAGAGCGAACACCCACACGCGCTGGAGTCCAACCGAACTCAGTTCAAGGACGGTTCCAAGGCACGCTGAATAAGCGACGGACTGAAGGACCGTACCGACTGTTCGTACGCCTGTTGATAGACCACGTTCCAGCCATTGCTCGTTGAATTTGATGGCCACAGAGCAATGGGACATATCATCAGACCATTCGTCCGCCCGGAGATCGCAAGAATTGCAAGTTCGGCACCGACCGACCGTTCTTCGTTGGGCCATTGAGCAGACATGAAAAGTACTCCCGACCATCGTACACGAAATGCACTGAACAGCTCTGACTCAACATACTCTATCAAACTAATCGGGAATGTCAAGTTTACAATTCAGTCAAAATGTTCCGAGGCACGACAGAATAGTCACTGGCGGTCAAGGAAGGACGGCAAAGCTGAGTCGCGCAATCGCGCTAAGAGCAAGTAATTACGCGATGGAAAGCGTTTATCACCAGTAGGTTGTATTTCGTCCGCCCATCTTTGTGGACCTCGATGTAATCCTTCGCGTTCTCGTGCAATCTGCTTCAATATCATGCATGTGAGTTCGAATTTGACTGAACCGGGGATAGAGTCGGTAATCCCCAGAAACCAATCTCAATCGAGATGATAGGGATTGAGGTCGATCCTGACCATTCCGGGTAGGATGGCAGCGTTCGGTTCGTGATATTCTTGAAAGTTGATATTGAAATTCCGCCGCCGACGGAGATAATGGGCCACGTTGGAGGAACGGATACCCGGGAATTGAGCCTCCATCAGTTTGAGACCAACAACGAAAGGTGGCTTCAATGACCAGCGCGATTGTGATGGAACGGGCCCTCATGGGGATGCCTGGCATGGGCACAGGCCAAACGGGGGGCATGGGAACCTCGGCGGCCATGCCGACGGCGCCGCAGTGGATGATGGTGCCGCGGTGCAAGATCACCATGGAAAAGTGCACAGGTGGCATGAAGATGGTCTGCAAGTGTGACGACAAGATGTCGGCCACCATGCTGCAGAACCT
Organism: uncultured Planctomycetota bacterium; assembly: GCA_963720335.1. GTDB lineage: Bacteria > Planctomycetota > Planctomycetia > Isosphaerales > Isosphaeraceae > CAVRFS01. Next base: position 267,406 of record CAVRFS010000029.1, on the reverse strand, counting down.
GTGCTCGATGATGGCGGGCGGAATTTGCAGTTGCTGCTGCATCATGAACGGAATGATGATGTGCTGCTGCAATCTGGCAATGGGCATGTGCAAGTGCGAGGCGACCGAAGACGGCTGCTGCATCACGTGCACCAGCGGCGATCCCGCCTGCTGCGCGATGATTCAGGCTTGCTGCGACTGCATGTGCGCCATGACCAAGGCCGGTTGCGTTTGCTGCATCTGCATGAACAACATGCCGATCTGCTGCGGCTGCTGAACGGATCCCGGTCAACGGCATCGAACCAGGCCGTTTCCCCATCAACAAACGGAGGGGAAGCGGCCATTCTGGTTTTTGCCACGAGGACCGTGAGCGACTTGCAAATTGATAATCAATACTATATTGATTTATCTACCATTGCTCTGGTCAATCGCTTTCCGTACGCTCCGTGGTAGAAACGCAACTACTCCGCTTCATCCACGAACTCGGGGGCCAGCGGAGCCACCTCGTCGCGCACCCAGGCGCGAAACGATCGGATCCAGCGCGTCTCACCCGCGGTGCCGCTTTCCGCGAGGAACTGGCGGAACCTGGCCAGCGGGAGCCAGGGGAAGCTGGGGCTCTGGTCGACAGCGGCATAAGTCTGATCGACCTGGAGTACCATGATCGTGAGCGTCCGTCCATCGTAACGCCAGACTTCGGGAACTCTTATGGCGGCATAAATTCCCAACCGGTCGAGAACGTTGCGGGAAATCTCGATCTCGACGGCGATGTCCGGCGGCGGGTCGTCCTCGAGGTCGATGTCTTTTTTTCCACGTACCAGAAGTTCGTGCTCGACCCAGTAACATTCGTCGGGTTCGAGCCCTTTCTCCTTTAACTGGCTTCGGAATGTCTGCGAGCCACCGCTCGGGATCGGGATGTTCAACTCTTCGGTTAGCGTCTCGATCATCCGCGCCAGGCATCTCTTGGGCGATTCGTGCGGAGCCGACAGTGTCATGATTTCCAAACTCCCGCGGTCGTAGGTCAGACGGATTTGACGGTCGCCCAGGTCTTCGAGAAGCACCTCGTAGGTGCTCCAGCGGATTCCCGTGCAGCAGGACTCGCTCGGTGTGGTCGGACTGGAGTGGTGGGGTCAGTATTGCTGTCGTCATGCCTTCGACTCCGAGAGCTGGAAAAATACTGTTCACCAATATATCACGAACGTCGAAGTTCGCTCAAGCGAACGAGCGACCTTCGAGGGCCTCGATGGTCTGCCGAATCGTTGATGAGACGGGATGCGACTTGTTGGCGCGGTAGTCGAAGACGACAATCGTCGAGCGTCCCTCGGCGGCGATTGCGGCTTGTTGCTGGCTGACGATCGTGTGATCGAGTCCGATGCTGCGTCCGCCCGATTCGGCTGGCGCGGCATCCCGATTTGGACCGTGTCCGGGAACGTGATCGGGCGGCGATAGTCGCACGAGATCGAAGCGAGGATCGGCGCAATCGGGTCGGCGTTGAGTGCGTGCGACAGGCCGATCCGCGCAAAGTAAGCGATCCGTGCGGACTCAAACCAGCGGAAATAGACCGTGTTGTTGACGTGACCAAATGCGTCTTGATCGCCCCACTGGACCGGCAGCGTGATCACCACCCGGAACTCGGCGAGCAACGGCTCGGCTTTGGTTTCGGAACCCATGAAATTCAACCCGATCGACAGTATTCTTGAAGGAATTCGACCTCTATCATAGGAAGCCTCGACGGCCGTGGCCAGGAAAGGCTTGTTGGGACAGACAACCAAGGGGCATCGAACGTTGATCCGGATTCGCGACCTCCGCGTCGATTATGATGACGTCTGCGCCGTCCACGACTTATCCTTGGACGTTGAGCCGGGGGAAGTCTGTGGCCTGATCGGCCCGAATGGCGCGGGCAAGACGACCACGATGCGAGCGATGATCGGTTTGATCGAGCCGACGTACGGCGAGATCGAGATCATGGGGGTTGACGTCCGCGAGCGTCCCGAGGCTGTCTACCGGGTCGTCGGCTTCATGCCGGATTTCCCGCCGGTCTATGAGGACCTTTTGGTCTGGGAGTTCGTGGACCTATTCGCGGCCAGCTATGGAGTCGATCGCCACCGGCGTCCAGCCGCGGTCGGCCGCTATATCGAGCTGGTTGGGCTGACGGCGAAACGCCAGGCGATGGTGGGCGGGTTATCCCGCGGCATGCGACAGCGGTTGATGCTGGCCAAAACCTTGGTCGCCGAGCCCAAAGTCCTTTTGCTCGATGAGCCGGCCAGCGGTGTCGATCCCCAAGGTCGAATCGACCTCAAGAACATCCTTCGCCGCCTTGGCGAGGAAGGGAAAACGATCTTGATCTCGTCGCACATTCTCACCGAGATGAACGAGTTTTGCACGTCGGTGGCGATCATGGAGCGGGGCTCGCTGGTGATCAGCGGCCGGATCGAGGACGTCAATCAGCGGGTCATGGGCGACTTACTTTGGCGATCGAGGTGCTGGGCGAGGCCGACACATTCTTGGGGATCATCGCCGCCGACGATCGGGCCGGCCCGGTCGAGCGCAAGGAGAACGCCTACGAATTTCGCTTCCGAGGCGACGCCGAGGCGGCCAGCGACTTGCTGGCGAACCTGGTGCGACAAGGAGTCCGTGTTTGCTCCTTCGTGCGGCGGCGGGACAACCTGGAAGAACTGTTCCTCAAAGTGGGCTCAAAGGAGCTATCCTGATGGACTGGGACCGAATTCGTCACTACCTCGACAACCCGATCCTGGTAAAGCACGTGCGCCTCCCGCCTGAGGAAAGAACCGTTGATTGTGTCGATCGTGGTCGTGATCGTGCTGTGTGTGTGCATCATCTGGGCTTCTTACCAGATCACCGGGTTTCCCAAGGGGGCGATGGTCGGGCTTCTGTTCACGCTTCAGACCGTCGTCCTTGCGATCATGGGCTCCGCACAGGTCGCATCATCGATCAGTCAGCGCACGGGCCTCGGGAATCCTCGATTTTCACCGAGTGTCACCAATCTCACCGGCCGAGCTCACGCTGGGTTTCTTCGTAGGCGCCCCGATCCGAGAATATGTTTTATTCGGATGTACTCTCCCGTTCTCGTTGCTGGCTCGTGGCGACGGGCTCTCTCGGCATCCGCGGGTTGATTCAGCTCATGATCGTCCTGTTCACAGGCGCCTGGATCTTGCACGGATTGTCGCTCCTGAGTGGCTTGATATCGAAGGTGAAAGTGAACAGCGCCTTTGGCAGCAGTGGCGTGTTCCTGCTGGTCTTCTTTCTCGGTGGCCCACTGATCGCTGGGGGAGTTTTTTCCACACAATTGGTCGAGCGGGCCGACCGGATGACCTTTTACGGGATCTCATTGCCCTGGCTGCCGGTTGTGCTCCTTTACGAGATTGCAGTACTGTTCTTTGTCTATCTGGCGACGCGACGGCGAATCGCAATCGGACCGCATCCACCCGCTGTCCAAGCCCCAGGCGATCGCGGCACTGGCCACGCTCGCGGTGCTTGCTCTCGGTGGAATCTGGGGTCTCGATGAATTCGACCTGATCGGAGTCGGCTTTCTGTACGTTTTAGTCGTTGATCTCGATCTTGCTCCTCATGATGGTCACGCCCAACCGGTCCGAGTATCTGAAGGGGCTCTGGCGAGCACGGAAGCAAGGACGGACCGATTTGCCAGCGTGGGACGATCTGGCGCTCAACCGGCCCTTTCTGGCGATTGCGTGCGCGATCGTGCTGGCGTCGGCGACGCTGGCCTGGAACGGCGCCGGTGGTCCGCGATTCGCCGGTTCGGGTCAACCCTTTCGTTGGTTTCCCCTGGCAATCGCGACCGCCGTGCTCACGATCGCCTACTTCGGCCTGGCGCTTCAGTTCTTTTTGCTTTTGGACCGCGTGCGCGGCCTCATCTTTTTCAGTCTCTTTCTTTTCCTGATTTGGCTGGTTCCGCTTTTGGCGGGCGCGGTCGTGGGTGCCGCGTCGTCCGTCCCGGGCTACGGAAGTCAGATCGTGCTCAGCCTCAGCCCGATCGGCGGAATCGGGCTGATCGCGGGAAGCTACCCGGAATCGATTCGTACGGCCATCCAGGCGTCGGCGATCACGCCGGCGCTTTTGTTCACATTTCGTCTTCAACAGTCTCTACAATGTGGCCCGCCGTCGCGTCCTCGACCAGGCCATGATCCCGGTTGAGAAATCCGTAGAGATGGTCTCGGTGGGCTTTCCATAGAGTTTCTGTCAAGCGGTCGAGGAGAGTGCTCGATCCCCTGTATTGCGAAAGCGAGAGTCGGCTATGGTTTCCGCACTGCATCGAATCGTCCGCGTCGCGCTGGTGGGTTTCCTTCTGCATACGGTGGTCTGGGCTCAACCGCCGGAACCGTCGGGCCGGCGCCTCTATGTTGCCGCGCCGGGGATTCGTGACTATCTCGAGTATGGCGGACATGGGCTCCTGGTCTTCGACATCGACCACGCGCATCGGTTCGTCAAGCGGATCGCCACGGCCGGTCTCGATCCCAAAGGCACGCCGCTCAACGTCAAGGGAATCTGCGCCAATGCGCCGACCAAGCGGCTCTACATCAGCACGACCAAACAGTTGATGGCTCTCGACCTGGTCACGGAAAAACTTCTCTGGGAAAAGACGTACGAAGTCGGGTGCGACCGCATGTCCATCACTCCCGACGGTCAATTCATCTTTCTCCCGTCGTTCGAGGGCCCATTGTGGTACGTTGTACGGGCTCGGGATGGAGAAGTGCTGTCGCGCATCACGCCCAACTCGGGTGCACACAACACGGTCGTCGGTCCCCATGGCAATGAAGCGTATCTCGCCGGACTCAAGTCGCCTCTCTTGACGGTCGCCGACACACGGTCTCACCAGATAACCCGGGCGGTCGGGCCCTTCAGCGCGAGCATTCGGCCGTTCACCGTCAACGGCCGGCAGACACTTTGCTTCGTCAATGTGAACGAGTTGCTCGGCTTCGAAATCGGCGACTTGACCTCGGGACGCAAGCTATTCCGCGTCGAGGTCCAGGGCTTCAGCAAGGGTCCGACCAAGCGGCACGGCTGCCCGAGCCACGGTATCGGTCTCACGCCCGACGAAAAAGAGCTATGGGTGGCCGACGCATTCAACAGCCGGATGCATATCTTCGACGCGACGGTGATGCCTCCCAAGCAAGTTGCCTCGATCGTGGTTCGCGACCAGCCGGGCTGGATCACCTTCAGCATCGACGGAAAGTACGCATACCCTTCGACCGGCGAGGTGATCGATGTCGGCCACGCGCAGATCGTCACGGCCCTGACGGACGAGAACGGCCGCCCTGTTCACAGTGAAAAGATGATGGAGATCGACTTTCAGCAAGGCGAGCCCGTACGAACCGGCGACCAGTTCGGTCTCGGCCGCGTGAGCACGGCGAGTGAAGCGACGGCATCAGCGGCCGTCGCCGGGAACCATCCTCGCGGTATCGCCGCCTCTCATGCGGAAATGCTGGCGATGACCTCGCTATGGAAAGGGGCACGCTACGCGGACGGCCGGCCGAGAGTCCCCGACGACATCCTGCTGCGCATGAAGGCCATCTCGATCGAGGAGGCCTGGGACTATCTGCACTGCACGGATATGAAAATCAGTTCGTCGGGGGGTGGCAGATGCTTCACCCGGACCAACCGTTTGTTGGTCGTGCGCTGACCGCCGCGTTTCTCCCCAGCCGGCCCGATCTGGTCGAACCGATCATGACTGCCGGCCGGAGCGAAGGCCGCATCGGCCCATCGAATTCCTGGCCGATCGACATGCTACAAAAGGGAGACGTTTACATCGCCGACGGCTTCGGCAAGGTGGCCGATGGAACCTTGATCGGCGACAACCTCGGAAATGCGATCTACGCCCGCACCGGCACAGGCGTGGTGTTCGACGCCGGCGCCCGAGACCCGGACGGACTGAAGCGGATCGAGGGATTCAATGCCTACGTCCGTGGGTGGGACCCGTCATTCTTGAAAAATTCGGTTTTGTCGTCGATTAATCGACCGATCCGCATCGGCCCGGTGACGGTGTTGCCCGGCGACGTCGTCCTGGCCAGGCGCGAAGGTGTCGCGATCATCCCCGCTCATCTGGCGGAGCCAGTCGTCGTCACGGCGGAGATCGTTGCTCTCAAGGACGAATTCGGTCACGCCCGGCTGAAAGCGGGGGTCTACACTCCGGGCCAGATCGACGTGCCCTGGACCGATTCAATCAAGGCCGACTTCTTCAAGTGGCTCGAGTCGCGGCCCGATAAACCACCGATTCCGAAAGCATTGATCGAGAAGCAACTTTGACGTCTGCCGGAACGGATTCTGGGAGAGAGCGAAGATTAGCCACGGATGAACACAGATCAACACGGATGAATCGAGAATTGACATGAAGGTAGAGGGCAGTCTCCGCTCATACGCTCACCGAACGTATGATTTCTTATCCGTGTTGATCTGTGTTAATCCGTGGCTAGAATTGTTTTGTTATGTGTTCGCCAAGATCGAGCGGATCCGCTCGCCGACGATCGCGTCTTCGCCGGGTTCCATCATCCAGACGCCGATTTGCAACTGCTGTCTCGAGCCGGGACCGACTTCGATGCTGGGCTCCCCATCGCGGAGTAATTGGACCATCTTGGTGACGGCCAGCTTTCGCGCTCGAGTATCCCAGGTCACGCGGAGATGCGGCACCGCGTTGGCGACCTGGGGCACATACACTTCGGTCTTCACGTCCTTGAATGCGTCCAAAGCCTTGGTGATGCGATGGCAGCGGTCCTCCCACTCCTTCCAGGTCTTGGCGTGGTCCTCCTTCAGGAACGATTCGAGTGCCACCAGCATGCCGATGATCTCTTCCTTGTTGACTTTGTTGGACCTGCAGAGCGTGTCTCCGTTCGGACTGCAGTTGAGCCTGGCCGCATCGATCAGGTCCTTACGCCCCAGGAGCAGGCCGGCTGACTGCGGACCGCGGAGGCCCTTGCCCCCGGAGAACCCGACCAAGTCAAAGCCCATCTTCGTGTATTTCCAGAGGTTCTCAGCCGGTGGAACGTCCGCCGCGGCGTCCATTAGCGTCGGGATATTGTGTTTCTTGGCGATCGCCACGAACTCCTCGTGGTGGACCTTCCCTTGCCGGTTCGCGAAATTGAGGAAGAACATCATGGCGGTCCGCTCGTTGATCGCGCTTTCCAACTGCTCCCTGGTATCGACTTCAATCATTTTGACGCCCGCGTTGCGAATCGCGTGGTCATAGTTGACCCGGTGGGTCCGCTGGACGACGACCTCGTTCTTCATGCCGGTTGTGTCCGGCAGCCGTCTGATCCGCGACCGGTCGCTGCCGGCAACGCAGGCGGCCGTTCCGAGCGAGAGCGCCGAATGCGCAACCCGAGGTCACCATGGCCGCCTGGCAATCGACGAGCTGCGCGATCCGCTTGCCGACGGCGAGTTGTAAGGCGTCCAGTTGGACGAATTTCCGAGCGGCAACTTGCATCGCCTGCACGACCTCGGGTCGCATCAACGAACCAGTCAGGGCGGTGAATGTGCCGGCCGCGTTGATGAAGGAACGGACCTCCAGCTCCTTGATCACGTCGCGGCCCGCGGCGCTCTCTTGAGCATGAACCGGCATGGGAGAAACGAGCAGACGCAAGCCTGGCAAGCCGGCAAGCGTGCACAGAAGAGTTCGACGTTTGATTGTGAAGCGACTCATCATCCGCCCCCTCGATGGTAAGTAACTGCGAAAAAGTGAACTTGGTGAGGATCCTAATTGTTTTGACGCGTAGCGCACGGCGCCGGACTTTCTCCGGCGCCCTTGGCTGCTGGGGGCTGCGTCGGCCTGGGACGGCCGCCGCCGGAGTCCCTGCCCCCCTCCCAACGAGGATTGCCCGTTCGACCATAATTCTTGGGCAAAGTGTCCCAATTCGGGCGGGCCAATCCGTTCAGTTCGTAGACGATGCGACCATCCCGCAAGGTCATCTCGCAGGTGATTTTCTGCGTACCGGGAAGGCGGGCTCCAGTACATGTCGAGAAAGCCGAATTCGCCGTGTTCGACCCTCAGCACGGCCACGTCGGCGGCGGCACCCGACGGAGAGATGCCCCAGTTGCTCTTGATGGATCTCACGCGCCGGATTCCAGGTGGAGCGCAGAATCACGTCCTCCAGCGGCAGGCCGAGGGCCAGGAACTTGCTCATGACGGTCTGCATGTCCTTGAGGCTGGAGTTGGAGCCGCCGGAGTGTAGGTCGGTCGAGATCGAGTCGGGGAGGAAGCCTTCCTGGATAATCGGCACGGCGATCCGCCAGGTGAAGCTCCCGGATCCGTGGCCCACGTCGAAGATGATTCCGCGCTTGCGGCCTTCGACGAGTGCGGGGTTCCCGTGGCCCGATGGATCGAGCTCGCCCCGAAGTCCGGAATAGACGTGGGTGTAGATGTCGCCCGGCCGGAGCTTCTTGGTGACGAGCTCGGCGAACGTCTTCTTGGGGGTCATGGCGTTGGAACGGCCGAAATCCACCATCACGGGGATGTTCGCCAACGTGCCCGCCTCGCACGGCTCGATCAACGGCCGCGAAATCCGCCCCCATGTAGTGAGCCGTCTTGATTCCCACGATCACGCTTCTTGAACTTCTGCGCCATCTCCGCGGTCGGCTTTGGCTCCATGTCGCTCAGGTTCGACTCATATCGCGTGCCCCGCATCCCATTACCCACGATGTTCAGGAATGCGAAAACTCGAGTTCGGGAGCGAGCGATCACCGTTTCCTGAAACATCGGGAAGTTGCGCCAACCACTGGAGCCGGCATCGGCCACGGTCGTGACACCGGAGCGAAACGTGAAGTCGTCGGGATAGACGCTGCGCTCGCCCGCGTATGAGTTGCGCTCACCGGGACTCGCGAAAACGTGTACGTGGATATCGACGAGCCCCGGAGTTACGTAGAGGCCCTTGACATCCACCGTTTTGAACGCCAACGCCGGATCGATTCCCGCCGCCACTTCGGCGATCTTGCGGTCACGGATGGCGACGTCGGCGATCTTACTAACCTGGTTCTTGGGATCGATGACATGCCCGCCGCGCAACAGCAGATCGTATTTCTGTTGAGCGCACGCATTGGCCGCGAGCATCAGGAAGAGAAAGCCGGGTAGCAGTTTCATGTTCTTCCTCGCGTCGACGCTGGGTTTAGACTTTTTATCGAAGGCGGGAGTATCTTGCGGTCGGGTCAGAGCCTACAACGATCCTTCTCTCAATCAGCGTCAGTCGTCGCCAACGTGGCACCGTCCATCTCTGCGGAGGGTGATCCAGCCCGTCGATTTCGGCTCTCTGATATCTTGCGACGTCGCGGAGTCAATGTCGAGCATTGAGCGGGTGCCGGAGCGAAAAATCGTCCCGCAAGCTCGATCGCATGCAATCGTCCCGGTCGGGCTTGAGACTTTGGCACTCCGCCCGGCCCATCATGGAATGCGTCCGTACGTTTTGCTACACTCCCCGAGAGTGTCGACCTCCAACCGAATGTCATCCGCGACGAAGGTGATGAAGTCATGAACAGAACCGTTCTTATCGTCCTCGCGCCCGTTGTGATCGTCGTCGGTCTCGCGCAAGCGACCTTCGGCCAAGCGCCCGAAAAGAAATTCATTACTCCGAACGGCAGGCGGCCGACCGGCCTGTTCGCACCTGGCGTCATGGTCGGGAAGACGTTGTATGTCGCGGGGAAAGGAGACTACAAGCCCAACGAGAGATACCGCGGGAAAGGTCAAGAATTGCCTGAACGAGATCAGCAAGACGTTGAAATTGGCCGGCATGGACATGAAGAACGTGGTCCAATCTTACATCTACCTGGAAGACCACGACCAGTACGCCGAGGTCAACAAACACTACGCCGAGTTCTTCCCGAACGACCCACCATCGCGGACGACGCTCGGCGTGGCCCAGGTGCCCGGCCCATCTCGACTGGAGATCACCTGTGTCGCTTACGCCGATCTCTCCGAGAAGAAAAGGATCGGCGAACCTCCTGCCGGCCTACCGTTCAGTCCCGGGATCCTGGCCGGCGATACGCTCTACATCTCGGGCAAGGGCGATCAACTCCCCGGCGGCGGCCACCCCGCGACGTTCGAGGAGCAGGTCCGGCAAGCGATGCGCAACGTCGAGGCGACTCTCAAAATGGCCGGCTTGGATTTCCGTCATGTCGTCATGAGCAACGTCTTCCTCGATCGCTACGAAAACCTCGAGTTGGCCGACAAGGTCTACAACGAGTTCTTCGAGGACGGCAGCGAGCCCGCGTGCTCGACCTCATTCGTCAATTGGATCCCCGGCGGCTCTCATGTCGAGATCACCTGCATCGCCACGACCGACCTGGCCAGCCGAAAGGTTGTCCGCGCCCGAGCGGCATCAAGACCGGCCCGACCGAAGGGGGCGTCACGGCCAGTCCCGCCGTATGGGCAGGCAACACCCTCTATCTTTCCGCGTTGCCTGGCTGCCGCGCCACGGCGATAGCCCGTCGGCCAGCGTCGGCGACCAAGTCCGCCGGATGGCGAAGGGGCACGTCGAGATCCTCGATCAGGCCGGGCTGAAACCCGAAGACATCATCTCCGGTTTCGTTTATCTGAGCGACATGAAGGACTACGATGCCATGAACACTGTCTACAAGGAATTCTACTCGCGCGGTCCCGGGGTCCGAACTTGCCTGATGCCGGGCTCCGACATCGACAAGACCGGCGTGCGTGTCCGAGGCTCATTCATCGCGGCGCGGACGCGCTAGGCCGCAAGACCGTCCAGCGAAGCGTGACCTTCGTCGCACGTCGTAGAACGGAATTCATTCCGTTTCTCCATTCCAACGATCGCGCAATGCAATCGTCGGGGAGCAACGGAATGATTCCGTTCTACGGTTTGGAAACTTATCGTGCTTCGAGATGCTCTCAATTCGGCAATCGCCCGCTCACCTGGCTCACCGGCCGTTTGATTAACTGGCCGAGCACCTGGTCGAGCTTTTTCCCGCGGAGGTCGAGGCGGACGATCGTACCCTGGGGATCGACGAGGTAAGTTGCCGGAATCGAGCTGACGCCGAATGACTCGACCAGGTCGGCCGAGCTGGTCGCGTTGTGGAGCTGCCGCCAAGGGAGGTTGCGAACCTTGACGAAGTCGGTCACGGCCGTTTTATTCTCATCCAGGCTGACGCCGATGATTTCCAGGCCGGTGCCGCCATACAGGCGGTAGGCGGCCTGGAGCCGGGGCAGCTCGGCCACGCACGGGCGAGCACCAGGTCGCCCAGAAATCGATGAGCACGTACTTGCCGCGGAACGCGTCGAGCCGGATTGGATGTCCGTTGATGTCTGCCGCCGCGAACGACGGCGCAGGCTTGCCAACCGTATCCAGTCGCTTCAAATCGTTCTGGACCTTCTGTTGCACCTTCGGATTATCCTTGTAAGCGTGCGCAGCAGCGCGTTCAAGACTTGCCGAGCGACCCCGTACTCGCCCTCGGTGACGGCGGAAATCACGAGCGAGTCCGTGAAGCTGACAGCGAACTCCTCCTGCTCGTCCGGACTGATTCCCTCGATCAAGACGCGGTATTGAGCCAGGGCTTCGTCGAACCGACCGGCGTAGGCCCGACCCATCGTCAAGATGATCTGCGCCAGCGCCTTGACCGGTCCATCGGGCTCGGCCTTGAGGTACTGCCGGCCCAGCTCTTCGGTCTCCGTGAACCAATCGCGCTCGATCGCCTTGTTGAAGAGCGCGGCGTAGGCCTGGTCGCGGTCCTCGGCCTTGGGATTCTTGCGCAGGTACTCGGCCAGATCGTTGATCAACGCACGATCGGATCGAATCTGGATCTCGGCAACACTCGCGGATGGCGGCTCGGCGCGGATTGCCTGGATTCCAGAAACCAATCCGATCAGCACGAGCGCGATGAACGTTGTCATGAGCTTCATGGCGATAACCCTCCGGCGGAAGAGAATCTCTCGGATATCGATGGACGATTCTGAGCGATCGGGCTGGGGTGAGTCGTCGAGAAAAGTCAGCGTGCGCGGCCGAGGCTTCGGAGCGCGGGTCTGGGTCGCGCTGGCAGTCCTCGAGCGGTTGTCAACGGTTGAGTCACGAGCTCGCTCATGAGCTCGTGCCACTGATTACAGCAGAGCTTTCGTTCATGGGTCGTCAAGAACGCGGAGCGTCCGCGCTCACCCATGCGTCTTCCCAGACTGGCATCGCCGGCCAGGAGTGTGAGTGCCGAGACCAGGGCCTCGGCGTCGCCGGGCGCGATCGTGAAGCCGCAGCCGGCGTGCCGGATCGTATCGGCGGATTCGCAATGTTCGGGACCGACAAAGATCGCCGGCCGGCTCGCGGCCATGACGCCGTAGAGCTTGCCCGGCACGACGATACCGGCCATCTCGGGTCTCATCGAGATGAGATGGACGTCGGCCAGCGAGAGCGACGCGTGCAACTGGTCGCGGGGGAAATAGTCGAGCAGGCGGATGTTGGTGAGTCCCTCGCGCTCGCGGGCGAGCTCGACTTCATGGAGGCGAGGACCGCCTCCCACGAAGAGGAACACGATGTCATCACGGTCGTGGAGCTGGCGTGCCGCGTTCAAGAACTCAGCGGTGGAGTGGGCCAGTCCCAGGTTTCCCGAGTACATCGCGACGAACGCATCTTGAAGTCCGAGCGACTTGCGAAGCAGGTTGGCCGACGCGGGATCGGGTAGATTTCCTCGCGACGACTCCAGACAGGAATCGTCACGATCCGCTCGGCGGCAACCTGCTTGACCGCGATCCGGTCGGCCATGTACGGACCGAGCACGACCACCTTGTCAGCCTGCCGATACACGAAGCCGCTGAGCCGGTGCATGACTCGGGGAAAAAGCCGGCTGGGCGACATCCGCCCGAGTGCGAGGCTGGCGTCGGGATGCAGATCCATGCTCCAGTAAACGTGCCTGGTCCCTCGCAGCCACTTCAGCAGCGTGCCGACCAGCCCGATGATCGGGGGTGTTGTCAGTGTGACCACAGCATCAAACCGCGGGAGCATCAGCGCCTTGAAGACCGCACCGGCGTAGAAGCTCAAGTAATCCGTCATCCGGGCCCAGGTGCCGCGACGACCCAAGGACGTCGCCGGGACCCGGTGGATGTGCACGCCCTGCGTGGAATTCATGAGCTGGCGGTCGCGGCTCTCCCGGCTTGTAGCGGCTCTGTGAGCACAAGACGTGGCACTCGTACCCTTGCTCCGCGAATGATTCCGCCAGGTCGGCCAGATGTTGAGCAGTCGAGGCATGGTCGGGCCAATAGTACTGGTTGATAAACAGCAGTCGCTTGCCCACCAGCTCGTCTAACGGAGGCGCACCTCCGACCCGAGCGGCGGTCGGCCGCGGTTTCTGACCGGGATCGAGCGCGATCCGAGCCGGACGCTGCGCCGTCGTAGCTCGAGCGGCGCTCCTGACGCGTCCTGACCGGGGACTTGGCTCGGAACCATCGGCGACGTCCAGCGATCACCATTTCGCATCCGCCTGGGCCTTGTTGGCTCGGTACCAGTCGATCGTCTTGGCCAGCCCCGCCTTGAGGCCGGTTGGAGGCAACCAGCCGTCGAGCACTTGCTTCATCCGGGTGACGTCGAGGACCTTGACCATGGCCCCGTCGGGCTTGTCCGTGTTCCAGACGATTTTGCCCCGATAGCCGGTCACCGTGTTGGTTGTCTCGACCAGCTCGCGGATCGATGTGCCGATGCCCGTGCCGATATTCAAGGGCATGGTCACGTCATTGTACTTTTCCGCCGCCAGCACGATGGCATCAGCGCAGTCCTCGACATAGATGAACTCGCGCACGGGTTTCCCGGTCCCCCAGACCTCGATGCTGGCGGCCTTGCCCATGTCAGCCTCAACCCACTTGCGCACCAACGCGGCGACGACGTGCGATCGTTCGGTGTTGTACGGAGTCGCCCGGGCCATACAGGTTGGTGAGGATCAAGTGGATCGAATCGAGCCCGTACTGTTTCTTGTACGCTTCACCCTGGACGGCCAGCATCTTCTTCGTCAGCCCGTAGTTGACCACGCTGGCGTGGCACGGCCCGCTCCAAAGGTCTTGTTCTTTCAGGTGACCTTCGAGGTAGCCGGGATAGCTGCACGCGGTGCCGATGTTGACCACCTTGTCAACCTTCGCCAGGCGGGCGGCTTCCATCAGGTTGGCACCCATGACGAGGTTCGAATAGTACAGCTTGGCGGGTTCGGCCTGGTTGATCCCGATCCCCCCGTAGTAAGCGGCTGTGTGGAACAACACGTCGCAAGGGTGCTCCAGTAGGCAGCGAAGGCCGGCGTCGAGCGACGTGAGGTTATACTCGCGCTGGCGTGGTACGAAGACCTGCGCACCGTAGCTCTCCAGACGCTTGACCAGGTGCTGGCCGAGGAAGCCGGCTCCGCCGGTGACGGTCACCCGTTTGTCGGACCAGAAGCTCTTCATCAAGTTGCTCCAAAGTGAGTGGGGTTGGGCACTCGCGCTGTGTGACGAGGGGCACACCCGCCTCGCGAAACCAGGCGTGGCGGGGACCTCGACTTCCAGCCGATCGAGCGATCAGACGTTCGTGAACGGGTTCTGGAACTCGATGAGCCGGGCCGCGCGGACCAGCTCGGCGATGCCGCGGTCCAGATCGATTGTGGTCTCGAAGCCCTTGCGCGCGAATCTTCTCGTAGGAGACCTCGTAATTGCGCTGATCGGCGTCAGTGCCGACCTCGGCGAAATGGAGGTAATAATCGACGTGCTCGAGGATCTTGCGAGCGACGTCTTCCTTAGTGAAATTCATCGTCTCATGGCCGACGTTATAGACGTCATCCTTCACCTCATTCCAGCGCTCGAGTGCGAAGATGAACGAGCGGGCCATGTCGCGGACATGCACGAAGGTCCGCTTGAAGCCGCCTTCGTAGACGATCAGGTTGTGGTTGTGAACGGCCTGGTAGGTGAAGTCGTTGGGCATCAGGTCCAGCCGCATCCGGTTGCTGACGCCGAACGCCGTGGCGAAACGATAGGCGACGCTGTTGCCCGCGTCGAGCACCATCTGTTCGGCCTTGGCCTTGGTCTCGCCGTAGAGTGTGATCGGTGCGCGGGGGTCTCTTCATTGCAGACATAATCGGGAATCGAGCCGTAAATGCTGCCGGTCGACGCGAAGAGCACCTTCTGGTCGGGCTTGCGGTGGCGCAGCAGGTTGGCGGTTCCATCGACGTTGATCGCCTGAGCGACCTGCGGCTCTTTCTTGCACGCGGGGTAGCCGACGATCGCGGCCAGGTGAATAACAGCGTCCATTCCGTCCAATGCCGTCTTGACGCTGGCCGGATCACAGACATCGCCTTTGGTCAGCTCGAAAAAGCGATTCGAGCAGCATGGCAACAGGCCATGGCCGCCGAACTTGAGTGAGTCGAGGACGCGGACTCGGTGTCCCTGCTCGAGAAGCATGGGGACGACTGTCGAGCCGACGTAACCGGCTCCGCCGGTGACGAGAATTCGCATCGCGGGCTCCATCCTTGGTTGCTCATTATGCGCCTGGAACGTCGAGGGTATGTGAGTGAGCGAGACATGCGGCAAGGCGAGATGGGCAGTTCAACACCCCAGGCCCTCGTCCTTGCGGCCTTTTCCATTGTGTTGCTCGAGCCAACAGGCCGTCATCCGTTCTTCGAGGCAAGCCATTGCGGCACTCGCCTGAAGTCGTCCTGTCCGGGCGTTACTATCGCCAAGGCAAGACAGCCTGTCAACGCCACTTTGAAGCCGGATGAATCCTGAGGCGGTCCCGACCAACGACCACGGGACCTGCCGGCAGTCGGCACTCTGGGCGATAGACGGGTCCGGCGATCTGCTCGATTTCGACGCAATCGCTCGCCCGCGGCATACGCAACTCTCGATACTGTGATCAGACGACGTGACAATGCGAAATCGCTTGCAATCGACGACATGGACGCGATCGACGACGCCGTTGTATAATGCGCGTATCGACTTCGAAATCGCCTGACCGATTGGAGAACGGAGCGAATCCAATGAGTAGCGTTGCCGAGCAGACTTACACTCCCGACGACTTGCTCACCGATGCCGGATGGGGACAAATACGAGCTGGTCGATGGCCAGCTCGTGGAGCGAAACATGAGTCGTTTATCGAGTTGGGTCGACGGACAGGTATTTCAGCTCATCGACAACTTTGTTCGGGAGCGAGAGCTGGGCTGGGTGTGGATCTTCGAGCATGGGATATGTGTGTTTTCCAGATCGCACCGAAGAAAATTACGGATTCCCGGACGTCTCGTTCGTGCGCAAGGATCGCCTTCCTGACGCACTCGACCAAGGACGGCGGCTACGTTTACATTCCCCCCGACCTTGCGGTCGAGGTCGTCTCGCCAAACGATTCTGCTTACGAAGTGGAGAATAAAGTCGTCGAATACCTAGGTGTCGGCGTGCCTCTCGTCTGGGTCATTTTCCCCGAATCACGCACGGCTTATGTTCTATCGTGGCGACGGCTCGGTGGTCAGGCTGCGAGAGGACGATGAGCTGACTGGCGAGAATGTGCTGCCAGGTTTCCGCTGCCGCCTGGTCGATGTCTTTCCCGAAAAAGCGGCTGGGCGAGAATGGGCAGGATTGAACTCGTTGGGTGATCGGGATCACGGGACCCCGCGAGGAATGACGCTCGCATCGAAGAAGGATGGTGACGATGTGCGGGATCGTTGGTTACACCGGCGGGCACGAGGCTGCCTCGATCCTGGTCGCCGGATTGCGGCGGCTCGAGTATCGCGGCTATGACAGCGCCGGGCTGGCGACGATCGATGGCGAACGCCTTCTTTTGAGGAAGCGAGCCGGTCGAGTCCGGGTGTTGGAGGAGCTGCTCGCACAGGACTCGGTCTCCGGCTCGTGTGGGATCAGTCATACGCGTTGGGCCACGCACGGGCCCGCCATTGACATGAATTCCCATCCTCATCTGGGCGGGCGGCTGGGAGCGGCCACGATTGCCTTGGTCCACAACGGCGTCATCGAAAACCATGCGTCGTTGCGACGCGAGCTGGAAGCGCAGGGGTTCGCGTTCGTCAGCCAGACCGACACCGAGTCGATCGCTCACTTGATCGCGCGCGAGCTGGAAACGTGTGACGACCTGTTCGAAGCCGTCCAGCGCGTGCTGCCGCGCCTCGAGGGGACGTACGGACTTGCGGTTGTCAGTCCGAAGTGTCCAGGCGAAGTCATCGGAGCGCGGTTGGGGAGTCCATTGGTCGTTGGCCTGGGTGAGGGAGAGCACCTGCTGGCCAGCGACTCGGTGGCGATCGCGCCTCATACGGCGCGGGTTGCGTACCTGCAAGACGGCGAGGTAGTCCGCCTCACGCCGCACGACTTCGAGATCCGTCATCGTTTACATGGGTCGATCACGCCGCGGATCGATCGAATCGACTGGAAGCCCGACGCGGTCGAGCTGGGTGGGCACGCCCATTACATGATCAAGGAGATCCGCGAACAGCCCGAGACGGTGATCAATGCCTGCCGTGGCCGGCTCCGCCGTAACGAGGCGACGGCCCAGTTCGGCGGCCTGAACCTGTCGGCCCGCCAGTTCCGCCGCGTGCGCCGGATCGTCTTGGCCGCGTGCGGAACAAGCTGGCATGCCGCCTTGGTCGGTGAATACCTCATCGAACGGATCGCTCACCTGCCGGTCGAGGTCGAATTCGCCGGCGAGTTTCGCTATCGGAACGCACCGCTGGATGACCGGACGTTGCTCTTCGTCTTGAGCCAATCGGGTGAAACGGCGGATACCTTGGGTGCGTTGCGTGAGGCCAAGCGGCGCGGACATCCCACCCTGGCGATCGTGAACACGGTTGGGAGCACGATCGCGCGTGAGGCCGACGGCGGCATTTATCTCCATGCCGGCCCGGAAGTCGGTGTCGCCAGCACCAAGGCGTTCTCGGCGCAGGTGACCGTCCTCATCATGCTGGCCCTCCAGCTTGGCAGGCTGCGGAATCTCGGGTTCGCGGAGGGGCTGGCAGTCGTCGACGCCCTCGAATCGGTCGCCGATCTACTGGGCGAGGTCCTCAAAACCGAGCCGTTCATCGAGGAGGCGGCAACACGGATCGCTCCGGCCAAGAGTGCCCTTTTCCTGGGTCGGGATATACATTACCCGGTCGCACTTGAAGGTGCGCTCAAGCTCAAGGAAATTAGCTACGTCCATGCCGAGGGTTATCCGACGTCGGAGATGAAGCATGGGCCGATCGCACTCGTCGATCGCGAGACCCCATGTCTGTTCGTGGCGCCGCGTGGCCCGTTACATGCCAAAACGCTGAGCAATCTGGAGGAGGTTCGGGCGCGCGACGGGTTGATCGTCGCGGTTGGTACCGACGGAGACCGGGCGTTGGAAACGCTCTCGGACGTGTTCATACCGATTCCCGACGCGCCGGTCGTCGTTCAGCCACTCCTGGCCGTTGTGCCTTTGCAATTGCTCGCATACCACGTCGCGCGGCTCCGCGGCTGCGATATCGACAAGCCGCGTAACCTGGCCAAGAGTGTCACAGTGGAATAAGTGCCCGCGCCGCGGTTGACACCGCATCGCTCAATCGGCTGAAACGCAGAACGAGACCTCGGATCCGTTGATCGGAGGTCTCGTCAGTGGTCGCCGGGGGTTGCCCGTTGACGCCGTCATGCCCTTAATACGGAGCGTGCTTCCGTCGTGGTCATTGTGGCGGGCGCGGCTCGTATTTCACCTCGAACGGAGAGCCGATCAACTCTTTCCAGGTCTTCTGCTGTTCATCGTTGAGCTTTTTCTCGGCCTTGCCCAGCGTTTCTTTGTTCAGCTCGGCCACTTTCTTCATTCCGGCGGCCCGCTCCTCTGGGCTCTGGTCCTGGCTGAAAAGCCCCCGCATTCCCTCCATCGACTCCTGAACGATTGCTTGAATATCAGTCTTCTGGGAATCGGTGATGTGCAATTTCGCGATGACCTCGGGGTCGGTGAAGGCCCGTGCGCCGTGCGCTTGATAAGAGATCTGCTTGAGCCGAGTGACCTGCTCGGGCTTGAGGAACTCGCCGAACGCCTTGAGGGCCGCGTCGTTCATCTCCTTGGCGATCTCTTGCTGCTTCGTGCGGCGCTCTTCACCCTCGAGCCCCTGAAGCTTTTCGCGGTTTTCCGCCATCTTTTCTCTGGCCGAGGCAGCGTACTCCTTCGCCTTGTCGACCTGTTTGTCGTCGAGCTTCAGCTCCTTCTGGACGCTGGCGTTGCCGATCAGCATGGCCAAACTGCCGCCGCCGCCCATCATGCCGAAGCCTCGACCCTGACCCTGCGCAAGCGCCGGCCCGGCGAGCAACGCGACCAGACCGAAACCAACCAATGCGCGAACCATCGTTCTCATGGTGGCAAACTCCTCGTTGCGGAATAGAAATGGAAAGGACCGACAGCACACACGCTTCCGGGCTTGCCCCCTCGCATGGGAGGGCACAAGCTCCAGGAGGCTCTCAACCGGAACATCGAAACCGATTGCTTAATCAAGAAAGCGTCAAAGGTTCGAGCGGTGACCAGTAATTCCGAGTGGAACCGAAATCATCCGCGAAAAAGGTTCCGTTCAGCGATCCCTCAGTCTCTAATCCATGCTCGGCGGGCACATGCTCGAATGGATCTGTGCACGCACGTGATGAAATCGTTGGGAGCCGCATGGCGCGAATGGTTCGAGATTTGAGACGCGAAGGACGACAATTGCACGACGGGCGTCTGTTGCCAGGCCGCGCCATTCATTCCGGGTAAGAAGGGTGCGCAGAAAGGATCTGCTCGGCGATGTCCGAGCGTTAGGCATTTGCCGGACAGATTCTCTCGCAAACCGCTTTCATGCAACTCTGGTTCTTGAGAATTGCACGCCGGCCTGATCGGGGCGAGACGATCAGGTTGGTTTTTTTACATCCTCTTCAATCAAGTTGAAGAAATCGTCGTCAGTCGGCTGCGCTTTTGGTTTGACGGGCTTTTTGAAATGCTGAGGAACGGTATCGTCGAACTCGGCCTCATCGACTGACGGGCGCTCGATCACCTTGGGAGCTTTCTTGGGACGCTCGGTCTGGGCATTATCCGTATCGAGGCCGGCGAGGTCCATCAAAGAATGACGCTCGCGCTCGACCACAACCTCTTCATCCAGATCCTTGTTGGAACTGAGGAACGCTTCCGGGCCGGCCGCGACGTAATCAATGGTGAACAAGTGTCCCGCGATACCGAGTTCTTCATCGGGCATCAGGCTCGTCGCGCTCGAGAGTCGCGAGCCGTTGACGGTGGTGCCGTTGGTGCTCCCCATGTCACGGACGCTCCACACGCCGTTGATGAACTTGAGGGTACAGTGCTTGCCGGATATGTTCTCAAAGTCGAGGCTAATATCGCAACTGGGCCGCCGCCCGATCACAATTTCGCGCTTCATGAGTGGAATCGGGTCGCCGCCGCCGACGGGCTGCAAGACACCGAAAACTTCGGATTCGGGCCGCATCTGATCTCCCTCGCGTCTGCAAGTCGCACATCGCACGTTTCGGACGCCGCCAGACGACTCAAGGCCGAGCAACTCTACTTTTTACCAAACCGAGGGGTGGCACCTCAAGGGCCGTCTGGCCCGCACAGGAAGTTTGTCGATTTGAAGAGCCCTACCCGGGTCGTGTGTGGTGGGTGGCGGGTGGCGGGAGAATGTCAGGAAGTTTGTCGAGTTGAAGACCCCCCACTGGCATCCGATCCGTGGTTGGGATAGCCTCTGGAAGAATCCGAGCGAACCACAGTCTCGTCGATCTTCAATTGAGAGGTTGGAGTCCCGCCCTTAGCCGGTCCAGTCCGCCTAGAGGCGCTACTGCCGCCCGCCAAATGAGGGTTGACAGACGACCAGGCTCGGCGAGACGGCGTGGCTCGAGCCACGCCGGCGTCATTCAGGAGGTTCCCCGGTTTGAAACGGCGTTGTCCGATGGTCAGGTCAGGAGCATTGTCATGTCATCACCACGAGCTGAGCTTACTTGGAACCGGCGCGAGATGCTGGCCGCGAGTTGCACGCTGGGGGCGCTCTGGCCCTGAGCCGAGTCTCGCTGGCCGGCGACTCCCGCGTCGAGGGTCAAGATCCGACGTACGGTCCGTTCAAAATGGGGATCCAGAGCTATTCACTGCGCGGGCTGGGTGCGGGCGGCCGTCCGGACTTAGGCAAGGCGCTCGCCGCGACCAAGGATCTGGGCCTCCATTTCTGGGAGGCTTACCCGGATCATTTGCCGATGACCTCGAGCGCGCAGGAGGTGTCAATTCACACACGCGAGATCGAAGCCGCTGGTGTGACCGTCATCGGCTATGGTGTGGTCCCGCTTGGTAAAGACACGGCCGCGAACCGCCGGACTTTCGAATTCGCCAAGGCCGCCCGCGTGCAATACCTGTCGGCTGATCCCGACCCCGATGCGCTGGACGCCATCGACAAGCTGATCGAGCAATTCGACGTGGCCGTTGGCATTCACAATCATGGTCCGGGCCATCGCTACGCCAAGATCGAGTCAATCGCCAAGACAATCAAGGACCACCACCCCAAGCTCGGTGTCTGCATCGACACGGGCCATTTCCTGCGGTCGAAGGAAGATCCGGTCCACGCCGTGGAAGCCTTTGGCACGCGGGTGTACGGCGTTCACCTCAAGGATGTCAAGGACGCCGAGAAGTTCACGATTCTCGGACAAGGCGACCTGCGCACAGTCGATTTCCTCAAGGCGCTGGCCAAAAACAAGTACAGCTACCTGCTGGCGATCGAATACGAAGAAAGTCCGGAAAACCCGGTCGCCGATATTAAGGCCTGCCTGGTGGAGGCCGGCAAGGCCATCGCCGAGGTCATAAAGGGTTGAGCGAGGACCTGTCGCCATGATCCCGCGCGTGCTCGAGCCTGAGGTAATGGAAACCGCCGAGGACGTACGTCAATACGACGCGATGGACCACTCGGCGGTCAACGACTGCTTCGTGGCGGATTTCCTGTTCGCTCATGGTCCGTGCCGGGGTGGCGAGATCCTTGATGTCGGGTCCGGGACCGCGCGAATCCCGATCGCGCTGGCACGCGCGGACGGTCAAGCGCGCATCGTGGCTCTCGACCTGTCGGCGAACATGCTCGAGCAAGCTGCCATCAACATTGCCGTGGCCGGGCTTTCGCCACGAATCGTTTGCCGGCAAGGGGACGCCAAGTCCCTCCTGGAGGTATTCGGCGATTCGATCTTCGAGGGGGTCGTCTCCAACACGATTATTCACCACATCCCCGACCCCGCGCCGGTGCTGGAGGAGATGGCTCGATTGGTCGCCCCGGGAGGAACGGTCATGGTCCGTGACCTGGCCCGTCCGCGGTCGCATGACGAAGTCGGCCGGCTGGTCGCGGCGTATGCCGCCACCGAGACCCCGGAAGCGCCGCGCCTCTCTTCGAAGCCTCGCTGTACGCCGCGTTCACCCTGGACGAAGCTGCGATCGCTCGTCGGCCGGCTCGGCCTGCCCGATCGCGACGTCACCATGACCTCGGATCGGCACTGGACCTGGACCTGGCGCCGGCCGGAATGAGCCCGCCGACGGAGATCGAGCCGGGTCGGAGCCACGATTGACGCGCGATGCCAGTCGGATTGGTCTCGGCGCAGTCGTGATATTCGATTATTGATATCCACTGAGGCAGGATCGCGGAGACCGCGTAAAACCATGGGCTGAACCACGTTCCCGAGGCAAGGGATGGCGACGGCGCAGACTGAGGTTCGCGAGATTACGGTCCGGTCGGCCGACGGCGTCGTGCTCCGTGGCCATTGGTGGCGCCGCCCGGGGCCTCGGGGGATCATGATCGTCTCCCACGGTTTCGGCGAACATGGCGGCTCGTACGCCCGCGTCGCCGATGTTCTCGGCTCCGCGCTCGATCTGGACGTGCTCGCAGTCGATTTCCGCGGTCACGGCAACAGTCCGGGCCGGCGCGGCGTGGTCCGGGCGTACGACGACTTGACGAACGACTTACAAAGTGCCTTGGACTGGGCGTCGTTGCAAGTCCCCGATGGCCGCCGGTTTCTGCTCGGGCATTCCAACGGAGGGCAAGTCGCCCTTCGCCTCGTACTCTCGACGCAATCCGCGGCTCGATGGGATCATCGTCTCGAACCCGGCGTTGCGAATCGCATTGCCGATTCCGCCGACTAAACTGCGAATCGGCCGGTTGCTCGCGAAATACGCCCCCTGGATCACGTTACAAGGGAATCTTCGCTCCGACCTGCTGACCCGCGACCCGGAGATTCAGCGCGAGCATCGCGCCGATCCCTTGCGCCACGGTCGCATGAGTGCCCCGTTATTCTTCGGAATGGTCGAGGGGGGTGAGATGTTGATCGCGCAGCGCCGGCGAAATTCGACTACCCATTCTGATGTTGGTCGGTGGGCAAGACCAGATTGTCAACCCCGCCGCCGCCCGCGAATTCTACGATCGCGTCGGAAGCGAAGACAAAACACTGCTGATTTACCCCAAGATGCTCCACGAGCCCCTCAACGAACTCGGCGCCGAACAAGTCCTGGACGACCTGGTGCGCTGGCTCGAATTCCATCTTGCCGCCGCCGAATAGGATTTCTCGCCGCGGACCTAATACTCTTAACCACGGAAAACACGGAAAACACGGAAGAATTCAATGCATATAATAACGTCAATATGCTCGATAGCTTAGAGAATTAATTATTATGTCTTCTTTCCGTGTTTTCCGTGTTTTCCGTGGTCAAGAGTATTTGTTTTCCGCTAGGCCCGAACGAACCGGTGTCCTGGGAGGCGACGTGCCAGGCACTTCATTTCCAGGACGCTGAGGGTGGCCATCACTTGAGCGGCGGTCAGACCGGTGCGGACGATCAGGTCGTCGACGCCAATTGGGTGGTCGCCGAGCTGGCCGAGCAGCGATCGCTCGGCATCGGTGAGCGCCAGCTCGGCGGGATGGCGGACCGGCGGCTCTGTCGGGCTGGTATGGACTTCTCGGCCAAGGGGGCCGAGTTCCTCGAGGATGTCGTCGCTCATTTACGAGCACCCTATATTACTAGATCATTGATTATGGCGGGTCATGGTTCGTCCAACTCAGCCAGTTCGAACGCACGAAATCCGCCGCTAGATTCGTATCCTCGCCTATCGCACTCGGCCTGCAAAACTGCCCAAAGCTCTTTGGTCTGCTCGTCGGGAATCAATTGCCCATACTCGGTCCTGTACAGGCCAATTGGAAGTGCCATGATCGAGCGGCTCCGTCTCGAACGGAGACGCTGGTGGACAGCCGCCACCGATCCCTAGCCATCGCGCCTCTGCCCACAAGGACCCTTGGTCCAACAGATTACGGACGTCATCCTGGCTTATTCGATCAGGGGCTGAAACGTGAAACTCGAAGTGCCACTCATCCAATTCTTCCATCACACACCTCTTCTTCAGGACTTCCGCAATTGGCGGGAGACAGGCTGATCGTTATCCGGACCGTTAATAGGGTAATCATCTGAATCTTAAAGAATTAGTTGACGCAGACTCGTTGCAATGAAAGCGGCTGAATCTAAAGGCCGATCGAGGAACGTTTGTGCACCGAAAACGCTTTCTGAATGGAAGAATTGCGTGTGTGGTTGTTTTTATTTATAGTTAACATGCGTACAGATTCTCGGTGCTACCTCGCTACGAGATCGTAACGCCTGTCCCCGAACGCCTCATGTCCCATTTCCCCCAGTGAGCACTTGGAGAGGTTCTTCCCGCGTCAATGAGACGGCCGGAACTTGCGAGAAAGCGCGCCGCCGAGCCAGCCGACTATCAGGGCAAACAGCGAGTGACCGATTCGCACGAAATTCTCGGTCGTTCCCGTCCCACCACCAGGAATCAAGAACGAAGAGCCGCAGCTGGACTGTGGCGACGTCCTTGAGCCGCAGGATCTCACCTTCAGGACTTGCCTTGAGAATGATGTTTCCATACTGCTCCGGCTTGTTGTAGCGAGTCACCAAGCTCAGCACATACGAGCCCCGCACATATTCGAGTGTTTGCGACCGCCGTTCGCCTGGCGGAGTTGTTCTTCTTCGGGCGAACCATTCATGCTGGATTCCCGCGTAGCCTTCAGGAGGTCGTCGAGCGACAGGTTGTAGGCGCGCATGCGGTCGAGATCCGGAATGACCCGCATTACATTCGCGCGGTTGCCGAGAATGTTCGCTTTTTCAAGATACGCTAGCGCCTGAGTGGTGATCAGCCTCGACTCGGTTGACGAGATCAGAGAGAGACTCAGGTAGCCCCAGCCGAATAGGGCGAAACCAATCCAGAACGCCCGCCTGGCTTCCGTACGGTGGACCGCCAAAAGCACTGCATTTAGCAGGAGGCCGAGCGTCAGCGAGAAGAGTCCGCTGTCCCATTGGTCATTAGCTTCTCGTAGAGCGGCGAAACCGACAGCAACAAACGAGATCGCGCCAAGCATGCTGGCGATGTTGTATCGAGGGTCGCGCATGATGGGATCATCCCCTCAGGGCCACACTCGGGACATGCCCGAACAGAAAGTGGTCACCACGGCCGACCCCAGCGTAGTCGCAACGTCCCCGACAGACAAGCCGGTCGCGCAATCCCGGCGACCGAGGAGCCGTCAGCAGAAATCACATTAGCGCTGATCCAAATGATTACCCTACACGTTATCCTTTATATTATATCTGACGCGACGGAAATCTCTCGCGACCAATCGCCAAGATTTCTCTTTGGTCGTTGCTCAAGAGTCAACACCACGCCGCCGTTGAATCAAAGGCGAGTAGCAGGCTCTCCAGGAGGAACGGCCGCCCGCGGCCGGGATTGCTCAGACTTTTTCGACTTCTGCCACAAACCGTTCCGGCCGGTCGTCGTGTTCCCCGCCGTCGAGCGGGCCGTGGCAAGCGGTTGAATCTCGTTTCGTCCGAGTCTCTGTTCGCGTCTCTCACCACCACGATCGCAGCGTAACGTACAGTTTTGTCCCGTTCCGCGGAGTGACCCAAACCCGCGAGTTTATTTGCCCCGCATCAGTCGATCGTTCCCATCCGTGTCGGTAACGGTTCAAATTCCTTCCCGGACTGTTGGTGAATTGTGATTCTCCGTCGATTTCCAGGGGAGGGTTCGTGCATGGTGGTCACGAGTTTACCCAGACGAATTGTGAGTTGTGTTTTGGGATTGCTGGTCGCGTTCGCCGCGCTGGCTTTCGCCGAAGAGGCTCAGGCGACTGTCATTGTCCTCTATTACCAGCCCACCGTGTCGGGCGGCAGCTTTGTGAATCCGTCTGAGGTTATGGATACGGCCGACCGCGTCTCGTTCCCGCCGGACCGCATGAGCTTCTCTGTGTCGGGCGACTTTCAGCGTCTTGGCCGACGGCAGCTCGTCGACGGTGGAGGTATTCCGATCTATACGGCGCTGTTGACCCCGGACCTTCAGAATTCGTTTGTCGTCAATACGTCCATTGACGGCACGTTCGCGTACATACCGAGCGGATCGGGGCCGGCTCCCACCCTCACGACTTTTGCGGCCACTTCGGACCTTCAAGACATCGGTGGAACAGCAACCGTAAAGCTTGCCGCCCTCGCCGGTTACCCTTTCGACGGCACCGAACTTTCCGACGGGGGGCCTGGAATTGACGGGGTCGACCAGCAACATCGCGACGATTCCGCCGGGAGTCGTCTATCAGGGCTATCTCGAACAAACGACCACGATCATATTCAATAACGTTACCGCGGGAGAGACCCTCCAGATCAGTCTGCCGATCACCACGAGCCTGACGACTGTCCCCGAGCCTGGGTCTTTCACCCTGCTCTTGATTGGCGGCGTGGTGACCAGCGCCGGTGCAGTCTGGCGGCGTCAAGGCGGACGCGCAGCCGGCCGAATTCTCCGCGAGAGAAGAGGACGTGCAAGCCGAGCACGCCTGATGGCGAGAACGCCCGAACGCCAAGGGTTGCGGAATCGTAAGCGCAGTTAATCATTACGTCAGAGACGCATAGATTCGTCGGCGGGCATTCGTTTGGACCTTCAGGCCCGTACGAACCGGTGTCCCGGGAGGCGGTGTGCCAGGCGTTTCATTTCCAGGACGCTGAGGGTGGCCATCACCTGAGCCGCGGTCAGACCCGTGCGGGCGATCAGGTCGTCGACGCCAATTGGCTGGTCGTCGAGCTGGCCGAGCAGCGATCGCTCGGCGTCGGTGAGCGCCAGCTCGGCGGGATGGCGGACCGGCGGCTCCGTCGGGCTGGTCTGGACTTCTCTGCCGAGTGGTCCGAGTTCCTCGAGGATGTCGTCGATGGTTTCGACGAGTCGGGCACCGTCGCGGATCAGGCGATGGCAGCCTCGGCTGCAAAGACTATCAACCGGTCCGGGCACGGCGAAGACTTCACGATTCTGCTCGACCGCATGCCGCGCGGTCGACAGTGAGCCGCTGCGCGGCGTCGCCTCGACCACCACGACGCCCAGGGCGAGCCCCGAGATGATCCGATTTCGTTGAGTGAACAGATTGGCGAGTGGCCCCTGTCGCATTGGCATTTCGCTGAGCAGTGCACCGGCTTCGATGACGGAACGGGCCAGGTCCTCGTGCTCGGGAGGGTAGACCGACGCAAGTCCGTTGGCGAGGACGGCCACACTTCGACCGCCGGCCTTGATCGCCCCGCGATGAGCGGCCGCGTCGATGCCGCGGGCCAAGGCCTGAGACGACCGTGAAGCCCGTCCGCGCCAGCGCGGTCCCCAGGCGTTCGGCGATGCGCGCCCCATAGGGCGTACAGTTTCGCGAGCCGACCACCGCGATCGCCAGTTGGTCGCGAGGCTCGAGCTTCCCCTTGATGTACAGCAGGCTCGGCGGGTCCGGAATATCCTCGAGGGACGAAGGGTATTCCGGATCGCGTCTGGCCAGCACGCGGACGTCCATCCCGCGGCACAGAGCGAGCTCGGCCTCGGCGTCGAGCTCCTCATTGGCTTGGGCGATCTTGCCGGCGAGCTTGGGACCGACGCCGTCGACGTCGCGCAGCTCCGTCCGAGTCGCCGCCAGCACCCGGCTGGCGGACTGGAAGTGGGTCAGCAGCGCCCGGCTCGTGAGCGGGCCGACGCCCGCGACCATTGTCAGCCGGATCAAGGCGAGCAGCTCGTCATCCGCCGTCGTTTCAGCCAAGAAAGGCTCCCTGAGAATAGATGGCCTTCAGAGGGCTTCGAGGACAGCCCGAATGTCGGTTTCACTCGGCTCGTCCGTCAATTCGACCTTGCCGATCGACCGCGGGAGCACGAATCGAAGTCGACCGCGCTGATTCTTTTTATCGAGGCTCATCGCCGCGATCAGCCGGTCGGGATCGAGCCCGGTTGCCTTCGTTGGTAGACCGAAGCGCACGAGCAAACGAACCAGTCGGTCGCTGATTTCTGGGCCGATCCAACCGAGACGCTGGGCCAGCCGGCTTTCCGCGGCCATTCCCACGGCGACGGCTTCCCCGTGCTGAAATGGCCCGTCGTAACCGGCGACCGCTTCGATGGCGTGGCCGATCGTGTGGCCGAAATTGAGTACGGCCCGCAGGCCTGTCTCCTCACGCTCGTCGCGGGCCACCACGTCCGCTTTGAGCCGGCAGCTCCGGGCCACGATCCATCGTAACGCCTCAGCTTTGCCGATCCAGGATTCGTGCCGGATCGTGCTCCGAGCTCCGCGAAGAACGCGGCCGTCAAGGATGACACCGTACTTGACGACCTCGGCCAGCCCACAACGCAGCTCGCGGGCCGGCAGCGTCAAGAGTGAATCGGTATCGATCCAGACGCCGAGCGGGCTGATGGAACGCGCCGATCAGGTTTTTGGCGCCGGGATAATTGACACCGACCTTGCCGCCGACCGAACTGTCAACCTGAGCCAAAAGGGTGGTCGGAACCATGATCAAGGCGAGCCCGCGTGAGAATGTCGCGGCGACGAAGCCCGCCAGGTCGCCGATCACGCCGCCACCCAGTGCGACAATCAACGAATGACGGTCGGCCTTGAGAGTTACCAATTCGTCGTACAACTGGGAGGCCCGGGCGAGCGACTTGCTACTGTTCGCCGGCGGGAACGATTGCGAGCGCCGACTCGATGCCAAGTTGGGATAAGGCGGCCCGACACTGCGCCGGCAAGGACAGCTCGGCCACATTCGAGTCGGTCACAACCAGGGCCGACCGGCACGACCGGCCGGCCCAGGTCCGGTTGAGCGAAGCGCGAACGAACGGACCCAGACTCTCGGGCTGAGCCGTCACAACCCGCACCTCGTACGAGCGTGGTCCGAGGTCCACGGCCACGCTAATCTCGGGCGACGTCGGTGTCGAATCCATCGTGAGAGCTCGCGGCCGGGATATTGCATTCATTCGTCGGGCGAACCGCTATTTTACCAATCCTCGGCCGGATCCTGAAGGCGGCGGATACTCCGATCGATGGAACGGAAAGTTGCGACGGGCTGGCTGGGTTGGTAGATTATGGATAGGCGGTGGCGAGCCATGTTGCGCCACGCGATCGCAATCGACTTGGGATGGCCGACCATGAGCGATCCTCTAACTTGGTCGCCGATCAGTCTGGGCCGATGGTTTGGAACCGCGGTCCGCGTGCACCTCATTCTGATCATTTACGTCGCGTCCTGGCTCCTGGTGTCCGCGGTCCATTTCGCCGCGGAGGGAGGCGCTCCAACAGCTTTCCCGGACGATCTGCTGGTTGGGGCTGCTGCTGATTTCCCTGGCCATTCACGAGCTGGGCCATGCGGCGACGGCGGCCTGGCTTGACTGCGAGCAGGAGGACGTCCACCTCTGGCCGTTGGGAAGTTTAGTCGGTCCGTCATTCGTGCCGCGATCGAGTGAGAATCTGCTGGTCGCGATGGCGGGACCCGTCACGAGCGGCGTCCTCGTCCTGGTGACCGCCATCGGCTTGCGCGTGTTCGGGCACGCCCAGTTCGCCTGGAATCCATTCGGCAACGAACTGGATGCCGGTGCTCCCAGGTTGGCCGATGGCGGACTTCGCGGCCCCACTCACCCGGCTTTGGGTCGCCGGCTGGTTTGGATACATCAATTACGTTCTGATGCTCGCCAACCTCCTGCCCGCGCTGCCATTCGACGGGGGACGCGTCTTCCGTGCCTATCTGGGCAGCACCTCGGTGGTCTCATCGCGCGACAACATTTACTGCGCCATGGACGGCTCGGGCGTGCGCCGCGCTTCTGGTCGTCGTCGGGTTGGTTCGACTGGTCGCGAGTCATCGATCCGACGGTTTGACCCTCATCGGGCTCGCGCTGGTGATCGAGTTCTTGGTGCGGAACGAAGCACACTTGCTCGAGGACGGCGGCTATTTCGAGGATGGTGTTTTCGGCTACGATTTTTCGGAGGGCTATACCAGCCTCGAGAGTGGTACCCCCAAGGTCCGCCCGTCTCGGGAGAGTGCGGTCAAGCGTTGGCGGCGCCGGCGCTCGGAGCAACGCCGCCTGCGGCGGGTCGCCCGCGAGGCCGCTGAGGAACGGCGAATGGATGAGATCCTGGAAAAACTCCACCGGGAGGGGCGAAACGCGCCTCACGGACGAAGAGTTTCGCTTTCTCAATCGTGTCAGCGCGCGCTACCGCAACCGGACGAAATCGCGTGAATGAGCCGGCTTTCGATTATCACCAGCCCGCGACAGGACCTCCCATCGGCAAGTTCGTGCCCGCCGGACGTGTCGCCAACCGATTCCTGGACGTACTTGATGAACGTATCCTGGTTCTGGACGCGGGTCTCGGCACGCGACTCATTGGGTTGGGTCTGGACCTCAAGGATGATGATCCATCGCTTTGGAACCTATCGCACGCCGCCGCCGTCCTCGCGATCCACCGTTGCGACGTGTGCTGCCGGCGCCGACGCCATCTTGACCAACACGTTCGGCGCCAATCGGTGCTGGCTGTCGCGGTTTGACCGCGAGCACGACGTCGAGACGATCAATCGCCGGGCCGTCGAGCTGGCCAGGCTCGCCGCCGGGCCAGACCACTGGGTGATCGGCGACCTTGGTCCGGCAGCCGCGATGCAAACTATTGCTGCCGTTGAACAAGCGACAATCCTCGCCGACAGCGGCGTCGATGCGTTGATCTTGGAGACCTATCTCGCCCAGGCCGCCGAAACGGTGCTTCGCCAGGTCGGAGAAGCCGTGCGGGGCTCGGTTCCGATCCTGGTCAGCCTGCGGGAATGGCCGGCTCGCGACCGCGAATTCGAGCGAACCGCCCGCCGTTTCCTGGAGCTCGGCGCATCGGTGCTGGGCGTGAACTGTCAGGCCGATATCGTCTCTGCGGTTGCGTTCGCCGCACGAATGAACCGCGTTGTTTCCTGTCCGCTGCTCGTCAAACCGGGTGTGTATCCATCGGGAGGGACCGGCTCCGACCCATCGGTGTTCGGCGACGACGTGCCGGCCCTGGTGGAATCGAACGTGCGTTTGCTGGGTGGCTGCTGCGGTACGACCCATCACCACGTGTCCGCCCTCGCGGCATCCTGTTCATTTCACAACCACGCTCGACCATCCCGAAGGATTGGTGCAAACCTGTGAACGACTCCCCCGCCAAACGCAAACGGCGCAAGCCGAGCCGAGCTGAGGTCGCGGCGGGCGAGTGCCTGTGCGATTACTGCACCGGCAAGTGCTGCCGATATTTCTCGCTGCCGATTGATACACCCACCAACTGGGACGAATTCGACTCGATCCGCTGGTACCTGGCCCACGGCCAAACCATGGTTTACGTCGACAAAGGTCAGTGGTACCTCCTGGTCATGACCCGTTGTAAGTATTTGACCGCCGCGGATCGATGCGGCATTTATCTCAATCGCCCCAAGATTTGTCGCGATTACACGACCGCCAATTGCGAATATGAAGGGGACTGGCTGTTCGATAAAGTGTTCGAAACGCCCGAGCAAGTCTGGGAGTACGCTGAAGCCGTATTGCCGGAGCGCCGCCCTCGACCGCCGTCCAGTTTGCCGATCGTGACCATCTCGGGCCCAAAATCGGAGGGCTGAGGATTGACGCGCGCGCCGGAATTGGGATGATTGATGTCGGTCAGGCATTATAGCCTGACGATTTCGATATCAGGCTGGAAAGCCTGACCGCGGGGATCGCCTTGCGAATAAAAGAGGCGTGATTCTCCAATCACGGCGACAATGGCCCGACGTTCCAATCACTATGAGGCGGCTTTCGAGGCGTTCATTCGCTCGATCCGGGTTCCTTGTGTAGCCATTGATGAAGCCAAGCGTGCCATTTGCGGCGAGGATGGGGTCAAGAACCCGGACTTTCTGTTGTATCCCGGGTTTGGGCACAACCTTGTAGTCGAGGTCAAAGGCAAGCGCGGCAAGAATGCTCGGGGCCGTCGCGACTGGGAGAACTGGGTCACGACGGACGATCTCGAGGGGCTGGAACGTTGGCAGGCGATGTTCGGTCCGGGATTCCGGGCGGTCCTGTCATTCGTCTATGCCGAGCCGGTTCGACCGTTCCCCTTGCCTGGAGCCAACGGTGCGTACCAGTTCCGGGGTCTTGAATATCGATTCTGGGCGATCGGTCTGGACGATTACATCGCCCATCTCCGCTCGCGAGGTCCGGCTTGGCGAGCGGTCGCCATGGCCCGGCGCGCCTTCCGCCGCCGAGTGCGCCCATTGCTCGAATGGCTTCCCATGAGCTATGATGCGTGTCGACGCCCCAAACCAGTCAAGGAACGCGAACGATGACTCACCAATTTCATCGATGGATGCGCTGGTTCGCCCCGATCATACTGGCACTCGGTCTGACCTTGAGCCCCGCGCCAGTCGACAGGTTCTCGCTCAGGCACCCGACGCGGCCGCCGAGGGAGGAGATGGCGAGAAGGGGCGCCCGCTCGACGGCTATATCGGTACCGCCATCCTGGTTTTTCTGGCGCTGTTCATCGTGGCTAAGTCGGCCAGGCGATAAGCGTCTCGCGCGATGTCATCGACCGTCGTCGGCACGAGCGAGCCGAGCGCCGATCGCGCGCTCGGCCCGGCAGTCGCTGGTCGTTGTCCGCGGGCTGTCGGATCACCCTGCTCGTTGAGTCCCCAACGATGATCCTGCAATGAATGAACATGCGACCGATCCTTATCGTACGGCCGTGTTCACGGGCACATTCGATCCGTTTACTTTAGGCCACCTCGACGTGATCCGCCGCGGCCGCCTGCTTTTCGAGCGGTTGGTCGTGGGCATCGGCGTCAACCCCAACAAGACCTTGCTGTTCGACGTGGAAGAGCGAGTCGAGATGGCGCGGCTGGTCGTCCGTCCCTATTCCAATGTTACGGTCGAGTCGTTCGAGGGGCTGACCGTGCACTTCGTCCGTCGAATTGGGGCCCAGGTGATCCTGCGCGGGCTGCGCACGCTGTCCGACATGGAGTACGAGTTCGGGATGACCTTGACCAACCACCGGCTCGAGCCCATGGTCGAAACCGTCTTCCTGATGGCCGACGGCGAGTATTCCCACGTGTCAAGCACACTGATTAAACAGGTCGCCTACTACGGCGGAACCGAAGCACTGGAACGATTTGTTCCGAGGGAGTTGATCGCGCCGATTCTCGCCAAACTCTCAGTGAGTCGGGCGCCAGTTGCGGGGGATGAACAAATCGCGCGACCACTGTCTTAGGCCGAGCCCGTGGCTGAGCAAGTATTGGTGGAGCGTATTGACTGCTTTCCAGGAACGATCGAAGCTCGAGTAGCTGATCCAGCCGGCGAACCGATCGTTGTCGATCCGGGACCGCGAGGTGACCGCGCGCGTATTGATGATCAAGAGGTCGAAGCCGTCGCGGCAAGAGCGCGATGGTCGACGCGCGATCCAGATCGGTCCCTTCCTGTTCGTTCCATTCGGGGTCTGGCCAGACGAGATTCAGGTTGCAGCTCAGGAAGCGATCCTCGTCGGGTGCCCGTTGCGTGAGCCAGAGATACTCGGCCTCATCCCAGAGATAGCGAACGCAGAAATGCTCGACCGCGACGAGGCGAGAGGGAGGGAGATGCTTGTCAACGATCACCGAGTGAACGGATTCCGCGCCTCGCGTGGGACTGACGCGAGGTGCCGCGGCGGGCCGAGCGTCGGACGCAGTCTGGGTCGCGCGGACGACCCGAGCCGCGCTTAACATCTCGTAGGCCTGGACGAGCACTCGAAAGACCCAATCTTCCCCGCCGGCATCTGGGTGGTATCTCTTGGCCTTCTGGCGATACGCGTCGCGAATCTCCTCGAGCGTGGCCTGAGGGCCGACGCCCAGGACTCGTTGGGGATCGATCTCGAAGCTGAATTGCGACAAGTCGAGCGGTTCCTTGGTGTTGGGAGCTGAGCGACGGTCAATCAGTGTTGCGGCGGCTGACGGCCGTTGGACAGCCTGCCGCGTAGAAAGGTAGTGCGCGCGACATTGCGTTCCTCGACGCCGAGCTCGGAGCCGCGCAGCTTTTGGAGAAACGCCGGCTGGGTCTGGATGAATAGTTCATTCACGGTGGCGATCGAGAGGTCGTCGATCAGACCCAGGTTGATCCCCATGCGGACGCTCGACAGCAGCAGCATCGTCTCCTCGCTCGAGATGGTCTGCGCGGTCTTGAGCACCCCGTAGGCGCGGCTGACCTGGTCGTGAAGGTGCTGTCTGCGCTCGGTGAGGAGGGTCTGCCGCGCCGTCCGCTCGTACTGGAGGACCTGGGGGACGACATCGGTGAGGATCTTGATCAGCTCGGGTTCGCTCTTGCCCAAGGTCTGCTGGTTGGAGATCTGGTAGAAGTCGCCGGACGCCTGGCTTCCCTCGCCGTACAGCCCGCGCACGGCCAAGTTGATTTTTTGCAACGCGCGGAAGACCTTGTCGATCTGCTTGTTCTGGACCAGGCCGGGCAGATGCAGCATGACGCCGACGCGGATGCCGGTGCCGACATTGGTCGGGCACGCGGTCAGGTAACCGAGCTGAGGACTGAACGCATAAGCGAGTTGGTCTTCGAGCCGATCGTCAACATGATTGACCGCGTCCCAGACCTCGGGGAGGCGAAAACCCGACAGCATGAACTGGACCCGCAGGTGGTCCTCTTCGTTGACCATGATGGCGATGTTTTCCATCGAGCTGATGGCCACGCCGCGCGGGCCTTCCCCGCCGGCCAGCTCGCGGGAGATAATCTGCCGCTCGACGAGGAACTGGCGGTCGAGCGTGGAGAGGGCGTTGACGTCGATGTAACTCAGGTCGAGCTTGGCATGCGTCAGCGCCGAGTTGAACTGCGCCTCGATCTCGGTCTTTTCCCCCCGGCTGGCGCGATTGGTGAACGGAAAATCGGCGAGATTCCGGGCCAGCCGGATTCGCGAGCACATCACGATGTCGCTCTCGGGTCCGGTGCCGCGTAACCACTCGCCAGCCGATTTGGTCAGGTCTTCAAGAGTCATGCGTGTGGATCCTTGGGGCGGAGCAAGTCGCGGAGCCGGGCGGCCTCTTCATAATCTTCGCGGGTGATCGCCTCTCGTAACTGAGTCCGGAGCCGAAGCCGCAACCCAGTACCCTCGCGACGACGCGCCACCTTGCCCACATGCCGGGTCGCTCCATGATAGCGTTGCAAGAGCGGCACCAACCCTCCTGTAAAGACCCAATAATCATGCGGACATCCCAGCCGGCCGCCAGCTCGGAACTCCATGAACTTGATGCCGCAATCCGGACAGGACGTCTCAGCCAGCTCGCTGACGAGTTCCCCAACGTTGGCGATGATGAGACTGTTCACGACCGCGTCAAGCGCCAGGTTCGGCGGCGATTCCGGCAAAACCAAACCCGCTTTCTTGGCACACGACTGGCATAAATGGAGCTCACGCTGCTGACCTTTGATACGTTCGGTCAGGTGCACCGCGGCCTCGTTTTGGCATCGTTGACATGTCATCGTCCCGACCACCTGACGGGGAATGACCGACATTCCAGGGCATCGGCGAGCGGTCGTGACACCGTCGTCATCGCCCCTGATCCAGCTCGATGCCCTTGATTTTGTCTCGCAATCGCGCGGCCAACTCATAGTCTTCGGCCACGACCGCACGCTTCAGCTCGTTCCGTAACTGAATCAGAGTCGTTTGCTGTTGCGTGTTGCGTGGCGCCCGCTTGGGGACTTTGCCCGAATGCCGCGTCTCACCATGAATGTTCTCGAGCAACGGCATCAATTCGTCGCGAAAAACCTCGTAATCGTACGGACAACTGAGCCGGCCCGATTTCCTGAACTCCAGGAATGTAATCTGACAGATTGGACACACCTGTTTGTCCGCCGACGTGGGTTCACGCAACGCTCCCGCCGTGCGCTCACATTCGAGGCAAGCTTCTTGGCAAGCTCACTGATCGGCGGCGATTCGGCCGCCTCATCCGCTGGAGCCAGGTAATGCCGGGCGTGGTCGTCGCAGAAGTAGAACTCCCGGTATTTCCCCTTCCCAACGATGTCCGTGATGTGGAATGTGGCCTGCTTGGCACATTTCTCGCATTTCATGGAGCGACTCCGCCAATCCGATCACGATCGTCACGAATGACTCTTCGTCCGTCCCTTCCGTTCACTTGTCTACAGCCGATCGGACTTGGCGGCACGGCGCATTGCCTCGGTCTCAGAATGAAGCGTCTTCTCGATTTGTATTGTAATTCTCCCCCCAAGCCTGTCAAGCAAGCGAGCGGGCACCGCAACGCGACCGGCCGCGCGGTGCGAAGCCATTCCCTGATGACGATCAACGATTCGGTGTTCAAGCGGAACCTCGCTTTCACAGTCCGCTTCGCGGACGACAATCCACTCGTCAAGTGTCTCGCCTTAACCGATCGTTCATCCGCGGGCCAATTCAAGTGTAAGTTGATTTCGGTCCAGAACGCAAATCCGCTCGCTGCAAATTCGGAAAGGTGGCGGGTGGCGGGTGTTGGGTGACGGGTGACGGGTATGACACGTGCCGGGCGGTGCGTATTTGACCCGCCACTCGCCACCCATCACCCGCCACCCGTTACAAGCTAGGGTTGGAGAATTCACGTAATGGCAGCGTGACCGGTACCTGGTGGCGCGAGCCGCGCCACGGCCTCGGTGAATTGCATGTAGCGAACGCCTGTGAGGAAGTCGGTGCGGGTCACGGCGCGTTCGCCCCGAATCGCGGCGATGAAATCCGCCTCGACTTGCCAACCGCCTCGGAGCGACTCGGGTATCGGAATCGATTGTAGTCCGTCGTCTCGACGTCGAGCGCCCCGAATTTCATCGCGCAGCAGGTCATAGACCAAGGTCCCTTCACTGCCGTAGAGTGCGACCCCCATCGTCGTGTCATGCCAGACGACGCTGCTCAAACGATAGACCCCGCACGAGCCGTCCTCGTGTGTCGTCAGAACTTGCACACTATCGGGCGTCCCGACCCTCGTTTTCTTCTCCAGTTCGGGGTCAAATCGGCTTGAGACGATCTTGGAAGCGTAAGCAAGCACACGCTTGGCCGGGGCGACCCAGCGCAGCACGGACTCATACACGATCCCCAAGGTCAGCATGTTGAAGCCCGAATAACGGGTCATTTGCCGCCATCCCATGGGCGCGTCCGGATCGGCGAGGTAGTTGTTCAACGAGTGGACGTGAACCTCGCGAAGATTGCCGAGGAATCCGCTCGCGATCATTTCGGCCATGAATGCGTCGCCGGCCAGTCCGTAAGGGCTGGGAACCACCATCGCGGTCAGCCGTGGCGATTCGTTGGCCCGATCAAGCATCCGCTGAGCTTCCCGCGCATTCATCGCCATACGCGCCTGCGTGAGCACGTGCTTGCCCGTGTCCAAGGCCGCCAGGGTGACGGAGCAATGGAGATACGGCCAGGCGCCAATCACGACGGCATCAAGGTCGGGATCGGCGATCAGGTCTTCCCAGGTGCCGTGGATCTTCGGAATGTCGAATTCACGCGCGACCCGGGCCGCCGTTTCCCGACGGCGATTACAGACTGCCACGACATGCACACCGGGAATTGACTGAAACCCCGGCAGGTGCCGCTTACGCGTGATCTGGCCTGCGCCGATAATGCCGATGCTGATGTCGCTCGAACTCATCGGTTGCCCCGTTGTCCCCGATGGACGGTCAAGGCAAGTTGCCAACAGTCTCTACCTATTCGATTCTATGCCGGCAGGGACGGGTTGGCGACCGGGAACCGATCGACCAAACCAAGAACGTCCAAAATGATTGGCGACTGTGTCCGGGTGGTCTGCGACGAGGGACGCAAGAACGAGATGCATGCGGAGACTGGATTGGAGGATCAGTTGGATTCCCAAGTCCCTGGCTCGACGGTGATCGTTGACGGAGCAGTCGGGGGCGTGGTGGGAGGAGCAGCGTTAATGTAGATTGGCCTGGTGCGTCGTCGAGTCGTAGTTAGCACCTGCGTAACCGCTCAGGTAGAGTAGCTTGGTATTGGGCCAGGGAAACGGCGGTCGCAGCACGGTATTGGTGGTGTCGGGTGGCGGCTGTGCGAAAGGCGAGTAGCGCGATCCATCCGGCGCTTTGCATGCCGGCAAAATGGCCGAACAGATCAAGATTCCCAGCAATCCAGCAAGCCGGCCCTGAAGTCGGGTCTTTCCCATGGGGATCGCTTCCTCGGACTCTCAACGTGAGTCCTTGATGGTGCGGATCGGTCCAAGCCACGGGACTTACCCGGTCCAGACCGCGAAGACCGGCGTCGGGATCCTTACGCGGCAATCGCCGCGCCTGCGCGTTCGACGCAAGACGGTTATGAGGATTATCGGAGAAATGGCCGCGATAGATTGGTGATTCCGGCTCCGGTACGATGGCTCCTGACGCGATCGAGACGTGCCGGTCGCCGGTTTCATTCCCGGAAGTCGTCAAAATCGACCGAGTCGCATGATTCAAACTCAAGTCTCGGGGAACGACGGCTCGTCATTCGAGTCACGCTAAACGAATGGGCCACTTTGCTTTCCGTATGTCGGAGGTATGACAATGTCGAGACCAAGTCTGTTCCTGGCCGTGCCGCTGCTGGCCATTACGATGACGAGTTGGGTGCGAGCCGAGCACGCGAAGATCACACTCGAAGTCGCCACGACTCATGAGCAGGTTTCGGCGTTCGTCGACCAGACGCCACCAGACTCGGGTAAGAACCCTCGCCCGGTGCTCAAGGCCAAGGTTCTTCGAGCCGATTCGGATCAACTACCTGCTGACCAACGTCTATCCCCACAAAACACTAGAGAATGTCGTGGTCCACTTCTTCGTCTGCGCCCCAAAAGAAGGTCGGGCAAAAGGAGCTGCCCGATCTCAAAGGCGACGTTATCATGGAATCGGCATTCGACATGGACTTCAAGCCCGGCAGCAAGGCCGGTCAGCGGAGCACGCTCAGAATCACAACGCCAGGCGTTTATCTGGTGCGGATCGAGACGCGAAATACCCAAAGCGATCACGAACATTTCGCCGCGATTGACCTGGTTGTCACCGACTCCGGAAAATGAAGGATGAGTAAGACATCTGCCTGACAACGTCATTCAGCGCCTATCCGCGTTCATCCTTCAGCCGTTTCGCCGAATCCTTGCTCAAAACACTCAAGTTTTGATTTTCTCAGCATGTACGGCATGCTCTCCGCAATCGATTCAAGACGACGAACCTGGCTCGCCGATCGAATGGCTGTCGCGGTTTTCCCCCGGGGGGGAACCCGCCGCCAGGCCGGGGTCCCGGCGCAGGCGGGGGTCGGGTCGGGATCGCGGGGATATCGCTGGCCTTGTCGTCGTGGTGGTTCCGCATGACTTCTCAAGGCTTACGCCGTTCCGGAGGTTGGCTGTTCTGGACCGGACTCGCCGTCCTGACGCTGACCGTGGCTGGCGGATGGGTTGGCCTTGGAGGTCAGGAACAACCGCGCATCGCCGAGACCTTCTGGCAGGTTAACGAGCCGGCTGCAATCGCGGTTCGTGACGGTCGGGCATCGTTTCGCGTGCCGACACCGGAATCAACCTCGGAGGTCTTGGTGGTCGTCTCCGCTCTATCGAGGGCGCGCGGCCCGTTCGCCGTCCAGCTCAGCGCGCGGTCGGCCGAGGTCGCGTCAGTCCCCAACCTGGCTATCGACGACCGTGGGCCATTATCCGTGGAACGGTCGCCCCGATCACATCCAGATCACGGTCGGCAGCCGGCGCGGCGGACTGCCTCCCAACGAGCGACTTTTCTCAATGTTGGTGCGTGACGGCGATGTCGCCAGCCCCAGCAACTACACAACCATCCGAGGAGTCCTCCGCGGTGTCGGACATCACGCGCAGGTTTACGTCGCGGCTGAAGACTTGGCGGACGTCGATCCCGATCTGCTGAAGGACCTGATCAACACTTTCGACGACCGAATCTATCCCTTTTCCTGCCGTCGTTTTGGTGAGGCATGCGACGTCGATGGAGATGGCCGTTTCACGATTCTCTTATCAAGCTGGCTCGATCGCCTGGGAAGTGGCCGCCACGCCGTCGATGGCTTCGTGCGAGTGTCTGATCTCGACTCGGCATTTCGCGCCCCGTTCGGAAACCAGTGCGACATGATGTACTTGAGCTCGTCGCTCAAGCCCGGGCCGTTTGTCCGAACGCTGCTGGCGCACGAATACATGCATGCAGTGATATTCAGCCAGAAATTGAAGAGTGGCGGTGCTCGGCGGGTCCCGTCGTGGAAGAGGAGGGATGGCTCGACGAGGCGATGGCCCATCTGGCCGAGGACCTTAATGGCTTCTCGACTTCAAATATTGATTATCGAGTCAGTGCGTTTCTGTCTGGCGCCGGAGCGCTATCAGCTTGTCGTGGATGACTATTTCGCGGCCAATCTCTTCCGGAGCCACGGCAATCGGGGCAGCACCTATCTCTTTTTGCGATGGTGCGCCGATCGGTACGGCCCGGATCTTCTCCCGGCGTTGGTCGCCTCGGACCGTCGAGGGATGGCGAATCTCGAGTCGGCCACCGGCGCCTCGTTTAGCAGCCTTTTCCGACGGTGGTCGCTGGCGCTGTACCTCAGCGGTTTGGATCCGGATCCGCCCAAGCGGGACTCGACTGAAGACGGTGCACCATCATTGAATCTCCGTTCTCCGCACGAGAAATGGGAGCTGGCTGGCCCGCGGTATCAGCGACTCAGTCCTGACGCTCCGCCCGACCGTTGGATGGCTTCCGGTACCACCAGTCACTTCGTGGTGGTCGATGGTTCCAGGTCGCCCGCCGTCCAGGTCGAAGTCAAGGGTCCGCCCGACGCTGAGCTCCAGGTGACGGCTTTGCCGCTGGGGAGTAGCGTGGCCCGGCTCGATCTGTCGATCCACAAGTCGTCTGGACCGGAAGGCGAGCTTCGACTGCGGGCACGAATCAAGGAGCGGCATGGCGTCGAGGTCCGGCTGTCCGCCGCTTTCCTGGGAGCCGTTGGTGCCGCCGGCAAATCCTCATTCTTCGGGCGTCCGCAGTGGACGCCTGGATATGCTCGGAATCGCCTCGGCGTTCGGGACGTCCTTACTGCCGGCGAACGGCGAGCTTTGGTCTCAGCCAATCCCTTTGAGCGGGATCTCCTCCCAGACCGGCCCACTCGTAGTCAAGGTCATCGGCACCGATGCCGGCGGCCGTCGTATTGCCGCATGGGCCGATGTCAACGCGTCGACCGAAACGCCCAGCGGCGAGCCCTGAAACGGCGTGGCGTGTTCCAGCCAGTCCGGTTTTGTGGTTCAATTCTCTGCCGATGTCCGTACCTCTCGCGGCTTCGCTCGGCTTGACGTTTTCGTATAATGTCACGATTGGCATCCCGATCGATATCGAGGTGGCCAGGCTCGTTCAGAACCGTTTTCCGGTCGCTTGACCCCTCCCGCCGATCGACCGGGCCGGCTGCCAAAACAGCGCTGGCCCAGCCTCAGGTTCTTTGGCCATGAAGTCATACACCGAATACTTGACCTTCAACCTGCCGGCGCGGATGGACTTCGTGAACATCACCGGCCAGGTGGAAGAAATCGTCCGCAAGAGCGGGATCCAGGAAGGCCTGCTCCTTTGCAACGCGATGCACATCACGGCCAGCGTTTTCATCAACGACGACGAGTCGGGCTTGCACGACGACTACAAGAAGTGGCTGGAGGGCCTCGCCCCGTTTGATCCCTCCCCTCAGCGCTACCGGCACAACCGTACCGGTGAGGATAATGCCGATGCTCATATGAAGCGCCAGGTAATGGGCCGAGAGGTCGTCGTGGCGATCACGAAGGGGAAACTCGACTTCGGCCCCTGGGAACAGATCTTCTACGGCGAGTTCGACGGGCGAAGACCCAAGCGAGTGCTGATCAAGGTCATTGGGGAGTGAGTCGGCTCCGACGTCTGCACCGTTTGCGCGTCAGGTGCCGTGCGCTGACAAGCCGAAGAGTTGGTTGAGCGAGTTACGCGCGGCGAGCAGGTCGCGGGCGTCGGCTGCCGCGGCATGTCGCTGACTGAGCACGACGAGATCGCGGCCGGTCACGCGGCCCGCCGCCCGGATCAGCGGCTCGTAGCCGGATTGCAGGGCGTAGCTGGTATGCAACGCGCGACAATCGCCAGTGCCGGGGGCCTCTGTTCGCAATCTGCGGTGAAATTCGACCTCGAGCAGGAAAAGCCTCTCCAGCGGCGCCATGGCGAGGTTGCTCCATAGTGTTCCGATGACCACAATGAAATTGCGATCACTATAGGCACCACGAAGCCGCCAGGGAAGAGGGAAGGCACCAAAATGCGGAAAAGCGCGGTGTCGGCGACGGTTTGCAATGGCCAACGATTGCTCAGGGATTCCGTTTTTCGGCTGTTTCGCAGCCGTTATTCCGCGACGACAGGACCTCGAGAATCTCGGACCAAAGACCTGGAGAAACGTCGGCACGACGATACCGCGCGACTTCACGCAGGCTCGACTCGGGCGTCGAACGGTTAGCGACCGCCAGCGCAGCCGCGGCGATGGCAGGCGACCGGCTCATTCCGGCCGCGCAGGAAATCAGGGTTGGAACCCGCGACGCGATCAAGCTTGCCACTGCCGTGATCGCGAGGTTGAGCAGCTCGGCCTGGCCGCCGCCGTCAGCCAGCGGAAAACGCATGTAGACAAGCTCGCGGGGCGGCTGCAACGGGAGTTCTTCAATGGCGACCTGGATGATGGCTTCGATGCCCATTTCAAGAAGATGGGGATAATTTCTACTGTCGCCGGCATGTCCTATCCACAACCGATGGGGATGAATCTGATTCATTGATCGCCTCAACTTCTCACGGAATCATATCAACGATTTCTTTCGATAGAGTCAGGTGCTTGGTCTCGGCTCCCTTCCTCGCCGTCTGCGCTCGCCTTGACGTTTTCACGGCGTTGAACCGCACGTCGATCATAAGCGAAAGCCTGGCGCCCACGGTCTCGGCCCAAAGCTCCGAGCCAATCGCCGAGAAGTGGCCATCGCCGATCCGGCCGTTGAAGAGCGGGCTGCCAGTCAACGGGGTCCCATGCCGTTGTGCTTCGTTGGACGCCTCGAGCTGGGCGTTGGCGAACGCGTCCATTGGGTCAAAGTATTCGAATGCGGTCGACTCAAGAGCATTGGAAACGCCGCCAGGGTAAAAGCCCGCCATTCGCGGGTTCTCGACTTGATTGACCCAGGGCGCCGGCACGACGAGATTGACAATGCCTTGAGCGAAGCAGAGGCTCTGAATGCGGCCCAGCCAGTACCTGGCCTCCTCCCATTCCCCCCTGCCCTGCAGAACCTCCTGGACATCGCCGAAGTCATTGGCGAAGACGCTGATCACCACAAACTGCGGTGGGAAACGCTTGGCATACTCGACCAGCGAGTAATAGTATTGCTCGGGTGAGTAGCCAAGGTGGCCCGTATTGAGGATCTCCACCGAGGCATCGAGCCGGTCGCGGAGATCGCGCTTGAGACATTCGGTGGGTGTCTCGTCGTCGGCGACGAAAAGTCCCTGCATGTACGAGTCCCCCAGAACAATGCCGCGGTAGGTCGTCGTGAGGCTCGGTTCGGGCCCGCGCAGGCCCCATGAATTGGTCGTCTGGGTCGACCCTGGCACGATCTGGGTGCCGGTTCCGGTCACCAGGTCGGCGAGCTCGGGTTTGTCGGGGGCTTGAAAATAGGCTTTCATTGGCCCCTTGACTGGAAAGTTACGGACCCAAATCGAGCGCGTGTTGGGGCGAAACCGATAGGATCGACCTGACTCGTCGGATTCGAACACCGTCGCCGGCAACAGCACGGTGCGGTCAAAGTTTCCCCAGCGGACCAGCGCGTGCTCTGGGTCGAGTCCCGCGAACCGTAGTAACGCCTGTTGCGGCGGCGAGTACTCGGCGAACGTTCCTGCGAGCTTTCCGCTCGATTGTTCGATATCAAAGAGCCGCTTGCGACGCCAGTCATCGTCAATCTCGCTACGATCGGGCGTGAGCCCGACTGCGCTTTTGGCCAACCAACGTCCACGAGTCATCAGCCAGCTCGCCAGGTATCGGCCGGAGGGGAGCACGGTCAGAACGATCGCGATCAAGCCGGCCGTTGCCATCGCGATCGTCAACTTGAAAATCCGTTCGAGGCGCGCCGGTTCGGTTCAAAAACCCAAACACGCGCTGGTGCGCTCGCCGCTGCTGCTTTCGAGGTCGCAAGAGCCCGATCAACGATCGGCCCGT
This sequence comes from uncultured Planctomycetota bacterium, assembly GCA_963720335.1. Lineage (GTDB taxonomy): Bacteria > Planctomycetota > Planctomycetia > Isosphaerales > Isosphaeraceae > CAVRFS01. The sequence goes on along the minus strand of CAVRFS010000029.1, from coordinate 223,038 downwards.
TGACCGCTTGCCGGCAACCGAGCTCGATGTTGGATCGATCACTTTACCCACACGAGCTCGCCTTGCGGCGCCTCTTTCGACAACTCCGGCCGATCGCGAGCGACATGTCGAAAATCGCCTGTGCCGTTCGGTCGCCAGATCGCGGGCGTGCTGGTCTGGGCTGGTGCGATTTTCGGTGCCAGCAGCGCGCTTCCGTTCCAGGAGCAGCACGAGCCGGCGGCCGACCGATTTCGCCCATACGTCCGCGCCGAGCGGCGAGAAGTGCCCATCGCCGATATCCACGTTGAACAACGGACAGCCCTGGGGCCGATGGCCCGCTCGTTCGCCGGCGACGACCAACTCGAGGTCCGCGTTGATGAAATCGTCGGTCGGATCGAACATCATCAGGCTGTTCACTTCCAGGATATTGGATATCGTTCCCGGGTAGAAGCCGGCTCTGCGTCGTCCGAGCATCTGAGGCTCGACCGGGACCGGAACGAAGAGGTGCGGTAGATCGCGGGTCCGGCAGAAACTAGTGATCTTGTCGAGCCAGTATTTCGCTTCCTCCCAATCGCCTTGGCCCTTCAAGACGTCCCAGATGTCGCCGAAATCATTGGGACATAGGCTTACAATCACGAAGTCCGGGGGAAAACGCTCTGCGTAAGCGATCAGTGAGTAGTAGTACTGCTCGGGCGAGTATCCCAGGTGACCGGTGTTCAGGACCGACACCTTGGTCTTGAGCCGCCCTTCCAGATAGCGTCTCAGACATTCCGGCGGAGTGTGATCGTCCCCGATGAACATGCCTTGCATGAACGAGTCGCCGAGCACGATTCCGCGCAGCGGTGCGCTCGGGTCGGGCTCGGGACCGCGCAGGCCCCACGAGTTAGTCGATTGTCGGGACGTTTCGACAGGAATGGCCGTAGTCCCGTGCATCGCCTCCGGTAGATCGGCCCGATCGGGAACCAGGAAGAACATCAAGACGCCACTCTTGATCGTGACGTTTCGGAGCCAGATCGATTCGGTACAAGGCCGCAATCGGTAGGAGCGGCCCGACTCATCGGCCTCGAACACGGTTGCGGGCAAGAGGAGCGTCCGGTCGAAATTGCCCCAACGGAGCAGGCCGTGTTCCGGATCGAGACCGGCATAGCGCATGAGTCGTTGATAGGGAGGCTCGGCCCCGTTGTAGACATCGACCAGCGCTCGTCGCGAGTCGGCGATCCCTTGCCTGCGAAAACGCTCCCACCCCGCGTCGACCTCCTCGCGAGGCATCGGTAGACCAAGCCCTCGCCTGGCGGTCTGTGCGCTTGCGACGCCAACGAGGCGACCACGTAGCGACCCCTGGGCACCACGCCCAGGATCAAGGCGATCGCCAGGCACGTCATGCCGAGAATTGCCAGCTTGAACCATCGCCGCAGTCGCAACGACCGTTCGGCAAAATCGAAGTTTCTCTGGCGAACCGGCGAAGCACGCCGCCAGCGGATGAACCGCGTCATGAAGACTCGACTCCAGACATCAATCTCGACAAATCCTCGTGCAAGGCCATGTGATGCTTGTTGGCAATTTCGCCGGCGGCGAATTCTCACTTCTCGAGCGGCGCCAGCCCCGAGAATCTCACATTGATGATACAACGTACCAGCGCCGCGTCTCCAGAACAAGCGAGACAACGGCCTTTCGAGGATGGCGGAAGTGCGTCGTGATGGTTGGCTCAACGCGCCGAAGAAAATCACATCGGGCCGTTGACCCGAATCGGGCGGGTCGGATCTAATCAGCGTAATATGGCCGCGTCTGCTCGCGTTCGCGACGATTTCCCGGTCGAGCGAGGCTTGATTCTCTCCAATCACAACGTTTTGCGTCTCCTTGAGCGACCCTGATGTCTCATGTTCGACGACGTCTTGCACAGTCTGGCCATCGGCGAACGGAATAGCGGCGTTTCCTGCGGCGACGGCGTGGCAGCCACCGGCGTCGAGATTCGATCGATGAACCCCGCCACCGGAGAGGCGTTGCCCATCGTTCGGGCGGCGTCCGCCGCGGACTATGATCGGGTGGTGAACCGGGCGGTCGAAGTGTTTCGAAGCTGGCGGCTGGTCCCGCCGCCCAGCCGCGGCGAGGTCGTCCGCCAGCTCGGCTTGGCCCTGCGGGCTCGGAAGAACGATCTTGGGCTCCTGGTCACGCTCGAGACGGGGAAGATCCGTACCGAGGGGGAAGGCGAAGTCCAGGAGATGATTGACATGTGCGACTTCGCAGTCGGCTTGTCTCGCCAGCTTTACGGACTGACGATCGCCAGCGAGCGGCCCCGGCATCGAATGATCGAGCAGTGGCAGCCGCTGGGCCCGATCGGCGTCATCACCGCGTTCAACTTTCCGGTCGCGGTCTGGGCCTGGAACGCCATGATCGGCGCGGTCTGCGGCAATACCATGGTCTGGAAGCCGTCGCCACGAACGCCTCTCACCGCTCGCGCGTTCAGAACATCGTGGACGACGTCGCCCGAGAGAATGGTTGCGACGGGGTTTTCAACCTCTGCGTCGGCGGGCCGGACGACATCGGAGAGCGGATGCTCAAAGATCAACGTCTTCCAATGATCTCGGCGACCGGAAGTTGCCGCATGGGTCAACGGGTCGCCGAGGTGGTCGGCGCCGCCTCGGTCGAACGCTCCTCGAGCTCGGAGGCAATAACGCGATCGTCATCACCGCCAGCGCCGATCTGGAGCTGGCCGTGCGGGCGACGGCCTTCGCGGCGGTCGGCACAGCCGGTCAACGTTGTACGACCGCTCGTCGCCTGATCGTACACCAATCGATTCACGATGTCGTGCTCGAGCGACTTGTCGCGCTCTATCGCCGCGTGACGATCGGTGACCCCTGGGATGACGGAGTCCTCATGGGTCCGCTGATCAGCGAGCAGGCCGTTGACGCGATGATGACCGCTGCTCGACGCGGCCAGGCAACAAGGCGGAGAGATCATTCAGGTGGAAATCGGCTCCCCAGACCGGGTTTCTTCGTCGAGCCGGCGCTGGTGAAGGCGACGGCCGACATGGCGATCGTCGGCCAGGAAACTTTCGCCCCGATCCTGTATGTGATGAAGTACAACACGCTCGCCGAGGCGATCACCATCCAGAACTCTGTCGAGCAGGGGTTGACCTCGGCCATCTTCACTAACGACCTGCGAGAAGCCGAGCTCTTCTTGTCACCAGAAGGTTCCGACTGCGGGATCGCCAACGTCAATATCGGAACCTCGGGCGCCGAGATCGGCGGCGCGTTCGGCGGCGAGAAAACCACCGGAGGCGGTCGCGAAGCCGGTTCCGACGCCTGGAAAGCTTACATGCGCCGCCAAACCTGCACGATTAACTATGGCTCCGATCTCCCCCTCGCCCAGGGTGTCCGCTTCTCCGTCGACTGACACCTAACCGCCGAACTCGTCGATCAAATACTTCTTAACCACGGAAAACGCGGAAAACACGGAAACAATGCAATAATAAATACTTTATAGATTATCCAATTGCATAATTATTTTAACTGAATTTTATGTAATTTAGTGTTTGAATTCTTCCGTGTTTTCCGTGTTTTCCGTGGTTAAAAAGAATTGCTCCCCATAGTTTCATGAGTCAACAGCCCGAGCGAGGATGGCCACTCGGTCGGGATCGATGGGAGCGAGGCGGTCGCCACGCTGGCAGGCTGCTCCGCGTACGGCGAAAATGTCGGGGTTCAGTGCCCTAAGTCGCACGATGGCATCCACATCGAGCGCACCGGCCAGCGCGAGGAGCCGGCCAGCCTTTCGAATTCGTTCGATCGGTCGCTCCCAGGTCCGATCGATGTTTGTGCCATGCGATTTGTCCCACGTATCGATGAGCAGACCCCGGCAATCGTCGATCCCGATGGCGGTGTCGATCAGCGAGTTGGGATCGGGTGATCCGGCGCGTTGCCAGTCCGAGTAAATGACGGCGATCCACCCCGGACATGCCGGCGAGAGGCTGCTCAATTCCTGTCTCAGGTCTCGCCAGCGTTCGCGCCAGTCCGGACCGGCGGCCGAAAGGCCGAGCTTGCGGAACGCAATGCCCGCCCACGCGCTCGCGGGGATCGCCCCTGTTGCGGAGATTGGACCATTCATTCAACTCGCCAAGGGCGACGCTGACGGGAATCGAGGCGGGAACGGCGCTCCGGACCTCACTCCAGACGGACGCGTCGGCTCGTACCCAGCGAGCCGAAGCGAGGCTCCTTCACGTCGATAAGCGACGCACCACCGGAAACGGCGGCCCGGGCTTCGTCCGCGGAGCGAACGCTCACCAGCAACGTTGCCAATCCGGCTTACCCTCTCGAAGCGTGATGCTGGCCTTCAGAGATCGCCACAACGGTTTTGCTTGTGCGGCCCGCGCGCTGCCTGATTAGCTGACGCAGGCCGCGTCGACCCGGGCGGATTTCGATCGCTGGGCCGCACGCTGCGATCAGGGAACCCAGACCAAAAAGCGCGCCGGTACCGACCAGGTCAGCCAGATCGTCCTGCCGTAGAAGGGAATCGCTTTGACATAGCAATCGATCAGTCCGGACAGCGTCAGCGGGTAGAGGAGTCCCTCGGTCCACACACCAAAGTTGCTCGCCAGGAAGAACAGCATCGACGCGGTCAACGCGAGGATCGGCAGCACGAGCGGACCGATCTTGGGCCGGTTGGCAGCCGGACCGAGCGCGGTAATGTACGCGAACATTCCGTAGCCGAACAAGCGACTCGGCGTGACGAACGTGCGATTCGTGCCATAGTCGAGCAACAGGTCTGAGAGGCCCATCGCCGCGACGGGCACGATCCACGCCCACCGCCGCGGCAATCTCGCGCCGGCATAAAGCGCCACGGCTCCCATCGGAACAAAGTTCCAGACCTGGAAATGAGCCGAGCATAACCGGCAAACCACGGCCAGGAACGTGAGTGCGATCGCGGTAACCATGAGTTTGGACCTCGAAAAAAGGTTTTCCGTCCAGGGGGTTGATTCTAGCGGCTCGGTATCGGGCAATCAACAGCAGCGGCCTCGGGTCGCGCGCTGGGCACCACGTCGAATCGCCGGATCCGATCGAGGCGAAACGATTTCTCCATCGAGTCGAGGTGGCAAAAAGCGACCATGTAATTATAACCACCGCGCTGAACGAAATCTCGCGGTGTGACGAGACGAGGCGCCGTTGCCCCGCGACCCGCCGTCATATTCGATTCGGACAGTACAACCGAGGGATGCCGCCTTCATCAGCGGTTCCCAGCCGCGTGGCATCGAGTTCGATTCTCGTGTGTCGAGCAGCGGATAGGACACCTGCATCTCCGCCGATTCCGAGGGCCCGCCGAGTCGAAGCCAGATCTCCTTGACGCGCCGGCTGTCTCCGACAGCCCGATGCGATCCCGCGGGATCAAGCCCGAAGTGCATGGTGAGGAAATCGAGTCGATGACTCCGGAGCTCTGGCAGGCGGCGGCGGGCCAGCGCAGAGTATCCACCAGGAAATGACCGGGTAGCGCCATGCCCGGCTCGACTCAATTCCCAGCCGAGGAATCCGGCGTCGAACGCCGCGTGATGCGCCAGGAGCACGGACGCACCGGGATTGCCCAGGAACTCGAGAAACTCGGGCAGCACCTCGCGGGCCACCCGGGCATCGGCGAGCTGCTCGTCCGATAGACCATGAATGGCGTACGCCGATGAGGGCATCGGCCGCTCCGGATTGACCAGACTCTGGTAGCGAGCGACCTCGTGCTCCATTTTCGAGGAAGCGGATCGCCCCGATCTCCACGATTCGGTCCGTTCTTGCCGATAACCCGGTTGTTTCCAGGTCAAGCGCGATGTATTCCGGATGCGACGCGATTTGTTCAGTCACGGCTGGCTCCCATTGGGTGCATTTCGGTGGTCGTCGGACCCGTGCTCGCCGTCACGCCGTGCATAATGGTCCTCTTCACTCAATGCATTATAAAAGCTTATGATGTCAAATTCAGGGAGATCGATTGATAATCGACAAAGGAACCACGCTCGTCGCCAACGCCTCCGGACGATAAAACCTGGTGTGATCCTGACAGCTTCCATCATGTCACATTCGCGCTTCCAACTTTGCGAGATCGGCTTGCTTGCTACGTCGGCGATCGTCAACGGTTGCATGGCCGCGCAAGCCTAGTCTGATCATACCAGGTTGGGAACGAATGGACAGGTGATCGTCTGTTCAGGAACCGCAAGCTGACGCCGATCTCGCGGCCTTGCGTGTCCAAGTGATTGAGGCGCATAACCGCATTCGTGCTGAGGCCAAGCTGCCCGTCGCTTGTGGTTAGCCGCAAGCTCCAGGCGGCCGCCGAGGTGCATGCCAAGGACATGGCCGCTCAGGCAAGATGACGCACAAGGGGAGCGATGGCTCGACCGTGGTCGATCGAATCAAAGCTCGGGAATATCGCTACCTTCGCGTCGGCGAAAACATCGCCGACGGTCGGTTCACACGACGGCCGGCTGATGAAGGGTTGGATGGAAAGTCCGCCCCACAAGCGGAACATCCTCGGCAGCTTTTCCCAGATCGGCGTGGCTTACGCAACCGCTGAAGACGGCAAGCGCTATTGGTGCGTTACGTTCGGACTTCCCGCACGTCGTTAATCACCGATCTCACGCGTGCTTCATCGGGTATGTTTGAGTGTCGCAACCGGGACGATCGGCGAGTCCATCCGGATTGCGCGTTTCTCAAAGGAAGGGGAAAGGGACGATGCGTGGATATCGCTTGTTTGCAATCGGTTTGATTGTTTGTGTTTATGGCATGAGTTCCGGCTGCAAGAGTCCCGAGCTCGAGCCGTACGATCGTCACACCGGAGCCGCAGTGGCCAGCGCGGCGAGCTCGGAGGGCGTGCTCGCCGAGAGCAGTCCGGCGACGACGCCGCGCCAAGACCGTGAGCGTGGTCGACCGGCACCCCTTGTTCTCGAAGCCTCGCGATTACTGGGAATCGTCCGGAGATAACAAGTCGTCAAGGCGGCCGCGGCCACGTTCGTGGGTGTCCCGGTCGGGATGTTCGGCGAGGTCAAGCAGATCATCGTCGGACGCCGGCTGCTCTGCCATGCGAGTGCGTCAGTCATTCGAGAGTCCGATCCTCGGCCGTCACGCCTTGTCCGGGATCACCTTGAGCGAGTTGAACGACTTTGCCCTCGAGTGCCTCGAGGAACGCCCCGCCGCCGGTTGAGACGTGGGTCACCCGATCGGCCAGCCCGAATTTCTCGACCGCCTCGGCCGATTCTCCGCCCCCCACGGCCGTCACGGCCGTTGAAGCGGCCATGGCCTCGGCGATCGCCTTGGTGCCTGCGGCGAACGCTTCGACCTCGAACTTTCCCATCGGACCGTTCCAGATCACGGTCCCGGCCTGCTTGATGATGGTCGAGTAGTCGGCGATCGTGGCGGGTCCGATGTCCATGCCGAACCAACCGTCAGGGATCGCCGAGCCCGGCGACGACCTTGGTCTCGGCGCCGGCATCGGGACTGGTCGCCACCAGGTGGTCGCTGGGCAGGACCAGCTTGTCGCCGGCGAGTTGCAAGAGTTGACTCGCCACGTCGAGCTTGTCGGCCTCGACCTTGCTCTTGCCGACGGCTTTTCCCTGGGCCTTGAGGAACGTATACGTCATCGCGCCGCCGACCAGAAGCCGGTCGACTTTCTCGAGCAGGCTTTCGATCACGCCGATCTTGTCGGAGACCTTGGCGCCGCCCATCACGGCGATATAAGGGTGCCTGGGACTTTCGAGCAAGGTCTCGAGGATCTGCAACTCCTTCTCGACCAGGAAACCGATCGCCCGGCGTTCCGGTGGGAACTGCTCGGGGACCGCCACCATCGAGGCTTCATCGCGGTGGCAGGTGCCGAAGGCGTCGTTGACGTAACAATCGGCCAAGCCGGCCAGTTTCTTGGCGAATTCCAGGTCGCCTTTCTTCTCACCCTTGTTGAAACGAACGTTCTCCAGAATGACGATCCCTCCGGGCTTCAGGCTCGTGGCAGGCGGCCTCGGCCTCGGGGCCGACCGTGTCATCGACTTTCACGACCGTGCGGCCGATCAGTTCTCGGAGTCGAGCGGCCACCGTGATCCAATCGAAACGGGGCGTCGGTGGCGGCATCGCCCGTCGGACGTCCCAGGTGGCTGACCAGGATCAGGCTGCCGCCGCGATCGAGAATCGCCTTCAAGGTCGGCAAGCGCGCTGCGAATCCGGCGGTCATCGGCGACGCCGCCATCGGCCGTCTGGGGCACGTTGAAATCGACGCGAACCAAGACCTTCCGGCCGCCGACATCAATGTCGCGCAACGGTTTGCTTCGGCATGAAATCTTCCTCAGCGACAGGCCGCGCCACCCCGGGGATAGGACGCGGACGCCCTGCATCGGTGACGCGAGCGCGACCAATCCCGCGGAGTCGGCAACGCAGTGCCGTCAACGTCGATTACAGCGAACCCAGGATCGTGATCAGCCCGGCCGTTCGGTTCGAGTAGCCCCACTCGTTGTCGTACCAGCCGATGACCTTGATGAAGTCTCCCTCGATCAAGAGCGTCTGGTCGGGAACGAAGATGCAGGAGTGCGGATTGCCGACGATGTCGCTGGAGACGAGCGGATCGCGTGGAGTACTCCAGGATTTCCTTGAGCGGTGCCGGTCACGGCGGCGGTCTTGAACGCCTCGTTGACTTGGTCCCGCGTGTGGCGTTTCTTGAGCACGGCGGTCAGGTCGGTGACCGATCCGACCGGCACCGGCACGCGCAAGGAAAAGCCCGTCAGCTTCCCTTTCAGCTCCGGGATCACCTCGCCGACGGCCTTGGCGGCTCCGGTCTTGGACGGAATGATGTTCACGGCGGCGGCGCGGGCTCGATAGGGATCCTCGTGGACCTGGTCGGCGACCCGCTGATCGTTGGTGTAGGCGTGGATCGTCGTCATCAAGCCCTTTTCGATCCCGAACGACGCGTGCAAGACCTTGGCCATCGGCGCCAGGCAATTGGTCGTGCACGACGCGTTGGAGATGATCCGGTGATTCTTGTTCAAGATCTGGTCGTTCACACCCAGCACGATCGTGGCGTCGAGATCGTCCTTGGCCGGCGCACTCAGGACGACCCGCTCGGCGCCGGCGTCGATGTGCTTCTGAAGACTGGCGCGGTCCGTGAATCGCCCGGTCGATTCCAGGGCGATCTGGCATTCCAGCTTCTTCCAGGGCAGCGCGGCCGGGTCCTTCTCCGTGGTGATCGGGATCTCCTTGCCGTTGACCACGATGCTCTTTTCGCGTGCCTCGACCGTTCCTTTGAACCTTCCTTGCACGCTGTCATATTTCAGGAGCAAAGCCAGGTGCTTCGGGTCCGACAGGTCGTTGATCGCCACGACGTCGAAATCGGAAGGCCGCTCGGCCAGGACGCGAAACACAAGCCGGCCAATCCGCCCAAATCCATTGATACCAACACGTAATGCCACGACTGACCTCCTCTTTCAATACGGTGAATACCATCGCGAGACTGAGGCGTCCATTCACCAACGCCTCCGACTATTTAGCAGATTCCCAAGGATTTCGTAGGGCTCGCCGTCTTGAGTCGTCTGGACGAGCGAACGACCATCGTGATGCTCGACGCTTCCTCTGAGAAATTCTCGACCGCGGGCGAGGTGCCCGTGGTCATTCGGTTGAATTCCAAGGCTCGCGTCCGGTGCGAACCCACTGGTCGGGGTCGACCGCCGTGAGAAACGACAATCTTCCAACCGAAATAAAATGGGAAGAAGGCAAGACTCGAACCATATCGCCAGGGCAATCGCATGGACCAGGAACGGGGCGACGGCATAGGCGACAAGCGCGGCCGTCATGACTAGCGGGAAAGCAAAAATGAAGCCCCGAATCGACGGGAAAGACTTGAATCGCTGACGGCACGAAGGGCCGCCATGTTCACGACCATGACCGAGACGTAAACAATCGCCAGCCAAGACATTGATGGGATAGTCAACTCGATCATCGAATCGCTTTTCCCACCAAGTCCAATTCCGCGCCCGCAGGAACTGGCCAAGAAACTTCGCGTCGATCTCCTTTCGGCCGAACTCCCAGCGACGGCGCTGGTTCGCGGCCGCTTGCTGTCCCGAGCCGACCATCGCGCCGTAAACCGAAGCCCCGGACTCGAAGTGGATCCTCTCACCCGCCAGGCGCAGCGTCCAGGAATACTCCATGTCCTCGACCAGCCCGTACGACCGCCATGGAATCCGCCGCAAGCCCCGAGTGGAGAAGCACATTCCGTTGCCTTTGAAGCTCGCGCTCGAGCCCATCGCGTTCAGTCCCAATGGCATCACGCCGTTATAGAGGCTGAAGGCGTAAGTCATCAGCCGAGTTCGCGAGGATTGTCGTCCGGGTTCGCCACCGTGTAGTAACACTGAATCCAGTCGCGGCCGGCGCGCAAGTCCCTGTCAAAGTATCGAAGCAAATCCGGATCGATCGTGGTGTCGGCATCGATGATGACCAGTGCGTCAAGCGACTCGAGCTCGCCCGATTCGATCAGATGACCCGATCAGGTACTCGATCGCGAACCCCTTGCTCTTTTTTACCAAGTCGAATCGCTCGACGACCCGGCCACCGGCGCCGACGGCGATCGACGCCGTGCGATCCGAGCAGTTGTCGGCGATCACGACGACGTTCGAAAAGCGTCGGCGGATAATCAGAGGCCCGAGCAACTACGGACCGTCGTCGCGATCCCCGGCTCTTCATCGTGCGCGGGCACCGCGATCAGGATTCGCGACTGAGGTTCTCCGACAACGCTTTGATGGTCACGGCGAAAAATCGCCGCCAGAGCGGTTGCCAGCAGAAAGAGAAAATACGGCAAGACCGCGAGGTCAAGGATCAACAGGACCAGCACCGCGAACCAGGATACGATCATCGAGCCGAGGCTTTCCCGATTCTGAGATCGAGAAGAATTTCGCGTTCGATCGTCTGGGGATCGACAAAGGGACGCGGCTCTAAACTGCCACCGCGGTGATCTCGGTGAGCGCGGCGATGAACGCATTAGATATCGTCAGCGGTGGTGAATGGACCAGGGCTCAGGCGGAGCGTTCCCTCGGGAAAGCTCCCCAAGGCGCGGTGGATGTACGGGTGCGCAGTGGAGACCCGGCCGGACGGCGATTTCGAAGCTGGCGTCAAGGATCCCGCCCAGGTCCTGGGGCGTGAGCGGCTCGGGGGCAACGAGCGACAAGGCGCCACGTGTGTTTCCGGGTCCCATCGTCCGGCGATGCGCCAGCAGCCGGAATCCTCGGCCCAATCCACCACGTGTTGCAGGAGCGCGACCTCATGTCGGCTCAGGTTGGTCCGGCCCGCGTTCGGCGACCCAGGCGATGCCCGCGGCCAGCCCGGCGACGCCCAGCACGTTGGGCGTACCCCCCTCCAGAAGGTAAGGGAGCTGAATCGGCTGGGTCGCGCTCGATGAGTCGCCGCCGGTTCCTCCCTCGCGCCAGGGGCGAAACTTGCCGTCGGTGCGCGGGCCGACATAAAGTGCCCCCGTGCCTGTCGGGCCGTACAAGGGCCTTGTGGCCCGGGAAGGCCAGCAGGTCGATCGCCGCGTGCCCGGAGATCGATCGGCACCACACCCGCCGACTGAGCCGCGTCAACCAGAAAGAACGCGCCGGCCTCGCGGACAACTCGCGGCGATCGTCTCGATCGGGCTGCACGGTTCCCAGCACGTTGGAGGCGTGCGTCATGGCGACCAGTGACGTCTTGCCGGTGATCGCCGCGCGAATCGCCTGAGGGTCGACGTAGCCGTCTTCCGAGGCGACACGCGGTCAGCGAGATCACGCCGGACTTGGCGAGTGCCTGCAAAGGCCGGCTGATCGAGTTGTGCTCCAGGTCGGTCGTGACGACGTGATCACCGGGTTGGATGATCCCCTTGATCGCCAGGTTCAATCCATCGGTGCAATTGAGCGTGAAAATCCAGCGCTCGGGACCTCGCCGTGAAAGAACTGGTTGAGCGCGTGCCGCGCTGCATCGAGCGTTCGCTCGGCGGCGACGGCCATGCGGTGACCGGCTCGTCCCGGGTTCGCCAGGCTGGTCCGGGCGAAGCGGTCCAGTGCCTGGTAAACCGGATTCGGGCTTGGGAAAACTGGTCGCGGCGTTGTCCAGGTAGATCATTCGGATCGTTCCAGTTCGTGGTCCGCAAAGCTTGTTTTGACCGGTCGGATTACTAACCCGAAGCGTAAGCGAGGATCCCGGACTCGATCGCCCCACTTCCGCTTCGGTTTATTATGGCTCGTGAGCCACTCTTTTGAAAAGCGCTATAAAAAGGACACGCCATCTGGAATGTAGGCCAGCCGCCCTCGGCTGGCGAGAAACAGCCGAGGGCGAGTGTTCCACACTTTCCCAATTGCGAGGGTTTATTTAGCTTCCCACGTATTGAGCATAAAGCGTTCGAGCCTTGGTGACGTCGTTGGTTCCCTTGATGATGGCGCGGCCGTCGGGGAAGACGGTGAACTCGTGGCCTTCGGTCGTGAACCGAAGCATGAACGCGTTGTGCCGGACCTCGCCCATCCCGACGAGCCGGCCGGCCAGCTCGGCGAAGTCGAGCCGATCCGAGCGGCGGACGGCGACTTGGACGGCGTTCCGGCCGCAGAGCGTGGTTGTGTGCGAACCCATTGCCCCATCCAGCCACTCGAACTTTCGCTGCTGGCAACACGGACAATCGACCTTGCCGAGCAGTCCAGCCACCTTGAGCTGGCGGAACGTCCAGTCCCAGACGTCGACCATGATCAGGTCGACGTTGAGTGCGTCCCAGGCGCCGGTGAGCAGCTTGATCGCCTCGACGGCCTCGAACGAGGCGATGACCGCCACGGCCGGGCCGAGTACGCCCGCGGTCTCGCACGTGGGTGTCATTCCCGGGAGGAGGCGCGGTCTCGATCAGGCAGCGGATGCACGGCGTCTTTCCCGGCACGATCGTCATCGTCTGCCCTTCGCTGCCGATCACGCCTCCGAAGATCCATGGCTTGCCCAGCTTGACCGCGGCGTCGTTGATCAGGTAGCGCGTCTCGAAATTGTCCGTCCCGTCGAGGATCAGATCGGCGTCGCCCACCAGGTCGAGGATGTTGGTGTGATCGATGTCGGTCACAACCGGCTCCACGGTGATCGAGCTATTGATCGCCCGCAGCTTGCGAGCGGCCGCCTCGGCCTTGGGCAGGTTCTGGGCGACGTCGTCCTCATCGAACAAGACCTGGCGCTGGAGGTTATGGGTCTCGATGAAGTCGCGGTCGATGATCCGAATGAACCCGACGCCCGCCCGAGCCAGGTGATTCGCCAGCACGGTTCCCAAAGCCCCGCACCCGCAGATCGTGACCCGGCTGTTCAGGAGCCAGCGCTGGCCGGCTTGCCCGAGTTGAGGAAAACGAATCTGGCGACTGTACCGGTCAAGCGGCTCCAAACTCATGACTTCTCCCAGGACACAGAAAACGAGAGTTCACAGGAGGACAGAATCGAAGGGGAATCGAAGGAAAACATTAGCGAAATACAAGACCCGACTCGACAAAGAATTTCGGGTCGAGAATACTGATGGGAAGCAATTCGAAAAACCAGTTTAGTTCGCATTGGTGAGTTGAACTCTCAGTTCTTGCCTTCGTTTCCTTCGTTTCCTTCTGTGAACTCGATTTCTCGTCTTGCGCAATCCTAACCTTCCTCCGAGTGAGAGCCGTATTTGGCCCTGCTGCGTACCGTATGCAACTGCGGCTCGCTGCGCGGACTGTGACCAGCCGCCGGCGACTGCCGGGATGATGCTCACTTCATCGTTGGGGGCGACGGGGGTGGCGAGGTCTTCGAGATAGCGAATGTCCTCGTTATTCACGTAAACATTCACGAATCCTCGCAGCTCGTCGCCATCGAAGAGTCGTTCTCGAAGCGCCGGGTACTGGGTGCCGAGCTGGTCCAGGATGTCGGCCGACGGTGGTGCCGGCGACCACGACGCGATCGAGGCCCCCGGCATGGGGGCGCATCGGCGTGGGGATGCGAATGACGGGCATGATTGGGTCCTCGGTCTAGTCTAAGCGCTGGCCGCGGCCAGTGCGGGCGAGAAAGTTTCGAGCACGGCCTCGAATTCTTCGAGCGTCGGTTTGATCACCACGGGCTTGGCACTGCGCTCGAGCAGGGGTTCCTGAGTCTTGAGGCCGTTGCCGGTGATGCAGATCACGATCGACTCGTCCCGGTCGATGCGACCCTGTTCGATCAGCTTTTGGGTGACGGCGACGGTCACGCCGCCGGCGGTCTCGGTCCAGATCCCTTCGGTCTCGGCGAGCAGCCGCATGGCGTCGATGATTGCTTCGTCGTCGACGTCGTCGCTCCAGCCGCCGGTCTCGCGGATCAGTTGCGAGGCGAAGAAGCCGTCGGCCGGGTCGCCGATCGCCAGGCTCTTGGCGATCGTGATCGGGATTGCGAATGGGTTTGACCTTCTTGGCGCCCGACTTGACCATCGCCGAGATCGGGTTGCAGCCGGTCGCCTGGGCACCGTGCATCTTGGTCTTGACCGGCCCATCGATCAGGCCGATCCGCTCCAGTTCCTTGAACGCCTTATGAATCTTGCCGATCAGGCTGCCGCCGGCCATGGGAGCGATCACGTGATCGGGTGCGCGCCAGCCCAGATCCTCGGCGATCTCGAAACCGACGGTCTTTGATCCCTCGGCGTAGAACGGCCGGAGGTTGACGTTGACGAATCCCCAGCCGAACTGGAACGCGATCTGGGAACATAGCCGGTTGACCTGGTCGTAGTTGCCCTCGATGGCGATGACCTTGGCGCCGTAGATGGTCGCACCCAGCACCTTGCCTTGCTCGAGGCCGTCGGGGATCAGCACATACGCCTCCAGGCCGACGGTCGCGGCGTTGGCCGCCACGCTATTGGCCAGATTCCCGGTCGAGGCGCAGCCGACGGTCTGGAAGCCGAACTCGACCGCCTTTGAAAGCGCCACCGCGACCACGCGATCCTTGAACGAGAGCGTCGGATAATTGACGGCATCGTTCTTGATATAGAGCTCCGACACGCCCAGCACCCGCGCCAGCCGGTCGGCGCACACCAAGGGGGTCGAGCCGACGTGAAGCCCAACGGTCGGTTCCCCGTCGAGCGGCAACAGTTCGCGGTACCTCCACATCGATCGGGGTCGCGCCTCGATCGCGGCGCGGGTCATCGTCCGCGACACTTCTTCGTAGTCGTAGGCGACCTCGAGCGGACCGAAATCGTCGGTACAGAAGTTGAGAGCTTCCTTGGGATATTGCTTGCCGCATAAGCGGCACTTCAAATGGCTGGCTGTTTCCACTGACACCGGAGTTTCTCCAATCACATCCACGAATCGATCGCCCAGACGAGGGTCGAGTGCGAACGAGGGCACTTGGTCGGCCATGTCGGTCCGCAGAGCCCTCCAAGTCGCTGGGTCGAGATGCTTCGTGCGCCTCGATCCAGAGTGATCGGCGGGAGATTGGGGAAAGGAAAGGATAAGGCAGGTTGTAGGCGATCACCGGGGAGGCGATCCACCATTGACCATCTTATCTGCCCCATCGGTGTCGCTCTTTTGGATCGCGTTCGGCTTTCGAGCCAAACCTCGCTCCAAACGAGCCGCACTGGGCGGGAGTTAGCACCAGCATTCACCTTGTGGGTGAACCGGTTGCTGTGGCGTCATCGGGCCCTACCCTCAGCCACTCTGGATAAGATACGCACCAAATTGTTATGGAGTTAATGTACGGGCGACAGCCCACCCGAGTCAAGTCCCGAGAATTTCATTTGTTCCCGAGGTCGAGACCGATCGCCCAACGCACGCCGTGCGAACGTGAGTCCGGCGATTGGGCGCCCACCGGGCCAAACATAGGGTATGCTTTCGATGATATTCCAGGGACTGTGATCGAATATCGACCGGGAGGAATGACATGGCCGGCGTTGTGTTGGTGCTCGCCCTCAGTGGTTTGGGTTGTCAGAACAAGAGTTGCGACGCGTCCGTTGTCCCGGTGGGCTGTTACGCGAGCGGTCAACCCATCGCACACGTTCATGCCGGTTCTGTCGCGCCGACCGGTTATCCGGCGAGCTCGGCGAATCACTACGCTAGTGACCATTATGCTGGCTACGACCTGCAATCCTCGATTCGTTCAACCCTCTGGAGCTTTGTGCTTGGCCACGACCCCGATGGCGTACCCACGGTGGCCGAGATCGAGGCGGGCCTTGCATCGGGCGCGTATCAGCGCGGCCGCCGTCCCCTACCCCAGTGCCCACTGACCTGTGCGGTTGCCCGCGAGTCGCGTCACTTGACGGGCGCCCCTCCCCGCTCTTGCAAGCGGCGGCGAAGCTCCCAGAGCGCCAGTTGGTCGACGCGCTGGATCGCGTCGCCATCGTCGAACTCGAGCTCGGTCACGACGCGGACCCAGCAGGAGATCCGCTCGATATCGCCGACGATCGGTGCGGGGATTCGCCAGCATCGAACCAATCCGTCGGAGCAGGCCGTTGCCAGCCGCCTGCTGTCCGGGCTGAATGCCAATGCCCGCACCGCGCCCTTGTGCGCAAAGGGTGGGCCGATCGGCAGACCGAGATCCGCATCCCAGAGCCGGACCGTCCCATCTCGACTTCCGGTTGCGATGATCGCGCCATCAGGATTGAATACCAGGCAATCGACGCGCCGTCGGTGCGACAACGGCTCGCCGATTGGTTTGCTCGACTCGCTATTCCAGAGTCGAGCGGTTCCATCTTGACAGGTCACGGCTACTGACTGTCCCGATGGGCTCAGTTCCGCGCAACCGATGTCGGTCCGATAAGGGAACTCCGCCAAGGTCGTCCATGAATTCGTATCCCAAAGTCTCGCTCGACCGTCGAGACATCCCGTGAGGAGCTTTCGCCCGTCGGGGCTGAACGCCAACGTCGCCACAGCCGCCTCGTGCCGAAGTGTCGGCTCAAGCAAGGTCCCCGTCGCGGTCGCCCATAGCCACACCCGGCCATCGTCGCCCGCCGCGGCGAGCCGGCTGCCGTCGGGATGAAACGATACGGCCAAAACCGCGGCGTCGTGCCCGGCCGAACGCGCGATCGGCTGTCCGGTCCTCACGTCCCAGAGACACGGAATCCGCGCCCGGCTCGCCGTGGCGATCATCGACCCGTCGGGGCTGAATCGCAACGCCGTGACTGGTGCGTCATGCGGGACCGAGGCCCCGACGACCGCCCCGGTCACGCCATCCCACTTCATCACGATTCCATCGTCGCATGCCGTGGCGAAGATCGCCCCGTCCGGGCTGAAGGCGATTGCACGGATCGGCTGCTCCTGACAAATTGGCGATGAGAGCGGCGCGCCGCTGGCGATGTCCCAGAGCCTGGCGGTTTGATCCGTGCTCACACTCGCCAGCCGCCGCCCATCCGGGCTGAATGCGACGGCGAAAATCTCGCCTCCGTGTGTAAAACATCGCTCCATCGGCTTGGTCGCCGCATGCCAGCCGCCCAGGCTCGCTCGCACGGCACGTTCGAGGGCCGGCGAATCCGAGGGAGTATTCTCCAGGGCTCGTGCCAGCCAGAGCATTCCCTCGCCGCCCATCTCCCGGCCGAAGAGGTTTTGCGCTCGCTCAATGCAAAGCCGGCACAGCGATCGCTTGACGTCGTTGAGGGCCTGTTCCTGCTCGCCGCGATAGCGCAGGTCGGCCAGCCAGGCTTCAATTTCCTCCGCCAGTGCGACTGGCGACGCATGCCGCTCCTCGGGTCGTAGCGACATGGCTTTCAGGCAGATTGCCTCGAGCGCACGGATCGATCGATTTGCGCAGCCGGCGCGGCCCGGGAAAGATCCCGCGACTTACCCGTTTCAGCACGTCGGCGACCCCACCGGTCGGAAAGGGCCCCTGCCCCACCAGCAGACAGTACAAGGTTGCTCCCAGGCTGTAGACGTCGCTGGCGGGCTCGACGCGGTCGAGCTCGCCGGCTGCCTGCTCGGGGCTCATGTACTGCGGAGTGCCGATGACCGAGCCAGCGATTGTCAATGACGACTCATTGTCAAGTCCGGCCGGTGCGGACCAGCGGCCGGCTGGTCGGTGCGGACCTCCAACCGGTTTCGCGAGACCCCAATCGACAACCAGTGTCTCGCCGAACCATCCGAGCATGATGTTCGCGGGCTTCAGGTCCCGGTGTACCACGCCGCGACTGTGGGCGTATGCCACTGCGTTGCAGGCGTCGATCAGGCTGCGCAGTAGCCGGCGGAAGGCCAGCTCACGATCACGGGGCAGGCGCACGGAACTCTCGGGCCGCGTGGAACCGCTCAATCGCATCCTGGAGCGTTTCGCCTTCAATGAGCTTCATCGCATAATAGGGACGGCCTTCGGCATTTCGACCGATTCCATACACTGGCACGATCCCCGGATGGTCCAGGCGGCCGGTGACCTTCGCCTCCAGCAAGAACCGCAACCGGCTGAGCTCGTGCTGGGAAACGTTCGGCTTGAAACACTTTCAATGCAACCTGGCGATCCAGCTCGGAATCGAGAGCGACATAGACCTTTCCCATCCCTCCTGTCGCAAGGAGGCGGAGGATCCGATACCGATCACCAACCGCGAAGGTGCGCTCGGACTGCTCGTGACTCCCGTCGGTGAGCGGAACCCCGACATGGTCAACGGTTGCCGAGACGTCATCCGGATCGACCGTGCGCGAGTGAACCCGAACTTCCTCTTCGAGCTGGACCGCAACCAGGCCGGCGACCCGGGCCGCTCCGGCTTCATCCAGGGCACCTTGCCTGACCAGGATGTCGGCCAGATTTCCGCCCGGGTACTTGATCCAAGTCTGAAAAGCGGTGATGAGCTGCGGCCTATCGATGAGCCGCGCTGAAGTGCGAACAATCCGAACAGGAGGTCGTGGGTTTCATTGGTTCGTCTGGTCATCGTGAAAAACCTCACGCAAAGGCGCAGAAGGCGTAAAGTCAGCGTCCAAGAGAAGAGATGGTCGATCGTTTGATCCGCCCCGTTTTTGCTCGATGACCCCGCACGTCCGGCGTGGGTGCCGGCCAGAGCCGGCCCCAACAGGATTTGTAATCGGGATCTCCGTCTCCTGATCCCGGTTCTTCGCGGCCGTCTCTCAGGTTATCGAGATTACGCATCGAGAAACAGCCGTCGGGAGCGCCACGCCGGGCGCTAAAAGTCAGTTGACCCGGCAAGTCCGGTATCGGCAAAACCGATGACGAAGAGAGTTCTATGCTTCGAGCATGCGATCTGTGTCACAAATCGCCCGATTACGCAATTCTAACGTTGTGTTCCTTCCAGTAGGGGGCGGCTAAGAGCCGCGTCTGTTGCGAAAATCTACACCGAGGTGCTCTGATGTCCAGAAATGACCGCGATGTTCGACTTGCCAAACGCGTCACGTTGAACGTGGCAGCCATCTACCTGCCGACCTACAAGCGGCCCGATGACGGAGGCAATTTCGCGGCGGCCGAGGCCCTTTTGGAAAAGCACAACATCGGCCTGCAAGTCTGGCCCGCGGGTGGAGTCAAACAATCCATCAATTCTCCGGCGCTCAGCCGTTACGATAAACCGATCGCGAACGATAAGGCTGCCTACAAGCAGTTGGTCGAGGATGTCAATACCTCGATCAAGAATCGTGCTCCCGGCTATCCGTTCCTGGTTTCCGTGATCTTCTGCGAATTTGACGCAGGCGGCGTCGCGATTACACCCTTTAGCAGCAAAGTCGGTGCCGCATCTCCCGTCTGCCTGATTTCCATGTCGGCAATGACCATGAAAGACAGGATGACCGTCTTGCACGAAATGGGCCATTCCGCATTGTATCCCCACTACGAACATGATAGCAGCGAACCGGGGAATCTCATGCAGGAGGCGGACGGAAGGACGTTTCTCTTTCGGTACCAAGTTGAGGCGTTCGGGACTGCGTATTTTGCGAGTATTGTTCGTCCGGATCAGGAATAGAGGGGGAAAATCGGGACGGGTCTGGTGTCAGTAGACTTGGGTTGCCCCGCTGCTCACAACAAGAGCGGTGGCAACGCCGGACAAGGCCAGAAGCGATTTATCATCTAAAACCAAATATCAAAAGATAATGTCGGTTCATTCTTGGTCTTAATATGAACCGACACCTTTTTTGCCCTTAGTGTATCGGCAGACACCACCAGGCCGCGCTCCTCCAAGACCTCGCTTGCCAACTTGGACCGAAGCCCGATAGTTCCCTCGGATAGACCTCCAGGACCTGCTCGCGCCCCGTTGTACAGAGTTGCCGGTTCGATGGTCGGCCTCGCAGTCGATGAACGACGCCGCCATTGCCCTCTGCCTCCAACCGTCGCTGAATGCGTCGCACTTGGCGTACGCTCAAGCCAAGCAACCTCGCGGCCTCGCTCTGAGTCCGCTCACTCTTGAGCACCAGGCTCATGACCTTGAGGACGTCTCTCTCGGGTTGACTCATCTCGATCCGGCTCTCCATTTAGCCCTCCCTGGCTCGGAGCCATGAAGGGCCGATTGGAAACGGACATTTCTATTGCGTTAAGACCGGACATTTCTATTGTCGAACGGCACAACAGTGCGCAGCTACTTGAAAACGCTGCCGGCGCTTGCTACGCTACTGCCGTCACACCTTTGCTCGTGGGAGCCATCGGGCCATCGCGTCGGCGAAGCGGGGGCATGGACACGTCCAGGGCGTTGAACGCACCCACGGAAGAACAAGGCAAACGCGAATCGCTCGTCACTCGCCCTGAGTAAACGGCCAGGTTGGTGTAGGCGCGTGCCTGGCGACGGGGTCCTTCCGGGTGCGACCGCCGTTTCTCAGCCGGTGCGTGTCTCTCGATCCGACGAACATCCGCGTCAAGGGGGGTCGACATGTGGGGTCTGCGCTCTGTAGGGAACGTCTCGCGCTTTGACTCGCGCGAGCGTCGTCGTCGCTTCACACTGCCCTTGGGTTGGACCCACGACTTTCCACTGGAAGTCCGCTGCTTGCTCTCTGGCGTCGTCATGCCGACCGATACCGTCTCGTCTGACATTGGCGTCGGCGGCGTGCTCTACGATGGAGTCACCGGGCAATACGTCAAGCAGATTTCCATCACGAACAACAGCACCGAGACAATCTATCCATTCCTTGAGGATGCCAACAATCGTACGGCGACTTCGGGTGATCCGACTCCCGCTCCGAACTACACCGGAACGGGGATGTTTGATCCGTCTGACCCGGTCAACCAGGAATACCGCGGCTACATCGGCTACACCCAGGTGGTCAATGGTCAGACCGTCAACTACGCGGGACTGCTGCCCGGGGACACCATCACGATCGACGTGCCGCTCGTATTCTGGGACGCGGGCCGCATCATCGTCACGACCGATGGCGCCGACCTGTTTGGAACGGGGCCCAATGGGAACCCGTTCCTCTATCGTGCACAGAGCACCCAGGTGACCTATTACGGTTCCGTGAGCGGCAACACGCTCACCTTCACGCCGATTTACAAGTCGTTCGCTTACAACAGCGCCAACGGCGACTATGAGCCGTCCGCGGCAACCTGGACACCGCCCACGGACTTGACCTCCGGGATGTTCGTCAACGGCCCTGACATTCCGGGCAACACGACCATCACCGTGGGACCTAATCAAGGCTCAGTCACTCTGAACCCGCCGGCGGGCAGTCCAATCACCACGCCAGCGGGAATTTACGGCTTCACTTTCACCAGCACCACGCCGATTTCTCAATCGCTACGCTACACCCAACCAGACTTCACCATCACGAACGGGCCTTCCTCGAACACCAACGGCGTGGTCCAGTGGTATCACTCCCTGACGGCCGAGAACCCCAACAATAGTGCCCCGTTCCAACTCATTGAAATGACCTTCCGCGGCACGTTTTTCAATCCCAAGATCAACGTGGGAACGGGGTTCAACTACCTGATTGGATTCGACACACCGACTGAAAATTATATCAGTGCTAATGATTTTGATTTAGTTAATTATGATGTGTCATATGTAGATTCGTTTGCTCTGCCGCTTGCGGTGGAAGCGAACTCGGTTCCTATTCCCAACACTCAGCCGCCAACGTCGGCCCCCTTTGGCTGGGTTGGGTCCTCGCAAACGATTGCCGAGCTCCAGGCGGCGTTCACAAGCTTTACCAGCCCCGGTGGCAGTCTGGGAATGTATTTCGGCGGTCAGGGCTACCCAACCTATTATGCCCCCACCAGTGTCGACACCATCAAGCTGCCCTCGGGCCAGAACCTGTTCTTTCAGAGCCCCTATAACACGGACAGCAATCTGTCCGCGTTTGCTCTCCAGGAGACTTTTTCGGACGGCTCGAGCGTGAATTTCCCGCTTTACGCGCTGACTGATGGCGGCACGAGTCCTTTCTCGATACCGGCCGGTGGCTCCACGGACACCAATATTCCCAATCCAACCCCGACACAGCTCGTGCTGGCTCACAGTACGGATGCCGATAAGTACAAACTTCAGCTCCTGGCGGCGGGGCTCGCCGCCAGCGAGCAATATGTGGTCACGTCCAGTGAAAACGGGGCCGTTCCTGCCGGAACCGTGATTACCAGCATGCTGACAGACCCGGTAACCGGCCAGATGGTGGGGGTGAATCTCAGCGAGCCGTTCAGTTCAACGAACCCATCCCTGTATGTATACACGTTCACAAGGCCAGTCTCGGATCCCATCGCGACCGACATCGCCAGCGTGTGGTATAGTTGGGCGAACTACTACGCAACGCACGTCCAGTCCACGCCTGAAACCAACGTTGCGGGCACCATCAACTCCAACATTCTGACCCTCGCCGGTCCTGTGCCGGGGCTGGTGCCCGGAATGGCGGTGACCGATGCGCAAGGCACCTACCACGGCGTGATCACAGCCGTCGCCAGCGACGACAAGACGATCACGCTGAGCCAGGCGTCAGGCGCCCTGAACGACACGTTCAATTTTGCCGCGCCGGCGGTCAACGCGATCACGGGTTACGACCCGATGGGCTTGACGCCCATCAAAACTTTCACGTTCGACGCCGCCCAGCAGGGCTACGCCCTTGCATTCGCGCAGAATGTGTACGTGGTGATGAGCACCATGAGTGCCACCGTCGCGCCAGGAACGCCCAATGCTGTGATTCCGCTCCTGGGGAACATCATCGGCGGGAACGTGGGGCCGAATTACCTTCCCAATCAAAACCCTGCGATTCAGGCCACGATCACCAACGAGATCAAGTCGGCGTTGCGGGGAGTTCCTGATTTTACCAGCCAGCTCTACTCCAACCCTTCGCTGTGGTATCCGGATCCGGCCCTGGCGACTGGCGGCCAGGACTTCAACGTTTTTAACCTTGATCCGTTCATCTGGTTCATTCACCAGCAACTGGGGCTTTCCGCTTATGCTTTTGCGCTCGACGATGACATCGGTGATGTCGGCGCAGGGTACGCGACCCAACTGGATGTCAGCGTCGGCGGACTAGGTGGACTGCCGCAGCAAGCTCCGTTCGCCAACACGGCAAACTGGGGTCCCGTGTCAGGCACGGTCACCAATGCCCCACCGGTCGGCTCCAGCGTGATCACCGGCCTACCTGTGACCATGGTCAATCAACTTACTTCTGCTAACTTCAGCAATAACACTCCCGGGACGCTGGTCAACGGCCCCGGCGTGCCCCTCGGCACGACGGTTCTGAACGTGGACAGCACAAACGGCACAGTGACACTTTCCGCGCCGGTGACGAGCTCCCCCACCGGCCCGGTCACCTACTACTTTTTCGGCCCGGTGGTCGGCGCGGGAACGGTGCTTGGAGCCAGCCAGCCCGCGAACACCATCGACGGCCTTGACATGAACACATATCGAACGCTGCAATTGCTCGGCCCGCTGTCGAACGTCCAGGTTACCGGTCCGGGTATTGATGCGGGGACCACGGTCACGGTCACCGGGCTCTCCTTGGTGAATGGCGTTCCGGTGGTGACACTGTCCGCGAACTTGAACGCGAGCCAGATTTCCCAGGTTGGCGGCTCGTACGCCTACACGTTTGGGTATGCCACGCTCAGTCCGATTGGCGACGCCGGCTTCGAGCAACCGCCTGGCGTTGCGCAGCTCACCGACGGCATCCTGCACGGGACTCAGCTAAAACCACGGAGGAGACCAGCCTTGGACCTTCACCGACGGCGATCCCGACAAGCGTATCTACGCCGGCATCGCGGGTAACGGCAGTATTTACACCAAAGGAAATGGCCCGGCGCCCCAGGGACTTCAGGTCGCCTTCATCCAGGGCAACAGCAGCATGAGCCAGACAGTCACCTTCGCGGCGGGCACGTACCAGATCAGCTTTTTCGCCGCCCAGTCGGCGAACAACACCGCACCCCAGTCGCTGGAGGTCCTGATCGACGGCGTCAAGGTGGGAACGGTGGCCATCACGCCTGACCGGCAAGGACTATGTTCGATACACGACGGCGACCTTCACGGTGACGTCCGGCCAGCACACGATCACGTTCCGAGGAACAGACAAAGACAAGAACACGGTACTGATCGACGCGGTCGCATTTAATCCTGCGTCTACTCTCCTCACCGCCGTACGGAGCGCGTTGCCGGAGACTGTCGACTTCGTGTCGCAGCCCGAGAGCGCTGTGCCAGACGCCATTTTGCAACCAATACGCGTGGCAGTGCTGGACCAACGCGACCTGCCCTCCAGCGGCCAGACCGTGCACCTGACTCTCATCCGTATCGGTGCACGCTCGCGCGGCCACTTCGTTCGCCGGAGCGTGCTGACAAGCCAAGACGGTCGACGGCCTGGCGACTTTCGACCATTTGGCGATCAGCGCCGGGCCGGTACAAGTTGCGCCGCCGAGATCGACGGCCGGGTTGTCCGCACCGAGGTCTTTGACATCGTTTCCGGACAACCCGACGCACTCGCCCGAACCAGGCCGCGACCTTTTGCAGGGCGGTCGCTTCACAGGCGCTGAATCGAAGTGCCGCCTCGGTGGGAGCAATCGAAGACATCCATTTTTTGGCGGGATTATCGCGACGGCGCGATTCTCCCGAAGTCCCGGGTGAGGGAAAACTTGATCGGCCCGGGACGCTTTTCGGTTGATAAAGCCAATCCGCACGCTTAGGATTTAACAATGGTTCGCGCATATTTCTACGGAATCTTCATACTGCGCTTGGAGAGAGGTTGGGAGCCGATGGATGTGGGAGTAAGTCATCGTTACCCGATTCACGGAGGGCGGTTCGATGGCGTCGATTGAGGGAAAGCCCCATCCGGTCGGCGGCACGGTTTCCGACAACGCCACCGGCGGGGGTTTTTCTTTCAAGGCCGCCGAGGGGAATACGCTGATAAACCGTTCGCCCAAGGAGGGGAATATGCAACCCGAACTTTCTCAAGGCCCGACGTCGCTGGAGCAGAGAAAGCAAGCCATGCGTGCTCAGTTTTCCAGGCGCGATCTTGAACCGGAGGAATTGCAGCGTCAGGAGGACTGCGCGCTGGGCTCGTCACGACCCTGAGGTGATGGCCCGCTATGGCGGCGAGTTCGTTGTGCCATACCGGCGAGAGATCGTGGCCCACGGCACAGACGTGGCGGTTGTTCTCGCTGAGGCGGCACGAGTTACGGGCGCTCGGTTGAGGAGTTGCCCTTGGTCGGTGCTGTCGACGCACTCCTGGACATGCCCCGCTGAGTCGCGGGGACACTACGTGCAAGCCAACTTCAACGCATGCCTGGCATCTCCCTGGACCTGCGGTGCATCGAGTTTCGCAGCGACCAGAACGTCGCCGTGTCGGCGTGGCGAGCGTTCGCTGACGCACTGTTCATCAGCTCGACCGGCGTGCCGGTATCCTTTACTTGCATTGTCGATACGGGCGCACCTTTTAGCGTGCTGCCGTATTCGCTGTGGTATAACCGCGCTGTGGCATGGACGTCCCTTGGCCAGCAATTGACCCGAAAGGGAAGTCCATCACCCGAAGCCTTGGAATGGCAGGGCGTCAATTGCTCCCTGGGTGATACCTACTTGCAACTTGTCGATCGGAATACCAGTACACTTGTAGGTCCGTTCGTAGTTGTAGCGAAATTCGCCAGCCAGCCCCAGACACGCCCGCAGCTTGAGATGACCGCCGTGTTGGGCTTGAACTTCTTGACCGACAACAATCTCCAGCTCGTAATGGATGGCACTGGACAGGACCTGGTAGGTTTCCTTGCGGAACCTTGAAACGCGACAGTCAGCCAGCGATGCCCGCGAGACCGCGTAGTCCTGGCCGGATACCGGTTCCCTAACGCCCGTGTGGTCCACAGCCTGCTCGGTCACGTAGTGAGACGTCTGGTGACGACATCTGGTGCGTCTGGTTCATTTTTCTGGCCGGAAAAATGAACTGCCATTGCGCCAAGAAGCTCGGGAAAGGAGAATCATCTCAAATGTGAAACCTTTCGTTGGAACCCTGCGGGTAACCAATCCCGTCCGTTAGAGCCGGGCCAGCAGCCGGAAGCGAGTCGTGCGTGGGGAGAAGCGACTCTCATCGCGAAGCGTAGGAAACGAAAGCGCGGCGAGATGGGCGGCAGGGAGTCGCAGTTCCTCATAGTAGCATTGAAGCGGCGGAACGGCCCTTCCGGACCCCGTGGAGCGAAGGGGGCGCCGCGTTGTGGACAGGGAGTTGGAACCACGCCGAGGACAACGAGCCTCACCAGTGTGTCTCCGCGAAACGACCTGGTCGTGTGAGGGACAGCGAATCCGCAACGTGACGAACCGGATGCCTCTTTGACGGGCACGTCCGGATCTGTGGCAGCCCTGGGAGGTAACTCCCAGGGCGACCCGGCCCGCGCAGTCCTGACACTTGGCTCGTCGTCAGGGATGTCGGGCGAACCAGCGGTCGTGAAAACAAGGTACCTCAAGCCTTGCCGAACCTGGATGGCCCCAGCTCCATCGTACCAAAACAACCGGAATGGTGAGGAAGAGGATCGGTCCCGACTCTGCGACGTGCTCGAAACAAAGGGGGTCTTGGGTGGGGCAGTCCAAATCCGCCGACACAAGTCGAAGAAGAGGGTGAGCCGCAGCAATTCCGCAGACATCATACCTGACCCAAATAAGGCTAATCCAAGAAAGGCTAATCCAAGACATCCACTTTCTTGCGGAGCAATCCAAAGAAAAGGAATTTGCAGACACGCACTCTTATGGAATTTGCAGACACCCACTCTTATAAGAATTTGCAGAGAAATTTGCAGAGACGTAATCTTATAGGACTTTGCAGCTACCCACTGGTCTAGCGTGCATCCACGCTCACAGCGCCAGAAGGTGGGTATCTTCGATTCTTTCGATTCTTCCACTTGATCGTCGTATTGGGATCGTACGCAATGGTCCAATCGACGTGAGTGCGCTTGGAGACGCCCTTCGTGAGGATGTCCTTCTGGCTCACATAGTCGTGGCAGCAGCCACCGAAAACCAAAAGCGCTCGAATCGGTTTGGGCGTATCCTGGCCCATGACCGACGTCCTTTGGGGGGCGAGAAGGTCCACGCGAGAAACGAGAAAGCCCCGAACCACTTTTTCATCGCATTAGCTCGCTTTCTCCTCGTGGCATGGCAGGACGATGGACGGTCCCGAATCTCCAGTCGCATAGCGCGACTCGATGGCTTGAGTTTTCGCCAAATGCCTTGCGAGCAATTACATCGAGTGCGACATTCATGATACGATTCCCTACCACCTCGGCCGTCCGGTCTTCCACGGTGGACGCGAGAACTTTGGAGTAGAATTCAATGGATGCGAACGAAGACGTTCCCAATCCGTCGTTCATCTCGACCGGTGCGACGGCGGTGGAAGCTGGACGGCCGGGCCTTACTTGGTCGTTGTGGCGAAGTATAAAGGCCGGATTAAAGTGGTCCTTCATCGTCGTCGCGTTGATTCTCGCCACGCCGCTCCTCGTGGGCCTCGCCCTGACGGTGTATGGCTTTGGAGCCGGCCGTGGTTTGGTCATGCCGTCGATCCAGCCAGACGTGTTCGGCTTCACCCTGACGTGCGGCATGTTGGCACTGATTCCGATTTGCGCGATCGGACTGGTTGTGGTTCTGGCCAGCTTTGTCCTTTCTGGAGCACGCAACAAGGCCCCAACTGCCTCTCAGCGAATTCGCTGGTCTTGGCTGGTCATCGGATTGGTTCTCGCTCTGCTGGCGGCCTCCTACTGGTTCCGCTCTTACCGCGGTGGGATTGGCCTGGTCGTGGCACTTGTGATCCGGTATTTGATTCGAGCCCGCCCGCCCGCCCTGTTTGCGTTCTATCGACGTCACTGGCCTTGGCTGATCGGCACGTGGGTTTTCCTCGTGCTGGCGACCGCGTATGGGATTGGTGCTTTTATCGGCGGGGCGGTCGACTACCAATACGCCAAGGAGGTCGCCGCGGCCGAACGCGACGATCCCTTTTGGCGGCTGGATGCCCTGATGGCACATCGCGAGAAAGTGCCCGACTCGGAGAACTCGGCACTGATCGTGAAGAAAGTGCTCGCGCTGCTACCGAAGGATTGGCCCGGTCGCATTCCACAAGTCGGAGAGCCGCCGACATCGTTGAGGGAGTCGCTCAAGATTTTCTACGGCTCTGATCCGAGGCCGGAAAACGTGCGACTCGACGACGACGTGGCTGACGAATTCCGTCGCGAAGCAAAGACTTTCAATGAAGCGGTCCATTTTGCCCGCACAATTGCGGATTACCGGCGAGGGCGGCACGAGTTAAAGATTGGACCGGCCGTGATTGATACTTCCGTCGAAGAGACAGCGAAGGCTCGCGACGTGGCGTTCCTTCTGGCGGCAGACGCAGAGGTCCGATGTCGCGACAACGACCCGGACGGCGCTCGAATCGTGTCGCGCCATCATCGGAGTTTGCCGCTCAATCGGTGACGAGCCGTTCCTGATTTCTACGCTCGTACGCCAGACGATTGGCGGATACGCGGCAAAAGCCGCACGGCGTGTTGTTGGCCAGGGGGAGCCGTCTGACGAGTCGCTCGGCCAGCTCCAAGCTCTATTCCTTGAAGAGATGGCCGAGCCTCTCTTTCTTCAAGGCCGATAGGAGAACGCGCCACTTTTGACGAGTTGATCCGCCGATGCGGAACGGGTAAGGTCACCATTTCTCAATTGGCGTCATCGTTGCCGATTGATCCCGATGCCCCACCTGCCGGAATTCCGTCCTGGTACAAACTATGGTTCGACCTTAACCGAGCGCTCCATGTTGACGCTGATGAACCAGGCCGTGGCAATTGAACGGAGTGATGCCCCCGCACGTCCGGGCCTGTGGGGGGCGTTTGAGAGGAGGTTCGAATTGAGCCACAGACTCCAATGAGCAAATACGTCGGGGTGCTCGCATTCAAATTGTTTCCGGCCGCGAGCCGGGCGAGCGTCACCGCTTCACTATACCAGTGCGAATTAGGCGCGACGGTGATCCTGTTGGCCGCCGAGCGGCAGGCGCCGCAGGACGGGCGAATGGCCCGCGTCGATAGCGGCCATCGCTCGGACCATTCTGCCCACCGAGCCGATCGACCCGTATTCGGGCCGGTCCTTCCGCATGGCGCGGCGAGACGGCCAGCTCCTCGTCTACTCGATCGGCCCAAACCGAAAGGACCAGGGCGGCACCTACGACCGAGTGGACTGGTTCAAGAACCACGATGACGACTTTGGGGCAAGTTTGTGGGACATCCAACTGCGCCGGCAGCCTCCCCGGAGCGAGGACGAGACGCCCGCCCAAGCCAGGTCCTCACCGTGAACCACTTCATTAACAGGGCAATTCATGGTGTCAGCCTTCATGCCGCCAGGATGGCGGCACCCGAACGCATGAAAATGGGGCATCTCTGGTGCTAACATAGGCGACATCCGTCGCACGGCCTTACGCCCGGAATGAAATTGGTGCTTCGAGTCCGCGTGTCAGCCCGGCGAGGGCATCGCGCGTACCCAAAGCTGTGGCCCAAAGGCGTCGCTGGCGACGCCGGCGGAGCACGTCGAGCAGATTGCTTCCTCCCCGCGATGTCGTCCCGTGCGACGGACCTTTTGGGGAGATTCGCCGATGGACGTATTGCATCGTTGTTGTGCCGGCTTGGATGTCCACAAGCGTACCGTTGTGGCCTGCGTCCGGAGGGTCGACCCCGCGGGCAAGGTCTCGAAATCGATCAAGACCTTCGCCAGCATGACCGCCGACCTGCTCGCCCTCTCGGACTGGCTCGCAGCCCAGGGTGCGGCGGTCGTCGCGATGGAGTCGATCGGATCGTACTGGAAACCCGTCTTCAACCTCCTGGAGTCGCGGTTCGAGGTCGTCCTGGTCAACGCCCATCACATCAAACAGGTCCCGGGTCGCAAGACCGACGTCAAGGACAGCGAATGGATCGCACAATTGCTCGAGCATGGATTGTTGCGCCAGCTTCATCCCACCCCGGCCCAAGCGGGAACTGCGGGATCTGGCCCGCCAGCGCACCCAGATCTGGCCCGCCAGCGTACCCAATTGATCAGGGAACGCACGTCGGTGATCAACCGGATCCAGAAAGTCCTGGAAGACGCCAACATCAAGCTTGGTTCCGTGGCCTCCAACGCCCTGGGGGTCTCGGGCCGGTCGATGATCGAGGCGATCATTCGGGGAGAGTATGACCCGGTCAAGCTGGCCGACCTGGCAAGGCGGCGACTACGGAAGAAGATCCCGCAACTCCAGCAGGCGCTTTGCGGATCGGTAACCGAGCACCACCGGTTCCTGCTCCGGACCCAGATGGATCATCTCGATCATCTGGAGCGACTGATCCAGGAGTACAGCCGACGTATCGAGGAGGCCCTCGACCCTTTCTTTGAGACGCTGGCCCGGTTGGTGACGATCCCCGGCGTCGACCTCCGCGTGGCGGAGATCGTCGTCGCCGAGATCGGCCTGGTTATGAACCGGTTCCCGACGGCCGGTCATCTGTCGTCATGGGCGGGCCTGGCCAGCGGCAACCACGAGAGCGCCGGCAAGCGACAAAGCGGACGGGCGACGCCTGGCAGTGTGTGGCTCAAGAGCGCACTGGTCCAGGCCGCGTGGGCCGCGTTCCGCGCCAAGGGACGCACTTATCGAAGAAATTCCGCCGTATCGCGGGAAATCGGGGCAGGAAGCGAGCGGCTTTCGCAGTCGCACATACGTTGCTCGTGATCATTTATCATCTGCTGAAAGAGAACACGATCTACCAAGTAATTGCCGGGGACAGCGAAGCGGCTTGAGTTGACGGAGGACTCTCAGGACCGCAGCAAGTCGCGTGGGATGCCCGTCGGCATGCGATGCCGTTCACCGTCCGTACACAGTTAGCCCATTAAATTGATTTTCTGAGCAGTTCATTTTCCGGCCGGAAAATGAACTGACACCGTCGGGTTCTGGACACCGTCGGGTTCTGACACCGTCGGGTTCTGGGAAATGAACTGACACCGTCGGGTTCTGGACACCGTGGGTTCTGGGATGCCCGTCGGCATGCGATGCCGTTCACCGTCCGTACACAGTTAGCCCATTAAATTGATTTTCTGAGCAGTTATTTTCCGGCCGGAAAATGAACTGACACCGTCGGGTTTCCCGTCGGGTTCTGACACCGTCGGGTTCTGGGAAAATGAACTGACACCGTCGGGTTCTGGACACCGTCGGTTCTGGGATGCCCGTCGGCATGCGATGCCGTTCACCGTCCGTACACAGTTAGCCCATTAAATTGATTTTCTGAGCAGTTCATTTTCCGGCCGGAAAATGAACTGACACCGTCGGGTTCTTTTCCGGCCGGAAAATGAACTGACACCGTCGGGTTTTACACCGTCGGGTTTTTCGGCCGGAAAATGAACTGACACCGTCGGGTTTCCCGCTGACACCGTCGGGTTTCCCGTCGGGTTTCTCGCCGGGGCGACTTCGCATGATCTTCGCCGGTGTCGCCGAGAACTCCGTTAGACTGACCAACTCGAAAAACGTGCCACTCTATCTGCTCTTTTTCGCGGCTGGAAATCTCAAGGGCGCACCGATCGCCGTTCAGATTGCTGAGTCCATCATGAAACGGTCGCGACGGATTACTACAGTCCGAAGCGATCCCGGATAAGCTGAGATGGCAGAAGAAAAACACCCACCTTTTCGGCGGCCAGCCAAGAGACGGTGGGCGTCTGGAAACACCCAACCCGGTGGGTGTCTGAAAATGCATGAAAATGCAGGTGACCCAAGAGACGGTGGGTGTCTGGAAATACACTTCGAGAGCATTCTGCCGTTCGGCTTAGTCGCAGAGCACGGTGCACTTCCATGACGACTCATGATGGCCACTAAAGTTAATGTCTCACTTTGGGATCTAAAATCCCTCGCCTTCCAGGCGACCACTTCCAGTACGTGGAATTGAGCGTGGTAGACGATTGGCTGGGAAATCCGGTGAAAGTCGAATGAGTGGTGCCGTCGTATTCTTCGGTTTCTCTGGAACTCACAGCAGTCGCGCTTTCAGCCGACTGTCGAACCCACCGGCTTCCAGCGGGTGGTGGTTCAGTCAGGCGGCCTTGCGGAGTTCGGGTCTGGTCGAGGTAATTCTCACTTCCGCCTCCGCGCCTGTCGGCGGCGGTCGTGACCCAGCAGCCCGAAGCCGCCTCGATTCCGAAACTCTCATCGTCCGCCTTGATCACCCCTCTCGGTCACCACGGCCCGGCTCTTTGGTGGCCTCCTTGGCCCGCTCCTTGGCTCCGCCTCCGGATGCCGACCGCGTGTCGGAACGGGTCCCCGTCGAAGAAGATGTATCGTCGTACAATGCCTGATCGAGCCACGAGAGCCCCCCCAGGGCGGCAAGATATCCTGTGAAGGTCAGGCCCTTCTTGATCACATCCTTGGTCTTCTCCAGGCCCGGCTCGATTCTCCGGTGGATCTTCCATCCTGCATCCAGGACCGGCTCAACATCCCTGCGCACCGCGCCGTTGTAACGAAGCGAGAACGACCCGCTTGTCAAGCGACTGTCCCCTGGCGACGGCCTTGTCGCCGGTGCAGCCGAGCGACTCGATCGACAGCAACGCCAGGACAAGATAGACCAAGACCTTGCGCCGCATTGTCCTGTTCCCTGTAGGTCGCCGGCGATGGGATATGGGGATGAGAATGGCGTTTATAGCCCGGTGCCGCGCCGACGTCAAGGGCAATCCTCTCATAGTTGGATGTCTGAGTCTGCGCCGCGGCGCACCTACCTCGCACGCCTGGAGCGCGGCCCCGAATGGCTGAAGTGGATTCCGGTCAGGAAGTGATTCGCATTTGCCCGATCGAAGAGCATAATACCCGGCCCCGGCATGCCCAACTTGGTCTGACCCCGGCATGCCCATGGTCTGACCCCCAGTATGCCCACCGGCCCCGCCTGACACGACGCGGAGCGTCGCGGACGGCATTCCCGCGCGGGAGCGTGGGAACGAGCAAGCTCAGGCACGTTCCGCCCCCTGTGAGTTTGAGAGGGACGGCGGCACGCCCGTCCGGGCGGGACCGCTGGCGGTGGCGAGAATCCAATTCGACACGCGGTCAAGGACGACCGGGTCGGCGTAGAGGGTCGAGTGCCGCTTGGCCAGTGACCACCTCGAGACTCGGACGCGGACGACCTCAGCGGTGTAGCGGACGCCGTCCGGCGGCTCGCGCCTCTGGTTGACTACGAGCAGCCCATGCGTCCCTCGGCCGAGCCGGCCGTAACCCACGCTTTTTGGGAGTCCCTTGAGAGCGCCCTGGACCGTTCGCGGAGGCGCACGGTTTATCATGAGTGCGGCCAGCACCGCCGAGGAACGACCCCACCCCGCCCACCATAGCCATCAGGCCTATGATGAGGTAGCCGAACCCGTCCCATTCCTTCAGTTCGTCGCCGTGGTAAACGGCCCGATAGAACAACCAGCCCCCCCACGCCGCGAAGCCCACCCCGCCCAAGGCGAGCTGCGCAAAACGGAACGAGCAGTTTCGAGGCGAACCCGAACGTCCCGCCCCCGACCTTGGCGGTGGCGTCGGTGATATCGAGAACGAGCTTAGCCTCATCGCCGGTCGTGCCGATGCAGAAGAATCGGGCAGAGAGACCCACCGGCCGCGGCACGTGCCGGAGCACGCGCCTCTGGGCGCGTTTGAGGCGGTCGAAGTCCCGGCCGTAGAAATAGAACGTCGCCGCCCACATCGACAGCCCGACCGCCAAGGCGAACGCGCCGCAGTAGATCGCCGGATCAGTCGCCGAATTGCCGATCCTGCTCGCGAGCAGCAAGACCGCCGCGACGATCAGGAGCCAGGCGTAGCCTGAGAACCGGCGCCGCCTGGCACTGGCGATCGTTTTCAGGTCGCCAGGCGCAGTGGATGAAAGGCGTCCCGAGGCAGGCCACTCCCTTGACCGTCAACCGGGGGCGGAGCCGCCTTAGGCCGTACAGCGCGACATTGCCGCCGTGGCTGTGCGCGATGAGGAACCGTCGCGAATCCGGGTACGCTTTCACCTGCTCGCGAAGGAACCGGCGGAGGGCCAGGCCCCCCCGGATCCGATCGCGGTGTGAGTTGCCGCCCGACCAGTGGAAGGACGCGAACTCTACCGTCGCTGGCGCGAGCCTGTCGGCGATCGCCTTCCGTAACAGAGACCCGTCCCTCGTCCAGGCGGCGTTTCGGGCGAACGTCCCGTGGATCAGCGTGATCATATAATCCGGCCGGCCCTCCCCCGGGGCGATGCTTTCCGCAAGGTTGGTTGGCACAGGAGGTGGCTCATCGTCCGCTTCCCATACGGCCGGGACGGGAACCTCGATGTCGGCCCCGCATCGTGGACAATTCGATCGGCGCCCTGCTGAATCATCCTTCGCCGCCAACCTCTTACCGCACGAGCCGCACGCGAACTTGATCGCCATCGCTGGTCCCCCTCGACCTGATCCATCACGGCATACGCGCGTTGAAGGTAACGGTTGCAGATCAGAATACAAACGGGCAGCGATGGTATCCGCGGACGTGGCTACGGCGCATCCATGCTGTGACAGAAGATTCCAGGAAAGCCTTTAGGTCCGATCGCCCCGAATGCCGAGAATTCTGGGGAAGAACGGCAACTCATAAGCGAAGGCTTTGCCGTTTATTTGCCGTGCGCATGGGACGTTTCGGGTTGGGATGTGTCGGCTACTGACGTGATATCTCAATCTGACGACTTGGTGTTCACCAACAACAAATCCCTAATTTCTCAGGCGTTTGACGCTTCCAGTCTCGAACTGTTGTGTTCTGACGCATGGGTGGGTGACGGGGTTCGGACGCGCAATATCCAGATCCACAATCCGACCTGGCCACCCTCCCGAACTAGCCCCAAATCCTTTCGCCGCTGATACTTTAGCAAATCGCTAGTGATTTGCAAGGGATCTTCTACCGGCGCGATCCCTGCGGAGAAACGCGGTATTTTGTGGGCCAAACCGGTAGAAAGCCGAACGGGGACAGGGGCAGGTCAAACTGACAGCAGTCCGGTTGGCCACGCCAGAAAAAAATACTCTGGCTTGTCACAACAACCGTTGGTTCGCGAACTACAGGAGGCAACCGAGAAGCGTGGGGTACACAACGCGGAAAAGGGCGCCGATCCCTTGACAGCAGCGAGGTTCAGGGCCACTATCATCCAGCAACTTGCGTGGAGGTCTGACTCATGACTGTCGGAAGAGTTCCAGGTCCTGTTGGCGCATCGAGCTCCGCCGCCCTTTCCTTGAGGAAGGATCCGGTCGTCGCGGTTCCCTGCCTGGACCCATCGGGCACAATTATGTCTTCGCCGACGCGGACGGCTCCGGCGGACAGACGTCTGCCATAAACGAACATCTACCAAAGCGGTCTCAGTGGCCAATCTGAAGAAGCCTTCCGATGCCATCGTCCAGAAGTTAAAGGCTGCGATCGACAGTGTCATGAAGGAGAATCACGATTACGAAACCTCAAAGAAGGCGAAGGAGGGAGCAACTACGCCTCAAGAAGCAAAAAGTCCTCAAGGACATCGTCCAGGCTTACGGCGTTGGACAGAAGTTCGTTACTTCATTGGAATTCGACAATGACGACCACGACAGCGAGGACGAAGCGGTTACTAAAGGAACCGACATCATCGCTTTCGACGGCTGTCTCAAGTATCCCGGATATTGCGAGCGTCATCCTCCACGAATCATCGCACGCGCAGGTAATGCTGAGCTCGCGAATGCGGGCGTTGATAGTGATAAAATGGGCTTGACGGACAGCGTGATCGAGCGCCACTCAAGGAATTCGAGGGCACCCAGTTGGAGATTGACAGCGCTGCCACGACAGGGATTAGCGTCGACGATAAGAAATTCGCGATGAAATTGCGTGATGACCATCTGCATGATATTGAAACACTGATGGGGGAAAAGACCCGCAAGGAAATCGAGAATGGCAACCTCGATGATGTTCGTGATAGGTTCATCAAGCAGCTACAGTCGCGGAAGTGAGCGTAGACAGGGGTCGAATGTAGGCAGGGGTCAGACCGAGTTAGCTGGAAACGTGGTCTGAACCCGGCCTGTTGGTCTGACCCCGCCCTGTTATGACCCCGGCCTGTTGGGCCTGGTGTCCCCGGAACCCGGCATCGTCGTCCTGGGCGGTCGCTTGGCTGAGGCTCCATCAGCCCGAATTCCGGGTCGACTATGGATCACCCATTAAAGGCTGGCGATCCAACTCAATCTTCCTCTCGGTACTCCCACCCCCACCCGAGGTCCACCAGTAAGTCATCCCAACGGAACGGGCCGTTGCGATTCGGCGGTATGAAGGGGCGAACTCGGACGAGTCCCGTCGGGCCATTCGGGTTCGGGTCGATCATCAAACCCACGTTACCCGACACAGGATCGACGGTCGAGCGGGCCACGCGAAACGGGCCGACCCACTGAGGGAAGCCAGTGGCCTTCCCAGCAGCGACCTGATCGGCCAGACGGTCCAAGCCCGGCCGGACCAAGAGGAAGCCCAGGCGGAGCGGCCAGAAGGTCAACAGCGTCACCAGCGGCAGCAGGCACAGGGCGATCACCGACAGCCAAGCCGCGGCGTGCGAGCGCCGAGGCGCCGCTCCCTTCCGGGTCGCCAACCTGGCCCAGGCTCGCCCCAGTGCGCCGACCGTTGGGGCGACGATGATTAACCACCCGAGGAAGAGGGGGCCCAAGAGGAAGACGTCCGGGGCCACGCAAGACGCGGCGTACAGGAAGTTCGTCAAGGTCGCCAGCGTCCAGAATCCGATCGCCGCGAGATGCCGATCACCCCGGAACTCGAGCCATTGTGCGCCGATGATCGCGAGGCATGGGAGGCCACACGCCAGCACGATCAGTCCGAGCCCGTCGGGGAGTCGCGAGCAGGCCCGCCACGACCAAAACCGCGACCATAATAGTTCGGATCGTGAATCGGACTCGGGGTAGGTGCAAAGCCAGGGCCTCATGGGCTGGATCTGTCCGCATCTTCGATGGATCACCCGATGTGCTCAGCCAAGGGCTCGACGTCGAGCAGTTGGTGTCCCTGAGAAACGCACGGATCGCTCGGATTGCATCGGGCAAGCACGACTGCTCCCAAGCCAAGCCATCGAACTGGACGGCGAGCCCAGCATACGGAAGGACGCCGACCGGTCCTAAATCGGCGCGGGACGCTCCCACTCCGAACATCTCGATCGATCCCCCCACCGCGAGCCGGCCCCGACTCGGTATCGCCGACGATATCGTCAGGCTGAGGGTCCCCTCCGAGTTGGCGAAGACCGCCTGCCCCTCAAGGGCGCGATCCATGTGCTCGAGTTGAGATGCGAACTCTTGGAGATCGTGACCGAAGCAAAGGAACCGGCTGGCCCAAGTGGCCGAGGGCGTAGCGAGTGACAGTACTCCGGCGATCAGGCCCTTGAGATGGGACGAATCGCCCCGCTCGTCAGCTCTGCGGAACTCGAGCCGCAGCCCCGGCTCGGCGCTGCCATCTCGCCCGCGCCAGGCGAATACGAGACTCAGGTTCTCGATCGGCATCACTCCCTCCATCCGCGGTCGCCTGGCGGCGTACCCTCTCGCGATTCCACAGACTGAACGCGAGGCTAGCTCGCCCGTACCGCGTCTCGGCCTCGTCCCGCTCCGACAGGTACGCACCAACCATCAATCATCCTTGGCGCCGAGTGCGGAGTATCAGGCGGCTCGCGCCGATTGTCAATCGGGGCTGATCTGGTACGCTTTCGGGTCCAACGATAGAATCTGCGGCGAGCCTTGACACGAAGTGTGACCTGATACGGATTGTCGTCGCCACGGAGGATTAGGCTCGAAGATGTTACCCACTTCTGACCAGATTGAGCGAGCGGCCTATCACATTTGGCAGAGCCGCGGCCAGGTCCACGGGCGAGACCACCAGGATTGGCTCGAGGCCGAGCGGGAACTCACGTTCCGGCTGAATTACCGGACGATCGTGGAGTTTGCGCTCGACTCGTCCACGCCCAAAGTCCTCGGCGGTCGACTGACCCGCCACTGTCGCCTCTGCGAGCGGACATCGGCGCATGTCGATTTCAGCAGCCCCCGGCTGGCGATGCCCGGCCTGGCCGGCGATTGGTCGCTTTTAACGGATGAGATCTGCGACGAATGCTACGTCGATTGCCTCGAGCCGCTCGCGGCCGACCTCAAGCGGTTCTGGAAAACACTTCAGACGCTAATACTCGACCGCGATACACAGGCTGCCGTGACAGGTCGCAATGTCATTTCAGTCGCAGCCTTCAAGTCGCTGGTCGCGGCGCCCTCCTTATTGTTCCCGATGCCGAGCTAACGTACTTCCCTGACGCCATCGAGTGGCTGAATAACTCGGAACACGACTGCGACGCTGCCCTCTTCGCCGGGACGACTTGCCAGATATATGAACTCGCACTTCTTAGGACATACGGCCTGGATCAGCGTGGCCCGCCGAATCGATGACGATGCTCCCGTGCCCTACATGATTTGCCTGGTCGCCTCCGGCGGGATCGTCGTGCAAGTCCCGATGCCGTTGTGCTTGCGCGACCAGGACCTCGACGGCCGCCCCGTCTGGTTGCCCGATCCTCCACTCAGTCTTGGTGATGGGCCGGCCTTCGGTGAATCTCGTCGCGCGGTGCTGGCTCTGGGTGAATCTCCGAGAGCGTCGCGACGCGTTGGCCCCCTCCATCAGCTCATGTGCTGACGGCGACGATTTTGCGCGATACCTCTCGCAGGTTCACGGCCTTGTGAATTTTTCCGGAACACAATTCGGCATGGTTCAAAGTTGGGTGACAGCTCTGTGGGGCGGACATTCCTGTCCGCCGGTGGCCCCGATGGCGGACAGGAATGTCCGCCCGACCCGCAGCCTGTTACTCGTTTCGACCCAACTTTGAAACCGCCCATTCATCCGTTGGTCCCCGCCGGTCATGTGTCGAAGAACGGAATTCATTCCGTTGGTCCGGCCCGGTCGCGTTTCTGGCTAATAGGAAAGGAATGAATTCCGTTCTACGATGGCATTTGACCATCGGTGAAGTCCCCATTAATGCTTTCAAAAGCGCCATATTGACTGATTATGCCGACCCTAACGGCAGACAACAGAATAAAATCGCTTACGAAAGCAAAAAGCTGCAACTTACGACGACTTTTTGCAGATCATATTAGGTAAGAGAGGCAAGCGAGAACGGTAGCGACGGTTTGGGAGAGATCCCCGCATCGTCGCCTCGACCGCTCGACATCCTTGCCGACTCTTTCAGACGATGCACCTGTGACCAAAGGAGCCAGCCATGTCTACTCCGACCGTGCCGAGATCAACCGTCGAAATGCTCAGAAGAGCACGGGCCCCAGGACCATCGAAGGCAAGAACCGGTCGCGTCTCAATGCACTCAAGCATGGTATGACGGCCGACCTTCCCGTGCTGCCTGAGGAGGATTCCAAGAAGTTTCAGGAGCGAATCGACGCTTGGACTGATGACCTCAGTCCTCGGAGCTTACTGGAGAGCTTCTTTGTGGAACGGGCCGCCCAGGAGTCGTGGAAGCTCGAACGCATCGAGCGCGTCAATGCGGCCCGGCTGACAATCAACATCCAGCAGGCGAGGGCGGGCGAGACCGACGCCATGAAGAAAGAAGAACAGGACATCGAGGCGCTCGGCGCGGCGCTATTCGAGGACAGTCGCGGGCCGCTTCAGCTCTATCCTACACTACGAAGCCGGCTCCATTTAACGCCGCAAACTCCGTGTTCGGGCTTCGCCCACGGTTTCGACACTCCCGTCCTTCTGGTCAAACAGCTCGAATCCACCGCTGCGGGCTGCGGCTGGATGCTGGCCCGCTGGGCGGAGCTGCTAGCGCGGCTCGAGCCGGGTCGATCCTGGCAGTCACCCGACAAGTTCAAAGCGATTC
This sequence comes from uncultured Planctomycetota bacterium, assembly GCA_963720335.1. Lineage (GTDB taxonomy): Bacteria > Planctomycetota > Planctomycetia > Isosphaerales > Isosphaeraceae > CAVRFS01. The sequence continues at coordinate 182,944 of CAVRFS010000029.1, read as the reverse complement.
GGCTGCTGGGTAAGCAGCCGCTGGACGCGGCGGATGACGCGGATGTGGCGTCGATCTTCATGGCTTGCCATGTGATCGATCCGCAATACAGGTCCGCGTTCTTTGAGATCAGGAGCGACACACTCGACTGGGAATGGAAAAAATACGAGGAACGATTGGATAAACGGGTGCTGGAGCTGTTCAGTCCGAGCAATGAAATCGAGGCCGCGCCGGGTGCTCTCTCGGATCGTCGAGAACGCCGTGGCCCGGTTGGAAACGAAGGCCGAGGCGTATCGTCAACGAGCCCAGCGCGATGCCAAGCTGGTTGCCGACAGTTTGGCGTTCGATGACAGCGCCGAGGGCGACCGGATGCGCCGTTATGAGACGACTTGCAGTCGGAGCCTGCACAAAGCGATTGACTCAATCATCAAGATGCGTCTCGTCGCGAAGGATCGGGACGGCCAGATTGAAAATGACCGCGTCCCGACCGCCGCGCTCGAATTCGATCCCGAGTTGCATTATGACGCAAACCGAACGGCCGAGTCGATCGACCATCCAGTCGTCTCGACACGCCCGGCCGTTATTCAGACCGAGCTCGAGTACCCCGCCGAGGCGCCGCATTCCGATAGCCAGGTCCAGGACGATGCAATAGCGATCATCGAAAACCCCGTTTCGCGAAACGAACCCAGTCTGACCGCCGAAGACGCGTTTCTGCGAAACGAACCCAGCGCAGACCGGCGAAGATGCGTTTTTGCGAAACGAACCCAGCGCGACCGATGAAGTCCCGTACATGTCCCTCGCGGCGAGCGCGATTCCCGGCCACCCTGCTCCGCCAATCGAACACTTGACGCCCACGCGCAATCGCCAAAATCGGCCTCAGAAGTGGCGAACAAGCAAGCGAGATCGGCGCCGACGGAACAAGATCGTAGCCGGCGAAGCTCAACCTGGGGATCGGCGTCTGGTCCCCGCGAGCCCGATGTAGAAGCTGCCATGGAAGGTCTTTGTAGGGTGCTCTGTGAGCACCGATCAGGGGTGATTTGCCGAATCCGGTGCTCACAGAGCACCCTACAAGAAGGCCACCGCCGCTTCCGAGACAGTCTCTGCGACCTGAGGTCACACCGGCGCAGGACTTGTCCGCTCTGCTCCAGGCTGTTAATGTACATTCATTGCGGTCAGAAACGCAAATCTTGGCGGAATTCGCAGCCGATGATTCGCTATCACCCGTCGTACGAAGAGTTTGCCCGCTGTTTGGGTTCCGTGTCTTGTGTTCCGGTCTACCGGCAGTTGACCGGTGATGGCCTGACACCAGTCTCGGCGTTTCGCCGCATCGAGCGGTCGGCCCCCTCGTTCCTGTTTGAGAGCGTGATCGGCGGCGAGAAGGTCGGCCGCTTCAGCTTCCTCGGATCCGAGCCGTTTTTGAAATTCGAGGCAAGGGGCCACGAGGTCACGATCTCGGAGACCGATCATCCGGAAGGAAAACGCCGATTCAAGTCGGATGATCCGTTTCGGGACCTTCAGCAGCTCGTCGAGCGCTATCGGGCGCGACGATCCGTCGGACTGCCTCGTTTCGCCGGCGGTGCCGTCGGCTATGCCGCATACGATGCGGTTCGTTACACGGAGGACCTGCCGAATCCACCAAGAGACGATCGAGGGCTCCCCGACCTGTCGTTCGCCTTTTACGATCAGATGGTCATTTTCGACCATATTCGAAAGACGGTCCTCGTGGTGGCACAGGCCCACGTTGGATCATCGGTCGATCCGAAATTGGCTTATGAGTCAGCCTGCGGGCGAGTGGATGAGCTGGTCGACGCGATTGGCTACGCCGGGGCCGGATCTCGGCGTCCGCGACATCGACACTGACTCGCCCGTTACGCTCCAGCCCCGCTCGAACTTTACGAGGGCGAGTTATGAGGCAGTCGTGCGGCATTGCCAGGCGTACATCAAGGCGGGCGATATCTTTCAGGTCGTCCCGAGCCAGCGATTCGCGGTCGAGACGCAGGCTGACCCGTTCGACATTTATCGCGTGTTGCGGGTGGTCAATCCCAGTCCGTTCCTCTTTTACTTGCCGTACGGCGACTTCGCGTTGATTGGCAGCTCACCTGAGATCCTGGTGCGGGTCGAAAATGGCACGGTGACGATCCGGCCGCTGGCGGGGACACGGCGCCGGGGCGCGACGAGGCCGAGGACCGTGCCCTGGCCGAAGAGCTCCTGGCGGATCCCAAGGAGCGCGCCGAGCACATCATGCTCGTCGACCTGGGACGCAACGACGTGGGTCGGGTCGCTGATTATGGCACAGTCCAGCTCAGCGACATAATGAAGGTGGAGCGGTATTCGCACGTCATGCACATTACCTCGAACGTGACGGGCCGCTTACAAGCGGGCAAGACGGCCTTCGACGCGTTGCGCCAGGGCTGCCGGCCGGGACCGTCTCGGGCGCACCCAAGGTTCGGGCCATGCAGATCATCGACGAAGTCGAACCCCAGAAGCGCGGGCCCTACGCCGGGGCCGTCGGTTACATCGACTTCAGCGGTAATATGGACACTTGTATCGCATTACGTACGCTGGTAATCCAAGGGAAGACCGCGTACATCCAGGCCGGCGGCGGAGTTGTCTATGACAGCGTGCCGGGCGACGAGTTTGAGGAAACGATCAACAAGGCGCGTGGGCTTTTGAAAGCGATCGAAATCGCCGAATCCCAACTTCAGTCGAAAGGATGAAGGATGAAGGATGAAGGATGAATACAATTTTGTGGAGCTCGCCTATTAGTTTTTTGACACTTATTTATTCATCCTTCATCCTTCATTCTTCATCCTTTCAGGAGCGGGCGCACTCATTCATGATTCACGACCGGATACTGATCCAGATCCGCGAGCGATCCTTCCTGGACCTCCTCGACTTGACGCTGCTGATCATTCGGGAGCGGCCATTGTCCTTGGGCCTGGCGGCCTTGGCTGGGATTGCTCCGTTCGCGGTTCTCAACGTCTGGCTCCTCTCCGACCCGACGGTTCCCCGCGTTATCTGGCTGCCGTTGCTCCTAATGGAAACGCCGTGGGCGACTGCTCCACTCACGCTCGTTCTGGGTGATCTGATGTTTGGTTCACGACCTTCATTTGCAAAATACGCGAAGACCCTGGCGGTCTCGTTGCCGTCGCTTGTCTTCACCCAGCTTTTTTTGCGGGGCTTGCTGCTCGCCACGGTCGTCGGCTACCCGATCGCGATCTGGCGGTTTGCGTTCCTGAATGAGGTGATCCTGCTCGAGCGCGTACGCAGGCTGCTCTGGATGGGCCGTCGGAGGGTCCTTGGCCGTGGCTCCCAGGAAAAGCTGTTCACGCGGCTGAAGAAACTCAGCCTTGGCTTCGAGGGAGAGCTGTTGATGCGATGGATGGCGCAGGTTGCCCTCGGCTTGACGTTCGCCCTTTGTTTCTGGATGGGGAGCACGTCGATCAGCTCCACATTCTCCGGCAGCGAGCTCACCTGGTATCAACCCGGCTTGAGCGACCTCAGCGGGCTCTTGTTCCAATTCGCCGTCTGGATTGCCATCGCGTTTTTCGGAGCTTTTCGCTTCCTCGCCTATATCGACCGGCGGATCCGTCTTGAGGGCTGGGAGCTGGAGTTGAGACTGAAAGAGGCCGGTCGCGTACTGGAGGGGAGGGTCGATTGACGTCCTTGCTCGTGGCGGTGCTCACCCTGTTGACTGCTGTGTCCGTGGAAGAGCCGCGCCGATCTGGGTACGCGATGATGCCAAGTTGGCCCGCACAACCCGTGCGTTCATCGCCACGACAGTCGCGTTTCCCCCCCTTGCGAAGGGGGGGGCGGGGGGGTGGTCCCCGCGAACCAATGCCTGGTTCGCGGATCCGAGGCGGCTGGATCGCGCGAAACACCACCTCGGCCGAAGCGGCTGGTTATGCCCTGTCCACCCCCCTTACCCCCCCTTCGCAAGGGGGGGAAAGGGATCGCTCGTTCGGGCCGTCGTTCGATCGCGCAGCAAAAGCACGCGTCCGTTCTTTCCCCCCCTTGCGAAGGGGGGGGCAGGGGGGGTGGTCCCCGCGGAACCAATGCCTGTTCGCGGATCCGAGGCGGCTGGATCGCGCGGAAACACCACCTCGGCCGAAGCGGCTGGTTACGCCCTGTCCACCCCCCTAACCCCCCCTTCGCAAGGGGGGGAAAAGGAATCGCTCGTTCGTGGCGACATTCCATCATGCGCAACAAAAACACACGCGTCTGAGAGCGAGGCCGACACGACGGCGGATACGCCACCAAGCGATCGCCAACCCAGCGCCTTCCGCTGGCCCGGTCCAGGCGGCACTCCGGGATGGAGGTTATCCGTGGTATGATCCGAACGACCGATCGCGTCAAGCCGATGTGGGAGGCGAAGTGGCCCTGGGTCAGGTGGATCAGTCAACGTCTCGAGAACTTTTTCAAGGCCGTTGATAAGTCCCTCAGCCGGCTCAGCTTCGGTCGGGGGTCTGGTAGGGGAATCTCGGGAGAGTTGATCATGACAGCCGTGTTCATGGCGGCGCTGGTTGCGTTACTCGTCGTCTTGGGCATTCTGTGGTCGCGTCGCGACTTTTCCGCAGCCGATCGATCGGCTCGCGGATCGTCGGTCGGCACGGCCGCGCGACTGGCTGAGTCTTCCCGAGGGTCTGCGGCCGGGGAGCGGGGACCCCTGGGCTGAAGCCTCGCGGCGGACGAGCGGCCGGCGACCTCGGTGGGGCGATCGTCTGCCTGTTCGCGTACCAACTCCTCAGACTGGATCAAATGGGCCTGATTCGACTCGCCCCGGGCCGTACCGGCCGGCAGTATGTCCAGGCCATTCACGATCCGGAGTTTCGTCGACACTCTCGAGGCGACGCTCAGTTTGTTCGAGGATGTGTACTACGGGCGGAAGTTGCCGACGCCCGAGGCGTTCGAGGCCGTTTGGCGGAGCGCCCAAGTTTTTCAAGAGCGCCGCGGCGTGGCGGGGGCGACGAGATGAAGCCTTGGCCCACCGGTCCACACTTCATGGCTGATTGCGGCACTTTGCTCTCTGGGCCTATCCGGATGTGCGAGCGGGCTCGAGTCCGACTATGGTTCCAGCCGGGGCAAGAGCATCAACGGGACCGCCGTTTTTGCGTCGATGCTCCGCGACCAGGCGAATGAAGTGCGAACGGCGATCCGGCTGACGGACGAGTTGGCGGAGTGGTCGGAAGGAATCGTGCGGTTCGCCCCCTTCCCTGGCCCACCGGCTCGCGATGAGGCCAACTGGTACCGTGACTGGCTTGGCGCCGACGTCGATCGCTGGTTGATCTATGTCGTGCGTGATTTCGACGCCACACACGAGTACTGGGTGGACAGCCTCGCTCAGATTCCGGCTTCGGCGGATCCCGACCACCGATCGGAGGCCGAGGAGGGCGCGCGACAAGGCGGCTGATTGGGTAAATCGCCTGCCTCAGAAGGCCAGCGAGGTGGCGGACGCCAAAGAGTGGTTCAAGCTGGAATCCGAGTGGAATCCGCCCCGGATTCTGACAAAACTGAGTGGGCCATGGGCCAGAGGGATCGACACCAAGGCAGCCAGCTTGACCGCTCACGAACCACTGCACGCGAGCGGAGGGCGCGTCCTACTCGCGGGTGATGATAAACCGTTCGTTCTGGAAAAGCCGATGGCCGATGGTGGCCGGGTATTGATCATCGCCAACGGGTCTTTCCTGCTGAACGAGCCGCTGGTGAACTCGGCACGCCGGCCGCTGGCGGAGCGAGTGGTCGAGTGGACGGGGGACACCGGTCGTCGGGTCGCACTGGTCGAGGGCCGCTTCGTGCTCGGCGGCCCGCCAGGCCCGAAGTCGCTCTGGGATCTGGTGCGCGAGCGTTTCGACGTCCGCTGGGCATTCATCCATCTCAGTCTAGCCGGTGTGTTGGCGGCTCTGGCACGCGCGCCTCGCCTGGGCCGTCCCAGACCCGGCCCTGCCTCCGACGCCGATCAGCCCGCCGCCCACGCCAGGGCCCTGGGAGCCCTGCTCAGGCGAGTCGGGGCGGCGACCGAAGCACTCGAACTACTCGATTCTTATCGATCGATGGAGATACCCCCGCACGCAGGAGAGTTCCACGCACGTCCCTCGACCGATTGCACGCGCCGGCGAGGCTTCGGCTACGCCGTTGTCACAAGACAGGAACGCCCCGAATGGATGAGATCGTATTCGAAGAGGAAAGTCACCACGCCAGTCGAGGCATTACCTCGCCAGCCTATGCCCGGCGTCGAGCTGGATCACCAGCCGAGCCGAGGTGAGGTCGCGAGCTGGGCCCATCGGATCGTAGGGGAATCCAACAAGGTCTTCGTCGGGCAGCGGCGCCTGGTTCGCGGCGTGCTGATTGCGCTCCTGGCCGAGGGCCACGTCCTGATCGAGAGTCCGCCCGGACTGGGCAAGACGCTGCTGGTCCGCGTACTCGGCCGCGTGCTGGGCTGCGCCTTCAACCGGATCCAGTTCACTCCCGATTTGATGCCGTCGGATATCACCGGCTCACCCATCTACGACGAGCGGCTCCATGACTTCCGGTTCCGGCCAGGGCCCGTGTTCACTCAGCTCTTACTCGCGGACGAAATCAATCGTGCGCCGGCGAAGGTTCATTCGGCCTTGCTCGAGATCATGCAGGAAAACCGAGTCACCGTGGACGGCGTGAGTTACCCCATCGAGCCTCCATTCCTGGTGATGGCCACCCAGAATCCGATCGAGTCGGAAGGAACGTACAACTTGCCGGAAGCTCAGCTTGACCGGTTCCTGTTCAAGGTGTTGGTCGAGTATCCCAGCGCGGGCGAGGAGACCGACATCCTGAGGCTGCACACGCGCGGGCTCGGGGCGGACCGTGAGCTCGTCGACCGGCTCGATGTCGTCACCAGTCCCGCCGAGGTTTGCGAAATGCAGAAACTGTGCACACGGATTTTGGTAGAGGACCATGTCCTCGCGTACATCGCGGCCCTGGTTCGCAAAACCCGGCAGTGGCCAGGCCTATCACTGGGTGCCTCACCACGCGCCGGCGTGGCGATCCTCCGCGGCGCCCGGGCCGTCGCAGCCCTGGAAGGACGCGAGTACACACTGCCTGACGACGTTCAGGAAGTCTTGCTGCCGGCCTTGCGCCACCGCGTACTCCTGACCCCGGAGGCCGAGGTCGAGGGACGCAACGCCGACGAACTCCTCACCGAGCTGATCCGATCCGTCGAGGTTCCTCTTCGATAACGACTTTCTAACCAAGAAAACCAAGATTCTTTAACCACGGAAAACACGGAAAACACGGAAAGAATTAAATAAATAAATGGAACTCACAAAAATTGTAAGACATAATAATTGGTTGTACTAAGTGAAGCGATAGATCGATTAGACTTAATATTTATGTCGTATTGTTTCGTGTTATTCGTGGTTAGTAAGTCTCTAAGCGTACAGTGGTGAGTCGAGACCGTGAATGCGAATGTGATGACGATGATCTGGCCTGGTCGTGCGTTGGGCGTGGCCTTATTGATTCCCGGCTTGGCCTCGCTCACGCTTTTCATCAGCCAATCGATCTGGCCTCTGGTCGTGGCGCTCGATGTCGCCGTGGGGCTGGCCGCGGTTGTCGACCTGATCACGCTGATCGGCGCCGCGCCGATTGCGCGTGGAACGCCAGGTCAGTGGCGTTTGCTCGCTCAACGAGCCCGAGCAGGTCAATCTGGTGGTGGAAAACATGGGTCGGGCTCCGCGGAGCCTGCGGTTGCGCGATGACGTCGCCCGACGTATTCGCGGTCGATCCGGTCGCATTCGACGTGCAGATTCCCGGCCACCGTCAGGCCACGCTTTCCTACCGCTTCGTGCCCAAGCGGCGGGGCAGCTATTGGTTCGAGCAGGTTGACGCCCTGGTCGCCAGCCGTCTGGGGTTCTGGCGGCGGCACCTGGTCTGGCCGTTGCGGACCGAGGTTAGGGTTTATCCAGATATCCACCAGATCGCGCGCTACACCATGCTGGCTCGACGCGACCGGCTGAGCACCTTGGGGCTGCGGCGGTCGAGGCGGCTGGGGACGGATAACGAATTCGAACGCCTGCGCGACTACCTCGTGGGCGACGATCCGCGCCACGTCGACTGGCGGGCCAGCGCCCGTCGCCGGAAGTTGACCTGTCGCGCGTTTCAGCTCAACCAGAGTCAGCGGATCATCTTCATGATCGACTGCGGACGGTTGATGTCCGGCAATACCGGAGATGGGCTTTCGCCGCTCGACCATGCCTTCAACGCCATGCTGCTCCTGGCGGATGTCGCCTTGATTCGAGGCGACCAGGTCGGTTTGCTGGCCTTCGCCGACCGTGTACGAGCCTATGTTGCTCCCGCCGGCGGACCGCGGCGGATCAATCGCATCGTGCACAGCGTGCACAACGTGTTTCCCGAGATGGTCGAGTCACGTTACGATCGCGCCTTCATCGAGCTCGAGCAGCGCTGCCGTAAACGATCGCTGGTTGTCCTGATGACGAATCTGTTCGACGATCTCAACGCCCAGATCGTTAGCGAGTACCTGCGAAATCTGACCGGCCGGCACTTACCGCTGGGAGTCTTTCTTCGCGACCACGACTTGTTCGAACTGGCCGACACCGCCCCCCGGCATGGGCTGGCGCTCTATCAGGGTGCGGCCGCCGCGGCACTCCTGAGCTGGCGCGAGCAAGTCCTCGCCCGGCTGCGAACAGGAGGAGTGTTGACTCTCGACGTTTTCCCGGCGGAATTGACGGCCGTGCTCGTCAATCGGTACCTCGACATCAAGGCGCGGCATTTGCTTTGAGCTCCGGGTCTTCCGAGCCCATTCGCAACAGGAGAACCCTCAATTGGACCCCGACCGATACGATCTCGAGAATCCCTATGCCCCGCCGGACTCGTCATTTGTCCCGGATTCTCCTCAAGGCCAGTTTGGCTCGATCGCGTTCACCGTTGGTGATTTGTGGAATTGGACCTGGTCTCTTTACAAAGCGCGATTCGGGATCTGCTTGACCATTATCTTGGGAGTCGGCGGGATTAATCTGATGCTCAGCATCGTCTCGAACATCTTGCTCAATACGGTGGAGACGGCGGTCCGAGATCCGATCATTTTCGCGGTCAGCCAGATCGGGATCATCTTTAGCACCTACGTCCTGAGCTTCTGGCTCAGCGTGGGAACGAATCTGGCGTTCCTCAAGATTGCCCGGCGGGAAGAAGTGGTTTTTGGAGACGTATTCACCGGATCCCCTTACGTCCTGACAACCATCCTTGCCTGGCTCCTGTTCGCGCTATTGGCCGGCGGACCAATACTGCTCGCTATTTTTGGTGGCGCCGCCATGCTTCCCATGATCCAAGACAATCAGTCCGTCCCATTGGCTGCTCTCTTCCTCATATCCTTCGCATTACTCGCTATCTTATCTATGTACATAAGTATTCGATTATTGCAGTTCTATTTCGTGGTGATCGACCGGAACGCCGGGGTCATCGAGTGTATGCGCACGTCCTGGCATCTCACGAAGAACCAAGTGCCGAACCTGATCCTGGTTTATTTACTCCAAATGGCGATCATGCTGGCTGGTCTGCTCGCATGCTGTGTCGGTGTGATATTCGCGACTCCGCTCGCAACCCTGTTACTGGCCGTCACCTATCAGAGCCTGACCGGTCAATGGGTCGCCGGAAGTGCGATTCCTGGAAACTTGGCAGCAGGATCGAAGCGAGCGAGCAGGATGAAGGATGAAGCATGAAAATGAAGGATGAATAAGTCCATGGGTCAGTCAATTCTTTCTTCATCCTTCATCCTTCATCCTTTCAGTTTGGCCGACCGGCGGCGAGTTTCTCGAGGAACGTCTTGACGTGCGGGTCGTCCCAATCGGCGGAACCGATCTCGCTGGCCGCGATCCGGCCGTCGGGAGCGATGATGAACGTGGACGGAATACCTTCGGTCATGAAAACTTGAGGAAGGCTTTCGGCTCTCAGGAACGTCATCCGCCAATCCTTCCCTTTGATGAATTGGCGTACCACGCTGGGAGGAATCGTCAGTTGAAACACATACGAACTCGATCGACTTTTGACAAGGCTGGGGTCGTCAGCGAGTCGCGCGATCGACGGCATCTCGGCCACGCACGGTCCGCACCAGGTCGCCCAAATGTTCAAGAAAACGGTCTTGCCCTTGAATTTGGAAAACGACACCGGTTGATCGTCTAGGTCGAGGACAGACCAGTTATAAGCGGCCGGCTCACTCATCCCCGAGTTTTCGAGCAGGGCACGCCGCCTCGGCCCGAAAAAGGCCAGATAGCCGACCCAGAAGATGCAGAAAGCCAGGCCGATCAACCACCAGCTTCGGATATTAACCGTGTCGCGTTGGAGGCATTGGTATATGCCGATCACTTTTCTAGAGGCGGTCAGTCGTCTGCCCGGGTCGCCGCGACAGGGGCGAGCAGGTTTTCGACGGGAGCATAGTCATCGGTCAATATGATGTTCTTGGAACGGTTTTCCACGACGGCCGTATAATCGGCCTCGCTGTAGGGTTTCGGCTCGGTCCGGCGCTTCTTGTGGTAGAACTTGGGATCATCGGGGCGTTTACCCAGATCATCAAGGTCAAGCGGCTGCATGGAGGCGACAACGACGAAGGTTTCCCGCAGTCCGCTTCCCGGGGTATCGTCGGTTCCGAAGATATAGACGTTGGGAAAAGTGAGTTTGGCGGTCTTGGTCCAGGCCCCCACGAAACCGCCGTACCGGCGGGCGTTGGCCTTGGCAGTCTCGCGGATCTGGTCCTGCTTCTTCGAGTCGGTGACCTCGTCCCTTTCGATCTCGCGCTGGGCCTTCACCTCGGCTTCGGCGTCCGACTCGTAGACGTCGATGATGTTGATCATGTAGACGCCAGTGGGCGTGAGCATCTTTTTGATCATTTCGTTGAACTCGCGAGTCGTCAGATGCCAGGGGACCGAGAAGTCGTTGAAGGCGTCGCCGAACACCAGGTCGTACTTCTTGGTGTCCTGGTGCAGCTCGACGAACTGTCGGGCGTCGCCCCAGTAAGTCTGAATGGAGGTGTCGCGCGGCAGTCCGGTTGCCATGAAGTTGGCTCGCGTCACAGACGGGTCGATCTCGGCTACGTCGACCGCCGTTCCCGGGTAAGCGAACTGCATGTGGCGCTGAAAACAGTACGCTCCACCCCCCAGGAACAGGGTTGTCATGTCCGATTTCTCGACTGCCGGGATGGAAGAGCCCGGGGGCTCCGCGTCGGGCGACTCCGGCTTCTTCTCCGTTGGCACTTGCTTGCTCTCGGAACCCTTATCGTCCGGCGCGTTTGGCGGTGTCGACTCCTTTTGGAGTTTCTCCTTGGCGTCGTCCTTGGAGACCTGAATGCTCAAGAGTCCCTTGGCCGGTTTAGTCGGGGCGTCCCCGGTGCTCGATTTGGCCGGCGTTTCGTTGGCATCGATCTTGGATTCGGCCGGTTTCGGGGCTTCCGCCTTGGTGTCCTTCTTGGGTTGGGCCGGCTCGGGCGGTTTCGACCTTGGGCGTTTGACCGGCGTAGGCTTGAATTTCACGTTGCCACTGGCCTTGGCTGCCCGGTAGGCGACCAACGCATAAATGTGTTCATAGTCGTAGTCGAGGCGCTCGGGATGTCCCAGGATGAAGTATCCGTGGATCAGGTTGTCGAGAACCAGGGTGCGTTTCTTGACCTCGCCGTTATCCTCGGGCTCGTTGTTGATCTTGATGTAGTAGTAATTGCTCTCATCGATCCAAGCGAGGTCGTCGCCGCTGGTATCGGGGTCTCCCATCTCCTCGCGGATACCCCAATCCCTGCCCAGCTTTTCCCATCTCGCGCCATCGATAAAGGGTACGACCTTGCTGCGGATGCCATCGATCCAGGCCGGCGGAGTGAAAGCGAGCACACAAAGGCCGAGGGGAACGCCCGCCCAGACCGCGTGCCCGAGCGAGCCCAGCATGGTGGCGCCGAACGCCATGATCGTGCCGATCAGCAGGATCACCCCCTTGGTTCCGAGCGTATCGATCAAGAGAAAGCCGGTCAGAAACGTTCCGAGGATGCTGCCGACCATTCCCCAGGCATACACCTGGCCGATCGCCGTACCGGTTCGCTTGAATCGCCTGAGGCGGTCGATCGCCAGCTTGGCGACCACCGGGCTCACGGTCCCCAAGGTCAGCGCGGGAATGAAGAACACCATGTGACCACGAACAGAATTCGGAACGGCCACGACATCCAGATGGTCACCCCTGGGGCCCTTCCAGCTTCGAGAGCGAGATCGCCTGGCTGAGCAAGGACTTTTCATCGCCACCCAAGAAATGGTCGGCAAACCACTTGGGTTGGGTCTCGAGGAACAGGACGCTCAAGCTGAAGATCGACGCAGCCAGGAAGAGCCAGCTCGCCTGCTTCTCGCTCTTGACGAAGTCGGCGATCTTCCCCCCGAGGAAGTTACCAAAGCTCAAGCCAGCCAGCAGCACGCCGATGACGCTGGTCCAACTGTAGATACTCGAGCCCAGATGCCTTTGAACCAGACGCCCCGCGACCATCTCCAGGGCCATGAAGACCAAGCTGGCGACGAACGCGAGCACGGCCAGGTCACGACAGACCCGGCCGAGGCTGGTCCGGCTCGAGCCCACCCTGCGTCGACTTGGCGACCGCCGTCGTGAGGGCATCGTCCGTGCGACGGGCTCGGAACAGTTCCACGAGTCCCACGATCGCCAGCACGGCCGCGACCGCGTTTCCGGCCAGCGAGAGGTAATTGATCTGGTACGAGCCAAGATCCACGGCGCCCAGCCCCAGCGCACTCATCAAGGGGCTGATCGCGCCCAATACCAAAAGGAGTGCGGCTGACTATCCCCAAGACCGAGGCCGAGCTTTCGCTGGATCAAAGCCGCCGCCAGGACCGCCAACGCCGCCGCGACCAACAAGACGATGGTCGATGTCGGCTGCTGGGAAATCAGGATGAAGCCGCAAATGAACGTGCCGGCGATCGAGCCGATCGCACCACAAAAGTAGACGTCGCCGATCGCGCTGCCTGCCTTTTGGGCCTGCTCGACGGCCATCTTGGCGACGACCGGCCCAACCATTCCCAGCACTGTCGCCGGGATCAGAAAGTCGAGCGTGACCACGAGGACCGTCCGCAACTCCCAGTTAATCAGTTCCGGAGAAGGGATCAAATGACCGACATAGGCGTTCATCCAGAGCGAACCGAGCGTGAACAACGCCCCCAACGCGAACAGTGGACCGACAGCCCGCCGCGGTTCGACGCGATCGGCCAGCCGCCCACCCAGCACATTCCCGAGGCAGATGCCGCCCAGGATGATCCCGATCACGCTGGTCCAGACCGTCAACGACGAACCCACGTGACGAGCGACCAGCCGACTCGAGACCAGCTCCAAGATCATGATGCAGAGGCTGCTGGTGAACGCCAGAGCGTAAGGCAACAACCGGGCGGCAAAACCAAGCATGAAATGAACTCTCCCCGTTCGGCGGTCCGAGTTCGCCATCGTCCCAAATTATTCGTTGGAAAAAGACACAACGAAAACCCGGTACACCTTATCCGACCCGAGTACCATCCGACAACGGGGCACTCGGAGAGGCAGTCGCCGAGTGCTTCACGGGATGCTCCGCCAGCGCCGATTGATTCATGGCACTCAATCATGACAAAAATCGTGGGACCAGGGTCTCCCGAGCCCGTCCCTTGCCGGTAGAATACAGGATCATTCGGCGTTGCATCGTGGTTCAACGAATCCTTATGCTGGATATCACAGTCGTGTCCATGATCTTGTGCGTTACCTTGAATCCTTGTCTCGACAAGACTCTCACGGTCCCACACTGGCGGCCGGGCGACCTGGTGCGCGGAGTGGCCGTCCGCGATGTTGTCGGTGGGAAGGGAAACAACGTCTCCCGGCGCTCTAAGCGGCTGGGACGAACGGCCCGCCCCGTCACATTCCTGGGTGGACCCGTTCGGCATTATTGCGAAACCCTGCTCCGGACCGACGATGGGCTCGAGCCTTTGGTCGTTCCCACCGTCGCGCCGACGCGCGTGATCCTCACGGTTCGCACCGAGGCATCGGCCGAACAGACGGCCTTTTTTGATCCGGATCCGTCGATCACGGGCGACGAAGCCGACGCGCTGTTCCAGATCGTCGAGAAGTCCCTGAATGCTGGCGGCATCGACGCCTTGACCCTCTCGGGCTCGAGTCCGGCGCCCGCGACCCACGGCCTGTACAGCGACTTGATCGCACTGGCGAAAGCCCGCGGAGTTCCGGTTTTCCTCGATACCTACGGTCCCTCGCTCGCGGCCATCTGGGGATTCTGGCCGACCGCCATCCAGATCAACCGTCGAGAAGCGGCCGCTTTCCTGCGCAAGAGCGACGGTGACCGATCAGGATGTCGCTGGCTTACTCCGGGACTGGGACCGGCATGGCGTGAGCTTCGGAGTCGTCACCGACGGTCGCGAACCCGTGTCGATCTTGTTTCGAGGCAAGCGCTATCGAGCCATTCCGCCCGAGATCACGCCCGTCAACCCGATCGGCTCGGGCGACTCGGTCCTCGCGGGGCTCGTCGACGGCTGGCTGAGCGGGCTCGAACCCGAACCGCTGCTCCGCCATGCCATCGCCTGCGGAGTGACCAACGCGCTCGTCTGGGACGCTGGGGCGATCGACGCCGAGCGAGGTCGCCCGCTGGTCCAGTCAAATCGTGATCGAGCCACTTTCATTGTAAACCGCCGCACGACCGCTGGGATTGCGTCACGCGCTTGCGCCGCCTTCTTGATTTCCAGGATGCTTTTCAGAAGTTCCTGCAGGTCCTTCATCTCCGCCAAAGTAAGCTCGCCGCGCTCCGCTTGTTTGATCTTCTTCTCGATCGGCGGCGGCTCGCGAGTGCGGGTTAGGTTCTCCGACTCCTCCGAGGTGATGTAAAGCATCCCGTCATAGACGTAGTAAATCAGCCCAAGCTGCTTCAGAAGCAATTGCAAAGTTCGCCGAGCGGCACACCCTCCAGATCCATCTGGATGGTCGATGTCAAGGACTTCTCGGCTTCCTGTAGGCCGATCGGATCCACGTAGATCGCAATCCCATTCGGCAGCTCTGACGATTTGGTCGCTTCCTTGATGTACTTGAGAACTTCCTCAAGTGACGTCTCCTCGGCGAAGCTCATGGTGAGAGGCACTTCGAGCTTGGCGAGAATGCGTTTCGATTGGGGGTCTTTTCGCGAGGCCCGCTACCCGCGTTGTTCGCCTTTTCCCGTTTGCCGTTTTGGCCTGGGCCAGCCAGACTTCGGCTTCGGCGAGGAACGCCCTGCCCTCGGCCACATTGGCCGCCGACTGGCCTCCGCCAGTGATCGTCTTTCCGCTCGGCGTCGGCGCGCACGAGATCCCTGATTCGGTCACGATGTGCGGCGATCGCCGCGTCCTCGTCAGCCGTTGTGATCGCTTTCTCCTTTTGCAGCGTCCATCCAGCGTCGCGAAGCTTGATAGACCTGATATCGGCGACGCTTGCCCACCCATGAACGATTCCAAGGTTGCCTGATAAGCGGCTCGCGCCGCCCGGAGTAGCTCTTGGTAGGGATCTTTCGACTCCGACGGGCTGTCCTCGGCGATTCGAACCTTGGTCTTTTTGCCGGAAACGAGCACTCGGTAGATTTTCTCCGAACCGGTTTCCCTTTCGCGGGTCGTGCCGGTCGCTTCTTCGCTGCCGTTCTCCGCCGCCTCCCTTTGGGATGGGAGTTCCGATTTCCTGGTGTTTTGTCGTGCCATCACTCCGGCACTCGTAAGTGCCAGCCCGGAGACGAGAACGATCAGTCCGATCCACTTGAGCTTGGTGACGATCATGGCGGTCAGTACTCCTTCAACGAGTGAGGTGATCGAGCTAGACATGACTTGAGAGGCGGCTTGTCCGAGACCCGTCTTAACGACGACTGAACCGTGCGATCAAGGAGTTGAGGGTGAAGGGACGCCGAAGTTTCGCGGCCAAGTGCCAGCATGAGAGCGCCGGCTGTGGGCGCCAGTCCACGGCGGACCAGTCGCGACCGCAGCAGGTCACGCGCCCGGGCCAGTCGCCCCTTGACGGTGCCGATCGGCCACCTGAGCTGTTCAGCGGCCTGTTCGTGCGTCTGTCCCTCCAGGTAGCAAAGGACAAGAGGCGAACGATACTTCGACGGCAGCGGCTCAGCTCTTGGTCCAGGATCGCGGCCAGCTCACGATCCGCCAACGAGCATTCCGGCGCAGACGCCGGAACTTCGATGTCGAGCGTGCCGAATCGTCGCCGACGGGCTGCTTCCGAACGAGCACGAAGGGCCACTCGGATCGCCACTCCGTGCAGCCAAGGCCCGATCGCATCCCGCGGACCAAGCTGACGGGCCCGGCGAACCAGGACCAAGAACGTTGCCTGGAATGCGTCGTCAACATCGGTCGGATTGGCAAGCATGCGGCGGCAGACTCCCAGGACCATCGGACCATGCCGGGCCACCAGGGCC
This sequence comes from uncultured Planctomycetota bacterium, assembly GCA_963720335.1. Lineage (GTDB taxonomy): Bacteria > Planctomycetota > Planctomycetia > Isosphaerales > Isosphaeraceae > CAVRFS01. The sequence continues at coordinate 166,542 of CAVRFS010000029.1, read as the reverse complement.
TCGAACGCAATTTCGTCACGACGTTCCAGGTATCTCTCGAGAAGCTGCCACTCGGAGAGTCCGAAAACGGTATCTCCCTGGAAGATGCGAATCAAGTCAGGGGCGCGAGTCGGTAGCTCCCCATCGACGATCTCCTTTTTGTGTGGACTCGAATCTATCTATCATGCGAGGTTCGGGGAGTTTGGATACAACTTTTTTCCGCTTTGCCGTGGAAACGGCGAGTCTTACCTCGGATTGCCGCAAGTCCTGTAATGTGCTAGGGTCAGCGGCCTATCTGCGGACAGCAATCGTCTTGGCCACGTGGACTTCCGTGTTGCCTTCCGTTTGTTGGACCGAAGCGTGGATTTCGCATGGAGGCGAGAAGTCGATGGACTCGAATGAGGAGCGCGTCCTGTTCTTCGGTGATCTAAGCGATCCCTGGGTCGCGGCAATCGTCGATTCGCTGCCTGCGCCGGCTACGATCCAGCGCGTGAACTGCTCCGGTGATCTTCCCGACCTGGCGTTCGACCCGAGGCATCCGCCGCGTCTGATCGTCGTCCATCGGCATTATGCGAACGCCGCCGATGCGAAGCGGATCAAGAGCTGGCGCGATTCCAGGGTGTGCCGCGGCGTGCCGGCGCTCATCCTCTGTTTCAGCCCTTATCTGCGTTATGCAGAACTGGAGCGCGTTTCTAATCTTTTCGATCAAACGATCCCGGAAGCGACGGCGGCCGACGTGTTGCCTGGTCGGGTCGCCCGACTGATCGCCGGACAGTCCGCTCTCGGAAGTGCCGACGGTTCGTCCTTCTTTTCGCGTTGAAATCGCCTGTGGAACGGACGAGCTTGGCGATTCCTTGGTCCAAACCTGCACGGACGCTGGTTATCGCGTCGAAAAGGTGGATGACTCAGGGTTTGGAGAGGACTTGCGTGCGTGGGTCTCGCCGGTCGCAACCACCGAGCGAGTCCTGACGATATGGGAAGTCCCTGTCCTTGAGCCAGGCTGGGCCGAGCGGCTCGGTCGTCGCGCTGTCGCCACGGGCCCGATTATCGGGCTGATGGGCTTCGCAGAGCGTTCGACCGTGACGCTGGCCAAGGCCAACGGTGCGTGCGCATGTCTGGAGCTTCCCTGTGATCGCGACGATCTGCTTGAGGTGATCGATCGCGTCACACGCTCGATTCCGCTCGGCAAAGTGGCCGTTGCCACCGCGCGCCGAACCGCCCCATGTACTTCCGCCACGCTCGCGACGACGCGTTGCCGCGCTGCCGAACTCGCTCCCCGGCGAACGATCGTTGTGGTCAGATCAGCGACCGCCGTCTACAATTGTCTGAAACTCACTGGTTCGTGGGCAACGATGAGAAAGTCATCCCTGAGCAGGCGTCAAGAGTCGAGGCCAGAGGCCGACGGGCCTACGGAATCCGTTGCGGCGGTGCCAATCCTCGCGCTCAAAGACCTCACGCGAGCCGTGCAGGCGCGAGACCGGATTTCCGGAGCTCGTGGCCGCATTGAGGAACGGCCGAAGCGCGAACGATTGACGGAGCCTGGGGCTCGGCGGCGGCACTGACGTGCGCCGCACTGGGGCTGCATGCGCCGACAACGCTGATCATCTTGATGGCACACGTGGGTGACGTCGACGATTTCCGCGACGACGTGGCGACCTTCGCTGGAATCGTGCCCGAGGTCTTTCCCGCCTGGGAGAAGCTTCCGCGCGAGCTGAACGCCGCGGATGAGGTGTTCGGACGCCGCATGCGGGTCTTGAAGCGACTGTCGGGTCCGAATCCCCCCCGTTTCATCGTCGCCCCATTCCAGGCCACGCTTCAGCCGGTTCCAAACCCCGATGCCCTGGCCCGGATGTCGCGGATTGTGGCTGTCGGCAACCAGATACCTGTCGAACACCTGGCCAGTTGGCTGCTGGAGCGGGGGATGTCGCGCGCTGAAGTCGTGGAAGTACCTGGAGAGTTTAGCCTGCGCGGAGGCATCCTCGACGTCTTTCCCACCGATGCCACCGACCCAGTCCGTATCGAGTTCTTTGGCGATGAGGTCGAGTCGATCCGGCCGTTTGACGTGGAATCTCAGCGGTCGCTCGATCGATGGACGACCGTCACGCTGACAGCGCCCTTGAACTTTGATGAGGCCGACATCGCGAGCTTCGGACACGCGGCGAATACCTTCCCGAGGGAACCTGGATCGTGCTGCTGGAGCCAACGGACCTACGCGAGGAAGGGCGTCATTATCTCGGCCGGCTCGACGACCAACGTGGCCTATTCACCGTCGAGGCGAGCTTCGAGCGACTTATCCGCTTTCCCACGATCGCCGTGTCGACGCTATCGGCCGATTCGCTCGAAACTACGTGCCACTTGCGGATCGAAAGCATCGAGCGATTTTCGGGCGAGCTGACCCGGGTCAAGGCCGAACTTGAAAGCGCCGCGGCTGGCGACAATGTCTTGATCGCCTGCCATAATCAGGGTGAGGTCGATCGGTTGGGAGAGGTGTTCTCCGACACGGAGCTCGCCAAATCGGAGCGGCTCCATCTGACGCTCGGTCGAATTCGCGCGGGATTTCATCTGATCGATGCGCGAACCCTGGTGATCGGCGACCATGAGCTTTTCGCCCGCGCCGAGGTGCGCCGTCCGGTCGCCCGTCGTCGATACGAAAGCCGGGCGATCGACAGCTTCCTTGACCTGAACGAAGGGGACCTGGTTGTCCACCTCAATCATGGGATCGCGCGTTATCGGGGCCTGCATTTCGTCGATCAATCAGCCGAGCATGCCGAGGAAACGCTGCTCCTCGAGTTCGCCGGGCAAACCAAACTCTACGTCCCGATCGCCAAGATCGACCTGGTGCAGAAGTACGTCGGCGGAGGCAAGGCCGATCCCCCCTTGTCGAAGATCGGCACGACAACCTGGGAGAAGCGAAAGAAGCGCGTGTCCGAAGCGGTCCTTGACCTCGCCCAGGAGCTGATCGACATCCAGGCCCAGCGCGAGTCGCCCGGGATTCGCCTTTCCAGCCGAGGACAGCCATTGGATGGCCGAGTTCGAGGCGGCGTTTCCGTATGAGGAAACGCCCGACCAACTTGCCGCCATCGAAGCGGTCAAGCACGACATGGGTCAAGGCAAGCCGATGGATCGTTTGATTTGCGGCGACGTTGGTTACGGCAAGACCGAGGTCGCGATCCGGGCGGCTTTCAAGGCAGTCGACGCCGGCAAACAGGTCGCCGTTCTCGTCCCGACGACGATTCTCGCCGAGCAGCACCATCGCAGCTTCTCGTCTCGAATGGCCGAGTTTCCCTTCGCTGTTGAGGTTGTCAACCGGTTCCGGCCTCGCCAGGAAATCCGCGAATCGCTCAAACGAACGGCGGCCGGCGCCGTCGACGTCCTGATCGGCACCCATCGAATCCTCTCCAAGGACGTCGCCTTCAAGGACTTGGGGCTCGTGATCATCGACGAAGAGCAGCGCTTCGGCGTCGAGGACAAGGAGTGGCTGAAGACGTTGCGGACGACGGTCGATGTGCTCACGCTCTCGGCCACGCCGATCCCCCGTACCCTGCACATGAGCCTCCTGGGCATCCGCGATATCTCGAACCTGGAAACGCCCCCGCCGGATCGGAAGGCGATCGAGACCCGCGTCAGCCGATTCGACCCGCGAAACTGTCAAGCGCGCCATCAACCGCGAGCTCAATCGCGACGGGCAAATCTATTTCGTCCACAACCGGATCTACGATATCGACACCATCGCCGAACGAATCCAGTCGCTCGTTCCGGAAGCGCGGATCGCGGTCGGACATGGCCAGATGCACGGTGAGCAGCTCGAGCGAACGATGCTGGCCTTCATCAGGCGGGAATACGACATCCTGGTCGCCACCACGATCATCGAGAGCGGTCTGGATATTCCCAACGTCAACACGATCTTCATCAATGAGGCCGACAGGTACGGACTAGCCGACTTGCACCAGCTCCGCGGACGAGTGGGCCGTTACAAACACCGGGCGTATGCCTACCTGCTGCTCGAGTCGGATAAATCCGTCACGCCGAACGCGGTCAAGCGTCTCAAGGCGATCGAGGAGTTCACCGCGCTTGGGAGCCGGTTTCAAGATCGCCTTGCGCAGACCTGGAAATCCGCGGTGCCGGCAACATCCTTGGGGCCGAGCAGTCCGGACATATCGAGAGTGTCGGCTACGAGCTCTATTGCTCGCTGCTGGAATCGGCGGCCCGGGTACTCACCAATCAGCCAGAGAAACCGCTTTTCGAATGCTCGGTCGAGCTCGCCTGGCGAGCCTATCTTCCACGTGATTATGTTTCGGTGTCGCGTCTCAAGCTCGAGCTCTATCGCCGGCTGGGCCGCCTGCGCACGCTCAACCATCTGGCCGACTTCCGCCAAGAGATGATCGACCGCTTCGGCCCGCTCCCGCGTCCCGCCGAGAACCTCCTCGCGGAGACGGAGATTCGGATCCTGGCCGGTGCCTGGAAATTGGAACGGATTCACGTCGAAAAAGGCCAATACGTTGTGCTGACCTACCGCGATTCAGCCCGGATGGAAGCCCTCGCACGCCGGCACCCCGGACTGGTCCGCATCGTCGATGCCAAGAAGTCTTATGTGCCCCTGGGTGAAGACCCGGTCAAGACACCCGAAATCGTCGAACGCGCTACGAGCTTTGTTACGGACCTAACCACCATGGGCATTGTTCAAAAACGCCCATTTTCGGGTACCACTCGGAATCTCAGCGCGGATCCGGATCGGTCACGTGTTGAAGCGTGTGCAACGCGAGCCCCTGTCGAGGTCGAACTCCGGCGGTTGAGCATCGCGCGCGCTGGACCAGTTGCCGCTTGACGAGCGTCGTGTGGTTTGGAATCGGTTCCCGGAGGGCTGGTGAAGCGGATTGCTTCTGTCCTCGGGGTTGTGGCGGTCGGAGCGAGTGGTCGCAATAGATCGAGGCCGCTCGCGAAGATTGCACGAAGGTAGCGAAGATTGCAGGTTCGCGGCGCGTGCAATCTTCGCTACCTTCGTGCAATCTTCGAAGCCGCCGATCCGCGTGCTTCGAATCCGACTTCAGGACCGGGTGCATGAGCGGGTGATACCCTGCTCCCGTGGGTGTCCCTATCGAAGGGGAGCCGGAGAGAGCTGGGAACATCGCCCATCCCAGCCGTTCCGGGCTGATCTGGCACATACTGGCACCAAATTGATACTTCCTGACCCTCGCCGTGGCGTCAGTCACCCCATGCGTTCTCGAGGGCCCTCATGGCACACGAACGGCCAAGGGCGCCCGAATCGGAAAGTCGCGTTGGCCCGCCGCGCGACGTCCGCCCGATCAAACCGGGCTCCGAACACACTGCGGTCTGCCAACCCAACGGACGTGTCGCCCTGATTTGAACCATGCCCACCATGGGAGCCCCTTCACACGTAAGTCCAATGCCTGTAATGCTGTAGCACGGCGACGGTGTTCTTGGCTGTTCGCCACGCTCATTTTTTCCTTTCTTAGTTCCGTGTGAGTTCGGAGTCGCCGTCTTCCCGTTTCATCTTGCTTTCCTTAGCTGGCTGGTTAAGATTCGGCACGCGGCGATCTCTCGCCGCGGAGTTCGGTCTGTCGATCGAGTGAAATAGCCACGTCTTCGGCACTGCCGTCAGTCCTATCAAGGGCGTTCCGAATCACTCGTATGGGCCGATTATCTCAAATCTTCTGATGGCCGGGAAAGCCGTCGGCCCGCGTCGTGACCGGACACGTAAAGTGCAACGACCGCGGTCGGCATTCTCCAAGGATGGAGACGTTCGAAATCATGAGAAGACAGTGGGTCAATAGGCATGTTGAGTCTGGCGCTCGCCGGCTGTGCTCAGTCGCGTTCGGCCATTTCAAAACAAGACGGAAAGCCGCCCGATCCGGTTGCACTGACTCCGGTCCCTCCAGTCTATGACACGATCAACCGCGGAATGGGTGGGCCGGCGGTCGCACGGACAGCCATGAAGAATCCCAACGATCCCAAGTGGAACGGTCGTGATCAGGTCACAACGGTGGCACGACCGGTTTCCAACGGCCCAGTAAATCGCGGGCTAAACCCGTCCCGACCGCCGGCTTCGGTCGCGGCTTCTACTCCGGCGAGGGCCGATTGGAGTGCAGGCTCCTCAGTCGATCGCACCCGCGGTGGCCGCGACTCCCGCTCAAGCCGCCGCCCCCGCTCCCTCGGGACTGGCGGTATCGGAACTGCCGGTGCCCAACGGCTCTCGCCCGCGCCCACGCAGGCCGGCCCAACGTCGCTTGGAGCGGCTGCCGTGCCGAGCGACAAATCCAACGGCAATGTCAAATCCATCTCCGATAACTGGTCCTGCCCCATTGCCGATCCAGGCTTCTCGGGCCGCTTCGCCCGGCCTGACAACCAACGGCACAGGCTCAGCGACAGTCAACAAACCACCGAACAGTGCCCTTCCGCAAGCGTCGCCGACGGCCGATGTGGCCGTCAGTCCTTCCGCTTCTCGACAGCCAGTGACCCCCTCGCCGGTTGGGTCGACCAAGGCGACAACTCGTCGAGGCGATCCACTTCTCGGGCCAAATCCCGACTTGATGCCAGAGATGCCCCCGCTGCCTGATGAGAAGCCTTCAGCGGCTTCAACCCCCACGCCGACTGAGGCTCCGCTCGAGCTGGCGCCGGCGAGCAGTCCACCTGTTGAACCGGGTCCGGGCGCCGCCGCCGGCCCCGCTCCGAGCGGTCCCTTAAGTGCCGTAGTCCCCTCCGCCATCGCCAACAAGCCGGCTCCGGCCGGCAAGTTGGCCGCGGCGGTGCCCCTCGAGCCGGTTCCCGCTCGAACCAACTCCCGGCACTCGCGCCAGCCGACGTCTCATCGGGTGCCGCGCCGAGCTCCCGATGGCAGCGGCGCTCCGAATTCCGAAGCGGAGTGACCCGCAAATCATCAAGGCCTCCGCGGAGCCAATCTCCGCCCGGAGGATGTTCTCGAGCGACACCTCGGAACTGAGGCCGGCCGGGCCGTGGCCAGAGTCGGCGACGAAGTCATCACCTCTCACGACCTCGTCGTCGCCGCTCAGAGAACAGCTCAACCGCCAAATTGACCCCCAGTCTCGGATCAGCTTCGACACGAGCGAGGCGCTAGAGAAGCACAAGCAGGTCCAAATGGTCGTCAGGTACACACTCGATGCATTGATCGAACGCAGCCTTCTAGTCCAAGAAGCAAAACATGCCATTAAAGATTCCAAGCAGATGGACAAAATGATGGAGTACGCGGACAAAGCCTGGCGAGAAGAACAGATTCCTCAACTCAAAGTTCGTTATTCGGCGGAAACCGAGCAGCAACTCAAAGAGAAACTCGCCGCTAGCGGCCGTTCACTCGACCATATGCGAAGTGCATACCGACAAGATTTTCTGGGACAGGGATTCCTTCAGGATCGGTTGAAAGACAAGCTGAAGATCGAATTGCCCGAAGAGCTCAAGTATTACAACGATCATTTAAACGATCCGGAATTCCAACGCCCCGCGCAGATCACCTGGCGTGAGCTGGTCGTCGAGACTAACAGGTACCCTAGCCGCCAGGACGCCCAGAAGAAGGCGGTCCGCTTGCTGGAAAAACTCCGTCGCGGTGAGGATTTCGCCAAACTCGCTCGGTCTGAAAGCGATGGTCCGACCAAATCTCGCCAAGAGGGCGGCCTGATGCAAACTTCGCCAGGCAGTTATGCCGTCGGGTCCGTCAATCAAGCACTTGATTCGCTGCCGATTCGTCAAGCGAGCGGGATTCTCGAGGGTCCAACGAGCTTTCACATCGTTCGGGTAGAGAGCCGCCGGCCCGCCGGGCCCGCATCGTTCGAGGAACTCCGCCCAAAGATCCGGCCCATGCTCTTTGAAGAAAAGGTGAAAACCGAGAGGACCGCCTTCATCAGCAAGCTACGAGAACGTTCGCTCATCACGACAATCTTCGACGCTCCAAGGAGGCCAGCGCAATGATTCCCTCAACTGACATGTGACCATTAAGTGTGCAGCATTCTCCGAAACGAAACATGAAGTTTGGATTACTTAAATAAAACAGTCAAACTGATCCTGGTGGCAGGCACTCGCAATCATCATACATCCCGCCGATCTTTTCCCACGGTGTGATCGCCTCTCGTTCTTGAGTTGCGGCAAGGCGAAAGACTCCCGTAAGATACCCTTTGAATTGCAACCGGTGCCTCCGACAATCCCATTCAGATCGCCGATGGGGATTCGGTTTCCCGTCCGCTTGGCGTTCTGTCGGCCGCGCGATGAACATGACCACCATTTCTCCCGAACGTCGCCGCGAGCCATTGGACTGTGCGGTCCGGCTCGTCACCCCCGAGCGCATCGTCTTGTCCTATCCTCTCGCGGGACCGTTTCGACGTTTTATGGCTTACTTGATTGATCAGGTCCTGGTCATCATCCTGACAGTCGGGGCGTTTTTTCTCTGCTTAATCCTCGCACTTTTCTCGGCAGCGGGCTTCGGAGCGGCTCTGATCTCCTATTTTGTTTTGAACTGGGGGTACGGCGCGTTCTGTGAGGGTTTCTTCAACGGCCAGACGGTGGGAAAGAAATGGTTGAGAATCCGTGTGCTCTCGGAACAGGGTGTGCCGATCAGCGGTGCCCAGGCGATCTTGCGCAACCTCGTCGGAACGGTGGATGGATTGCTCCCCTTTGGTTTTCTGATCGGGCTGACCAGCATGCTCGTGTTGCGCAAGTTTCAACGAATGGGCGACTTGGCGGCCGGCACGATGGTCGTGATCGAAGAACGCCGGTCCAGCCGAGGAATCACTCGTATCGATGATCCTGATGTCGACGCTCTTCTGCCTTGGCTGCCAGAGCGCATCGCCGTGGGCTCGCATCTGGCTCGTGTCCTCTCGGACTACGTCGAGGTGCGGAGTCGTTTTGGTCCGCTTCGGCGGGCCGAGATGGCTGAGCCGCTGGCCGGACCACTGAGAAAGCGGTTTGGACTGCCCGATCAAACTTCGGCCGATATCGTCCTGCGTGCCGTCTACCACCGAATCTTCTTGGGTGAATAGGAATGGTGAACCGGGCGCCGCGTGATCGCCGGTCTGGTGTCGGGAGTTCGAGGTCGGCGAATCGTTGCATTTCATCGATGCTCCGGGGAACCTGGATTAGATACTGGAATCTTTGATCCCGATGAGGTGGCGAGGCGATGAGGGTTGCCGAACGGCTTAGTCAGCGTGGAGCGTCGTGGCGCGAGCTCAATCTGCTGATCGGACGAGTCTTTGATCGGCGTCTGCGGGGAACGACGTCAAAGGACGTCCTGCGATTGGGTGAGTTGTACCGCTCGGCCTGTACTGACTTGATGCTCGCGGAGGACCATGATCTTCCCCGGGAGACGGTTGCCTATCTCCACTCATTGGTCGGGCGGGCGCACAATGTGGTTTATCGCGCCGCGGGTTTTGATTTTCGGGATCTGGGGCGTGCCCTGTTCGAGACGGCCCCACGGCGGTTGCGGTCGGACCCCGCACTGCGGATCGCCGCCTTGGTGTTCTGGGGGCCATTTCTGGTGAGTGCGCTTCTGGCCGCGGGGCAAGTTGATTTTGCCGCGATATCGTCGGCGATCCGTTCTTGGAGCAGTTGGACCAGATGTACTCACAACCGATCGGATCCCGTGAGGATGGACTGCAACGTAGCGACACCATGATGGCTGGCTTTTACATCCAGCACAACACGTCGATCGGGATCCGTTGCTTCGCCTGGGGAATCCTGTTCGGAATCGGCAGTATTTACCAGCTCTTGGGCAACGCGATCGTGCTCGGAACGGCGTTCGGTTACGTCGCGACCAAACCGTATAGTGTGAATTTCTATACGTTTGTGACTGCACACTCCTCATGCGAGCTGACGGCGATCGTCGTTTCGGGCGCAGCCGGTCTGCGGATGGGCTGGGGGCTCATCGATACTCAGGGGCAATCCCGCCTTTCCTCGTTGCGGCGCGAGGCGGTCAACGCGCTCCCCGCACTCGGTACAGCCGTCGTGCTTTTCGTTCTGGCCGCGTTCATCGAAGGCTACGTCTCGCCATCGTCGCTTCCCTACCCTTACAAAGCGGCCGTCGCGCTGTTGAGCGCGGCGGCCATCGTGGCTTACTTGGTGCTGGGTGGCCGCTCTCGTGACCCGAATGTGGTCGCGGACCAGGTCCATTTCCTGGAACGCTCATTGCCACGGCGAAGCTGATGATGAACGCGGAGGCTGCGGATCGTGGTGCGGGACCAATCGTTTAAGTACAAACCCGGCTGCTCGATGGTCGGTTGCGACCAGGCCGCTTTCTACAAAATCGCCGCGACCTGGAGCGATGGCACAAGCCGTGAACTCAAGAACTATGGACTGACGTGTGAGGTCCACCGCGAGACGCAACTCGAGGCGGCACGGTTACGCCACAATGGTCTGCGATTGTCCGAGGGTGAAACCGTGGGTCCAGTCGAGCTTTATTGCTTGCTGTCCGGATGCCGCGATGCGCAGCTCTCGCGATTCACTGGGTCAGCCTTGGACGATCTGCCCAAGACCGATTGATAATGTGGCATTCCGCAATCGATTCCCTCTCGATGGAGTCATGGAGACTCCACTCGAAATGCTCTGGGAGACACGTCTGGATGAGTCTGCACTCATCACACTCAAAAAATGGGAAAAAAATTTGCTGCACCCTTGACATTCGGCAGTGAGTGATTAGTTTTAGTGTTGCCGGTTGTGATGCTTATCTGAAAAAGCCTCTCCTCCCGGCCGGGGTGTCTACCCTGTTCATAAACGGCCTCTTTCTGTTCCGGCCCCGTCGATCCGCAGAGATGCGGTTCGCCGGGGTTTTTTTCGGGTCCAGCGTGTGTCTGATCGACAGTGGCAGGGTCATGGGCCAGAATTCAGACTGAGTTGGGGTGGCCGGACGTGGAGCTTGAATTTGGGACGAGCCGATCCGGGCCTTCGGCTGATCGGTGACAGCTCGTCGATCAGGTTGCTGTGCTTGGATGGTCTGGCACAAGTTGGTCGATTTGATCGGACCGTGTTTGACCCAGCGTCTCTCCTGAGCGTTGAGCATCACCAGACCCGAATCCAGGCGGTTTTCGCGCCACCCAACTGGGGTGGATCGGTGATCCGCGCCGCCTGGAGCCCAACGGTGGCATCCGACGGTGTCGACCTTGAGGTCCAACTCAGCGGCGGTTTCGGTCGATGAACTCAAGGGGGTCGAGGTTGGGGTGGCCAGCGATTGCCACCAGTCGTCAAGCGAACCACCCCCGGAGTTGGTCGCCTGGGTCGAGCCTCGCGACGCCGCCTCGGCGGCTAGCAGTTATGACGGCCGCGAGTCGTTGCGCATGCTTCGGCGCTGTCGACCCTTCCCCTGCCCTCGTCGTCACACTATCGACTCTTGCCGTGGATCTGCGCTCCGCGGGGCGTTGATCCTGACACCTTCTATATCGAGATGGTCCAACCGAATGATGTGGCGCGGCGGATTATCGCCACACCGATCGGCAAAGCTCCCGCAAGTCGACCTGCATTGTCCGTGCGCCATGCTCTCTTCGGACACGACCTGGAGAAGGGGGTGATCCTGCGTGCGCGGCTACGAGGGCTCTGGATTCGATCGAAGTCGCCCGATGACGATGCGTCCGCGCTGCTTGAACAGTTTATTCGCGAACCACTTCCGCTGGGGCCCGTAGCGCAATCATCCCCAAGTCCAGTTCCATTCGCTCCGTTGCGCGGGGAGTGTGATGCTCCAACTGAGCTTTCCCGTGTGCGGATCCATTGAGGGCTCCGGCGTCGTCGGCGAGGACTGCCATGGTCCCAGCTCGGTGAGATCAGGACACGTCAAGTCGACAAGCAACAGGACCGGCTCTTTCAAATCAGCTTTCAGGTTGAGGTGATGAACTTTGCCGCCGATCGGTCGTTCGAGCCGGTACGATACTGATCCGCAAGGGAATAATTGCTTAATTCCGGTCTGAGCCCAACGGCCGGGCAAGGCCGGTCGGAGAGTCACGCGGCGATCCACCGCGTCGTAATCCAGACCGGCCAGATCGAGCAGCGTGTCGATGATCATGGCATGGAGTCTCCAAGCGGTTCCTCCAGGGTTTGAGAGCTGCCGGGCCGAATCAGTGCCGCGCATACCCGATCGGATCGATAAGCCCAATTGCGATAGCCGTGACAGGATTCCATCGAGCATCGAGATCGCTCGAGTCCACTGCCTGCCCTGTCCCGTCTCTCGGCCGAGCTGAAGCAAGTATCTTACCATCCAAAGCGTCGCCAGGCTGGATACCTCGTATTGATCGCAATTCGAGCCGCGCCGATTGGTCTGCGAGGGATCGAAAGTGATTCGCGCCAGGACGTCGGGTTCACCCTTGAGTGCGGCATTGAGACGCATAATGCTTTCATCGATCCGAACCATGCGTGGATCGCAGGCCGGGAGCAGGCCAAAAGGAACCGATAAACTGAGCATAGCGACGTCGAGAGTGAGCGGACGATCGATCAAGAATTCCGGATCGTTCGTCCAGAAGCCCTTGAGCTTCGATAGACGGCGCGCATAAGAAAGCGGCCAGTATCGGGATCCACCAATCCTGGACTCGCCGGGTTGTTGTTGGCAATTTCCTTGGCGATTCCTTCATTCCAGATCCGGTCCGCGCACGCATTCCATTGCGCGGTTTGCTCGGCCAATCCGAGCTGAGTCGCAAGTCTGGCGGCGGCTCGGAGGCCTGCCACGATGCAGGCGTTGGAATAGAGGAAACAGCCGAAGAGCTGATCGCCACTCCCGGCCGATCCGATCAAGTTGAGCTCTTTGATCATCCGGAGACCGGGGTGACCGCCGGACTCGCCCTGGCAAACCGCGACAGCCTGCTCGATCATCGGCCAAAGCGCTCTAACGAACTCGAGATCACCGTTGCGACGATAATGGCGCTCGAGCCCCCAGGGGATCAGCGCCGTCTGGTCAACTGCTGGCGTCTCCCACTCGGGAACGCCGTCGATGGAGTATTTCTGAAACCAGTACAGAAAGGGACGGTGGCGTTGACGGACTTTGTTTAACCATTGGTAGACGCCTCGTCCGATTGAGTCCTGTGCCACTCGATCCATCGCGCCGCCGACCCAGATCGCTTCCCGTGGCCAGCAGTATCGCGCTCAAGCCACGCTCGAAGCCTGATGCGATCGCCCCCCATTCGAGATCGGCGTGCAAGGCCGCCGCGAGCGCCGAGCGACGTAAGTTGACTGAATAGCTCGGCTTCGGAAAGTAGAGATCCGGAATCGGCTCTACGAAATCATCCCACTCCTTGGCGGTGAGTTGTTCCACCTGATCGAGATCGACCGCCGGAACCAATTGAGAGCGGGGCGGAGCCAGTGCTCAAAAGTCCCCCGGTCACCGCTCCAACCGGTGAAGGCACCACTGACCAGCAAGTCGATCGTAAGTTCGGTTCTCGCGGGCAGCGTGATCGAACGAAACAAAATCGCCTCATTTGGGCCGGTCGGCTCACATTCGACTTCCCCTCGCGCGTCGAGAGCCACGGCGAACTCGACGGTGGAGTCACGAGCCAGCTTGCGGTTTGAGTGCGCATGGCCGCGATTGATTGCCAGCAGGGCCTTGTCAACGTCGTGCCAACTAAAACCGACGTCACCGACACCACCATTGATTTCGGCCTGAACGACAACGGCGAACGTCGCTTGACGTACCTCGTTTCCCTCGTTCTTGATGAAGAACCGCTTAATGTACTGGCCGGGCGATTTCTCTCGACCGGCGTTGAGAGGAAGGCAATCGCCCATTGCCACAAAGTCGTTGATCAGGACCTGGATCGGACCAAACCGCCACGTCAATTTGGTCGTCAGAAGATTGGTTGCGCCCTGGTATTGCTGGTACTCAAGGTCCCAGGTCGCGCGTTCCGTGAACCAATCCAACCGTCGAGCCACGGCCAGTCCGCCGGCAATCGCACGAAAGTGGCAACGACTTTGAGGGAGGTCCCCCTCCCTTGGCCGCACGTAAGAATGAAGGCCGACCGTCGGGAAATTGATGTCATAGGTCGAACCGCGTCCATCGATCCTCACGGTCATTGACCGGTTGCCAACTACGCCCTCAGCGCCCGGCAGCAACGAGTCGGGAGATTCCGTCCGATCCGGCAAGTTGGGACGGACAATCGTATCTTGGTAGGGGCTATGAGCTGTCTCACCATTTCCGCGATCGACGAGCGCCCGATAGTGCAGGCGGGTCCCGACGCCCTGCGGCGGGATGGGTGCATGCCAGAAGCTATTGCCCCCTTTGTTTTCGATCCAATAGGCCGGGAGTAATCCCAGAGTGATTTGATCGGCGGAAAGCTCGAGCCAAGCGCGCTGGTTCTCCTGAACCGGATGGGTGCCGATCACAACAGCCGACCACATCCCGGCCCGGACCGGCCCGCCAAGACGGCCTTTCGCCGCCATTTCAACCCAGGTCGCCAACATCTTGTGGTGGCCTCGCAGCCTCGCGGATGTCCCGCGCTCGAAGGAATCCAACCGCGATCCCTTCGATCGCGATCCCCGAGTACAGGGGCAACGATCGATTTTGATATCATCGCACTCTCGGCGCCAAGAGGACGCCGATGATCGGCCAAGGTGTCGCCGATGAGACTCGACCCATTGGCCGAGTCCCGCAACACCACTGGCTCGTCGACCACAATCGAAGTGAGCCGGCGAAAGGAATGACCGGCAGATCGATCGGTGAGATCAAACTCTTATCGGAATGTGACGAAGGCGGGATGGACTCTGGAGGAGCGTCGCGATCGACTTGCCCGACCCCGATAGATTAAGGATCCTGCGGCGCCGATCAGATCGCGCTCCCCAATCGACCAGTCATCGACTCATGGCCACGGTCTCGGCAGTTGACAGTCGCGCAGGGGCAATCTCTTCTCGGTACACCGGTATATTTTGCGGTGCTTCGATGCCGATTCGGATCTGATTCCGGTCGATCTTGACCACGGTGATAACGATGTTGTCACCAATGACGATTTTCTCACCCAGCTTCCTGCTTAGAACCAGCATTTTGCTCTCCCGGTTGAACTTGAAGTCAAAGCCTCGTCTCGTTTTTTGCTCCAACAATAATCCTTATACAAAGCATTTGGCGTGCCAGATCGACGCCCATGAGTTCTTTGGTTGTCACAAGTTTAACTAAATGAAGATTTTGCATCAGTCAGAAATCAAAGGGACGCAGTTGACTACTGAACAAAAGGTGTGACCACGGTCGCTCCTTTTCAACGACGTGTTGTAAAAACGGGAACCCAAGATGACTGATCGGAGGGATGAATGACCAGCCGCTCTCTCAAAACAATTTCGCCTCCAACAGACGGATGGCGATTCCACTTTTTCGCGTGTACCGGATTTCTGTCGAGTCGTCGTCATGGTCGGCGTGACAATGGGCCTCGCGCTACGATTTGAACGCTCGTGGCGATTTTCGGAGGCTGGGTACGCGAGCCATCGTGTTGGGATCGAGCTCGATTGACGTTGCACCGACGACGAGGCCGTCCCGATCCGAGTTGGAAACTTGCCTTCCGAAAGGATGGGATTCGTGCGGACACCCGGCGCGATGCCTAAAGATTAGAGGCGATCCGTAATGGTCGAAAGCCGATGGCGTCGGCCGCGACGCAATGGTAGCGAACCCCCAGGATCGTCCCCTGGACAGCGCGCGGCCATTGACCCTCGATGTGCATGTGTCCGTATACGCAGGCCGTGACTCTCGCACGCTCGAACTGTTGGACGCACGGACCGGGGCGCGCGCTGCGCATCAAACGGCGGGTAGTGCCAGAGCACATAGAGGGGTCGAGCGGTATCGCCACGGAGCTCCACCGCCTTGTCCAACGCGCGCTTGAGCGCGTCCATCTCGCGATCAATCGCCGGTTGGAGCTCAGGTCTCGGGGGGTCGGTCGGTACCGGTGCCCCAGCCGTCCCGCAAACGACCAGTCCGTGAGTGACCACTGCATCCCCTCCCACGGCCAGTATGGACGCACGAAGCACGGTACGCACCGAATCGACACCGTTCCACCATTGGTCGTGATTGCCTGGCGCGAGCACCTTCGTTCCGGGTAATCGATCGAGCCAGGTCAGATCGAGCTGTAGGTCGCGATGGTTCCTGGCCATCGAGATGTCGCCTGGTATGAGGACGAGGTCGCCGGAGCGGACGACTTCACGCCAGTTCTGCTCGATCTTCACCGCGTGGTCGCGCGAACGCGCGGCGTAGCGCTCACGCCGATCAGGCCGGGCGAATGACAGATGCAAATCCGAGATGGCCCAGACGTTCATCGCACAAGGGTACATCAATCACGGGGTCGGTTCAAACGGGGCGTGGCCGGTCTCCCCAATCACGGCCGATCATCAACGAGGCCCCAACGAATGAGCCCGTTCGCCGACGAACGGATTGGTCCGTTTCTCTACGCCGATCGTCGTCGCCGGGCCATGTCCGGGATAGATCACCGTGGAGTCGGGGAGCGGAAACAGTTTGCCGCGAATCCCGCTGAGCAAGAGCCCAAGATCTCCCCCTAGGTCCGTCCGACCGATCGAGCCGGCGAAGAGTACGTCACCCCCGAAGACGAAAGCGGGATCGAACTCATCGCAGAGGAAGATGACCGAGCCAGGACTATGACCGGGAATCTCACGGACCTCGAATACGAAGTCCGCGACCTGTATGCGCTCCCCCTCGGAAACCAGGTGGTCGGCGTCGGGGCTGGTGAGCGGGAAGCCGAACGAACCGCTCATGTTCGCGCTCGGATCTCCAAGCAGATGAGCTTCGTTGCGGCCAATGTATAGAGGTGCCTCAGGGAAGGCGTACTTCATTGCCTGATTGCCGGCGATGTGATCAACGTGGCCATGTGTATTGAGGATCGCGGCCAGGCGCAGTCCATGACCCTTCAGTTGTTCCAGGATCGACTGGGTGTCGAAGCCGGGATCAATGATCACTGCCTCGGCTGCTCCCTCACGCCAGACGAGGTAAGTATTCTCCGCGAATGGAGCCGATTCGATCGCTTCGATTTTGTAATTCGACACGAATCTCGTTCTCCTCGAACAACAAGAGCAACCGGAAGTCGCGGACCGACGCACCTTCCGGTTATATCAATTGGAATGCTCTTCTCGCCAGTTTGGCAGAGAATTCGGAAGTGGACTTATCTTCGGCTTGCGAATTGCGAGATACAATTGTGGGAGCGCGAATTGCACGAACTGCGACTGCACAGTTCAGGACCGACATTGCCGTTGTCGGGGTGACGAACTGGTCTCAGCGAAATGCATCGAGCTGGATAGACCGCGCGAACAGTCAACCCCGAGCGAATTCATTCGACACGCATTGACTTCAGCAATCCTTCCCACGATCTCGAACCGATGTCCCGGCCGTGAGCTGGGCACGGAGACGTCATGCGATTTCCTCGGTACGGTGCGGGCCCTGATACGGGGATGACGCGAGTCGAGTCCCAGCGTCGGGGCCGAACGGTGATCGTCGTCAGGTTGGCTTTGCTCATCTTTGGGCTGCCCGCGCTCGTTGCGGTGGCTGAGGGCGAGAAGCCTCGTGACCCGGATCACCTCGCCAACAATCCAGCCAAGCAGAGCACGCAAGCGGCGATGTCCCCGGTATCCGTCGAGGAAGCCTCCATCGCCAACGCGATGCGAATGATCAGGGATTGCCAGGCTCGGTATCAGAGCGTCACTGACTACACCTGCAATTTCTACAAGCGCGAACTCGTCGACGGACATCTGACTCCGTTGCACATCATGAATATGAAAGTACGAACTAAACCGCGGAGCATCTACCTCAAGTTCCAGCGGCCGGCTAAAGGACGAGAGGCGATCTACATAGCCGGCCAAAACGGCGGAAAAATACTCGCGCACGATGTTGGGTTGAACAAGATTCTGGCGGGGACGCTTCAGCTCGAGCCGACGTCAGCACAGGCAATGGAGGACAATCGCCATCCGATTACGGAGGCTGGTATTGGTCCACTGATCGAAACGCTGCTGAAGCGCTGGTCCGTTGAACTGAATCCCGAAAACTCGAAACTGACAATTCGGGACGACCTGGCCGTCGGTACGAGGCGATGCTCGATGATCGAGGCGAGCTTCCTTCACCGTCGGCCCCATTTACTCTTCCACAAAGTTCGAGTTTTTATCGACCAAGAAGTAGGGCTGCCCATTCGATTCGAAGCGTATAACTGGCCCAAGCTTCCGCACTCCGAATCCGAGTTGACTGAAGAGTACAGTTACAGCGATCTCAAGCTCAACGTCGGCCTACAAGATATTGACTTCGATGTCGCGAACTCCGCGTATTCGTTCGGTCGATTCTAATCGGCCGCAAGTCGCATCGCTGCTATGGGGTTGAAACAGCCGGGCCGATTTGCGTGCGCCAATTTCGACCTAGTCTTCGCCTAGATAAGCCTGGATTGGAACCGGCCGGAGCGTGGCGTGGCCGAGTAGATCCGGTGCAAATCGGTAACGGAGGCAGGTCCGCTCCCGCTTGTGCAATCCTCACGAACCAGCCCGCGTTTTTCCGATACTACTTGAGAACCAAGCGGCAAGGCGGAGACGAAGAACCCGCCGGAAAGCGGGTTCGATCCTCTCTTTTTCCTAGTTAATACGGAAAAGGCTTTCGCTCGAAACGACCAGGAAGGGACCTTGGCAGGGAGCGGTCACTACGCTAGAATCCGCCCCGCCTCGATGTCCGAGAGCGGAACCCATCGCTTCAGCGATCGCCTTCTTCTCGTCCCGGGGCGAGCTGCTTCACGACCCGATTTCCGCCGAGATCGCTGGTTTAATTATGCACAAGGAGACCGTTCCAGGGCGGGAAACGGTCGTGGTTGGTCTGTTCGGTTCCATGGAAGGAGGCGCAATGAGCATGGTTCCAACCTCCCCGGCACAGACACGCGTTCATATTCGGTGGATGATCCGGCGCGATATGCCCGAGGTCTTGGCCATCGAGCACGCGAGCTTCGAGTACCCATGGTGCGAGGAGGAGTTCCTGCGCGTCTTGCGTCAGCGCAACTGCATCGGCATGGTCGCGGAGCACGGAGAGCGGATCGTAGGTTTCATGATCTACGAGCTGCACCGCAACAAGATCCATCTGCTGGACTTCGCCACGCATCAAGACTTTCGACGCCGAGGCGTCGGACGTCAGATGGTGGCCAAGCTCGTTGGCAAGCTGTCCGCCCAGCGACGTAACCGAATCGCGATTCATGTCCGCGAGACGAATCTGCCGGCACAGTTGTTCTATCGGGTTCTGGGCTTCCGCGCGATGGAAGTCGTGCGTGAGCACTTCGCCGATACGGGCGAGGATGCATACGGAATGCAATACTACCTCGACGAATCGGTGCTCGACGATGATCACGTTCCCACCAATCGCATCGCCAAGCAATTGGGCGGTTGACCGACCTTAATCTTTGCTGATTCATAAGTTGGGGACGGGCACCACCACCGGGTGGGGCCCGTCCCCGTCTCGCACTTCCAATCTATAGCGTCATCGTGCGTCTCTCCGTGCGTGTTGATGGTCTACCGAGGGTCAATCAGCGATAATACATGACACGGATCTGCGTTAGGGGATTTCGCTCCAGCCTCAGGAGGCGTGGTCCAAAGTCGGCTATCATTCGGGCTATACTAGCCCGAAGCGTGAGCGAGTCGAACTCCAACCCTCGCTTACGCTTCGGGCTAGTATGATGGGCTTGACGACTCCAAAAACGTGTTACCAGAGGACTTGAGTTGTTGAACCATGCCCCTCAGGAATCGTTCCGGCGACTTGTCCGTACGGCTGAATCGAGAAGTTGGAATCGAGCGCGCTTGGTCTGACCGTTTTGGCTCGGGGCAGTTCAGCAACTGGGTAAAACTTGCCATATGGACAACCCGACTATTCCCGACAAACTACCTAACGATGGTGCGGTCGTCACGCCGGAATCCGGTCCCCGGGACCATGTCGAAGGGCTCGATCGCTCGATGCGCATTGAGCGAGTTAGTTCCGCATGCCGAACTCTTGAAATATTCAGCACCTGCCTTGGGTGGGGGCTGCCGGTGCTCGGTCTACTCTCCGGCATTGAAGGCATGCTCGAGATGAGGATGATCGGGATCTACGGAGCGGATTGGAGCAACTGGACCGGTGCCGTCTTCAGACTGACTTATCAACTCGTCGCCTACTGTCTCGCGGGACTGGGGACATTCGCTTTTTTGCGATTGCTCGCATCCGTCGTCAGGGCTTACTTTGAGCACTTGAGTCTGGTTTCACAAAACCGCGCGGTGCAGACGGATCGTGGTGTTATGGCGATCGAGCGGCTAGTCAAAGCCGTGGAATCGTGGAATGGCCCTACGACGTCGGCGAGCGTTGCGAATGATGTTCGAGCACGGTCGCTGGCCGAAATCGAGGAAGCCATTCGGGCGTCCCGATGGGATCAAGCCCTCACGCTGCTGGACGATTCTGACTCCGTCTTCCCCGATGACCCTGCCCTCGTCCGACTTCGAGACGAGCTTTCGAATGCAATCCGAAAAGCTAACAGAGACCTACTCGCCCAACTCGAAGTTGCTCGTCAAGTCAACGATTTTGATCGCGTGCTTGAGATCTACCATGCATTGATTCCGACTCTGGAAAGCGATGCGCGGATTTTGCTCGATCGCGACCTGGCGAAGTGGTTCATGACTGCAATCCATCGTCGCTTGCGCACGACGACGATTCAGATTGATGTCGTTCAGCTCGTGTCGCGGATTGCGGACGTCTTCTCCAGCACGGTGGAGGGAGCCAGCCTTCGAGCCTCTTTGCCCACATTGCGACGCAGTGTCGGACTCTGTCCGCGCTGTTCGCGGCCCTACGCCGGTCTGGCCGACGCTTGCCCAGAGTGCTTGACGGCTGGCACTCGCGAGCCATGATCCGTTGGCTGGAGTACGTCGATAACATCGCTTCCATTGAACCATGACAGTCCTATCCGAGCGCACAAGCTTTCGATTAGTCCTAATGGACCGAAATTACTAGGGCCATCCCAGGCCACGCAGCTTGACGCGACCCGAAATGTCGGCTACTGATGAATGATGGTGAATATTAGCGCGGGGCCATTCTCTTTTTGCGGCATCTGAAAGGACGAGCCCATGTACCGCCGACTGGGATCAGTTTGGGTTATTGTAGGCATGATCTTGGCCGGGGGTTCGGCGCGGGCCCAGATGCCCTTCCAGAAGGGTCTGATCCCGTCGCCAACCACGCTGGCGCGTCTCGGCCTGGAACGGCAGTGGTTTGGCATCATACCATTGGTCGAGACGGAGCGGCTGCTTCGTATCAGTCTCGCCGAGGGAATGTTGTTCGCCCAGACTAACTACGCGAGACTCCACGCGTTTGACGCCGAGTCGGGGCGATTGCTCTGGACTGCCCAACTGGGCGAGCGTTCCGGATTCGCGCGCGGTGTGGCGGCGAATTCCTTCGCGGTCTTTATTACTAACGCGAATATCCTTTACGCGCTCGACAAGGCGACGGGCCGTCGCATCTGGCAATACGACCTCCATACGATCCCGACCAGTACGCCGGCTTGCGATGAGGATCGGGTCATGGTGGGCATGACATCGGGCATTCTCGTAGCCTTCAACCTGAAGAAGAAGGATGCCAAGGGGGTCGAGCAGGTATTGACTTCGGTGACGCAGGCCTGGAGCTACCAGACTGGCGCGCGCCAGTGCTGACCCGACCACTGCCGGCTCTCCATGTCGTGGCTTATGGCGGGGGCAAAGGTAAAGCGTATGTGGCGATGACCGACGAAGTGACTCAACTGTATCGATTCCCGACTGGCGGAGAAATCGGCGAGGGGCTTGGAGCTTATGCCACCCGGACCTTGCTCATTCCATCGGCTGACTACAATCTCTATGCCGTCGACTTGTTGACCGCGAGACTCTTTTGGGTGTTCCCGTCGGGCGCACCGATCGAGCAAGAGCCGCTCGTCGCGGACAACGATATTCTCGTCGTCAACACGGCCGGAAGTCTCAGTCTTTTGGACCCGGTCACGGGAAACCCGCAGTGGACGGTCTCGACGCAAGGTGGTCAGCTTGTCGCCGTCAGCGAAAAGAAGATCTATCTTCGTTCCTATAATCTCGATCTCTTCGTGATCGATCGCGCGACCGGTAAGACCCTGTCGGATCCCGGAGAGACTCACGTCCGAGCAGGCTTGAACCTTCGCGACTACGACCTGAACGTCGTGAATCGATTCAATGACCGGATGTATTACGCGACGAACTCGGGGATGATTGTGGCCCTTCGTGAGCCGGCACAGGTCAAGCCACGGTTGCTCCGCAATCCCAAAGCACTTCCCTTCGGTTACATTCCTCCCGACGGGTTAAAGGGGGCGCCTCCGGAGCATCCCGTCGCCGAGCCTCCTACCGCCGACGATGTCAAGGCGCCCGAGAACGAGGCCGCCGCTCCCCCTGCTGACGCCGACAAGGCTGAGGATAAGGATGCCGCACCGAAGGACAAAGAAAAGGAGCCGGAGGGTGATGCTCCCAAATCTTGAGCCCCGCGTTGTCCGCTGTCCAATCGAGGTCATAAGCCGTGAATCAGCTCGTTTCGAGCCGGCACCGGGAGGGTGCCGGCTCCAGTCGCCGAGACAACTGGGCAATGCCGGTCAGCCTCGTTGCGCATCACATCTGCGGGGCGGAGGCGATGGGGCAGCCACTATGAGCGACACCAGCGTCACGATCCGTCGCGCGTTGATCAGTGCGTCTGATAAGCGAGGTCTTATCGAGCTGGCGAACGTGCTGGCCCAAGCCGGTATTCACCTGTTGGCGAGCGGCGGGACTCATGCGGCCCTGACTGCCGCCGGCCTCAAAGTGGTCGAAGTCGCCGATTACACCGGTCAGCCGGAAGTTTTAGGTGGTCGCGTCAAGACTTTACATCCCAAGATTCATGGTGGAATCCTCGCGCACCGTGACGTGGCGGACGACCTGGCCACGCTCGTACTCCAGGACATTGAGCCGATCGACCTGGTCGTGGTGAACTTGTACCCGTTTGAGGCGACGGCCGCCCGGCCCGACGCGAGCTTCGAGGATGCCGTCGAAAACATCGATATTGGCGGCCCGGCATTGATCAGGGCGGCGGCCAAGAATCATTCTCATGTCGTGGTCGTGACCAGTCCCGACCAATACGAGTCCTTGATCGCCTCGATTCGAGAGCGGGGTGGAACGGATCTGCGGTATCGCCGCGAGCTCGCGCTGGCGGCCTTCCAGAAGTGCGCGTACATACGACCAGGCGATTGCCGATTATTTCCAACGAACGGGTGAACCGCGCGCCCAAGGTTCCGAGCCTTTTCCGGAAAGTCTGGACCTTCGATTCGCTCTCCGGCAGCTCTTACGATATGGTGAAAACCCTCACCAAAGCGCCGCATTCTATGTCGACCCACGAGCGCAAGGTCCGAATCTGTCAACGGCCGCAATCGTGCATGGGAAGGAGCCGTCATACAACAACCTACTGGATCTCGACAGCGCATTACGGCTGGTCCGGCAGTTCGCCGAGCCGGCCGCTTGCATTCTCAAGCACAACAATCCCTGCGGAGCGGCAATCGCCAGTGATCTCCCAACGGCTTTTGAGCGCGCCTATGAGGGCGATCCGATCAGTGCGTTCGGAGGCATTGTCGGATTGAATCGACCCGTCGATCGTGAGACCGCCGAGCTTATGTGCGCTCCAGGGGCGGTTTCTCGAAGCGATCCTCGCCCCTGGTTTCGATGAAGATGCATTGGAGTGGCTCACAACCAAGCCCACCTGGAAGAACAGCGTTCGTTTAGTCACGCTGAAGCAGCCGATTGGTCCAGGCGGTCCTCCACCGTCGGGCATCGACCTCAGACGCATCGAGGGAGGGTTGCTCGTTCAGAGCTGGGACCAACTTGAAGCGGAGCCGGCCTCCGGCGAGGTTCCCACGAATCGCGAGCCGAGCGAGGCTGAACGGCGCGACATGGCGTTCGCTTGGCGGGTGTGTGCCGGGGTCAAGTCGAACGCGATCGTCCTGGTGAAGGCCGGGCAACTCGTAGGCGTTGGCGCTGGACAGATGAGTCGCCTCGACTCGGTCCGCATCGCCGTGGATAAGGCCGGTCCACGTGCTCGTGCCTCGGTCCTGGCGTCCGACGCGTTCTTCCCCTTTCGAGACGGGCCGGATCTTGCCGCCAACGCCGGTGTCATCGCCATCATCCAGCCCGGAGGTTCGCGACGAGACGATCAGACGATCGAAGCGTGCAACGAACATGGGATGGCCATGATTCTGACGGGGCGCCGGCACTTCCGACACTGATTGAGTGAATCCCACTCGATCGAGGCCACGCTCGTGCAGTCTCGTTGTTGTACCCAACTTTTCGCGACAGTCAGGCAGGAGGATATTCATGCGGACGTTACTACGCGACCTGATGGCGCACGCGGAATGGGCGGATGCGAACTTCTTCGACGCCTGGGGTCGATCGCCGGCGCGCGATCACGAGGAAATGCGCCGTCGCGTGGGTCACATCATTGGAGTTCAGCACGGGTTCTTGGCAGTCTTTCGCGGGCAGACGCCCGGCGGGCCACGGGGTGGGCCACCGCAGTCGTTCGAGGAGTTGAAGGCGCGTGCCCACAGCGGCCATGACGGCCTGTGCGATTTTGGAACCAGCCTCACTGCGGAGACGTTGACCAATACAGTCGTGATTCCGTGGTTTCCGGACCCCCCTTGTGAGATCACGATTGCCGAGGCGATCGTTCAAGTCGCCATGCACACTCAACACCATCGCGGCCAGTGCATGACCCGGCTCAAGGATTTTGGAGGCGAGCCGAGAAACGTGGACTGGATCATCTGGCTGTGGCAGCAAAAACCACCGGCCACGTGGGACACATAAGCGGATCGCGTCGGTTAGCGGTGGCCTCCTCCGCCTCCTGCGTGACCGCCGCCGCCGAAACCGCCGCCGTGGAAGCCGCCGCCACCGAATCCGCCTCCCAGTGGCATTCCGCCGCCGTGCAAGCCGCCGCCCATTTGCATTCCACCGCCCATCCCTCCGGTTCGGAATCCGCCCACTCCCCCGCCCATTTGCATTCCGCCGCCCATCCCTCCGGTTCGAAATCCGCCCATTCCCCCGCCCGTCGGCGTTCCGCCTCCGAGGGCTCCCCCTCGATAACCACCCATTCCTCCGCCCATCGGCGACCCGGCCAATCCCGGGTGCATGCCCGTGCCACCGCCCATGCCAGGGTTGGCCATTCCACCGCGGGTCATTGCGTTGCCACCAGCGCCCCCCATCATTTGCCCGAGACCGCCTCTTGACAGGCCTGAGCCTCCGGCAGGCTGGCCGAGCTGGCCCGCGCGTCCCATCGCTTGACCCTGTCTGGCACCGATGCTGTTGGTCGAAGCGTTCGTCATCGACGCATGGGTTGTCGAGGCGCTGTTGTGCACTCCGTTGTACGACGATCTCCATGAATTCGAACCCGACGCCAATGTCGACGCGCGCTGGACCTGGCCTTGCCCACTCCCTGAACGATTACTCGCTTGGCTCGAGTTGCCGCTGTGCGACAAGGGATTAGCATAAGCGTGCGATGATGGCGGCGAACCCACACCGCGCGACGCACTCGCCGATCGATTGATACTCGTATTGCGGCTAAGAGTCGTGCTCTTGGTCGTCGTGTTTCCATTACGTGTCGTTGTTGTCGTACGAGTCGTACTGACACTGCGATTGATCGATGTGGTTCTGTTGGCGAAGGCGTGGAGATTGCCCAACCCTCCGCGACCCCAACGACCAAAGCCTCCGGGGCCAAAGCCACCGTACCCGAAGAAGGGATTACCGAAGCCGAAACCGAATCCGATCAACGGAAAGCCGAAGCCGAAACCGAAACCACCGAAGCCGCCGTAAAAGCTCCCGACGCCGCCGAACCCGTAGCCACCGTATCCGCCATAGCCACCGTATCCGCCATAGCCGCCGAATCCGCCGTAGCCGAAGCCAACCCCATAATTCGGAAAACCGAAGTAAGAACCGTAATACGGATATCCACCTCCGAGCCCGAAGCCGAAGGAACCACCCAGCAGGCCGCCGTACCCGCCATAGCCACCGTAGCCGCCGTAGCCGCCATATGCCGCCATAGCCGCCGTATCCGCCATAACCGACAGGGGAGGCGTAATAGGGGTAGCCGTATCCGCCATAATACGGGTAATCCAGGTATCCGTAGTATCCGTTCAGCGATCCGTAGGACGCATAGCCGTAGTAACGGCCGGAGTCATCGTAGTAGACGCCGGGATACCCATCGTAGTTGGAATTTGGCCGCCCGAACGCTCCGTTAAGTTGACCGTAGATCTCGGGTGAGACCTTGGTATAGGGTTGGTATGTCAGGTCATCGGCACCTCGCGCGGCGTTATCGACTTGGGCGGGTGCGAACAATGTTCCTCGGTCCTCAAGGGTCCGATCCCAATAACCGTCCTGGAAAACCCAACCGTCTGGTTGACGGATCCATTGCGCGGGTACCCAGGCCCAGCCCGGATGAACTTTCGTCCAGAAACCCTTCTTCCAGACCACGCCATCGCCGTCGGGGTAGTACTGGCCTGGAATGTAGAAACAATCGGCGGTCGGTGGCTGGCCTGGCTCTTCGTCCGGACGATCCTGAGGCGGCCCATTCTTTTTGTAATCGAGCCGATCCGTCTGTCGCTCGCTCCAGAAGCCGGGCACGCGATACCAGCCGGACCCGTCTCGTTTCCAGTAACCGTTGACCCAGAATCGGCCCGGAGGCGCAATGCGCCAGGTCCCTGTAACCCAGACGAAGTCCCGCCGTCCGGCATCCCACTCCCAATATCCGTCGATCCACTCGGCGCTCGCACTTGGCGGATCGATCCCAGGCCGTTCGGAGAGCGGCGGTGGCGGTGGCTTTTCAATTCGAAGCGGATGAAGGTCCTTCCGAGGCGAGAGAAATGCCTCATGAAGCGGGCCTTCCATGAGTGGCTTCACGCGCTGCCTGGAATCCGACCGGGCCGGCGTGTCCGCCGCCGCGCCGGAGCGGGGAGTCCCGTTTTCGGGAGGGAGTGCCTGAAGATCGGATTGAACCGGGCTGGATGTATTTTGTCCGCACGCCGGAGTCGACTGCACGCTCCCGATCAACAATGCGAGGCCAAACCCGATTAGTCGAACGCGATCCATGGGATGAACTCCCCATCAACAACACCTGAGCGAATGCGAAGAATCTCGTCTCTGTGTTGAGTACGCTCGAGACCGTTCAAAGGAACGAGAAGAAAGCAAGTCGCGCGGCCGCTATTTCATTATAACGACTACCGTCCTTAGCCTGGTCGCGACGCCATGCCAGAATCAGCTCGGGTTGTATCAGTACGGCGGTTTTTGACGGATCCGGCACGGCTAGAGGCGATCGAGAAGGATCTATACTTCTCTCGACCTTTCCAATCCGGATTGTACAGGGTTCGAAGTACGGAATTCCATCCTTAGTCTATTTCGAAATCAGAATAAGACCATTCCGGATCGCGCTCGAATGCGATTTTGGAGTGCTCACTGCTGGGGGCTTCGCGCTAGGTGTGTCGGAACAAAGGCAGCGTTTCAAATCCCTTGCCGACGATCGGCTCGGGAGGAAAGCCGAGCCAGTCCGCGAGCAGCGCCGCGTAGACTCGTCGGAAATCGGTGTGAAATTTCAGGTCACCGTCGTCGAGCATGTCGACGCTGGGGTGATCGCCAACCAATCCCGGCCGGGCGACTGGACCCACCACGAAGACCGGCGCGGCCGCGCCATGATCGGTTCCATTTGAAGCATTTTCCTGGACCCGCCTGCCGAATTCGCTGAATGTCAACATAGCGACCCGATCGGCCGCGCCGCGCCTCTCCCAAATCGTCATGAAACGCCGAGATCGAATCCGACAGCTCGGTCAGGAGTGCGGCGTGCGTTCCGAGCTGATTGGCATGGGTATCGAACCCGTCGTGCGACGTGTAAAAGATTCGCGTGCCGAAGTCGGCCTTGATGATCTTAGCGATCAACTCCAGACGGCGAGCAAGGTCATAGTTGGGGTATTTCTTGCTCCCTGGTGGCTTCCGAGAGATCTGTTCTAGTCTGTCGCTGCTCTCATAGGCAGAAAGCGTGCTACGGCGAATGAAGCCCAACAACGGGTCGTCGCCCCGGCGATCGACCTCCACGAGTTGACTGAGGGCGGTGCGCGTCATCCGCTTTTCTTGGTCCGTGCCGGCCACTTGAAGTCGATAGTTCTCCAAGCTGTCCAACGAAGGGACTTCGGTCGTGCGAGTCCGGAGCGCCATCGGCAGCGAACGGCCGCCAATGTGCAGCCCCGGCGGATCTTCCCCGGGTTTGCGGGCGCTCGAGTCGAGTGCGCGACCCAGCCACCCCGTTTCGAGCGCCTTCGCGTCATTCTCGAGCTTCGCCGTTTCCCAGATCTCCATCGACCGAAAGTGGGAACGGTCCGGGTTCGGATATCCCACCCCTTGAATGACTGAAAGCCGGCCCTTTTCCAAAAGCTTGGCCATCCCACCCAGAGAGGGATGCAAACCGATCTCGGGAGTGATCTTGTGGATCTGAGCCGAAGAGATCCTCAATGCTCTGCGGCCGCGATTGTATCCGTCTAGACCATGTGGAACGACTGTGTTCAAACCGTCGTTACCACCGAGGAGTTGGATGACAACGAGAATTCGCTCATTCGGCTTGGTCGTGCGCGCGCCTGCGCCGATCGACTGAGGAATCCGGGAATCGTTGGGCCGCCCAGTGCGACTAACGTGCTCGAACGGAGCGTCGTATCCAAGAAATGCCGGCGGTTCCAGTTCATGGGTATCTCCAAAGGATGAAGGATGAAGGATGAAGAGAGGTGAACCGGAAAAGGATGAGGTCCAAAGGATGGATCGGAAGGTGTTATTCATCCTTCATCCATCATCCTTCATCCTTACTTAACAGAGTTGATACTCAGGCGAAGTCAGGATCATGCGGACGACGTCGCTCGCGGCGGTTTCGTCGCTGAGGGCCTTGATCGATGCCTTCTTGATCGGCTCTCGAGCAGCCGGTTCGAGTGCGTCCTGAATGAGCAGATCGTTGTAGAACGACGCAGTGCGCTTCGCGCCCGGGGAACCCGCGTTGGACCGCCAAGGCGATCGGGTTGAACCGTTGACCGAATGCTTCGTTCTGATCGGAGAGGATTCCCAAAGCCAAGTTCGCACGGGAAAGAAGAGTGGTGGAGTTGATCCAACTTGGCCCGTCGCTCCAGCCCGCGACGCTCGGGGGCGAGTAGAGGTTTTGGCCCATCTGGCCGCAGGAGTCGGCCAGGGCTACGGCCTGAACGGTCGGGTTGAGGATTTCGAGTGCGCGGACCGTCCCGACTGCAAACTCGATCGGCGACTTGACGCGACGACGGCGCACAATTGGGTCATGAAACAGGTTTGAGCGTAAGATCATCGCCACTGGGACTTCGACCCGGTACGACGATTCGCGGAAGGCTCGCGCCAATGGTGCAATCAGGGCATCCGATGGTGTCTGGGTCTCGTTCACGAAGTGACGGAACAGTTTACGGCAGATCCACTCTGCACAGAACGGCTGATCGAGCAAGATTCCCGGGATGTCGTCCCCCGTCCACTTTCCTGTCTTTCCCAACACGTTTTTCTCGCCGTCGTCGTGTTGCCGCGAGACTTCCTTGAACTGGTCCTGGACAACGAACCAACCGGTGAAAGCGCGTGCGGCCTCTTGAACGTCCTTTTCGCTGTAATGGCCGCGGCCAAGCGTGAACAGCTCCATGACTTCACGAGCGTAGTTTTCGTTCGGCTTGGCCTTTCGATTGATCGTCGAATCCAGCCAGATCAGCATGGCCGGATCCTTGCCCACAGCCGTCAACAGCGCCTTGAAGTCGGAGAGGGCGTGGCTCCTCAGAAGGTTGTTTTGGCGCTGCATCAGGACCGCGTTTCGGACTTTCGCGATCGACGTGGCAAAGTGGTTGTGCCAGAAAAGGGTCAGTCGCTCTCGAAGTGGATGCGGCGTGAAGATCATCCGGTACAGCCAGATGGCCTGGAGTTGTCTCAGCTCGGATTCCGGCGACAGTTGCGAGGCCATGACCTGGATCGTCGATTCAAAATCCGCGGCTGGACTGCCGTCGCCGCTGGTCGTCGACCCTTTGAGCAACCGGTTGATGCTGGCCTCGGGCCCATCGCGCAAGTCGCGATCAAGAACTGGCCATGGAGCGGTGAATCCCGCCCGGCGATGGAGATGGGCCACCTTGGGGAGGTCCCAGGGTTGCTGTGGAGAAGGCTCAAATGGTGCCCAAGCCCGGGACGGGTCCATGGCCGGGCTCGCAGCGAACGATTTCATTGCCCTATCTTCGCCTTTCAGACTCCAGCCACCGCCTCGGGGCCGCGAACCGAAACTTCAACGTACCCACCGGCGGGGCGCCACAAGAACTTCGATTCCCACCTACTTGCCGAGCTGAAACCGGGCTTCGACGTGTGTCGCGGCCGGGTCGTCATGAATCGTCAGCCTGCCATGACCCAAGTAGCGCAGCAGTGTCAGAATGAGCTCGACCTGTCGCTCCGCGCCCTGTTTGGTCTCACCTTGATTGAGCATGTTCCGCGTCACTAAGCGAGCTCGGTTGAGCTCGAGTAATTGCGCCAGCTCGACTCCATCGGCCTCGACAGTCAAGGTCTCCTCGCCCTGGGTCGGGGAGTTGGGTGCGGCCGCAATCGGTTTCAGTTGCTTGATCAAGTCGCGGGCCAGGCCCACGCTGGAGCTCAAGATGAAGAAATGTCCCACCTGAGCCGACGCCGGGCTAAAGTTGTAACGCGTGTCGACGGCTTTTTCCGATGCGGGCATCCCTCGCGAGGGGCCATGTACCGGCTGGTGGCCAGTGTGACTCCCAGAACCTCTTCCGAGCCCAACTCCAGGGGTTGGGCCTTCTTCTGGGCCGCGTCGATATTCGATAGGCTCACGAACGTTTGGTACGCGGCTTTGAGCCTCTGAGGGAATCCACCATCCGCGTCATTCAAGTCGGCGATCACGGCGATCGCAGGCAGCTTGACGTCGGGCTTGAGTTTGAGCGAGGCGTCGTCCTGCCGAGCGACGACCAGCCGCCAGTGTGGCCCGAATGAACCGAGAACATCAGGCCCAAACTCCTGGGCTCCGAAGAACTGTCCGGCAACGGTATCTAGTTGGGCGAAACCCTGGACGACCTCAGGCGAGAACAAGTCAGCCCGTGACTCCCAAATAGTGGCCCAGTCTCGCCAGAGGCTGAGTGAGGCGATCGTGCCCGGGGTTTCAATCAAAGGGGCTGTCCCCTTACCCGGTCCAGGCACGTAACCCTTGAGAGTGGACGGTCGTCCCGCTTTGGGCAAACGCAGTTCCAACGACGCGGCTAATTCCGTTGTCGACCAGCGTACATTGGCGGAAAGTGAGGGTGCCTTCTTGATCGCCTCCAGCCATGATCCGAACAAAAGATCGCGCCGGTATCAGGCTTGTCCGCCGGTTTGAAGCGTTTCGGGTCGAGTTGACGCAGGCGATCGAGATTCGCGTAACCCCAAATGAGACTATCTGGACCTTGACGATCTCGCTGAGATTTCCATTCCGGCTGGTCGGCGAGGCACGCTTTCGCTTTGGGAGAGGCGGCATCGGAGCCAGAGGTGACGGCTCGGTCGATCAATCGCTCCAGGTTTTTGACCGAGTTGGAAACGGCCAGCCTCCCGGAAACGATCGCGAAAGCCGGGTCTTTTTCGCCACTGCCGGTGTGCACGGTCATTCCCCGGTATTGGCTCGTCTTGACCGGGTCCGGTTTGCCATTGCTCTTTGCGTCCTGGCGAGCCAACTTCAGTACGACCCCCGAGAGTCGATCGAGTAGACGCCGTATTCGCAGGGGAGACGATCAGGTAGACCCGAGGAGGCGAGGGAGAACCGGCGTCAACCTCGAGCCCCAGAAGGACGCCACCTTTCGTCAGGTCACGGAGCCCCTGCTCCCACGTGGTATCAAGCTGAGTGGCCACCGACTCGACGACATTGCGCAATTCGCGGAAATCCTTGCTTTTTACATACTTCTGATATTGCGGCAACACTTTGAGATAGCTTTCGATCCGGGGATCGGTCAAACGGTCGATCACTAACTCGGGACGAGGAACTTCGAGCCACGCGACCGCGTCGGCCGCGATCCACCGGGCGGCGCCGGTTTTGATCGGCTCGACCTCGGCACCGCGAGACGAAACTGAGAACGCACTCGGCGCCACGAGAAGGAGTGCTCCTAACAACCACGTAGCCTGGCAAACGCGGCGACCGGCGTTGCCGAGCCTGTGGAACTGGCCCGATTCGAAAATGATGATCCGCGACGGCGAAACGGTTGATATGTTCATCGTGAAGGCCAACCCTTGTGTTGTCGGATGGTCGTGACGAGCCCACAGCCGATCAAGCGTCGGCGAGGCATTCGCCCTCACGTCCACGCTACCATTGCCGAAGTTTCATTAATGCTACCACCGGAGATCAAGTTCGTGTTTCGACAAAATCCATCTCGAATTGAATCGTCGAGGATAGGCCTGGGGGTGCTCGATGGTGGCGGACCGTATTCTGATCAATGCAATCAAGCGCGACTTGTGGGAAATAGCGCGTTCAGGTAGAATTGTGGGTAGTGATCGATCCTTTCTTGTCGTCGTGTGGGCGAGGTCAAGTTCCCTACGAGTTTTCCGCCAACGATGAAGGCCGAATTGGTTCCTGAAAATGGTGATCCGCCGATCCCGATCCTTCGGGATGTGACGGTCGTCGGCAGACACCCCGAGTGCGATGTGGTGATTGACCAAGTCAGCCTGTCCAAGCGGCATTGCGTCTTCGTCAAGACGGACGGACTGCTGGTGATTCGCGACCTCGCGACGACGAATGGGACCAAGGTCAAGGGGCAGAAAGTGCGTTGGGCCGCGCTCCTGCCCGATGATAAGATCAGTCTAGGCGGCTACAAAGTTCGGATTTATCTCGGATCGGACGAGATGCCTTCGCCATCGGAACACGCCAACAGCGAGCCAGTAAGGGCGGCATCGGCACGCCCGGCGCCGCCGGTTCGTCTCGGTCCCCCGGTCGGGAGCAGTTCATCCCGACGACCGGCCAGCCGCTGCCGATCGGTCCGGGCTTTTCCGAGCCATCGCACCACGGCGCGATGATTGCCCCATTGGGCGACCTGGATCCGGCCGGCCACAATGCCGCCACGGGCTCGAACGAATCCGTCGGCTACCTACCGAACTTCGAGCTGATCGATGACGACGACGAGATCGTCGATCTCCCGTAGTTGAAAACGGGATTGACCGTGCGCGTCGCCATCAGGGCAAGCGGAAGCACTGGCGGCTCGTAATCGGTTTGGCCGAGACCGCGCCCGGACTGCGCGAGCTTGGACGATGACCGTGAACTCGGCTTCAAATGGCGAACGCCCAGTCGTGAAAAAGAGGACCGGACAACCTCGCTGCGGCGATCGCCGAGCGACGTTATCCGGTCTTGGTCCGCGCATTAGATCATTGAGCGAGTGGACGGAAGAGCTTCGGCGTAATCCGTGTTGCACGTCGACCGAGAAAGCGAGCCGCCTCAAGAGCCCTCGGATCGAGGCCGGCGCGGCTCGCGCCGGGCGCGGGCTGATTGAGGCGATCGATCTGACGTGCGTCGTTGGGTTCCAATCGACTCGCTTGACGATTCTCGCGCTGAATGGCATCGTACACCTCTTGGCGGTGTACTGAGATCTCGATCGGGGCTGCAATCCCCAACCGCACCTTATCACCGCGGATATCGACAACGGTAATGACAATATCATCACCAATTATGATACTTTCGTCGCGGTGTCGGGACAGGACCAGCATCGTTATCGGCTCCTTCCTCCTGCCATCGAGGCCCGCGACCGTCCCTGGTCACGGGCCCGGGCGGCTCAGTGACCACGGCGGAGCTGGGTATAATACGTTGCCAGTGACACTCATGCTGTTGAGCTAAACGGATTACGCCGTCGCTCGCAGCGGGGACGGCCCAGGCAGCAGGGTGAGTGCCGGGGCGGAGAACTCGCGCCGAGGGGATATCGCACGGGATACCTGCTGGAGGTCAAGACGAGTTGCCGGCCTAGCCGGCGAATCGGATTGAAAACCAGCGGCCCTTGAAGGTTGACCGTCAACCCTCCCCCGTCGCCGCGATTCAGTATAACATAGATTAGCGCCGACCGCTCATCTTCCAATTCCAGCGCCGTCCGGTCGCCTGGACGAAGCTCGACCCGGTAGTCACCGACCGCCAAGGGTGGCGCGACCAGCCCGAATGCAAGGTCTGGCGCGGTAAGGCTCTGCAACCAGGACAAACCTTGGGCAACCGGATCGGGAATATGCACGTAGTGGGTAAACGAACGAAAGCCGAGCAATCCTTCCGGAATGAGGATTACGTCCGTCTCGCAAGCCTGGATCAGGCCGAAGCGGGTCGTGAGGATGTTCATTTCCTGGTTACCTCCTTGAACGTCGGGTGCTCTTGACCGTTTCGGCCAGAGCCGGTCCCGACACGACATCGGGTGTCCTGAGGTGAGCCGATTCGGTCACCTTGACGTGCCTCAGCAAGATCCGCGGTTCCCGCACCCGAGGCGCGAACTGCTTGGATGAGCAATGGGTCGAGTCGTGCCCTGGTCACCTCGCAACACGGTCGATCAAGTCCGCGGGACACGGACTCGAACTCACTCTCGCTCCTCCCCCCACCGATTCCAGCACTAACCGAGGGAGCCGCTTGAACGACCTTTATATCGTCGCGCCCGGTCGCCGGGGCTCAGTCCCGGACGGCGGAAATCCTGGCGCGGGATGCCTCGCGATGACTGCGCCAGTCGCTCCGTTCGTAGCGGAGACGCAAGCCCCGGTACGATCGGTCAGGTGAGTTGTCGGGGGCCGGCCGCGCTCTCAGGATCGGTAATTCTCTTCCAAGCCCCAAAGTCGTTGCAGCGAACGGTCTCGCTTCGCCGGCTCATAGCGATAGATCGCGATCTCTTCGATCAATTCACCTGGTGAGGGAGCGTATTCCCGTCTGCGCTGCTCGGAGTCTCGGAACACCGCCCCGACATGTTCGGAGCATGCAAAGCCGTAGGTCTTCAGCTCGGCGGAGCGGCCGTCGCTCCACCGCGCGGCGATCTTGTAGGAGGCCGGTTCGCGGCACTCCGTATGGGAGCAACGGACGACGTTCTTCGGCATGCATGCAGCCCCGAGTTGAGTGCGCCGAGCAACGAGCGAGCGGGTCGGCGGACATGTTAACCCATCACCCGGCGCCGCTAATCCCGACGATTCTACCGATTGTGTCGGCTGGCTTCAAATGACGCCGGCCACCGTCTCTTTGAAATCACCGGCCCATCGACGCGCCGTCACTACCTTACCGATGGCGAACGAAATTGTTATACACAATGGTAGTGAACGAACTCGAATCGATTGCGGAGTTGATGGCCGGCATCGGGTCCGGCTTGGCGATATCAGTTGAGCTCTCAGAGGTTTTTGCACCATGACGCAGATCGAAATGGCGCGACACGCGATGATCTCGGACGAGATGCATTTTGTCGCGCGACGTGAGGGTCTGGAGCCCGAGATGGTCCGTTCCGAGGTGGCCAGGGGACGCATGGTTATCCCGGCAAACATCAACCACTTGAAGCTGGGGCTGGAACCGATGGCCATCGGCATCAAGGCGCGATGCAAGATCAACGCCAACATCGGCAATTCGGCTGTGACTTCCGACACGGACAACGAGCTATCCAAGCTGAAGATGGCGGTCGACCTCGGCTCGGATACCGTGATGGACCTGTCGACCGGCGGCAATATCGACGCGATCCGCCAGGCGATCGTCGCCGCGAGCCCCGTGCCGGTCGGGACGGTACCGATCTATCAGGCGATCCAGCAAGTCAAGAAGGTTGAAGACCTGTCGGCCCAAGACATGCTCGACATGATCGAACATCAGGCCAAACAAGGTGTGGACTACATGACGATCCACGCGGGCATCCTGCGCGACTATGTCCCGCTCGACGGCGCACCGGATCACGGGGATCGTTTCGCGCGGCGGCTCGCTCATGGCGCAATGGATGTTCGCCCGAGGCCAGGAGAACCCGTTTTACAGCCACTTCGACGACCTCTGTGACATCATGAGAGAGTATGACGTGACCTTTAGCTTGGGTGACAGTCTCCGTCCCGGTTGCATCGCCGACGCGTCGGACGCCGCCCAGTTCGCCGAGCTCAAAACACTCGGTGAGCTCACCCGCAAGGCCTGGTCACGCGGCTGCCAGGTCATGGTGGAAGGGCCCGGCCACGTGCCAATGGACCAGATCGCCATGAACATGGAGAAACAAGCCGTCGAGTGCAACGAAGCACCGTTTTATGTGCTCGGCCCGCTCGTGACCGACATCGCCCCTGGCTACGATCACATCACCTCGGCGATCGGCGCGGCACTTGCCGGCTGGCACGGGGCCAGCATGCTCTGCTACGTCACGCCCAAGGAGCACCTCGGCTTGCCCGAAGTTGAGGACGTTCGCCAGGGAGTGATTGCGTACAAGATCGCGGCCCACGCCGCTGACCTCGCTCGCCACCGTCCCGGAGCACGCGATCGAGACGACGCACTCAGTCGCGCGCGATACAACTTCAATTGGGAGGAGCAATTCCGGCTATCCTTGGATCCGGAGACGGCGCGGCGGATGCACGACGAGACCTTGCCTCAGGACGCGTTCAAATCCGCTCAGTTCTGCAGCATGTGCGGACCGAAGTTCTGCTCGATGCGGATCACCGAGGATATACGAAAGCAGGCCGCCGCCACGACGGCCTTGGTGCATCCTCGAGCCTGTAGGGGCGGGAGCCTGATGTACTGGCCTTGGCTCTCAGTGCGCTGGGCGACGGCCTGCGGGCACGCGTGCCCCATCTACCGCACGCGGGCAATGGCCGCGCCAGAGTGAGGTGGTGAAACCCAGCGCAAACGATGTGAGGCCCGCGACCCGGCTTTCCATCCACCACGCTCTAAGATAGACCGAAGCCTATTCGTGTCGACGCTTCCACGGTAGGTTATGCCTCGGACGGTCAGATCCAAGAATCTCGAAATAGCAAAAGGCGTTCTCATCCGTCTTTACGCGGATGAGAACGCCGTTTCGACATCGACATTCAGCCGAGCGATAAACCGATCAGCCGACCTTGGCCAGAGCGGGCATGTTCTTGCTGGAACCTGACGCCTCGACGAAGGCTTCGATCAATTGCATGTCCAGCGAGATATTCCCCTCGTTTTCAGGGTGCCATTGCACTCCGGTGACCCACCAGGATTGATCCTTGCCTTCAAAGGCCTCGATCAATCCATCGGGTGCGAGTGCCGCCACGCGGAAGATGGGCGCGAGCTTCCGAACCCCTTGATGGTGATAGGAGTTCACGCGGATCTCGCCCGGGCCGTAAATGTTTTCGAGCCGAGTGCCCGGTTGCATGACCACGGTGTGCCGATGCGCACCCCCGTGCGGGTCATGATGGGGAATCGACTTGGGCATATCCTCGGGAAGATGGAGGAACAAGCCCCCTCCCGCGACGACGTTCAACTCCTGCATGCCCAGACCAATTCCGAGCACGGGGATTCGCCGCTGCTGGATCAGCTTGCAGAGCAGCCGATCAGCCAGTTCGCGACGCTCGGGAACGACAGTGACAGCCGGATGCGGCGACAGGCCCATTTTCTTCGGGTCCAGGTCGTCGCCCCCCGTCAGCATGACGCCGTCCAACCGATCGAGGATCGGTGTGAGATCGGCTTCCCTGACCAGCGGCGGGATGAATACGGGTAGGGCATTCGCCGACAAGATACAGTCGAAATACCCGCTATGGATGTAACAGTGCGGCGTGCGGCTCTTGGCCGAAGCCCGGTAATCCGCGTTGATACCGATGAGTGGGCGGTATTTCATAGCAGCCATCCCTTCCTTGAAATGGTCTCAGCGAAATCCGTTGATGATACCTCCCGGGACCGTCGTGACGACGTTGAGATCAACGATCACTTCAAGTAGAAACTCCCGGCAGAGGATTTTCCGACACCGGCACGTTTTCCAATTCAAACTCGGCAAATTGGAAATGTGACTCCTTGAACGTTCGTCTCCTCGTCCAGCGAGGAGGCCGCTGACGATTTTCTCCTTTTCATCCAAAATGTGACACAACAGGGGTCTCGAATACGACTGATCCTTCAATCGACTCGACCAGTTGGTCAAGATCGGCCAAGTCTAACGATCGATCCCTTCGAATTTCAAGAAGAATCCGGTCGAATTTCCCGATTTCTTCAAACTTTTTTTGCGATCGCGTTGATTGGGAAGCCGAGTGATCGGACCCGGCTTTTTTGAGGAGGATCGAGCCGAATTGTTTGGTCCGTGAACGGTCCGATTCACCTCAAAAACACACCGGACGAGCAAGTGCGTGCCCACTCGGAAGCGGGCCGACGGCACGCGTCGCGGTATGGACAGTCCGAAGACCATCTCCGCCGGACACTTCTGCCGAACGTCCCGTCAGGCGGCCCGATTCGAGCCAATCCGTTGAACCGCGCGAGTCACGATCGATAGCCTCTGTGTCGCGCGGCGAGTAGAACGGAATTCATCGTTCTCCTCTTGCGAATCGGTAGGACGGCGAAAGGATGAATTCCGTTCTACGACCGATGGTCATGCCTCGTTAAATGTATCGCGTTTAGTGCCCGCTCGGAGCGACACCGGGCTTGAGGTAGTCTTCCTTGAGATACCGGATCACCATGTCCACGTCGTTCTGGATGAGCTGGTCAGACGCGAACGCGGGCATCTGTTGCTCGACTTTGAGGTATCCATAGTTTTCCGTTGCACCCGGCTTGCGAATCATGCGCGCGATCCATTGCGGCGAGGCCCACGCGAACAGCTTCGGAGCGTCGCGCTCGCCTCCGTCGGTAAATCCGTCGATGGCATGGCACGTCCCGCACTCCTTCTCAAACGGCGCGAGTCCCGGATGGCTCGGAAACTCCCGGGCTGTCCAACCACTCATCGGGAGTCATATCCGCCGGAATCTTCGCGAATGAGGCGACGAAGTCTGCCACGTCGTCGAGTTGCTTCGGGCTGAGCTTGCTGGTCTTTTTCCACTCGGCCATCCCATCGCATTGCGGGACCTTACCGAAATACTGCGGTGCCTTCGGATTTGCCAGCAGGCCGCGAATCCAATCGCGGGAACCGAAACCGCTCAGGTCGGAGGCGGTCTGCTCGTCTCCCAAGCCTTTGCCGTCAAAGAAGTGGCAACCGAGGCATTTCCTTTCCAGCACCATCCGGCCCTGGGTCAAGGGATCGCGGCGCAGGATATACGAAGAGCCATCGGGAGGGATACCGACGTCCGGCGAGCTCGGCGAGCTCGATCGCGCGGTCGCGTGCCAGGTCGGCCTTCTTTCGGGCTGCCTGAAACAAAGGATCGTTGGCGTCGGAGCGCAAGGCCTGGACTGTGAGAAAGCTGGCTCCGCCGAGGAGGGTGAGCACAAAGGTACATGCCAGGAAATGGGCCAGTTTGGCCGGCAAGACCCG
Organism: uncultured Planctomycetota bacterium; assembly: GCA_963720335.1. Lineage (GTDB taxonomy): Bacteria > Planctomycetota > Planctomycetia > Isosphaerales > Isosphaeraceae > CAVRFS01. The sequence goes on along the minus strand of CAVRFS010000029.1, from coordinate 127,213 downwards.
GTCCAAAAGCGGGAGGAGCAGCAGAGCAAGGGCGATCGACGCGGGGATCACGAAAGTGCCGATGACCTCGCGCTTGCCCGGAAAGAGCTTGAGCATCTGGAACAGTGAGAGGAAGTACCATTCGGGGCGCGCCGGATATCCGCACTCGAGGGATCGGCTGGTGCGTCGAGGGTGGTTCCACCCTCGATCAGTGTCAGTGTGATCACCACGCCGAGCAAACCCGCGCAGAACAGTGTGTTCCTGACGGCCTGCTCGGGCCAGAACGCGGCCGACGGCCGGCTCTCGGCCCCAATCGGCGGAGTGACGCCATAGCGCCGGAACAAGGCGATGTGCGCTGTCATGCACAGCACGAACAAGGCGGCAACACACCGACGTGCAGGCCGTAAAAGTGGGTGACCGTCTGATTGCCATAGTCGGTTCCCCCGATCAGTACCCTCAGAAAATAGGGGCCGACAAAGGGCGCGCTCCCCATGATGTTCGTCGCGACCCGGGCATGCCAGTACCCCTTTTGATCCCAGGGCAGGAGGTACCCGGTCAGGCTGAACGCCGCCGCGAGGAACATGAGAGCCAGTCCGAACCACCACACGAACTCCCGCGGGCGGCGATAGGCTCGCGCCAACACAACCTGGAGCAAGTGCAACGGCAACAGGACCATCAACGCCTGCGCGGAGAAATGGTGGACGCCCCGGATGAACCACCCCATCCACATCTCTCGATTGATGTAAATAAACGCTCGGCCAGGCCGTCGACGACGACGGAGAGTAGGAGAGCATCATCATCAGTCCCGTAAACGCCTGGACCAGAAACGCGGTGATCAGGGCCGGACCGAAGACGTACCTCCATCGCGCCCCGCCGGGAATATCGGTATGGTGAGTGCGATGGATCCATCCGAGCCAGCCGGTCCGATCATCGAGCCATCGAGCCAGTTGCTTAAACAAGGGGAATCTTCTCCTTGCTGAGGGTCCGAAACCGTTGAAACGTCACCCGCACGTCGGGATCGACCCCATCGCCGAGGGACTCGACCTCGAGTTGATCCATCGGACGTGGCGGAACGGAGTTCCGTGGATTTCCGTCCAAGTCGAAGGAACTGGTGTGGCAGGGACACAAGAAGTCCTTGCCATCGGCGGTCAGGTTGACGGCACATCCCAAGTGAGGACACTCCGAGGTAAACGCGAGCACGACGGGCTGGCGCCCCTCCGGCTGGCGGATCAGCCAGACTGACCCGACCGGCTCGGCAGGATATTTGACCCAGGCATCCTGCCGTTCCTCGATTATGGCGAAGGAACGCGGGACTCCGACTTTCAATTGGCTCAAACGCGCCAGCGGCTTGGAGCCTAATTCGCGACCCTTTCGTCGAAACGGCGTCATCAAATAGGCGATCGCGGGAACAGCCAGGACGAGTCCCATCAGGCCGTTCAATATGATGGTGGCGAAACGATAAAAATCGCGGCGAGTCATTCACGGGCCTCCCTTGAATGGTGAGTTAGTCAAGGGCTGAGAGTCTCTCCGAGGTTAAGACTCAGGCGGACGGTGTCCACAGGCGGACACCTTCGCTGGCGGAGCCGTATATCTCGGATTCAGAACGTGGCAAAACGGTGGTCTATCTCTGAGCACTGTCACGGACTCGACCAGACCGATCGTTGCCCGCGCCGTCCCAATATAATGCTTGTTCGTCGAAACTGAACGGGTATCAGTCCGGGAAGAGGCGGGTTCCAGGGCCAGACGAACAGCCTGCAGCACTCGTGCGACGCTCTCGAACATCGGCCCGGGCAGCGTTGCTCCGGCGGCTTGCCGATGTCCGCCTCCGCCGAATTTGGCGGCCAACTGAGAGCAGTCCAAGCCATTGCGAGCCGCGAAACGAAACCTTCGCGCCGCCCCGCAATTGTTCGATGAATAACAGGCCGACCTCGACGCCTTGGAGGCTGACGGTGAAATCGATCAAGTCCTCCGAGTCCTGTGGGATCGCGCCGGTTCGAATCAGATCGTCCCGAGAGATCGTGGCGTAAGCGACTCTTCCACCCAGCTCGGTTCGCAGCCCGACGAGCGTTTCACCGATGAGCCTCAATCGGCCGAGCGTGTTCCTCTCGAACAACTTGCGATAGATGTCGTCGATCATCGCACCGGCTTCGATGAGCTCGGCCGCCGCACGCATCGTGCCGGCATTCGTGTTGGAATGGTGAAACCAACCCGTATCCATTGCGATCGCCGTCAGCAGTCCGGTCGCGATCTCCTCGGTCAACGAGGCCCCCAACGCCCGGACCGCCTGGAGGATCAAGGCCCCGGTTGCCTCGGCTGTCGAGTCCTTGAGAACGATCGCACCCAGATCGTCCTGGCTCAGATGGTGGTCGATCACGACCCGAGGTCCTGGAAACTCACGGATGTATCCTGCCATGTCTCCAAGCTGGTTCCACGACGACAGGTCGAGGATGATCGCGACCTCGCGATCAGCCAGGTCCTCCGGTTTAACGACCGCCCCGAAGTGTTCAAATATCGTCGACTGGGGGTCCAGAAAGTCGTAACGAGGTGGAGTTGGGCTGGCGTTCACCACCCTGACATCCTTGCCCCTCTGTCGAAGCAGGCCCACCATGCCGATTTCGGAGCCCAAGGCGTCGCCATCCGGCCGTACGTGCGTCGTCACCAGAAAGCGGTCGTGCGTCTCGATCAGGTCGGCTAGCGGTGTCCAATCAATCGTCATCTCGGTCCCCGAAGCGATCACCGCCGTGACCGACAAGGTGGTGACCGCCGTCACTCGAGCGGCCAGTTGGCGGAGGTCGTCAAGAATATCAAGTACCGACGGGGCTGATTGGCAAGGACCGTGGTGTGGGCACCTGTTTAGGTCGCGTACGATCCGACCCGGAAACGGCTCAGATGGTCGCGCACCCAGTCAATCGTCTCGTCGAGACCTTGCTCCAGTGTGTATTGAGGCTTCCAACCCCAGAGACTCTGAGCCAAGGCCGTGCCGGCGAGAAGCCTCTCGACTTCGCTGGCTGCCGGTCGTAACCGATCTTGATCCGTTTCGACCTTAAGAGAACGGCCCAGCCGCCGGCCGATTGTCTCGACGAGCTCGCCGATCGATAGGTCCTCGCCTCGGCCGATGTTGACAGCGCGGCCGACGGCCGCGTCGCAGCCGGCAATGGCGACGAAACCGGCTGACGGTGTCCTTGACGAACGTCAGGTCGCGGCGGGGGTCGAGCCGGCCGAGCTTGACCACGTCGCGAGCCAGCGCCTGGCTGATGATCGCCGGGATGATCGCGCGGGCCGATTGTCGGGGCCCAAACGTGTTGAACGGCCGCAAAATCGTGACCGGCAGACCAAAGGCGCGGTGATAACTCTCACCAAGTGCATCGGCCGCGATCTTGGTGGCGGCGTACGGCGACTGGCCCTGGAGCGGATGCCGCTCGTCGATCGGGACGCTGACCGCCGTCCCATAAACCTCGGACGTCGACGTCAGAACCAAACGCTCCAGTACGGAGCTCGCCAGACAGGCGTCGAGAACGTGCGACGTCCCCAGCACGTTGGTCTGAACCACGTCGTATGGATTCTGATACGAATAGGGAATCGCGATCAACGCGCCCAGGTGGAATATCCATTCGCGACCGTCGACGGCCCGGCGGACCGCTGACGGGTCCTTGAGGTCACCACGTTCGAACTCGATCTCCTTTTGAATCTCTCGCGGCGCGTCATCGAGACTTCCTCGGTCGTCGCGCCCGTTGTACCGTACGAAAACTCGAACGCGGTGGCCTTCGCGGACCAGTCGCTCCGTCAGATGACTGCCAATGAACCCCCCTGCCCCCGTCACCAGGACCGACTTGCTCATGGACGACGCGCTCCGTCTGTCGTTTCCTTCCTCTTGGGAGACGGGGACTGAACCCAGTCTCAAGCGCGACGATCGTACGCATTTCGCATTTCTTCCGCCACGTCGAACTAGAATGGGCCAATTGCAACGGCCGAGGACGCCGGCTGCACGCTAAAGTGGAAAGCAAAAAACCCTCGTTGGCTATCTATATTTACTATGCTTTTCAAACTATCTAAAGCACCTAATTTCCTGAGCCGATACTTTCTACTGGACTCGGAAGGTCGGACCCGAATGTCAATGCATGCAACATGACGAGTTTGGCGGCTAGGGCGAACGATGAACGCGATACGGACCGGAGGACTGCCAATGATGACGCGACTTGTCTTGGTCGGTCTGGTGGCTGCGCTCGGAGTGACGCTCCCCAGCCGGCCGGATTGTGATCGGTGGATCTCCTCGACACAGAGGTGGGCGAGCAGAGTGCTCGCGGACTGGGACACGCGGGAGCCCCATGAATCCGAAGCGTACTGTATCCGCGGGACGCACCAGGTGATACTCACCGACCAGCAAATCCCCAACCGTATCCAGCCGAATAAACTCGGGGGAGCATCGCCTAAAGCGAACGCGGCTGCGTCCTCGAATTCGTCGACGCCACAACAAAATGCCGCAGTGACAGCCTTTGCCACCGACGAGAAAGTGACTCGAAGCGTGCAGTCCAAAGCCAAGGATGCGGGATGGACCCCGGTCCTTTTCAGCGATCACACGGAGTTGGCCGTCGTGGTCGAGCTGTATCGAATCGCTGACGAGACTTCGGTCGAGCATCGGAAAGAACCGGTCCACATTGCCGTCAGCCCGGTGTCCGGACCCTCGGTCGTACAGGTCGTTCCGATGCAAGCTTTACCCAGCCAAGACGTTGCGCCTGAGCGACGCAGGAATGAGTTCGAGTCCGCGATCGCCCTGCCGCTCCCTGCCGACGTGTTCGCGCCTGCGGTCAGACAGTCTGAGGCCCAGTCGGTGATGATTCAGTCTCTGCCGATCGACGTCTTCGCACCGGCTGAGCAGCGGCTCCGAAGTCCAGGTCGCCGAATTCCGGGCGTTGCCGGACGACGTGTTTGTCCCCACCGCCAAAGAATCGGACCACCCAAACGATTTTATCAACCCACACGCGCTCCTCAGCGAAGGAGTCGCGATGATCTCTCAACCGACGGTGCCCATAGTCGAGCCGATTAGGAATGACCCTAACGCCCGGATGGTGCCACAATCGCGGGATGCTGATCTCGACACTTACTGCAAGGCTGTTTCCCCACTCAGTCCAGACTCGGAGCACATTCTCACGGACGCTCTCGGCCTGGTATCGGGGTCGTCGAGCCAGCACGAGCTTTCATCGATCGAACCTGGCCCCGAAGTCCAAACTGGGAACCCTGAACTGCCGAATTGGACCGCGGAGGGAATGGATGCCGCACAGCTCAGCGTCACGATGAAGTCGGAACATCCCAATCGAGTCACTTCGACAAAGCTCCGACCTCTCGCAAGTTCGAGCGCGGTTGCCGACTGCCCCACCGAAGTTGCCTTGATGGCGCATGCCAAGTCCGAGGTTGGTCTGAATACGGCTGGCTCGTCACCTCAGCCCCAGTTGGACGAGGCAGTCCGACTCACGCGCGAAGCCGTCAGCGCGTGGATGCACGTTTTGGCGGGACCGGCAACGTTGCGCGTGACAACCCGTTGAGGCGGATGAAAATGGCGGTTTTGTGACCGCGCGCGGATCCTGCTTGCTGCCTTCCAAGTGTCGTCAGATCGGCGAGAGCGGAGGGTTTATCGGGGATCCCTCTTGCTCTGAGTTCTCGATTAACGACGAGGGGTCGGGCATCGGCTCTCTGTCGTCCGAATCGGAAAAGGGGGAACCAGACAGGTCGGTGCGCTTGCGGTACCCAAGTCCGACGGCGACCTTGAGTACTTCGCCGTATGTTGGAAATCCCTTGCCTGACTGTTCTTTGAAGCGTTGAACGGCATTCATGAACTCCATTTCATCGTCGCTGTATTGTTTCTCGAAGGTCGTCGGATCGATCCGCTTCCGCCGCTCCTTCTTCTCGCGACGCTCGCCCGAGGGACGCGAAAGATGTGATTCCAGCTTCGAAATCGGTCATCTGTTTTGTTCGCCGCTCGCGGCCAACTCGACGTTCGTGGAACACGGTGTTCTTGGGAAACGCGGAAAAATCGAATTCCGGCGCTGGCGGATTCGTCTGATCCTTGTCATTGCTCATGCGTTTTGTCTCTGTCTCTGCACTGCCAGGTCGACCAGTTTGGCTACTTGAATCGACGGCGGATTCCTCTGCTGTGGGTTCGATCGAGTTCTCTCGCATGGGAATGGCACCGATCAGGCCGTATTGCGACGCGTCCTGAGCAAAGGCGACACAGTATGTGCCCCTCGGGACCGTACTGAAGAATCTGATAGGATGCGAATGGTTAACTGTCAAGCCGGGAATGGACCGGGGCTGGGCTTATCTTTTGGTCTGTCGCGGTCGATTGGCGGCTTCACAAACCGTGTGGCATAATGGATCACAACAAGATCGAGCCCGCGCCGTTGGGCCGCGCGGGGGTTGATCGAGCGTCTACGTTCGGCATCCTTGATGGAACTGATCGATCCGATTTCGCCGCCGATTAGCGAGGCGAATGTTCGGGAGCGAGGCGGCCGTTAGCGGTTGGCTCCCGGACTTTCGCAACGGGTGGGCTTGTTGGTGAGTTTTGATTCAAGTAGTTTAGCGTATGGGAACATCGAGCGCCCGAGCCGGTCTCCGCGCCGGTCAATTCCTTCTGTTGGAGAGCATCGAACATGTCCCGAACCACGCAACTGTGGAGAGGTGCCGGGTTCTTGATGCTGGGTGGCGTATTGCTGTCCGGCGTTTCAACCTTCGGCGCTGATCAAACACCGCTCTCGAACCAACTCTCAGAGCTGGGGCGGCAGGCACTCGCGCAAGGCGCGAAGGCCCAGGCAAAGACGTTCTTCCAAAAAGCGCTACTCCTCGATCCCACGAACGACAAGGCGGCGCGTGGGCTGAGACAAATCGGGGGCTCGCGTCTTGAAATCCTCCAGGTCGCGATGCAAGATCCCGCCAGCGCGCCAGCTCCTCCGCCGGTCGGCGCGGCAACGCCGCCGGCTGTCCCACCAGCCGACGCCGCGGCAACGTTGGAGAAGACTCAAGCGGCGGAGAATGTCTCCCGCCAGCAGTTGACCCACGACGTGGAGCAGTGGCTGCAAAAGTCGCGAGGCGCTGGTGCATGAAAACCAGCCCGAGGCCGCCTTGAACGCCTTGCGCTTGGCCCAGAACGTCATTCGCTCAGCGACCAGCGTTCCCGAGGAAGACCGCACAAGACTCGATCAACGAGTCCAGGCGCAAATGCTTTCCACGGCCCTCGACGAACAGCGAATCGTCGGCGAACGCGCCGAGCACCAGCGCATCGAAGCCGCCGGCGAGCAGCGCACGCGCAGCACTCGACCAGTTTCAACGAAACAAACAGACGATCGCCGCCATGATGGTCCAGTTCGATACGCTCATCACGGAAGGTGTGTACAACGTCTTGTACAACGGCGGCATGGGCGACATCAGGTTAGCCACCGCTCCGTTCACCGAAGCGAAGCTGTTGGCCCAGAAAGCCAATGCTCTTCAGCGAGGTTCACCCCTCCCCTACAGTGATAACGACCCGGCACCCATGGCCGGACGATTTCTCGCAACGTCGATGGGTTTCCTTTCGCAGGAATTGCAGTATCGCGAGCTCGAGAAGTACCGATACCTGCTAACCCTGCAAGACGTCTCGCGGGCCGCGGTTCCTTTCCCGGACACCCAGACGATCGAGTATCCCGATGCCGACTGGTGGAGGCAGATTTCCGAGAAACGGATCAAGCGTTGGGGAAGGGCTGTCGATTTGTACGAGCGCGATCCCAAGACCAAGCAAATCCTGGAGAAACTCGAAGAGCCGATCGCGATGTCTTTCGCCAACGAGACCTCGCTCGACGACGTCTTGAAGTACGTCAAGCAGGCTACCACGACACCCAGCTTCACCGGCATCCCGATCTACATCGATCCCATCGGCCTGCAAGAAGCGGAAAAATCGCTCACTTCGACCGTGACCATCGACCTCGACGGTGTACCTCTCAAGACCACCATGCATCTCCTCCTCAAGCAGCTCGGACTGACCTACACCGTCAAGGACGGCTATATGATGATCACCTCGGAAGTATCCGAGGATCAGCAGACCGAGATTCGCGTGTACCCCGTGGCTGACCTCGTCCTCATTCCGTTGTCTCTGATGGGCGGCGGTCATGGGCGGTGGTATGGGCGGTGGCATGGGCGGTGGCATGGGCGGTGGCATGGGCGGTGGCATGGGCGGTGGTATGGGCGGTGGTATGGGCGGCATGGGCGGCGGCATGGGTGGTATGGGGCGGCATGATGTCGATCCCGGCCGTCGGACCTCAAGATTCCGCCGATACTTTCGCGCAAAAAAAAAGCAACTGAGTCGGGCGACAGCCGGCTTTGACGATTCCCAGAATCCCCGACAGACCAAGGGCCAGTCCGGTGCCTCACCGGCTGGTCCTTTTTCGTCGACTGCAAAACCGTTCGACCAGTCGGAACCGACAGTTCGTACTAAGAAGCCAACCGCCAGCCAAGATGGGGGGCCGATGGTTCGCCCGGCGCCCCCGGGTAGCCGTAGCGGGCTGATCCCGATCGGGCCGGGCTCGGTCGTGATGCCAAAGGGCGCGGCAAGACCGATCCGGATGCGTTCTGGTTGAAATACTATCGAAGCAATGACCCCAGAAGAACGGATCCCGAGCAACTCCGCGAGACTTTGCGGGCCCTAAACCTCAACGGAAAGACTCGGGATGCCCAGGCTGCCCTGAAGGGCTTCTTGAAAAACCATCCGAAAGACGCGCAATCTTGGATGTACCGAGCGCTGGCGTTGGCGATCGAGGAAAACCAAGGTTCACCGGCCGATATCAAGACAGCACTGAATGCCGCGGCAGATACGGCGCAACGTTCTCATAATCCGAACGACCTGGTTGGTGCGGCCGACGGGCTCTTCCGCAAGGGTTATTACGAACGTGTCGGTCCGCTGCTCGATGAAACGATGGCGAAGGTCCCGCACCGCTGGGAGCCACCGGTCATGTCGATCAACCTTGCCCAAAAGAGCAAGGACCCGCGCCGGATGGCGGACGCCGTCGAACGACTGCTCTCTCTGGGCTGGCCCGGGCAGGACGAGTATTTTCGCACTGAGTCTCGAAGCCAGGTGGAAACCTTGGCCAAGTCGCTGCGGGAGGATGGGCGGGGCCAAGAAGCGGATGCCTTGCTAGCCAAGTTGACCGCGTCCGAAGCACGTGACTTGTTCGTCCGCTTGACCTGGGATGGTGAAGCCGATTTCGACCTAATCGTGGAAGAGCCGCTCGGCGCGACGGCCAGCTATCGGACGCCCCGCACCGTCTTCGGCGGCTCCTTGATCAAGAATGGGTACGGAGCGCATCCTGAGGAGGTCTATGTTTGCCCCCGCGGTTTCAACGGTGACTACACGATTCGCGTTTCAATGATTTGGACCAACCCCAGCAAGCCCGTGACTCGACTGAAATTGGAGACCTTCACGCACGAGGGTACGACCGAGGAAAAAAAGCAGGAATATCAGCTTCCTCCGGACAAGCCAGATCGAGCGACCGTGGTGCAACTTTCCGGTGGGCGCCGCAAGAACGTCCTGCCGTACGTCGATCCTGTCGCGGCGGTGCTGGCCGCTGCCAAAGCCCAACTCGGCCCCAAGCCACCAGCCCGACCCAAGGCGCCGGGTGCGGCCAAGCCCAATGGAGCCGCCCTCAAACCCTCGGGGGCCGATCTCAACAAGTCGGCATCCGTTCAGCATACCACGCGGTCGCCTGATCCATGAAGCCATCCTTCCAGTTCGGCGCGTGGTCCGCTCTGCTCCGATTCCATTGCGATCGAGATGGGAACGGCGTTATAGTCCAATTGGTGTCGTCTGACGTCGGGTTCTACCGGCGTCGACCTTGCTCGAACACGATTCTTCACAAGGATGGAAGAGCGGCATGCCACGCAGGATTCTGGTCGCCGACGACATGGAGATCAACCGCAATCATTTGAGCAAGATCCTCCATTCTGACGGGTTTCGAAGTCGAGACAGTCGCTGGCGGTCTGTCGGCGTGGAATGAGCTCCATGCTCAGAAGTATCACTTGCTAATCACCGATCTCCGCATGCCAGAATTAAGCGGGCTGGAATTGCTCGCGAAAGTACGGGCGGAGAAGATGCCGGTCGGTGTCATCGTACTGACCGCGTTCGGGGATCCTTCCGAGGCTCTCCGGGCTATGAAAGCGGGCGCTGACGATTTCGTGGCCAAACCCATCGAGCCGGATCATCTCCGGTTCTTGATCAAGCGAATTCTCGAGCGTCGCGAGCTCATCGACGAGCTCGAACGGCTCAGAAAGCATCTTCGCGGCGACCATCACTTTCATAGCATGGTCTCCAAGAGTCCGAAGATTCGCAAGCTGTTCGACTTGATCGAGCAAGTCGGGTCGTCAGGCTCGACCGTCTTGATCGAGGGTGAGACCGGCACTGGAAAAGAGCTTGTCGCCCAGGCGCTTCACGCGGCCGACACGCGCTGCACGGGGCCGTTCATTGCTCTCAATTGTGCCGTCCTCAACGAATCCTTGCTGGAAAGCGAGCTGTTCGGTCACGAACGGGGGGCATTCACCGGAGCGGAGCGTCGCAAAATCGGCCGGTTCGAGCTCGCCAACGGAGGAACCCTACTCCTTGACGAAGTCGGCGATATTCCACCTGGGATGCAGGCGAAGCTCTTACGCGTGCTGCAAACGGGCATGTTCGAGCGAGTGGGCGGAACCGAGACCATCAAAGTCAAGGTTCGGATCCTTGCCGCGACCAACAAGCACATGGAAGACGAGGTCAAGAATGGGCGGTTCCGCGCGGATTTGTTCTATCGACTCAATGTGATCCGGATCGAGCTCCCACCCTTGCGCGAACGAACCGAAGATATTCCTTTGCTCGCCACACATTTTCTCCAGAAGCACCGATCCGAGAAAGCCACGCCGGTCACCGAAATCCATTCGGATGCGATGCATGCGCTTTTGCGTCATGACTGGCCCGGGAATGTCCGCGAGCTGGAGAACGCGATCAAAGCGGGCATCGCCCTGGCGGATGGCGCCGTGCTTCACCGCGACGACCTTCCGGAATCAGTCGCTCCGCGGGTTACCCATCCTCATCGCACGCGCTCATTGCTCAACATCGAACGCTCGCTTCCCGAGTTGACGGAAGACTTGGTCGGTCAAATCGAACGGGAATACTTCGTCCGCCTGCTCTCACAATATCAAAGGCAATGTGGCACGTTGCGCACGCCACAGCGGCCTGTCGCGGCGCAGCGTCACTCAAAAACTGCAAAAATACGGGCTGGAGCGGACCCAGTTCAAGAGAGCATTTCGCAACATTCCGGCCGACGGTTCGCTCTGACTTGGCAGAGCGGATCGGGAGTTTGGGATCGGTGGTTCGGGTGCGGGGAGGATCAGTCCCCCGATCCCAATCTCCCATCTCGTCATTGCTGTTTTTTTGCCTCACGGCAAGGGAATGTCCTTGAACTCGAACTCGAGCGGAATGGTAATCACTTTGCTGGGGGTCTCGTAGATAAGCTGGTATTCCGATGGCTTACCGGGAGCATCCACGAAGAGGTATTCGAAGCCGAGCTTGCCGCCGTCGTTGCTCGTGTTCGAGAAACCGCCGTTGTAGCTCGAACCGAGAGCCATCCGGCTCGCTGGAGCCAAAGGCGGTTGTTGAATAACCCCTGGCGATAGCTGTCGAACACAGGGCCCTCGCCGGGATATGCCAGCTCGACGTTAACCTTCCAGACCTGTTCGTCGACTTCGGTTTCCTTGAGGGTCACGCTCACTTCTCCCTGTTTGACGGTGACATCCTTCTTGTCCAGGCTGGCGAACTTGAAGACCCGAATGCCCGCCGGAATCGTGACGTCCGCTTTGACCATAGCGAGCCGATTTTCTTGGCGGTCCGCTCCGGAGCTTCCAGGTTGAGGTTGATCTCCGCGTAAGGGTTCTCTGGACGAATGACGACCTCGTCGGTCGCCATGGCCACCTGCGGCTTGACCTCCTTGTTTTGATCGTCGCGCACTTTGAGTTGATCGGCCTTGAGCGCAAGCAGCATGGGGCGAAGTCGAGGCTCCCAGGCCGCTTCGAGACGGATCTGGGCGACGGAGGTGCCGGTCTGGAAGTCGCGCGACAGGTTCAGTTGTTGCAATTCGATGCGAAACGGTCCGCTGTACTGGATCAAGGGCTTGGCAGCGGTGGGAGCCGGATATGAGCCGGCGGGTCCATCGGACGATTGCGCCTCCAGTAATGCCGATCGAGCCGTCACCGCTGGAGAACGTCGTCGCGACCTGGCCCTGGCGAACGACCTCGTCGAGGGCCTCGAAAAAGGTCTTATCCGTGAGGCTGAGGTCCAGCGAGGGATTCGTGACCTCGGCTCCGAGTTGTTCCCGCATATCGGTAATGGCGTTTCCCGACTGTTTCTGGAGCTGTTGCAGGGCCTCGCTCAAGCGAATTCCCTTGCCTTGGATCGTGACTTTCGTCGCATGAATGTTCACATCGTCTTCGGCCTTGCGGAGCATGCCCGGATTCGTTCGAGCCGATCTTTGCGCTCGGTGCTCTTGACGGTCGACGGATCGGGTAAGAGCGACACGATCTTCGGACCCAACTTGATCAGACTGGTCGTCGCGGCCTCGCGGGCCTCCGGAGTGGGCGCATCCAAGCGGTCGATGAGCTGAATCACCCGATCCTTCAGCGCGGCATCGCTCGCATCCGTTTGTTGTGCGCGAGCCGCCGGATCGCCCAGGCTTGTGACCAGAATGACGCCGATGATGCACTTTCCTGTGGTCTCAAGAAGCGAGTTGCGTTGCATGTTTCCTCTCCGTTTTTTTTCTGAGGATTGGCCTGAATCAACCAACCAGCCAGGATCCGTTTTCCATGATGAGCCGGCCGTCAGCCGTGATCCGGCCTTCTCTCCTTGTGTCGATGATAAGGTCCCAATGCAAGGCCGAAGCGTTCACTCCACCGGTCTCCGGGTAGCTTTGCCCAAGCGCGAGGTGGATGGTCCCGCCGATCTTTTCGTCGAAGAGAATGCTGCCGGTGAACCGGTCGATCCCCGCATTCAGTCCGAGTCCGAGCTCACCAAGCCGGCGCGCACCGGGGTCAAGGTCGAGCATCGCGAGCAAATAATCCTCTCCCTGGATGGCGCTTGCGGAGACGACTTGACCCTCACTGAACTCGAGACTGATTCCCACCATCTCACGACCGTCACGGCAGACCGGAAAGCCACACATCAGGCGGCCGGCAGCCGAATTTTCGACTGGTCCCGTGAAAATCTCGCCTGAGGGCATATTGCGCCGGCCATCGGAATTGATCCAGGTGCGGCCAGCTACCGAGAGCGTGAGGTCGGTCCCAATGGCTTCAATCCGGATTGACTGGACTTGCGACATGTATTCGACCAGACCGGCCTGACGGCGCCCGAGGTCTCGCCAGGCTTCCCCCGGGTCGGGCCGATCCAAGAACATCGCCGAGGTGACAAATGCCTCGTAGTCGGCCAGGCTCATCCCAGCGTCGGCCGCGTATGCCCCGGTCGGGAATTGAGTCAAGGTCCAGCGATGTTCACGTGCGGCACGGCGGAGCGGCTCGCGCGTCTCGCTCGAAAGTCGCTTGCCTCTTGGGGTCGACGCGACTCATCGATCGTGTGTCGCTCTCGGCAGCGATCTTGATCCGCGCGGTTAGCCACCTGTGCCTCCATGAGCGATGACGGGGGTAAGTGCGTCAATTGGCGCTCACTGGCGTGTTCGAGGAAGAACTCGTGCAGGCCCGGTAGCTCGAGCCGCACAAGCGGGTGTCCGCCGCGCATGACCACGGCCTTGAAGCAGGCCTCGACCAGCGGCCGAGCCTCGATCGCCGAGCTGATGACGATCGTCTCATCTCGCTCTACCTTCAGGCAATAGTCGGCCAGCAGGTCGGCCCAACGCGCCACCACCTCGTCGCGCAAACGTGACGCTCCTCCGCAATGAAAGACAAGTGTCGTAGCCTTAGTTACTTAGCTTATCGAATCGTGGCAGGCGCTGCAACACACGACAACATGAAACGAATCGTTCCATCGTCGAACCCGCGTGGCGCGTGGCTCGGTCGCCAGAACGTTGAGCCCCAACGCTTGACGGTCTCCCCGGAAGTCTTGAGAATCAAAACCATGACGGTCGGCTCGATAGTGGAAGACGAGTCATTTCTCGCGACCTGAGTAATAGACCAGCAAAGGAAAGAACCGCATGCGCGTCCGCTTCTCTCGGCGAACAAGGAATTTCAATCGCCTCGCTGGGATTCCGCTCGTGGTCGTGGGCTTGGTATTCACCGGAGCGACTCTTGTCGCCGACGATCACGACGCCGTCAAGGCGAAGGCCCCGACGGCCGGCAGCTTGACCACGGATGCCCCGACTCCTGCTGAGTCGCGGCTCAGGTCGGATGTGACTTTTCTCGCGGCCGACGCTCAAGAAGGGCGCGCGCCCGGGACCAAGGGCATCGAGGCCGCCGCCGACTACATCGCGGACACCTTCAAGACGGCCGGCCTCAAGCCCGCTCCCGGTACCGGCGACTACTTCCAGGCGTTCACGATCGGTGGGCAGCCCGTCCTGGGTCATCATCAGGAGTTAGCATTCGCCGGCCCGGACGGCAACGCCCTCAAGGGAACGCTCAGGACCGACTTCATTCCGTTAGATATCGGCGCCGGCGCGACACTCGATAACGTGCCCATTGTGTTCGCAGGTTACGGAATTACCGCCAACGACGGTTCACTCAAGCTGGAATATGACGACTACGCGGGGATCGATACCAAGGGAAAAGCTGTCTTGATCATTCGGCGCGAGCCGCAGCAAGACGATCAGTCCAGTCCGTTCTCCGGCACAACGACGACCGCCTTTGCAACCTTCCAGCACAAGGCGACCAACGCTTTTCAACACGGTGCGGTCGCTGTCCTCTTTGTCAACAGTTTCGCCGAGCTCAAGGGTGAAAAAGATCAATTATTGTCGTTCATGACACGCTCCGAGTCGAATTCGACCATTCCCTTCGTGATGCTGAGTCGCGACTACGCTGACAAGCTGATGGCCGCGGCCGGCGACCAGTCGCTGGCTGAACTGGAGAAAATGATCGACTCGGATCTCAAGCCACGTTCTCACGAGTTGAAAAAATGGAGTCTGACCGCGCGGATCGCGATCGAACGAACGTCGATCAAAACGAAGAACGTGGTCGGAGTCTTGGAAGGGGCCGGACCGCATGCCCAGGAGACGGTCGTGATCGGGGGACATTACGACCACCTGGGACGGGGCGGTATGACATCCGGGTCGCTTGCTTTTTTCTCCAGCGACATTCACAACGGTGCCGACGACAATGCGTCCGGAACCGCCATGGTCATGGAGATGGCGCGGCGACTGGCCGCTCGTCGCGATCCCCTGCCCCGCCGGGTCGTCTTCATGGCGTTTTCCGGTGAGGAGCGAGGACTGCTCGGCTCCCAGTATTACGTGGAGCACCCACTCTTCCCGCTCAAGTCGACAGTGATGATGGTGAACTGTGACATGGTCGGCCGGCTCAACTCCAAGAACGAGCTGACGATGATCGGCACGGGCACGACTCCTGGGATGGACGGCTTGGTCAACGCCCTGGGCCAGTCGGCTGGGCTGACCATCAAGCACGTCACGGGCATGACCGACGGATTTGGAGGCAGCGATCACCAATCATTTTACGTTAAGGATGTTCCCGTGCTCTTCGCGTTCACGGGGGTCCACCAGGATTACCATCGGCCGAGCGATGATTCCGATCGGATCAACTACGGGGGGATGGCTCGGATCGCGGACTACCTCGAGCTCATCTTGCTGGACTTGATTCGTCGACCGGAGCGGCCGGCGCTCACCAAATTGGTCCAGCAGCCGCAGCGGCCTCGCGCCGGGGCAGCAACCGCCAAGTCGAACGCGGATCCCGCGCGAAGCGGTATGCCGGTCACGATGGGAACCATGCCGGACTATGAGTACAATTCCGGCGGTCTCAAGCTTTCCGGAGTGCGCGACAATGGTCCGGCCGCGAAGGCTGGACTCAAGGGCGGAGACATCATCATCGGCTTTGGCGGCAAGCCGATCGGCACGATCCAGGACTACATGGAAAGTACTCATCGATATAAACCCGGCGAGCAGGTCGAGGTTGTGGTTAAGCGAGCTGACAAGGAAATCAAGCTGAAAGTCACACTCGAGGGTCGATCGGGGAACTGATCGGCTTGGCTCGGTCGATACGCTGCCCATCACCCGCGGAAGGCTCTGGAAAAGATCGTGATGGTTCGTTTCGAGAACGGCGGTCGCCATCTCAGTGTTTTGGCCCGGTTGATTACCCTGGTCGCCGTCATTTCCGGTTGCGACCCAGCCGCCTCGAACCGTCTCGTGATCGCGACGAGCTGGCCAGTGGCCGACTGCCGTCACCTGGAATCGGAGTTTCAGAACTGGCTCAAGTCGACGACCGCTGTGACCCGTCCGACCGCGATTGCGATCAACTGGCTGATCTTGCGGCCGGGAGACGACCTGCTCCGTGTCGCGGGCCGACGCCAACAACCCGACGTCTTGCTCGGTGGCCGCGCTTCGACGCTCGGGCGATTGGCCCAATCTGACAGGTTCACTCCAATTCAGAGCGCGGATGCCGCGCTATGGTCAGTCGTGAGTCGCGTCGCGTCCCACATCGCCAATGAGCCGTCGCGCGGCCCCGCCGATCGCGTTCCCGTTCTGCCGGCGGCGCCCAATGTCACAATCGCTGATCCCCGATCCGATCCAATCTCGCTCGCCTGGGCTTTGGGCCAGCTCGAGCATGGACGCTTTCGAGAAGGATATTCCGTGCTTGTCCGCGTCGCCGGCAATCCACGTCGCATCGGTGGTGACGCGAAATTGTTGGTACCAGGCTCCGCTCGCGGCCTTACGGCTCAGCCGATCGAGACCGACCTCTCGCCTGATTGGATCGAGGGCGTCGCGATTCTTCGGGCGGCGGAACATCAAGATTTGGCACAAGTCTTTCTTCGATTCCTCGCGGAAACGCGGATGCTCACAGCCTCTGTCGGCCAGCCTACAAACGAAACCGACCCTGCCGTCGCGAATCTGGTCGCCGATCTCTTAGGCGCGACGCTGGTGGACGCTCAAGATGAATTATGGGCGGCCTGGGCGGCTTTGGAGCGAGCCGGTTATCCTCCGAAGGCGCTCGAGTGGATGTCCGAGCCACCTCCTTGGCCCCCCGCCTCGGTCGCGACGATCCTGGACCGACCGGGTGAGAATGCCATGACGCTCATGGAAACGCTGGCTCGCGAGATCGCTCCAGAGCCATCGATACGAGCTTGGCTGGTGCGAAGCTGGCTTTCCCCCCCGCGGCTCGTCGACGATACGCTCCTGACCGAGCTGGCCCGCGCGGTCGACGGACGGCTCTGTCGAGAGCCAAGGTTTCGCGACTGGCTCCGCGCCGAATGGACCGCCTGGGCGCGACAACGCTATCGCAGAGTTGTTCGACTTGCTAGTTTCTAGTTGCTAGAGCGTAGAGTCGCTCGGCGATTGGTTGGCGCACGCTTGGGGATGCTTCCGCATCGACTCTGCCGCCTGCGCATACCTGCCGCACAAGGCCCTCTCGAAATGTAGAAAATAAGACCGAGCAACTCGGAACGAGCAACGATCCCGATGATTCGCGTAATGTTTGATGGATTGGTCAAGCGATATGGCGTGGTCGCCGCGGTTGACGGCGCCTCGTTGGAGCTCCGGCCGGGAGAGATGACGTACGTACTGGGTCCGCCCGGGGCGGGCAAGACGACGTTGGCACGGCTCCTGGCTGGTCTCGAGACACTCGATGACGGCGAGATCTATTTTGGAGACCGGATGGTCCAATCGGTCCCGCCCCGTTGATCGCCGCGTCGGCATGGTGTTCGAGGACCTTGGGCTTTGGCCGGGTCTGACCGTGTTCGAGAATGTCGGCTATCCGCTCAAGGCACAACGGGTGGGCCGTGTGGAACGTCGTCGGCGCGTTGCTGAGGCACTGAATACGTTGCGCATCGACAGTCTCGCCGGACGATTTCCCGAGCAACTGACACCCACTCAAGGACTTCGAACGGCCTTGGCGCAGAGCGCTCGTCACGCAACCCGAATTCTTGATTCTCGATCAACCCCTTGGTCTGCTCGACGACCGGGCGAGTCAGGAGTTTTGGGACGACCTGCGACGAATTCACGTGGAAGCCGAGGTGACGACCTTGGTCTTGACCGACGATCCGGCCGAGGCACTTGCTCTGGCGGACCGATTGGCTGTCATCGACCTGGGCCGGATCATCCAGACGGGTCCGGCGCGGGAACTCTACAACCGGCCGGTGGACGTTTTCGTCGCACGGTTGCTTGGCCCCACCAACCTGCTGCAAGCCCAAGTGGAAAGTGACCGGGTCGACCCGAGGGGCGAGTTAGTCGTTCGCACGCCTTTGGGCCGTTTGATCGGGCAGAGTCACGCCAAGTTGCCGGCCCAAGGGGCATCGGTCACTCTATCAATCCGTCCCGAAACCTTGTCGTTCGGACCAACGACCCCGGCGGGCTGGAACCGCTTTCCCGTGACGATCGAGCGCATCGTCTTTCGTGCTGAGCTCCAACAAATCCATGCGCGTGGACCTGGCGACTGGCCGGTCATCGTCTCAACGCTTCAGAATCAGTCTCAGACCCTTCGCGAAGGACAGAGCCTCACCCTCTCGGTCGCGCCGGAACACGTTGTGGTCTTGCCGGGGAAGTTCGCGGTCGGAACGAACCACACAGGATGAGGCTTGAAATAGAGCCACACGTACGAATGCCACAAGAATGGCACAAATGACAACTTTTGGCAACTTTTTGGAGGGTCTCCGGTGCCAAACTCGCCATGCTCGCAGCCGACGGTGCAAAAGTGCAAGCTGCCAACCCGCTGGGCTTTATGTCGATGAACGTCGCCCGAATTCACTTCGCACCTGGCCCCTATACGAGGACGCACAGAAGCGCGGGCATTCCGAACGAATAGCCAAAGCCTTTGCGTCGCCAAGTGTTTCACAGGTTTGAACTATAGCGGAAACTCGGCATGGTTCAGATTCCGTACTTCGCAGGTAACACGAGCTGGAGTCGGAGTAAGGTCGCCGTTCGCTCCGCGAAAGGGACTTCTCTCTTGGGCCCCGGATACCCCATCTTCGAACCGTGCCCCCTCTCGATTGCCCGTCTCCGCGCAAGTCGCTTCTCGAAAGCACCAGCTTTGGTAAACTGGACGCTAGCGCGTTCGTTGCCTTCGGATGATTGGTGCTACAGCCTATTGATGATGAGGAGATACAGGCTGAAGAAGAGCGGGGCGCACAAAGGCACGTCGATCAATTGGAGTGAACGCAATGGCTAGCAAGACGTCCATCAAGTCGGCAAAGGTCGCCTCGCCAGGAGAGCTCGGCGATTCAAAAGCGGCGTCCAAGATCCGCTTCAGTGCGACACTATTGCGGCCGAAGGCGACCGCGAAGGCCGTCTCGTGGACCTTTCTGACCCTGCCAAAGGAAGCCAGTGCGAAGCTCCCCTCGCGAAGCATGACGTCGGTGGAAGGCACGTTCAATGGCTTGGCCTTTCAAGCCACGCTCGAGCCTGACGGTCAAGGAGGCCACTGGCTCAAAGTGGACCGGAAAATGCGCGAAGAGGCGGGCGCGGAGGCGGGCGACGTCGTCACGCTGGAAATCGCGCCGGTGGCAGAGGAGCCGGAACCCAGGGTGCCGGCAGATCTGCGGAAGGCTGTCGCGGCTGCCCCGCCGGGGGCGCGGAAGGTGTGGTCGGACATCACGCCCATCGCACGCCGAGATTGGATTCACTGGATCGTCTCCGCCAAGCAAGCAGAGACGCGCGCGCGTCGGATCAGCACTGCCTGTGACATGCTCGACAAAGGAAAGCGACGCCCGTGCTGCTTCGATCGGTCTGGGATGTATGACAAGAGCCTCAGTTGCCCCGTAGCCGACGACACGTCAAAGTGACACCAGGCACTGAGAAGGGGTTCTGCCTCGCTGATGATTGCGCCATGGGCTCGCCTCGCGACGGCGATCGTTCTAGCCGTTGCGCGGGTTCCGTTCTTGCTCTGGGCTTACGTGCTGGCGATGGGCGGCCGTGGTGGTTCTGGGGCATAAACTACACGCATTTCACCCTCGAAGCCTCGGGGTCCGTGTTCCGGGTGGTCTACACCTTCTGGTCGGAGAAGGCTAAAGGGTCCGTGGCAAGCGTACCGCCTTCGGAAGCAGGGTCGTTGAGGCTCGACACCGAATGATGTTCCGTGATCAACGAGGGTCAGCCCAAGATCGTCGGTCCGTTCCCCGTTCCGCCACCTAGAGATAAGCGGGAACGGAACGACGATCCGGGACAGATGAGAAAAGGCCACCGGCACTCAGTACATCCATCCAATCACACGATTTCCATCGATTATCGTGATCGGAAGTCAGTCAATTATCCTGACCTTGTGACTCGTCGCGTCTTCATGGATCTGTAATGCGCATAGCGCAGGAGGGCTTTTGACATTACCCGATGTTCCGCCATCGGTCTGCTACCCCAGCGGGCGTCGCCGGCAACGGCGAGGTCCGAAGCCTGGGGGACAATGGAGCCTCGATCCTCGGATCGGCCGGGAACTGCGCGAGCCGACCCGGCGACTGCCAGCATCACGGCGGTCGGGAGCTAGCAGTCCGGGACATGGTCAACCCAGGTGAAGTGCCGATAAAGGCCGTGATAATTAACAAGCCAAAGATGCTGTCAGGCTTGGACCAAAAGGTACGTGGTCAGGTACTGGGGGCTGGTCAATCCCCCGTCGCGGATGGTGCACCACCGGCCGATAGGCACGACCTAACTCCCGGGTGATCCAGAAGATGAACGAAGTAACCCCGTTGTCTCCCCGCGAGGGAAGGCGAACTGCAAAGGACGCTGATGAGGCAGCGGCGGAGGGATGAGGGAACAAGCCAATGCCGATCGGTAATCGACCGGATAGAGGGTGAGTCCTCCCACGGACGAGATCCCCTTGCCGCGAAAGCGGGCTGACGTCCCTCGGGTGTTCCGTCACGAGAGAACCTTGGCCAACCGACTCAGGGAGACAAGCAGATATGTCGGCGGCAGAAATGCCTGCTGGTGCGGCTCCCGATCGCGACGCCCGACTGGCACTCCATCGACTGGAAGAAGGTCTGGCGTACGGTTCGTCGGCTCCAGGCGCGTATCGTGAAGGCTGTCGCGGAGGGCAGATGGAATAAAGTCAAGGCTCTGGTTTATCTGCTCACGCACTCGTTCAGTGGCCGGGCTCTGGCCATCTTACGAGCAGTCAGTAATTCGGGTGCGAAGACTCCCGGTGTGGACGGAGTTCTCTGGAACACACCGGAAGCCAAGTCAGCCGCTTTCAGCACCCTGCGTCGGCACGGTTACCAACCGCAACCGCTCCGCAGGGTGTACATTCCCAAAAGCAACGGGAAACGACGTCCCTCGGGATTCCCACCATGACGCGATCGAGCCATGCAAGCATTATACCTGCTCGGACTCGATCCCATCGCGGAATCGCAAGCCGACGGCCATTCCTATGGCTTTCGACTGGAACGCCGTTGTGCCGATGCGCTCGAACAAGTCCATTGCTTGGTGAGCAACCGGCATGGTCCCCAATGGATTCTGGAAGGGGACATCAAAGCTTGCTTTGATCGCATCAGCCACCCCTGGCTGTTGACGCACGTCCCCATGGACACCCGACTGTTGCGGCAATGGTTGGAAGCGGGTTTCCTGGAGAAGCATGCCTGGTTCGCCACCACGGAAGGAACACCTCAAGGCGGGATCATTTCACCCGCCCTGGCGAACTGGACCCTGGATGGACTGCAACGGTTGCTGGCGGAACGCTTCGCCAACACACCGCAACAACGGAAGTACAAAGTCCACCTGGTCCGCTATGCGGATGACTTCTTGATCACGGGCACATCGAAGGAACTCCTCCGTGACCAAGTCCAACCTCTCGTGGCTCACTTCTTGAAGGAACGCGGTTTAGAGCTCTCCCACGAGAAAACCCAGATCACGCATGTGGAGCATGGCTTCGACTTCTTGGGACAGAACGTGCGACGCTATCGCTACGGCAAGGTCTTGACCAAGCCGTCGCCCGCAACGTCAAGACGTTCTTGACCAAGATCCGGGAAACGATCAAGAACTCGGGCAGCCAGACGGCGGGAGAAATGATCCAGCGCTTGAATCAACAGATCAAAGGCTGGACCATGTACCACCGTTATGCCGCGAGCAAACGCACCTTTACGTACGTGGATCATCGGATCTTCCAGATGTTGTGGCGGTGGTGCCGGCGACGGCACCCGAACAAGAATCGGAAGTGGATCAAGAAGAAATACTTCCAACGAGAGGGTCACCGCCACTGGGTCTTCACCGGCACGCTGCGAGACCAGAAAGGCCAGGGCTGGCCGATTCAGTTGATGGCCGCAGCGAGCGTGAAGATCATTCGTTATGTGAAGATCCGTAGCGCCGTCAACCCTTACGATCCGGAGTGGGAACTGTACCTGGAAGCACGGTGGGGCTGGCAACTGGCCCAAACGCGGACAGGTCGCAGCCGGATCGAGTACTTATGGAAGGTACAAGAGGGACGATGTGTGGTGTGTGGTCAACCGCTGCGAATCGCAGAGGAAGACTGTCAGATCCACCATCGGATATGGCGTAGCGAAGGCGGTCCGGACACGGCGGACAACTTGGAGTTGTTGCATGCCAACTGTCATCGGCAGATCCACGTACAAGAACGACGGACGAAAGCAGCCGCGTCCCGCGAGGGGCGTTCGTGAAGGCTTGAGCTGCCTGACGGGAAACTGTCACGGGCAGTTCTGAGGGGAGGGGGCGGCGGCAACGCCGCCTCCTTACCCGGCGGAAGTCAGTCAATTATCTTGACCGCTCTCATTACTACTTTCTCTCGAAAAGTGACCATCGATCCGGCAACACGAGGCGAAGCCCAGCACGACATCTCCGTCGTGTGTCGCGGTGGGCGTGGGTTTCCAGCCTCGCTCGATTCTGCGTTCCAGCAATTCTGTCGCCGACGGTTGATAATCGAAGATGGCGACCGCCATCACCGCGCCCAGTCAACTGGTCTCAAAAACGGCAAACGATTCGGCGGTGACGCGAACAATCACGTCGTGGTGATATTCGTCTTGTACTATGACGTCGACGAACTCGGCCCGCGGCTGTTGGCTCAACGACCATTCGATCACTTGCCTGAGCGAGACGAAGTCGCGCACCTCGTCGAGAATCCGCTGGTGAGACATCGGTAATGGGTCCTCCTTGACCCAGAGGAATGGAGCCGGCCGGCCTCATTCAACTGGAAACATTGATCACGACTTTGCCGAAGTGGGCGCCGCTCTCAAGGTAGGAAAGAGCCTCAGGTGCTCGCTCAAAGGGGAAGACACGGTCGATGATCGGCCGCATCTGATTGGTTTCGATCGCGCGGTTCATGGATTCGAACATGCTGCGAGAGCCGACGAAGATCCCTTGCAGGCGAATGCCCTTCATTAGGATTGGCATCGGGTTGATCTCGCCGCCTCCGCTCAGCACACCGATCAGCGTGATCGTGCCACCGAGCCGGACGCATCGGATCGATTTGGGAAGAGTCCCCGCGCCGCCGACCTCGACGATCTGATCAACTCCCCGTCCATCGGTTAGCTCGCGGACCCGCTTGTCCCAATCGGGAGTCGTCCGTAATTGATTCCGTCGGACGCACCGAGCTCGAGGACTCGACTCAGTTTCTGGTCACTGCCGGACGTCGCGATGACGCGAGCGCCGGCCATTCGCGCGAACTGGAGTGCGAACAGCGAAACACCGCCCGTGCCTTGGATCAAGATCGTGTGGCCTGGCTTGATCTGACTGCTTTCGAACAATCCGTGCCAGGCTGTCAGCGCGGCACATGGTAACGTTGCCGCTTCTTCGAAGCTGAGGTGAGCTGGGATCCTCGAGAAACCCTGCTTCAGGGAGTACAACGTCTTCAGCCAGCATACCACCGACGTCGGCACCCAGCGCTGATCGGGCTTTCGTCTCGTCGAGTGGGCCGTCGACCCAGGCTGGCATGAAACTGGCAACAACCCGTTCGCCAGGCTTGAAGCGGGTTGCGCCGGCGCCGGTCGCGATCACCTCGCCGGCACCATCGGACAGCGGAATCAGGGGTAGCTTTAACTTCGGGTTGTACACGCCCTTCATGACCATCAGGTCACGGTAATTGAGCGAGACCGTGCGCGCACCCGCACCAGGATCTCTCCGGGTCCGGCAATTGGCGTGGGGACATCGTCCAGTTTGAGAGCGCTGGGACCGCCGAACTCAGTGGAGCCGAAACGCCTTCATCGTGCGTCCTTTCGACTGTGGAAAGGTGTGGATCGTGGTAGCGACCTCGTGTGCGAAACCGCGCTCTCGTTCTCGCTTATTATGCGCCCGCCGGCAAGGGCCCTCCTTCTGATCCGTGCTCGGCTTGACAACCTTGCCTACAATCCTTTGGCACAGATAGGTCCTTCTCGGCAAAGGGCGACGGCGATGAACTCAATTAAACCGCGGCTGATCAACGATGCTCCAGGTTCTGCACCCTCGCCACGTGAGCGTGCTGGCGATGAGGTGCACGAGCAGGACGCACTGGACGCCTATTCGCGGGTGATCGTGACGGTTGCGGAGTCGATGGGTCCGGCCGTTGTCGAATCTGCGGGCGGCCGCCGGTGACGGAGGGCGGCGACCAGAGTGGGTCAGGATCGGGCTTCCTGTTCACACCCGACGGGTTTCTCTTGACCAACCACCACGTCGTTCGGGGTCTCGAGCCGCGTTGCGCGTGCCGCTTGAACGACGGTCGAGAGGTTTCGGGGCACGTCGTCGGAGCCGATCCTTGGACGGATATCGCGGTCGTGCAGGCGGATGCC
Organism: uncultured Planctomycetota bacterium; assembly: GCA_963720335.1. GTDB lineage: Bacteria > Planctomycetota > Planctomycetia > Isosphaerales > Isosphaeraceae > CAVRFS01. Next base: position 102,402 of record CAVRFS010000029.1, on the reverse strand, counting down.
TCGGGCTTGCCACACGCCGAGCTCGGCGAATCGGTCGGGCTGCGCGTCGGTCAGCTCGTCGTGGCCATCGGCAGCCCGTTTGGCTTTGACTCGACCGTGACCGCCGGCGTCGTCAGCGCGCTGGGCCGCACCTTGCGCAGCATCACCGGTCATCTGGTCGACAACGTGATCCAGACCGACGCCGCGCTCAACCCCGGTAATAGCGGCGGCCCACTGCTCGATAGTCGCGGCCGAGTCATCGGCATCAACACGGCGATCATTCAATCGGCCAGGGGATTTGCTTCGCCATCCCGATCAACATGGCCAAGCGGATCGTTCCCCAGCTCATGCAGCACGGACATGTCGTCAGGGGTTACCTCGGTTTGCACGGGCGACGTGCCCCTGGCCCGTCCCCTCGCGCGTCATTTCGCGATGGACCAAGACAGCGGCGGTTGAGGTGATCGGTCTCGAGTCGGGAGGACCGGCCGCCCAAGCCGGCATGGCCGAAGGAGACCTGATCGTCACACTGGGCGAACAGGCGATCACGTCCATTGACGACCTTCAGAAAAGGCTCACCGAGCTGCCGGTGGGCATCCCGACGGAAGTCGTCCTTCTTCGCGGCGATCGCCGGCTGGTCCGTTTCGTCGTTCCTGGCGAATATCCCGACTTGGAAGTGTGATCGGCTCTGCGCGTTTCCGTTTCTGGCGAGAAACTCCGCGATCCGCTCGAATCGAGCCCCGTTTTTGCTACGATGGCGCGGACATGACCAAGGCGTCCGGGCACGGGAACGATCGAGAGGTCGCGCAGGAATGCACCAATATCGCTGGTTACGGGCTCTTGCCAGGGGATTGTTCCGGCTCATCCTGCTTTTGCCGATCGTCGCCTTATTATTCGCTGTCCTGGTCGATCGGGGACCGTCGGGGAACGCGCGGCTGTCGCTCTTTCCAATGGCGATCGTCGCTCTCGACCCGTTCGCCTGGATCTGTTTCCGGAACACGTTGATCTTCGCAACCGTCAATACGTTCACGGCTCTGTTCTTGGGCATCGGCCTTGGTTCGATCGCTGCGCCGCGACGGTTTTGGGGACGGGCGGCTTCGTACGGAGTGGTCGCCGCCCTGACTGCGGCCGCTCCGGCTTTTCTTGCGCTGGGCGTGGTCGGGCTTCTCGGGCCGCCCTATGCTTGGCCGTGGCCATTTTCGCGGAGCGGCCCGGGGAGTCAGGGTGCCAGCCTCGAGTCGTGGCGAGGTCTGAGTCTGTGGCTGGTCTGGTTCTGGACCAGTCTTCCCGCCAGCGTCGCCGTGGTGATGGTGGCGACGGTGTCGGCGATTGAGCGGCTCGAGCCTTCGTGGGATGACGCCGCCCGACTCGCCGGCGCGCGGACCATTTCGGGCTTGGAGAAACGTGAGCTGGCCGCTGGTAAGGCCACTGGCCGCGCGGGCCGCCGCGGTGGTCTTCTCGCTTGCGCTGGTCGAACCTGGCGTTCCCTTGATTCTCGGTTTGCGCCGCACGGTCGCCTTCCAGATCGTGGATTCCGCGACCCGTCCCGATCCATTGCCGCGGGTCGCGATCTGGGCGGCGATGGCCGGGCTGATCGCATTAGCCGGGCTGGTTCTTGATTCGCCGATGGGGCGGCCCCGGATGTGCTCGCGAACCGAGGTGCCGATCCTCGCAAGGCCATAGCGTCTCGCCCGATCCCGCGCGCTTCGTTCTTTGGAGCTTTCGGATCCACTCTCTTGTTGATGAGCTGGCTGATTTTGGGCTGGTTGCCGATTCTGGGGCTGTTCCGCCTTGCGATGGGCGTGCGTGACGCGGTCGATTCGGTCGTCCGCAGCGGTTCGTCGCTCGTTTCTGGCGAGATCGACCATCAGCGAGCCGCCGTGTGCCACAACTCGCGCCAACTCGCTGCTTCTCGGACTTGAAGTGGCTGTGGCCTTGAGCGTACTCGGCTGGCTGGCCGGCCCGAGCACGCACTCTTCCTCCGTTCGGACAGGCAGGATGCGACTGGTCCAGTGGCTTGCATTGATGCCTCCGTTGTTGCAAGGGGTGGGAGTCTTGTCGTTGTCGTGGTTGGCTGGCATGGCCGCGACGTGGTTGGTCGATGCCGGAAGCTTGAGACAAATCGCCACGATTTTCGAGAGTTTCTCACAGGTTACGAACGTTGATCGAAATCCCTGGATTCCATTGACACTAACGGTCGGATTGTCTCCTCGGCAGTCGTTCTTAGAATCGGCCCGTGCGCTCGAAGTTCGAGGGTCGCAATCAAACGCGGCGTTCGACGCGGCGCGTCTTGCCGGTGCTTCACGCTCCCGAGCTCGCGCACTTAGTGGCCCTCGGCAACGTCGCCGTATGGCTGGGCAGGTTCATCTTGATCTGGGTCCTCGCGGCGACCAACCTCTCGCCCGCCCTCCTTTTCACGCCCTGGACTGATGGGCGAACGGTCGGCCCAGGTGTCTTGGACTTGGCCAATGGACCGGGCGACGCGCGACCCAGGCAGCCGCGCTGGCCCTCTGTGGCCGCCAACGTCGCGGCGCTGGCTTTCGCTGGCTGACGTCCGTTCGCCTCGCTCGATTTCGGGATGAGGTCCACTACCTGCACGGACCGCTCGACGTCCGAGACTGCCGTCGCGTACACTAGAGCGGTTCACTCTTGAATCGCAGCGCGAGAGCAGAGTCCATCGTACTAACCCGAGTCGCAAGCGAGGATTGCGATCGCCTCGCTTGCGCACGTCGATAGCCCGTACGCCATGCGAGCGTACGCTATAGATTGCAGATCGTGGATTGACTTGGACATGCGGAGGCGTCAACAGCAGCAATGGACATCGCAAAACTGGCGCTGGAAGACGGCACGGTCTTCACGGGAAAGGCGTTCGGCGCCCGTGGGGAGAGCGACGGCGAGGTCGTCTTCAACACGAGCATGACAGGCTACCAAGAGATCCTGACCGACCCATCGTATCACGGCCAGATCGTGGCGATGACCTATCCGCAGATCGGGAATTATGGGGTCAACGCCGAGGATGCCGAGAGTCGGCGGCCATGGGTCCGCGGCTTCGTGGTCCGCGAGTTGAGTGGTCGGGTCAGTAATTTCCGCGCGACCGGCTCGCTGGAAGCGTACCTCGAAAAACACGGCATCATCGGGATCGAAGGGATCGACACCCGCGCCTTGGTTCGCCACACTCGCGAACACGGGGCGATGAAAGGGATTCTCTCGACGACGACCTTGGACGATGCCAGCCTGGTGGACAAGGCCAAGGCCAGCCCCGGCCTGGTGGGCCGCGACCTGGTCCGCGAGGTCATGCCCAAGACGTCGACATCCTGGGAGCTTGGCCTCGAAACCGGATTCCTCGGCAAGAACGGCACGTCGAGAGCCGGTCAGGAACGAGCCCGGATTCCGAGCCGCTCCCGCCGCCGCGCCGGCCGCACGTCGTCGCCCTCGACTTCGGGATGAAGTGGAACATCCTCCGCCACCTGGTCGAGATCGGCTGCAAGGTCACCGTGATGCCCGGCTCGAGCCCAGCCGAGGCGATCCTCGACGCCCAGCCGGACGGGATCTTCATCTCGAACGGGCCCGGCGATCCCCGCCCCTTGAGCGAAGCGACCGAAACGCTGCGGACGCTCATCCGCACCGCCGCCGAGCGCGCGGCATCCCGATCTTCGGGATCTGCCTGGGCCATCAGCTCTTGGGCCAGGCCTTCGGTGCGCAGACCTTCAAGCTCAAGTTCGGCCACCGAGGCGCCAATCACCCGGTCCGCAACCAGGAATCCGGCAAGGTCGAGATCACGACTCAGAACCATGGATTCGCCGTCGACCCCGCCGACCCTGCCGGCCGACGTGATCCCGAGCCACGTGAACCTGAACGACCAGACGTTGGAAGGACTTCGCCATACGCGTCTGCCGATCTTCAGCGTCCAGTACCACCCCGAGGCCATGCGCAGGCCCCCACGATAGCCTCTACCTCTTCGACGAATTCCGCCGAATGATGGGCTGAGAACTCGAGCCACGGCTCGATCGCACCCGGCGCGAACCTTCGTGGTGCGATCGACATCCTTCATCTGAGTAGCGCACCGAATTCCGTGCAAGGAGAGCCCCCATGGCGATCACCATCCGCCTGGCCACATTGGACGACGCCGAGCAAATTCAGGCCATATACGCTCCGTTCTGCCGCGACACGCCCGTTTCGTTCGAAACGCAACCGCCGACGGTCGACGAGATGCGTCAGAGAATCGTCAAGACGTTGTCGTCTCTGCCGTGGTTCGTCTGCGACGATGGCCGGCAGATTGTCGGCTATGCTTACGCCAGCCAGCACCGGGAGCGCGCTGCCTACCGCTGGTCGGTCGACGTTTCGGTCTATGTACGCGAGGGATCATCGCCGCTCGGGGTTCGGGCGTGCTTTGTATACCTCTCTGCTCAATGCACTGCGGCTTCAAGGTTTCTATAATGCTCTCGCCGGTGTCAGCGTTGCCGAACCCGGGCAGCGTCGGTCTCCACGAAGCGATGGGGTTCCAGCCGCTCGGCGTCTATCAGGGCATCGGCTTCAAGAACGGGTCCTGGCACGATGTTCTGTGGTTGCAACTCCAACTCCGCGAGCGAGCTTCCGAGCCGGACGAGCCGCGTGTTTTCCTCGTGTTACAGAACTCGGAAGAGTGGCGCGAGGCTCTCGCGTCGGGCCTGGCCGCTCTACCTACGACTGGCGGAAGATCGATGTCGGGGTAAGCCATCGCTCGGGCGGATTAATCACGGCTCGGCACGAGTGCGTCGGACGTAGGACACCGCGATGATTCCCAGAATCCCCGCGCCCCAGGTGACCAAAGCAGCCGGTTCAGGAACGGGATCATAGCCGACGGGTTCGTGTGGGGGGTTGGGTCCCAGCGTGATGGGCGGCAGGATCGAACCGTGTGCGGCCCAGTTGACGGCGTTGTCGACCAATTGGGCGAGATTTAAATTGGTGAGTGAGGTGTCATCGAGCGCCGTCGAGATGCTGAGCACTCGTCCCTGGCCGTAATTCCAGCCGACGACACCGTAGCCGGCCCCAGAGCCACCGAAGGTAGAGGTCCATTGATTCGTCGAAAAAAACGCAGTACGCGCCGGATTTGGCGTAATAGAGTGATTCCGTAGAATTCCCCGTCCCATTCCCGGCCGGGAACGCAAACGAATTCGGGAGATTGGCGTTCATCACGGGATCATTTGTGAGTGCACTAAACGTGATCGGCGTGTTGCTTGTGGCGATGTCGAATCCGGGGGAAAATGGGAGCACCGGGTACAGCGTCTGAAATTGGTGCCCATTCACGATATCTTGCATCAGCCACTCGCTAGTCACGAGCCCACCCCCGGAGTTGACGTAGTTGACCAAAGCTTGCTGACCCGACACAGGCATGTCACCCGTCGGGTAGTACGGGACGGGGCTGGCATTCGGAACCAGCAGCACATCGCTGTACCCGGACAGATTCCCGCCGATGAAGTTGTTGTATGTCGGCCCGACGGTCACCGTATCGCCTTGCGCCGTGAGGATTGACTGGAGTAGGCCATTGTTGGTCGAATCCCCGCTACCGATTAGCAGCACCGCGTCCGCGAGCGTTGCGGAGGGTGAAAACGAAACCAAGGCCGTGAGAAGGAGTAATCGATAGCGTGTGCTCATCTGGTAGTCCTTTACCAAAACGGCTCAACGGGTGCGATGCGATGCGATGCGTGACCACATCGCCTTCCCTGGGTTTTGTGGCGAACGCGGAATGCTAGCTCCTGTCCTCTTGGAATACAAGCCGAATCCTGATCGGTCCATACGAAAAGTTGCAACGATGCTCGTTCATCTGACAACGCCGGCTCCTCGTTTCGGCCCCGTGGGTTGAATGACCTCGAAGTCCTTGCCTTTGACCTTGCGCAGCTCGTCGAGACCCTTGATGCGGCCGTCCGGCGCCACCGAAATCCTCCAGTCTCCGCCGTTGTCGGCGACCATCATGCCATATTTTTTCAAGCCCTTGAGGATCGCCGCCGGGTGAGGCGAGAAGCCTGATAAGTCGTAATCCTGCCGAAGCCGAAATCGCTCGCCCATCCGCGGCAAATATCGGTCTGTCTTCGAACTGGCATAGTGAGTGGCCGGATAAACGTAAGCCCTGCGCGAGTTGCGAATCGTGAACCGGATGGCGTGCTCGACCATGCCTCGCTCGACCTCGTCGTACCGGACGATCGACGGAAAGATCGGCAGGCCCGCTGCGTCGGTGGACGTCCAGGTATCCGGCCGGAGCCGGTTCGTCGTCAGGTCGAAGATGGACGCCTGTAAAGCCGTCCAACCGGAGTCGGTCTTCCGCGCCGAATAGAATTCGAACAGCTTCGCGTTGACGGGGTCAACAACGATCATGTGACGGTCGCCTGTCCCGTGGCGCTGAATCACATCGAGCGGCTCGCCAGAAAGCGGCCAGCCTTCGATCGGTGCATTATCCGGCACGGGATACGGCCCAGGGTCCGATTCCTCTCGATACTCGGTGAGCCGAACAGCGACTTTCTTCTGCTGGGGAGGCACCAAAATGAATGCCATGTCCAGGTTGTAGGCCAAGTTCTTCTCGGTTCCGACTGATGCGACCAGTCTCTTCGAGTCGGGATGGATCGGCCGCTTCGAGATGTCCTCGTTCCAGGGGTTATCCGGAGGAAACACTTGGAGGGCAGTCAGAATGCGGTCTGCTTCGGGTGTGTTGAACATCACCGCATCGACGATCCTGGGCATGGGCGGACGCGATTGCGGCCCGGATTGCGAGCGCGGGCTATCTCGCTCCGCACCTTGTCCACGGGTTGGCTGACCACCGTGGCAAGCAACCCAGACCACTGCCACGAAAAGCATGGCGAGGATCGAAATGATCGCGCGTCTCATGATACACCTCTTGGTCAATCGAGTATGATGGCCCCCGAAGACCAGATCGTCGACCTCGGCTAACCATTCGTCAAGGAGTAGCCCGCCATGCGTTCTGTTTCTCGACGAGACCTTCTCCGACTGGGCGTCGCCGCACCAGCCATTCTCGCTCCAAACTACGCCTTGGCTGCGCCAGCGGGCGATGGCGACGTTCACCAGCACCTGCTAGAGCTCGCGGCCGCCCAGGAAGAAAAGCGGCGGGCTCGGTTTGCGGCCGTGAAAACAAAGTCCGACGTGTTCGAGCTCCGGTCAGCCCTGAAGGAGAGCTTTCTCCGGCTCCTTGACAACCTACCTGAGAACGCGTGGCGTCCCGCCGGTCCGGCGGACGGGGACGATCGAAGCCGAGGATTATTCGATCGAGAAACTCGTCTTCGAAAGCTTTCCTGGATACTTCGTGCCGGCCTTGCTCTACAAGCCCAAGAAGCTGGAATCGCAAGTCCCTGGCGTTCTCAGTCCCTGCGGCCATTCCGCCGTCGGAAAGGCTGCCAGTCCGTACCAGACCCTGCATATCAACCTGGCCAGACGCGGTTACGTCGTCTTGACTTATGACCCAGTCGGTCAGGGCGAGCGCAGCCAGTTTTGGGACGATGTCCGAGGCCCGCTCCCGCTACAATCTCGACTGCGGCGAGCACGCCGTCCTGGGAAACCCGCTCTACTTGCTCGGTACCAACCTGGCGCGGTACCGGATCTGGGACGGCGTCCGAGGACTGGACTACCTCACGTCGCTCGCGGAAGTTGATCCGAAACGAATCGGTTGTGTTGGCAACTCGGGGGGCGGCACACTCACCGCGTACATCGCGGCGCTCGACTCGCGCGTGTCGGTCGTCGCGATCGGCTGTTATATCACGACACTGAGGCGGCGAATGGGCAACCGCATTCAGGAGGACCCCGCTGCCGATCCCGAACAAGACATCTTCGGATTCGTCAGCGAAGGGATCGACCACGCGGGTTTGCTCGCCATGCTCGCGCCTCGACCGACGCTGCTCGGCTACGGCCCGTCGTGACTTCTTCCCCATCGAAGGGGCTCGCGAGTCGTTTGCGGAGGCAAAGCGACTCTATGAAATCTTGGGCGCCGGCGACCGGATCGAACGCGTGGAGGCCAATGAACGGCACGGATTGAGTCTACCGCTTCGATCGGCGATCTACGAATGGTTCGAACGCTGGTTAGCCGGCCGCGCGGATGCAGCGCGGATCGCCGAGTTTCCGATCACTCCCCGGCCGCCTAGCGAACTCCTGGTCTGCGCCGATGGGCAGGTCAACCGGACGTTTCGATCGAGACCGCTGTTGCCTCTGGCCCTGGACGAATTTGATGCCAAGAAGTTGACTCGACGCACCGATCTGCGCGACTTGCTCCGTCTCGATCTCGACAGCGCTCGCCCTCGTATTACCGAGATCGCTGGCGGGGCCAAGAACGCACAAACGACGGTCGTCTGCGTCAACGGCAATGAAGCACGCGACTGGCGCGAGGAGACCGACTTCGTCGAGGCTCTGAAGCGGCTCGGTTATGCGGTCGTTGTGATCGACCCGCGGGGAGTTGGCCAACTTCGGCCCAAGCTGGCTGTTCGCGGCTTCGACTATTGCGACCCTCTCGACGGGGTTGAGGAGAATATTGCCTACAACGCGTTCCTGGTCGGGAAGTCCCTGGTGGGGATGCGTGTCAGCGACGTACTGGCGACGCTACAAAAGCTTGGGCTGACGAACCAAACGCGGCGAGTGGTCTTGTGCGGCCGGCGCGATGCCGCGTTTGTGGCCTGCCTGGCCGCGGCCATCGAGCCGGCGATCAACCAGGTCGCGACTGAGGACCTGCTGCTCAGCTTCCGGACGTTGTTCTCGGCCGAAGGACGGGCCATCAACGCGGCGTGCATCCTTCCTGGGCTGCTGCGAGGTTTTGGAGACGTCCGAGACGTGCTGGCCCAGATTGCTCCTCGGAAGGTATTGGTCGCGGCCGGTATCGGCGAAAGCCCACGCGGTTTATCCAACGTCGTGAGCAACGCGGGGCGTTTCAGCCGCGATCCTCGTATAATCGTGGATTGGATCGGGGCGTGACAGCGAGGATCGAGATTGATCTGAAGTGGATTCCGAGGATATCTGAATCTCGCTAAACGCAGACCCGATCTCATCGAGACGAAAGGTCGAGACTGCGCCATGTCCGGGGCCGACAACTTGTCTAGAGCCGACGTAGCCGAGCTACCGCCCGAGATGCAATCCCAGGTCTTGGAGCCTTGGACGCTGGGTGCCGGCTCCTCCTCGTTCCAAGCTGATGCTGAGCCCGACCTGACGATGGCTCCGAAAGAAATGGCGAGCCTCCGGGAGAAGACCCACTCATTGCGACGCAGCCGGCTCGGCGCGGCCGCGCTCTTCTTGGCAGTGGCCTTCGGTGTCTTGCTCTTGGCGGGGTTCATCGGAATGGGTGCGGGAGTCTCAAATTGGTTCGTCCGCACCACCATTGGCTTGCGGTGCGGCATCGCGGCGGTCATTGCTGGCTTGCTCCTCAGCCGGATCACCTTGACCCGGCTTCAGACACGAGTCCTCGAATACCTGTTGTTCGGAAGCTTCACGATCCTCATGGTTGGCACCCAGTACCACGTGATTCTCGATCACATCCACCACGACGACCTTCTCGAGGTGACCAAGACCGTGAAGAACGGCGTCTTCTCGATGATTCTGCTGATGATCAGCTATGGCATGATCATCCCGAATGACCCAAGGAGTGCGGCGAAGGTCGTGTTGACGATGACTCTGGTCTATTCGGTCGTCATAATCTTTGTGCTGGTGAATCCCGGTGTGCCCGGAGTGGTCGAGCGGATGCATACAACCGAGCTGGCGGGCTCGAACATCCTGTTCGTGATGATCGGGGCGGGGATGTCGATCTATGGCGCTTTCATCCTGAATGGCCTGCGCTCTCAGCTCCACATCGCCCGCAAATTCGGCCAGTACCAGCTCGGCCGGAAGCTGGGCGAAGGCGGGATGGGTGAAGTGTACCTCGCCGAGCACAGGCTTCTGAAGCGCCCCTGCGCTCTCAAACTGATCAAGTCCGCGAAAACGAATCCGATCACGGTTGCGAGGTTCGAGCGCGAAGTGAGGGCGGCCGCGCGGCTGTCGCACCCCAACACGATCGAGATCTACGACTATGGGCACACGGAAGATGGGAGGTGTTTCTATGTGATGGAATTCCTCCACGGGATGAGCCTGGCCGACCTGGTGCAGGCGCACGGACCCGTACTGCCCGGCCGCCTGATCTACCTCATGCGTCAAGTCTGCGCCGGGCTGGCCGAGGCCCACAGCCTGGGGCTGGTCCACCGGGACCTGAAGCCCGCCAATGTCTTCGTCGCCGTGCGCGGTGGCGAAACGGACGTTGTCAAAGTGCTCGACTTTGGACTCGTCAAGCTCACGCACGACCGTGACGCCGTTCAGTTGTCGAGTCGCAAAACGGTCACGGGCACGCCCCTGTTCATGTCGCCCGAGCAAATCCTCGGCGACGACTCAGTGGACGCTCGGGCGGACATCTACGCGCTCGGAGTCTGCATGTACAGCGCCTTGACGGGCAAGTATCCGTTCACGGCCGATACCCCGATGGCCGTGATGATGGCCCACGTGCGTGACCCGGTCACAGCTCCTGGCGAGTTCCAAGCCGGCCTGCCCGCCGACCTCGAGGCCGTCGTACTCCGTTGCCTGGCCAAAAAGCCTGCTGACCGCTATCCCAACGTCAAGGCCCTGGCGGAGGCGCTGGCTTCCTGTAAGTCGGCCGCCGACTGGAGCGCCAACCGCGCCGATGCTTGGTGGGCCACCGAGGGATTGCTCGCTCTGGGCGATGAGCCGTAACGCGTAGGATTTCGCAGTGCGCCCACGTGTGACCCGCTGACCCGCTTTTCTTAGGGGGGCTGGACCGGTTTCCCACCTTTTGATCCCCTCGGAGCAACCACCGATGGCCAAGGTTGACGCGGAACACAACTTGCTGTTCGGATTAATGGCCCTTCAGATCGGGATGATCAACCAAACGGCGCTGGTCGGAGCGTTCCAGGCCTGGACTTTGGCGAAGGACCGGTCGATCGCCGGGCTGCTGGTCGAGCAAGGTGCGCTCGACCGAAGCCGCGACGGGCTCTGCTGGAGGGGCTCGTCGGTGAGCATCTGGCCATGCACGGCGGCGACGCGGAGAAGAGCCTGGCCGCCATGGCGGCCGGCAAATCCACCCGCGAAAGCCTGGGCAAGCTCGGTGACCCCGAGATCGAGGCTACGCTCGGCCACGTCGCTTCCGCGCACGGTTCAACCGACGATGACGTAGACCGCACCGGATCGTACGCTGTCGGATCGGCCACCAGCGACGGCCAGCGGTTCCGTGTCCTGCGGCCACACGCTCGTGGCGGCTTGGGTGCGGTGTTCGTGGCGCTCGATTCGGAACTAAACCGCGAGGTTGCACTCAAGCAAATCCTCGACCACCACGCTGATGACCCGACCAGCCGGACCCGCTTCCTCATCGAGGCCGAGATCACGGGCGGCCTCGAACATCCTGGCATCGTCCCGGTCTATGGATTGGGCGGCGTACGGCGACGGCCGTCCGTATTATGCGATGCGGTTCATCAAGGGGCATAGCCTCAAGGAGGCCATCGAGGCCTTCCACGCCAACGACTCCCTGAAGGAACACCCAGGCCGTCGATCATTGGAGCTGCGCAAGCTGCTGCGGCGGTTCATGGACGTCTGCAATGCCATCGACTATGCCCACTCCCGAGGCGTCCTACATCGCGACATCAAGCCGGGCAACATCATCGTCGGCAAACACGGCGAGACGCTGGTGGTCGACTGGGGGCTGGCCAAGCCGCTGGGGCGGGTCGAGCCGGGCAATGAGGCCGGCGAGCGCACGCTGATGCCGTCCTCGGCCAGTGGCAGCGCCGCGACGCTGCCCGGCAGTCGCCATGGGCACGCCGGCGTACATGAGCCCCGAGCAGGCCTGCGGCGATCTCCACCGACTGGGGACTCGCTCCGATGTCTACTCGCTTGGCGCCACCCTGTACTGCCTTTTGACCGGCAAGCCACCGTTCGAGAGCGATGATCTCGGCGAAATGCTCCGCAAGGTACAGAACAGGTGACTTCGTGCGGCCTCGCGAGGGCGATCCGTCGCTGGACAAGGCGCTGGAAGCCATCTGCCTGAAGGCGATGGCGAACCAGCCGGAGGAACGCTATTCGAGTTGCCGGGCCTTGGCCGAGGACGTGGAGCGGTGGATGGCTGACGAGCCGGTGACGGCTTATCGCGAGCCGTTCTCGCAACGGGCGCGTCGGTGGGCGAAGCGAAACCGGACGGCGTTTACGGCAGCCTTGGTGGCGCTTTTGGCTGGGGTCCTGGGGCTGTCGGCCGTGATCGCTGTGCAGACAAGAGCCAACGCACAATTATCTGAGTCGCTGACTCGGGAGACTCTGGCCAAGTCGGCGCTCGCCCTGGCCAATGATGAGCTGAAAACCGCGAACGGCGCCGTGAAGGCCCGTTACGACCTGGCAGTCGATGCGATCCAGACGTTCCACACCGGCGTCAGTGAGGACTTCCTGCTCAAGCAGGATCAGTTCAAGGACCTGCGCGACCGGCTCCTGAAGGCAGCCGGCGACTTCTACGGCAAGCTCGGGGCCCTGCTCGGCAAGGAGACCCTCTTCTCATCGCGGCGGGCGCTGACGCAGGCGAACTTCGAGTTGGCTGACCTGACCGCGAAGGTAGGCCGCTTCGAGGACGCACTGGCGGCGCACCATGCGGTGCTGGCGGCACGTAAATCGCTGGCGGCCGAGCCCGAGGCGGACCCTGGCGTGAACGTCGAGGTCGGCCAGAGCGCGACAGCAGTCGCCAGCCTTTTCGAGTCGACAGGAAAGACCGATCAAGCGCTCTCGGCCTACCGCGAGGCAGAGGCGCTGTTGATGAACCTGCCACTGTCGGAGTCAGCGACCGCCGGGCGGGCCGCGCTGGCGAATTGCCGATCGCGGATGGGCGCCTTCCTGGCCGCGACCGGGAAGATCGACGAAGCCCTGGCGGCTTACCGCCTGGCCAGGTCCGACCAGCAAGCACTGGCCGAGGCTCCCGAAGCCGCGAAGGAGTACCAGCTCGACCTCGCGAGCACGATCCATCGGATCGCGGTGCTGCTGATGAGGACCGGCAAGCGGGCCGAGGCGGAGGCGGAGTTTCGCAAGGCCATCGCGATCAACCAGAAGTTTGCCGACAACTATCCGCGAGTCAACAGCTATCGCGCCAGCCTGGCGCTCAACCACAACAACCTCGGCAACCTGCTGTTGGACATGGGTAGGGCGGCGGAATCGGAGCTTGAGATCCGCAACGCCCTGACGATCCAGCAAAAGCTGGCCCAAGACAACCCCGCCGTCAACGAATTCCGGGGCAAGTTGGGCGTTTACCACAACAACCTCGGGAATGTGCTGCTGAACTCGCGGCAAGCCCGCTGAGGCGCAAGCCGAGTACCACAAGGCGCTGGCCATCCAGCGGAAACTTGCCGACGACAATCCCGCCGTCACACGATTTCCGCCATGCCCTGGCGGGCTCTCACCAAAACCTCGGCGTTTCGCTCATTAAGGCTGGCAAGACGGAGGAAGCGTTGGCCGAGTTCGTCGAGGCGTTGGCGATCGATCAGAAACTGGCTGACGACAACCCCGCGATTACGGATTTCCGCTTCGGCCTCGCAGATAGCCGCACCAACTTCGGCAAGTTGCTGGCGATGATCGGTAAGCCGCGCAAAAGCGGAGGCCGAATTCCGCAAGGCGCTGTCGATCTATCAAAGACTCGCCGACGACAACCCCGCCGTTACCGACTTCGTCCTCAGGCTCGCGGGTTGTCACCAGTCTCTCGGTGTCCTGCTGTGGGATAATGCCAAGCCAGACAAGTCGTTGGCCGATTACCGCCAGGCGCTGGCGATTCTTCAGAAACGCGTTGATGACAATCCTGCCGTCATCAACTTCCGTAAAACCCTGGCGGACTTCCACAACGACCTCGGCGGCCGGTTGAAGGAACTCGGGCAGGCCGATCACCGCGGCTGCCGAGTTCGACGCGGAGATCGGGATCAGGCGAGAGCTTTACCGGCTCGGCCCTGATATGGCGAGTGCTCGCAGTCGCCTCGCCATCGCCTATTACGCGGAAGGCCTTTGCTGGGAGAGTGCCGGGGACCGCGGCCGGGCCGTCGAATGCCATCGCGAAGCGGCTCGAATGGACGGCGAAAATCTCGGCTCGGCCATCTTCGAGCTCGGTCGACTTTTGAGCGAGTTGGGCCGCCACGACGAGGCGATCGAAACCTATCGACGCGCCGATCAAATCTTCCCCAAGGACCATCGGGCGCCGTCGGCGCTCCCGTGGGCATTACTCCGGGCTGGACGATCGGCCGAGGCGGTCGAGGCGGCCTGGAGCGCCGTCGGGCTACTCGAGCGCCTTGTCAACGCTGATCCGGACAAACTCGAGTATCGGGCGGAACTTGCGAACGCGCTCTCCAACCTGGGCGATGCGCTTCGAGCCTCCACGAAGTACGAGGAGGCCCGCGCCGCGCTTGATCGCGCAATCTCGATCGAGGAGCCGCTGATCCGGAGGGACCCGAAGGTGACGACCTACCGTGGCGATCTGGCGCGGAGCCTGCGTCGACGCGGACTGGCCCGTCGCGACCTGAACGACCTCGCGCGCGCAGCGTCCGACATCCGCCAGGCGTTGGCGATCTGGGAGGGCATGCCGTCGCGATCGGCGGGGGAGTGGTTTGAGACCGCCTGCGGCCACGCCGCGTTGGCCGGCGTGGCTGGCCGCGAGGGCTCCGGCGTCCCGACCGACGCGGCATCCGCCGAGGCCAACGAGGCGATGTCCCTGTTGGCGAAGTCGATTGACCTTGGCTTCCACGACGCCACCCAGTTCCGCATCGACGACACCCTTGAGCCGCTCCGCGACCGGCCCGACTTCCAGCTTCTGATGCTCGACCTGGCCATGCCGGCCTATCCGTTCGCGCCGTGAGCCGGAACCGCGCGGTGAGCATCCATTTCGAGTCCGATTGACGTCGCCGTGGCTGAGCGTTACCTTGGAACTTTACCGCACCAAGTGACCTTCGACGGTCGACTGGATAAACTGGGAGAGGTACCGCTGTGGGTTCGACGTGCGTGGTGGGTCTTCAGTGGGGAGATGAGGCGAAAGGGAAAATCGTCGATTTGCTCTGCGACCAGCACGACGTCGTCGTTCGCTACCAGGGAGGGGCGAATGCGGGCCACACGGTCGTTGTCGGCGGAACGACTTACAAGCTTTCGCTGGTGCCGACCGGAATTCTCCGGCAGGGCGTCGATTGCGTCATTGGCAACGGCGTGGTGATCCACCCTCCCGCTCTGCTCAAGGAGATCGGAACCCTTTCCAGCCAAGGCATCGATGTCGGTCAACGACTCCACATCAGCGATCGAGCCCATGTCATCCTGCCTTATCACCTCGCTGAGGAACGGCTGACGGAGGAATCGGCCTCCATCGCCGACCATCTGGGGACGACGCGACGGGGCATCGGTCCGTGTTACCGTGATAAAGTCGGCCGGGTCCACGGTGTCCGCGTCGCCGATCTCTACCACCCCGGACCGTTTCGGGACCGAGTGGCCCGAATCATCGATTACAAGAACCGACTGCTGGGCGCCATTGCTTCCTGATTTTGAACCGTTCGACGCCCACGCCGTTGCGGAAGAGTACCTGGGATACGCCGACCGGCTCGCTCCGCTGGTGCGCGATACGACGACCTGGTTGCATCATGCCTTGGAGGGAAGCCGCCGCCTGTTGTTCGAAGGGGCCCAGGGCTCGCTGCTTGACATTGACCACGGCAGCTATCCTTATGTGACCAGCTCGAACAGCAGCGCGTGCCGGCATTGCCGCGGGGTCGGGAGTGCCGACCCGGCATATCGACCGCTGGATCGGCGTCGTCAAGGCCTATACGACCCGCGTTGGCGGTGGACCGTTCCCCACCGAGCAAGACAACGAGATCGGCGAACGGATCCGTCGCGTAGGCAAAGAGTTCGGGACAGTAACCGGCCGGCCGCGCCGTTGTGGTTGGTTCGACGCCGTCGCTGTTCGCCACGCGGTTCGGATCAGCGGAACGACCGAACTGGCCGTTATGCTCCTCGATGTCTTGAGCGGGATTGACGAGTTGAACGTCGCGGTGGGCTACGAGCGTGACGGCAAGCCGATCAGCGAGCTCCCGAGCTCACTTTATGACTACGAGCGTTGTCGCCCAGTCTACCAAACAATGCCCGGCTGGTCCGAGAATCTCTCCGCGATCCGGCATTGGTCCGATCTCCCTTCTCAGGCGAAGGAGTATGTTGAATTGCTAGGGAGACTGGTCGGTGTGCCGGTGACGATCGTCTCGGTTGGACCGGAACGCCTCCAGACGATTCTTCTCTCCTGAACAAACATTCTTGCGTGCTTGATGCGATCCATCGTGTTTCAAGCGACGTATGACTCCTGGAATCCCTTGTCCTTCCAGCCTATTTAAGCTGACCGAGGAACTCGACTGAGACGAGCCATGGCGATCACCGAAGAAGGTTTAGCGCGGATCGAATCGGCGGGATTGAAGCCCGAACAGCTCCCCCGTCACATCGCCATCATCATGGATGGCAATGGACGCTGGGCCCAGCGGCGCGGGCTACCGCGCATCGTCGGCCACCGGCGTGGAATTCAGAGTGTCCGAGCCGTCGTCGAAGAAGGGTGCCGGCTGGGCCTGGACCAGTTGACGCTCTATTGCTTTTCGGTCGAGAACTGGAAAAGGCCGCCGCGAGAATTGACGTTTCTGATGCGGCTGCTCCGCCATTTTCTGGTCGTCGAGCGGGCCGAGTTGATGGACCAGAATGTTCGCCTCACGATGATCGGCCTGCGTGAAGGACTGCCAGCCGACGTGCTCCGCGAGTTCGAACGGACCGCCCAGGCCACGGCCGATAATGATGGAATGACGCTTTGTCTGGCGGTCAATTATGGCGGCCGGTCCGAGATCGGCGACGCGGCGCGGCGGCTGGCGGAGGATATTCGCGCGGGCCGGGTCGAGCCCGCCCAGGTTGACGAGTCGATGTTTGCCTCGTACCTCTTCACGTCTGGCATGAGCGATCCCGACCTACTGATTCGCACAGCCGGGGAGATGCGGATCAGCAATTTCCTGCTCTGGCAGATTTCCTACTCCGAGCTCTGGGTCACGCCGACGCTTTGGCCCGACTTCCGGGGCACTGACCTGATCGATGCTTGCCGGGCATTCGCGGCCCGTGAACGCAAGTTCGGCGGCCTACCGGCGGTTGCGGCCGGCTTAAAGTCTCGTTGAGGATTAAGCCCAAAACGTCGATCACAGGGAATCAGTCCGATAGTCCGTGCGAGACCGATCCAAACATGGGGTCGGGAGGGGAATGTGGTATCGTGTCGGTGATCGAATCACGCGTCCAACCTCCAGCGATTCCATCGAACATGCTTGGCACTCGTGTCTTCTTCGGCCTGTTGATGGTGGTGGGGCTTCTCATCGCTCTCTGGATTGATGAATGGCTCGCACCGTGGTATCCCTGCTGGTTCGTGTTGGCCGGGTTCGTGTCGGTCGCCGCGTCGCGGGAATTGATTAGCCTGTTGGGAGCGACGAGTGCCGGCCCATCCGCCAATTCGGTGATCGGCGGAGTCCTGGCGCTTCTGGTCGCGAACTGGCTGCCGCATGTCGCTGTCGCGCCTCCTCCGAACGAGCGGATTTTCGATCTCAGTTATGACCTCGCTCGACCGCTCAACGTACTTGCCTGGCCATTTCTGACGTTCGTCGCCATGCTCATGATTAGCTTCATCGTGCAAAGCCTTCAGTTCGACAAACCGGGCCGCACGATGGCCAAGATCGCCGGCACGATTCTGACGGTTTCTTATGTCGGTTTGCTGGGAAGTTTCACGATTCAGATGCGATGGTTCGAGGGGGACTATCAGGGCCTGCTGTCATTGGCCTACCTGATCGCGACGGCAAAGGGAGCCGACACGGGCGCTTATACGTTTGGCCGGCTGGCGGGCCGCCATAAGCTCTGGCCGGCACTCAGTCCGAGCAAGACGATCGAGGGGGCGGCGGGTGGCCTGATGTTCGGCGTGGCCGCGGCCTTGATCGTCGCATCCGTCGCCCGCTTCGTTCTCCATGTACCGACGTTCGAATGGTCAACCGTGGTCGTCTACGGACTCGTCGTCGGCGCTGTCGCTCAGCTCGGCGATTTGATGGAGTCGATGATCAAGCGCGACTGCCAGCGCAAGGATGCCTCGACGGTGGTCCCCGGCTTCGGAGGCGTGCTCGACGTCCTGGACTCGATCATCTTCGCGGGACCTGTCGCTTATGCATTTTGGCTGCAATTCGGAAGCTGAAAAAAAATCACCTGCAACTGGCAAGGCGAGAACTGTCTTCGGGAGGTGGAGCTCCCTCCTACAAAAACTCCTGGAGGAGCGGGCTGTGTCCGGCGACCAAACTAGCCGTGTATTGCATCATCGAGAATCATCGCCGGCCGCCGGAGCCACACGACGGAAGTCAATTGTCCATAATGGTTTCGAATTTGGTGTTCTTGGCACACAACGTTCGTCGAGGCGCACCGGCGGGTTGTTGCAATTTTCGGCCTGTCAGATGCATAATAGCGTTCTTGAGGGCCGGCCTCATCGGCTTGGGAGGACTCGATTGGCAGCCGCGACCATGACGCAGGCACGTCCGCTCAACTTGGGTCGGCGAAAGGGGAGGCATGTCGGAAGTCTCAATCAGTCTCGAGGGTCATGCCGAAGAGTTGGCAGTCTTCGGTAGTCGAGACCAGTTTCTCAGGCAAATTCGCGACGCGATGGGAGTCAAGGTCCTTGCCAGGCACGGTGAGGTCCGAATCGAGGGTGACTCTGATCGGATCGAGAAAGCCCGGCGAATCTTCGAAGGTTTGAGGTCCCTGTACCGCGCACGCCGGACCATCTCGGCCACCGAAGTCACCGAATTGATCGATTCGTCGCTCCGCTCCGCCGAGAACGAGCAGCCGGCCGCGATCCCCATCAAGGACGGCAACCGTGCCGTTCGGCCTCGTACCGACGGTCAAGGTCGGTATCTCAGGGCCCTTCAGGAAAACGAGCTCGTCTTTTGTATCGGCCCGGCCGGTACGGGCAAGACGTACCTGGCGGTTGCCGTGGCAGTCTCCCTGCTCCGCGGTGGCCGGATCAAGAAGATCGTCCTGGTTCGCCCGGCCGTCGAGGCCGGCGAGCACCTCGGCTTCTTGCCCGGGGATCTCGAGGCCAAGATCAACCCCTACTTGCGACCACTGCTCGACGCTCTGCACGACCTGATGGAGTACGAGCAGATCCGTCGTTACATGGACAACGACCTGATCGAGATCGCGCCGCTGGCCTACATGCGCGGGCGAACGCTCAACGACGCTGTGATCATCCTCGACGAGGGGCAGAACGCGACCGTGCCGCAGATGAAAATGTTCCTGACGCGGATGGGCCAAAACGCCCGGATTGTGGTCACCGGAGATATTACGCAGGTGGATCTTCCGATCGGCACCCGGAGCGGGTTGGCGGACGCGGTCGAGCGGCTGCGGGACGTGCCGGGCGCGGCCACGATATTGCTCGATCGCTCGGACATCGTCCGGCACCCCCTCGTCCAGGCGATCGTGGATGCCTATGAAGCCACCGAGCCGGGCATCGAGCGCGACGAGCGTTCCGCGGCGAGTGCGGTTCAACCTCAACTTCAACCGGAAGGCCGATTGGAGGCCGAACCGGTCGTGCCATCGGTTTCTCTTCCCGACAGTTCGATCGCCCCGGAGTGAGGGCGAAGTGGATTCGTTCGGAACATGGGCTCTTCTCGATCAACAATCCTGAAGTCGACGATGTGCCGGCCGAAAAGACCACGAAGCGGGGCCGCGTGGCCCCGGCGCACTTCCGCGTGGGGCGAGGCCCTTCCTCGACCACGCCGAGCTGAGACGATCCCATGAGCATCGGCAGACGACGTTCCAAGGTCTCCCGGGCCCAATTACGCCCCTCGGTCACCGTTTCGATCAAGCAGGGTCGACAGGTCCGCCAACGCACCCGAGCCGCACTGCTCGCCCTGGTCGGGTTTTCCGTCTTGGTCGAGTGCGCGTGATCGTCTACGGTAGCGGGCCTCCCTTTCCTTTTCGGATCGGCCAGGCGCCGGATCGCGAGCTACGGGTCAACGTCAAGGAATTCAAGATCCGCAACCAGACTAAGACAAGCAACGAGCGGCAGGCGGCTGCCGATCAGGTGCCCCCCTCACTGACTAACGAGCCCGCCCCGATTCGCGACCTGGCAGACCGGCTCGAGGACCTGACGACCACCATCGCCAAAACGGCGCGGTTCGAGGATTTGCGTGAGAATCTCAAGACCACGTGGAAGTTGAAGCTGGAGAATTTCCTCGACCTGAAGGCCGCCACCGACTCGCTCGAGCGGCGTGACAATCTGCGAGTTCAGATCGCCGCGGCCTTCAAAGGGCTGCTCCGTGATGGAGTCCTCGGACCGGGGACCCTGCCTTTGAATGAAGAGTCCAGCCGAGTGCTGTCGATTCGCAACGTGGGCGAGCCGCCCGACAAAGCCCGGCACGTCGCCCGAGAGCGAGTCGTCCCCGAACGGATCGTCAAGCCGGACGGGCCTGTCTACCAGGAGTTCTGCTCGGCCTTCACCACGCCTCGCGTCGGAGCCATTCTCTTCAGCCTGATCGATGACCAACTGGACAAGGCATCGACACTCTCCTTCGAGACCGCATGGCGACGGCCCAACTTCGGGATCAGGCGCGAAACAAGGTTGCGGACCATTATGACACCTATTCCCGGGGCGAGGTTCTGGTCGACCAGGGACAGAACATCACGGAAGAGCAACTCATCCTACTTCGGCTGGAGCACGACGCGGCCGTGTCCGAGCTGAGCTTCGGCGACCGTGCTCGGCGTGCGCTTGGGAATCCTCTCGTTGGTGAGCGTGCTCTTCGCTTTAGTGCGTCATACGTCTGCCGGCACGAGGAGCGGTTTACCCGAGAACCACAGCGCGTCGCGATGATCTGCGGCCTGGTGGTCCTGGCCCTGGCAGTCATCCGGGTTCTGGCCGCGCAAACCTGGAACGCGGAGATTGTGCCAGTCGCGGTCGTCGCGATGATCGTGGCCATTGCCTATAACCCGAGCTTCGCCATGATGGTCACGTTCGGTCTCTCGCTCTTGACCTGCATGGTGCTCGGGACGGGTATCCCGCACTTCCTGGTGGTGATGGGAGGGACGGCGGCCGGTGTGCTCATGCTCAGCGAGGTTCGGACGCGCACCAAGCTCATCAAAGTCGGAGCCACCGCGGCAATCACCTATTTCCTTATGACCTGGGCCACCGGCTTGTGGCAGGACCAACCACTCGACCTGGTCCGCGACGACAGCTTTTCGCGCACCGGCTGGGGGTTGATGGCCGGCTTCTTCCTGGGTGGAAGCCTACCGTTCATCGAAAACGCCTTGGGGATCGTCACGGGGATCAGTCTGCTCGAGCTGGGCGACAATACGCATCCCCTACTGCAGGAGCTGGTCCAGCGCACCCCGGGTACGCACAATCACTCGATCACCGTCGGCGCCATCGCCGAAGTCCGCCGCCGAACGGATCGGCGCCGACTCCCTCTTGGTTCGAATCGGTGCCTATTTTCACGACATCGGCAAGATGCTCAAACCCCACTACTTCGTGGAAAACCAGGCCGGCTCGATCAACCGGCATGCCAAGCTCGCGCCGGCGATGAGCACCTTGATCATCATCGGGCATGTCAAGGACGGCGTCGACCTGGGACGGCAGCACCACCTCCCCGAGCCAATCATCGACCTGATCGAACAGCACCACGGCACGACGCTGGTCGAGTACTTTTACCATGAAGCCAACCGTCGCAACGGCGGCAATCCCGACGCCTCGCCAGTGGCCGAGAGCTCGTTTCGATACCCGGGGCCCAAGCCCCAGACCAAGGAAGCCGCTATCCTGATGGTTGCCGATGCCGTGGAAAGCGCCAGCCGGGCCCTTTCCGATCCCACGCCAGCGCGACTCGAGGGGCTCGCCAGCGAGCTGATCGACAAACGCCTACGTGACGGGCAGTTCGACGAGTGCGGCTTGACATTGCGGGAGATTGCCGAGATTCGCGACAGCTTGATCAAGTCGCTCATCGGCATCTACCACGGACGCATCAAATATCCCGAACATCGGACAGCCTGAATGAAGCGTTCGCCGGACTTCCCCATTGGAGAGATCAACACGTGAGGATCGAGGTCGAGATCAGCGATACGCAACTGCATCTGAAGGTCGATCGTTTATCCATTCGCGCCTTGGTGCGAACGGTCTTATCGGCGGAAGAACGAGAGAGCGCGACGATCTCGATCGCGCTGGTTGATAACAAGACGATCCACGCGGTCAACCAGGCATATCTGAACCATGATTGGCCCACCGACGTCATCAGCTTCGCACTCTCAGACCCCGGTGATCCCGACCTGGCGGGTGAGCTCGTCGTTTCGACCGAAATGGCCCATTCCTGTGCCCTGGAGCGGAACATCGAGCCCCTCGACGAGCTGGCTCTGTATGTGGTCCACGGACTGTTGCACCTGTGTGGCTATGATGACAAGACCGTCGCCGACGCGCGCATCATGAGACAACGTGAGCGTGAGGTCCTGTCCGAGGCAGGCGTGAGGAATCCGTTTCCCCTGGTCTCACAGGATCGCAGTGCCCTTGCGCATGAGCTTAGCTCGATCCCTCAGCAATCGGAGCCTCAACCGTGGGCGGGTTGAGCTTGATCTGGATGCTGGCGCTGGGCGTACCGATCTTCGCGTCGCACCTTGTCGCGATTGCGCTGATGAAGGCACTCCAGTCTTATTCGCGCAGCTTGCTGGAGGAGCGCTGTGCCGAGCGTGGACAGGTCGAGCGAGCCGAGGATGTAGTCGCGCACGACCATCGAACGGAGCGCAGCGCGGAGGCCCTGGCAGTCGTGACTGGACTGTTGTTGGCCACTTTGGTCGGTGTTGGGGTGGATCGGCTTGGCTCACCGATCGCCGTCCATATGGTCATCCTGCCGGTGCTGCTGATTGGCTTGTTTGGGTATGTGATCGCCGGCGTGGTCGGCAAGGTGTTCGCCGAGACGATCCTGTACGCGATTTGGCCGTCGGCGGCCATGATTCGCGCGATCGCTTCGCCGCTTACACTGGGTCTTCGTCTGGTGGAGGATCTCGTCGAGTGGATGGCGGGACCGACTCAGTCGTCGCCGCGACCAGCGAGCCTGGAAGTCGAGATCCCCGCGGAAGACGAGGCGACCGATGAAGACGCGGGTCCGGAGATTCCCGAGTCCGCCCGGCTGTTGCTCCAGCAGGCAGTGGCAATGACGCGCACCGATGTCGCCGAGCTGATGACGCCACGAACGGCTGTCGTCTCGCTATCGTCCACAGTATCGGCCGAAGAGGCCGCGATGAGCTTTCGCGACAGCGGACTGAGTCGAATCCCGATCTACGGTGAGAATCGCGACGACATCGTTGGCATCCTTTACGCCAAGGACTTGTTCGCTCGACTGATCGACACGCACACCTGGTCCGCCATCAGTCCGCTCGAGCTGGTCCGTCCCGCTCACTTCGTGCCCGAAACCAAGAACGCCTTTGAACTCGTGGAGGAACTGCGAATCGAGCACAGACAGATTGCGATCGTCCTCGATGAATATGGCGGCCTGGCGGGAGTGGTGACCTTGGAAGACCTGCTCGAGAAGCTCGTTGGCTCGATCATCGACGAGCACGACAAGCCGGAGCCGACCGATCCGGTCCGGGCGCTGGTGGTTCGCGCTACGAGCTAGAGGCGACGATTCCGTTGGAAGAGGTGAACCAGCGCCTCGATCTGGCGCTTCCGACCGGGGGTGAGTTCGAGACGTTGGGAGGCCTGGCATTCCACGAGCTGGGCCGAGTTCCGGAGCCTGGCGAGACATTTCGTGCTTTCGGAGTCGGTTTTACCGTGGTCGAAGTGTCGGAACACACAATCCGGCGGCTCGTGATCGATCTCCAGGGTGCCGCTTGAGTAAGCTCCCTGTCCGCATAACCTTCCAACCAGGACCGAGGATGACGGAGGGCGACCGAGATGCCCGCGAAACGAACGCTGGCCCTGGTGGTCCGGACGGTCGAAGTCTTCGAGACCAGCCTGGTGGCGACTCTGTTCACGCGCGAGCTGGGAAAGGTCGCTGTGCTGGGCAAGGGGGCGCGGCGGCTCAAGTCACCGCTACAAGGTGGACTTGACCTCCTCAGCGTTTGCGATATCGTGATGTTTCCGAAGGCGTCCGAAACGCTCGACTTGCTTGCCGAGTCGACGCCGATCGAGCGCTTTGCATCTCTTCGCCGCGATCTTGCGGCCCTGTATGCCGGCTACTATATCGCCGAACTGCTGACCGATCTGACCGACTACCACGATCCGCATCCCAGGCTGTTCGACGCGGCAAGGATCACCTTGCGGCATCTGGGTGACGCGGGATTACGGTCGCGGAGAGTCATTCGGTTCGAGTTGGCTTGCCTGCGCGAGCTGGGGTTGATGCCGATGCTCGATAGCTGCGCTCATTGTGGTGTCGCCATCGAGCCATTCGGCGAAGTGGTGTCTTTCGGGTTGGCGACGGGTGGAGTGCTCTGCGCCGAATTGTCGGCCCGGCCAGCCGCACGTCGCGGTGCTTTCGGGTACGGACCTGCAAGCCATCCGCGCTGCTGGCGAGCCCGGGGAACGGCTGGCGCGAGCTGGATTCCAATCCCGCGAGTCTCGCGAAGGCTCGAGAGACAGTCGGTGCGGTCATCAGTCACGTCCTCGGCCATCGTCCCCGGCTCCGGCCCTCACTGGGAGTGTGACCCGATGGTTCGGGTTCTCGGAAACATCCTGATCCAACTGTGCCCGCGGCGTGCCCGCGTTCGTCGATGCCCTCGATCGAAAGGATCGTGCGGCTCGCCGTTCTCGGCTGCGCTGAACGCGCGCGGCGGAATCCTGGCGACCATTCTGCTCCTGAGCTTCTGTGGTGGCTGTCAGAGCGTCAGCAATCCACTCTCCCAGTGGCGCGCGGCTTACGATGGCAATCTGGTTAAGGGTCCCACCAAGGAGGAGATGGCCGACGCGTCAGGCCCGACGGACTCCCAGAACCTGTTCGAGCGTTGGATCACGCCGAGGATGAGCCCGGGGACCAATTCGAACGCCGCGTCGGGTACAAATTTGATCCTGGGGTCAAATGGCTGGCGGCCGATCGCCAAGCCCGCTCCCAATCCCAAGGCGGATGCCGAACAGCAGGCGGCCGTCAAGCTATTCCAGCAAGGAGAATTCGCCCTAGCCGAGAAGGAGTTCGCCAAGATCGCCAAGGACCGTAAGGGGACACCCTGGGGAGAGACCGCCCAATACTACCTCGCCGAGACGCAATTTCAGCGGAAGAAGTACTTCTTCGCACATGACAGTTTTGAACTGCTGCACAAGGATTATCCGGCCACCGAGTACCTTGATAAACTGGTCAGCCGAGAGTTCGCCATCGCCCACCTCTGGATCGGCCCAGGACGACCCCAAGACACCGAAGACTGAGCAGATTCCCTGGACCGGCCGATTTGATGGCAGCCGTCCTGTTATCGACACGCAGGGGTGGGCTCTCAAGGTGCTGGAGCACGTCAGGCACAACGATCCCAGCGGTCCGCTGGCCGACGATGCCGCCCTCGAAATCGCGGAATACTACATGAAGCACTCCGACTACGAGTCGGCCGCACTCTACTACGACCAGCTCATCAACGATTTTCCCAAGAGCCCGTTCCTTCAGAAAGCGCAGCATGCCGCGATCGATGCCAGGATGAAAGCCTACCTCGGGCCCGATTATGACGCATCCGGGCTCGAAAAGGCCCGCGTTCTCATTCGGAAGACGATGGACGCTTTCCCCGAGCGCCAGGCCAGTTTCGAGGGCCTGTATCACACGCTCGACGTGATCAACGACGCCGAGGCGGAAAAGACATTTCAGAATGGCGCCTATTACAAGAAAATCGGCAAGGTAGCGTCAGCCGAGTTTTATTTCGGCAAGATTCCCCAACGCTGGCCCACTAGTCCTTGGGCCGTCAAGGCCAAGACCGAGCTGGCAATGCTCGCCAAGATGCCACGGACACCGTCCAAACCCAGCAAGATCATCCTCCCGCCGGGTGCAACTGATCCCTATTACAGCTCCGGCCCAATGGGTGGCATGGGCGGCATGGGCATGGGCGGCATGGGCATGGGCGGCATGGGCGGCATGGGTGGGATGATGTAAAGAGAGTGGGCACTTGCGAGGTGCCGAATCGGAAAGATTCGTCGCTGCCTACTGCCTACTGTAGAGGGAGGCTCGCTTTCATGCGACTCATGGTTCTCCGAAGTCCAGGACGATCAGAATCACCCGAGCTCGAGCGGTTCACGCTTGGATTGCGCGTGCCGAGCCGATGCGAAGCACCCCCCCTGGCCCCCCCTTCCGAAAGGGGGGGAGAAACCGAGCGCCTATTTCCCCCCCTTTCGAAGGGGGGGTCAGGGGGGGTTCCCGGTGCGTGTGCAAACCAATCGCGAAGCGCTCTAACTGAGCCTTTCGGTCACGGTCTGATCGCGCTGCGCCCTGGCACTGCTCACCACCGCGGCCTTGGTGTGCATCGCGGGCTGTGGGAGCATGGCAACGCGCGGTCGACAGGCGCGACCCGACGAGGGTGGTTTCTTCGGCTGGCACTTTTACGCACCCTTTGATACGTCCGAGGTTAAAACGGTTTTCGTTTCGTTCAAGACCCAGACATTCCGGCGCAACCTCGAAAAACAATTGACGGAGGCGGTTCTCAAGGAGATCAATCTTCGAACTCCTTACAAAGTCGTCGGTAACCCCAAGGATGCTGATTCGATTCTCAAGGGGATGATCATTTTCGGCGACAAGAACCTGGTCGTGGAAGCGCCGACCAATCTGCCGCGCGAGCTCAACGCGACGATGACGGTCCAGGTAAACTGGACTCGTAACCCGCCGAATGAGGTCGAGAAGACTCGCTTGCCGACGGTCGTGACGGAGACCATCAACTTCGTGCCGGAAGTTGGCGAGACGACCTTGAGCGCCTACAACCACGTGATACAGAGCCTGGCCAAACAAATTGTCGATATGATGGAGAAGCCCTGGTTCAATGAAAACGACATTGAGTAGGTCAGGCTTTCCAGCCTGACGTCACGCTGGAAAGCCTGAGCTACGCGGTTAACGTCACCATCTTCAGCCGAGACCACAAGAGAGAAATCGTGAGCCGGCAACGCGGAATCCGATGGAACGCCCGTGGACGGACGATCCTAAAGGACGACAACGACGTCCCGAAGGTGATGGGAATCGTCAACTTGACGCCGGACAGCTTTTCCGACGGCGGGCGGTTTTTCGATTGTGCGCA
The DNA here is from genome assembly GCA_963720335.1 of uncultured Planctomycetota bacterium. GTDB lineage: Bacteria > Planctomycetota > Planctomycetia > Isosphaerales > Isosphaeraceae > CAVRFS01. Next base: position 75,168 of record CAVRFS010000029.1, on the reverse strand, counting down.
GGCCATTGACCGTGCGCGACAGTTGGTCGCCGAGGGCGCTGATCTCATCGACCTGGGGGGAGAATCGAGCCGGCCTGGAGCCGACGAGGTTTCGCTGGCCGAAGAGTTGCGACGAGTTATCCCGGTTGTCGAAGCGTTGGCGACCGAGTTGTCGGTTCCGATCTCGATCGATACGACCAAGGCGGAAGTCGCTGCGCCTGGCTCTGGACGCCGGTGCCACGATCATCAACGATATCTCCGCGCTCTCCGCCGATCCGGAGATGGCTCTCACCGTGGCCCGCGCAGGGGCTGGTGTCGTGCTCATGCATATGCAAGGCAACCCCCGGACCATGCAACTGGATCCTCAGTACAAAGACCTGATCGGAGAGATTCACCATTTCCTCGAGTGTCGTGTGCGATGGGCCGAGACACAGGGAATTCCCCGCGAGCGGATCGCCGTAGACCCCGGAATCGGCTTCGGCAAGACACACGCGCACAATCTGGCGATCTTGCAGAACGTTGAGTGTTTTGACAACCTGGGGTGTGCCGTACTGATCGGCACGTCGCGGAAGGGCTTTCTCGGCAAGATCACGGCCCGACCCTTGGCCGAGCGCGCGACGGCATCGGTTGTTTCATCACTGGCGGGTTGCGTGCGCGGGGCTCGTGTGGTGAGAGTGCATGATGTCGCACCGATGGTTGATGCGATCCGGGTCTGGACCGCCGTGCAAGGTTGGGAGAATCCGCGATGAGCCTGACGGTGACCACCGAAGAACCTGTCGATGCGGGCATCGTCAATTCGGCGCTTTCGTACTCGTCGATGGCTCAAGCCGCCAAACGGGCATCGCGACAGCTAGCCGTCGCTCGAGGAGCCGCCAAGAACGCCTGGCTGGTCGGTTCGGCGGCTGCGGTTCGGCAGCGAGGTGATGAGCTCTTGTCCGCCAATGCGCGCGATGTCGAGGCCGCACCAGCGGCTGGCCTGAGCGCGGCGGCGATCGACCGCTTGACGTTGAACGGCAAACGCATTGAGGAATTGGCGCAGGGGCTGTGCGATGTGGCGGCGCTCCCTGATCCGATCGGCGAGGTCATTTCATCGAGCCGACGGCCCAATGGGCTGGAAGTCCGCCAGGTGCGCGTCCCATTGGGCGTGATCTTCATGATCTATGAGAGCCGTCCCAACGTGACGGCCGATGCAGCCGCGCTTTGCGTCAAGAGTGGCAACGCCGTCATCCTACGAGGCGGCAAAGAGGCCATCAACACCAATCGAGCGATCCACCGCATACTGGCCGCCGAGCTGCCTGCTCACGGACTTCCCGAGCACTCGGTTCAGCTTGTCACGACCACCGACCGAGCCGCGGTCGGTGAGCTTCTCGGCCTTCCGCAGTTCATCGACCTGGCGATTCCTCGAGGAGGAGAAAGCCTGATTCGCCGCGTTGTCGCCGACGCGAAGATGCCTGTTCTCAAACACTATCAAGGAAACTGCCACGTTTACGTGGACGCTCGCTGCGATCTCGAGATGGCGGTCAACATCATCCGAAACGCCAAGGTTCAGCGCCCGGGCGTGTGCAACGCGGCCGAAACGCTGCTCGTCCATCGGGCGATCGCCGCCGAGTTCCTGCCCAGGGCGGCTGAGGTTTTGACCCGCGAGGGCGTCGAGATGCGCGGAGATCCGGTCGCATGCCAGATCGTTCCCGGGATGAAGGTCGCCCATCCGTCCGACTGGGATACCGAGTTCCTCGACCTGATTCTGGCGATCGCAGTGGTCGAGTCGATCGACCAGGCGATCGACCATATCACCCGGCACGGATCAGGGCACACCGACGCGATTGTCACGAACGATTTCGCGGCTGCCCAGCGATTCATCAACGAGGTTGACAGCTCAGCGGTGATGGTCAACGCCAGCACACGATTCAATGACGGTGGCCAGCTCGGGCTCGGCGCCGAGATCGGGATCAGCACCGACAAGATCCACGCGCGCGGCCCGTGTGGTCTGCGCGAGCTCACCAGCACCAAGTGGATCGTCCTCGGAGAAGGTCATATCAGAGAATGATCATCTTTCCTTCGTAGAACGGAATTCATTCCGTTTTTCCGTTCTACCGTGACGACACCCGCCCGCCAAGGCTCGTTTCAATGCGCCGCGCTCAACGTCCGGGCCTTGTTCACCAGATCGCGGAACTCTCGCCTGTAGCCCGAAGGATCATCCGCCAGCGTGGGTTGAGCAAGCTCCGCGCACGCCGGCGTAAGTCAGGCTTCCCTTGTAGTTGGAGCCTCGTAGCACCATGCCGAATCCCGCAACGGCCGTGGCGAATTTCAAGTCGTTCGAGGCGTGGCTGTAATCGAGGTTGGTGTCGACCACCTTTTGCTCGATCAATCGGCTGGTGTCCTGGCTTGGCTTCTTGTAGCGCAGTCTGACGATGAGCGACTCGGATTTGTTGCTCGGGATCAGCGGCGGTGTTCTTGCCGGCCCGCGCGGTGAGGACCGTAGCTCCCGCGGCTGGATTCGGCGGAACGAGTTCGTAGACGCGCCGTCACATGGTGGCCCGCGCCGATCTCGCCCGCGTCCTTGGTATCATCGTTGAAGTCCTCGGTGAGCCATGATCCGGTTTTCGTAGCCGATCAAGCGGAATTGAGCCACTTTGGCCGGGTTGAAATCAACCTGGATCTTGACGTCCTTGGCGACATTCACCAGGGTCGAGCCCATTTCTTCGACGAGCACCTTATAAGCTTCACGCGGTGCGTCGATGTAGGCGTAGTGGCCATTTCCCTTATCCGCGATTTGTTCCAGAGTCGCGTCCTTGATATTGCCCATGCCGAAGCCCAGGACGCTGAGGAAGACGCCGCTCTTGGCCTTGGCCTCGATCAGACGGATCAGCTCGGGACGCGGGATGAGACCGACATTGAACTCGCCGTCCGTCGCCATGATGACCCGGTTGGTCCCATTCTTGATGAAGTTCTTGACGGCGACATCATAAGCGAGCTGGATTCCGGCGCCGCCATTGGTTGAGCCGCCGGACTGGAGCTGCTCGATGGCTGAGAGGATCTCGGCCTTATTCTGGCACGAGGTTGAGGGGAGAACCAGGCCAGCGGCCCCCGCGTAGACGACCAGGGCGACTCGGTCGTTCTCGCCGAGCTGTTCAACTAACCGTTGAAGTCCCCACTGGACGAGCGGGAGTTTATTGTCCGCGTTCATCGAGCCCGAGACATCGACCAGGAAGACAAGGTTGCTTGCGGGCCGATTCGACTGGTCGATGGGCTTGGCGGCGATTCCAATGCGAGCGAGTCGGTGCTGAGCGTTCCAGGGACATCCCGCCACTTCAACGTGGACGGCGAACGGTTCCTCGCTCGCGCTGGAGGGAGGCGCGTCGTGATAGGGGAAGTAATTGAGCATCTCCTCGATGCGGACGGCGTTCTTGGGTGGAAGCGAATTCTGGACGAGGAACCGCCGAACGTTGGAATAACTGGCCGTGTCCACGTCGATCGAGAAGGTCGATTGCCGGTCCAGACTCACCTGTTGGAATGGGTTGTCGACGATCGCGGCGTATGCTTCGGCGTCAACTTGTGCCTCTCTTTGTACGGGCTCCGGCGCCGGCGGTTCATCCTGGAGCGCCGCCGGAAGGGCTTGGCCCTGCTGAGCCGGGGCGGCTGCGGCTGCCGGTGCTTGCTTATCGGCTGTGACGGCCGGCTGCCGGCACTTGCGACAACTGCAAGGCGAGCTCTCGCTCTCCCTCGCCCAGTCTGACGGGCGTTGCTGTTGCGGTCCTTCGATTTGCCAAGCTGGAAAGTGGCTTGCTCTCCGTCGGCCGGACTGGCGGGCTGCTTCTCGGCAAGCGAATCCAAGGCCGCGCCGGCGGCCCGGCCTTCGGACTGCCCGAAGCGCACTATTTGGCTCGGCGGCCGATGCGCTTCGCGAGGCGAGGGACCTGCGTCAGACTGAAATCATCCGACAGCCCGCTTGGCCTGTTCGCGTTTTTGACGGAAGAACCGCCTGGCATAGGACGATTGTAGAAATTGGCGCTTTCATCGAGGGACTCATTCCGAAAATGGACCGAGCCGTCCGCGAACTGGAAATTCACTCCTTTGTTGGCATACACAGCGACTCGCTGTCGTTCCGACTGAGCCTCCCCCGACATGCCGCCGCCCATCCCACCCATGCCGCCCATGGCCTCGACTCGCACGGTTGTCGGCGACCATGAGCCCCTTGGGCTCGGCAGCGACGCCCCCAACCGGTTGTTTCGGAGCCCAAATACTCGCTGCGGAGTTTGCTGGTCCGCAATTCCGTCAAAGTGCGACCATGATTCGGTACGGCCGAAGCTGAACGGCATGCTCAAGACAAGGTAGTTTCCCCGAATGGGTCACTGCTTTGTGTGAGTTTGGAACCGACAGCCGGAAGCTGATCATTAGACGCAATCAGCACAGCAGCGCGGCCCATGTACCGAACGATCGGAGCCCATCACGAGCGTCGTTATCGGGTATTCGGTTCCCTCAGGCCGTCAGCTGGGTATTGTTCGAGAATCGCCGCGCGACACGAGCCGAAGCTTTCGGAGACCACCTGATGGTTCAGCCCCACCGGCTGGGAGTGAGTCTCCTTCTCTTCCTTGAGCTGTTGCGAGAGCAATGCGACGGTCTTTCGGATCTCCTCAACGGCTTGGCGGCATTCGGGACATTCGTCGATCATGGTTTCGATGGCCGCATGTTCGGACGGGTCGAGCTCGCCGAGCGCGTAGGCAGTGAGGCGGGGATCATCGGGATCGAAGGTCATGGCAGGTTCTCCTCTTTGCGTTAGACGTGGACCTCGGCCGCCTGGCCATCGAACAACTTGCCCCGGAGCGTCTTGATCCCGGCGTGGATCAAGTAGCCGACGTTGGAGACGCTATGGCCGCTGATGCGACTGATTTCCTGGTAGGAGAACCCGTTCTGGAACTTGAGCCGGATGACCTCGCGTTGATTCGGCGGCAAGGATTCCAGCAGATCCAGGATTCGTCCGGACAGCTCGCCACGTTCGACAAGATCGAGTGGGCTCGGGGCCGGGCTCAGGCATCGAAGCACTTGTTCGTCGCGTAATTGACTCATCCGATGCTCCTTCCGCAAAACGTCTAGCGCCCGGTTGCGACAAACGGTAAAGAGCCACTCGGCCAGGTGCCCGTCGATTGATGCGTTATCCGCCGCGCACAGCTTCAAGAACGTCTCCTGGACGACGTCCCGGGCCGCTTCGGCGTCGCGCAATAACCGAGACGCGTAGAGCGTCAGCGGCCCTTCAAAGCGAGCCACCGCGTCTCCGACCCACGATTGGTGCTCGGTCGATTCCACTCTTGACATCACCCGGCTCGCAAGGGGGCACCCGCGGGAGAGGCCAACGTCCTGCTCCATTCAATGTCATAGACGTGCGATGCCGGGTTTTCTTAGTCGGTCCGCGAAAGATTCCACAATTCGCGGACCGTGCTAGCATTGCGAACGACGTCGGTGGCCGCAGCCAATCATCTTTCGTACAAACGCTGCTGCAGGCCTGTCGAACGGCCGCGAGGAATTCCTTGCGATACCCCGATGGGTCTTGAGCCAAGGTCGGCTCGGCGATCTCGATGACCCCCGCGTAAGTCATGCTCCCCTTGTACGGAGAGTCGCGCAGCAGCATCCCGAAGCCGGCGACCGCCGACGCGAACTTGAGGTCGGTCCGACGACTCGGCCGAGCGATCGTCCTTCGTCGGTGACGCCGATCTCCATTAAACGGCTGGTGTCGCCGTCCGGCCGCTTGTAGCGGAGCTTGACCGTGAACGATTCCGGGCTCGATGCCACTCGGCTTCGCGGCCTTGCTGTACTTGAGAGGGTCGACGCCGGTGAGGTTTGCTTCCTCGCCGGGTGGGACCAGCTCGTAGAGGGCCGTCACGTGATGGCCCGCGCCGATGTCGCCGGCGTCCTTGGTGTCGTCGTTGAAGTCCTGGTGGGCCATGATCCGGTTCTCGTAGCCGATCAGCCGGTATGCACCGACCTTCGCCGGGTTGAATTCGACCTGGATCTTGACGTCCTTGGCGACGGTGACCAGCGTCGAGCCCATCTCCTCGACGAGGACCTTGTAGGCCTCGCGCGGTGAATCGATGTAAGCGTAGTGGCCGTTCCCCTTGTCGGCGAGCTTCTCGAGCGTGCTGTCCTTGATGTTGCCCATGCCGAAGCCCAGGACGCTGAGGAAGACTCCGCTCTTGGCCTTGGCCTCGATCAGGCGGATGAGGTCGTCCATGACTGGTGACCCCGACGTTGAAGTCGCCGTCGGTCGCCAGGATGACGCGATTCGTGCCTTTCTTGATGAAGTTCTGGGTGGCGACGTCATAGGCAAGCTGAATGCCCGCACCGCCGTTGGTCGAGCCGCCGGCGCGTAACTGATCGATGGTCGAGAGGATTTCGGCCTTGTTGATGCACGAAGTCGAGGGCAGCACCAGTCCCGAGGCCCCCGCGTAGACGACGATGGCGACCTGGTCGTTCTCGCCGAGCTGCTCGACGAGTCGCTGAAAGGCCCACTGGACCAAGGGAAGCTTGTTCGGCTGCTTGCATCGAGCCCGAGACGTCGACCAGGAAGACGAGGTTGCTGGGCGGCCGGCTGGACTGGTCGATCGGCTTGGCGGCGATGCCGATGCGCGCCAGCCGGTGCTGGGCATTCCAGGGACAGCCGGCGACCTCGACATGGACGGCGAACGGGTCTTCACTCGAATGCGAAGGAGGCGCATCGTGATAGGGGAAATAATTGAGCATCTCCTCGATGCGGACGGCGTCCTTGGGTGGAAGCGTGTTCTGGCTGAGAAAGCGCCTCACATTGGCATAGCTGGCGGTGTCGACATCGATCGAGAAAGTCGAGAGCGGCTCGCTGGCGGCAAGATGAAAGGGATTGTCGACGATCTTGTCGTAGGCCTCGCCGACGACTTTGCTCTGCCGGTTCGCCGTAAGGATCCGGCGGAAATCACTGCCTTGGCCTTCTGCCTTCCCGCCTCGCGGTGCAGCCTCGGCTGGGACAGCCGGCATCGCCGCGTTCAGGCCGCTGGGCCGGGGCTCCCGCTCTGCCCTGCGCGACAGGCATACTCCCAGCCGAAACTGGACGGTACAGGTGATCTCGCTGTCGCAATAGTTCCGCGTGGTTAACAGCCGATTCCCTCGCCGACTCCGCGCCACATCCGCAAACTCCGATCCAGATTCCCGCCACAATCAGCACCGAGACCGACCTCGACTCAAACAAGTTTCGACGCATTGAGATGGCTCCTCGATGGGACAATTGAGAATGGAGGATCGAGCGAGGGCCGAGAAATGTTGAAGAGTGCTTGCCCTGCCAGACCTCGCGGCCGGACGAGCAAACGACCTTGTCCAAGGCGATCCGTTGACCATGATATCCAGCCCCTCGCACTCGACCGACGATCATCTCGTCTTTCCCTTAGACGCTTTGGACAACTGTCTGTTCGTCGGGTTGTGGAGCATCGCCGCGATTTTCCGGTACCGATCGATCGTTAGTCTTGTCGTCTGGATTTGCCGAGATCGCCCCGATTAGCTGACTTGTGCCGCCGACTGCTGCTATGCACATCATTCTCTGGTGAACTGAAGTCTGAGCCTAATTCGTGCGGAGAATTGCAATGGCGTTTTGCGGACGCGACTTCGTCGGCTACACGGTCCTCATGGGGCTGGTCGTTGGCAGGAGCGTTTTCCCCGGCTGTCATCGCAGAACCGGTTGTGGCCGCGACCGTCCCTACGTGGAAGCCGTGCGGAAGCTGGAGCGCTGGATCGCCTCGGAGGTCAAAGCGAAGGGGCTGCCCGCGCTCTTCGATTGCGCCTGGTCGACGATCAGCGGATCTTGTGGGCTCGGGGATTCGGCTTCGCCGATCCGAAACGACAGGTTCCGGCGACGGCCGATACGGTCTACCGGGTTGGGTCGGTTTCCAAGTTGTTCACCGATCTCGCGGTCATGCAGCTCGTCGAACAGGGCCGCTCGACCTCGATGCGCCGGTCAGTCGTTACTTGCCCGAGTTCAGCTCCTCGAAACCCGTTCAACGTCCCGATCACGCTCCGGCAATTGATGTCGCACCGCTCCGGCCTGGTGCGGGAGCCCCCGTTGGGCCACTACTTCGATCCGGCACCACCGAAGTTGATTGATGTCGTCCGGAGTCTCGCGAGCACGAGCCTTGTCTTTGAACCAGGTACACGAACGAAATACTCCAACGCGGGAGTCGCGGTCGTCGGCGCGGTCGTGGAACGTGTTCGACGGCGAGCCGTTCGCCCGCGACGATCGAACACGCGCTGCTCGAGCCGCTTCAGAATGTCCCGCTCAAGTTTTGAACCCGGTCCCAAACTGGTGGAGCAAATGGCCTCCGGCTTGATGTGGACTTACGACGGACAGTCCATCGCCACTCCAACGTTCCTGCTCGGCACCGGACCAGCGGGCAACCTGGTCTCGACGGTCGTCGGATCTGGGTCATTTCGTTCGAGCTTCCTCCTTGCCGACGGACGCGGTCCAAGCGGACCTATCGTCAAGCCGAGACACTCGAAGCTGATGACCGAGCCGCAGCTTGGCAAACCCGGCGAGTCACCCCGTTCGGCCTTGGCTTCTCACTTTCGAAGCTCGACGATCACCGACGGATCGGCCACAGCGGGGCGGTCTATGGCTTCGCAACCGAGCTGGAGTGTCTACCCGACGCCAAGCTGGGAGCCATTGTCATCACGAGCGTGGACTGTGCCAACGGCATCGCCCGAGCACATCGCCGAGACCGCTCTTCGCCAGGTGCTGGCGGTCCGCGAAGGCCGGCCGCTCCCCGTCCTCGAAACCACCGATCCCATCCCTCGCGAACGAGCGCACAAGCTGGAAGGACGATTACATCAGCGGCGACAAGGCAATCAATTTCATCGAGCGAGCTGGCAAGTTGTTCCTGAGCGCGCGGTCACAGGGCCTGAGGTTCGAGCCCTGGGTGATGCGCTCGTCGTCGACGATCGGCTCGTACACGGGCTCAAACTTACGCTCGGCGGACAATCGAGCCACCCTTGGAGGGCGTGACGTATCAGAGGGTCCCAATCGGCAAGCCCGCCCCATGCCCCGGTCGTTGGGATGGGCTGATTGGCGAATATGGCTGGGATCATGACGTCCTTTACATTCTCGAGAAGGATGGCCAGCTTCATGCCTTGATCGAGTGGTTTTTTGAATATCCGCTGAAAGAAGACGGGCCGGACCGGTTTCGTTTTCCCGATAGCGGACTTTATGCCGGGGAGGGACTGATCTTCACTCGCGACGACAAAGGACGCGCGACCCAGGTTGAGGCGGCAGGAGTCACCTTCCGCCGCCGGCCGGCTCGACGGGGAAGGAGGGAAGACGTTCCGGATCACGCCGCGACGTCCGGTCGAAGCGATCCGCGCGGAGATCATGACAGCTCGTTCCCCCGAGTGAGTCCGGTCAATTTCGTAAGCCCGAGCTTGTCGAGCTGATCAAGCTCGACCCGACCATCCGCCTCGACATTCGGTACGCGACCAACAACAACTTTCTGGGCGTCCCGTTTTACACGTCAGCCCGGGCTTTTCTTCAGCGGCCGGCCGCGGAGGCCCTGGTGCGGCGCTCACCGATCGCTGGAAAAGCACGGCTATGGTCTGTTGATCCACGACGCCTACCGGCCCTGGCATGTCACCAAGCTCTTCTGGGAAGCCACGCCGGACTCCGGTCGGATCTTCGTCGCCGACCCGTCCAAGGGATCGAAACACAATCGAGGGGCGGCTGTGGACCTGACGCTCTACGACCGCGCGACCGGCATGCCGGCGAAGATGGTCGGTGGCTACGATGAGTTCTCCCGCGCTCGAATCCCGACTACCCTGGCGGTACTTCACGCGAGCGCTGGCATCGCGATCTGCTCCGCCACGCCATGGAGGCAGAGGGCTTCACGGTCAACGAGGTTGAGTGGTGGCATTTTGACTATCGCGACTGGTCGGAGTACCCGATTCTCAATCAGCGATATGAAATTGAGCTTACGACGAGAGTTGGTGACCATCGTCTGAGGTCATCGAGTCGACGTACAGCGGCAGGGAGCTCACGCTCCCGCTCGTCGCGGTCCGGCGAGCAAGTGAGCTCCCGTTGATCTTGGTCCGACCAGCCAGAGCGGGCAATCGCGGCGAGCGGCTTCGTTGGCGGCCAGGACGAGACGAGCGAAGGTCAGGATCTCCGGGGCATCGGCGACCCAGCCGTCGTCGGGGTCATGAGCGACGCGAAGCAATTGCTGAAGTCCTTCGTCGTCCAATGGTAACTCCCACCGTTCCGCCAACTCGACCAGCTCGTTACGCAAGCCCAGTAGACTGGCACATTTCAGCGGTCCGCCGCGGGAGAGCGGAAACGATGCGGTCTGGACTTGAGCGGGCAGGTAGACTCCTCGTCCCTCCAAGCCGAGAGCGGTCAAGTTCGGGATCGTGTCCTTGCCCAACTCTTCGATTGCTCGTCTCTGGAGTTCCGACCAGCCGGAATCGGCGAGCTCTCCGTAGTGGAGCGGAGGCTGTTCCCTCCCATTCTCCTTCAGCGCCGAAGGCGTGATCGAGCACACCCGCCACTTCTTCAGCGAATTGACCGTCAAATGTAGCTCGGGCGCCGCCAACTGTGAACGACAAAGCCATGACGTGACCCTTCACAAGGTACCAGGAATCGATGGTGCCATCCATGCGCATCGCGTCGGCCGTTCTTGGCCCACGACTCTCGTTTCGAGCGATTAATACGAGGGCCATGCGGCATTCGGACAACGCCGGCGGCTGAAGCAGTCGCCATGAGTGGCGACTGATTGCGGCAGCAACTCTCTGGACAAGGGTCGCATCGGACTGCGATGCCTCTCGGTTGTCACATGACGAACAGACGAAAAACAACGGAGGCGAATCGCTGGCTTACAGACCTCTATCAACCACGGCCCAGGAAACGTATCCTGGTGCCGTTTCCCGGCGTTGTGGTTGCACTCTTGAGGTGACTTCCCGGCCACCGGACGACTCTCTCCCTCCCCGCCGACTGAGCCGACTGGTGGGAGCCACCCTGAGTGTTGTCCCGAGACGTTGAGTCTGTCAAGCATGTTATTTCTTGAGAAAGGACTCTTTGATGAGGCGACTCTGGCACTGCCTTGGCCGTCCGGTGGCGATCGTCTTGATGTTGACCGCATGGATCGAGCCCACCTTTGGCTCCGACCCGCCCGCTTCGCCGTGTGGCGAACTCGAACGGGTTCGCCGGCTACCTCAACTCCGCTGGGATTCACGTCCACGCTCCCGTTCGACCCAGCTCGACGCGGAGGCGCACGCCGTCGCCGTGCCGACCCCAGAGAACGCGCGGAAATGGCTCCGTATCCTGACCGCGGAACCGCACGTCGCTGGAACGCCCGCTGATTACAAGACCGCCGTGTTCGTCCGGGACAAACTCGCGAATGGGGCTGGAAGGCGGAACTTGCTGAGCTGGAAGTGCTCCTCAATTATCCTGGCACGCGTTTCTCGACAGAGCTCGCAATCGAACGGCCCATTCAGAAAATCCTTTCTTTGAATGAAGAGCCCGTCTCGACCGACAAGGACTCGGCCAGCAGCGCGGCCTTCGGAGCGTTCAATGGCTACGGCGTCTCCGGTATAGCGTCGGGTCAGGTGGTCTACGCCAATTACGGTCGGCCCGAAGACTACCAGGCACTGGAAAAGTTGGGCATCGGCGTCAAGCGGCAAGATCGTGCTCGCCCGCTATGGTGGACTATTTCGCGGCCTCAAGGTCCTGAACGCGCAGAAAACGTGGCGCCAAGGGCATCCTGATCTACTCCGACCCGGCCGACGATGGATACGCCAAGGGCGACGTCTATCCGAACGGTCACTTTCGACCCGGCTCGGCGATTCAGCGCGGCAGTGTCCAGTTCCTCTCGCTTGGACCGGGCGATCCATCGACGCCTTTTGGTCCTTCCATCAAGGGAGCGAAGCGGCTTCCCATCAACGCTGTGAATGGATTTACGCTTTTTGACGGAAGCCAAGAATCACGCATGATGAACGGCGTCGGCTTTATTCAGACAATCGCTGAGTGGGAAAAGCAGACGGGACTCAAACGGAACGAGTATTTCGCGGCGATCCCATCCCTTCCTCTCAGCTATGACAACGCCCAGGAGCTCTTCAAGCTCCTGGCTGGCCCGAGCGTCCCTTCAGGCTGGCAAGGCGGGCTGCCCTTGGCCTATCACGTTGGGCCTGGTCCCGCCGAGGTCAATATGGCTATCGATGATGGATTACCAGATTCGCAAGATCTGGAACGTGATCGCCACGATTCCCGGCACGGTCGAGCCCGACCGTTGGGTCATGGTTGGAAACCACCGCGACGCCTGGGTCTACGGCGCGGTCGATCCGGGCAGCGGCACCGCCGCCACGCTCGAAATGTGCCGTGCTCTGGGGTCCGCTGTGAAAAACGGCTGGAAACCGCGGCGAACACTGCTTTATGCGAGCTGGGATGCCGAAGAATACGGCCTGGTCGGCTCGACCGAGTGGGCCGAGGAGAACGCCAAGTCGATCGACGAAAAAGCCGTGCTTCTGCTCAATGTCGATTCAGCGGTCAGTGGGCCCGAGCTCACGATGGCGGGCATCCCCTCGCTGCGCGACCTCGTGTTGGACGCAGCCGGATCGATCACCGAGCCCCGAACCGGCAAGTCACTCCGCGAGACTTGGACCGAAGCCCGCCGGTCCGCCTGGGCTGACAGCGCGCCTCTGGTTCTCAACGACCCGGCCTGGGAGGACTCGGCTTCAGCCTCTCAATCCCATGGTTTTACGCCTCAAATGGGCTTTCTCGGCTCAGGATCGGACTATACGGTCTTCGTCGATCACCTTGCGGTGCCTACCATCGACGTCGGGTTCAAGGGAGGCTATGGGGTCTACCACTCGATTTACGACGACTTCAACTGGATGGAGAAGTTTGGCGACCCCGAATTCCTGTCTCACGCCACCGCCGCTCGATTGTATACCTTGATTGTTATGCGAGCGGCCGCGGCCGACATCCTGCCGCTCAAATTCGTCCCTTACGGCCAGGCGCTGCGCGAGCATGTCGACGAGTTACGCCTGATTCATGCGAAGCGAGTGAGAAAGGCTGGTTCGGCCAAGACTGAGCAGGCGGCCGAGTTCAAGGGAGTTGAAAGCCTGGTCGAAGCCGTGCGTGCTTTTCAGGTCGAATCCGCGGAGCTCGACCGAGCAACAGAGGCGTTGAGGGCTCGCGACGAGATCCGCGCTCAAGACCTGGCCGCACTCAATGACTCACTCTCCAAGGTCGAGCGGACGTTTCTTGCTCGAAAACGGACTGCCGGGTCGCCCCTGGTTCAAGCACGCGATCTACGCTCCCGGCTTGACCACCGGTTACGCCTGTTGGCCGCTGCCCGCGATCCGCCAGGCACTCGAAGCTAAGGATACGAAGCAACTCGCCATCGATCGATCAGAGACCGTGGAACGGATCAAGAAAGCAACGACCGCTCTCAAGCGGGCCCAAGAGCTGGCTCGGTCCGCGAACACAGCTCGCTGACCGCAAATCCGATCGGCCGTTCTCGAGCCGTGTTGAGACGACGCTTTACTGAATAACGAATGACTATTTGGGGAACGCTCTCTATGGCCGACGCCGCGACGACCGATCGCAAGTCTGTTACGCTGCCTCGGGTCCTGGGACCGATCGACGCGTTTTGCGTAGTCGTCGGATCTGTGATTGGATCGGGGATCTTCTTGGTCCCGGCCACCGTGGCCCACGACGTTCCATTCATGAGCGGGATCGTGATGGTCTGGGTGATCGGCGGACTCTTCAGCGGGGCGGGAGCCCTGACCCTGGCTGAGCTCGGCGCGATGCTGCCACAGGCGGGCGGCCTTTATGTCTTCCTGCGAGCGGCCTACGGCGCTCTGCCGGCGTTTCTGTTTGGCTGGGTCGAGCTGCTGATCGTCAGAAGCGGCTCGATGGCGACCCTGGCCGCGGCTTTCGCCCGATATTTCACACAATTGCTGCCCCCGCCCGAGATGTTCAGCGCCGAGACCTGGCAGGCAAGTGTAGCCGTGCTTGCGATCGCAGCGGTGACCACGGTCAATGTCCTCGGCACGCGATCGGGCGGCACACTCCAGGTCCTCGGCACAATCTTGAAGGTCAGCGGCATCGGGATGCTGATGGCCATGCCGTTTCTCCTCGACAAGGGTTCGGTCTCCAACCTGTCACCCATCTGGCCAAGCGTGATGAACGGGTCCGTCTTCACCGGCATGATGACGGCCATGGTCGGCGTGCTCTGGGCTTATGATGGCTGGACCAACGTCACGCCGCTCGCGGAAGAGATCCGTGACCCGGGCGCAATGTTCCCCGCTCGCTGATCACGGGAATGGCCGTCTTGATCGCAGTCTATCTGGGTATGACTTTGGCATATCATTACGTCTTGCCGATGTCGGCGGTCACCTCGGCCACTCGGGAGGCCGGACATGTCGAAAAAGCCGTCGCGGCCGTTTACTGCAAGGAGCTACGCGGTGACAGTGGAGTCTTTTTTATCTCGATCCTGGTCATGTGCTCGACGTTTATCTCGCTCAACGGCAATGCGCTGACTGGACCACGAGCTTACTTCGCGATGTCCCGCGACGGGGTGTTCCCGAAGGGCCTTTGTAAGGTGCACCCCCGGTTCCACACGCCGGCAAACGCGATCCTTTCTCAAGGGACCTGGGCAATTCTCTTGACAATTACGGGAACAGTGCTGATCCTTGTTCGGCCGCCCGCCGACAGTGACGTCTTGCCCACTTGGATCACGGGCGCGTGGGAAAAGCTGAATACCAAGCCGCTGTACGACCTGCTGTTCACTTATGTTATCTTCGGCGCGAACGTCTTCTACTTGCTGGCCATCACCAGCGTGTTCGTCCTGCGCGTCCGACGGCCCGAGCTACCGCGCCCCTACCGCACGCTGGGATATCCATTTACGCCGCTCTTGTATGTCGCGGCCGCGCTCTTGTTGCTCGGGAACATGCTCGCTGATCATCAGAGCCGATTCGAATCCCTAATCGGGATCGGCATCATCCTGCTTGGTATTCCGGCCTATTGGTTCTTCCGGCGAACGTCGCAGGTGGCCGATAAAGCCTGATCGTCAATCGTCGCGGCGTCGCATCAAGTAGAGGATCCGGCCGCTCTCGGAGACAGGCTCCGCGACGATCTTGGTGAAATGCGTGGCAAAACAGCTTTCGAAATGACCGGGTTGTACGGGTGATGAATTCCGCGCCGGCTTGCCTGTAACGACTGAACCTGCGAATCGGTCTCCGGTACGAATTCGATCACAAGCCAGGGTGCGAGCCCTGCAAAAAACTCGCTCAGGTTTTCCAGCGGCTGATTGCCTGTAATCGCTAGATGATGAATCAACGCGAGAGCTAACACCAAGTCGGGCTTTCCCCGGTCGAAAATCGACGCTCGCTCACGATTCAGCCAGCCGGATGGCGGGCTGGGGTTGAATAGGTCCAGCAAGAGCGGCAGGATCTTTGTCTCGTTTCGCTGTTTGGCTTCGAGGTAATTTCGCTCGACACAGGCGGCATCGAGGTCGAATGAGACCGTGGTTAGCCCTCGGCGACACGCGATCATGCTGAAATAACCGGTATTGGCCCCGAGATCCCATACTTTTTTCGACTCGGTACGTTCCAGAAACTCGGCTACGAGGCGAGCTTTGAGCTGCATTTCTTCAGGAGAATAGGTGTTCTCCTGATAATAAGTCGCCCATCCACCGCCGCGCGGTCGCCATCTTAGTCCGCGAACGGCTGATTCGAGGCTATCGATCAAACCGAGCCTGGCGTGCAAGCTGATTCTGCCGACCCGCTGCGAATCGGCCGGACCTGAATGCGACCGTTGAAGGGACAGCGTGCAAGTGGAGGTGCAGCGCGAGTCCCCACCGCAGTCGTGACCGCCAAGGCAAGATCCGGGCAGCCAGATCCAGCGGGACGCCGTCGATGTTCGTGCGACAAAGCTGGCCGAGCCGATGGTCCACGAGGCTCATCAATGCCAACGGCGCGAGGAAGTGCTCGCAGAACTGGCGGTAGCCAGTCCAAGGCTCGCCCTCGCGGTAGGTCTCGAACGACAAGGTATCGATGAATATCGGCCGGCCTGACTGGAACTGCAAATTGTACGCGCTGCAATCCTTGAGCGTCATTCCCCGTGCCAAAGCACGTCGCTCGATCTCGAGCGCCGTCAGCGCCGCGTCTTGATACTGGCTGAAACACCACTCATAGGGATACGAGATGAACTCGATCAACTCCGGCTCGAGCACCTTGTACGCAAGCGCAGGCGCGAACGGCTCCGCATCGAGCTCCTCATGCCCGACCAGTAGACGTTCCTCAACAAGCTCGGTGTACAGTCCGGATGTCTTTAGCAGATCGTAGTGCGGCCGGTAAACCTGATTCACCTGCCGCCAGATCCGACCATCCCGACAAAAGACGAAGCCCGCCGGGTCCCGAAACGAGACCGACGATAGCGAGTGCGTCATGATTCATTTTTGTGTTTGCTGGAAAGGCCTGCTCTGAACTGCCGGAGCCAGGACTTCAAAAAGAACGCGCTGCTGAGCATGCCCGCGAACACGACCTGGAGAACCATGCTTCCGGTTCCGGGATCCAGGTAGCCGAACACGTACGGTAATGATCCGAGCAACGTTGTCAACAATGCTGCGGAAGCAACGAGCGTCATGGCTTCTCCCTGACGAATTAAGGACCCATTCGGGACAGTTCGCGCGGTCCCCTAATCCTGTAGGCGACATTTCTGACTCGGACGTCCCGCGTTGGATAAAAAGTGCACCACGGACGGGGACTGGTCGGAGCCGCTCAAGACCGAATTTGCATCAGCCTGGTCCCGCCCGCCATGACTCAAAACCACCGCTTCTGATAGAATCATAGGTCACATTCCCGCCTCGACTCCCAGAACGGTCCAAAAAGCCTACGTACTGCGACTCTTCTCGTGACGTAGATCCGCGTTTCTAGCAGCCTATCCCACCCCAGCGGGATCCCGAGCGAATATCCGGGAGCAACGTTGTTCGAAAAAGGCCAAGCACGCTGATAACAAGCACGACCTATCGCCTGTTCACAGAATTCCGGGGCCCGTAATTGCTGCGTACACAAGGGGTCTTCCTCCAATGGCTTTCTCTGCGGGTGGTGCCACTTCTCAGCGTTGCGGTGGGACCGGCGACCGGACGGCATCGGTGACTTCGATGAATTTGTAAGGCTCTGACCATGTCGAATAGTAAGATCGGTCAGCCAGCAGTTGGATGCGTGCGCCAAAAAACGTATTCAAGACAACACGAAACGAGTTTACGGGGCTGATCGAGTCGTAGAGGCCCTGGTACTTCTTGCCGGGGAAGTAATAGGCGCTCAGTATGCTCATTCGCTCTTTCAGGTCAGTATTCCGAACGTCTTCCGGGTCAAGGTTTAATTCCGACCCGTGATCGGACTGAAGGATGATGATCGGAGGCTCAGGCGAAGTTGCCAAAATGCGGTCAATCGTTTCTTCGATGCGGCGAGTGATGAAGACGGATTGATTGCGATAACCTTCAATGAACCGCTCCGGATGCATGAATCGACCTCTGGCTTTGTCCCTGTTGGCCAGTTCAAAAGGAACATAACGCGGCCCCACGGGCTCGCCCTTTGTCCCGAAAACAAAGGGCGGATGGGGCGCGAGCAGATGAGCGAACGTAAAAGTGGGAGCCCGGTCCCGGGCGATCTCAGGCAAGTGGTCGAGCAAGTACAGAAGTCGTTCTCGCGACGGGACATTCTTCTTGAAATCGTTGGAGCCAGGCAAAAACTGCCGCAGCGGAGTTGAATCAACCAACATCCTCTGGAACCCGCTGAAATAAGGACGAGGCGACGAATATACATCCGCCTCGGGATGTTCGGTCGGGTCGAAATCCGGTGGCGAAAGTGACAAACTTGTAATCCAGGGGCCTGAGCGTCGCCACCACATTGTTCCGACCGATCAAGTCGCTGAGCTCGGTCTGATCTGTACCCAGCCCTTTGACCAGATCGTCCAGGTAAACGGCGTTTAACGAGGAGGATAACGAGAGTGGGGTCTGACAGTAGTTTGATGTACTGCGCCGCGCAATGTTAGAACCCCTTCTGCTCGAGACGCTTGAGAAATGGCTCGACGTCGAAATCGAAGAGATCCTTCATGACATCGGATCGTGCGTAACCGTCGAGGATAATGTAGTAAATGTCCGGCATCTGCCCCAGATCCGACGGCCGAGGCAACTCAAAAGGGACCGATTGTCGGGGCAGTCGTCCGATTGAGGGCGCCTTCACAAGAATGAAGATCGAGACGGGAAAGATGACCAGGAATAGAGCGAAAATGTTCAGAAAAAACGTCGCCCGTCGCACGTCCTTGATCGTGAGCGCAGACCAGGCGATAGAGCCCAACGACAAGGAGCGCTTCAAGCAAAAGCAAGGCCATCGGGTGAACAATGTATTCGCCGCTCACCCAGATTTTGCTCAAATGACTCACGGTCAGATTGCACGCTTCCTGGATCAGGTTAAAAGTCGCGATTGCTGCGATGGCCAGCGACGTAATCAGGCCGGCCTTGCTCGCGCTCCGCAGAACCAGGCACATGACCAGCCAAAACGCGAACGCGGCGACGAACGCCGCACCGATCGAACGCAGCATCTCGCCGGTTCGTACTTCCCCGGCGTTCCGCGAGGCCAGGACCAGGATCGGATAGACCGCGAACAAGAATGGGTGGACGACCCAACGGCCGGCAATCGCACTCAGGCGATCCGCCGGCGCAACCGAAGCGGGTTGCAATCGCCGTTCGAGACAGGCGCTGTCCTGAGGTCGGAGCAGTAATCGCATATTCAGTTATCTATGGACAGGACCCGGTGTTGACGAATTGCCCGCTGATTTCCGTGAATCGACGTCATCTCCTCAGATCACCAACTTCAACTACAGATGAACCAATGCACCGTTCCAAAGAATCGTGCCTCCAGTGGATTCCGAGACGAACTGATGGCATGTGTCCGCACGATTGAATCGCATGTTCTCGAACGATTTGGTACGGCAAGCGAGGAGTGAACGGCGTCCAAAATGATGCCGGCCACGTACGGTCGCATGTTCGAAGGACTTCCTCGACTTAACCCGGACGGATCGCTCAGGCAGGATTGAAAAGACTCTGTCGTAGCGAAGAGATCAGCTCCCTCGGTTCGACTCAGGAAGTTCGTCGGTCGACAAAGACTACGATCGTCACTCTTCGCCGACTCGATTCTTAATACTATGCGCGGAGGCAAGCGCTACAGTCCCCGTCGAGTCCGGCGAATTAGCTCCCCGGATCATCCAGCACGCCGCGCGGCACTGGACGATTTCCATTGACAGCGGCATTCGCGGGTCGGCCGTCCCTCCATTTACAATCATTAACGAAAAAAACAGGATGTATCGGACTCGTAATCCAGCCTTTTTCCTTTTGCGAGATCAGCTTGGGGCGACACTCAACGAAGCCGTGGAGCCGGCTGGGCCCCGACGAGCCGATCGAATCGGGTAACCATTGACGTTGCTGTCGAGATCGACGTTGCGGCATTGTCCGTGCTGGACAGTCACGAGAACGTGGAGGAGCACGCATCGGCGATTGGTTTAGCGGCCAGAGCCGCCTCGATCCCCGGGCGCTCAAGATCGGGGATCAGACGGCACAAGCACGTCGTATCCAGCGAGGTGTCGGCAGGTCGGGGCTCCGCCAGCCGTACATCGGCACGACGGTTTGGGCTGATCAGCACCGGGTCGATTCCAAGGGCGATGGCGGCCCGTCGCATCAACTCAAACCGGCTGAGTCGTTCGCAACCGCCAACGTGGATGATTCCTGTCAACTCAGACAGTGCCAGCCGGATCAGGATTTGTGATGCCGTGCGGTAATCGATCGGCGTCCGCAGCTCATCGCTGAAAAACGTCCGGGGCTGTCCCTGACGCAAGGCGGCTATGGCGCGGTCGAAGAATCCCTCTCTCGCCGAGCGAGTCGGACCGTAGAGCAGGCTGATCCGGGAAACCAATCCCCGCGGAATCGCCAGTACGAACGGCTCGGCTGCCCGCTTCGTCCTTCCGTAATCAAGGATCGGTTCCGCGGGATCATCTTCGCGGTTCCAGGATTTCGAGCCGTCGAAGACGAGGTCGGTCGACGTGAAGACAACGCGTCGATCATGCCGCGCCGCCCAATCAGCCAAAAGCTGAGTGCCCGCCACGTTCACAGCCCAGCCCCGATCGCGATCGCGGTGGACCGCTTCCGCAGAGCTCATCGCGGCGGCGTGGATCAACAGATCGGGGTTCGCGTCTCCCAGAGCGGCGGCAACTCCTCGCTCGTCGGTCAGATCCACGTTGCATCAAATGCAATCCGGCTCGCCGCCCGGCAGTCGACCCGCTCCACGCAATGACCTCGTGAGGCTCCGCAATCAGTTGATCGAGAAGGTACGAGCCGAGCTGGCCGCTCGCTCCCGTCACGAGAATCCGCATGATCGTCAACTCGCGCCTCGAACTTTGCCTCTTCCGAAAAGCTGACGCAAGCCGCCGCAAATCGCCCTGCCGATCATAGGCCGACAGTGTCAGTTTGAGAAGACCTCCCGCCCGCGCGATGCGCTGACAACAAACGGAATCGCCGCGATGAATATCCGCAATGTCCCGCTCGACGACTTGGTGCTCGACCCGAACCTCAACCTCCGCGACCGTCTCGACGACTTTACCGTCGAGCGTTACGCCGATTCCTGGGACCGGCTGCCGCCCATAACGGTCTTCGAAGTCGATGGCCGACTGCTGCTGGCTGATGGTTTTCATCGACATGCCGCCGCGGTGATGCTGGGCAAGCGGACGATCAGTGCTGAGATCCGCCAAGGATCGTTCACAGACGCCTTGGATTTCGTCGCGAGCGTCAACCTGTTCCACGGACTGCCACTGACGCGAGCGGAGCGCCGTCGTGCCGTCGAAGTCAAGCTGAAGCTGCATCACGACTGGTCTGATCGACGGATGGCCGAGGAGCTCGCCGTCAGCCGTGAGCTGGTGGCCAAGATCCGCCGCCAGTTGATCGAGTCTCGGTCCATCCCCAACTTGCCGGGTCGTGTCGGAGCCGACGGCAAGCTCTACACTTCGGCCGGACTCCCGAAGGAGCCCACCGAACGCCTGCCAAAAGACAAGGCGCCGTCGCCGGACGACGAGTCGTCTGAGAGTAGCCGCCGAGGCATGCCTACCGCGACCGCGTCTTCGGAGGCGAGGCCACAAGCCCCTCCCGCCGGGCCAAAACCATCGGGTCGCGCGTCTCGAGTCGATGAGTTCATTCCTCGCGCAGCCCCCGGAACAAACCTGGCTTCGGCGCCCTCGGCTGTCGCCGCATCGACAATCGAGGAGATGCTCGAACTAATGGTGAGACAGATCAGCCAGGTAATCGCCTGGACCCAGGCGGAGGGCTTCGTGGAAGCGTACGCCAAGGCTAGCCGCAAGTTCTCGCAACCTGTTTCAGACGGCGGCCTTCAATTTGTCGACGCGAGCCGGACAGCTTCGACGAGGATGATCGTTTCCTGGACAGCGGGCAGTCGGACATCCACTGAATGAAGCGGTCGGTTGCGACGATCTGCCGAACGATAATCGCTTCGAAGGAAAAAAACTCGATTCACTCGATTCAGAGGAATTCGCAGAGGACCATATCGGCTACGAAAACTCCCTCTCGACTGAGGCGGAGCCGAAGTCCGTCGTCCTCGAGGCATCCGCCGCGCCTTGAATCGCTCGATCACTGCGCCGGCGAGGGCATCCAGGTCGAACCCGGTTCTTTGGCGGAAGTCGTTCGCGCTCGATCCCGATCTTGGTTCGCCGCAGCATCAGGATCGCTGTCTCCCGAGCCCTTCCCTCCGCGGACAACTCCTCATGCGGGCCCGTGGCTGGCTCCCCTGCCTCGATCCGTCGAAAGTACGCGAGCAGATCACGTGTATTGATCGAGCGGACACCCCGAACGTAACGCGCTGCTCCAAGGCCGAAGCCGAAATAGGCGTCATTCGCCCAGTAGACGAGGTTGTGTCTGGATTCGTGGCCGGCTCGCGCGAAGTTCGAGATCTCGTACATCTTCAGTCCGGCACCAGCCAGCCGCTCGATCGTGGTCTCAAACATCGTCCGCTCAACTTCTTCGTCAATCGGGCTACGTGGCCGCTGCGCCACTGGTTCCAGAGCGCGGTCCCCTTCTCGAACACTAAACCATAACAGGAAAGGTGCGCGGGTCCGAAATCGAGCGCGATTTCGAGATCCTCGTTCCAGTCGTCGATCGTCGATCCGGGAACCCCGAAAATCAAATCAAGCGACCAGCGGGGAAATCGAGGACGAACGATCTCCACCGCCTGCTCGACTTCGGCACGACCATGGTTGCGCTCCAACACGCGCAAAAGGCCGGGGTTAAACGACTGCGCGCCCGAGACTGACGCGATTCACTCCTGCAGCGGCCAAGACATCGGCTTTTCCGGCATCAAGCGTGCCGGGATTGGCCTCGACGGTCCACTCGCCGCCTGGCGCCAGGATCAGCCAGCGCGCGATCATCGCCGTCAGCCGAGCAAGCTGGGCGACATTCAGCCGCGTCGGCGTTCCCCCGCCGACGAAGATCGTATCGACCTCGCGAGGTTCGCCCAGCGACCGCTCGAGCTCACGTTCGAGTGCGGTCAGGTAACGATCGGCCAGGTGGTCGACTCCAGCCAGTGAAGCAAAGTCACAATAACCGCATTTGTGCGCACAGAAGGGGACATGAACATAAGCTGCCCGCGGCCAGAGCCACGGCGGTTCGTCTGGGATTGGTGATGCGACGGGAATCAAAGAACCGCCTCGACGAATCGAATTTCCGGAACCTCCACTTTGAGGATTGACTCGACCCGCATGCTCATTGTCACGATCGAAGAAGAGCAACCCTGGCAAGCACCCGTCAGCCGGACTTGAAGAATGTTGTCAGCATCGAGCCCGACGACAACGATTCCGCCGCCGTCTGCCTCAAGTTCAGGCCGAACCTTCTCGTCCAGAACTCGTTCGATCTGTTGCAGTAAATCACCGTTCGCGACGGAAACGCCGGGTGTATTCTCGGCGGTTGCGTTTGTAATACGGTGCGAGCACTTGTTCTCGATCATGGTTCAACCATTCTGGGGATGCGAGCCGGACCCAACCGAGCCGGCAGCGGCGATCGCCGCCCGAAAAGACCTCAATAGTGAATGATAGACGCGTCGGGGCGGTGCATCAACGATAAGTCGTGGTCACTCGCTGGTTTCCACAGGGCCGCATCGATAGAATCGAGCTCGTTCGACCATCGACACGATTGGTCGATGCATCGACCAACCCGTGATTTAGTCGGTTGGTCGGACGTCGCAAACGCGATTCTTTTCGAGGAGAGTGAATCGATGCTCGATCTCACCGGCGCAACGGTCCAATGATCGTCACTCTTGGCATCGCCCTCGTCATCGCGATGCGGCCGGCTCAGGCCGAGAATTGGCGATTGACCGTCAGGGGTATGGAACAAAACCTCGGCGAAACGCCGGTTGTCCTTCGTGTGGAAGCGGCCATACCGGTCGGTCTCTATGCCCTCCAGGCGGGCGATCAGAACGAAACCGCCCGGGCCCAAGTTTTCCAAGAGGGCGATCACCGATCGCTGGCGCTAGTTCTTACCGCTGGCGCCGCCAGGCAAGTCGCCACTTACTCTCTCAAACGAATGCCTGACGGCGACTCCGGGCTGGCCTCTGGCATCTCGTTCCGAACTGACGGATCCAATGTGATCGTCGCGCTAAACCAACGACTCTTCACTGAGTATCACGTCGACACGGGTCACAAGCCGTTCTTTTTCCCCTTGGTCGGACCGACCGGCGATTCCTACACCAGGGCGTATCCCATGCAGGAGATCGCTGGTGAGGATCGCGATCACCCGCATCAGCGCTCCTGCTGGTTTACCTTCGGTAACGTGAATGGTATCGATTTCTGGGGGGAATCCAAGGAATCCGGGAAAATCCGAGAGTCTGCACGACAGATGATCGTCGCCGGTCCTGTGATCGGCCGGATGCGAACGAAAGATGAGTGGCTCGCACCGGATGGTCGGAAGGTCCTCGATGACGAGCGGCACGTCACCTTTTATGGCACCAAGAGCGCGCGGATCATCGATTTTGATATCAAACTTGAGGCGACCAGCGGCCCGGTCGCTTTCAACGATACCAAGGAAGGAATGTTCGGCCTCCGCATGGCTTCAACGATGGACGTGAACAAGAAAGCTGGCGGCAAGATCACCAATGCAGAAGGACTGACCGACGAGAAAGCCTGGGGCCAGCCATCGCCGTGGGTTGACTACATCGGGCCGGTCCACGAGAAGACTGTTGGGATCGCCGTGCTCAATCGACCCGATAGCTTTCGTTATCCCACCACTTGGCATGTACGCACTTACGGCTTGTTTGCCGCCAATCCCTTCGGCTGGCACGACTTCGGAAACTCGAAGAAGGGCGATTTCAGTCTACCGGCCGGACAATCGATTTCGTTTCACTACCGCGTGATCCTGCACGACGGTGATACGAAGTCGTCAGGTCTACCCCAGCTCTTTGCTGCGTACGCGACACCCCCGAGCGTCGAACTCAAGGACGACTGAGCGGTCCGCTTTGGTCGGGCTTCGGTGGCGAATCCGACGTATCCGGCACCGAATCAATGTGGGTCGTCCGCCGGCAGCCCCAAACGACTTGGCCTGGATAGAAGAATCCGTCCAGGGGCGCGTCATGCGGCTCGACGGGCAGTTCCTCCACGAGCTGGCAGCTCATGCAGAGGGACCAACACGGTGTATCGGGTCGTAGCAGCGGTAATAAGCGGTCGTAAAGGCCCGCGCCTCGACCCAATCGGAACCCTCGTCTGTCAAATGCAATTCCGGGCACAAGGACCCAGTCCAGCTCGTGCGGCTGGACTTCCACGAGATCGGCGCGTGGTTCGGGAATGCCTCGGATACCCCGACACAACTCGGCCGCTGGGTTGGTGACCCGATGGAGCCGCAAGGCACGCGAGGAGCGATCCACGCGAGGGCAGATCACAGACTTCCCCATCGCGTAGGAGATTGCGAATAGTTCGCTGGTGGCGATCTCTTCCGGGAAGGCCGAGCAAAACAAGTGGACCGTTTGGGCACTCGCGAATCCCGGTAGGTCCGTAAACCCGGCAATCAAAGCGGCTTCTTCCGATCGCCGGAGACCCGGTTCGAGTGCCGCGATCCGGCCGATGATCGTGCGCCGCAGTTCAGACTTGAGGACTGATATCTTTTGGTCCGATGAAACCTCTTTTGCCACATAGACCAAACGAGGAGAGAAGCATAGACTTACGTCGCAACTTCGGCGTCATATCTTATCAGATTCGACACTTGACTGAATCAAATTACTCTCCGCGTTCTCTGCGGTGAAATCTTGGTATCAACAAAAAGGCCCGTGCAATGAACTCGTCGAGCGAGGCAAGGCACGGGCGAACCTAAAAACCTCCACCGCAATGCCGTTGGGTGCTTTTGAGAACCCGCAGTTCAAGTGGGTACCTAAGACTCTCGTGAAAACAAGTTTCACGGGGCCAAAATCGGTTCCCTACGGGTTGCATATTGGTTCGCCAAAAGGATCACCCCGTGTCGAACATGGCAGAGGCTTCGCCTGGATTGACCAGACAGAATCAATCTAGCCGTAGCATGGCGCGAATTCAAGACGAACCGACCAAGATAACGCAGAAATGCAGACTCCCGGTTGGACACCACCGCGAGAAGTGTCAGAAATCCCGAAGCGAGCGCGACGGACCAGCCCAGTCAACGCCATGCGATGAGGAGCAATTCCCGTTACTGGAGCCGGCGGATCTGATCACGGATGCGCGCTGCTTCCTCATAGTTCTCCGTTTCGACAGACCGTTCGAGTTGATGTTCCAACTGTTCCAGTGGTCCCCGGGGCGCTCGCGTTCGACCTCGCGGCGCCAACTGAGCAGAGCATGAAGCTCGGGACAGTTCGCCTCTTCTTCTTCCTGTTGGTAGTCGAGCAGGAACCGACGAATGGCCTTCACTCCTTCGTCGATCAGACCGAGGGCCCTTTTGTATTTTCCCTGGACCAGGGCTTGTGATGCGAGTGCGCGAGCGTGCATCATTTCGACGTAGGGGCGGTAGCGTTCGAATTCCAACTTGTCGTCTTGCCGAGCGGCATATCGCGCTACAAAGGCGAAGAGCCGCAAATTTCGCGCGGTGTCACGCGCCACCAGATCGAAACGCTTGAGGTGAAATGCTGACCGGTAGCGGTGGTAATACTGCACACCCTCATGCATTAGTAGGCGCAGTCATCTGAGCTCAGCGAGAACGATGAGCCGTCAGCGAGGGCTTTACTGGCGTTGGATTCTTGCCAATCGAGCAATGATTCGAACCCGTTCGGCCGCTGGCCGTCGGGACGCCCGCTGATTTCCATCTGCAGGAGTCCCAAGTCGATCCGCATCTGGATCTTCTCGGTCCCATCGTCACCGGCGATGACCCGGACTTGAAGTTGGTTTGGGTCGAACGCCCAGTCGGCCAGCATGGCTCGAATGTCTTGGCTCAAGAGGTCTGTCTCCCGGCTCGGCCGTACAATCCCGATGGACACTGTCGCGATCGCTTGTGCGGCGGGGGAAGTGATTCACTCATTTGGTTGTACGGCTTCAACACGGCAAGCGGCAACTCCAAAGTGAAACGCCGCGCGTTGGCTCCAATGGGGAAACAAACGCGCGGCGTGCTTCAATTCTAGACGTCGAGCTCACAACGAACAATCGGTTTTCCCCAGCACTCGATCGATATGAATCAAGGACCGGGGATGTCGCCTACAGTTCGTTGTTGTCGTGAATCATCGGCTCGAGTTCCTTCGTGTTTCGTTCCACCGCCAGCACAATTGTTCGTTCTTCAGTACCGTCTGGGCTCGACGCGACAGCGGGGATAATCTGACGTGAGTCGGGCAAGCTGAAACGGACAGTGAAGGTGCCGTCGGCTCGGAGCTGCACCGGTTCGCCCTGCAGCGTGACTTGAGCGTTGGGCTCGGTCGTGCCGTACACGATGAGCTCGGCATCAATTTGAAAGTGGAAGTCTCGGCCCAAGGGACGCAGAGCCGCGGCTCCAAGGTTCTGAAGACCGGCGCCGGACATCGGCCGGCGAAGTCGTTCCTCGAACAGATCGCGAAGGTCGATCGCGGCGTTATGGTGTGTTGAGCCATTGCCGTCGGATGACGGATTTTGGACTCTGTCGAATTGCTTCTGAACGTTGATCCAGTTTTCATCGAGGGGATCGGTCACGCCAGCCTTGGGAGTCGTCACCACGTTTGAGCGAGCGAGCACGTAGAACTTGCCTCGCCGCGAAAGATAACCGATATCGATTCGGTACGAACGAGGCGGTTCGAGGACATCGATGTACCAATTACTGACGCCACCATGAATTGAGATATCGCGGACGTGGCGTTCGGTCGCCGATGTGGTCTCCTCACTCGAAACGTCCATGACGCGCAGGATCGGCCGGGCTGCGTGCCAATCTTGACCGAGGGCCGCCCGGGCTCGAGCCAACGTGGTCCGGCTCAGTTCCCAATAGGCGTGGAGCCAGTAAGAATCGCGGGTCAAGACGATGATTCGATCTTTCTGGCAACCGTGGTCCAGGGTCTGCGTCAACAGGACGGACGGCGAGTGATGAATGGATTGTGGAGTGGATCGAGCCGTGGATGGTGATGACTCCTTGGAGGCGGATTTCTTGCGGTGTGCGGTCGCGTGTGGCTGAGTTTTTGCTTTTTTAGGCGGTCTTGACGGCGAGGGACGCGGCAGGGATAATGCGCGAATCAGTTGGTCTTTTCGCATTGCGTGCCAGCCAGTGACCCCCTGCTCTTTGGCCATCTGGGCGAGACGCCTTTTATTGCAATCCTTGAGTGCATCGGCAGTCATACGGTGCCACTCCAACACCTCTCGATGTGAAGCCCGCTGGCCGGTCGAGAGATGAATGTGTTAGTTTGACATTCATCCGTGAGTGGACCGATCCGGAAAGCTCCATGCAACCCGGACTCAGGAAGGTTTGGCTCGATGCCCGCGAGCAACCGAGACCAACGATCGCAACGTCGAGCGAATCCCGTCGTCGGGGCCGTAGCTTCATCCTTTTATCTGTTCCGAGAGAAAAAAAGGCAGTCATCAAACCCGCCATTTCGGGCCGATGCCGCCTTCGTGTCTCGGTCGGTTCGGATTTTACGCACAGATGATTGCATGACCAACCCCCGACAGGGTCGAACCGATTGGATCAAGGAGTGTCTCTGGTTCGGATTACAATCGGTTACTCGAAATCGCTGGTCAACAGATACCATAACGACAAATTGCCTGTCAATCGCCGTTTTCCAGCCTGTGTACGAAAACGGACAGTCCACTTCGCGAGAGTCGGGCCGATCCGGACATCTGTCACAGCTTTCCGGTTCGAAATTATAGAAATCTAGTAATATATGTTAATCGACCGACATTGTGAAAAATTTCTCGAAGGCGGGCGCTGAGTTGTTGACATGGGGGAATGGCTCAGTATAAATGTGATGTTCAGTTTGTCCTCCCGCTTTGAAGATCTCGGACGCGATGCTGCCGAACGGCCTCCGTCTGTGCAAGACGATTGTTCGGTGAGTGAGCATTGATTCGGGATGTTGGGTGAGTGGGGACAGAGGAGTCGTGCGTGGACCGGCAACGGGGGTCGCGGTCTCAGCTCTCCCTGGGTCTAGAGTGGTCTTCGAAGATTACGACAATTGGGTTGGAGTTTTCGGTACCAGCTCTCCTGGGGTTTGGCGTCGATCGTTGGTTGCAGACCTCGCCGGCGGCAACGGTGACCGGCGCCGTTCTGGGCTTTGTTGTCGGAATGATGCATACCTTGCGACTCGCCCGACAGACTCCCGGTGGAACGGGTGCCCGGCAGATTTCTTCCGGAAGCCAACCTGAACCGCGTGATCGGCACGAATACAACGATCCTACTGACCAGCCGCCGTTAGTTCGCTAAACAGCGGAAGAACGTTGCCCTCTCCCACGGCGAAGCCTTCTTCCTCGTTACACGGGATCATGCTGACTCAACATGGCCGAGAACCCCTTAAATCACGTTATCGACCATCCCACGATCGAGCTGCCGTGGTGGAACCATCCGGTCTACGAGTACCCGATTCATCTCCCGAACATTGCAGGCATCCAGGTCACGCGATTGATGGTGATGGAACTTCTCGCGGCCGTGCTGATGATTGTCGTACTCGTCCCTGTTGCGCGACACATCGCGCGGACTCCGTTCAGCCGTGGCTGGTTCATGAATGCGTTCGAGGCGATGCTGCTTTTCATTCGGGATGATGTGGCTCGACCTGCCATTGGCGGTCACGGGGCCGATCGCTACCTTCCCTATCTCTGGACTGTTTTTTTCTTTGTACTGTTCAACAACTTGCTGGGAATGTTGCCCGGTGGTGCCGCGGCTACGGGAAATATCAACGTCACGGTGGTGTTGGCGGTGATGACGCTTGTCGTCGTTATCGGGGCGGGCACGCGTGAATTGGGGCTGGTCGGATATTGGGTGGGTCTCGTTCCTCACATGGACGTCCCGTCGTGGCTCAAACCGCCGTTGTGGATTTTGATGTTCTTCATCGAGATCGCCGGGCTCTTAATCCGCCATGTGGTTCTCGGCATGCGTTTGTTCGCGAACATGTTCGCGGGACACGTCGTCCTTGCGATCATCCTGGGATTCATCTTGCTCACCATGGGACAGTTGACCTTTTGGATCGTAATGCCCGCTAGCATCGTTGGCGTGGTGCTCTTGAGTTTTCTGGAGCTGTTCGTCGCGTTTTTGCAGGCGTACATTTTTACGTTTTTGTCTGCGCTCTTTATCGGATCTGCCGTTCATCCGCACTAAGGTGGGGAGGCGCAAGGGCAGTCTGCGTGGGGCCGCGGGAAGCTTAAGAGCCGAACTTGTTGCACCGCGGCCGGAAGTGATTGATCGAGTGAATTCCTGGAGACGAAGCCAATGGGGTTTCGTCTCGACTGGCGGGGTGCGGTCGGGTCTGCCGCATCAACCTGGGAGCGTGTCTCCTCAACGTATCGGGAGTCGAGATTCAGATGAAGTTGATCAAGTCTGTCATTCTGGCCGGGGCCTTCCTGCTTGTCGCCAATGGGGCGGCGCACGCTCAGCCGACAACCGCCCCAACGTCGCAGCTTTTCGACCTTAGAGGGATAGGTGTTGGCTTGGTGATCATCGGCGCGGCGTTCGGGATCGGCGGCCTGGCCAAGGGGGCCGTCGAGAGCATGCTCGCCAACCCGAGATCGCGACGAACATCCAGACGGCCATGATTATCGCCGCCGCTTTGATCGAGGGCGTGACTTTCTTCGCACTCGTGATCCTCCTGATGAAGTAGCCATGGCGACCAGGCAAAGTCGCGATCGACAGTTGCCTTCGAGCCCTGAGCGAGACACGCCGTCCGTCGTGTTCGACCAGGCAACTGGGTTCTTCGAACTTTCTGTCGGTTGTCGAAAACAAGCGACGTCGGAGTCGACTGTCTTGTCTGCCCTCCGTGAGAAATCATCCATGCAGCGTCACTCAAGGTCCCTTCTCTTCGGCTGGTTTGTGGTCATGATCCTCGGTTTGACGGCGTCCCATTTGCCGTTGATGGCCCAGGAGCCGACCAAATCCGCGGAGCCAGGCCATGGCGCTGACGTGAAGGCGTCGAGCGGCGGGCACGCATCCGCCGCCGAGAATCCCGATCCGATGGAAGTGAAGCCGACGCTGGCCATCTGGACCTTGGTCGTCTTTGTCTTAGTCCTTCTAGTCCTCGGTCAATTCGCCTGGAAACCACTGCTGGAGGCCCTACACAAGCGAGAGGCACATCTCGAACATGTGCTGCTCGAGACCGAACGCGGCTCGAAATGAAAGCGAATCGCTCATGGCCGACCATCGCAAGGTGATGGCGCGAGCGAGCGAAGAGGTGCGGGGGATCTTGGACAAAGCGCGAACCGAGGCCCAGGCGGCAGCCGACTCGATTGTGAAGCAAGCTCAGAACGAAGCCGACCTGGCACGGCAGCGGGCGCAACGGGATATCGCGTCGGCGCGCGACCAGGCCCTTGCCGAGATCTGGCAGAAGACCGCCGATATGGCCGTCTCCGTCGCCGGACGCGTACTCGCTAAGCAGTTGAGCACCGACGACCATCGCCGCTTGCTTGATGCGGCGATCCAGGAACTCCCCGCGCAAGCGAGCAACGGCCACGGAGGGCATCCATGACCGATTCCAGCGCCGCGCTCTCGGCCTCCGACATCGAAGTTGGGGCGCAGACCCGGGAAATCGCCCATCGTTACGCCGAGGCGTTGATCAACGCGGCCGATCAGGCGGGAGGAGTGGAGCCGGTCCTGGAGGAGTTTTCCGAGATCGAACGGGACGTGCTTCAGGCCTACCCTCGTTTTGCGGAAATCCTGGCCTCAGCGCGGGTTTCTTCGTCCGAAAAGGACCGGATCCTGCTCGATTTATTCGAGAACCGCGCCTCCAGCATCGTTCTCAGGTTCTTGCGAGTCTTGAATCGTCACGAACGCCTTGGCCTGCTACGTATCGTCATCCACGAGGCTCGCACCATCTGGGATCAACGCAATCAACGCATACCGGTCCGAGTTCATTCGGCAGTTCCGCTTGATGAGGACCAGTTGAATTCGCTTCGTGATCGGCTCGGCCGGCTCACCGGTGCGACCCCGATCTTGAATGTGGCTACCGACCCGAGCCTGATCGGGGGATTGGTCGTGCAGATCGGTGACCTCCGTTATGATGCCTCGGTCAAGAGCCGACTCGCACAGCTTCGCCAACGACTGATCGAAGGAAAGACGCATGAAATTCAGAGCCGACGAGATCAGTTCAGTCATCCAGCGTGAGATTGAACAGTTCTCACCCGAAATCACACGTAGTGAAGTCGGTCAAGTCCTCGAAGTGGGCGACGGGATCGTGCGCGTTTACGGCCTATCCGGCCTGATGGCCGGCGAGATGGTCGAATTCCAGGGTGGCATCAAAGGGATCGCGCTCAACCTCGAAGAGTCGTCGGTTGGTGTGATGGTCCTCGGTGATTACACCAAGATCGAGGAAGGGGACACCGTCACGGCCACGGGCGGATTGCTCACGGTCCCGGTCGGCGAAGCGATCATTGGCCGGATCGTCAACCCACTGGGCGAGCCGATTGACGAACAAGGTCCGATCCTGTCCCACACCACTCGGCCGCTCGAATCAATCGCCCCGGGAATCGCCGAACGACAGCCGGTCGACCAGCCGCTTCAGACCGGAGTCAAGTCGATCGACGCCATGACGCCGATCGGCCGTGGTCAGCGCCAGTTGATCATCGGCGATCGGAAGACCGGCAAGAGTGCGATCGCAATCGACACCATCCTCAATCAGAAGGGGACGGGGGTCATCTGCGTTTACGTGGCGATCGCTCAGAAGGAATCGACCACGGCCGCGTTGGTGGACATCCTGCGCAAACATGGTGCCCTGGACTACACAATCGTGGTGGCCGCCGGCGCCAGTGACCCCGCGCCGCTGCAATACATCGCCCCGTATGCCGGCACGGCCATGGCCGAGTACTTCATGTACGAGCACGGCAAGCACACCCTGGTAATCCACGACGACTTATCCAAGCAGGCTGTCGCCTATCGCGAAGTCTCGCTTCTCTTGCGACGGCCGCCGGGTCGCGAGGCCTATCCTGGCGACGTCTTCTATGCCCACTCGCGATTACTCGAACGCTCCGCGAAACTGGCGAATCACTACGTCATCATTCCAGACACCGCTTCGACCGACAGCGTGACCGCGGACCAGGGTGTGGATAAGAAGGCGTACATCGGCGTTCCCGGTCTCGAGGAAGCCAACCACGCCCTGAAGGAGCATTATCCCAAGGGTCACAAGGTCGCGAAAACAACGACGTCCGGCGGCTCGCTCACCGCGCTGCCGATCATCGAGACGTTGGAAGGTGAAGTGTCGGCTTACATCCCGACCAACGTCATCTCGATTACCGACGGCCAGATCTACCTCCAGCCGGACTTGTTCTTTGCCGGTGTTCGGCCCGCCATCGACGTGGGTATCAGCGTGTCACGAGTCGGCGGAGCGGCCCAGATCTCCGCCATGAAAAAGGTTGCCGGCGGTTTGAGGCTCGACCTGGCGGCGTTCCGCGAGCTCGAAGCGTTCGCCCAGCTCGGAACCGACCTCGACAAGGCGACTCAGAAACAGCTCGATCGCGGTTATCGAATGGTCGAGTTGTTGAAGCAGCCGCAGTACCGGCCGATGAATGCGATCGACCAGGTCATGAGCATCTACGCCGGCACGCAGGGATACCTCGATGACGTGCCGATCCGCGATGTCCCGCGCTGGGAGACATCATTCCTCGATTTTGTCCGCGAGCGGAAGCCGGAAGTTCGCGCCGCCCTTGAGCGCGAGCAAAAGTTGACGCCCAAGATCGAGGCGGATCTGGTCGCCGCCATCCAGGAATTCAAAGCCCAACACGCCCGCTAAACCGGCCACTGGCTCAGCGGCCGCCGGAATCGAGCGGGTAATGACCAACTTCCCAAGGTGACACCAAGATGGCCAAGGCCCGTGCGATCGTCAAGCGCCGCAAAGCGGTCGATAACATCCGCAAGATCACCCGGACCATGGAGCTGATTGCCACCAACCGGTTCCGGAAAGCCCAGAATCGCGCGACCGAGGCCGCTACCTACACAAAGAAGATCGCCGAGCTGGTCGCCGATCTGGGTAAGACGTCGGAAGAGTTTACCCATCCGCTCCTGGTCCGTCGTGATCCGGTTCGCAAATCGCTGCTCCTGGTCCTATCCAGCAATCGTGGCCTGGCTGGCGGTTATAACGGAAACGTGCTCCGAGCCGCGAGCATGCGGCTTCAAGACAATCAAACCGAGGGAATCGAAACATCGCTCGAAGTCGCGGGGAAGCGCGGGATCGGATATTTCCGATTTCGTAAGATTGTACCGGCCGCCACGTACACTCAGTTCGAGGACCGCCCCCAGTTCGGTGAGATCGAAGTACTGGCTGATAAGTATATCAGGATGTTTCTGCAGGGACAGATCGACCGTTTCGACGTGGCGTACACCCAGTTTGTCACATCGTCACGGCAGACCGCGACTGTCCAGACGTTGCTGCCGATCACGACCGCCGACCTCAGTCAGGTTGGTTCCACAGTCCGACAAGCCAAGACCGCGGCGGCGGAGATCCCAACACCGGCGACCAAGAAGCGAGAACCCGTTCCTTACGAGTTCTTACCCGACCCGCGGAGCATCCTCGAGGAGATCGTACCGGTTTCGTTCAAGGTCCGTCTCTTCAAATGCTTCCTGGACGCGGCCGTGAGCGAGCAGATCGCGCGCATGGTGGCCATGGGCGCGGCCACCAAGAATGCCGATGACCTCGTCAAGTCGCTCACGCGGCAGTACAACCGTGCCCGGCAAAACCAGATCACACGGGAGCTGGCCGACATCGTCGGCGCAGTCGGCTGCCTTGAAGTGAGATTAGACTTTTGCGAATGAGTTGCTGACAGCCCTCTTTGTGACGAGTAAACTGATTCCAGTCTGGCAATTGGCGAATAAAGTTCCGATCGAGCAGGCGTTTCCAAGGACTTGCAACAACATGGCCACCGCGACGATGACCGGACGAATTTCCCAGGTGATCGGTTCGACATTCGATGCCGAGTTTGAGGAAGGACACCTGCCGAACATCTACAATGCCTTGAAGATCGACGGAAACGTCAAGGGAATCAAAATCCAGCTCACGGGCGAGGTCCAGCAGCACCTCGGTGGCAACCAGGTGCGTTGCGTCGCGCTGGGATCGACCGATGGCTTGGTGCGGGGAATGCCCGTCGTGGATACCGGCAATCCCGTGAGCGTGCCCGTCGGCATGGAGGGGTTGGGTCGGGTCTTCAACCTCCTGGGCGACCCGATCGATGGTCGCGGGCCGGTGGGCGCCAAGGAGTTCTGGCCGATCCATCGCCAGCCGCCGGCTTTTGACGAGCTCTCGCCCAAGACCGAGCAATTTGAAACGGGGATCAAGGTTATCGATCTGCTAACCCCGTTTGTGCGAGGCGGCAAGATCGGTCTATTCGGAGGCGCGGGACTGGGCAAGACAGTCATCTTGACCGAGCTGATCGCCCGAATCGCCACTGTCCACAGCGGTTTCTCGGTTTTCGCGGGCGTCGGTGAACGGACCCGTGAAGGAAACAGCCTCTGGCTCGAGATGCAGGAAGCCAAGATCGGCAGCACGGGGAAGTCGGTCATCGACAGCACCGTCATGTGTTTCGGCCAGATGAACGAGCCTCCTGGAGCCCGACTGCGAGTCGGACTTTCCGCCCTGACGATGGCCGAGTGGTTCCGCGACACAACCGGAGCGGACACTTTGCTTTTCATCGACAACATCTTCCGATTTAGCCAGGCGGGCTCCGAGGTCTCCGCTCTCTTGGGACGAATGCCGTCAAACGTCGGTTATCAACCGACTCTCGCCAGCGAGATGGGTGCCCTGCAGGAACGAATCACCTCCACCAAGAAGGGCGCGATCACGTCGGTCCAAGCCGTCTATGTCCCGGCCGACGACCTCACGGACCCGGCCCCCGCGACGACCTTCGGCTTCCTCGACGCATTCATCGTCCTGGCCAGGTCGATCTCCGAAAAGGGGATCTATCCGGCGATTGACCCGTTGGGTTCGAGCTCGAGAATCCTCGACCCTCAATACGTGGGTCAGGAACATTACGACGTCGCCCGGCGCGTCCAACAGATCCTCCAGCGCTACAAGGAGCTTCGCGATATCATCGCGATTCTGGGCGTCGACGAGCTATCCGAAGACGACAAGTTGATCGTCCACCGCGCCCGACGGATCGAACGATTCCTCTCTCAACCATTCTTTGTCGCAGAGGTGTTCACCAACAAGGCTGGTCAATACACGAAGCTTCCCGACACGATCCGCAGCTTCAAAGAGATCTGCGACGGCAAATGGGACCACCTCCCGGAAGGCGCTTTCATGTACGTCGGCGCGATCGAGCAAGCCGAAGAGCAAGCCAAGAAGATGAGTGCTTGAGCAGAGGAGGGATGAGAGGTCGGTTCCCTTCTCTCGAAGCCCACCCCGTGCGGATTTCTTATAGGACGCGTCCGAAGCCGAGGAAGAAAACAAACTCATGTCGAGTGATCTGGAAGTGGTCGGCGATGAGAAGCATGGCTCGAAACCGGGTGACGATCGAATTCAGTGCGTCGTCGTCACCCCGGAGAAGACGCTGTTTGACGAGGCGGTCCACTTCGTCGCGCTGCCGCTTTATGACGGCGAGCTGGGCGTCTTGCCTGGCCGCGCGCCCCTGATCGGTCGACTCGGCTTTCGGCGAGCTCCGAACTCGGACCGGCGATGTCGTGCGTCGATATTTCGTCGACGGCGGCTTTGCGCAGGTGCGTGATGATGTTGTTACCGTCTTGACCAGTCGGGCGATCCCGGCCGAAACACTCGACGCGGCGGCAGCCGCTCGCGAGCTCGAGGCCCTGGATTCACAGCGCGTTGTCACCGACATCGAGTACAACGATCATCAAAAGGCTGTTTCTCGCGCTCGCGGGATCATCCGTGTCGCCGCTCACAAGGGCTGATTGATCGGTCGTCGAAAAGCAATCTGCGGTGAGTCGCCGTAATCGGTCGCGCTGCACAATTCCTCGCGCTCGATCCCTGTTCACAGGCCTTCTCGCCGCGGAAAAAAGTCGAGAGCTTGCTGGATCTGGTCACTCGCCATTCCGCACCCGTCCAGCCATGATGGTTGACTGCCACGTCGGCTCGATCGAGTTGGATTTCCAGGAACCCCGGTGGGCGATGGCCCGAGCGATCCCGCATTAACGGGGCTCCGGCGTTCAAGCAGAGTTGGTGAGGGATGCTTTCCGGGTAAAAGGCCCAGGCTGCGTGGATGTGACCGCAACAATAGAGGTGCGGGCCGATCGTCCGAAGCCAGTTGGCTAGCTCAATGGCGTTGATCAGCGGTTTCCCAGCATATTGACGGCGATACTCGGCCGGGACCACCGCGGGATAATGGCACGCGACCAAGACCCGAGAGATCGGGCCGGCACTCGCCAGGATCTCCTTGGCACTGTGCAACTGAGCTCGTGGCAGCCGGCCGCTCGCCATCAGGGCGGCTCGGGTGGGTCAAGCCCCAGGATCGCCGTCTCCGAGTCGAGCATTCGCAGCCACGGATAGATCCCACCGGGCGAGTACTCTCCGAAGTAACGCTCGAAGCGACGGCCCCGATGGGCTCGGATCGTGTACCGGTCGTGGTTGCCGGGAAGGACCGTCACCCGAGACGGGTCGACCAGCCATTTCGACAGCACCGACCGGGCGGCTTGGAATTCCGAGTGCAGCGACGTCGTCGTCAGGTCGCCCGTGATCAGAATGTGGTCGGGATTGAGACTGAGCACCCGCTCCACCAGTTCCGGTGCTCGCTCCAGGCGAAATCGCCTCGCTCGCCCGAGCATGAGCGAAGCCATCCCTTTCAATCGTTTGCTCATTAGCAAGAACGGGTTGAACGTGTACCGCCAGAAGTGGATGTCCGAGACGTGAATGATGCGCAACGCTGGCGACTCAACGATCAGGCGGGATCCTTCGGCCAGGATCGACATCGCGGATCGACTGTTAGTTCTCGGTGACCTCGAGCGAATAGGTGACACCGAGAATCCGTTCACCCGTCACAGCCGCCAGCCGAAGCAGCCGACAAGAATGTCGTACCCGGTGTGCGTGCCGACAGCAATACCGAACCCGCGAATCACGAAGACCCAGGCGAAGAATACGCCGGCCATCCAGCGAAAGATGAACGCAAACCAGGTGAATGACTCTGCCGGCGCTCCGGCATGGTGAGCCAAGGCAAACACAATGCCGAAGCCGGTCACGGCCAATGTGCTCGCCAGGACCTGCGGTGCTTGCAACAGTCGCAAGGTTCCGAAGAGGATCGGAACCAGGATCAGGCGAAACAGCGTCTCCTCATACACGCCCGCACCGAAGTAGCCGACCAGGGACCGGATCGTCGGCTCGCTCGGCATCCGGATCGATGGCGAGCGTGGGCAAACTCGCCGTGTTCGAGGTAAAAGAAGCCCAGATCGATCATTCGACTGATGCCGATGAGGATGACCGCCCAGACGAGCTCTCGACGACCATGCCCGCCAAGATCGCAGGCGAGAATCGCCAGTCGGGAACTCGAGACCTGCCAGCTCATCAGGATCAAAAAAAGCACTAACGGCAGAAACCAGTGGTCGGTCAAGCCGACGCGAACGAGTGCGTACCGCATCCATGTATCCGCACCCGTTCTCAGGTTGGCGGCCGTGGCGCCTCCCGAGCCACAGCACGCCGGATTCGTAGCCGAGGATCAACGGGGCGACCAGTAGCAGTGATGGAAACGGGCGCCGGGTGGCAGCCCAATAGGAGCATGGGCGGTGCTCCAACACCCAGTCAGGGGTGCTAGGTTCCGGCCGTCGTTGACTCGATCGCTTGTCTTGCGCATTGACTTTGCGATAAGTCCCATCGTGTCTCCAGGTTGTCCAAGGGTTGCCGTGGTCCGATTCGTCGCCTGACCAAGACGGACCGCAAACGCAGCGACCAGCGTGAGGCTTTCAATATTGTTATCGTTTTTGTAAGCGGCCGAAAAATACGAAATCAGTCGGATGACTTGTACACGTCGGTTCAGACGGCTACGATAACCAAGGAAATAACGACTCCACTCCCTTGACGGGCAGTGTTCTCGTTTTGAGAATGGCGACACGATTGGGTGCCGTCGTTGTTCTTCCTGCCTCACCTGCAAGGTGTCATGGTTCTTGGGCGTGTTCGATCGGGTCGTTGCATTCATTTAATTGATCCCGTCGCGGGCGAAACCAGCGCTCTCGCGAGATCGAGGTATCGGACCGTTGATTGAGTTATCGCGTGGTTTTGTGCCACGATGCTGGGAGGGTCAACGCGTGATTTCGCGGTCTCGTCTCGCAATGCTTATCGGCTGGTATGGGACTGACTTTACCAACCTTGGGCTGCTCGGACGCCTTCAATGCGGGTCCGCTCGAATACGTCGAGAGTGAAGCGCTGACAAAAGATATACCGGGAAAGGCCAACCTGGCCGGAAAACCCATGTTGCAGGCCAAAGTTCGTCAAGGCCTGATCAACCTTTTCGGAGAAAATCCCCAGCGGATCAAAGTTCCCGAAGGGCGCCCCACTGCTTGCGGGCGGGATTTACTTGGGGAATTATCGCCTGGTCGGCGAGGGCGAGGACGCCCGGATCAAGCCGAATCTATCGTCCCCTTCCTGACGGCTCGCCCGATTTCTCGCGTCCTCAAGAGGGGGGCTACGCGATCTATCGCCGGAACTGCCTCCATTGCCACGGCGTATCCGGTGCCGGCGACGGACCGACCGCCCCGTTCTTGTATCCATCGCCCCGCGATTATCGCAAGGGGATCTTCAAGTTCACCTCCACCACCCCTAGCGGCGCTCGCCCGCACAGGGATGATCTTCGACGCACCATCAAGAACGGCCTGCATGGTACCTCGATGCCGGCGTTCGATGCGCTTTTGTCGGCGGACGGAAATCGAAGCAAGTCATCGATTATGTGGTGTTTCTTGAGCGTCCGCGGGGAAACCGAGCTGGGCTTGATCGAGGAAGCGTCGATCTCCGACGAGAAAGACCCGAATGCTCTCTCGGACGATATCGTCAAGGAAGTTGCCAACGGCGTCTTCAACAAATGGAAGCAGGCACAGAACGCGGTCCTCAATCCGCCGATCCCGCGCACGGCCTCGAGCCGTGAGAGCATCCTCCGTGGTCGTGAGTTATTCCTCGGACGAACGACCGAAAAGCTGGAGTGCGCCGGCTGCCATGGTCCGCTCGCACTGGGCGACGGTGCCGAGTTTCGTCGCTCAAGCGGATTTCAACGAGGTGGTCTTCGGCGGCAATCCGAGCGAGCGGGCCGCTCGAATCGACGAGCTTCCCGAGGCGGTCAAGACTCTCTGGAAACAGAAGCCAGACGAATGGGGTAACCCTTTGCGTCCAGCCAACTTGCAACGCGGTATCTACAAAGGCGGCCGGCGGCCGCTCGATCTCTACTGGCGGATTGCCAAGGGGATCAACGGCGCTCAAATGCCAGCCCACTATCCGACAATCAATGAACAGAAGATCTGGGACCTGGTCAACTTCGTCCTGGCCCTCCCCTATCAGCCCGAGCTCCTGACGGACGCGAGCTCCACCGCCGCGGCCCCGACGATTGCCTCCACGGCCGGGCCGGCCTTGATCGACCCAAGGTATCGAACGAACTGGAATACGGCAGGCCCACTTTGAGACTCTCCCTTCGCATCAGAGCCGGCCACCGATCTCTGACCACTACGAACCGGGAGCGATTCCGTGCGTTACTGGAGTATTCTGTTCGCCCTGGCCGCCATTTTTAGTGTGGCGGCTTGTTTTACGCCCCGTTCTCACCGGATTGGTGGCTGCCGCTGGCGGGCGAACCCCAGCATGTGATCTCGACGTTCGGTCGAGAAATCGACAGTCTGTTCATGATCATTCTCTGGATTACCGGAATCGTCTTCATCGGTACCCAGATCGTGTTGGTCTTGGGAATGTATCGGTTCACCGACCAGCTCGATTCCGAGGGACGGCCCGTCCGCAAGGCTCAATACTTTCACGGGAGTCAGCGGCTCGAAGTCATCTGGACGATCATTCCGGCTGCGATTCTCGTGTTCATCGCTCTCTACCAGATGGGGACCTGGGCCAGCATCAAATTTCGCAGCGCCGCTCCGCGGGTTCCAGCCCTGGCGGAAATCACTGGCCGTCAGTTCCAATGGATGATGAGGTATCCAGGTCCCGATGGCAAGCTAAACACGAATGACGACCTGTTCACCGTGAACGACCTGCACTTCGTTAAAAATAAGCAGGTGTTGATCTACTTGAAGTCGGCGGACGTGCTCCATTCGTTCTTCTTGCCGCAACTGCGAATCAAGCAGGATGCCGTTCCGGGCATGACGATCCCGGTCTGGTTTGACGCCGACACGGGCGGCCAGTACGAGCTGGTCTGCGCCGAGCTCTGCGGCTGGGGACATTACAAGATGCGCGGCAAGGTCACGGTCCATGAGACCGAAGCGGAATTCGAGAGTGGATCGACGACCAGTTGCGTGAGCAGAACCGGAGTCAAGTGACCATGGCTGACCGGTTCCCAGGGGAGATGATGCGGATGAATGCGGAACTTTCTTCGAATGGACCATCCGGTGTCGCCGACCACGGACACGGCGATAGCCATGGTCACGATCACGTATGACCACGGCCACGATCATATTCACCCCGCCCCGTCGCACTTCTTGACGCGTTACGTGTTCTCGACCGACCACAAGGTGATCGGCATTCAGTTTCTTGTTCTCAGGCCTGATCTTCATCGTGCTCGGCGGATTGCTGGCGATGGCTGTCCGCTGGCAGTTGGCGTGGCCATGGAAGCCGGTGCCGATCCTGAGCAGAATGCTCTGGTCGGACCCTTCGCTCGGCTATCAAATGCCGCCGGAGTTCTACAACAAGCTGTTCACGATGCACGCGACGATCATGATCTTCTTCGTGGTCATCCCGCTCTTGACCGGAACGTTTGGAAACTTCCTGATCCCGCTCATGATCGGCGCGCGGACATGGCTTTTCCCAAGCTGAACATGTTCTCCTACTGGTTCATGCCGCCGGCCATGATCTTCATCACATACTCGTTCTTCGTGGAAGGGGGATCGGCCGAAGCGGGCTGGACCAGTTATCCGCCCTTGACGATCTATCGGTGGGCGACACCCGGTTCGTTGAACGGGCAGACGTTTTGGTTGCTGGCCCTCCTGTGCGCGGGCATCTCGTCGCTCCTCGGGTCGATCAATTATATCACCACGATCGTGATGCTGCGAACTCCGGGAATGAAGATGTTCCGATTGCCGATGACCGTCTGGGCGATGTTCATCACGGCGATTCTCCAGGCCTTCGCGCTGCCGGTTTTGACCGCGGCGCTCATCATGCAGCTTCTGGACCGAGTTGCAGGGACCAACTTCTTCAGTCCGGTCGGCTGGACGGTGGCCAACGCTCCCCCAGTGGTTGGCGGAGGAGGGCCGATCCTGTTCCAGCACTTGTTCTGGTTTTATTCGCACCCGGCGGTGTACGTCATGATCCTGCCGGGAATGGGAATGGTGTCGGACATCATCTCGACCTTCTCGCGCAAGCCGCTGTTCGGTTACAAGCCGATGGTGTTCGCGATCGCCGGAATCGCCGGCTTGGGATTCATCGTCTGGGGCCATCACATGTTCCAGTCGGGAATGAATCCCGCCTTGGGCGCGACCTTCATGCTGTCGACGATGATGATCGCCCTGCCGTCGGCGATCAAAGTATTCAACTGGCTGGGCACGATGTGGGGGGGCCGGCTCCAGTACACCTCCGCGATGCTCAACGCGATCGCATTCGTGGCGATGTTCATCATCGGCGGCCTGTCAGGAATCTTCATGGCGGCGACGCCGGTCGATATGCATGATTCACGACACTTATTTTATCGTGGGCCATATCCATTACGTCCTGTTCGGCGGTAGTATGTTCGCGATTTTCGGGGCGATCTACTACTGGTACCCCAAGATGTTCGGGAAAATGATGGATGAGCGGTTGGGGTTGATCCATTTCTTTTTGACGTTCATCTTCTTCAATGGCACATTTTTCCTCATGCACATCGTCGGCCTGCACGGTCATCCCCGGCGGATCGCCGACCCGACGGTCTATGCTTACCTTCAGGGCGCGGGCGTGCTCGGGATGAATCAATTCATGACGATCAACGCCTTCCTGCTCGGTCTGAGCCAGCTCATCTTCGCGTACAACTTCTTGTACAGCTTGGCCGCCGGGGCCAAGGCCTCGGCCAATCCCTGGCACGCCAACACGCTGGAGTGGACGACGACATCGCCGCCGGCACACTATAACTTCGAGCGACTGCCGACGGTTTACCATGCTCCGTACGAGTACAGCCTACCGGGCGTCGAGGAAGACTACTTGCCTCAAACTCAACCTCGGCCGGCGGCCGCTGGTCCTCTCGACCCGGTCATGGCCTGACGAGGTCGATTCACCGGTGGCAACTTTGAATTTCCTTGTTAGGCTCGGAGAGATATGATCCCTGCTTCCGGCATCGACTCCCATGATCAAGCAATCCCGCCTTACCGGCGCGGGCCCCATTGGATTGCTTTGTTCGCGGCGGTTTTCACCTTGCCGTTGCTTTACGTCGGAGGCTCAGTGACGACCTATCGGGTCGGCCTCGCGGTGCCGGACTGGCCGTCCACGTTCGGGATCAATATGCTCCTCTATGACTTCTGGAACGCTCCATTCGGTGTTCGGATGGAGCACACCCATCGGCTTTACGGGGCGGCCGTGGGGTTCGCGACGCTGATCCTCGCGGGTTGGTTCCTGGCGTTTGAGCGTCGCGCCTGGATGAAGGGGCTGGGAATCCTGGCGGTCTTGGCCGTGATCGTTCAAGGTGTGTTGGGCGGTACACGAGTGACGCAGGTTTCAACGTTATTGGCGGCCGTCCACGGCTGCACCGGCCAGGCGTTTTTCGCC
This sequence comes from uncultured Planctomycetota bacterium, assembly GCA_963720335.1. GTDB lineage: Bacteria > Planctomycetota > Planctomycetia > Isosphaerales > Isosphaeraceae > CAVRFS01. Next base: position 31,692 of record CAVRFS010000029.1, on the reverse strand, counting down.
TTGATGGTCGCCTTGTGCGTCTTGACCGGAAGGGATTGGCAGAAGAGCCAGTTGAGCGTGCCGGACGTCGCTCGCGTGCGACCCCATGCCCTTCTCATCCTGGGGTTGATCGGTGGGCAGATCATGCTCGGAGCGTGGCTGCGACATTATGGAACCCGCGAGGCTCTCATCAGTCATGCGGCGTTCGCATTGGTTGTTTGGGTTAGTGCCGTGCACCTGTTCGGCCGGATCGAGCGGCGACGGTCGAGCATTGCGCCCTTGGTTCCGTCGGCGAGGGCTCTGGCGGTCACGGCCACGCTTCAGGTCGTGTTGGGTATCATTGCCTTGATTTACTTGTTACCTTTTGACGGAACCCCCAGGCCGGTGGCGTTCTATCAGGCGGTTGCTCGGACCGGTCATCAGACCAATGGGCGCTCTTACTGGCGGCGGCGGTCGTGTTGAATTTGCGGGCAACTCGTCTTCTTGCTTCGGCGACCTTTCGCGATCGGACACGCGGCGACCAATCGGCGAGGCGACTGAGTCCGGGTTCCCTTGACTTGGAGGCCGTGCGTTGAAATCGGTGGCATCGATCGACCAACCTCTGCTCACTCGGCCCGCGCCCGTTGCCGTGCTGGCCGCGGCCGAAAGTCGAGATTGCCGCGTTTGTGTCGCTGACCAAGCCACGGCTTGTGTTCCTGGTACTCGTGACGGTCGCGGTGGGATTCTTCTTGGTGCCCGCGGGACCATGGTCCCGACGACAGCTCTGGCCGCGACCCTGGGCGCGACGCTCGTCGGTACGGCTCTGGTCGCAGGCGGTGCCGGCGCGCTCAATCAATGGCTGGAGCGGGCTCGCGACGCACGCATGCGTCGTACGGCCAACCGGGCCTTGCCGAGCGGACGACTGACGCCAGCGGAAGCCGCGTTTTTTGGCGGCGGACTCGTCTTGCTCGGAACCGGGATCTTGCTCGTGGGCACGAACTTACTCGCAGCCTTGACGGCCGTCACGACGTTCGTGCTCTATGTCTTCGTTTACACCCCGCTCAAGCCTTGGACGACGCTTAACACCGTGATCGGAGCGATCCCAGGGCGCATTGCCGCCGGTGATTGGCTGGGCAGCAGCGACCGGCCGGATCGGGGTCGAGGCGTGGGCCTTGTTCCTCATCGTTTTTCTCTGGCAGTTTCCTCATTTCCTCGCGATCGCCTGGATCTACCGTGATGATTACCGCCGCGCCGGGTTCAAGATGCTCACGGGCCGCGACTCCAGCGGGACCCTCACCGGGTTGCCAGGCCGTGTCTTATGCACTGGTGCTTGGTACCGGTGGGGCTCTTGCCCGCGACGGTCGGCCTGGCTGGACCGGTCTATTTCACAGGCGCTCTGGTTCTGGGGCTCCTTTATGTCGGCGAGGCCGCTCGGTTCTGGCTGGACGCGAGCGACCTGCGTGCTCGACGCTTGTTGCGAACATCGTTCCTCTATTTGCCCGCGATTCTGATTCTTTTGTTGCTTAACCCCATGCCGGCTTGACGAACGGCACCGGCACCGGATCGCAGTCATTTTTTTGTCAAGCTTCGAGGGTCGTTACCACGATGGCAGTCGCCACCCATAGCTCGACCACGACGGTTCCCGGCAAACCCAGTGCCAGCCACGCCCACACCCACCAGGCAGTCGGTGACGCCCGGAAAGTTCGCGATGTGGCTGTTCCTGGCCACGGAAGTGATGTTCTTCACCGGCCTGATCGGCTCGTACATCGTGCTGAGGGCCGGCAGCCCGCACACGGGCTATTGCAACCTCTACCCTCCGACGACACCGCTCAAGGGACTCCAGGACAAACACGGAGTTTTTGTCGAACACGTTGGGTCCGAGCACGAGCGAGTCAAGGAAATCCTTCATTCCGCCGGCGGCTTGACCGAGGCACAGGCTGAGGAAATCGTCCATCATGAACACGGGCTCGTGAGCGGGCTCAGCAAAGCAGAAAGGCCGTGGCTCTTGTGAGTGCGCTCCAGTCGGCCGGCGCCACGTCCGTGGACGAGGAATTGAAAGCCTACGAATGGCCGCGCCCCTACGATGAGCTGACCAATCCACTGGCCATCAACCTGACCGCGCTCAATACATTCATCCTGATCTGCTCGTCGCTCACCATGGTCCTGTCGCTGTCCGCGTTTCAAGATAACAAGAAGGCGAAGGGTTCGGCCTGGCTCTTGGCCACGGTCCTGATCGGAAGCATTTTCCTGAGCATTCAGGTGTATGAATATTGTCAATTGATGCTCTTCCACCATTATCCGCCCGGGATCAGTGCAACCACACATTTCCGGCCGAGCGTGAGCTTGTTCGCCTCCTGCTTTTTCACGATGACCGGGTTTCACGGGGCGCACGTTACCGGTGGAGTGATCATGTTGTTCTGCATCTGGATCCGGTCGTTGTTCGGTGACTACTCCAAAGACCACTACGCACCCGTCGAGCTCGCCGGGCTGTACTGGCACTTCGTCGACCTGGTTTGGATCATTCTATTTACGATCGTTTACTTGCTCTGACGCACCGGAGCGAGCCTCCTCTTGAGCCTTTGCGAACCGACCGTTGCCGCTTTCTCTGAGGATGATGCCGATGTCCGAACACGCGATCCTGTCACAGTCCGAAGTCGTCGAGGAACACCGGACCGAGTCGCATGCACCCTATGTGAAGGTTTGGTTCGCCTTGTTGGTCCTCACGTTGGTGGAATACTGGTACGCAGCCCTTTTGAAGGACACTTTTCTGGTGCTGGTGCTGGGGCTTTTGTTCTTGGCGCTGGTCAAGGCCGGTCTCGTCGGATGGTTCTTCATGCATTTGAAGTTCGAGGGCAACTGGGTCTACGTCCTGGTCGTGCCGGCGTGCATCCTGGCCACGATCATCGTGCTCGCCCTGACCCCCGATATGGTGCTGAAACCGGTTACGGAGGAGAATCCGGACGAGGATTCGGTCTGGGTCGTGCCCGGCGACGATTGTCCGATACCTCGGATCGCGCGAGCCGACGTGAACCACGGATTGCACGCTTAAGGCCGCGGCCTGGAACCAGGCCGAACTTCCCGTCTTCCAGGATGTTCGATTCAAAGTGACGCCGCAATATCGCCTCGGTATTCAGATCGTCCTTGCCACGGTCTTGGTTTCAGCGGTCGTATGCATCGGCCATATTCGGCCGGACGTCAGCGGTTCCCGTCCGGGCCGGACAAGACCTGGGTCCCGAGGCCTATCCGCTCGGTGATTTCCAGCTTGTGGAACGCTCGGGCCGGACGGTCACGCAGACCGATCTGGCAAGCCGCGTTTGGATCGCCTCGTTCATCTTCACTCGCTGCCCCCTTTCCTGCCCTCGCATCTCGAGCGTGATGAAGGGTCTCCAATCGCGACTGGAACGGACGAATGTCCTGCTGGTGAGCGTGTCTGTCGACCCTGAGCACGACACGCCCGCTGTCTTGGCTGAATACGCCCGAAGGTTTGGTGCGTCCGCTGATGGTTGGTGGTTTCTGACTGGTCCGAAGTCGTCGATCCAGGAACTCGTCCAACGCCGATTCAAACTCCCTCTCGCCGAGACGACCGCGCGAAGACCGGGAGTCAGGTGCTGAAGCGATTTCGCACAGCGACCGGCTGGCTTTGATCGACCGAGGCCGGATTATCGGGTTCTTCGAGTCGGGTGATCCGGCGGCGCTTGATGCCCTTGTTGCTCGAGCTCGTCAACGAGCCCAACCGTCATGGATCCGAACGTTGCCGACCGTCAATGCGAGTCTCAACGCCTTGTGCGCGGTCTTGCTGTTGGCCGGTTGGATCACGATCCGCCATCGCCCGTCGCCCAGCTCGATAAGGCTGGTCGTGGCTGCCAGCGCGAAATTCGGATCACTCTTGTTGAATCAGCCGGCCGTTCGAGGCCATGTGGTCTGCATGCTGCTGGCCGTTGCGACGTCCGCTCTTTTTCTCGTTTCGTACCTGGTCTATCACTACCATGCTGGCAGTGTGTCGTTCCGTAGCGGTGGCTCTTTGCGTCTTGTCTACTTCACGATCTTGCTTTCACATACCGTCTTGGCAACCTTCGGGGTCGTGCCCTTGGTCGTGTTGACCCTCACGCGTGCCCTCAGGCGCGAATTCGCCAAACACGGTCGAATCGCTCAAATCACGTACCCAATCTGGCTTTACGTCTCGGTCACCGGGGTCGTGATCTACTTGATGCTCTACCATCTTCCCGTGATCGCCAGCTCGGCTCACCCATAATCGCCAGTCAGACCGTCAGCTCGCTCGACATCATCCAATAACTGGTTTCCTGGGAATCCCGCAGCTCGCCAACTGCCGCCGATTCGCGCCATGAAGATATGCGGCTTCCGACTACCGTCATGCTTGCATGAAATCGTGCAAATGATTCAGTCTCTCAATGCACCGCTTTCTTGACGGGCCCGGGGCCGCTTGGGAGAATATTAGTGGTGGTACGTCATGCATCCTTTAATTTGTTCGTTTACAACCGGCGATTTGCGTTGTCGCCGCGAGCTTGGTTCGACCACCGTATAATCGTAAGGACGTACCCCGGAAATCGCGCCTCCTTAATCTGAACTGTCGCATACCAAATTGTATGTGGTAATGTTATGGGAACCTTCCCGCACGGATGAAGAATGACAGGTCGAGATGGCGGTTGGTTGCATCAATCAGGTTGTGAGCGAACTTTAGGTTTCTTGTTGCTTGGTCGACCGAGAGCTTGCAACAACATGATTGGTCACGATGGCAGGAGTACGATCTGAGCATTCGCAGACCGGGCCGACGAGCATTCCGGCTCGATTGGGACGTCATGGAGCGTCGCCAGCTTCTGTCGACCTACGTCGTCACGAATACGACCGACAACGAGAGTGCACGACTCGCTCCGGTGGGCGATCCTCAAGGTCAACGCCGACAGCACGGCGGATACCATTCAGTTCGATATCCCGGCTCCGGAGTGCAAACGATCCAATTGACGTCGCCGTTGCCGACGATCATCAATCCCGTCTGATCGATGGCACGACCGAGCCGGGCTACCAGGGATCGCCCTTGATCGTGATCGATGGCTCGAAGGCCGGGCCAGGCAGTGATGGGCTGGTCCTCCCGCGGGTGGAAATACGGTTCGAGGGCTGGCGCTCGTTGGGTTTTCGGGTTCGGCGATCGTCTTGAATTCGTTGGGTGGAAATGTCGTTGAGGCGAACTTCCTGGGCGTGAATGCCTCGGGAACGGCGGCCGACCCCAATGGCGAGGGAATCTCGATCATCGGCTCGTCGGCCAACACGATCGGTGGTGGGTCGACGGCCTCGGCCAACGTGATTTCGGGCAATACGGGCAACGGCATCCAGATCGAGACTGGGAGTAGCGGCGCGTCCGATAACCTGATCGAGGGGAACCTGATCGGCACCACGGCCGATGGATTGAGCCGCTCGGAAACCAACTGAGCGGTGTTCTGATCGCCGGCGTGTCGGACAATCAGATCGGCGGCATCGGCAATGGCTTTCGGCAATATCATCTCCGGCAATGTCGGCTCCGGAATCCAATTGACCGGCGGTGCCAGTGGGAACGTTGATCCAGAACAATTCGATCGGAGTGGCCGCGGATGGCAAGACCGCGCGTCGGCAACGGGGGTGATGGGATCTTGCTCAACGATGCCCCCGGCACGCAGATTGGCGGGACCGATCAAAGTGAAGGCAACGTTATCGGCTGCAATCAGGGCAACGGGATCAACATCACAGGTGGCACGGCCGCACTGGTCGTTGGCAACTATATCGGTACCGATCCGACCGCCACGTTTGAACTCGGCAACGCGGAAAACGGTGTGAATCTCGCCTCGTCGTCCAATACGATCGGTGGCACACTCGGCGGATCTGGGAACGTCATCGATTTCAACGGCAGCGGATCGACCGGGGCTGGTGTCCAGCTCGTGGGAAACGTCAATCAAAACGCGATTCTTTCCAACTCGATTTATGAAAACGGCGGTCTCGGGATCAACCTGGGTAACGGACCCACTCCCAATCATCCGCCCGGTTCGGTGGGGCCGAACAACTATCAGAACTATCCGGTCTTGTCTGACGTCCAAAGCGACGGCACGTCGACCACCGTGCAGGGAACGCTCTCGGCCGACTCCCAATACGCTGTATTTACTTCAGTTCTTTTCGAGTCCCACTGAGGACTCAACCGGTTTTGGCCAGGGCCAGACCTCAGGTCGGCTCATTGCAAGTGACGACTGATGCCACCGGTAACGTGAGTTTCACGACAACAGTCCCTGCAAGCTCCACGCCGGGACAGTTCATCTCGGCCACGGCAACCGACCCCGCCGGAAATACGTCGGAGTTTTGTCTTGACGTGATGACCCAAGGCCAGATCAACCTGGTCGTCTCAGGCACCGCTGCTCCCAACCCAGTTCTGGCCGGCGGACAGTTGACCTACGCCCTCAGTATCGCGAACCAAGGGAACATCGCCGCACAACAAGTGAGGCTGTCGGATCAGCTTCCTTCCGGGGTCACGCTCGTCTCCGTGACGCTCAGCCAGGGACAAGTGTATTCGGTGTCACCGAGCGGCCAGATCGCGCGCCAGCTCTGGGCACGGTCGCGGCCGGGGGGACGGTAACGGCGACGATCGTCGTCCAGACGGGAGCCAATTCGGTCGGCACAATCACGGACACGGCAACCGTTTCGAGCCAGGAAGCCGATCCATTCCCTGCTGACGAAACCGTCAGCATCACGTCGACCGTCCTCGCGGCCTCCGATCTGTCCATGGCGCTCAGCGCCAGCCCAAACCCGGTCCTGGACGGCGCGGACGTGACTTTCGTCATGACCGTGTCCAACCTCGGACCGGACACTGCCAATGGAGTGACCGCGACACTTCCTCTGGGGTCGGGCTTCGACTATGTTTCGGCAAGTGCGAATGTCGGAACCGTGTCTTACACCGGCGGTCAAGTCGAGTTCGCTCTGGATGATCTGGACGTGAGCAGCGCGGCGATTGTGACCGTGGTCGCTCAGGCCCTTACCGTCGGTCAGCTATCCGAGACTGCGACGGTTTCGAGCCAGGCACAGGATCCGAATCCCGCCAATAACTCCGCGACGGTCACCGTCCAGGTGAATCCCGCGGCCGACCTGGCGGTCACGATCACGAGCTCAAGCAATCCGGTCGCCCCGACGCTCGGATTCTCCTACAACGTCAATGTGCTCAATAACGGACCATCCGACGCCAGCGCCATCGTGGTGACCGATACTTTGCCGGCGGGCGTGACGTTCGATTCAGCCACGTCCGACCAAAACGTGACTCCGACGCAGAGCAATGGCGTCGTGACGCTGACGCTCACGACGCTCAACGTGGGGGCGTCGGCAAACTTGACGATCAATGTCACTCCGATCGGCGGCACCGGGATCGACCTTGATCGACTCCGCCTCGGTATCGAGCCAGACGGCTGATCCGACCCTCTCCAACAACAGCGCGACCCTCTCGATCCCCGTGGTTGGCATCAGCGACCTTGACATCTCGGCGACGGCCGGTTCGAGCACGGTCTACGCCGGCCAGAATGTGACGTACACAATCTCGGTCTCGAACCTCGGTCCGGACGATGACGCCGACGCGACGGTGACAAGCCAGCTTCCCGCTGACGTCCAGTTCGTTTCGGCTGCCACTTCAACAGGAGGCACGCCATCTGTGACTCAGGGTGGACTGCTCACAGCCGACCTCGGGCCCTTGTCGTCGGGCCAGTCGGCCGTCGTCACCTTGGTTGTCACGGCCGAAGCCTCTGACTGCCGAGACCTTGACGACCGAGTTCTCGGTTCAGGGCCAGAATGTCGACCCTGTTCCATCCAATAATAACGCGACGGTGTCGGTAACGGTGGATCCATCCGCCGACCTCGCGATTGTGATCTCGCCGCCTGGATCGGTATACCCGACGGTCGCCTCTTCGTTCACGATGACCGTTTCGAATCTCGGCCCTTCGGATGCGACGGGCGTGAGTGTGGTCGCGACCTTACCCACGAACGCGAAATTCATCTCAGCGACATCCAGTCAAGGGCCGACGCCGACCGATCAGGCAGGAATCCTCTCTGCGACCTTAGGCGAGATCGATCCGGGGAGCTCGGCGACGATCACACTCGATCTCGAACCAACGGCGATGACGGGTTCGATCATGCTCGCCGCCGCGGTGAGCGGCGATGACTTCGACGTCAACCCCGCCAATAACCAGACCTCGGCAACGGTTCCGATCGCCCCAGCCGCTAATCTGGCCCTCTCGATGGTACCGACTTCCGATATCGTCCTGAGCGGACACGAGCTGACGTTCGCCGCCAGCATCACGAACTCTGGACCTTCGACCGCGACGAACGTGGTGCTCAATTTTCCCATGGGGCCTGGCGTGGCATTCGTCGAGTGTTCGACGACTCAGGGGTCGAGCAGCTCCAGCTCTGGCGGGCTCACGGTGAATGTCGGTGCTTTGAGTCCAGGATCAAGCGCGACGATGACGGTGGTCGTCATTCCCAGCACCCCGGGGATTCTCACTCAATCGGCGAGTGTCACTTCCTCGGAATACCAGATCAATCCCGCGAGCGCCTCCGCGATGGCGACCGCGACCGTGCTGGAGTCCGCCGGGGATTTCGAGTTCAGTTCGGCGACCTACGCGGATCCCGAAACCGCGGGAGTCGCGATTCTGACCGTTGATCGCATTGATGGTTCGCTTGGTCCTGCTTCCGTCTCCTACCAGACGGTCGCGGTGAACGCGACGCCTGGTCTCGACTTCACGCCAACCTCCGGGACCCTGTCGTTTGCCTCGGGACAAACGACGGCCTCGATCCAGGTTCCCGTCCTCGCCGACCCGTGGGATAACCATGATGAGTTCGTCAACGTGGTGCTCCAGAACCCGACGGGAGGAGCCAGCCTGGGATCCATCGCGACAGCGTCCTTGAGGATCATCGACGTCGATCCCAATTACACGCCCCCGCAGATCTCGGGGTTGAGCTGGAATGGCAGTGCGCAAGCAATCACCAGCGTGACGCTGACATTCACGGCGCCCCTCGATCCCACTTTCGCCGCGAATCCGATCAATTACAGTCTGATCGACCTCGGAGCGGGTAACCGGTCGATTCAGCTCTATGCACCTGTGTACAACGCCGCGAACTTTACAGTCACCCTGACGCCGACAGCTCCACTCGCGGACAACCAGTTTTATCAAATCCAGGTCCTGGGCACCGGTCCAACGGCCGTTCGCGACATCGCCGGCAATCTGCTCGCTGGGGCCGGCACCGGCGCCGCCGGCACCGACTACGTCGCGTCATTCGCCCAGGGCAACAAGCTGCAATATGTCGACAATGCGGGTAACCAGGTCAGCTCTCAAGTTGACCGGTCCGGGCTACATGGAACAGATTCGCGACGCCACCGGCGAGGGCGAGAGCCTGACCCTCGTCGGCGCCTCGAAGCGCACCACGCTATCTGGTAGCATCCACAAGAGCAAAGGGAAAAGCGGACGAACGAACCTCGGCGTCATCCAGGGTTTGGGGAGTTTTGGCATGGTCCGGGTGAAGTTGGCGACTCCGCCGTTCTACGTTCGACAGTTCCCATTCATGAAGCGTGGTCGTGGGGTGCTGTGAACGAGCGCCCGGGAAGTCCCCGTCAAGGTTGACACTCTCGGTCTCGTGCGACTATATTGCAAACTTAAGACCTTCTGATTGATGGTCTTGCACAGTTGATTGTCGAGGTGACTTGAGATGTCGCGAACGTGCCGGAGTGTTATCTTGAGCTTGGTGGCATCGGCCTTGATTTCGGCTCAAAGTTTCGAACAGGGCCATGGCTTGTCCCAACTGCAAGGAAGCCGTCTCACTCCAGGGAGATGAAGTCGCTAACGTGGCGTCAGGCTATAATTGGAGTGTGGTCTTTATGTTGGTTGTCCCGTTCTCGATGTTGGGAACGGGCGCGTTCATGGCCCATCGCGCGGCGAAGCGTGGTATGCTGCCGGAGATGTAAGAGGCCCTCGAACTGGATTGCACCGCGTGGCCGGGATGAAGTCCCGATCGATCGGCTCTTAGGCGACCGGCGGGTGGAAACTTACCCAAGGATTGATCGGTTCCGAGCGATCGCATCGATACCGGGATTGCGGAGCCCGGCCACAGTAACCCGACGCGCAACCGAGGGACGGTGGCCAAGGCCGGCGCGTGACACCGCCGGTCCCCTCGCTTGCGCGTCGGGTTGGTATGTCCACAAGCGCCGCCCTGGTCGTTTATTTCCTGCCGGACGCCTTACCCATCACAGGAAACGGGCGTGCCGCTCGTCAAAGCCTCGTGAAGCGTCTCGCACTCGGGACCGCGCGCCAAAAGGCGCTCGGCAAAAGGGAATCGTCCGCATCTCGCAATGCAGCTTCGAGTTCCGCGTGGGCGCCTGAATAATCGGAAGTTCGAAGAATCGCTCTAACCCTATGCAGATCATCAACTTCCACCTCGGCGCCCGCATAGCCGGCACGTTCGGACATTTTGACGTATCTCTTGAAGCACCATCATATTACGAATGGGCGCCTGCATAACCGGCAAAGTTTAGAATCTAACGTATGTTGAGTATCCACATCGAGTTACGATTCGGCGCCTGGATAATCGGGACGAGCGTTACAACCGCGACTTTCCCATGCGTTCGGCTTAGGCAACCGGCGGGTGGAAACTTACCCAAGGATTGATCGGTTCCGAGTGATCGCATCGATACCGGGAATGCGGAGCCTGGCCACACTCACCGACGCGCAAGCGAGGGACGCTGGCCGAGGCCAGCGCGTGACACCGCCGGTCCCCTCGCTTGCGCGTCGGCTTGATAAGGCCACAAGCGTGACCCTGGTAGTTTATTTCCTGCCGGTCGCCTTATTGCGAAACCGGCTGATTTCGAAGGCGGCCGGCGCTGGTGTTTGCGGCGAGATCGTCGATCATGTCGCCGACGGCCTGGGCGATCGCGGATTGCCAGTCGTCCCCGAAGCGGGCATGGTAGGCCGGGCGCTCGTAGGCGAAGGTAATTCCCCGCGAGTTACTAATGAGGGCGCCCAAGCCGTTCTCATCGAAGGCCGGCGCGACTTCCGAGCCCGTCCCGCCCTGGATTCCGTAGCCCGGCACAAGAAAGAGCACGCCGGGAAGTGCTTGGCGTAATTCGGCCAGTTGTTGAGGATAGGTTGCACCAACGACAGCGCCCACGAGGCTGTATCCGGCTTCGCTTCGTTGCGGACTGGCCCATCGCTGGAGACGATCGGCGACGTGCCGATAGAGCGGCCGTCCATCGACGATCAGGTCCTGAAAATCGCCGGCCGATGTGTTGCTGCTCCGAACCAGGACAAAGACACCTTTCTGTTCTCTCGCGGCGATCTTGATGAACGGCGCGATCCCGTCGTTTCCGAGGTACGGGTTGACGGTGATCGCATCGATCTTCCAAGACGATTCGAAAGCGCCGCCGATGGGGACTTTTCCCAGGTAGCCACGCGCGTACGCCTCGGCTGTCGACCCGACGTCATTTCGTTTGCCGTCGAATATGACGAGCAGGTCTTTTTCACGAGCATAGGAAGCGGTCGCATGGAGTGCCGCGAAACCGGCGGGGCCGTACGCCTCGTAGAACGCGGACTGAAACTTGACCACGGCAACGAGAGGACTCACCACGTCGATCACGTCACAGCCGAAGCGGCGCAGCGCCTCGGTGACGCCGTTTCGATCGCCCGGGAAAAGCTCAAGGAATCCCGGGGGCAGCTCTTCGGGCCTGGGGTCGATTCCCACGACCACAGGAGTCCCGACCCTCCGAATCGCGCTAAACAGTCGGTCCACGAAATGCACGAGATTCTGCTCCCTTCCACCTCGGATTGACTCGTTCTACTTGGATTCTACAATGCTATGGCCGACCTGGGATAGACGGCAGTCGGACTTCCGAGTTATCCTGGACGGTGATCGGGGCGTAGCGCAGCTTGGATTAGCGCGCTTGCTTGGGGTGCAAGAGGTCGCCGGTTCAAATCCGGCCGTCCCGACTGAAATCTAAGATTAAACGCCGAAACGAGTTAAGTTTACCTGCCGACGGTCGACAGCGCGGCCTAAACCTTACCCAAAGGGGTAGTAAATACCCCGTTGGAGGATCGCCGCGATGCCGAAGCTCGTCAACCGATTGCCAGCCTATTCACTTCACAAAGCCTCTGGACAAGCCCGGGGCAAGCACAACGGAAAGTGCACATACCTGGGAAAATTCGGTACGGACAAATCAAAAGAAGCGTCCGCCAGGTTCATCGCCGGGTTGCCCGAACCCGAAGAGAAGCCAATCGTAGCCGAGACGGTTCCCGGGGAACGCTTGAGCGTCGGTGAGCTTGCCTTGGCCTATTTCAACCAACACGTCAAAGCCTACTACCGCAAGAACGACCAGCCGACCAGTGAAGCGGCTGTGATCCGCGCGGCGCTCAAGCCGTTGACCCAGCGCTTCGAGAATCTCCAGGCCGACAAGTTCGGACCCTTGAAGCTGGAGACGGTCCGTGCCGACATGATTGCCTTGGGATGGTCGAGGTCCACTGTCAACCGCGCTGTGAACGTCGTTCGCCGGTGTTTTCGCTGGGGGGCGTCGAGGGAGCTGATTCCCGGCGGCGTCGTGCATGGGCTTGAATCCCTGGACGCGCTCAAGGCCGGACGATCCGCGACCGTTTCCTCGCAATTCTCACGGAGGATCGCACCCGCCACGCGCCAGCGGCGTCTAGCCCCACCAAACAGGTTCGCTCCGCGCAAGCCGAACGGGTTCATGCCGATTTGGTCGCGAATCGGTTGATCTGATTTCGAAACGCGCATGACCTACCCGCGAGAGCTTGCTTCACGAGCAGGCGGCGGGGCGATCCCCGGAGCGATCGGCCGGTGAAGGATCGCGCAAGACGAGTCGGCGAGTCGTTGGAATCGCACAGGGGTATCGCCTCTGCGTGGTCGAGCGTAAGATCTTCTTAACTGACCATGTATCGTGCCCAGCAAGAAAACGAGACACGACGGCCGTGGCGCTTTGGAATTCGAGGAAGCTTTTCGATCGGTGCGAGATCGCATTTGCGATCTTGGCGGGGCTTTGTTCGGGTTTGGCGACTCTTCTGCCATTGAAGTACAGGCAGGTTTCGGCTGGGGTGGCATGCGTTTTCGCTGTTTTAATAGGTCTGTCAAAGTGGCGACTCAGAATAATCGACGAAACCGAGGAGTCAGCGAAAAACAAACGAGCGCGCAGACGCTGAGGCAACATTTCAGAAGACACTTAGCGTTTTAAAAAGCGACGCGGAACACGAGAAACTTAAGGCACAGGACGACGTGCTGGCGATCCGCGAGAAGCTTGATAATCAGCTAAAGACCACCCTCAAAATCGTTCTGCAAGACTTCCATAATAGATATTTTCGCAGAGAGGCTGATGAGGAAAAACATAAGCATCGCACGACATTATTTACCTGCGTCGAATCTGGCGGTAATCCGGCTCGGGAGAAGCATCTTGCTATTTATGCCCGGATTGGGATACACCAGAACTCCAACTGCACATGGCCGGTTGACGATGATGATCTCGAAAGATGCCGTGGCGTCGCCGGAAAGATCTGGTTTCACGGGTCTGTCAATGTAACTTCTGCCAATTGCGAATGGCCTTCCGACGAATCCGATGGGGTCGGACAATCTGCCTACGCGAAGAGCTTGGGCATGACCGTGGACGAAGCGAAAGCCCTCAACGTAAAATCAATAGACTTCACAGGCGCCCGGATCATGGCCCGAGGTCGAAGGTGGGGCGTAATCCTTCTCGATAGCCTCAAGGAAGGACACATCGAAGACAAAAGGGCCAAGAAACAGATGCTGGATCAGTGCGTGAGGCTGATTAGCTCGATTGTGGACGGGATGGAACAATGAGCAAAACCATTTACCTAGACCCAAGCAAGACAGCCGACTTCGAGCCGTCAGAGGGAGATGCGCGTAACGGTTTCTGGATTTCCCCGTTTGAAGTTCCAACATCGATTTATCTTCGCTGTGAGAGCGGATTCACGGATGTCCGGGCTGTGAACTTTGAATACTCTGGCGGCGAAACAGGGGACCTCTGGGCAGAACTGGATGATCGCGACGATCCGCCGATTGCGGTTCTCCGCGGACGGTACTCGCAGAAGATCCTGCAGCTTACTTCGGGGGCCCGGTATCCGTCGACCAATTCAAAGCCATCGGCGAACGGCTGAACGTGCGAGCCAAATCGTTCAAAATGTTGGCGACGCGCTTAATTATCAGATGATCGCTGCGATCTTTCAAAACTGGCAAAGGTTCGTTGATCGGATCGAATGAGATCGGCAGAGCAAAACGGCCGCGGCGCTCGGTCGAGGTGACCAGGCCGGCGGCCGCGCCTTTCGGGCCGAGGGGGGTTGTCAATACTCTTCGGCCGGATAGACGTTGCCAGTCTCCGACTCGCCTGTTTTCCTGCCGAAGTCCACACTGATACCCGGTGCGTCGTCGCATGGCTCGAATTTACCGCCTGGCTTCCACTCCGCCAGGCGATAACACATCTCCCCGGTCTTCGGATCGAGGTAGAATATGCGAGTTGAATCCGCCCCCGGTGGGACGGCGGTTTTGGCCATCCCGTAGCAGATAGACATTTTCCAACGCTAATGCCGTAATGTCATCTCGACGTTGAGGAAATCGAGCCCAAAATCGTTTGTCGACGACCAGAACAAGGCAACCAAGGATCGTCCGAAGCCCTATTCGCCGATTGGGTTGCGCCTTAGCGTTGTTTTTGGTCCGTTTGCTACGCGAAGGCCGACGTCGGCAGTCAATTTCGTCGATGAGGGTTGCGGAACCGGATTACCGCGCTGCCCACGATAGCCAAGAAGACGAGCCATGTGGCCGGTTCGGGTATCGGGTTCGGATAGGCCACCTGGAGCAGCACCTCGTCTGTCAGTCCGGGCGGATCCGTGGGTTCTCCGGCCGTCCATAAGAGATAGTTCGTCGGGCTCGAGAAGAGGTTGAGCATTCCCGGCGGAATGCTGCTGGACGATGTCTTGTTCTCCAGGGTCAACGACAAGGTGCTCGGCGACAGCGACAATTCCCGTCCGTTGGTCCCATCGACAATAAAGCCGCTCATGGCACCCGTGATGTTAACATACGGATTGGGTTGCTCACTTCCGCCATCGGGCACGGCCGAGGGCCCGAAGTAGATCCTGAGATCGTAGGTCGTCTGGATGTTATGGATCGGGCCCACTGGGGACGAGAATGTCCCCCCGGATGTGAGATGCGGGATCGGCGAGGGGGCGATCGTGATTTCGACGGGGTCAAAGGGAAGGGTCCAATAATTCCCGAGCCCAGGATCGGAGGGGTTCGCGATCGTCGTTGTCCCGGACCAGGTCTGGTTCCCGATGTACTGATCGGGGCCGATCGTCAAATAGGCTGTCACGACGATCGGGGCGGCCTTCGCGGGGCCGGCCAGCGATGCCAGCAGCGCGAGACACGCGATGTGTGTGGAACGCCGTCGCATCTTCATCCTTCTCTGTGCGATGGGGCTCGCAAGGCCCTCGGAGCCCGTCACCACGAGGGCCGCGGTCGTTGATTCGATGGATCCTTCCAGCGAGCCGGGGCGACAATAACGTGGGTCTCACTTGAGCACAATATCGACTTCTCGTTTCACCGACGTCGAACTCGCCTTCTACAACGCCCTAGAGACCAACGACAGCGCTGTCAAGGTCCTCAGCGACGCGACCCTCCGCACCATCACCCAGGAGGTGGGGCGTGAGTAGTCGGGTAGCGGGGAAGCATCGCTACCCGACTACTCACGTCCCGGATTCAATGGGCGAGCCGGGCGCTGATCGTGGCAGGGGATATGGCGAGCCCGCAACGCAGGATATGGGTGAAAGCCGTTTGATCTATACGACCAGGCAAACCAGGAGCCCGGCTAGGGGGCCGATGACTCGCTCGTGCGTACCTCGCTCCTCGCCTGAGATAATTGCGATTCGGCCTCCGCCAATCGGCGCTTCTTCGCGGCCAACTCAGCCTCGGCGATTCTATGGGCGTCCGAGGCCTTTTCGAGATCTCCCTTCGCAACGGCGGACGACTTTTCGAGCCTTTCGACCCTCCTCTGCGATTGCAGGGTAAATGCAGACCGGGCTTCGGCCTTCTTCACCTCCGCGACCCTCACATCTTGGCGGCAACTCAGCAGCTCCACTCGATTGCGGGCCTCGATCACCGGCGATTGGCCAGCCTGCTTATATTGCTTGCGATCATTCTCCTGTTTCAGCCTGAGATCAAGCTCTCGCAACTCCGCCGTCGCCAGCTCCAACTCGGCGTCGGCGATCCTTCGCTCCGCCACAACACGCTCGGACTCTTCGACGGAAACCGCGGCCGTCGACAAAAGCTGATGGAGCCGACTTTCGACTTGCCGGGCCTGAATTTGACGAGACTGTGCCCTTTTCACCTCGGCGGCCTTGCTTTCCCGTTGCGCGAGGAGATTCTCGAGAGCTTCGGGAACCGGGGATTCGGCTTTGCGGTCGTCCGCGATCCTGCTTGGCTCGGGTATTTTCGGGGAGGCTGATCCGGTTTCCCGTTCGTAGGGGACTCTGGCTACAGGGTCATGGTTCTTCGATCCTTGAGTCCCGATTGAGAAGGTATACCGATGCCATGAGGAGAACGGACCCGGAAATTGAGAGCGAGAGCTTGAACCCCCAACCACTGATCATCAGCGAGAATTTCCGCGCAGGCCGGCAATTCTTCGGTGATTCAATGGGCAAAGAGGTCATCGGCGGTCGAGGGAGATGGTCGATCGTCGTCGAGAGCGT
Source organism: uncultured Planctomycetota bacterium (assembly GCA_963720335.1). Lineage (GTDB taxonomy): Bacteria > Planctomycetota > Planctomycetia > Isosphaerales > Isosphaeraceae > CAVRFS01. The sequence goes on along the minus strand of CAVRFS010000029.1, from coordinate 14,974 downwards.
ATGGCTTTTCGTCGCCTCGTCGCCTGATCCGAACCAGGCGTTCAGGGCTCCAGCGAACTCTTCCATCGACTGGTAACGGTCGTTCGGATTCTTAGCCATCGCCTTCAGGCAGATGGATTCCAGCGCCGGATCGATGTCCGGGCGATAGGTCGTAGGCGGGCCGGTTCGGCACAGGCGATCATACCGAGCACTTTCGCGACCGGCCCCTCAAAAGGGCGCCGGCCGGTCAGCATCTCGTAGAGAATCACGCCAAGGCTGTAGATGTCGGAGCGGGGGCCGATGGCCTTTGAGTTGCCATCGGCCTGTTCGGGCGACATATAGGCGGGGGTACCGATGATGGCTCCGGTGGGTGTGAAGGCGGAATTGAAACCTTCGTACCAACGGGCGAGTCCGAAGTCCATCAGGATCAGATTGCCCCTGGCATCAACCATGATATTGGCAGGCTTGAGGTCGCGGTGAACGATCCCTTGCTGGTGCAACTCGCTCAGGGCAACGGCCAATTTCCGGGCTACGTCGGCCGCATGTCGAAGGGGGCAGCCCGTATTTCGCTCGATCGTCTCCGCGAGTGTTTTGCCCTCGATGAACGCCATCGTCAGGAAGGGGATGCCGTCCGCCTCGCCGATGTCGAAGATCGGGCAGAAATTGGGATGGTGGAAGTGCGCGGCGGCCTCCGCCTCGCGGAAGAATCGGACCCTGACGTTGGGCCGATCGAAGGTATAGACATGGGGAATCTTCAGCGCGACCTGGCGTTTAAGCAAGGTATCGAGGGCGAGGTAGACGCTGCCCATACCGCCTCGGCCGAGGAGACGGATGATCTTGTAGCGTCCTAAGGATTGGGGACGGTAGATTCCGGTGGTTCGCCGATCGGATCGACGTCTGCTGAAACCGTCGCGGGACAATCGCCACTGGTGTGGTGGACGAGCGGGAACCTCGTGCCACATTTCGCGCAAAGAGCTGATGTGTCCGGACACTCATCGGTTACGGTGAGCGGAACGCGGCAATCAGGATTTGGGCACAGGATCGTGGAGGTCATCGCCCGGCCCCAACCTCGTGACAAATACGAGCCTGCCATTATCGCCGGCCGCGGACATGAAAGGAAAGGCGATCTCGGTGAGGTTATTTCCGACCCGGCCGTTCACACCGGGAGCATCAGGCCACTCCCCCGACGAAAATCCACCGGCCGCCATTGCCGTGAGTGGCCATCGGAGGGCCGAGATGCGGTAAGGGACCATAAAAGCGTCCGGAGGTGCGTGTTTAGAAACAAAAACAAATGAACCTGCGGGCGATGGATTTCAGTTAATCGGCCTTGGGAACAGTCGGGGAATAACTTCCCGCTTTGTAGACAGGAGGGAGTGGGATTGGCCCCGGAGGGGCCTTGGTTAATAGCCAGGGGCGCTGCTGCCACACCTGGGAGAATGAACCCGGAACCAGAATGTCCCGCCTGGCGGGCGGTATACGCCAGCGTCGCCAGAATCGCCCGATCCCGCAACCCGACCACATGGCCAGTATCGATCGACGCCAGCAGCGTCCTGCCCTGATCGATGCTGATTTCCGGCGTCTTGCCCTCGATCACCTGATCGTTGACCCCACACACCGACGCCACCGGATTGAGGATGCAGATGTGCCGGTTGACCAGCCGGTCGAGATGCCTTGAATAGCTTGTTAGGCATGGCCCCTTTCATCCGAGGACCGCGTGACGCGGGCTTCTAATCACCGTCGAATCCCCGCCAGACGATGGCGCCGTCCGATTCATCTATCAGCGAATTTGAATAGTTACGATTGTTGACAGCGGCCCTCCAAAGCGAAACGAGGAGAAAGACCGAGCAAAGACAGAGGACGAGTACGCCGTATTCAACGGCCCTCGGATCAGGAAAGAAGTAAAAATACGCGCAATAAGCTATCCCGAAGCCGACAAATGCGAGACAGCGGAATCGAATGCTGCCGCCGAGACCGTGACCTTCCTTGGCCCGGTCGATGGGAATGCCTAGCACGGTGGGCAGGAATACCACGACATACGCTGGGCCAGTTACACGGATCGACCAAAAGACGATGGCACAGATGAAGGTGAGGTAAACCAACTGGCCGATCGTGAACTGAGATCGCGAAAGCGACATTGGATAAATCCTCTTTTATTCATCATGCACGACGGCAATCGGCTGTCAAGTCGTTGGCATAGATCAAGGGGATTGCTTACGCGTAGGGCTGGCCGCCAGCACGCGTGCACTACGCCGTCGATGGTAGACGTCACTGCTTTTCTGAATAGCCTTTCACCTCTTCCGATCCGTTCCACAACTATCAACAAGCCGCCAAAGCCCCCACGCCCTCCCGGATCGCAGCAACTATATCGCCAAATGCTGTTGGCATCCCCGGCATCCTTGATTAGATTGTGCTCGCGCCATGTCAACGCAGGGTTGCCTTACGGAGGACCAAGCCATGAAAGCGTCGCTGTCTCGGGTCTGCGGGTCTATGATTGCGATCGCGGTTGGGACTGCTCTTCTCTTCTCGGCCAGCACGCAATCACGCGGGGACGACATTCCTTTCGTCCAGAAGGAGAACGGTCCCTTCATGGTCGTGGCCAAAACGTTCAGAGGTGTTGATGCGGAGAAGTTGGCGAAGGTCCTCGCCACAGAGCTGAGACAGGAACACAAATTGCCCGCATACCTACTTCGGGGAAACACGATCACTGCTGGCGTCCAACAACTGACGGTCTTGGTCGGGGATGCCAAGACGCTCCAGGAGTCCGAATCAATCCTTAAGCAAGTCAGGGCTATCCGACCTAGTTGCCTTGCCGACAGTCCGAATCCTTTTCAGCGACGTCTGGCATATGCCTATCGCACCACGAACCCGCTACGTCCCGCCGGCCCACCGATCAAGCGACGCTGAACTCTTCGATCGGCAACTTGACGGGATAACAGAAGGCGACCCCATCGCTCTCGCCACAAGTCGAGGCTTGCGCGTGAGAAAAACGGTGCTCAAAGAGCACCCGACGAGGGCGGCGTCCCGAAATAAAGCTTCGCCCACCCTGTTTCGGCCCGAGTGGGGCGCACTGCTACCCAGTCCGCGCCTGAGGGCGGTAAGTTCTCTTTCGGGGAGTCATCGATCACTGGCGACTTCTGGACTCCGGGGACACGCGATTAGGGGGGCGAGTCTAGAGTTATGAAAGGAGGTGTCGTCCCCTTCCGGCCGGCCGGTATCCCTGAGTTCCTTCTTCTTCTCATCGCTGAGGTTCCAGGGCAAGAACGGCTGGATATCCGCGGGAACCTGGCCCCCGGCGGCTGTGCATTGCTCGAAGTACCACGTCAGCCATTTTCGAGGATTGAGCTGGCACATCGACAACGTGGCAAAGATCGAGAAGGCCGCCGCCGCCAGTTCACCACTCCACTCCGACCCCGAGCCGTAGAAGTTCTTGCGGGCTATCGCCGGACCCCGCCCACGTCGTTCCGTGCCGTTGTTGTCCATGGGGATCCGGGGATCGTCCACGAACCGTGTCAGTCCTTCCCAATGCTCCCGCAGGCTGATCAGAACCTTTCGGCAAGGAGTCGCCAGATCGGCTCGGGCCAGTTCCGTCTCCATCTGCGTTTTCATCTGGGCCACGGCTTGCCGCAGACAGCCATCGGCTTGGCGGAACTCCGCCGAGTCCCGTTTCGCCGCCAACCGCCGCCGGTTCAACCGGTAAAGCTCGCGAATCCGTCGCAGCCATTCCAAGGCCCAGGTCTTCAATGGCGGCCATCCTTTGCCCACCCGGATGAAATCCCGCCGCACGTGGGCCCAGCAGAAAGCCAGGACGATCAATCCTCGCTTCACCCAGCTCATCGCCTTGTAAGCCGAATAGCGGTCGACCACCAACACCCCGCGCGACTCGGCCCGATAGTGGCCTTCGGGGACCTCGTGACCGCGACTGGCATTGAGCAAGAAAACGACGGTATCCGGACCCAAAAAGACCCAGAGCCACCAGCCGTATCCTTGCTTGCCCTCCAGGAGGACGAACACCGGCCACCGGGTCTCATCGGCTTGATGCAGGTCGCCTTGCCGATTCCGCTCTTGGAGGGCTTGGTAGATCGGCCTGAGCAGGACTTCCAACCGCCGCAAGCCGTCGGTAACGGTGCCCGGTGCCAAGTCCAAATCCCACAGCCGCCAAGAGCTCAGCGAGCGTTCGGTAGGCCGGTAGCCGAAATACTTGTCCAGAAGGATCTCGACCCACACCGAGATGCCGTATCGTCCTTTGGGGATCAGCTTGGGAGCGGGAGCCGCCATGATCGTGGCCGGGCCGTCGCAGGTGCAAGTCCGCCGATAGCGCCGCCGCCTGATCACTCGGCGGTAGGCACCCACTTCGATCTCGATCTCCTCCCCGTCTTCGGTGTCGCCATGGGGAACAAAGGGCTGGCCGCAATCCGGACACACGACATTGCTCGGCAGGCAGTTCGAGGACCTTCTCGCGGACCGGCAGGTGGGAATAAGCTCGTCGCTTGGGACCGGGGTTCTCCGGTTGCTGGCCCCGTTTCCGCTGCGGTTCCTGGGAATCGTCACGGGGATCATCCAACTCATTGGAGCGATCACTTCGCGTCGTCTTCTCGGTGCTTTTCCCGAAGAGATCCGCTTGGAGCTTGCGGTTTTCCCCCTCGAGTTGTTCGACTTTCTTCTCCAACTCGGTGATGCGGAGCTAGGGAATCGCGGTGGCGACTCTTCCAATAGGCCGGCCTGCTGACGCTGTTCGAGATTCTCGCGGTTGAGACGCTCGACTTCAGCGCGTAGGTCATCGACTTCCTGGCGCAGAGTCGCCACCGAGGTCGATCCACTCCAAGGAGGAGTTGCTGGGGCGACAGACCTGTACCAGTTGGCCATTCATGACCAACCAGGTTTACCGAAAATCGACACCAGGGAAGAGGCCAGTCCCCACAATCGAGACAGAAGCGAACCGGCAAACACACCGTCGGCGGTCCTTTACTCCCGAAATCACGCAAGTCCATTTAACGATATCAGTTGTGATTTCAGTCCCCTGCGCCGGATGACAGGATACCGGCTGAACGGTTCGCCGGGTAGATCGTCGTCGACACGATGAATTACTACCCCCAGCGTGTCGGACGTATTGACGTGTTTGAAGACGGAGCGCTGGCATTCAGTGAAATGATGCAGAGGCATCTTGAAGGTGCCCCTCTCGTCAAGGCGTTCGATATCTTGGACATCGACCATCTGGGCAACGGTCCCCGCCCGGCAGGCGACCCGGAACGCTCGGCTCTTCCCATTAAAGTCCGATCGCTTAGCCGCACTCATCGAGGACCTGCCTTCGGGTTTGATGGACTGAGACACGACCACACCCACCTGCTCGCCAGCGGGGATCAAGGCGCCTTGTCCGTCGGTCGCCTTTTCGTAGCAGAGCCGATGCATCTCACTTATCGAGCCATTTCGGGACGGATGTGCATATTTCTACTGTAACCGTTTTGAACTAACCGGCACCGTAACTTGTTGGTATCTGGCTAGTTGCGACCAGTATATGTTCGATTATCCACAAAACGTAACCCGCTGGAAATCAAGCAATTGCAGAAAAACCGTTAGAGTAGGATTATTGAGAGTCAGGAGAATAATGCCCGCGAAACGGAGACGATTGCGACGAAAATGGGCCAGATGCGGCCCGGACCTGCGTTAACCCGACGCTGCGCGTCGGGTTGGTATGCTCGCCGCTGCTGTCGTGCGGTAGCGCAGCTCATAAGAAAGCCGCTGTGAGCCCGTCGTTTCCGCGATCTCCGGCCGTTCATCGCTTGAGGGAAAGGTCCAAGGCACCGCGGCTCAGGTTGCACTTCGAGATCGACTCGAGATCGTGGCAAATAAACATGCGGTCAATCCAGGGCATCTCAGGGAACGGACGACCGTTGCGCAGGCCACGCCATATATCGATCTTCAGACTGGCATGCTGCTGGTTGAACTCGTCGATCGCGAGCAGTTCTCCCGCCCACTGGTGGCAGAGCGCCAGGTCGATATCATCACAATAGATGGCGACTTGCCGAAGGATTGGGCAGAGGTCTAGCGTCCGGAGTGCCGCGGCGGTCGACGAATAAAGATCAACATCGATTGACATGAACCCAATCGGGCTGGGCTTGTACTCCTCCTGGAATCGCTCAATCGTCCCCGCGATATCCCCGAGGATGAGGGTCGTGCGGGGAGCGAGCTTCGCACGCAGCGAGTCCACATCCATCGGATAATCTCCCGGCATCCACATATCGGGATGATCGCGGTAATCGCCACAAAAGTTCGGCATTCCGCCCGGACCCGCGTCGAATCCAAAGACACGGATCCCGACACCGGTTGCCCGCTCGACCGCCTCCGCCTCAGCCTGGAGTCGCCAGGAGACCGTTGCCGCCCGCGACTCCAAACTCGATCACGGAAATCTCGGGAACTGCGCTGGATGCGGGCTCGCCGGGCTGCGAAGAGCGTGCCCGCGAGGTAATTCGGCCGCGTGGAGATGTCCCACCTGGCTCGGGTCTCGACCGAGCACGGGAAAAGCGCCAGAGTGTGCTTGGCGAACAGCCGGAATGGCGGCTCGGCCGCGAGGCGACGGACCAGCGAGATCGGCGATTTCACCACGTTCCTCCCTTTCTGTCTGAGCGTCCCAGCCGCGCCTCCGGTGTCCCGGGCTGACCCGGGTCCAGGCGGTGGTGAGCTCGCCATAAGACCGATTCATTACGACTGAACCATCATTCCTAAACGAGGCTTGAGTAGCAATGGACCAGAGAGCTCGAATAAGCTCATTTGGGCGAACCGCAAGCACTGCAAAAGGTTGCGGATGTGTACAATCGCAAGCGGGCCCATTCGCCGCCCGGCTAGCTCACCCCGGCGGAGTTCGAGCAGCATTGGCTCGGGGCGCAGGGAGCCATGGCCCGGCGATGAACTGGAACAGAGCCGAATGCCTCAGGTGGCCGCCCATTCAGCAGTGCGCGATCTGCTCAGAAAGGCGAAGTCTCCCGTATAGTCTCTCTTATGATTCAGTCTTGCCACTGCTGCCAGCTCAGAGGGTTGGGTTAGCAAGGAGTCAGGGGCTCGCGGCCGTTTCCTCGGGCTTTTTGGACAAGGCGGACTTGGCCTTGATTTCGGCGATCAGGGCCTTGTAATCATCGCGCGACCGCAGCGGGCCCAGGTCGGGGTCGAATTCGATCCAGGCGAGATCCCGATAGCCGCCGTTGACCGCCTGCCGGAGCGATTCCATGGCCTGATCGGCCAACCGACGCGATCGCTCGAGGGCCGCTGGGTCCTTCTCGGTCGACTTGACCAGGTCGCTCGAGAGGGAACGGATACAAGCGATATCGTACGGTTTTGCCAGGCCTTCCTTGTCGATCCGCTCGAACCATGCGAGCGCCTTCCGCGACACGTCCGACGCTTCCGGCTCTTTCCCAGCCTCACGGAGCACCTGTCCCAGGTAGCAATAGGTGCTGGCCAGCGTCCCTGGGTACGTCCTCACTTCGGGGTTCTCACGTACAAGTCGCTCGAGAAGCTCGATCGGCGCGGCGATAGTAAAGGATCGCCTCGGCGTGCCGGTCAGTCCAATTGTGATGTAACGTGCCGATCCAGTGCATTGTCCAGGCGAGATTGTACCGGAAGTCCAAGTTTTCCGGATGATCGCGAACGACCTCTTCCAGGATGCCCCGGGAATTTCCCGCTGCCTTGAAAGCCTCGTCGATGCGCCCGGACTTTTCGTGAAGAAAGGCGAGGTTTTTGAACACTCCGGAGAGCCGGGAGCGAAAGTCGGCGACATCAGGGTGATCGCGGACCAAGCGTTCGTACAGGTCGCGAGCCTCGTTGTAAAACGGCATCGACTCGGCTGCCCGCCCGGCTCGTTCCAGAAGATATCCACAGTTCATGAGCCCGGTGCCCAGCCCCTTCCGGTATTCGGGGACACTGGGGATTCTCCGTGGCGACACGCCTGCTGATCTCGATGCTGCCGCTGCATGGTCCGCAGCGAATCCGAGTCGAGACCGAGCATGTACTGCCGGTTCGACAGGTTGTTGAGGGCCCTTGACAGCTTGTAGCGGTAATTGGGCTCGCCGGGGTAATCTCGGGCCAGGGCCTCGTACATCGCCGCGGCTTCCTGGAAGTCCTTTGCCGCCTCGGCCTGGCCGTGCCGACTTCACTCTCAATATACCCCAGACGCGTGCCAGGCTTCGGCCGCCTCAACACGCACGGTCTTGTCCGTGCCGCGATCGCGGAGGAATTGCTCGTAATACTTGCGGGCTGACTCCAGCAGGTCCTTGCGCAACGGCTGCAAGCCGGGTACGTTCAGCAGCTTGCTCTCGCTGATCTTGGTGAAGTACTCGTCGACGGCCTCGCGCGCCGTGCGGAAGTTGGCCTCGGACGTTTGAAAATTGGCCTGGGCGAGCTGGCGTTGCCGCTCGGTGCGGGCGTTGGCCTGGCTCAAAAGTACCGTGCCAACGGACAGGCCGGCGACCGCGGTGATCAGCAAGAGAGACGCCGCGGCCACCAGCGTGCGGTGCCGCCGGCTCCATCGAGACAGTTTTGCGATCGCCGGCTCGGAATAGGCCGAAACCGGCTCGTCGGCCAGGTAATGACGGACCTCGTCGGCGAGGTCACGAGCCGACGAATACCGGTCTCCTGGCCGCTTGGCCATGCGCCTTGAGGCAAACGGCCTCCAGCGGCGGTGTTGATGGGCAGAGCGACCGTGGCGGGGCCGGTGGTTCAGTAGCGACCTTGCGGAGCACTTCGGCGATTCCGTCGCCGCCGAAGCGGAGGCTGGCCGGCGAGGATTTCGTAGAGGATCGCACCCAGGCCATAAATGTCGGTGCGGCGGTCGACACTATCCCACCGCCCCTCGGCCTGCTCGGGGCTCATATAAGCCGGAGTGCCCAGCACCTGGCCCTCGATCGTCTCGCCCCGATCGGTGTCGGCCGCCAGCGCGACCGCCGGAGTGAGTGTCTCCTCCGGGCGTTCCACGAGTTTCGCCAATCCCCAGTCGAGCACGATGACTTCCCCATAGTCACCCAGGACCACGTTCTGTGGTTTGAGATCGCGATGGATCACACCGCGGCTATCGGCGTAAGCGACGGCGTTACAGACGCCGAGGAAGGCCCCCAGAAGCGCCCGGAATTCGAGCGGGTCGAACTTGCCCTCCCCGCGGCAACGATGGAACCCGTTGATCGCCTCCGAGAGGGTGCGGCCCTTGACGAACCGCATCGTGTAGAACGGCTTGCGACCCTCGCCGGTCCGCACAAGCTCATGGACCGGGACGATATTGGGGTGCTCGAGCTGGCCGGTAATCTTGGCCTCTTCCAGGAAGCGGGACCAGACGACCGGATTATTCGCCCTGCTCGGGCCGCAATTCCTTGAGGGCCACCTCGCGGCTAAGGTCGGTGTCGTGCGCCAGCCAGACCTGACCCATGCCTCCCTGCGCATGGAGTCGCGTCAGCGTATAGCGCTCGTGAGTTTCGGGTATGTGGTCAATCGTCGAGATGAGGACATGGCCTTCGGGCGGCTCAGTCCCGTCGATCGATCGGCGGACTTCGGAGTCGTCAAAATGCGCCAGCGATTGCCGGACTGCATCGCTGGTGACCTCGGCCAGGCTGGCGCGGACATCTCCGTTGTGGCGGCGGAGCTTGCGATCGACTAGCCGCGCCACGTCCGCCCGATCCTCGGCAGTGATCCACCCCCGCTCCGCGAATATGTCCGCAAGTGAGCGCTCCTTTTGGCTGGCCCAAACGGCACAGCCGTCGATGAATTGCGTCCGCGTGACCGCGTCGGTTTGCAGTGCAATTATACCGAACAGGAGATTACAGTCAGCATCGGCACCTTTCATGCCATCGCCCTCCGACGGTGGACCGTGTCGCCATGAAGCCGTGGGTGAATCGCTGATTATACCAGCCCACCAAGCCGGTGCCCATTTTCTGCTAGTAATCCCGAGTATTCCTCCAACGTGCGATGCATTTGGTTGCGCCTTCCGCTCTGAAAGGCGCAACCGCACCGACGAGAGCCCGCATCGCCCAACGCGTCAATCTCGGCGAATGTTCGCCGAATCATGAAACACGCGAATCGTTAATGCTCAAGGCCGTCACGCATCAGAAACGTTTGGACTAATCTCTTGCCAGTCAATTTACGTCTGGCTAGAACTATAGCCAGTCACGCGAACCGCAGTTGCAACGGAAAGATGAAAGGGGTCACTATGCTTAACCTGTGGGAAAAGCCCGAGCATCGTGAAGTCAGCGTCAATGGTGAATGCACGGCTTATTCCGGATCCAACGTTGTCGAGAAGATTACGAACCAACGTGCTCGTTCGACTGAGCAATCTCACGCTTTCGACGTTCGAGCTATGCAGCCGCCGGTCGACGAAGCCCCATCTTCAGGCAGTACCCATCACGTTTGACACCTGGGCCGACAAGAATTCGCGCGTTCGCCTCTTGGGGACTGCCGCGGGAGGCGGTTTCCCGCAATGGAATTGTAACTGCCCCAACTGCCAGGATCGTGCGAGCCGGAACAGGCCGGGCCCGGCAGCGCACGCAGTCGTCTGTTGCGTTGAGCGCAGACGGTGAGCACTGGTTCCTGGTCAATGCGTCGCCGGACGTGCGGGCACAGATCGAGTCGTTTGCGCCTCTTCTTCCCTCGGACAGGGTGCGTGGCACCGGCGTCGATGGGATCCTGTTAACGAACGCCGATCTCGACCATACGCTCGGCTTGCTTCTGCTTCGCGAAGGAGAACGCCTGGTCGTTCATGCAACGACCGCGGTGCGCCTGCGCTGGCGAACGAGTTACGGTTGGATGAGATCCTGTCACGGTATGGCGGCATGACCTGGCGCGAATCGCCGGCCGAACTCGCTCCGTTGCTTGCAGGCAATGGAACGCCCAGCGGCTTTTGGTATGCGGCGTTCCCGGTTCCGGGCAAGCCGCCCCGTTACTCGCGAAGGCTCGGTTGCCCCGTCCCTCGGGGACACGGTTGGCTACCGCTTTGAGGATGAGAAGACGAAAGGGCGGCTCGTCGTTCATTCCCAACGCCGCCGCGCTCAGCTGACAGCGTTCTCGCACAACTGCGGCGCCAGCGACGCCTTGCTTGCTAGATGGTACATTCTGGAGCGAAGACGAAATGCAACGCTTGGGGGCCGGCAACATTGGGGCAAGTGAGATGGGCCATCTGCCCATCGGCGGTGCCGATGGGACTTTGGCGGCCATCGCCGGCCTGCCCGCACGCCTCAAGGTCTATCTGCACGTCAACAACACCAACCCCATCCTGTGCGAAGATTCCCCCGCAGGCAAGCGGTCGAGGCAGCGGGTGTCATCGTGGGATACGACGGTCAGGAATTCATCCTGTAAGGAGGCGGACCGTGCTAGGCGATTCGCAGTCGCTTTGGGACCGGGAGCAGTTCCTGGCTGAACTGCACACCGTGGGCAGTCGGGCTTATCACGACAAGCACCCGTTCCACAGCCGCCATGAATGCAGGCCGGCTGCGCGCTGGCGCAGTTGCGCGGCTGGGTCGCCAACCGCTTCCACTACCAGCGACATATCCCGATTAAGGATGCGGCCATCCTGTCGAATTGCCCATTACCCAGCGTACGGAGGCTTTGGATTCACCGGCTGCGCGACCACGACGGCGCTGTTGACGGGGAAGGAGGGATCGAGGCCTGGCTGCGGTTGAGTGAGGCGGTCGGGCTGACGCGCGCCGAAGTGCTGGACGAGCGACACGTGCTGCCCGGCGTGCGCTTCGCGGTCGATGCCTACGTTCACCTTGCCCGTACGGCTCCCTGGCCCGTGGCGGTCGCTTCCTCTCTGACAGAGTTATTCGCTCCCGACCTGATGGCCGAACGTCTTCGGGCTTTCGAGAAGCATTATCTTTGGGTTCCCGCCTGGGGACTCGACTACTTTCGCGACCGCGTTAGTCTGGCACGCGCGGATTCTGAAGAGGGTCTGCGTCTCACGTTGACCCATTGTCGCACGATCGAGCTGCAGCGCGCAGGCGGTCGCGGCCCTGGCACTCAAGTGCGACATCCTTTGGGCGATGCTCGACAGCATCCAGGCGGCGTACGGGGCGGGCGCGTCAGCAAGCGAGAACGGGTTCTCAGTCACGCATGCGGATCCATTGGGAAGGGAGCAGACACCGTGAACGCAGCAGTCCGCACGAGATCGTTAGCTCCCGGCTGCAGGCCCCAGTTGGGTGAAGGAGTGCGGCTCCAGGACGATCGGCTGAGCGGCCGGCCGGTACTCCTTCTACCAGAGGGGATCTTGCAGCTCAACCCAACGGCTGCGGCGGTCCTGTCACGATGCGACGGGCGGCACAGTGTGGGGGAGATCGTCGCGGATCTGGCTGCCACTTATGAAGCTCCCCTCGAAGTTCTGTCCGCCGACGTTGATGAATACTTGTTCGATCTTTTTCACCGGCAACTCCTCGACTTGGTGCCTGGGGAGGTGCCCTGATGGAAGATTCGCGAAAACCGGGAAGGGACGTGCCCCGCCCGCTCGGACTGCTAGCCGAGTTGACTTACCGCTGCCCGCTGCATTGCCCCTACTGCTCCAACCCAGTGCGTTATCCCAACGGAGCGGAGCTCGGCACGGCGGAATGGCAGCGCGTATTCCGCGAGGCCGGCGACCTTGGCGTGCTCCATGCCCTATTTTCGGGAGGCGAGCCTCTGCTACGGGCGGATTTGGAGGACTTGGCAGGGGCAGCGCGGCAGAGCGGCTTGTACGTGAACCTGCTCACGAGTGGCGTGGGCTTGACAATGTGCCGAGCGGAAAAACTGAAGGCCGCCGGCGTTGACAGCGTACAGATTAGTTTCCAGGCCGATGAGAAGGTCCTTGGCGACGCGCTCGCGGGGGCGTCCGCCCATGCAGTTAAGTTGAGGGCTGCCCGGATTGTGCGGGCGTTGCGTCTGCCGCTCACGCTCAACGTCGTCCTGCATCGCGACAATATCGACCGCATCGAGCAGATTCTCGAATTGGCCGAGGATCTAGAAGCTCGCCGGCTTGAATTGGCGAGCGTGCAGTTTTACGGCTGGGCGTTCCGAAACCGCGGAGGTTTGCTTCCGAGTTCGGCGCAAGTTCTACGTGCCGAGCGTGCCGCTGTGGCCGCTCAGGAGCGTCTTTTAGGCAGGATGGAGGTTGTGTACGTTCTGCCAGACTACTTTGGTGACCGTCCAAAACCTTGCATGAATGGCTGGGGAAGGCGTACCTGACCGTGAATCCGGTTGGTTCCGTGCTCCCCTGCCCGACCGCTGGAGAAATCGCCTGGCTCGCTTTGAGAATGTGCGGGAGGCGGTCTAGCGTGGATCTGGACGGAATCGGAAGCGTTCAACCGCTTTCGAGGGACGGCCTGGATGCCCGAGCCGTGCCGTAGCTGTGATCGCCGCGAGATCGATTTTGGCGGGTGTCGCTGTCAGGCCGCACTGCTAGCCGGAGATGCGGCGAGTGCCGACCCCGCGCCTGCGCGTTGTCACCTGCGCGACGTTGCTCAAAGTCGTGAAAGATGCCGAGTCGCTTGACCCAGGGATTGTTCCGTTAGAATCTCGCCGCGATCCTTCGGCCGGCTGCGAGGGATCGACAGGTGTGATTGATAACGCCGCTGTGATTCCGTGCCCTTAATCCGTACAACGACAACCGGAGAACCGGTTCCAAACGTCGTCCGCAGACTATGAGATTCTCACACAAGGAGATGCAATGTCGACCAACGTGGCAATCATCGGCTTGTTGCTTGGTCTGGACAGCCTGGTTGTCGGGATAGGCCTGGGTGCGGTAATACCAGCCTGGAGTCGTCGTTGTCGATTGGCTTTCTCATTTGCGGCCTGCGACGGTCTCGCCTCATTGATCGGCTCGACGGTGGGCATGGACCGCCTGGGATTCGCCCTGCTTTGGGGCGAGTGGTTGGGTCCGGCCGCCGCGGCGTTATATGGACTGTACGTTCTGTATCTGACGTCGCGTTGTCAGGATCTGACCACGAACCCCGGCACCGCTCGTTGGTTGGTTTTTAGCCTGCCGATTTGCCTGAGTCTTGACAACCTCGTCGCTGGCCTCGGAACGGATGCGTCCGGTGCGCCGGCAGTCCTTGGGGCCTTGGCCTTCGCCGGAATGAGCGGCGGATTGGCGTGTAGTTGGTATTGGGGGAGGATCCGCCCTCGCCGCACGCGTTCGGTTCCGGGCTGGTTGGCTCGGCGGAACCTTTCTGATCCTTGGCGCGGCAGGACTGGTCCTGAAAGAGGCGCTTATTGATCTGACAGTTAACATTTGAAGCGTTGAGCACGGCTGGAAGAGTGATCGGATCACAGCAATGGAACAAGCAAGTCCATTTTGACAGAAATATCCACCGCGATCCCGGAGATTCCATGATGAGCCGCCGGACGTCACCACCCGGTCATTTGACTTTGCTCGCACGGGCGCGAATACCGCCGAAACCGTGCTGACAACCGCGGCCGTGAAGACACGCGGAGTAAAAACGGTGCTCACACTGCTGACGCCGGATGATCCCCGTCTGGAGGCGCAGCCGCTTTACGTTTCGGCGATTAATGTGAAAGGGAAACGCGAGACGTTATCTACCAGGCGACGATGGGCAACACGGTTTATGCCTGGGACGCCGACAGTGGGGAACTCCTGTGGAAAACGCAGCTTGATACTCCAATCAACGGCTCGCAAGAGATTGATTCGCATAACATCAACGTCAAGTGGGGAATCATGTCCACGCCGGTGATTGATCGTCCGGCGGGCACGCTTTATGCCTGTGCCTGGATCAGCCCCGACAACAGCGGCAAGTGGCAGGGCGGCCGGCACTTCGTCGCCGCGCTGGACCTAACCACCGGCGGCACTCAAGCCCGGCAAGCCGCTGCTGGGCTTGCATGGCGTCGTACGATCCGGGGCCAGGCGGGACCAAGCAGAGCTTTGACAGCATGGAGCGGAAACAGCGGTCCGCGCTCGCGATTGTCAACGGCGAGCGTGATCATTTGTTTTGGCTCCATCATGGAAACGGGGACGTCGGCGCGGGGATGGGTGATCAAGCAATGCGTC
>CAVRFS010000028.1:0-173692 GCA_963720335.1 uncultured Planctomycetota bacterium | reverse complement strand
GTCTCGACGTCGAATTCGAGCGCCAAAACATACCCTATTTTCCGCAGAAAGTGTTGAAACTGTTCTACAAAGGGGAGCCGCTCGAGCAGGTCTATAAGCCGGACTTCATTTGTTTTGACAAGATCATCATAGAATTGAAGGCCGCGAAGGCGATCGCGCCGGAACACAGAGCTCAGCTTTTCAATTACTTGAAAGCAACCGGCTTCAAACTTGGACTGCTCGTCAATTTTGGAAGCCACCCCATGACGCAGATCGATCGAATTGTAGTATAATCGATTAATGAATTAAGTCTGTATTCTTCCGTGTTTTCCGTGTTTTCCGTGGTTAAGAGGGTATTTGGATTTGATGAGTGATGTCGTTAGCAAGCAAGATCTCAGGTCGATTTCCGCGGTCATTCTTGAGGAGGAAGCAAGGGTATTCCGTGGTGGTGGGACGGAGGCGATCGAGCGCCAGCATGCCAAGGGGCGAAAGACGGCCCGCGAGCGCATCGAGGCTTTGCTCGACGAGGGCTCGCCCAGGCTTGAGCTGGGAATATGGGCCGGCTACCAGTTGTATGAGGAGTGGGGCGGTGCGCCGGGAGCCGGGGTTGTCACTTTGATCGGCTCGGTGCACGGACGCCGCGTGATGGTCGTCGCCAATGATGCGACGGTCAAGGCGGTGCGCGTGCTTCCCGATGACGATCAAGAAGATCCTGCGCGCCCAGGAGGTCGCCGGCCAGAACCGGTTGCCATTGGTCTATCTCGTCGATTCCTCGGGCGTGTTCTTGCCGATGCAGGATGAGGTCTTTCCCGACGTCGACGACTTCGGCCGGATCTTTCGCAACAACGCCGTCCTCTCGCGCCCGAGGCGTACCGCAACTCGCCGCCATCATGGGGAATTGCGTGGCGGGCGGAGCCTATCTACCGGTCCTCTGCGACACGGTCTTGATGACGGAAGGCTCAGGCCTTTACCTCGCCGGTCCCGCGCTGGTGAAAGCGGCCATCGGTCAGGAGATCTCCCACGACGATCTCGGAGGTGCCCATGTGCACGCGGCCATCAGTGGCACTGTCGATTATCGCGAGCCGGATGACGACGCCTGCCTTGCTCGTTTGCGGCGGTTGATCGCGCTTCTGCCTCCGGACCCGGGCGCGGAACGAGTTCGCGCACCGATCGAGCCGCCCGCTCGGCCGGCCGACTCCCTGTATAACCTGGTCAGCTCGGACCCGTCGGCGCAGTACGATATGCGCGAGTTATTGGCCGCGATCCTTGATGGCGGCCGATTCGACGAGTACCGCGCCGAATATGGCCGAAGCTTGGTCTGCGGGTTTGGCTATCTGGGTGGGATTGGGCTTCTGCATGGTGGCCAATCAGCGGCTGAGATTTCGACCCGAGGGCGGCGGCCCGTTCCAGTTCGGCGGTGTGATTTACGCCGGACAGCGCGGATAAAGCCTGGCCCTCCGTTCTGGAGTGTAACCAGAGCCTGCTGCCAATTCCCCCTATCGAGGACGTCAATGGTTTCGATGTAGGCCGGGACGCCGAGCGGACCGGTATCATTCGCCGAGGGGCGAAATTGGTCAACGCTGTGAGCAATAGCTCGGTGCCCAAGATCACGCTCATTGTCGGCCATTCCTTCGTGGGTCATTATGCGCGTGTGGAAAGGCGTTCGACCCACGTTTCCTGTTCGCCTGGCCGGGTGCCCGCTACGCCGTCATGGTGCCGACAAAGGCCGAACTATGCTCGACGCCAACATCGTACTCTCACTCGCCAAGGAAAAGAAGTCGACGACGCGGAACTATCGCGGATGGCCTAGAATTGCACACTCGCTACGATCGCGAGACCGACATCCGCTACGCCGCCGCACGGCTCTGGGTTGACGCGATCATCACCCAGCCAAGACTCGCGAAGTTCTCGTCATGGCTCTCGATATTGCGGTCAGGCGACGCGAAACCGCGCCGCTGGAGAATGGCGTGTTTCAGGTCTAGGGGGCATTTTGCGAAGGACCAATCCGGCTTCCGTTGCGCGTTTTTCAGCGCTTGACCATTTTGTCTCGACTCGTGCTGCCCCATTTCATCAATGTTTCTGGAAACTTCGCGAATAGAGGAAACCGACGCTGCTGATGGTCACGGTTCGCGACGTCTCGATAGCGGTGATTGCCTGATCGGTGTAGAGCGTGGCGGTTGTACCATTGGTGCCGACGGGTGGAACCGCTCCACCGTTGCCGAGCAGCGCGAAGCGTAAAGTCCTATCCGACGTGCCGTCGATGCGCGACCTCAAGAACGTTTGGAGAATGACGGGGCCGCCTGGAGTCGAGACTTTCAACTGGTTCAAACTACCGGGAACATGAGTGAAGATTTGGGTCAACTGGGCTGCCAGCAGTTCGATCCGCTGGCTAACGTATTGCCTGAACGCACCATGAGCCCCCTGCGTGCGCCCGCGGCGAAGTAAGTTCCTTGAGCCTGAAGGTAGTCGGTCGTGAAAGAGTCGAAGCTTGAGTTGACGTTGTTGACGACGGCTTGCGTGGCGGCGTTGCGTGCGTGGGTTGTGACATGACCCACGCTAACAGGTGCGATGTGCGCACTTGCGTTCAATACCACGCGCATCTCCAGCCATTCAACCGTCGTGGGACGGAATCGACGCCGCTCCTTCATCTCACACGTCCTCCCTGACCAGCAACCCCGCCGGAACTTCGGCATGCGCGAACGCTCCGCTTTCTTCCTCTTCCACACATAGTATCTCGTCTGATGCTTGGAGGACTTTACGCCGAAGCACGGGCCGAGTTCAACTTGATCAGAACGACCATTCCAACCCCTACCACTCCTTCGGAAGTCCGGAAGGAATCGCCATTGGTTCGATTGCGCATCGTTTCTTGTCCTTGTGGTAAAGAATCGTGGGCAAGAGGCCGGCACGTCGCAAAAAAGAAGATATGATAGGTAAGAACCTGTGAGCCGGCGATGGACGGCGATTCGGCCATGAACGGCACCATTCGGCCGTCAGCTCGACAGATTCGCCCCGACCTCCACCTCCTGCACGACCATCCCGACTGGGGCCGAGCCCGTCAATGAAGATGCCAATGATCGCGCGGAAACTGATTCACTTTCGAGGTGGAGACTCGCCATGGGATTCGCTCAGGTCGCTCTTGAGATTGCCCGATGGTCACGCAACGTTTCAGACCTGTGTGGATCGCGAAAGCTTCGGCGTTCCCGGCGCAAGCCGCACTTGGAGCCGCTCGAAAATCGGGCCTTGCTGGCCGCGATCAACGAGTTCGCGCCTCCCACTCCCAACGCACTCCCCGCCGGAATTGCCTCAGGAATCGTATCCGCCCCCGGGGGAAGCTTGTGGTTCACCGAGCCGGGCGCCAACCAGATCGGTGAGGTCACTACGGCCGGTCACGTCACGACGTACTCGATTCCCACCCCGGCGAGCAGTCCCCAAGGGATCACGTTTGGTCCAGACGGCAACCTCTGGTTCACGGAGTCGTCTGCGAACCAGATCGGCGAGATGAGCACATCCGGCGTCGTCCTCAACACTTACACGATCCCGGGCCTCGCGAGTAATCCACAAGGGATCACCGCGGGACCAGACGGTAACCTCTGGTTCACTCAGGCGGCGACCGGCCAGATCGGCCGGATCAACCCCTCGACCGGCGCGGTGACTGAATTCTCGATTCTGACGCCCGGAGGACAGCCGTCGGGAATCACGACCGGCCCCGACGGCAACCTCTGGTTCACTGAGCCGGGCGCGAACCAGATCGGCCGGATTGCTCCATCCACGGGCACTGTCACGGAGTTTGCGATCAATACGCCCGGAGGCCATCCCCAAGGGATCACCACGGGCCCCGACGGCAACCTTTGGTTTACGGAGTCATCCGCCGCCAAAGTGGGTAACATTTCGCCGACAACCGACGTGGTGACCGAGTATACCGTACCGACGCCAGGCGGCGTGACCGAGGGGATCACCGCCGGCTCTGACGGCAACCTTTGGTTTACCGAACCAGGCACAGCACAAGTCGGAAGGGTCACTCCCGCGGGGGTCGTCACCGAGTTCGCCACACCCACGAAGTCGAGTCAACCGTGGGGGATCGCCGCCGGCTCCGACGGCAACCTCTGGTTCACAGAGCCAGGGGCCAATAATGTGGCAAGAGTGGCCGTTGCCCAGTTGATCACGGTCACCCCGATGCCCGTCACAGTGGAGGTAGGGACCCTTTCCACTTTGACCGTCGCTTCGTTCACTTCGGCCAGTGTCAACGCACTGCCCGCCAATTTCACGGCTACGATCAACTGGGGCGACGGCACCGGGTCCGTCGTTGGGACGGTCAGCGCGAGCACTCCCGGGAGCTTCATCGTCTCCGCCACCAAGACCTACGCAACGGTGGGTACCTACCAGGCCCAGGTGACCGTAACTGACGGCGCAGGCGCGACGGCCACGGCCAACGCGACTGTCACCGTCGCATACTCGGCCACGGGTAACACACTCAGCCTGGTCGCAGGTCAACGCTTCAGCGGCCAGGTCGCCGCATTCAACGACCCCCAGACGACCGGACAGGTCGGTCAGTACTCGGCGTCAATCAATTGGGGCGACGGCACTCCGGACTCGGCCGGGGTGGTCATATACAGCGGCGGGACCGCATTTACCGTCGACGGCCTTCATACTTACGCCGATCCAGGTCCGTACAACTTCACAGTGACGGTGAACGGACCGGACGGCCGAACCTTCATGGCCTATGGCCAGGCCGTGGTCCACGCCTGCGCCCCTGCAAGCGGTCCCCGTGTCTTTCAAAGCAGTCCGCGGCGCACCGTTCACAGGGGTCGTTGCGACGTTTTCCGACCAAGACCCGTTGAGTACAGCGAGCGATTTTACGGCAGTAATCGTTTGGGGCGACGGACATTCATCAGGGGGTACGATTGTTGCGCCAATCCGTCGAACAGCTACTTCTCCGTCACCGGATCAAACACCTACGCGATGTCCGGCTCATACGCAGTTCAAGTCACCATTCAAGGCTTGGCTGGATCGCCGGTCACCGTCGGGTCGACTGCCACCGTCGCCAATCCCCTTCACGGTGATACGATCGCCGCAGTCGCCGGCCAGCTCTTCAGCGGGCAGGTTGCCTCATTCTCCGACCCGCAAACGTCGGGACAGGTGGGTCAATATTCAGCCACAATTAACTGGGGCGACAGCACGCCCCCCACGCCGGGCGTAGTCACGTATGAGGGTGGGACGGCATTTACGGTCGCAGGAACTCACACGTACGGCGTGGCGGGCTCGTACGCGGTGACGATCAACGTGACCGGACCGAACGGCCAGATTTTCCTGGGCTCCGGTCAAGCCGTGGTGAGTGCCCCGATTGTCGCATCCGCTTCTCCGATCGCGCCGGTCGCAAATGTGCCGTTCACCGGCGTTGTCGCGACGTTTATCGATGAGAACCCCTCGGGGGGTGCGTCGTCCGACTACCAAGCGACGATATCCTGGGGCGACGGTCATGTGTCCATCGGCACGATCGGCGGCCCGACGAACGGCTACCTCACCGTGACTGGAACGAACACCTATTCGACGCCAGGGTCGTACAGCTTGACGGTCACAATCGTCAGCACGCTCGGCGGTACGACGACCGCACAACCGAATACCGTTGTGGTTAGTGCCGTGCCACTGCCTTTGAGTGGTTATCTCAACCCCGCCAGCATTAGTGGTCCAAACAGTGCGCTGAATATCACGAATGTGAATCGGCCGACCTTCCAGGGGACCACTTCACCGTATGCGATTGTGCAACTGTTTGCCCAACACGCCAATTCCGATCCCACGACGACGATATCCATCGGCCAGACGATCGCGGGTGCCAACGGATCCTGGTCACTCACCTCCACGACATTGCCAGATGGTTCGTACACGATCAGCGCGTCAGTGACTAGCCAGGGCGGCTCTCCGACCGCACCGGTCCTGATCGTCGGACCGGCAAATCCGTTGGTGATCGACACGATCGCACCGAGGATCGCCGGGATGTCTTTAAATCCGCGAACGGGCAAGATCACGGTCGTCATATCCGACGTCGGCTCTGGCCTCTATGGTCCGAGCTTGCTCGACCCGGCGAATTACACAATCGTGCTCAGGCGGGGCCTGCCCGGCAGTAATTCCAACCAGCAAGCGCAACTCTCTCCGGCGATCTCGGGCTGGTACTCGAACGCTCAGGCCGCGACGCTCCAGTTCAAGGCGCCGCTCGCCGCCGGAACGTACCTGTTCCAGGTCAAGTCGGGCGGAATCATCGACCAAGCCGGCAACGCACTCGACGGAGAATTCACTGGCCGCTTACCATCGGGCGACGGCCGGCCGGGCGGGAATTTCATCGTCCGGCTCACCGTGCCGAGGCACGCCCACCCCAAACCCGGGCCGCAAGCTCGGACGACGCGAAGGCCACACGGGACCTAAACCCACGGGTCGGTTCCACAAAACCCACGGGGGAATTCAACAACACAAGGGCTGAAGGCATAACGTCTTGTTCGTATCAAAATTGAGGAACGCGGTGATGAAATCGATTTATCGTTGTACGTGGATGTTGTCTGTCACGATGTTGACGATCGCCGTCTCCGTGGCGAGCGCCGATGATGCCGACTGTCCCGACTTAAAGGCTTATTCCATCGGCACTTCAGGGATTGTACGGCTGACTTGGCCCCAGTCGCCAGACGCTCTCAAGAAGCCCCCCGACCCCAACCAGGTGCGCTACACAGTCTTCCGCGGGACAGCGGTTCAGCAACTGACACCGATCTCAATCACCGCATCTCTTCCAGTCACGAACGTCGTGCTCGACCAAGTTCAGCCTGGTGCGACCGGTGAGACGTACCAGTATCGCGTTCAGATTGACACGCTCGACCCAACAACGCTCGCGGTATCCAGCACAATAACGACGAAAACCGCGACGGTGAGCGTCCCAGCCTTGCAAGCCAAAACACTCATCGCGCAACCGTTCGACGACAACAGGCTCGATCCGAATCAATGGGTGCTCGGTAATCCGGCTACCGCATTGATGATCGAGGAGGGCAAACTGGTCCTTGGCGCCGGAGCAGTGGTGAGTGTACCGCTGTCCTCAATGTCCGGCAATGGGATCGAGATCGTCGCTAGGGTCAAGGCGACGTACGTGAAAGCGCCGGAAGGTAAAACTCCTTTCGTGGATCAGATCGCGGCGGCGATCGGCTTCGAGACTGCCGATGCAAAAGGTTATGTCCTGAAACTCGCCCTCCACGATTATTGCGGCAAGAAGCAGGTTCGAGCTTCAATTCATCAAGAAAGCAGGGACCGACGCCAATAACAATCAGATCTACAATGCACCATTCCCGATCCCGATTACCACGAAGGGGGCCGGCGACTCAGCCGGTGCGGCAGCAAACGCCGCGAGAGCGGGGGGTGGCGAAAGAGTCAACCTGGCGTTTGGAGTGCTGACGAATTCGTTTGGTTGAAGCTCAAGATCGAAACGAAGGCGGGGAAGAACGGGCAGGCGACTGCCTGGACATGGCAGGATAGCGATGCGGCTCCAAGTCCTGACGACGCTTCGCAGGCCCTCTCCGTCTTTCCCATTCCTGCGGGACTGGTAGGCCTTCCCGGGACGCCGCAACTTTACGGCCCCGACCAGTTGCCGACTGTAACAGCAGCCGACGCAGCGAATAAGGCAGCCAACGCAGCGAATAAGGCAGCTAACGCAGCGAATAAACCAGCCAACGCAGCAAATAAACCAGCCAACGCAGCAAATAAACCAGCCGACGCAACGACTAAAGCAGCCGACGCAGCGGCTAAAGCAGCCGACGCAGCGACTATTAATCCTAACCAGTTCCTCTCAGCCAGTTTCGGCGAGGTAATCATTGAGGATCTCTCGCCAGCCTCGGCTCCAGCCACGACCGCATCGAATAAACCCGATTGTCCGACTGATGGACCGCCACGACCGGAGCCACCCGTCACGATTTGTCTTGGTCAGCCGACGCGCCCTTGTCTGGAGCCACCACCCGGACCCCTGTTCGTCCGTCAGTGGCCAAACTCCGCAGTTAAGGTGAACCTCACGGGAACACCATCACACCGATGGAAGTTGAGCCGGCGCGGTTTGTCGGTGCGGTCTGACGAACGCACGGTTGAGGATGACATTCGTTTAGTCAGCACCGATATATCCTCCGATTCAGATGGTCACGCCGATCCGGATCGTCCCGCATCCCAAGACGCTGGAAATCGACCGGCGCCGTGCACCTTTTCGTGTTTGTCGGATCGGCCATGTGCCCGTTGACGCGGTATCAGGATTCCGGTCCGCCATTTGAGGACGATGGGGCGATCATCCGCGAATCGATGCATTCTGCGCCAGCGATGACGGGGAATTCGAAGTGGAATTCCGCGTCGCCGCGCCGGCGATGCCAGTCACTCTGCGAATCCAATTGGCCCTGCACCGCGGCCCAAGCGACTACGGCCGAATCACACTTCCGCTTGTCGTTCTGGACCGACAAAAACGCCGTCTCGACAGTGACCGAGGGGACATTTGGCGAGTGGTCTACCACAGTTACTCTCGCCGCGTTGGAGCAAATCCTCCACGATCATGACGAGGGTCGGAGCGCGCCGATCGAGATCACCCGAGATGGCGTTGGAACATTCGGTAGCGGAGTTTCGTCGGGAGGGTCGTTTGCTGATTTCTGATTCGCGTGCAACACGCCGATTGATCCTCGATTCCGCGTTGTGACTCGATTGAATGAATAGGAAGCGGCTTTTGGATTCGGTCCAGAACCGACAACGTTGCCGTTCGGATGGTCGGCGCCGACCACCGTGGATCCAAGCTTTCGCGAGCGGCCAAAACGACAGATTTAGGAGCAACGACAGGTTTGTCCTGTCGTTGTCAACATAAATATTCGGAATAACCGCTAAAGCCCATATCCGGGTTTATCCGATCAATTCGACGCTGGGACGTGTGTTGCCGGTAAGTGGGCTGGAAGTCCACGGGCACAAATCTTGAAGAGCGGACCGTCCGTCGATCGTGTGCCGACTTAATGCGACTTGAATGTTCGAACAGCTATGGTTTGGCGATCGCGGGACGGAGCACACCTTAGCCACGGAATCGGCTTTTATGAAAATCGCTCATATTATCGTGCCAATTGCCGTTACCCTTTGTGGCCTCGTCGGTTATAGTCTGGGTACCGGCTGGGTACGGGTCGGGCCACCGGACCACTCGAGCGTCGAAGCACCCCCAAAGAATCCGACGAACGCGGACTCCAGTCAAGGTCAGACGGTACCGATCTGGCCAAACAAAGGATCTTCGGCCGATCCAGCCGTGCTCCCGGCGGCGTTATCCATTCCACCGATCGCCACAGCAATCAATGCCGCGGCTCAGACACATACCCACAAGTCGTCCACATCTGACGCCGTACCAGTCCCACCTGCGGCCGCCCCCGCGGCGGCCACACCTGCCCCCGCGGCGGCCACACCTACCCCCGCGGCGGCGACACCTGCCCCCGCGGCGGCCACTGCCCGGCGCCTCGGCAGCCGCGACTGTGCGCCGCCGCAAGCACATCGCCCCCTCCCGTTCTGGGAGTGCCTGTGATCGTCTTTCAATCGCCGGACAAATCGCAGCCACCCATCGGCGAGATCGTCGAGTCGGATGGGCCTACGTACAACCTCGTCGCGAGCGACTCGTCCAAAAACTCGGATTCTGCAAGCATTCCTGGGGTCTTTTTCAAATGGAAGGCCGTTAAGCTTGGTGCGAAGTCTTACGTTATGCCGGTGCTATCAACGCCAACCGCTCCGACCTGTCCGATCACATTTAATGAGTCGGGGTCATACGCCGTGACCGTCTCGGCGACCAAAGACACGCAGACGCTGGAAGCGAGCCGGACCATCACGATCCGCCCAATCACGCGACGCTGATTCCGAAAATTGCGTCTGTTCAAGTAGATGGCGGCGCCTTGGTTACGGAGTTTTCCCAGCCGATCTCGTTAAGTCCGGACGCGACAGGGTCCGTCAAGCTCCACGCAATCCTTGCACTCGACGCGAAGGCGGTACCGCCATCTCGAACGCTCGCGGTGCTCAATCGGACGACCGACCAACTCGCTGGGGCGGCTAACGGCGCCCTGGTCACGCTTTCGGCTGACACTGCTCGCTCCGAGGGCGACCTGGCAATCAAACTCGACCCGACCTCGCTCGTGGACAAACCGAATCAGCTCGCGGTAATCGACGTCTGGACGTCCGAGCAGTCAATCCCGCCCCACCATTTGTGGTCATTAACAAGAGCGCCAGCGACCTTGGTGGGTCAATCGGTCCCGCCGCAACCGGGCCGAACGTCGAGTTCCCGGAGTACACCGCTCGCGGAGTTACCCGGACGGCTTCAATCCCTCCGACAAGGTCGAGACGCGGGTGGCGGCGCCTGTATTACTATCGGGATGCCCATCGAGTAGCCCAGATCGTCAATCGTGACGCCAGGTCATACAACTATGTGGCCGTGGCCACCGCTCGACGACAGGCTGAGGATGCGCGCGACTCGGCCGACCAGGCAACCGATCAACGGCGGCTGACTGAGATCAAGGCGGTACGCACCGCCCAGGCCGCCCGCGCCGCTGAGCATGATCTCCAAAAAGCAATGGCTCGACCAGGCAACATCGCAACAGAAAGATGCCCAACCGCGCAGACTCCAAAACACCCAGCAGCAGATCGACGCGAATCAAGCGGAGCTCACGAAGAATTCGAAACGACCTCACGGTCGCGCAGGCGACCCTAGCCGCCGCGACCGACCCACAAGTCAAACAAGATACCCAAGCAAAGATCACGGCGCTTCAGGCCATGATTGCGAGCGGAAACCAGAAGCAGACAGCCTTCCAGAATAAGCAGACGACACTGAAGGCTCAGCAGGCGGCATCCACCACCACGACGCTTGACGGCAAGGTGACTGACGCCCATGCGAAGGTCGAGAACCTGAGAAATGCCGAAGCCGCGCAAAGCGACCAGGATGTCCAGCAGCAGCAGATCGAGGACCGCGCCGTGAGAATCAGTTCCGCCAGGATGTCGCAGCGGCTCATGAAGACCCTGATACCTATGCGCAGGCCAAGCCCGGCTCGCTCGACCCCGTGCACAGGTCTCGGTGTCGGTCATCGGTGAAGGGGAAATTCAGCTCCGCGGCCCGATCAAGGGAATCAACGTCATCAGGACGATGATCAACCAGATCAACGCGCCGGTCGGCCAGGTTCGCGTGGGTATCCATACCGTCCAGATCAACGGCGAGCACGCGGACCGCATGGAGAAAGTCGCGGGTCGCATCCAGGATTACATCGACCACTCGCGTTTCTTGACCGTCCAGTCGGCGCAATTACTCCGCAACGCCGTTGTGAGCGTAGCCAGCCGGCTCGCCCAGGATGCACAGGACCAGGCGCGAGGCTGACCTGAGCCAACAACTCGCGCTCTGCCCCGACGAAAAATCGCGGCAAGAACTCCTCCGCAACTCCGTTCGCAAAAATTCCGCGACGAAAAGTACGTGCGGGCGTTCTTCGGTGAAGACTTTATCAACGAGCTCGAGGAAATCGACTCGGAGTTCCTGCAGAGTGGGAACAAGTTGTTGTCGCTACATTCGATGGACACCACCAGCCTCGCCTCCGCGTTGTTCTTGCTGTCCATCGCGAAGAACGACGTTCGCGAGGAGATCCTGAACGTCTTCCAGTCCTCGCTCACCGACGAATTGCCGCAGGCCGAGGCGACGTACTTCGGAAGCGGGCGCGGGCGCGCGGGAAAGATCATTTTCACCAGTTCAAGATGCTGGCCAGCAACGCCAAGTTCCAGTCGCTACGAGGATTCTTCAACGCGCACGTCACCGGCAACAACACCATCAACCCGCTGCAACGCGAGTTTATCCGCCTCGCCCAGATCTTCAAGAGCCAGTTGGTAACCGAACTCGAGTTGAACCAGCGCATCAAGGAACGCGGCCTGATCGAGGACCGGCTCGGCGATTACATCGCAACGCTTCGGAAACAGCAGCGGCAACAACGTGACGCCGACGACGCGCTTGCGCCCGCGCAAGCTTGGCATCACCAAAACGATCCAGGAGAACGCCGATTCCATCCAGGCAGTCGATTCCATTGTACGGTCGTTCCTCGTGCAGGCCCGGATCTTTGACAACAGTGGGAGATTTATTAATACTCCAATATTTAATAAAGTATATGGATACTGGATAAAAGGCATGTTGCCGCCGGATGATCTCGTAACCGAGGCCCTTGCCGTGCCGCAAGACGCGTCGGGCTGGAAGGCAGTAAGATGTGACGGCACCGTGCGATTCAGGAATGACAACTTGGCGATCAAGAACTTCCGGATCCGGGTAGAGTTCGTGCCCAAAGCCATGGTCATTATCAGTTCACTGGACAAAGCCGCAATACCAGAGCTAGGTCTGCAAATCAACGCTGACGTTGACACCTTCCAGAATATGTGGAACCGTTTGGGACCAACTCGGCTCTTCTCTGAGCAGGACCGAACGGATGTCGCCGCCAAAATCCAAACTCTGCAATCACTTTGGCCTAATGTCCGTACAATTCTGGCCGCTCCTATCCAGTGCAAGGGTAAGTCGGACGCCGGTGTGCAGACCGATCCTCCGTTCTATTATGTGACCTTTGAATTCCCAATTATCAGAAGCCTTGCCGAGTGTCCGAGACGCCCTTCAGGAGAAACAAGACGCTCTCCGTCGCAAACTCCATACGCCATTGACTGATCTGGAGAAAGCGTCTCTCAAGCTGATCGAGACCAATATCGTCAGTGAGGAGCCCGAAAAGGCCTTACGGTTGATCGGCCAGATGATCGAATCAGTAATCGCGATGGAAGACTCGCCGGTGGCCAGCGGTGCGGGGTCGATTCCGGCCTTGAGCAACACGTTGAAAAGCGCGGAAACCAGTCTCCGGTCGTTAGTCCCTGACCTGATCAAGATGCTCTTCGCCCGCCGCAACGCCGAGGAATCGAGGCGGCCGATCGATCACAAGAAGCTTCTCGACATGCTGGTTGATGACGTCGAGGACAAATACATCGATCTGCTCGAGGGCGTGCGTTCACATACCGCGAACATCGACGCCTACATCAAGGCCGTCGCGACGGCGCTCGACGACGACTTCAACACCCAGTTTTATTATCCGGCCTTCACAGAGGTCCGTCGTGCAAGCCGCTTCCACGACGTCACGCTGGCCGATATCGAGACCACGAATGTGCTGGCCAACAACCGGGGTTTCGCCAGTGGTCAAGCCCACGGCCACGATGGAATTCGACCTGCCCAAGCGCGATATCCTGATCAATGAGGCCATGAACGGCGCCCTGCGCCATGACCAAGGATTTCGGCGCTGGTGAACGATCCGACTTTCCTCTCAATGGCCAAGCTGCAAGCAGCGGTCAGCCCACCAGCTCGCTCGCCAGGGGCGGGCGAGGGGGTCAATACCGTGCGAAACACCTTGCCCGGGCTGCCACGATCGAACGACGAGAAGTTGTTCAGCCAGCAAGGCGCGGGCCGGTCCCAATTCGGATCGGCCATGGAGGCCTTGATCCCCGACCCGGCGGTCTACAAGTTTGAGACCGGTACGGGGTTCCAGATTCGTCCTGTGATTCAGCCCGATGGTCAATCGCTCGTCTTCCATTTCAACTACATGTACACGACAAATATCCGCGAGCCGGTCCGTGCCGACGAGAAGCATCTCGGCCGGGTCAAGCGGCACTTCATCGACACGGACGTGCAGATCGGCAACTACGAGCTTCGCGAGGTCAGCCGCTTCCAGGTCGCGCTCAAGGCCGCGCGGACAAGCCGCGGAGTCCCGCTCTTCGAGGACATCCCGGTCCTTGGGATTCTTTTCCGTCCCTTGCCCAGCGCGAGTCGTCGCTTCAGGAGAACATCGTGATGGCTCAGTCGACGATCTTTCCGACTCTTTTCGACCTGATGGGGCTCCGCTGGGCACCGGCTGTGGCCGACCTGGATACGTTTCGGCTCAGAAATCAGAACTTCACCGTTCGGAACCGGAACCGTCATGTGAATAACAATGTCTTCGATATATCCAGTTCGAGTGTTGATGAATTCTTACGCATTCCCCCCGCCGAGCACCGAGCCGACCTTTATCGATCGCAAGAGACGATTCCCGACGTTCACCCGAACGGCTACCGCGGACCGGGCTTGAATTACCGCAATAGTCGTCTTCGCGAGGGATACGACCCAACGATGACCAATCCGGAGAGCCGGTTCATCCCGTCGGAATCGAGAGAAACAAATCCGCCGGACTTGGATCAGAATCCGGTCTTGCCCAACGTGGCTCCGCCTGCTGGATTCGGCCCGGCACCCGCGATCGAGTTGAATCTGCCGCAGTCCTCGCCGGCGTACCCGGCGCCTCCGCCGGCACCCGTGAATCCCGCGGTCGGCTTCCGTGGAACCTCCAGTCCTCGCGGGACGGGTCCAGCGATCGCGGTTCAACCGGGCGCGGCGAGTCGACCGGCTCCGCGGGGCGCAGTTCCCGGGGGCGCCGCGTCCCGATTAGCCCGAGCACTGTTCCATCGCCGCGACGGTCCAGAGGTCGCTCCACCACTGAACGGACCAACCGGCACGACCGCTCCGCGCACTCCGACGCGGCCCGACCCGACGCCTCCGGCAGCCTTCAATCGAATGCGTGATGACGCGCTCTCGCGGTCCGCGTACGTCGTCCCGCAACCAACCACGCCCCGAACGAACGCGCTACCTCGATTAGCCGAAGTGCCATCCCAGAGTTGTCGTCGACCGGAGTTGAGGATTCGGTTGTCGCAATCACGGCCAATCTCGCGCAAAGCATCGGCCCCATCTGTCGCGACCAGGTCCAACCCCGCCAAGACACAGGCACCACCCGTTGCAGCACCCAAGAGGACAACGGAGCCAAAGAAATGGGACGTTCTGTCACGAATCCGCGGGACGAATGATTAACCCAAGGTTTTGATTTTCCAAGCGTGCCGTTCGCAACGTCGTGTTCGTCGGGGTGGTCCGACCAAACCGTCTGAGAGGTGCCAGTCATGCGAATTGCTCGGCGAACCTTTGTCGCAGCGGCGGCAATGGCCTTTGTGACGGCGGTTGGCACGGCCTCGGGCCGACAGCGGGTTTCGCGATACCGCACCAAACCGCAGATGTTTTGTGAAGTGCCGGACCGCGATTACATTCATGGCGGGCCGTCTCTGCCAGCGCTTGCGATGAGTAAGACGGCCCTGCTGGTGCTAGTCCCCGGTTCCGTGCCCCCCGATGTCCTGCCCTCAGGCCGCAGGATGGTCTACTACCAACTTAAGCAGAACGAAGTTCGGGTCGAGCATTGTTCCATTTCCCGCGTCTCCCTGGCGATTCGCGACGACGGATACTGGATCTTGAGTTTGAGGGCCGATCAGAACCAGCAAATGTTCATGAAGACTCCGCTGGTGGCGGCAGGCCAACCCATGCCCGTTGCTGCCACCGTCGTGCCCCGCCCAAGCCCAATCCTTCCGGCGCAACGCCAACAACCAAGTTCACGGATTACATCAAGCGAGCAACCTGTTCATCGTCAAGGTACGTGCCTACACCGGGTTTATCCCTGATACCGCTGCTGACGGCGTGCCGGGCCGACCGGTACTGTTTCAGGTGCTCCCCGATCCATTCTGGGTCCAGCGAGGAGTCCCGTTGTTCCCGAAGTTCGAAGGGCAGAAGCCCGAGATCGTTGCATTTTTCAAGACCATTGACCGCGTCGAGGTCGAGCTGTCGTACCGCTGACGGGCGATGGATTCGTCCATCCGGTCAGCAAACGAACGAGTCGAGAGGCCAGAGGGAGGCGGACATGTTACGAGACGCACGGATCGGACAGATCTGTCTCTGCAGGATCGGCGCGGCGGCCCTGAGCCTCGGGCTCGTAGTCGACGAAGCACGGGGCCAAAGTATCGCGGACGCGAACCCCGGCGTGGGGACTGCGTCAATCGCGTCGACGCCGACCCTGCCCGGTCTGGCGCCAAGCGGGGTTCTGCCGATTTCCTCGGCGGTGGTGCCGAATCCGTTGCAGGGACCGTCGCTCGCGCCCGCGGCCGTGCCCGGCGACCCGTCGACTTCGATGGCGCTACGACAGAATTTGGCGACACAGCTCAAGGCTGGCCGGCGCGAGCGTGTTGTGCCAGTCCCGCCGACGCTCGAGATCGAGGTCCTCGATCCCAACGCCGACCCTCTCGGCAACCCCGCCGTGCGCACGATCAAGGATGCTGCCGGCCGGACCGTTGTCGATATTCCTCCGGTCGTGCTGGTGCATCGGTACTACTACACCGGCGACCGATCGTTCCAGGGACCGATGCTGCCCGGCGGCCCTTCAATCATTGTGGTCCACCACCCTCGAAACGGCGAACGGCTTTATGTCCAGACGCAGATGCTTCCCGGAGCGCCTCGCGTGGTCTACTCGCAGTCATCGATTGAATATGACTACGGCCCACAAGCGATCATTCTGAAGTTCGGACACCACGGCAACCCCAGCATCGTCTACCGCCAGGGAACCCCTGTGCTCGAGCATTTCCGCCAAGCCCGTGAGGCTCGTCGCCAGCGAGTGGACAAATGGGTACAGCGAACGGGAATCCCCCAGGCCCTCGACAAGGTTCGCGAGGGAACTTCCAACGCTGTTGGGGCGTCGGCCGACGGCGTGAAGGCCGTCGGGAAAGCCGTTGTTTCTCCCATCGTGCAGGTGGTGCAGGCCACGCCGCTCGGCACGATCTTCACCTCCGATCCCGCACGGCAGGCCCAACGTGAGCAAGAAACAATCGCCAACCAAGCCCAGTCCGAGGCAGACAAGCTTTCCGCCGACATACCGACAGTCCGTTAGCCGTCGTTGATGGCCACCTTTCAAGACCCGCGGATTTGCCTCGCTGTAGGAGCCTGCCCAATCCGGCCAACCGCAGCCTTGCTGAAGGCATTTTTCATAGCGCATGAGGGTTGGGTGCGCTTCACTTTTCGCCGCTTGATTGGCAGATCCCTGGGGTTCCGAGTAGCATGACGAGAACGATTGGTGGCGAGGCTGAATGATCAATTCCGCGTCTCGAGGAACATCTCAGGTGAACGATCATTCTGGAAAGGCGATCGGACCTGCACCATGTCCAATACAGACCCGACTCCCATCTCGGCCATAATCCGTATCGGCAATGGCGCCGGCTTTTGGGGCGACAACCTCGATGCGCCGTACTTGCTGGCTCGCGATGGTGGGATCGACGTCTTGACGTTGGAGTACCTGGCCGAGCTCACCATGGCGATCCTCAGTCATCTCCGTGCCAAGGATCCG
Source organism: uncultured Planctomycetota bacterium (assembly GCA_963720335.1). GTDB lineage: Bacteria > Planctomycetota > Planctomycetia > Isosphaerales > Isosphaeraceae > CAVRFS01. The sequence continues at coordinate 156,467 of CAVRFS010000028.1, read as the reverse complement.
GCCGCCGGCTATGTCAGCGATTTTCCTGAGCTGGTCGAGCGTTTGGTGCCGATTCTTCGCGAACAGCCAGGCCTGCGGATTGTAACCAACGCGGGAGGGTTGAATCCGACGTCCTGCGCGAACAATTGCGCTAAGATTCTGTCCATCGCGGAGATGGACGGGATGGCGATCGGCGTCGTCACGGGCGACGACGTGCTCGACCGTATCCCCGAATGGATCCGCGCCGGACTGGAGTTCTCTCACATGGAAACCGGCGCTTCGATTGATAACGTGGCTTCTCGACTCGTCGCGGCCAATGTCTATCTGGGAGCGAGACCGATCGCCGAGGCCCTGCAAGGCGGAGGCCGGTTCGTCATCACGGGCGCGTCGCGGATGCATCGCTGACTCTTGGTCCGGCGGCCGCTCATTTCGGCTGGAGGTGGGATGAGTGGGCGAAGCTGGCCGGCGCATCGGTCGCCGGCCACTTGATCGAGTGTGGTGCCCAGGCGACCGGTGGACTTTGGCATGGCTGGAACCTGCTTCCCGACTTCGCCGGAGTGGGCTACCCGATCGTCGAGCTCGTGGCGGACGGCTCCTGTGTGATCACCAAGCCGCGTGGAACCGGTGGACAGGTCAGCATCGCCACAGTCACCGAGCAATTGCTCTACGAGATCGACGATCCCGCGCGATATCGGACGCCCGATGTCGACGTCGATTTCACCGAAGTGGCGTTGGAGCAGGTCGGCGCGGATCGGGTCGCCGTCAAGCAAGCTGTCGGACAACCTCCGTCAGATCAATTGAAGCTGGTTGCCGTCTACAAAGATGGATGGACCGCCAGCGGGATGTTGGCCGTCGTGGGACGCGACGCGGAAGCCAAAGCCCGCGCTGCCGGCGCCATGATCCTCGAACGAGTGGCCCGGGCTGGTTATCGGCTCGCCGATCCACTGGTCGAGTGTTTTGGGACCGGCGATGTGGCCCCGGGGGTAATACGGCCGGTGTCGCCACCTTTCGAGGTCGTCCTCCGAGTGACGGTGCGCGACCCGAGCCGCGCGGCCGTTGAACGGTTCTGTCGCGAGCTCGCCCCATTGGTCACCTCGGGACCTCCTGGGGATCGCCGGCTATGCCGCGGGGAGGCCGTCGCCGCGCGCCGCGTTCGGCTACTGGCCAGCCCTGGTACCTCGCACTCTGGTCGCGGAACGCATCAAGACCGACGTCCGGACGGTCGCGGAGTGGGCCAAGGGGTCGTAAAATCCAAAGAGGTCTCCAAAATACCATTGATGTCAGCGCGGAATGGGATTAACCATGTCGGAAACATCGCGATGGATTCGGTTGGGAGAACTGGCACATGCCCGTAGCGGCGACAAGGGGAATCGATCGAACATTGGAGTCGTCGCCAATGATCGTGCGAGCTACGATTGGCTGAAAGCCTGTCTGACCGAGTCGGTCGTCGCGGAATTCCTGCTACCAATGGGGATTGGTCCCGTTACACGCTATGAATTGCCTGTGCTCCTCGCTTTCAACTTTGTGATTGAGCGTGCCTTGGCGGGTGGAGCGAGCCGTTCGCTCCGACTGGACACGCAAGGCAAGGCGCTGGGCGTTGTGCTCCTGGAATTGATGCTTCCCGCGCGGGCCGTGGATCTCGCATGTCGGAAAGGGTCTGATGCAAATGGGTGCGAATCTGGTCGAGCGAGTCGATGTTGGTCCCGTGGCCGTGCTCACGCTCAATCGCCCGGAGCAGCGGAACGCGCTGTCTCGCTCGTTGGTCGCTCAACTGCGCGACGCGATCGACCTGGTGGAGAGCGACTCCACCATCCGCGTGGTCGTTCTGACTGGCACCGGCCCGGCGTTCTGCTCGGGGCTGGATCTCAAGGAGGCCAGTGAGGAAGGTGTTGGTCATGAGGCAGAAGAGAAATCCATCGAAGTTCTGAAGGAGTTCGCCGATCTCCTACAGCGCATCCACACGCTCGCCAAGCCAGCGATCGCCGCCGTTAACGGCGACGCGCTTGCCGGCGGAGCCGGCTTGATGGCCGCGTGCGACCTGGCGATCGCTGCCGACTCGGCGCGAATCGGCTATCCCGAAGTTCGGCATGGACTGGTCGCGGCCATCGTCATGCACGACTTATCCCGACAGGTTGGCGACCGTCGTGCACGGCAATTGCTCCTGAGCGGCGACTTGATTTCGAGCAAAGTCGCGCATGAGTGGGGAATGATCAACACGGTGACCTCGGCGGACCGGTGTGTCAAGGAGGCGCTCCTGGTCGCGAACTCGCTGGCGGAGTGCGCACCCGGTGCATTGACATGGACCAAGCGTCTGCTCGACGAAGCGACCTCCCGCCCAACTGACCTACGTGGCGCGGCCGCGATCAGTGCATCAATTCGGGCGTCGGAGGAAGCTCACGAGGGAATCCTGGCCTTCATCGAAAAGCGCTCCCCACGCTGGGCCGCATCAGCGACGTCTGCCAGCCATTCGAAGTAACGAGGAGGATCCGGCATGTCCCAGAACAGCGAGCACTCAATTCCGTGGATTTGGGATCAGACTGTCGGGAGCGTACTGGTACGCACGGCCAAGCAGTATCCCGATCAAGACGCACTGGTCTTTCCTCAGTTGAGACTGCGATGGTCGTGGCGCGAGCTGGATCAGCGAGTCAACCAGATCGCGTCGTCTTTGATCGCCATGGAGTCGCGCTGGGTGAGCACGTTGGCATCTGGTCGATGAATGTCCCGGAATGGGTCGTGACCCAGCTCGCCGTCGCTCGGATCGGTGCTTTGCTGGTCAATGTTAATCCCGCCTACCGGCTGGCGGAGCTCAAGGATGCCCTGGCGATGGCGGACGTGGCGACCTTGGTCGTCGGCAGTCCATTCAAAGGGTCGAACTTCGTGGCCATGGTCGAGTCACTTTGTCCCGAAGTGGCCGCATCGACGTCTCGCGAGTGGTCGTCGGCCCAGTTTCCCCGTCTCCAACGCCTAATCGCGCTGGGAGTTCGACCTGGCCCCGGCTGGTGGAGCTGGTCCGACCTCGAACAACTTCCCGCACTGCCGCTGTCGGTCGTCACGGATCGCGCTCAGGCGCCGCGAGCGACCGACGCCTACAACATCCAGTTCACTTCAGGGACGACCGGCCTCCCGAAGGGAGCCATGCTGACTCACCGCAATACGCTGATGAATGCGTTTTACGTCGGCGGACGGTTGCGATACACCAGCGCGGACCGAGTCTGTGTGCCGGTGCCGTTCTATCACTGCTTCGGCTGTGTGCTTGGTACCCTAGTCTGCCTGATTCATGGAGCGGCAATCGTGGTGCCGGCCCCGTCATTTGATGCGGGCGCGACCCTGGCGGCCATCGCCGCTGAACGTTGCACGGCTGTGTACGGCGTCCCCACAATGTTCGTCGGTCAACTCGAACATCCCGACTTTGGCCGATACGATCTGACCAGCCTTCGTACCGGGATCATGTCGGGGCTCCCTGTCCGTTGCCCTTGATGGAGAAGGTCGTCAGCCGGATGGGTATCCGCGAGATTTGCATCGGCTACGGCCAGACCGAGGCCTCGCCGATCATCACGTTCACGTCGGTCGACGACCCGATCGAAATCCGCGTCGGCACGGTCGGCCGTCCCATCCCTGGTCTTGAAACCAAGGTGATCGATCCGGTAAGCCGCCGGGAACTAGAACCGGGCCAGGCTGGTGAGATTTGTGTGCGGGGCCATTGTGTGATGTCTGGCTATTACAACAACGCCGAGGCCACCAATCGGGCGATCGACGAGGACGGTTGGCTTCATACCGGCGACCTGGCCTGTCGCCGTGCTGACGGGAACTTCGGTATTCGGGGACGCAATAAGGAAATGATTATCCGCGGAGGTGAGAACATTTATCCCGCCGAAGTAGAGGAGTTCCTCCATCATCATCCAGCCGTCGCCGAGGTCGCGGTGGTCGGCCTCCCCGACGAGAAGTATGGCGAAGTCGTGGCGGCTTGGGTCGTGCCTAAGGCGGGGTCGACGATCACGGCGGACGATCTGATCGGTTACTGTCAGGGCCAGATCGCTTATTTCAAGATTCCGCGCTACGTCACGATCGTCGACACACTCCCTAAAACGGTAACCGGCAAGATCCGCAAGCACGTGCTCAAGGATCAGGCGATCGCCAATCTCGGTCTCGACGACGTGGCCAAGATCCAGACAGCCTGAACTTTATCGAGCCGGAATGCGTTGTCGATCCCATCGCTCTTTCCACGCCCGGCTATGGCGGGGCATTGGTCTCTACACAAACCTCCGTGGGGCGAAGAATCTCCCCCCCCTTCGCAATGGGATGAAACTTGAGTCCCTGATGCATGTGTAGAGACCAATGGTGCCAGGAGAAGGGTGGCCGAAGGCCGGTTGAGGCGTGGGCGACGCTGGCCTTCAGTTTAATCTTGTTACACGCTAAAAGCGATTACGGCGTGAGACTTCGCCGTCAATGCTCGGTTCGGCGAACAATTGCCCGATTGGGATGCTCGTGAACGAGGTCTTCGAGCCATCTCCGGTATGTCGCCAGGTAGGCGTTTTCCACCTCGGATGAGCCTGGGTTGTCGGTCAGCACATCGAGGAGCATCCTTCGGAAGACCGCCATCTCGTCGTTGCCAGACGGATCTGGCGCTGATCAGGTTCGTGGTGCTCGAACGGGTCTGTCTTCAGATCGTAGAGCCGCTCGACCCCCATGCCGTCGCGGATGTAATGATGGCCCAAGGCCACCAGGGACATCTGGAGCCCAGGGTGTCCGCGGCTGTGCCCGGCTGAATTTGGAACGCGGTCGCGTTCGCCTGCTCTGAGAAGGCAGGGCTGGTCATGCTACGGCGGCGCCTCGCCAGGCGGCCGTTTCCAGTAGGCCGCCAGCGAGCGGCCCGGGAACGGTGAGGCGGCCGACAGACCCAGCAGGTCGACCACGGTTGCAGGCAGGTCGCGCAGGCTGACAGGGCTCTCCACCACTCGCCCCGCCGGCGCGGCCGGGGAAAGGATCACCAGCGGGACGCCGATTTCCTCGAGGTTGACGCTGTAGGAATGGCCGACGATGCCATGCTCGCCGAACGCTTCTCCATGGTCCGAGGTGATGATCACGTCGGTATTTTCAAGAAGTCCCTGGCCTTGCAGCGCATCGAGCAAACGACCGAGTTGTTCATCGAGGAAGGCGATGCAATCGTCATAGCAGTCGCGTGCCATGATGATTTCGTTCCGATGCAGGCAGCGTTCTTTGTCAATCCCCACGAAATCGATGAGGAACTGGTAATCCGCGCACGGTCCTGGGCCGGATCCCGAAGCGGCCCTCATATCCCGGCGGGGGTATGTACGGCTCGTGCGCATCGAAGTAGTTCAGAAAGGCGAAGAAGGGACGATCGGGCCGCCGTCGGCCCAGCCACTGGAGAAATCGTCGTTGATCTCGGTCGCACCGCGGGATTGGAGGTTGATCCACTTCTTGTCGTAGAAGAGTCGGGCGTCGGGATATTCCGAAGCTCAGGATGTTCTTGAGGATCCAGTTCCCGGCAACCGTGCGAGTCAGGATCGATCGCGGCGTCAGCGCGTAATCCGCGAAATGGGCGAAGCCCCGAGCCAGCCCGGTCTCGTAACGTGCAGCAGTTGGTGTTCGCGACGAACCCGGCGGTCTGATAGCCCGTGTGGTCAGGTATTCGGCCAGGGTCGGATCCGGGGCATCGAGAGTGAACTTCCACTGGGAATTGAGCCTGAAAGGCCACTGGCCGGTGAAGAAGCAGGCATGCGAGGGATACGTCCATGGGGCGGGCGCCAGCGCGTGCTTGTACACGACGCCCTTTCTGCGCCCACCCGTCCAGGTTGGGGGTGGTGTCGCGGGGATAGCCGTAGAGGCCCAGGTTGTAGGCGCGGACGGTGTCCCAGACGATCAACACGACGTTGCGAGCGTGTGGGGGCGAAGGCGGCAATCCGGCCACCGTCCGGTATTCACGAACCGCCTGCCAACCCGACGAGAGGACGGCAAGGACACCAAGTACGCCGAGCGAGCGTCGCGAAGATCCATCGCACCTGGCGGCGGGCCAGGCCACGAGCCGCGACCGCGTCGCCGATCACACGACCCGATCCGGCCGCCAGCAGCAGGCTGCATGCCGTACAGCGGCATCCTCAGCAGGGCCGACCAGATCGCGAGCGTCGCGAATAGCCACGACTCCGCGCGCAGCGAGACGAGAGCCGGCCGGATCCGTTGATCGCGGCGAGCAACACCCCGGGAACCACCATGAGAACCGCATGGCCCAACGGGACTGTCCAGGGAAAATCCCTCGCGTTTCGAAAGTGTCCCTCGCTGTTCCAACAGTATTTCTTGAAGACAATGATCCCAGGTCGAGATAGCCACCGCAAAGGCCGAACGAGATCGCCAGCAATATCGTCGCCGTCGGGTCCAAGAAGCGTGCGGCGTGAGGCGTGCCGACCCGGGATTTCGGGCGGGGTCATGTCCATCGGGACAAGTCCCTCAGCAACATGTTTGCGGCCATCGCAAAGGACGGTATCCGCAAAACCGTCGACACAATTCGGAGTCACGACGAGCTCCGAAGTCTTGCGCATGCGGACAGCCAGTCGAGGCGGGCTTTGCGGAACCCTAATTCCCACATTATCGCGGAACACCGCCGGTTTCCACACCGATCAATGGAATTCCGCGCGAATTGCGTGGATTCTCCAGCGCGTCCTGGATCATGGTTTCCACGACGCGGACAAGGTGTGCACCTGCGCTCGTCTAAGATGAGCCTCAGGAGCCAGGACGAGTGGCCGCGGCCAACCCGCCCTTTGAAGCGTCCGAGCCGCTTCTTCTCGATGGCGAGTGCGTCCATCTCCGCCTTGAGGGCCTGGACTTTGGCGAGAGTCGCATCGAGGGGGGCCTTCTTTTCGGCCAGGACCTTTTCCGCGCCGACCTTGGTGGCGTTGGCGTCGGCGTGGACTTTCTTGGCTGCCGCCAGGGCGGTCGTGGCGTTCTGGAGCACGACGCGGGCGTCTGCCAGAGCCTTGTCGACGGTGGCTCTCTCCTGTTCGGCTCGGGTCGATGCCTCGCGGGCCGAAACGACACCCAGCGTGGCGGCCTTGGTGAGCGCTCGGGCGCTGGAGGCGGCTTGGGGTGCGGCGTTCTTGGCGGCGGTTGCCTGAGCCAACCCTTGCGCGGCAGCCGACTGGCGCGCCCCGGCCGCGGCGACCGCCTGGATCAGCTCGATCGCTTTCTGAGCCTGTTTCGCCAGCTCGGCGGAAGCTTGGGCCGTCGCCTCGGGTGTCGCCGCGGCTTTGAGGGCGGCGGCCGCGGCGGCCAAGGCCGGGTCCACCGACGTCTTGTCGGTCAGAGCTTTCTCGGTCGCGGCCTTGGCTGTCTTGAGTGCTTCCGTTGCCGCCTTTTCCACCTCCACAGTGGCGCCGATCGCTTTCTCGGCCGCTGCCTGGGAAGACGGTCGACTGCGCAGCGAGCTGCTCGGCGGCTTGCACGGTCGCTGGGCCTCGGCGAGGGCGGTCGTTTTCGTCTTGAGCGCCTGGTCGAGCTGCTGAACGATCCCGGCCTGCTTGCGCGGTGGCTTGCTCGGCCGCGGCGAGTTTCGCCTGAGCTTGGGTCAGGGCCGTATTCGCCGTGCCGACCGCCGTCTGGAGTGGAGCGAGCTGCTTCGCCAGTGAGTCCGCTTCGGCTTGCGCGGCTGCCAGAGCCCGTTTCACCTGCTCGATGCGGACCGACATCGTGGCGGGATTGACCGCGAGGTTCGCCAGCCGCTTTCCATCCTTGGTGTCCCAGACGCGAACCTCGCCGGTCCAGTCGGCGGCGATGACTTTCGATTCGTCCTGACTGAAGACGGCCTCGAGAGCCAGGTCGCCGAACGGCTCGAATTCGCGCTGTTTTCCGCCATTCTGGTCCCAGAGCCGGACCACGCGATCCCGACCGGTCGTGAGCAACCGCCCATCCTTGGCGAATCGCAGTGAGGCGACTCCGCCGCCGTGGGCGCCGAAGGTCTTGATGTTGCCGCCGTTCTCCATCTCCCAGAGCCGGACGGTCCCATCCTCGCTCGACGACGCCACGACGTTCGAATCCAGCCGCCAGGAGATGTCGGTGATGGCCGCCTGGTGGCCTCGCAGGTCGTAGAATTCGCGGCCCGTCTGGGCTTCCCAGGCGATCAGACCATTGTTGCGATCGCCGGTCGCGAGCAAGACTCCGTCGGGGCTGTACTCGATCGCCGTGATCCACTCGGTATGCTTTCGCAGCTCTGGTGCCAGCGAGCCGTCGGCCGTGTTGAAAATTCGGACGACCTTGCTCGGACCGCCAAGAGCGACCTGGGAGTGGTCGGCATTGATGTCGGCCGCGAGGACCGCGTCGTACTCCTTGCCGATCTCGAACACGCGATTTCCCTTCTTGACGTCCCACGCGACCGCCAGCCCCGATTGACCGCCGCGGCCGCCGCCGGCAAGCAGGAGGTCGCCGTTTCGACTGAACTTCAGGACGTGGATCGTGCCCTCGGGGAAACGGAAGGACGCCGACCAGGTGGAGATCGGTCGTTCGATACAAGAGCACTTGTTTGTGACCGGCGATCGCGACCAGAGGGGCCCAGGGACTCGAAGCCATCGCCACGACCGCGTTGGGCTTGGCCTGGGGAACGTAGGGCTCGGTCGACAGGTTCTCGGGCATCGCCGGCGTGCCGGCCGGCTTACCCAATGATGCGGGGTCGAGCTTGAACTCGAACTTCGGCTTGGCCTTGGTGGAGGCGACGCTGCCGGAATTCTCCAGGGCGCCGCCGTCGATCCATTTCCGGATCAGCTCGATCTCGGCGTCCGGGATCTTCGCCGACTTCGGCGGCATCTTGGGCTCTTCCTTGTGCGTGACCACCAAGAAGATCGTGCTGTTGTCGGCATCACCCGGCTCGATCACCTTGCCGGAGCCTCCCCCTTGCAGGGTGGCGCCGTAGTTGTCGAGATTCAGGCCCCCCTTTTGCTTGTCGGGGTTGTGGCACGAGCCGCAACGATTGCGGAAGACTGCCGACACGTGGTCCTGGTAGGTGATCTTCGCCTTGGGCGGGTCGGCAGCGCGGCCGACCGATACCAAGCCAAGACACGAGCATACCAGACTGGACAGAACAGCAGCCGAAAGCTTCGATCGCATGATCACGGGTCTCTCAATCGAGCAAACGTTTGGTGAGCGATGCCGTGGGCGAGTCTGTCCTGCGAACAAGCTCTACTCGCGCATCGCCTCTCGTGCAACGACTCAATGATTGAACAAGAATTCTCGACTATTGAGCAAAGCCCAGAAGATATCCTCGAGTTTCTGGGATGGGTCTTTGGACTGAGTTCAACATGGGGACGAGCTTGGCGAGCTCGGCCTTGGTCGGCTTTCGCGACAACGCGCGAATGTACAGCTCGGTGATGCGTTCCTCGGGGAACTTCTTGGTCGTCATGAGCTTTTCGACCAGTCCGCCTTGCTTGATCTTGGCGTTGGCCGTGTCGCCGTTCAAGAGGTGGAGGGCCTGCGAGAGCGTCGGCTCCATCTTGACCTCGCACGAGCAAGGGGTTTCGCGAGTCGCTCGGCCGAAGGTCTTCAAAAAGTAGGTCGATCGGCCGCCGTCGGCGATCTGGACCGCACGCGCACCGAGCGGTAAGCCGTCGAACTTGTCTTTGGTATCGGTGACCGCGCTCATGGTGTCGAGCAAGTTTTCGGCTTTCATTCTCCGGACCAGGGCGTGAGCGAAATTCCGCTCGTCGCCGGCATTGCTCTCGTTACGATGAGTGGATCGCTGATAGGTTCGCGAGTTGCAGATGTCGCGTACCAGGCCCTTCAGGTTGTACTTCGTGTCGGTGAAGTGCTTGCCCAGGGCCTCGAGAAGCTCGGGATTGGAAGCGGGATTGCTGACGCGGAAGTCATCGACCTGCTCGACGATCCCGACGCCCATGAAGTGGGCCCAGACCCGGTTGGCGAACGAGGTTGCGAACCAGGGGTTCCGGGGCGAAGCCAGCCACTTGGCCAGCTCGATCCGCCGATCCTTGCCGGCGACGTTGGGAATCTCGCCCCCCAGGAACTTGGGCGGCATCACCCGGCCGCCGACCGGGTGGTTCACCTCGCCGCCGCCGGAATTGAAGATGATCGTCTCGCGGTAGTCTTCACCTTGCTTGCGGCCGATCTGGGCGAAGAAGGCCGCGAAGCTGTAATAGTCATTCTGGGTCCAGCGGTCGAACGGATGGTTGTGGCACTGGGCGCACTGGACTCGGATCCCCATGAAGACCTGGGCGACGTTCTCGGCCAGGGGGAGCAGTCTCGTTGGTCAACTGGTAGAAATTGGTCGCCGGGTTCTTGAAGGTCCCGCCGCCGGCACCCAGGAGCTCCTGCACCATCTCGTCCATCGGCGTGTTCTTCGACAGCTTTTCGACCAGCCAGTTGTAGTACAGGAACATGGCCTTCTGGCTGACGTTCCGGTGTGGGGTCGGTGCGAATCTGGAGCAGCTCGGCCCACTTGGAGACCCAGATTTCGGAGAACTCCTTGCGCTCGAGCAGTTCGTCGATCCACTTCGACCGCTTTTTCGGGTCGGTCGAGGTCATGAACCGGTTGTATTCGTCGACGGTGGGCGGCAGGCCGACGATATCGAGCGCGGCCCGGCGGAGAAACGTCTCGTCGTCGCACTGGCCCGACGGAGCAATCCTCAGCTTCTTGAGCTTATCGTTGACCAGCTTGTCGATGTAGTTGGCCTCGGGCTCGTCGGGAAACGTGAACTGCAAGCCCTTGGGCAGCACGATGAACTGTGAGCCGACGGTGTGGGTCTCGAACCGGGCCATCACAAAGGCTTCGCCGCGAGGACCGGCGGTGACGAGTCCGTCCGGGCTGACCGGGGCGGAGACGTCGTTATTGGTCAGAAAGACCGCCAGACTGGTGACGTCGCGGTCGGTTCCGTCGGAATAGCGGGCCCGGACGGTGAGCTGCTGGGTCGCCCCTTTGCCGTCGAGGACGGCCTTTTGGGGATAGAGATCGACGCCCGACGACGGTCGGCAGCTTGCTGGTGTCATCATTGGCGCACCCGCTTCGATCCAGCCGTGAAGGGTCTGGTAAAGCTCGCTGTTGGCTTCGAACCGCTTGCCGCCGGTGTGATTCACGGAGCCGGTCGCTTTTTCGAGCAACGTGCTATCCGAAGGAATCGCCAGGTTGACCCGCCGCCCGACCATCTCGCGAGTCAAGCGGAAATGGTCGCCTTCGGGGTCGAAGCCGAAGAGCGAGATCCGGAACCCATCCTTGCCGCGTGCCGCCCCGTGGCAACTCCCGGTATTGCAGCCGGCTCGCATGAACACCGGCATCACGTCCAGCCGGAAGCTCAAGCGGAGGCTGGACGGTCGCCTGGGCGACTTTCACCGGCACGGCGACCGTCTTTCCGCCGTAGCCGATCGTCAGCGGTCGTCGTGCCATCCGCGGCCGGCCGGAAGATCGCTCCATCGCGCTTGAGCAGCTTGGGATCGGCGATGCTGAACGTCGCCTCCTTGGTCACGTCGCGGGTGATCCCGTCGGCGAAGGTCGCCTGGACGACGATCGACTGCCGGTCGCGGGCGGTCGTCAATTGAACCTCGGCGGGAAAGACCTCCACGCCGGTCAGTGGCGACGTCGGCACGGGCACGAAGACCTGGTCAGGAAGCTCGACCGGCCGCTTGTCCTCGGCCATCGTGGGTAGCGGACAGGCGCGACCAGCAGGCAGACCAAGGCGATCCGAGCGATCGAAGACAACGCGTGGCTCATTGCGATCCAGTCCTTTATTGTTTCAATCCGATCCCGGTGTTCAGGCCGGAGAAAGGTGCCACATGGTGATGGTCACTTGCCGGCGTTCTTGGCTTCTTTGGTATCCAGCCGGAGCTTTTCCAGCCGGGTCAACGGTTTCGCGGGTGCGGCCGCCGGTTTGGGAGCCGCGGCGACCTTCGCCGGCGCGGTGCAGGCGCATTCGGCTTCGGGGGCAGGGGCACGTCGATCCGCAACGTGCCAGTTCCGATGTTGTGCACGATCGGCTCGCCGTTCTGGGTGATTACGACCTGGCAGAACAGGCTGTTATGATTCCCGGCGGGCGAGACCTTGTCGGTCTTGATATGAAACACCAGGTCGGTCGTGTCCTTGGTGATCTTCTTGACGTCGGTCGTGACTTTATTCGGCAACCCGATCAGTGTGACCTGGGCCTCGCCGGGGAAATCCACGGCCTTGGCGACCTTGATCGCCATGTCGACTTCCTTGCCTTGATCGACGCTGGCCGCCTGGTACGTCAGGCCCACGTACGGGGCCGCGATGGTCAGGTTGGCCAGTTGCGACGAGACCATGATCGGACCGGATGCGACGCCCGAGGCTCCCTGCACCACGATCTTCCAGGTCCGAAGCTCGGCGCCGCCGTCGGCATTCATCGGAATGACCGCTTCGTTCTGACCCTCGGGGATCGCGATTCCGCCCCCTGAGCCCACTCCAGGCGGGTTCCAAGGGAGGTACACGCTGATGGCCGCCTTGAAACCCGGCTTGCGGATGGCGCGGACCTTCAAGCCCATCGAGCCCCTGCGCACCAGCGGCACCTTGGGCTCGACGATCTCGATCGTGTACGGGCACTCCTCGGTCACCGAGACCGCGAGCTTGTCGACTTTTCGCGACCAGACGTTGACATTGTTCTGGCCATAGACGAGCACGGTCTCTTGCACGAATTCGCGAGGGCACAACGAGCTTGGGATCAACCGGCTTGCCCGAAACGTCCGCCAGAGTTCGCGGAGAGCGGCGCGTCGGCCTTGGCCGTGAAAAGCACCGGCACGACCCCTTGGCTGGCGACCATGGTCGGTGCTTCGACGCTTACGCCGGCTGGCAGTCCTTTCGATGGCGACATTGAGATCGCCCCCGAAGTCGGCCCGGTTCCCATAGATCAAGATCGCCTGGCGGTTTCCCTTGGGGACGGCCAGGGCAATCACCCCTGAGCCCAGCGGAATCTGCTCGGCGTTGGTCGTCATCACGAGTTTAGGCCTGAACCGGAGTGACTTCGATCCGATAAGCGTAATCCGGCCCGCCCTTACCCAGCTGATCGACGAGCCAGATCACGTATTCAGCATCTTCGGGAGCCTGGAAGCGGAAATAGCTGTCCGGCCCGACCGCGTCGTCGGCCCCCAGCATGGCGCCGCCACCCTTCTTGCCGAGATACATGACCGAATCGAGCGGCGAACGAATGCGACGGGCGTAGCAGTGAATGTCGAAAACCTGGCCCTTGGTGGCCTTGAACACGAACTGGTCGACGTCACCCGGCTTGCCGATCACGCCATTGAGCGGCCATCGGGGCCGTGAATGGCGTGGCGTGGGCCTGGTCGTCGTTGGGCTCGGTCTCGACCACGTTATTGAGCGTAGTGAGCCGAAAGATGTTGGGATAAGGGCGAAAACCCCTTGGCGTCCTGATGCTGCAAACCAAACTCTTTTTCCAACGTGGGCGGAAGTTTGATCGTCGTGGTGGTATCGCCGGCCGGGTCGCCGATCCAGCGGACCGCCAGAGTCTCGCCAGGCTTGCCGCCGCCCGGCATCAACGCCCTCGCCCGGGGGAAGTTGCCTACGTGCAGTCGATAGAGACAACGCGCCGTTTCCAGCATAGGCGCTCTTCGCGCACCTGGATGATATACTTGCCATCCTCGGGCGCGATGACGGACGTGACTCCATCCCGCCAGATCAGGGCCGCATCGTCGCTGGAGCCCAGCTCGAAACGCTTGGCATTGAGGATCGCCACGTAAGGGTCGAATTCGCTGATCCCAAGCCGCAAGCCTTCCACTTCGGCCGAGATCCGCTCACCCTTCTTGGCGTCGAGCACGTAGTAGTCGACGTCTTCATTGTCGGCGATCCCCGTCACCGTGGAATTCATCGGGATCGCCTGAGGGGCCTTGAAGTCGTTATTGGGCTCGACTTCGTTAACCTCTTTGAGTGCGCCGACGCTGAACGTGCGCAGCTCGCTGATTCCGGTGGCCGTCCTCACCCGCAAGTCGTGGATACCGAGTGCGCAATCCGAAGCGATTTTGATCTTCGCCCGAACGTTGTTGTCGTCGACCTTCTTGAGTCCGAGCGTGGTCAGACCCGGCTGGTAATAGATGATCTCCTGGGCGTCACCCAATCTCGCTCCGGAGAGTGTGACTTCTAATTCGGTCCCGCGCTGGCCGCCGACCGGACGAATCGCGCCGAGCGAGGGAGTCGCCGCGACAGCGGTCGAAATCGGGACGAGCACGAGAATGAAACCAAGAGCAAGAAGACATCGGCGCATGTGAGGATCTCAAATGGGATCGGACCGGGTCAATTGTTGTACTGGAAAAGGGGTCAGGATCGGTTGCCGGACCGGCCCGAAGGTTGCCTCGCGCAACGCTTCCTGACCGCTTTCCCAGCCCCACAACTCAGGCGAGTAGTCCTTTGACAACATTTCCGCCGTTGACGATCTCGATGGGGCGGTTGCCGGGTGCCATCAATTCCTTGTCGGCGACGATTCCGATCAAGGAATAGACTGTAGTCGCCAGGTCCTCGGGTCCGATCGGGTCGACCTCGGGCTCGCTCGCCGTGGAGTTCGAAGAGCCATAGATCACGCCGCGCTTGAAGCCGCCTCCGGCGAGAACCACACTGAACACTTTGGGCCAATGGTCGCGACCGGCATCCTTGTTGATTTTGGGGGTGCGGCCGAACTCGCTGGAGACCATGACCACCGTCCGGTTGAGCAGTCCGCTGCGGTCCAGGTCGCGAATCAACGCGGCGAACGCTTGATCGAAGGCCGGCATCTGGCCGTTCATCCCGGCCACGATCTGGGTATGCATATCCCAGCCGCCGTACTCGACGGTCACGAACCGCACACCCGCCGCCACCAGCCGGCGCGCCATCAAGAACCGTTGGCCAGCGGGGTTGCGACCGTACTCATCGCGGATCTTGGCGGGCTCGGCATTGATGTTGAACGCCTCGCGCGCCTTCTGTGAGCTGATCAGACTGTAGGCCCGGTCGTAAAACGTATCCATCGCCGCGATGTTATCGCTCTTCTCACGCTGGGCGAAGTATTCGTTGACGGCTTCGAGCACATTCCGCCGGCTCCCAAACCTCGCTTCATCGATGCCACCAGGCAGGTTCAAGTCCTGGACCTGAAATCCGGGGTCGGCTGGGTCCCGGCCCAGGCTGAACGGCGAGAACGAGGAGCTGAGGTAGCCCGTGCCCGCATAGACGTTCGGCTGATTCGGCACGCAGACGTAGGGAGGTAGATTGTTCTTCGGCCCGAACTCATGTGAAACCACGCTTCCCATGCTCGGGAATTGCAGTGCCGGGCTGGGCCGATAGCCGGTGAACATATTGTGAGTGCCCCGCTCATGAGCCGCCTCGCCGTGTGTAAACGAGCGGATCACCGTCAACTTGTCGGCGATCTTAGCGGTTTGTGGGAGCGTCTGGCTGAACTTCTCACCTTCGATCTTTGTGTCGATTGAGCCCATGTCGCCACGATACTCGATCGGAGCGAACGGTTTCGGGTCGAACGTTTCCTGGTGGCTGATCCCGCCGGGGAGGAAGATGTGGATCACCGAATCGGCCTTGGCGGTGATCGCCGCATAGTTCTTCAAATCGGCCCGAGCCTGGATCCGCAGGACATCGGCCAGGGTGAGACCACCCAGCCCGATGGAGCCAACTGTCAGGAAACCTCGGCGGCTCATCGGGTTACGGAAACGATCGTTTGCCATCGACACGACTCCTTGGTTTGGTTGTTTCGCGGGCTGGCTCGCAAGCTCTCACGCCGGTCGGCGTCCGCGAGTTCCTCAGTTCTCGACCATTCAGTTCGGTTGCCGGAGATTCGCCGCGGTCCCTATGCGGTTCAAATCGACGATCCTGCCCGGGTTGCGAAATCATCGCGCACGTCATGATGCTGGGCACAGATTACGCGCAACTTCCTCGACGAACATTTGAAGGTCGAGGGATCGGGATTGTACGTTGATCATCATAAATGCTGTGTGCGTCTAAGATTAGGCGGGAATATCGGTTCAAGCGAGATCCCAAAGACTGAGGAATCAGGGCATGACCGCGAAGCACTTGTTAAATAGTACGGATTCCTGCCAAAGTGTGCTGGCGCGATTTTCGAGAACTTGTCATCTGCACTTGCCGTCATTGCGAAACCCGCTCGATGCACAAGCTCACGGTTCGTGAATCCGCTCGAAAGTCGGTTTTGTTACGATAGCCACAATGCAAAATACTTGCCGCAATCGTCAAGAACCAAAATCTGGACGCGTTCGGCGTGGGTCTTCCGAACGCACTTGGGCGGAGTTGGGAGACCCTCGCCCGCCAACTGTGAACCCGAAACCTCCGGTCGCTCGGCGGCTTCGACGCCGCAACATCTTTCCGCCTAACCTATTAGCCCGGGACCGATGATGAACAACGAAGCCAATCTGATCGTGAGTTTGTTTTTCTTGATCGTCTTTGGTTTGAGCCTGGCCGACTCGTCTTTGGCCCGGGACGCGGGCGGTGATGATGGCCCCCGGGCCGATCTGCATTCATTCAGCAATCCGGAACAGGTCTGTGTGCAAAAAATCGAGCTCGACCTGACGCCGGATTTCGAACGTCGTGAAATCAAGGGCATCGTCGTTCTCGTTATCCAGAGACAGCCCGGCTGTCCAGCCAATGCACCTCTCGTTCTCGACACGCGTGCACTGACGATCGACGAGGTCGGAATCGGCAGCGCGGGGGCTTTCGCGCCGGCGCGGTTTCAGCTTGCTCCGGCCGATCCGATCCTGGGATCAAAGTTGACGATTGAGTTGAATCCGACCGCGACACAGGTTCGGATCGCCTATCACACAGCCCCTTCAGCGAGTGCACTCCAATGGCTCCCGCCGGCATTGACGGCCGGCAAAGTGAAGCCGTTCCTGTTCACGCAATCGGAGGCGATTCATGCTCGCTCGTGGATTCCGTTGCAAGATACGCCGGGCGTGCGGATTACGTACGTTGCCACCATCCGAGTGCCCGTGGGACTGAGTGCCGTCATGGCGGCCGAGTCTGCGCGTGAGCCGGAGCAAGCGAAACGGGGTGTTTTCGTCTACGCGATGCCGCAGCCGATCGCGCCCTATCTTATCGCCATGGCGGTGGGCGACCTGGCCTTTCAAGTCGCTGGGTCCGCGCACCGGGGTGTGGGCCGAGCCGAGCGTGCTCAAGTCCGCGGCGTTCGAGTTCGCCGAGGTCGAGAGCATGGTCAAATCGATCGAAAGCGCTTTGGGCCCTATCGATGGGGGCGCTACGACATTTTGGTGCTCCCGCCCAGCTTTCCGTTCGGCGGAATGGAGAATCCCAAGTTGACGTTCGCCACCCCCACCATATTGGCCGGCGATCGTTCCTTGGTCTCGTTGATCGCCCACGAACTCGCCCACTCTTGGTCGGGCAACCTGGTCACCAATGCGACCTGGCGCGACTTCTGGCTCAATGAGGGATTCACCACATACCTCGAGCGGCGGATCATCGAGGACCTATATGGCGTCCCACGCGCGGACATGGAGGCCGTCCTCGGCCTAGGAGAGCTCCGCGACGAGTTGAAACAACTGCCCTCCAGGGACCAGATTCTGCATATCGACTTGAGTGGCCGCGACCCCGATGAGGGCATGACGCGCATCGCTTACGAAAAAGGAGCACTCTTCTTGCTCACGCTCGAGCGTGCCTTCGGTCGCCAGCGATTCGACGACTTCTTGCACGCCTACTTCGACCATTTCGCGTTCAAGAGCATCATAACCGCCGATTTTAAAGAATTCCTGACCGACCACTTGCTGAGCGACAACCCCGACGCGGCCAGGAAAATCGACCTAACCGCCTGGCTGGAACGTCCCGGACTTCCCGACCGTTTCGCAGAGCCGAAATCCGAACGTTTGGTCGCCATCGATCGACTGGCCCGTGACTGGTCCGCCGGCTCAGTCTCGACCGAGCAGCTCCTCGCCATCGACTGGTCCACTCAGGAATGGCTTGGATTCTTGCAGGCCCTGCCGCCGAACCTCGCTGGCGACCGCATGACCGACCTTGACCGCAAATACGGCCTGACCGATCGCGGCAATTCTGAAATCGCCCACCAATGGCTCCTAATGGCGATCAAGAATCATTACTCGCACGCCGACGCTCGGCTCGAGTCCTATTTGACTATGATTGGCCGTCGCAAGCTCGTCCTGCCGCTCTATAAGGCTCTGTTAACCACCCCCGAAGGACGAAAACGCGCACAGGCGATTTATGCCAAAGCGCGGCCTTCATACCATCCGATCACCGTCGACTCCATCGACAAGCTAATAAAAGGTTCCCCATGATGGAAGCGTTCGGCGAATCGGAACGCGGCCCTCGATGGCGAATGTCTACTTATTGAGAGTTAGGAAAGTAATGCGCTCCCCGAAGGCTGTCCCCATACCAACCCGACGCGCCAGCGAGGGGACCGGCTGTGCATCGGCAACGGTCCTTGGCCAGCGTCCCTCGCTCGCGCGTTGGGTTAATGTGGGTCCCGGCCGCATCTGGCCCGATTTCAACGCAATCGTCTCCGTTCGGCGGACATTACTTTCCCGACTTTCAATACCCGCGAGTCCTTGCCTTGGATGATCCACGACTGATCCTCTGCCTGTTCAGCGCCTTGATTTCGATCGTGATGGTGGTCCAGGTCATCGGCGTTTCAAGACGGATCTCCTGGCGGCCTCCGCCCTTGATCGGTCCGGGTCCGCACGTGAGACTCTCCGTGATCATCCCAGCACGAGACGAAGAACCAGACATCGCCCAGTCGCTTGGCTCGGTCCTGAATCAAGTTGGCGTCGACCTCGAAGTCATTGTCGTCAACGATCATTCATCGGACCGGACTGGTAAGATCGCTGATATTCTGGCTGCCGGCGATCCCCGCTTGAAGGTCATTCACGACCCGGAGCTGCCGCCTGGTTGGCTGGGAAAGTGCAATGCGATGCAGCAGGCAGCCGCGCGGGCTTCTGGAGATCTCCTTCTTTTTAGTGACGCTGATATTCTGCACGCGCCGACATGCGTCGCGACGGCCATGCTCGAGATGGAACGGCACGGGTTGGATTTTCTCAGCCTGTTCCCTCTCATGCACTGCGTCTCGCTTTGGGAGAATGTGAACTTGCCGGCCCTGGAAGGCGGCATGGCACTCTTCGCCACACCGGCGATCGACGACCCTAAGTCAGCCGATGCGCTGGCCGCCGGAGCGTTCATGATGGTGCGGACCTCGGTTTTTCAGGCCGTCGGCGGTTTCACGCGGATTCGAGGTGAAATGCTCGACGACGTGGCGCTGGCGAAGCTGATCAAGCACAACGGCTACCGCACCGGGTTTCATGCCGCCCCCGAACTCTTGCAAGTCCGGCTTTACAAAGGGAACAGCCATGCGTTTTGGGGAATGACCAAGAACGTCCTTCAGGGCATGGGCGGGCGAATATGGCTGGCTCCCGCCGTGATGCTTCTACCCGTCTTCGTATTCTGGATTCCCCTCGGCTGCATCGTCGCCGGAGTTTTGGACGGGACCCGTTACCTCGTCGCCGCGGGCTTGGCTACTTATCTAGTTCAGTATGCGAGCGTCTGGTCAGGACGAAAACTCTTCAAGTTTCATCCCGGGAAGGCGTTGCTGTTCCCGTTGGTCGCCATACCCGTAATCTGTTGCATGGCGAAAGCCCTCTATCTTTATTCGCTCCGCGGTGAGGTCCTCTGGCGCGGTCGGACTGTCCAGATCCGCGGAAACACGAGGAATTAGCCGATTCTATCACATCCGTTGAGCGAACGTGCCATTCGCATGATAGACTTTTTTGAGCCGGATGTCGATGAATCAAGTGCGGCGAGAGAACGGCGTCGTGATCGTCGCCTCCGTGCGAGGCCGTCCGTCCACGCAGCATCCTCTCGGCGGTCCGCGCGACTGCGCGTCGCTGACAGTTGAGTACGATTCACGGTGAGAGTCGGTTGCAAGTCCGGAATGCTGTCTTGGGTTGGACTTGGAAAGGAATTGAGCGGCGACCGTTAGACGCTGCGAAAACTTCGGGTGGCAGGCGACCTTCAATTCGCTTACTATGCCGGTCCGTCCGTTCCTGCCGGCTCACTCCCCACGGAGAGATGCCAGCCTCCAGCCGATAAGGGAGTCATTTTATGGCGTGTCTCGTGGCGGAGACGGCGCGAGTCGACCCCAGTGCGAGGTTGGCTGAGGATGTCGAAATTGGTCCGGGTTGCTTCATCGGTCCCGACGTCGTGATCGGCCGAGGAACTCGGCTGCTCGGCCAAGTATGCCTCCTGGGCGTCGTTGTCATCGGCGAGTTCAATACAATCGGCCCGTATGTCGCCATTGGCAGTGAACCTCAAGACTATTCCTACTGGGGTACGCCCACTCGTGTCGAGATCGGCGACCACAACATCATCGGCGAACGGGTCACGATTCACCGCGCTTCCGAAAAGGAGGACGGCATCACCCGCCTCGGTGATTCGAACCACCTACTGCCTGGGGCACACGTCGCTCACGACTGCAAGCTTGCCGATGGAATCTCGGTGGGCCCTCTCGTAATGCTCGGCGGTCATGTCCACGTCGCGTCCGGCGCGGTAATCTCGGAGAAAGTGGGCGTCCATCAGTTCGTGACTGTCGGCGCCGAGTGCTTTGTCGGCGGTCAGTCGAAGATCACCCAAGACGTTCCTTGCTACATGCGAGTTGACGGCAATCCTCCCAAGGTCCTCGGCGTCAATGGACGAAAGCTCGCTCGTACCGGGATGAGCCGTTCCATGCTCGTCGCGATCCGCGAGGCACACCAACTGATTTTCGTCGCCAAAATGCCCGTATCCCGCGCCGCGGACATTCTGGATTCTCACGATCGTCTCACGACCGAAGTCCTGCTCCTGATCAAGTTCCTTGAACAGCAGCACCAAGGTCGCATGGGCCGCGGCCGCGATCGTCGGCTAGTGTCCTGAGTAACCCAACGCGGCAGAGCGGCAATCAGTCGTGGGGCGGGTCGAACGATGCTCGGCATCGTGAGGCCCACCAATCGCCATGGCCTACGTGGTGGGCTACGACCGATTGCCGCTCTGCCGCGTTAGGAATGACACTACCGTTGGCCCCGGGCGGCACACGTGGTTTATCATCAGCGGCTGAGCGGCGTTGAAGATTCACGCGGTGACAGGCCTGAGGATGGACATCAAATGCGAATGCTACTTGTGAGTTTCTGGTTGCTGGTCGCGAACATGGCGGTCGTGATGCCGGTCTTGGCCGATGATGGGGCGAAGTCCAAGAGCAAGCAGCAAGAGAAGTCGTTCGAAAAGGAGATCACGATCAAGGTGAAGCTCAACTATCTGCTTTATCTCCCGGAGGGTTACGATGCTCAGGGGAAAAGCTGGCCGATGATTCTGTTTCTTCACGGGGCGGGTGAGTCCGGAGACGACCTGTCAAAGGTAAAGATTCACGGAATTCCCAAGCTGGTCGAGACCGGAAAGGATTTTCCGTTCATCGTGGTTTCGCCTCAGTCGCCGCGAGGGGGCTGGAGTAGCGACAGCCTGAATGGAATGCTCGACGACATATTATCGAAGTACAAGGTCGACAAGGAACGCATCTACCTAACGGGATTGAGCATGGGCGGGTTCGGCACCTGGAGCCTGGCGACTGCGCATCCGGAGCGATTTGCCGCAATCGCCCCGATCTGTGGCGGCGGCAACCCCGCCCGGGCGGATCGTCTCAAAGGCCTTCCCATCTGGGCCTTTCACGGCGCCAAGGACGACGTGGTGCCACTCTCCGCAAGCGAAAGCATGATCAAGGCGTTGAAGGCGATCGGCGAGAATCCCATATTTACCGTCTATCCCGAAGCCAAACACGACTCGTGGACCGAGACCTACAACAACCCCGAGCTCTACACGTGGTTCCTCGAACACTCTCTCGCGGACCGCCGACCCAAATGAAACGCTCGATCTCTCGTTGTCCCCAGTTCGCGCGAAGTCGACGGCTCGGCGGGCGCCATGACGGCAGGATGCCAGCGTGCCGTTCGCACTTCGCCGGCCGGCACCAGCGGGCGCGAGGCCGGCGAAGCCGGTCCCGAAGGGACGGGTGCGAAGCGGACCCCGTGAGCGCGCGACGGCGTAGCCGGGCGCCTGAAGCTCCAGCCTAATGCACCTCGTAAAGGACGACGCCCACGGCCAGGGCGGCGGTTTTCAGCTTGTCATCGAGTGTTGCCAGCGGCAAACCTGCACCGCATCGCCAATTCTAGAGCGCGTCGCGATTCGTTCGCACACGCGCGGGAACCCCCTCCTGACCCTGGGCTGATGAAAAGTTGGCGTTGACCGCGCTCGAGGGGCGATCCCGATTCCCGCGTCGTTGAAGGTGTAGGGCGTTTCTTAACCCGCCTGGATGCGCCAAGGAGGGAACCAGCGGGTTAGGAAACCCGCTCCACCGGTTTTTGCTATCCACGACCACGGATCAGTCTAATCTAGGCCGTGTAGCTTGTTATGTGGCTTTTGCAGACTTACAGAACGAAGCTCGGCGGCGAGCCAGTTTCCTCCGAGGAACTGAAGCGGCTGTTGACTTACATCGGCCGCCGCACTATATTCGGCTATGCGGATGAACCAGCAATCTACCGATACCCTGGAAGATGCGCCACCGAACTCTTCAAGGCATTCGCCGATCCGGTCCGGTTGCGGCTGCTGAACCTGCTGGACGGCGGCGAGGTCTGCGTCTGCCATCTTCATGAGGCGTTGGACATGCCGCAATCGACGGTATCCCGACACCTGGCCTATCTGCGTAAACGCGGGCTGGTGGTCGGCCGGAAGGAAGGCCTATGGGTGTATTACCGCCTAGCCAAGCCGGTTGGCGATATTCACCGCAAGCTGCTTGATTGCCTGGGCGTGTGCTACGGCAGTGAGTGGGTGGAGCGTGACCGGCAACGGCTTGCTCGCCGGACCTGCTGCGGGGACTAAATTTTTTTTGACACAATATATCCGCTTAGGCGGATGCTAAGGAAATGGAACGATGGAAATCAACCAGTTGAAGACGCTCGCGGGCGACGAAGCGGCCTGCTGCGAGCCTGGCTGTTGCTCCGACGCCGATGCCGTGAAGGCAACAGTGCGGGAACGCTACGCCGAAGTGGCCAAGGGTGAAGCCTCTTGCGGTTCGCTCTGCGGCTGCACCGACAACGCTGAAGCGTTGGCCACCGCCTTCGGCTACTCGGAGGAAGAGCTGGCCACGCTGCCGGAAGGGGCCAATCTTGGCCTTTCCTGCGGCAATCCGCAAGCCCTGGCGGCGATGCGACCGGGGGAAACGGTGCTTGATCTCGGCTCCGGTGCCGGGTTCGACTGCTTCCTTGCCGCCCGCAAGGTGGGGCCGACCGGCTGGGTTGTCGGCGTGGATATGACCGATGCCATGTTGGAGAAGGCCCGTGCAAACGCGGCCAAGACCGACTTGGGCAATGTCGAGTTCCGCAAGGGCGAAATCGAGGCCCTACCGGTCGCCGACGCGACGGCGGACGTGGTGATTAGCAACTGCGTGCTCAACCTGGTGCCTGACAAGGACCGGGCATTCCGCGAGATTCACCGGGTGCTCAAGCCCGGTGGGCGGCTCGCGGTTTCGGACATGGCCTGGGAAGCCGAACCGGCGTCGTCGGTACGCCGGGACTTGGAAGCCCTGGTGGGCTGCATCGGCGGTGCTCTGGTGCTGGATGACTATGTTTCGCGACTGAAGCACGCGGGGTTCGCTTCCGTCGAGGTGGAAAAGCACGCGGAGGCGGCCCGGAAGATGGTCGAGGTTTCGGGCTGCGTGCCGCCGCCCGGTATCGGGAACCTGCTGAGCGTCAACATCACGGCCACCAAATGAGGAGCATTCGTCATGGCTGCTACCCTGATTGCGGCTCTTGCGGTGATGGCGGGTCCGGGGCAGAACAGCGACGCCGGGCCGCTCGTCAATGCCCTGTGGCTGGTCCAGCAATACGGCACGGCCGACGCTGCCGACCCGGCCAAGGATCAGCAGGTCAAGGCCCGGCTTTTCAAGGCCCTGGGCAAAGAAGGGAGTTTGGAATTCACGCAACTGAGAGGAATCATGGACGCTGATGCATTCAACAAGTTGGCTGGGGCGGATGATCGACTCGACACGAAGGAAATCCGTGCGGCGGTGGATGCCGCCGTGCCGGAAAGCCGTAAGCGGCTGAACCCGCAAATCCGCAAGCATGTGGATTCGCTCACAACATCGTTCGACATGATTGACGAACCGCACCGGCTCGCCAGGCATGAGCTGGCCACGTGGATCGCCGGGAACTACCGGCCGGGGCAAACGCTGCACGTCATCGTGGTTTGCACGGGCAACTCACGCCGCAGCATTCTGGGAGCGACGATGGGCAACATTGCGGCCGCGTACGTCGGGATGCCGGAACTTTGCTTCCACAGCGGCGGTACCGCTCCGACCGCGTTCAATGCCCGTACGGTGAACGCCTTGCGGGAAATCGGCGTTGAAATCGAGCCGACCGGCAAGGAAGCGGAGAGAGGGGAGCCGAAGTCGGAGAATCCCGTGTATCGCGTTCGTTGGGGCGTGCCTATCGGCAGCGCTGCGGCGACATTCGAGGCCAAAGAGTTTTCCAAGAAATACGATGATGCGGCCAACCCGCACCAGGGCTTTGCCGCCCTGATGGTCTGCGGGGAAGCCGATGCGGCGTGCCCGTTCGTCAAGGGGGCGACGAAGCGGATTTCCATGCCCTATCTCGACCCCAAGATTTTCGACGGATCGCCGTTTGAAGCGGCCAAATACGCCGAACGCCGCGACGACATGGGGCGGACGATGCTTTCGGCCGTGATGCAGGCTCGCCAGCATTTGGCTACGGTTTCAGCCGACCAGGCGGGGGCGGTAATGGACTTATCGCCCTAACATCCTCATCCGTTGCCATTGCCCGCCGCGTTTCTTGGGAAGCGACGTGGTCAAGCCCCGTTACTGTCCGGTCCGTTACTGGCTGCCTCGACGCTGACGCTGGGAACGACTACTTCCATGACCAGGCCGAGATTGATGGTTCGTGTCCGATAGCCGTCCGGCGCAGTGTCGTCCGCCACAGAGACGACCACTTCGCTGGCCCGCGGGAAGGGGCAACCCAGATGCGGCAGCAGCCCCAAGTCTGCGAAAACCTACGGTAGTGTATTGGTGGCAACCCTTGACCCCTCAAATCGGCCCACTCGTATCTAACCGTAGGATTTCTTGCGAATGGGGCTGGAACCCCCCTATCCCGGGGCGTGAGTAGCAATGGAACGGAAAACCGACATAAGCCCACCGGAAGAGCTATCGGGGCGGGCCGGGTCCGTCGCAGAGTGAGGTTAAGCCGGCTTCGAGGAGAACAGATCGCCAACTTGCGGGCGATTGAGCACCCACCTTTGCCACGCCGAGAACGTGATAAGCGAAGCGATTAGGATCAGCCCGGCGACCGGCCTCTCGATGATCAATCCTGTGGCGGGGGGCCCTTAAAAGCCCCCAGCAAACTCGCCAACCAGACGATCAGGCTGAGGACCCCGGTGAACCCGAACAAGCCGGACAGCACGAGGCCGAGGGTTCGGGCCCAAGGGCGGAAAGTCACCAGCCCATGGGCCAGACCGAGTAGCACGAGGGCGACGATGAGGTCCGAATTGCCCCAAGTTCCGAGGTACAGGACGGTGTACACCCAATGAGAGATGGACGCCACCGCAAGCAGGGCGTAAACGCCCGCAGTCGCCTTGATGCTCGTGTGCATCGCCACCGGCCCCCCCGCAATTGCTGCCTCGCGACCTGGCTTAACGGGCCGTCCCGCGAGATGAGACTCGATTCCATCAAAGACTGATGCGACACGTCGGGTCCGCTACTCAGTGGATAAGGTTGCTTATACCTCGAGTTCGGCTCGAATCAGGGCAAGAACAGCCTGATTTCGATCCCGTAACCTCGGAAAAACTCGGCGTATAACGATTTTATTCCGGTTTTCCGTTCCATTGCTACTCCCGCCCGATCGCCGTCTCAACAAGTGTGCAGGAGGGGGGTCGGTATAACTGTCGCGAAGGGGGGTCACTTTTGGTGTCGCCTTGCATATCGCGTGCCGTAGAGGCCACCCACAACTCCAGCAAGTGGGGACAGACCCAAACTCAGGTAGAACACCATCGCGCGGGGCCGGGGCCCGCAGGGAAAATCACGTCCAAAAGACCAGACAATACTAACATGACTACGAATGTGCCAAGGAAACCCAGTAAGCATCCCCCCAGGCCACTCAGAGCTATCTTTCTGGAAACCGGCTGCACTTGGTAACTCCGATGTTGTCGATTGGAAATAAGTGCGTAAAAGGACGCACTCTGAGTGCCGAATTGGGCGCAGCTTGGTCTTCAGGATAGCCGATTTGGGCAAGAGCGGCAACCGGGGTTCACTCGACCTTTCGGCCCTTCCTGGACTTCATAGACTCGCGGAGCCATCGACCGTCTTGGGGCTCAGGTCCTCGGCCACCAGGCTGGCGAGGAAGAGGACCAACTGATCCTCTCCCGTCGGCGAGGGGTGGCTGTCGAATTTTGCGCAATGTTGACCCCTGGGATAGACCCCTCGCTTATTGTGCACAATACGCCGGACCGTCGGACGAGATTGCGCACATGGCGGATTGCACGCCAAAATCATGCGCAATGTTTCGAGGCGGGGCTGAAAAATTGGGGGGATTTTGTCGAAGGACGGGGCGAGAACAAGCCCTGGCGGCCGTCCTTACCGTAGGTTTTCGCACGGATGGGGCTAGGACCCCTTGATGCCAGCACGTCGATGAGACCGTTTATCTCTCTGTCTTGTTCCCGGGAACGCGATCGTTTGAAGGTCGGCGCTTCCGTTCTGTGTCTTGTTCCCAGCGCGGTGACGAGATGAGACCGATCGGGGAAGTTGATATTCGGGAGCGACGGGTAAGAGTCCCCTTGCGGGATGCGACACACCGCCCTTCACTGACTTGGATCAAAGCGCTTTTGAAGGCCCCGTTCGAGGTAAAATGGAGATGCTCATGGTCACGGCAGGGCCAGCGCACACTAACATGTTGATCCAGTAACGACTTCCATCAAGAAGCCGTCGCTCCAGCCGCAGCTACGGCGTTTCATGACCAGACTCTGGCGGCCGGGATGCTGCTTCAGGAGCGACAATGCGAACCGGTTCAGCCACGCGAAGTTCTCGCGCAGATTCCGCTGGCGGAGCCGAGACTCGTCCTCGCGAAACGTCATGTCCAGACTCCAGTGACAGCTATTCTCGATACCCCAGTGCCCCCGAGCCGCTCGGGCGAACCGCTTGACGTCCGGCGTCAGACTGCTGATGTAGTAGCGGACTTCAACGGTCTCCTGGCCGTCTCGAAGGCAGCGGGACGTCGCCACTCCGATCGACTTCAGCCCTTTCCACCGCATGAACCCGGGAAGCTTCTCGGGGGCCGGGAGTTGGAGATACGTTCGCATTTCCTCACGACCATGCCCCTTCTCCGTCGTCACATGCTCCTGCGCATTGGCCAGGTCCCCCTCGAGCTGTTCATCGATATAATCGATGACCGCTTGATGCAGCGTCTCCTGGTTCCCCTTCAGTGCCAGGACATAGTCGGCCCCGCCCTCGATGATCTGTGCCGCGATCGCCTTCTGGGTCCCCATCGCGTCGATCGTGATGATCGCCCCTTTGATGTCCACCAGCCTCAGAAGCTCGGGAATGGCCGTGATCTCGTTCGATTTCTCGGCGCACGCCACTTGACCCAGCGACAGGCCGAACTCGCTGGCCCAGACGCTGACCGAATGCAAGGCGCCCAGGCCGTTCTGGCGATCGTGGCTCCTCCGTGCCGTCTTGCCGTCCACCGCCAGGATGGGTTGCTCCACTCCGGTCGCCGCGGTCGCTTCGGTGCGCAACGACTGCAGCCAGTCGGCGAAGCAGGCCTGGAAGGCGGCCGGTTTCAAGGCCATGAGGACACGGCGGAAGACATCCTTACGCGGGATCCCGTTGGGCAAGTCGAGCACCTGCAAGAGGAACTCCTGTTTCAGCATGGCCCAGCGTGCGATCGCCGTCGGTCCGCCGGCGCCGGCGAGCACCGCCAGCAAAGCGATGACGACCACACTCACGAACGGGTGCCGGAGGTTGACCTCGGAACGCGGGTCCTCCAGTTCCTCGAAATGCCGAACGACCTCATCCAACCCGATCCGCCGAACTTCCGCCATGGTTCACTCTCCGTGGGCTGCCG
Organism: uncultured Planctomycetota bacterium; assembly: GCA_963720335.1. Classification (GTDB taxonomy): domain Bacteria; phylum Planctomycetota; class Planctomycetia; order Isosphaerales; family Isosphaeraceae; genus CAVRFS01. The sequence continues at coordinate 128,375 of CAVRFS010000028.1, read as the reverse complement.
CAAGGGAGGCTACACAGAGAATGATATACAAACCATCACGCCAAGGAAAATCGACCCAGATTACCCAGTTTGCCCGGAGTTAGTGCTGGCCCTGCCCGTCGATCGAGCCTAATCTCGCGGCGGCAACACGATAAATACGGAAGAATGGACGGATCGTTCGGATCCACGGGGTTGGTCCACCAAAGCTCGGACGGAGGGCCAAGGCAGTTCCAAATCTGAATGAGATCCCTTGTTCCTGGTCTACGCACGGCTTATTCCAAAACCACGGTTCAGACCAAGAGTAGGGAGTGCCTCCAGAGGGAGGATGGCCAGGATTCGGAAGGTCACCGGGGCTGGGCCGCTTCGGCTGCTCTCCGCCAATAACGCTCAAGCAGAAATAGCGAACTCTAGCGAACGCTATATCCACACGGCACGTCTCTGGTGCATCAGGGCAGTTATCCACGTCGGTATACGGATAGAGCAGGGTTGGTAAACCAGTTTTCGGCGCCGTCTCTATAACCAATCTCCCCTTTGTTACCCGGTGTACCCGATCCGCCGCAACAATTACCACTGTGCCCTTCGCTCCCCACAGTTTGTACCACAGATCCGGTTTGATGATCGGCGTGTGGAAACGGAGCATGGCGAGGTTACTGATGCACCGTCCAACGAAAGGGCCGGCAACCGATGTGTCGAACCTAAACCGCCGTGCCACACCTCGACTCTAATGTCTTCTGAGCGGCGGAAGGAAACGGCGCGGGGAAGGAAACAGGTCGCGAGGGGTTAGGCAGTCACCCACTCGCAAGGACCATCGGAATCGATTACGATACCCTCGAAAAGGTCCCCATCTGGAGCCGAGGACAATGAACGAACAAGCCGCGAAGGCTCGGGCCGCCACGCTTATCGACCCCACTCAAGAAAAGCCGCTGCGTCGAGCGCGTTATCGCGGCAAGAATCCTCGCCATTTCCACGAGAAATACAAGGAGCATCAACCCGACCGCTATCCCGACGACGTGGCGAAGGTGATCTCCGGGGGTAAGACGCCCGCCGGAACGCACCGGCCGGTCATGGTGGCTGAGATCCTGCGCGTACTCGGACCTCGGCCGGGGGATGTCGCCGTCGATTGCACGGTGGGATACGGCGGTCATGCCCGAGCCCTCCTCGCCGCCGTCCAGCCAGGCGGACGGCTGCTCGGCCTGGATGCCGATCCGATCGAATTGCCCAAGACGGAGGCCAGACTCCGCGGCCTCGGTCTTCCTCCTGAATCGATCGTCTTGCGACGGATGAATTTCGCGGCGTTGCCGCGATTCCTCGCCACCGAGGCACCCGAAGGGGCGGACCTGCTCACTCGCGGATCTCGGGCTTTCCTCCATGCAGATCGACGACCCCGCGCCGGCTTCAGCTTCAAGATGGCCGGCCCGCTCGACATGCGGATGAACCCGACACGAGGCCGGACCGCATCTGCTCTGTTGTCGGAACTGGGCGAATCGAGCCTGGCTCAGCTTCTCGCCGAGAACTCCGATGAACCCCATGCCCGTGAACTCGCGAGCGCAATCCATCGCGCACACGCACGCGAACCGCTCGTAACCACCCAAGCACTTGCCGCGGTCGTGTACGAGGCTTGCGCCCGGTGGACATCGCCTTTCTGGCAGTACTGCGGAGGATCTCGTCCGCCGAGTCTTCCAGGCGCTCCGGATCGCGGTGAACGATGAGTTCGGGACCTTGACGGCGTTTCTCCGTACCCTGCCGACTTGCCTGAGACCGGGGGGTCGGGTTGCCATCCTGTCGTTCCACTCCGGCGAAGACCGCCGGGTTAAATCGGCGTTCAAGGAGGGTCTGCGCGACGGCGGCTACGTCTCGATCGCGGAGGAGGTTATCCGCCCCTCCGCCGAAGAGAAGCGGGACAATCCTCGGTCGTCGGCGGCGAAGCTGCGGTTCGCGGTCCGCAAGTAGCCGCCGTTCTACCAGACCAGGGCTCAGGTGGTTACCGCAGTTCGGGGCTTGTCCCGTGTGTGGTGCATCAATCTCCGTCCACTCGACAATCGGTCTCGATTATCGCCTCCGTCCCGCGGCCGGGTTCCGCGGACACCATACCTAACTCCTTGCACAGTTGAGTATGGTGTCCCCGTAACGGGCCCAACAGTTTACCCAATCCGCCATGGCAATTAGCAACGTCCCCTTCGTTCCTCCCTGTCCCCTTCGTTCCTCCCCGATTGCTGTGGTCCAGATCGAGGAGGAGGGCCGGCAGAGCCTTATGAAACCTTGAGCCGGGTAAACCTGGGTGGTTTCCCGGTACTGTCTTGACACCGTCATCCGTTGCCATTGCCCGCCGGCTTTCTTGGCACGCGACGTGGTCAAGCCCCGTTGCTGTCCGGTCCGTTACTGGCTGCCTCGACGCTGACGCTGGGAACGACTACTTCCATGACCAGGCCGAGATTGATGGTTCGGGTCCGATAGCCGTCCGGCGCCGTCGTCGTCAGCCGCGGAGACGACCACTTCCCTTGCCCGCGGGAAGGGTGCAACCCAGATGTAGTCAGGATGCGTGATCGTGTATGTCGTGCCGTCGACCAGCACCAGATCGAAGGGTATGAACGGCGATTTCTTCGCTTCGCGGATCACGTCGGCTGTCATCAGCGGACCCCTTCGTCGGCCCTGAGCCGATCAAACGACGCCAACCGAGAGTACGGCGACATGGTGAGACTATTCTCCATTGCCGCTTTGGCTCGCCGCTTGTGATCGGCCGGAGAAATGTCCAAACGAATGCCTTTGACGAGCTTTACGTCCTCGATCACCGGCATCGTCTGATCCTTCGCGTTTTTCTTGGCCATGAGGCACAACTACACCGGTCGAGTCAGGGAGCTTCCCCCAATTCTACCAATAGTGCCATGGCTTTGCACTTTGGTGAACTGGTGCACTTGCTCAAACGTCCTGCCGCCCGGATGAAAGGGTTCCATTCTCGAAGCTCGCCTCAGAGCGAAAAAGAAAAGCAGGAACAGTACCGAATCCACGCGCGCCCAATCGTAGCGGCCCTGGCGGGCCGTCGTGATCAGCTCTTGCCTCGCCACCGGTCCCAGACCGAGCATCATGGTCGCAACGCCTTCGAAACAATATCGGACTTCTGTCCGAGGCGCGTTCATGATCTTAATTCGACCAGATGGCGCGGGCAAGCAGGGAATTACGACCCGTCAGTCGTAGTACGGAATTCATTCCGTTTGTTGATTTTGGACATCAGTCCTTTTCCGTTCTACGCGAGAGAGGGATGTGTTCTGTGTGAATGAAACGGAATGAATTCCGTTCTACGTGAGTCGTTCATGCGCCATCGGTACAGACATTCACTGGTTGAACCCGCGACGCGGGTAGAGATAATAGAGTAGCTTGTCGTGCTTGCTCGATCCTGCCCAATCATCCAGCCCAGGGAACTCATGCGACCTGAAGTCTCACCCGTTCCTACGCGTAACCGTCGCGATGTCGCTGACCCGCTTCGATCGTTGCCGACGTGTCTTGTCCTGGCGGCGATCGTCTGGGTTTCGATCCTGTCCGGAGCCAAGGCCGGCGAATCCGAGCCGGTCCGATTCAGCCTGGATGTCCTGCCGATCCTGTCGGAAAACTGCTTCCTGTGCCACGGTCCAGACGCCAAGAGTCGAAAAGCCGACTTGAGGCTCGACCTCAAGGAGGGTGCACTCCGGACGGTTGAGCCGATCATCGTGCCCGGCAAATCCAGCGACAGCGAGCTGTTCGAACGCGTCGCCAGTCGCGACCCCGACGAACAGATGCCGCCGCCGAAGTCTGGCAAGAAGCTGACTTCCCGCCAGATCGATCTGCTGAAGAAATGGATCGATCAAGGAGCGGCCTGGGGCAAGCACTGGGCATTCGAGCCACCAGCAAGGCCCAGGCCGCCATCGGTCAGAAATCGAAGCTGGCCCAGGAATCCGATCGACGAGTTTGTGCTGGCCCGGCTTGAAACCGAGGGACTCAGCCCGTCGCCTCGCGCCGGCCCGACCACCTTGATCCGCCGCCTCGCTCTGGACCTGATCGGCCTGCCGCCAACACCCGAGGATGTCGACGCGTTCCTGGCTTCGCCGGTATCACGTGGTGTCGAGGCACTGGCGGATCGTCTGCTCGCCTCGCCACATTACGGCGAGCGCATGGCGATGGATTGGCTGGACGGGGCTCGTTACGCCGACACCAATGGCTTTCAGAACGACTTTGCCCGGACCATGTGGCCGTGGCGTGACTGGGTGATCGCCGCCCTCAATCGCAACCAACCGTTCGACCAGTTCCTGATCGAGCAGGTTGCTGGCGACCTGTTGCCCGGCGCCAATCTGTCACAGAGGATCGCCACCGGCTTCAATCGCAACAACCGGACCGTCACGGAGGCGGGATCGATCGACGAGGAGTATCGCGTGGAGAACGCCGTCGACCGCGTCGAGACCACCGCGACGGTCTTCCTCGGCCTGACGATGGGTTGCGCCCGCTGCCACGACCACAAGTTCGACCCGATCTCCCAGCCCGAGTTTTATCAGTTCCTCGGCTTCTTCAACAGCGTGAAAGAGCAGGGGGTCTATACCGAAACACGCGGCAACGTGCCGCCGCTGATCGCCTTGCCAACCGCCCGAGACCAGCAACGGCTGCGCGAGCTCGACGCCGCGATCGGCGAGGCCAAAGCGAAGAAGAGTAAGGACGAGGTGCAAAAGCTCGAAAAGCAGAAGGCGGAGTTTCAGAAGACCATCACCTCTGTGATGGTGATGGAGGACACGGACAAGCCTCGGCCGACATATCTGCTGAAACGCGGTCGCTATGAGATGCCTGACACCAGCCGGCCGCTCGAGCCGGGGGTTCCGGCGTCGCTGCCCGGTCTACCCGCAGCCGCACCTCGCAACCGCCTCGGACTAGCCCGCTGGCTCGCCTCGCCCGACAACCCGTTGACGGCCCGCGTCACCGTCAACCGGATCTGGCAACATCATTTTGGCAGCGGACTGGTCAAGACCGCCGAGAACTTCGGCATCCAGGGCGAGCCTCCTTCGCATCCCGAGCTCCTCGACTGGCTGGCGACCGAGCTCATTCGCAACGGGTGGGATGTCAAGGCGATTCACCGGCTTGATTGTGACGAGTGCCACCTATCAGCAGTCGTCCAACGTGACGCCCGCGCTCCTGGCGCGCGACCCTGAGAACCGGCTGCTGGCCCGCGGTCCTCGGTTTCGGCTTGCCTGCCGAAATCGTGCGTGACAACGCCCTGGCTATCTCTGGCCTGTTGACCGGACCGGATCGGCGGACCATCGGTCAAACCTTATCAGCCTGCGGGGTTGTGGGAGGAGCTGGCCGGCGGCGCGGGCGAGGCGCCTTATGTGCAGGAGAAAGGGCCCGGTTTGTACGCGCGGCAGTCTTTATGTCTACCGTAAGCGAACGGTTCCCCATCCGATCCTCGCGACATTCGACGCCTCCACGCGAGAAGTCTGCCAGGTCAAGCGATCGCGAACGAACACTCCGCTCCAGGCCCTCGAGCTTTTGAACGACGTGACCTATGTCGAAGCCGCGCGGCAGTTGGCGCAGCTTGTTCTGACTAAGGGAGGCCGTACGCCCGACGAACGGATCACATTCGCGTTTCGCCGAGCGCTGGCTCGCCCACCCACTTCAGCGGAGCTGGAGGTATTGAAACATGGCCTGGAGCGCTATCAGGCAGGGCTTCAAGTCGAACGCTCAGTCCGCCGCGCAACTGATCCGGCACGGCGAGAGCTCGCTCGAGACCAAGCTCGATCCAGTCGAGCTGGCGGCTTATACGTCGACGGCGAGCGTGATTCTCAACCTGGACGAAACGATTACCTTGGAATGATCGCAACATCGAAAACAATTTCTATCAATAGATGAACACGGAGGATCTCAGATATGGCTTCGCTTTTTCCGCGTGTTCGTGAGTGATCTGTGTTCATCCGTGTTGATCAGTGGTTAGCTTTCCCTATCCGAGATTTGCGTTAAGAGGATCGCCGTGGACGAACTCGAAGCTCGCACAACAGGTGAACCGCAGGCTGTTTCTGAGGCGCTCGGGAGTCGGGCTAGGTGCGATGGCGCTTGGCTCGCTGCTCGACCGCGACGGACTGCGGCGCAATGGCAGACACGACGGACTGGCGGCCTGCCTGGTCTTCCGCACTTCTCCGCGAAGGTAAAGCGGATCATCTACCTGTTCCAGTCGGGTGCACCTTCGCAGCTTGACCTGTTCGATTACAAACCGGCGATCCAGGAAAAGCGGGGTATCGAGCTGCCGAACTCGGTGCGGATGGGTCAGCGGATCACGACGATGACTTCGGGCCAAAAGAGCCTGCCGGTGGCTCCGTCGCTCTTCAAGTTTGCCCGACATGGCCAGAGCGGGGCATGGCTGAGCGAGCTCTTGCCGCACACGGCCGAGATCGTGGATGACATCAGCATCATCCGATCGATGCAAACCGAGGCGATCAACCACGACCCGGCGATCACGTTCGTGCAGACCGGCTCTCAGCTCGCTGGACGCCCGAGCATGGGCTCGTGGGTCGCCTATGGGCTGGGCAGCGTCAACCAGGACTTGCCGTCGTTCGTCGTCCTGCTCTCACGAGGGCGGACCGACCAACCGCTGTACGACCGTCTCTGGGGCAGCGGTTTCTTGCCCACGCGGTATCAGGGCGTGAAGCTCCGCGGCGGCAAGGAGCCGGTACTTTATCTCACCGACCCCGCCGGATGCTCGCGACCGTTGCGCAGGCAGATGCTCGACGAGATCGGTGCGCTTGATGACCTGCACCACGCGGAGACCGGCGACCCGGAAATCCTCACCCGCGTCTCGCAGTATGAGCTGGCCTACCGCATGCAGGCGTCCGTACCCGATCTGACCGACCTCTCGGCCGAGCCGAAATCGGTCCTCGACATGTACGGCCCTGACGTCCAGAAACCCGGCAGCTACGCCGCCAACTGCCTCCTGGCCCGCCGGCTCGCGGAACGCGGCGTGAGGTTTATCCAGCTTTATCACATGGGCTGGGACCAGCATAGCGACCTTCCGAGCCAGATCCGCGCCCAATGCCGCGACACCGATCAGCCCTCCGCGGCGTTGGTCAAGGATTTGAAGAACCGTGGGCTGCTCGACGACACATTGGTGATCTGGGGAGGCGAGTTCGGCCGGACTGTTTATTCGCAAGGGACATTAACCGCGACCAACTACGGTCGCGATCATCACCCGCGCTGTTTCACCGTCTGGCTGGCCGGCGGCGGGATCAAGCCGGGTCTCACCTACGGCGAGACCGACGACTTTTCCTACAACATCACCAAGGACCCGGTCGAAGTCTACGACCTGAACGCGACGATCCTCCACCTGCTGGGAATCGACCACACCCGGCTCACCTACAAGTTCCAGGGCCGCGATTTCCGCCTGACCGACGTCCATGGCCGCGTGGTGAAGGCGATCCTCAGTTGATACCAACATCGACCCCGGTTAATAAACGATCGCGACTCGGCGGATTGCCTTCTGGAGCTGCGTCACGCCGGCGACCGTCACCCTTGTACCGTTGAGGTCGAGCAGTCGGAGGCGAGTGAGTCCCTCCAGTTGGGTCAATCCCGCATCGTCAACTTCGGCGTCCCGCAGGTAAAGCTTCTTCGAGGCTGGTCATACTTTTGAGATGCTCCATCCCTTTATTGCCGACGTGGGTCTGGTTCAAGTCGAGTAGCTTAAGAGTAGTCAATCGAGACAACGACGCCAGGCCCGAGTCACCGACCAGAGTACTCTCCAACCAAAGTTGCTGGAGATTGGTCAGTCGCGTCAGATACGCCAGACCCGCATCGCCGATCGGCGTCTTGTCGAGATAGAGCTCCTTGAGGCTGCTCAAGCCCTCCAAGTTCTTCAGTCCCGCATCGCTGATCGCTGTTCCGGTGAGGATCAGTTTTTGGAGGTGTTTTAATCCTCTCAAGCTCTCCGTGCCGGTGGAGCTTATCCGTGTGGCGCCTAGATTCAGTTCCGTGAGGGCGGTCAATTCACTGAGGTGGGCCAAGCCGGCGTCGGTGATCGCGGTACCCGCGAGCGACAACTGCGAGAGGTCTTTCAAACCCTTGAGGTGAACCAACCCGCGATCCGTGATCTCCGCTCCTCCGAGGTTGACTTCCTTGAGCTGAGTGAGGTTCTCGACCTTCACAAGATCCTCGTCGCTCATTTTGTAAAGATTGTCAATCTTCAACACATTCTGGAAATAGTCGAGTCCGACCCGATCCACCACCCAGTTCTTCCACTTCGGTTCCTGGTTTCGACTGTATCGCGGATCGTAACGCACTTGGCCGCCGCGCGCTCCGAGAGCCGTGACCGACTCGCGCTGCGGACGGACGCGGTACGCCGTCCAGGCGAATAGAGCGCCAATGACAAAAGTCACGAACATCAACGTCCTTATTCGGAATCGTACCCAGCTTCGCCAGCGCTGTGATCGGGGCTGCGGCTGCGCATTCATGTTGGCATCCTCGTTCGTCGTTCGGGCGCTTCGCAGTGTCAAAGCGCCTATTTGATCCTATCGTCGTCCGCCATTCCCGGGAAAGGGATGGCAAGGAATCGTCGGAGGCGAGTGACGCAATCGTGGCTGGATATTCCGCTCAGACTTCGAGAAAATGGATTGGTGGTTAAGAATTGATGGAGAGCCCCCATGACAGAGCAGCTTATCCCGGTCACGGTCATCGGAAGCTGGTCGTTTCCGGGCTGGTTCGAGAAATTTGATGCTGATGTGAAGGCGCATCCGGAGCTTTTCGGTGCAGCCGACCGCGATGAAGCGGTGCGCGACGCCGTTCGACTGGCGGTCGACGACCAGCTTCGCGCCGGTCTGGACCGGATCACCGACGGCGAGATGCAGCGTGTGGATTTCAACCTGGGCTTTTATCAATATCTCCGGGGACTTGAGTCGATTCCTCCATCTCGGCACTGGGGCGCGCCGGCGCACGACCAGCGGGATAAATTCCGCGCGACTCAGCCGCTGGTCGCGCCGGATGGGCTCGGCACGGTCGCCGAGTATCGCCGGCTCCGCGAATACACGACCGCGCCGGTCAAAGTGCCTGTGCCGGGCCCGTTCACGCTCGCCGGACGCATCGACGGCGGAGCTGTCTACGCCCAGCGCACGGCCGTCACCGACGCCTTGATCCCGATCGTCAATGCCGAGCTCAGGGCGCTGGTCGCCGCTGGGGTCGATTTCATCCAGCTCGACGAGCCCAGCTTCGCCTGCCATCCCAGCGCATCCCGAGTCGTTTCTCGACGTCATCGCCCGCACCGTTGACGGCGTTGATGCCTATATTAGCATGCATATGTGCTTCGGGAATTACCGGGCTCGTGCGGTCGGCCATCGTTCGTATCGGCCGCTCTTTCCTCACCTTGGCCGCGCTCGTGTCAATCAACTGGCTCTCGAATTCGCCAGCCGTGAGATGGCCGAGGTCGAACTCTTGGCCCAGTTGCCCGAGTCCATGGATGTCGCGGTCGGCCTGGTCGACGTCAAGAATACCTGGGTCGAGCCCGCCGAGCTCGTGGCTGATCGATTGAAGACCGTGCTCAAGTACGTCGACGCCGGCCGCGTCTCGGTCACTCCCGATTGCGGCTTCTCCCAGACTGCCCGACACGTTGCGGTTGCCAAGGCTAAATCCATGGTCGGTGGCGTCGGGCTCGTTCGCAAGGAACTCTAAATCGAGTTGCCTGCTGCTGTGAGACGGAGCGCCACCATGTCCAGCGGGCGTGAGGTCGCCTTGACGTGATGAACGCCTTTTACGGTCTGTTTTTGTAGCTCAATGTTGAGAGGTGGCGGCTATTGAGAGTTCTGCAATGATCCGCCGACCCGTGAATCAACAGATTCCAAGAGATCCAAGGAATTTCATCAAAGTCTTCTTCGGCTTCCGCCGATCATATCGATGTGTGACCTGGCGCGTTGAACGTCCGCATAGAGGTCCTCGGTCGCTGAACCGGATCGGCACACGATACAGTGAGAATTCGCAACGGGATTTGGAGATCGAGAAAATGCGAAACGAAGCCAGTTGCCAAAACGGCAGATGATTATCGCGTTGAGCTGTTTTGCGACACGAACCCAGATGCCATAATGGCGATCTGAGGTTCGGCGTAGTCCGATGTGGCATCCGCGATCGGCTCGGGCGGGTGGTCTCCCTCCCGATATCAACAGATCCCGTTGAGGAATTCGCCGACGTGATTCGATCGGACAGCTCGACTGCACCCCTGAGAACAGCCACCTATGATTGAGCCGGTTCGGCATGGTCGTGAGCTGATTGAAGAGATCGCGGTGACGGCACCCGATCCAGGGTCGCTCGTGGTCTGGTGGCTCGGCCAGAGCGGGTACTTGATCAAGTCACGGCGGGATTGCTTGCAATCGACCTTTACTTATCGGAGCACTTGACAAGGAAGTACGCGACGACCAATCGGCAGCATGTGCGGATGACTCGGGCTCCGATTCGCGGAGAGGAGCTGCACGATGTCGACCTGGTGCTCGCGAGTCATCGACATTCCGACCATCTTGATCCAGGAACGATGCCGGCGTTGCTGACGGCATCACCCGGCGCGGTCGTCATGCTGCCGGAATCGATCCGCGAGTATGCGATGCGAGATGGGCCTGCCGCGGGACCGGCTCGTCGGCTTGGATTCGGGCCAGGAGGCCGAGCGGGCCGGGTTCCAGGTGCGTGCCATTCCGTCGGCCCACGAAGGGCTCGACACCGACGAACAGGGGCGTCATCTTTTCCTGGGGTACATCATCGAGTCGGAGGGCATGAGGCTTTATCATAGTGGCGACAGTCTGGCTTATGCCGGGTTGGCCGAGCAGCTTGGGCCCGATCGGTTCGACGTGCTGTTCTTGCCGATCAATGGCCGGGACCCGGCGCGCGGGGTGCCGGGGAACATGACCGCCGACGAGGCGGTCGACCTCGCCGCTCAGGTCGGGCCTCGGTTCGTCGTGCCTCATCACTACGACATGTTCACGTTCAATACCGTTCCCGTCGACGTGTTTGCGAACGAGGCGTCGCCGGCTGCCTGCCGGAGTTGTGCCTCGGATCCTTCGATGCGGGGAACGGTGGGAGATCAGCCCATGAGTATCACGTTGGGAATCGACGTGGGAACGTCGGGCACCAAGACGATCGCAATCGACGAGACGGGGACGATCCTGGCCTCGGCGACGGCCGAGTATCCGTGCGATCATCCTCGGCCGGGCTGGTCTGAGCAACATCCCGGACCTATGGTGGGAAGCGACGGTCAAGACGCTCCAGCAGGTCTTGAGCACTCGGGGCGTTCACGCCTGCCGATGTCGCCGGCGTCGGCTTGAGCGGCCAGATGCATGGCTCGGTTTTCCTGGACTCGGGCGGGCGAGGTCATCCGCCCCGCCTTGCTCTGGAACGATCAGCGCACCGCGGCCGAGTGCCGCGAGATCGAGGAGGCGGCCGGCGGACGCGAGGCATTGATCCGGCTGGTGGCCAACCCGGCTTTGACCGGATTTACCGCGCCCAAGCTTCTGTGGGTCCGGACCGCACGAGCCGAAGAACTGGGACCAGGTGCGCCAGGTGCTTCTCCCCAAGGATTATGTCCGATACCGTCTGACCGGAACGTATGCCACCGAGGTGAGCGACGCTTCGGGGACGTTGCTCCTCGACGTCGCCAACCGGTGCTGGAGTCGCGAGCTGCTCGACAAGCTCCAGATCGATCCGGCGCTCTTGCCCGGCTGCCACGAAAGCCCGGAGGTCTCCGCCCAAGTGAGTGAGCTCGGGTTCGAAAGCGACCGGGCTGCCGGTCGGCACGCCGGTCGTGGGCGGTGGCGGCGACCAGCCCGCCGGGGCGGTGGGCAACGGAATCGTCAGGCAAGGGGTGGTTTCGGCGACCATGGGGACCTCGGGGGTGGTGTTCGCCCACGCCGATCAGCTCGGCTTCGACCCGCTCGCCAGACTGCAGCGCGGCTGTCACGCCGTGCCGGGCGCATGGCACGTGATGGGGGTCGTCCTGTCGGCGGGCGGCAGCTTCCAGTGGTTCCGTAACGAGCTTGGGAAGGCTGAGGTCGCCTTCGCCAAGCAGAAAGGAATCGACCCCTATTTCTTGTTGACCGACGAGGCCGCAATCGTCGGCCCCGGCGCCGAGGGACTGTTCTTCCTGCCCTATCTGACCGGTGAACGCACTCCCCACTTCGACCCGGCGGCCAAGGGCGCGTGGGTCGGTTTGACCGTCCGCCATGGCCGCGCCCACATGATCCGCAGCGTGCTCGAAGGAGCCACATTCGCCATGCGCGACAGCCTGGAGCTGATCCGGGAGATGGGTGTCGACGATCGACCAGGTGCGCGTCTCGGGCGGCGGCGCTCGCAATGCGCTTTGGAAGCAGATTCAGGCCGACATCTATGGTTGCGACGTGTCGAACCTCAACTCGACCGAGGGGCCGGCCTTCGGTGTCGGCATCCTGGCCCAGGTCGGCTCCGGCGGCTTTTCGTCTGTCCCCGAAGCGTGCGACGCCACGATTCGGGTTGTCGAGTCGACGCTCGTCGATCCCAAGACAAAGTCGTATTATGATCTTGCTTATCCAGTCTATCGTCAGCTATACCAGGACCTGCGCCAGACTTTCACGACAATTGACACTCTGGTCGCTCAGCAGGGTCATTGAAAATCCGAGATCGCGGGACCAGGCCGAAATCCAAATATCCCCGCGTGATTGACGAACAGCTACTGACCAACGTGGTCCAGTGGTTGCGACTTGAAACATGAGGAGCTCGCGTGATGTCGCCCGTTTTCGCTCTATCCACGGCAGCCGGGGTCTTGATCGGCCTCGGCGTGCTGGTTGTTGCTTGGATTGATGTTCGGGGTCGGAATCTACAACTCGCTGGTCACGCTTCGCAATCGCTACAAGAACGCCTTCAGCCAGATCGACGTCCAGTTGAAGCGGCGATACGACCTGATTCCCAACCTCATCGAAGTCGCCAAGGGGTACATGGGCCACGAACGTGAGACGCTCGAGGCCGTGATCCAGGCGCGAAACGCAGGCGGTGACCGCCCAGCAGAAGGCGGCGGCCAAGCCCGGGTGACCCCGCCGCCATGAGCAGCCTGGTGCCGCGGAGGGACAGGTTTCGGGGGCCCTGGGCCGGCTGTTCGCCCTGGCCGAGAGCTATCCCGACCTCAAGGCCAACCAGAACATGCTCGCTCTCCAGGAAGAGCTGACCTCGACTGAGAACAAGGTCGCCTTCGCCCGCCAGGCATTCAACGACGCCGTGATGAGCTACAACACACAGCGCGAGGTGTTTCCCAACTCGCGTGATCGCCGGGTTCGGCGGGATTCGCTCCGGCCCAACTCTTCGAGATCGAGTCGCCCAAGGAACGCGAGGCACCCAAGGTCAAGTTCTGATCCTGACTGGCGTCAGACAAGGCGGGGTCGTCGTGCGATCCGTTGAAGTTCCAGCATCTCGAGCGGCCATTGCAGATCGTCGCCGATGCTCGAGTCGATTGAGGCTGATTACGTCATGGATTACTTCCAGAGCCAAGACTTCGCCAAGCGAAGAACCGGGCTGCTGGTCTTCTACTTCGCTGTGGCGGTCATTCTGATCATTCTGTCCGTTTACCTCGCGATCGCGTGAGTATTGCGATTGGCAGGCAGCGATGAGCGAGACCGCGGCGGTGAGCACGCCGTGCGGATCTGTGGGATCCGCATCTGCTCGGAGTGGTCGCCCTCGGCACCTCCGCGTTGATCGGCGGTGGAAGTCTCTACAAGATCGCCGCGCTCTCCGGAGGCGGGCACACGGTCGCCGAGCTGCTGGGCGGCCGGTTGCTTGCATCCGGACAGCACAGACCCCGACGAGCGCCGGCTGCTGAACGTGGTCGAGGAGATGGCGATCGCCTCCGGCTTGCCGGTTCCTCCGGTCTACTTGCTGGAGAACGAGCCGGGGATCAACGCTTTCGCCGCCGGGCATACGCCGGGCGACGCGGTCATCGCCGTCACCTCGGGCACATTGAGGCGGCTCTCACGCGATGAGCTGCAGGGGGTCATCGGACACGAGTTCAGCCACATCTTGAACGGCGACATGCGGCTGAATATCCGGCTCATGGGAGTGCTCTTCGGCATCCTGGTGATCGGCATTGTCGGCTGGATCATCTTCCGCAGTTCGTTCGGCAGTCCGACTCGGTGCCCGGACGATGACGACGACCGCAAGGGGTTCAACCCGATTCCCCTGATTGGCCTGGCCCTGTACGTGATCGGCTACGTCGGGGTGTTCTTCGGCAATTTGATCAAGGCCGCGGTTTCACGCCAGCGCGAGTTCCTCGCCGATGCCTCGGCTGTGCAGTTCACCCGCAATCCCGACGGACTCGCCGGCGCCCTCAAGAAGATCGGTGCGCTGGCCGAGGGCTCCCAGATTCAGGATCCGCACGCCGAGGAGGCGAGCCATCTGTTCTTCGGCAAGGCCGTCGGAGGCTTGGACCACTTCTTCGGCTTGCTCGCCAGCCATCCGCCGCTGGTCGAGCGGATCCGACGGATCGACCCTTCGTTCACCGGCGACTTCTCGATCCGTCTCTTTTGATGACCAGCGAGAGGAGCGTCCGGAGCTCGAGAGAACCAGGCCGTCCGGACCGGCCCGCCGCGAGATTGCTCAATGTCGCTCGGGCCGTCTCACAGGTGGGAATGATCGACGCGGCCCATCTGGCGTACGCGGCTGATCTCAAGGAATCCATGCCTCGGCGCTGACCGATGTCGTGCGTGAGCCTCTGGGTGCCCAGGCCGCGGTCTTCGCCTTACTGCTCGACCCGGACGAAACGGTTCGAAAAGCTCAGCTCGCCTGGCTCCAGGCCCATGCGATGCCGGCCGTGGTCCGCGAGACGACGAGGATTCTGTCGGACGTCAAACGACTTGCCCCCGAGGCCCGGCTTCCGCTCGTCGAGCTGGCCGCGCCCGCCCTGTGCCAGATGACGCCCGCCCAGTTCCACGACTTCTTCCGAGTGCGTCGAAGCCCTGGTCCTCGCGGACCAGAAAACGACCCTCTTCGAGTACGCACTCCGACGGCTCTTGATGCGCCATGTTGTCGTGCGATTCGTCCGTACCAAGCCACCGGCGGTAAAGTACACGACGATCGAAGCCATGCTCAGCCCGCTCACGATCGTGTTGTCGGCGCTCGCCAGGATCGGCCACGGCTCGTCCGAAGACGCGGCCCGCGCCTTTGCCGCCGGGTCGACGCTCTCGGCCTCTCTGGCCCTGCGCTGAAGCTCGACCAGTCGAACACGGTCGACCTCCAGACGATCGATGCGGCACTCGAAGAGTTGGCGAAAGCGACCCCACAGCTCAAGAGGAAAGTCCTGGAGGCATGCCGCCGGCTGCATCGCTTCCGATGGTGTCGTGACCGTCGAGGAGGGCGAGCTGCTTCGTGCCATTTCCGACAGCCTCGGCTGCCCGATGCCTCCGCTGATCAGCCAGAGCGAGCCATCACCCGCCACTTAGATCGAGTCGTTAAGTCGTTGTGGCCGACTGATGTGTTGGTTTACGGCAACTGTAGACCTGTGCAGGTCATCGTCTCCCGGAAGCCCGTAAAACGTCGTCGAACTGGAATCCAGCCCGCTCGAACAAATTCGGCCAGATCGGCGCCGAATTCGGTGAACACGGGATAGCCGACGTCGCCGCCGGGATGACAGATGCGTCTGAGCCCGATCCTCGATCGAGCCATCAGCCCTAACGACGGCACGAGCAAACGTCTTGGGAACGCCGGGCAAGACAGGAATCGTAAAGAGATGCCGGCCCCCCGGAACCAACACGCGGTGAATCTCCTTGAGAGCGGCTTCCAGGTCAGGTACGTGCTCGAGTGTTTCCGAGGTCAACACCAGGTCGAAGCTGGAGTCGGGATAAGTCAAGCGAGTCAGATCCTCGGAACGAATGCCCTGGATGGTTACGCCGGGATCCGACCCCTGGGCAATAATCCGAGCTGAAAAAATGGGGAAGTTGGATAAGCTGCTCGTGTAGGCCATCGATTCGATTGATCTCGGCAACTCGCAACTGGCGGATGGCGGGATCCTTGACCCAATCGGCGAGGGACCGAGCCAGGGCAGGGGACGTACCGATGGGATATTGGATCATGACGATCTTCGCGAGCCGGCGTCCACGCAGTTTGGTACCGCAATGGGCACAATCGCCCGACTCCTTTTGGGCCAGGGCTTGGGCGATCCGGGGCGAGAGTCCCCAGACCTCTTCGAGGCGTCGTGGGATGACTCGGCGCCGGTAAAGCATGGGCCGGAACCGCCCGCAGGCCTCACACCGTTGGAACCGCCCGTGGCCGATTGCATTCAGATAGTCATAGGCGAGCCAGGCATATCTGGTGAGCCGCATTCCAAATCGGTACCAGCCAGCGCTTGAGTCCGGGCGGAAGAGGATATCGCGGCATGGGTTGCGTTGCTTTCAGGATTGGCTGACGAATCGTTGTAGTTCGGAAGCGTAGACTTTTTCTTGACATCGATAGGGACTGTTCGGCGGCAGCGAGTTGCTCCGCCTTGACCCTCGTTGCGTATTTGATTACGATAGTTTCATGCGTTCGACGCAAGTGGAACTAGCGCAATTGGTTGATCCCCGCAATACCAGGACGAAGATCGATGGCCTACTCGACGACGATCCCACGGCACAAGACTCGCGAAGTCGGTTTGGGCGACCACATTGTCGGCGGCGATCAGCCCATCTGGGTGCAGTCGATGACGACGACCAATACGTTCGACGTCGACGAAACTTTGGCCCAGATCCACCGATTGGAAGAGGCGGGCTGCGAGATCGTCCGCGTCACCGTCCCCAAGAAGGAGGATGTCGAGGCGGCCAAGCTCATCCGCGACCGGATCAAGATCCCCTTGATCGCCGATATCCACTATGACTACCGCATGGCTCTCGCGTGTCTGGAGGCTGTCACGCCGTCGGGAAAGCCGGCCGTCGACAAGATCCGGATCAACCCCGGCAATATCGGCGGTGACGAGCGATTCAAGGAGATCGTTCGCAAGGCACGCGACAAAGGGATTCCGATGCGCATCGGAGTCAACTCGGGCAGCCTGGAGAAGGACCTGATCGACAAGTACGGCTTCCCTTGCCCCGAGGCGATGGTCGAGAGTGCGTTGCGGTACATCGAGATGTGCGAGCGACTCGGTTACAACCAGATCATCGTCAGCCTCAAAGCGAGCCACGTCCCGACCGCCGTCGAGTGCTACACCCAGTACGCCGCCCAGTGCGACTACCCTACACACGTCGGAATCACCGAAGCAGGCTCTCGCGAATATGGCACGCTGAAGAGCGCCGCGGGCATCGGCGCGATCGTGCTGCGGGGGATCGGCGATACGATCCGGGTGTCGCTGCTGGGCGATCCCGTGCCCGAGATCGCCGCCGGCTTCGACATCCTCCGCGCCTGCGACCGCCGGGTGACCAAGCCCGAGGTCGTCGCCTGCCCGACCTGCGGCCGGCTTGATATCGACCTCGAGCGGATCGTCGCCGAGGTCGAGGACAAGATGAAGAACATGACCAACCCGCTTCGGATCAGCATCCTGGGCTGCCTGGTCAACGGCTTCGGCGAGGCCAAGGAGGCCGACCTGGGAATCGCGGCCGGCTCGGGCAAGGGAATCATCTTCAAGCGCGGCGTGCCGATCCGCCACGTCAAGGAAGACGAAATGGTTCAAGCCCTCCTCGAGGAAGTCGAGCGGTTTGAAGAAGAGACCAAGCCTCTCGATTCCTATATCGAAAAAGAGAAGAAGAAGCAGAACAAATTGGCCCTGACCGTGATCAACTGACCTTCGATCGATCAGGACTGCCTGAGCCCCACCGAGACGTACTTCGTTTCGAAGTAGGCGTCGAGTCCTTCGATTCCGAGCTCGCGGCCCTGACCCGATTCCTTCATGCCGCCGAAGGGGCACTGCGGCGTCGCGGGAACCGGGTCGTTGATCCCGATGATCCCCGCCTCGATCCCCTCGGCCATCCGGGTGGCGATTGTCAGGTCGTTGGTAAAGACATAGGCCGCCAGTCCGTATGGAGTGTTGTTGGCCGCGGCGATCACTTCGTCGAGCGTCGAGAAGTCGAGCAAGGGCATGACCGGCGCGAAGGGTTCGTCGGTCATGACCTTCATGCCGCCATTGACGTCTCGGAGCACGGTCGGCTCGAACCAGAAGCCCTTGGCGAAGCGGGTTGACCGGCCGCCGCCGGTGAGGACCTTGACCCCTTTGCTCCTGGCGTCCTCAACCAATTCGGCGGTCTTATCGAGGGCCCGGGCCTCGAACATCGGTCCGACCTGAACGCCTGGCTCCAGACCATTACCGACTTTGAGTTTGCGGGTTAGCTCGACGGCCGCTTCCGTGAAGTCCTTGGAGATCTTCTCGTGCAGATAAAACCGCGAGGGAGCAATGCAGACCTGGCCATTATTGCGAAACTTGCCGATGACGGCGGCCTGGGCGACCTGCTGGACATCGGCGTCGGGAAAGACGATCAAGGGGGCATGCCCGCCCAGCTCGAGGCTCAGCCGCTTCACCTGATCGGCCGACCGGCGAATGAGTTCCTTGCCGACCTCTGTCGAGCCGGTGAAACTGATCTTACGGACCGCGGGATGCTCGAAGAATGCGTCGGCGATCGGCCGCGATCGGCCCATCACCAGGTTGGCAACCCCGGGCGGGATTCCGGCGTCGGCCAGGCACTCGAACATCTGGATCAGCGTGAGCGGCGTCTGCTCGGCCGGGCGGCTCACGACCGTGCAGCCGGCCGCCAACGCCGGCGCGATCTTGCGGCTCGGCAAAGCGGCCGGGAAGTTCCAGGGTGTGATCGTGCCGACAACGCCCACGGGATGCTTGATCGCATAATGCCGCTTGGCGATATTCGACGGCGGGATGATCCGGCCATAGGCCCGCTTTCCCTCCTCGGCGAACCACTCGAAGGTGTCGGCGGCGTGCAGCACCTCCATCTTGGCCTCTGCCAGCGGCTTCCCTTGTTCCTGAGTCAGAGGTTCGCGCGATCCGATCGGCTCGCTCTCGCAACAGCTCGGCAGTCTTCTTCAAGATCTTGGCGCGATCGTAGACAGACAAGGCGCGCCAGGCGGGAAAGGCCCGCGCGGCGGCTTCGATCGCCCGATCCGCGTCCTCCCGACCGCCATACGCCACCTCGGCGAGAACCGATTCGTCAGCCGGATTGATGACTGCGAGCGTTTGGCCGGTCGAGCCGTCGCACCACGCACCTTCAATGTACATCTTCGTCCCAAACTCGGTCTCAACTGCCGTGGCCATCGGGCATTTCTCCTCGATGATCCGAGACCTCGCGGGGTGAACGATCACCCTTGGCTCAACCGAACCATCGTCTTCGTTGTCAGCAGAAGTCGATACGGGCTTTAGAAGTCAGGATAACGGCCTTCGCTCGCACATTCAACCAAACCGCTCCATTTGATCGCGATTCGTGTCGGCACGTATCGTGGAATGCGAGCACGTTATGTTCCGAATCAGCAGCACCTTAACAATTCGTTTCGTTGGCCTGTCCGCAACAATCCTGGTGTAGACAAAATCGAGATGACAGGCATAATCCGCTCAATCGTTCGCGTACGGCGATCCGATATAAACCGACGAGGATCGTTACGCAGGAATCGACGATTCGGCGAGCATCGATGCATGGCTCGCTCCTCTTGCCTTTGGGTGACGCATGAATGGAATCGCGCGAACGCCGAGGCGGTCCTATGCTTCTTGCCATTGCTGGTTCGGATTGACGCTTCTGGCGACCGCATTCCTTCTCGCGAGTCGAGTGGAAGCCGCGGCAATCGTCCATGCAAGCAAAACCGAGAAGAAGGAAATGGCCGAGTCCGGCAGCTCTTGGTCGGAATACCTGCTCGGCGGCCCGAGCGTTTGGGACCACGTTCCGCATCCGCCAGTGACGGAAGCCGTCAAACACGAAATCAGCAAAGCCCTCAAAACCGATCCTGGCGGTACAGCGCTGATCGTCCAGTTCTTGCTCAACAAGCAAAGCCTCGACCCCGCCCGCTTCGACCACTATCATCCCAACCTCGTGCGTCCCCTGTCCAAGTTTGAGACTTCCACTTCCCCGACGACGACGACCGGAGCTCAAGTATTGGGTCCAGGGTCCTCCACACCACCACCACCGACCGAGGCACAAACGACGGGCAGCTCGTCATTACCGACCGAGGCACAAACGACGGGCAGCGCGTCCGCGCAGAACGTTCCGGAGCCGGAAGCGCTGCTGCTGGCAATCGGGATGGTGGGTTGGGCTGTCTGGTGGCGCCGTCGCCTGAGTTGATAGCCTGGTTCGCGGAAATCCCCTCGACGCATCCACGATGCTCGATCTGACATCACGCGACTCACGGTGAAACTCCCACCCTCCTGTACTGATCGCTTATGGTAGATTAGACAGGTCCCATGGGATCGGTGAACCGACGTGGGCCGAGGGTGTCTGTTGATTATCACGGAACGACGATCGGAAGCGCCGGGAGCAAAAAGGGTTCCGTCGCGCCCTCCGGAACACGGTGAGCATCGGGGATCGGGATGATGGACGACCAATCGCGCTATTTGATCACCACGGCGATCGACTACCCCAACAGTCGCCCGCACATCGGCACTGCGTTCGAGAAGATCGGAGCCGACGTGCAGGCTCGATTTCGACGGATGGAGGGCGACTCCGTTCATCTCTTGATGGGCAACGACGAGAACACCATCAAAGTGCCCCAGCGCGCGCGAGAGCTGGGCGTGGAACCCAAGCAATACGTCGACGAAATGGCTCGACAGTTCCAGGATGTCTGGCGGGCGCTCGACATTTCGTACGACGACTTCATCCAAACCAGTGAAGAGCGGCACCATGTCGGATGCCGCAAGTTTATCCAGGCCGTGCACGACGCGGGCGATTTGTATAAGGGGGTCTATGCTGGCCACTACTGCACGGGCTGTGAAACGTTCAAAACCGAGAAGGAAGTCGAGGAGGCCGGTGGACGATGCCCCAACCACCCCAGCACGCCTCTGACCTGGGTCGAGGAGGAGAACTACTTCTTTCGTCTCTCCGCTTATCGTGAGCGATTGCTGGCGCACTACGCGTCCCACCCAGAATTCATCCAGCCGGCGAGCCGCCGCAATGAGATTCATCAACCTGGTCGAATCCGAGCTCAAGGATGTCGCCATCACTCGCAAGGGCTTTAGCTGGGGTATCAAGGTCCCCTTTGACCCGGATCAAACGATTTACGTCTGGTTCGACGCATTACTCAATTACATCACGGCCATCGGATACGGCACGGACGAGGCTCGATTCCGCCGGCTTTGGCCGGCGAACGTGCACGTGATCGGAAAGGACATCACCCGGTTTCACTGCGCCCTCTGGCCGGCCATGCTGATGTCTGCCGGTCTTCCTTTACCCGTCCAGGTCTTCGGACATGGGTTCGTATATCGAAAGAACGAGGAGACCGGTGAGGTTCAGAAGCTCAGCAAGAGCCTCGGCAACGTTGTCGAACCGATGGATCTGATCGAGAAATTCTCGTCCGAAGGATTTCGCTATTATTTCATGAGTCAATGCCCGTTCGGCGGCGATGGCGAATTTTCCTTCGAACGGTTCGCCGAAGCGTACAACAGCGGCCTCGCCAATAATCTCGGAAACCTGTATAGCCGCATTTTGACGATGTGCCTGAAGTACTTCGACGGCTCGCTCGGCGATCCGTCGGCCGTCGATGTGACTCAATGGCGCCGAGGGCTCGATCTGGCGAGCTTTGTCGATTCCAGTCGTGCGTTGATCGGATCGTTCGAATACAACAGCGTATTGCAACGAACGTGGAAGGACGTGATTGACGCGGCCAATCGCTACATTCAGGAAACGCAACCGTTCAAACTGGCCAAGACCGACCTGGACGCTTGCCGCGCAGTCCTGATCAACCTGGCCGATTGGCTGAGAGTCACGGCGATTCTGATCAAGCCGTTCCTACCGCGAACCGCGGAAACGTTCTATCGAGCCTTCAACTTCGAGGAGTTGAAGGCATGGGACCGAATTGGTTTTGGCGACGCAAAAGAATCCCTCGGGAATCTCGACCTACGAGTCACGGCCTCGAGCCACGGGGGCAAGCCGGCTCCGCTTTTTCCGAAGATTGAGCTCTCTTAGTGCCGCTTCGATCAGCATCACGCTCCAGGAGTCCGGACCAGTAGCCGCTCGAAGTTGAGCATCCCACGACGACGACGTTCAGGCAGCGTGGTGTCGTGCCGTCGCTCGGTTGGTACTCGCGCGGATGAGAGCGGCGATGGTGTCGATGCGCTCCATCGACAAATCGTAATAGAGGGGGATGCAGAGGAGACGCTCGCAAAGCGAGTCGGTGACAGGAAGCGAGCGAACGGCGAAGGGCTTGTACACCTCCATGCGATGCACGGGGAAAAAGTATCGCTTGGTCATGACCCCCGCGGCGGTCAGGGCGGCCTCGGCGGCCGCGCGTTGTTCGGGCTTGCGAAATCGGACAGCGAGGTCTTTGTACCCGTGCACACAATTACTCGGTGTCTCCTGCCAGGCGATGTCTCGGGAGTCTGCCAAGGCGTTGTGGTATCGTTCGACTTGGGAATTGCGGCGATCGATGGCTTCTTCAAGCAACTCCAGTGACAGCCAACCGAGGGCCGCGTTTAGTTCGGATAGTTTGCCATTGAGCCCAATATATCGGCAATTATAGTCGCCTTTGAATCCATAAACGCGCAGGAACGAGAACCGCTCAGCGTCGGCGGGATCGCGGAAGGTGACCAGTCCCCCTTCGCCACTTGTGACCAGTTTCGTGCCACTCATGCTGAACGCGGACGCGTCGCCGAACGCCCCCAGAGCGGTCCCGTCGTAACGTCCTCCCAGACCGTGAGCCGCGTCGAACACCAGTTTCAGTCCGTGTTCTCTTGCTAGCTTTTCGAGCGGCCCGACGGATGCCGGCAAGCCAAAGACGTGAACCGCCGAGATGCCCACAGTTCGAGGGGTGATCAGCCGGCGGACGTCCTCTATATCGATACAATACGTCTCTGGATCGACGTCAGCGAAAACGGGCTCGAGGCCATTCCAGCTCAGAGCGTTGACTGTCGAGCAAAAGGTGAAGCTCGGGACGATTACCTCGCCCGGCGGACATTCCAGGGCCTTCCACGCCAGAGTCAGCCCAATGTCGCAACTGGAAACGGTCTGTGGCGCAGGGTGGTCGAGAATGCGGGCGGCTCTGTCCTCGAGCAGCCGGGTGTACTTGCTGAAGTTAGAGAGCATCCGGGTCTCGAAAAGCTCCTCCACCAACGCGGCAAACTGACCCAACGGCGGCAACAGAGGACGCGTGATCGGAACATCGGCTTTCTTGTTGGTGCCCATGCCGTTTCCTCCTTGAATTGGCCTCGTTAAACCGCGATTCCGACAGCTCGCTCTTCGGTTGCCAGGTACGGGAAAACTTCCCGAATCACTTCCTGTACCATTTTGCTCGTAACACGGAGATCCTTTCGAGCCAGGAACGCTTCCAGGCTCGAGAGGGAAGCGAATGTCTCCTCCCGGCGGAAATGCTGTTCGGCCAGATAGTGGAGGATGACCGAATGCTCGACCTCCGTGTGGTACAGGGCTTCAATCCAGGGGTTATTCGTCATATTGAAGCGCATTGGAAGAGGGAGGACTGGCACGCCAAGCTGCGCAATGGACATCGTGAGAGCGAGTTGCGCATCGAAGTAGCTCCCCATCACGTGGCGTAGCCTGAGCAAGTGCCACTCCGAAACAGAGCTGATGCGGCGCACAAAGTCCGCCGGTGCCGCAATCACTCCATAATTGAAATAGGCCGGGCAATATCGGTATCGAGGGTCGGCGAAGAAATAGCCCCAGCCAGTATGTTCGTACGTGAGAAATGGTTCATCGAGTCCACAGAGCGAGAAAAGCTGAGCCCAATCCGGCTGGTGGAGTCGTCCGTCCACGAGAGGAGTGGTGTGAGCAATCACTCCGGCCAGCACACGATCTCGATAGACTTGTTCGATCAGCCCGTCGAGCGGCCGTCGAATCACCGTGTCGGCGTCGAGGAGCAAGACGACATCGGACCGAAAATCCTGTCGAAGACGCGCCATTCCGGTGGCGAAGATTCCCAGTCGTCCAAACTGCTCAGCGGGAACCCAGCGAAGTTCGATCCCATTGGCGTCCAGCCAGGGCATCCTCGCTGCCAATCCCTCATCCACAGGATCCCCTCCCACGGTAACGATCACGGGCGCGTTCCGGTATGCCCCTCCGAAGTGCCGTAAAGAGTGGGTCAAACAACGGAGCTGGTAGAGGAAAGCCGGCGTAGGGCTGATTGGAACATGGACTTCCAGCGTCGGACGGCGACGAGCCGCTCCAAATAACCGCACGCGTGACATGAGATGGGAGCGGTTCATGCGACCAACCTCGTGGACTGGTTTTCATCAACGCGGCCGACTGCGTAACCAAACCCGCTTTGTCCAAACCCGTTGCCGTTATAGAAACAGAAGAGGCGACCTTTAACTTGCTTCACATTTGTGTAAGTAAACATCTCAGAGTCCCAACCGTCGGCGGACCGTTCCAATCCGGACGGATTCGGCATGCGTTCCCAGTGTAATCCGTCGGACGATTCGGCATAACCCACGCGGTAACTGGTTCGCGGGTCGATGCGGTAGTCGACCAATCCCCGATATGAGAACCACATGCTGTATCTGTCCCTCAAGTACATCACCCAGGGTTTCCCGATCGCTTGTGCGGAAGCGTCGTAATCGATGCAGACAATGCCGGTTCGCCGCCACGAGATACCATCGTCGGATTCGGCGTACTTGACGTGGTATTCGGGCTCCGAGTGACCCTTGACTTCCTTCCACCCGGTACACGAGACATACCACATTCGCCATCTGTCGCCTTCGCGGATCACGCAAGGGGCGGTGTTGAAGAACGGCTCGTCCCGGTCTCGATCCAGAAGCGGACCGGCGGAGTAACGGCGGTACGTTCTTCCGCCGTCTTCGCTTATCGCCAGCCCAATTGCCAGCCGGTATGACACGGTGACCTGTGGGTTCCAGCCGATGTAGTACAGGTACTTGAGTCGTCCGGCCGAGACGACGCAGCTCGGCATCATCCCGTTGTCATCAAAGGTGCCGCGATCTCCCAGGGGCAGGAGCGGGTCGAGGCTGATATTAACGATCGTCTCTGGACTGTCCGGATTGACGTCGACCCAGCCGATTCGTGATCGGCCGGCATCGTCGCGGCCGGCGAAATAAATGCGAAGCGTGGCTTCATCGATCATGTCGGTAACCGGCAGCGAAGCGTGCGTACGCATCCAGGTCAATGAGCCGTCCGGGACGTAAATCCGTTGCCGCTTCTCCCAGAGAATCATTTCAAACCTCCAGGTCCGTGCTCGCCATGTCTCGCTTCCGAGCGGGGTTTCCTTGGTAGACACTCCAGGGTTCTGTGTCCCGGCTGATGCATGCCCCCATCGCCACCAAGGTCCCTTCACCGAGCCGGAGTCCGTTCCGGATGGTGGCGTTCACGCCCAGGAAACAAAAGGGTTCCACGGTACAGTGTCCGCTCAATACCACGTGGGACGTGAAGGTGACATGATCGCCGATCCTGCTGTGATGACCGATATGGTTTCCGCTCCAGAGAACCACGTCATCGCCAATCTGGGTGAATGGCTGAATCGTGTTGTCTTCCAGGATCAAGCAGTTCTCGCCGATCGGTGGTACCCGGAAAGACTGTCGCCCGGCTGCTGACGTAACTAATGAATTGGTAACCGCGATCCTTCGCTCGCCGGAAGATCCGCTCGCGAGTGCGATTCATCTCGCGTGGAGACATCGGGGCGAAAAAGTGGTATTCGCTGGGAGGGTATCGTTGTTCCAGCTCCTCAAAAGGAACGACCGGTTTGCCCTCGAAGACTGGCTCGCGGGGCAAGTATTCGTTCGTCACGGTGAAGGCAACGACTTCGTGTTCGCTATCATGCCCCAGGTAGAAATGCGCCAAGGAGGCGTAGTCAAGAAGTCCGAAGATGATTACACGGGCCATTCCTTCGTCTCCCGGGGCCTATAAAGATCTTATACTTCAATTACATAAATGGTAAATTTGCGGAGGGCTCCCAGCGATTGTCTTCGCGAACAGTCCGCATTGGCTCGTCGGTGTTCGCCGTGGTGTGCCTGTCGACCTTCCGGGCGGCCGACGATTTCGCGATAGCCCCGATCAGAAAGTGTCATGCCGGCCTCCTAAGAGGGGCACTTAGCGCCGGAGTCCGGTATGCGGGAAAGAAATCACTTCCCTCACACCCCCGGCTCAGTTCGGCATAAAGTTTCGGCTGAGCCACGTGCCGGCCGAGATAGGTCGGTCGGACCAGCGACGACCAGCCTCGTTTGAAGCGCGTTAATCCGTCGGCGCCGTCGCAACTCACACCGGCCCCTGCCCCCAAACTCAGCCAACTTAACCGGCCGCGAAGCCGCTCAATCCCCGCCCAGAACAAAGCGTAGGACGCCTTCTGTTGGTAGCCCCTCGGCGAATAAGCGGCCAAATGGTAGTACCCGACGTCTCCCTGGCAATACCAGAGCACTATTCCCACGGTCTCGTCCTTGTCGATTGCACGAAAAGCGACCAACCCGGGGACCTCGAGCTGAACCTCAAATGTCCGCCGCGAAAAGCGGCTTATACCGGTGAGGCCGTGACGCGCAACGAGCTCCGCATAGAGTTCACACCACGTATCGAGATACCTCACCGGCTCGGCGATTTCCTCCACGTCGAGATGCGCAAGGGCCTTGCGAGCGTTCCGGCGATGGTGTGTGCAGGCCGACACCTCGAGTGGGACTTGCAAGTCGATAACGTAGTGGTCTTTGTATCGCACGAATCCGCGATTGAAAACGCCCACCAGAGCGGACGGGGCGAACTCGCCAAAGGGGTCGGTAACCAACACGACACTCACGACGTCGCCCGCCAGACCTGCCAGATCGGCGGGCAAGCCGGACCAATCCGTGCAGCATAAGAGTGGATACATTCCCATCGCATCGCGATGGGCCGTACCCGGAATGAATCGCTCCAACAGAAAACCGCCCGATTGGAGCAACGCGACGGGCCGCCCGAACGGGTTCATCGACGACGAGTATATTGGACTCAGATAACCTGTTCGTGACATGGCGCGGAAAGTAGCAAGTCAGACTCGAACCCGCAAGTGGAAGTGGTAATGTTAGCAGTTAAGAATTGTAAATCCTACCGATTCTCGGATACACACTTACTCCCGATAACGCTAAGAATTACTATCGAGTGAAACGTTGTTTTACGATAGCTCAATTGCGTCTGTCAGATAGAGTGCGTAATCCAGCGAGGATTCGGGTGCGTTACTTGATATTCATCAACCAGTTCGCGAGCCCGCAGCAGTCGGCGTAGGGGTAGGATTTCCGCTATTGACGAGCTTTCGGCTTGACGACACTCTACCTCACTGAGAAACGAGTGGGTCAGACGAAGGAGTGACGACGATCATGGAGGACGCTGGACGGACTTTAGTGATCCTTCTCACCATGCATCGGTGCGGATCAAGTCTGACGACGCGTGTCCTGCAACGCTTGGGGATGTCGCTAGGACCATTCGAGCTCTATGGGGCTCTTCCCAGCAATCCGCATGGTCACTTTGAATCGGTGCCCTTCGTGAAACTGAACCGCCAAGTTCAGAAGCTGGCGCTTGGTTTTCCGGACGACTTGCCCGAATCCCCCGAGACTCTTGCTCATTTCCTGGAAACGAAGGGGGACTGGGATGAAAGAACTCTCATTCCGGACGAACTCTTCGCGGAAGCGCGATCGTTGATAAGTGCCCTGGTCGATTCCGGGCCGGTCTCAGGATTCAAGGACCCTCGTACGATACTGACCTGGCCGTTCTGGCAGCGTGTTCTGGAGGACTTTCCCGGTCTTCGGGTCGTCCCGATCGCTCTCTTACGCTCTCCCCATGAAATCGCCATGAGCCTGGTGACCCGCCGCAACGGGTGGTGCGGCTATTGGACATCACTCGACATTGTCGCCGTTCATCTGGAACGCCAGAAGGCGATCCTGGCAGGTTGGGAGCAACATCCTCCTTGTCTGTGTTTCGGCAGTCCGGCGTATCCGAAGACACTTGAGACCGTCGCCCAGCATTGCGGACTGAGCTGGGATGCAACCGCGGCCAGCGAGCTTTTCGATCCTTCATGTGTGCATCAGATGCCAGCGTCCGTGCCTCACGAGGCTCAGGACCTTTTTGAATCGCTGTGCGCGGCCGCTGCGCCGTTTAGGGATCCGGAGAAGAATCGTGCTCAACTGGAAAAAGACGCCCGGCTCCTCGAAATCAATCGACTCGAACAGTGGCAAGAGGCTACTCAACAAATATCGGACGGGCGCGAGCAGAATCGGCTAGCCGAGTTGCGAGTCGTTGAGGCGCAGCGGCAAACACGAGATGCCGAAGCGCGATTGGCCGAGGTTCAGTCTCACCTGTCGGATATCCGAGCTCGGATGGTTGATGTGCAAGCGCAACTGATCAGCGAGCAAAGAATGAGGAACGACCTCCAAGCCGATCTCATCCGGTCCCAAGACCGAGAGATTGCCTCCTTGCAACACAACGAGCAACTCAGACAACACAACGACCATCTCAGACAACACAACGATCAACTCGGAATGCACTTTCAAAAAATGGAATCGCATCCTCTTCTCGGCCCCGTTCTGCGGACACGACGTCGGATGCGTCGAATCATCCATTCGATGAGGGCACGCGCAACGAATGGGCAAGCGGTTCACCGAATCGACTCCGGCGATTGATCCGATTTGATGGCCTTGGGATGGATGCCAATCGCGCAAACGATCATCTTCCGCACCGTGTGGCCCATGACGAGGTCTACACTCAGGCGGGGAGCGACCAGCGATGCCAGGCTGAACGAGCCGAGCGAGCCAACCGGAGTGCGGGCGAGGGCGCATGGGCTTTGATCAGTGTGATGATCGATTTCGAGTCGGCCTTCGCGCCGTGGACGCGATACCAGTGGAAGTACGATCGGCGATGGTCACGTGCATCGAATGGGTCTGGATACGCCCGGATCAAGTCCTCCCGGCGCCGGTAGAGCCGACGGTGAGAGCTCGTGATACGCTCGCCGTTGGAGAAGGCATTGTAGACGCAATCGATCTTACCCAGAGATTGCTGCCCTAATTGATCGCAGCGCGCGATGTACCAATCGCGCAGCTCGAACAGCACCGGACTGTGAAAGCCGTAACGTTCGAGCATCGTCTTCTGATCACCGCTGTCGAAGCCCGAGAAATGATAAAAGACCAGGGGATGACCGTTGATCAGGATATCGTAGGCGCGCGACCCGCGGCGCGGCGATGAGTCAGATTCCAGGTCGAAACGTTGTATTGAGGGTCGCGCACGATCGCAATGTCATCGAAGAACGCCGGCGCGAGGTCGACCCATTTCTGATCCGTGAATAGCCCGGCCTCGACCTCGTCATAACAATAGGCGCGGAGCCGTTCGGCCCACCAATCAATGAACTGTCGTCCTTGCCCCGCCATGCGAACGGCAAGAAAGCCCAGGTTGAATACGCCATGTCTCATACAACAATGCTCGTTGTCGAGTATGGCTTGGAAATCCGTGTCCGGCTCGGACTGATGCGGGGTGAGCAGAATGGACTGCCTGTCCAACATACGCTCGAGGTCGTCGAGCCGATTGAGCACCAAGATGTCTGGATCGAAATAATAAATCCGCTCGGCACCAAATCGGGAGGCAATGTACTGGAATGCCGTCCCTTTGACGGCGGTGCATAGCTCCACTAAACGGTGCTTGAAGATCCAGGAAGGGAGATTTTCGATCGGTAATTCGGCGACGTGGATGATGTTATCGAAGGCTGCGGTCGTGGCGGCAGGACAGACCGGCATCTTGTCTGACAGCACAACGTGAAATACGGCCTCTGGGTGCAGGCGCTTGACGGAATGCGCAGCGCGGCAGCCTTGGGAAGATAATTCGCTGTGATGCTGGTGAAGATGTGCATGGGCATTCCTTTGCACCGAGTGCGGGCTCAGCGCCCGCGGCCGATTCCGCCGATGCCGAAGCCTCTCATGTCCGGCGACTGGCAAGTGGTACGTCGAAGCTGGAAAGATGGGGCGATCCAACGGGTTGCCCCGTATCGGATTCACCAGTCCCCAGCATCCAGTGCTCTGGACCATCCGCGCAATCAGCGCTGGCGTAAGCCGTCGCCGTCCACGGAAAGCGAGTTCTATCCCCAGGGTACATCACTGTCAACACGAAAAACTTTCTGGAGCCGGACGTGTAAGCGAGATTGAACACTTCTTCTCTTGATGAATTCGGCCGAATTATGGTAGGTAGCGACCTTTCCTCCAGAGCGCGAACACACCTGGGCTGGCACATCGTCACGCGCGGAATGGACTGCTTGCGACGGACTCGACACGGAGGTTTGCATGGCCCCGCGATCCAAGGCCGACGTCATCATCACGGAGTATCCCCTTGCCTCGGCGGTTCTCGACTGCGTGGAGACATTGCTCGAATACAGCGGGGACGAACTTGGACGATTGATCCTGATCGACGACTGTTGTCTGCCGTCAAGCCTAGTTGAGAGTTTCGAAGACTTGGCGGGTCGCGAAAGACGCGTCCGTTTCGTCCGCCATTCATCGCAGGCTGGGCGCGATGCGCGCGTACAATCAGGTGCTGGCTGATTGCGAAGGGGATGCGGTGCTGTTAAGCGGGGATTGTATTGTCAGCGAGAACTGGTTGAGCGAGCTGGGCAGGTCGCCCACTCGGAAGAGAGAACCGCATGTGCTTCGCCGCTGATGAATGGTGCGGGAATCTGCTCCGTTCCCGAGCTGAATCGAGATCTGGACGCTGACGAAACGACGGCGGTCAAGGTACAGAAAGCATGTGCCGGACTGCCTCGCTGGACAGTCGCACCGCTGCTGCAACGCGTGCTGCATCTACTTGCGTCGCAACGTTCTCGACGCGGTAGGAGTGCTCAGTCCCGATTTTCAATCGCCTTGTGCGGCGATCAACAATTGGGTATCCCGGTCCCAGTCGCTGGGGTTCGTGGCGAAGCGAGCCAATCACGTCTACGTACATCGCGTCAACGCCCGGGTGCCGGAAAACGGCGCGGACCTCGTTCCCGCACTGCGAGTCGACTCAATTGGGTCCGGGCGAAGCCCACATCGAGCATCAGGTCAAGAAATTCTGCAAATCTCTCGATGGCCGTCTACCGGCCCATGCGATCGGGATTCGACTCGGTGGAAAGCTCCGGGTTGGCTTCGACATCCGGCACTTACCGCGGGAACAAGTGGGCACACGGACTTACGCCGTCAGTCTCGCGAACGCGCTGGCCGAGCTCCCCGAGATTGACTTGACCCTGCTGGTGCGCCATCCTGATCAAGCCAAGGGATTGAAGGGACGCGTCGTCACACCGGACCAATGGGCCGACGACGTCGCAGTGATTCACAGACCGGCACAGGTGATTGATGCCGGCGACCTGCAGCTCCTCTTCGAATCTTCGGCTCATATCATCATTACCTACCAAGACTTGATCGGCTACCGCATTCCGGTGACATTTTCGTCGGATCTCGAGTTCGATCGCTACCGAGCCACGAGCAGCCTGAGTTTGCAGGCGGTCCAGCGGATCATCGCTTACTCGGAGAGCGCCGGCCGGGAGATCACCGCGGAGTTCGGTATTCCGAACGAGGAGATCTCCGTAATCCCCCTTGGCGTCGAGACAGAGTGGTTCGCTCATCGAGAGCCGTTCGACGAGACGATCCGGCAACATTTGGATCTGCCGTCTCGCTATTTCTTCAGCCTCGCGACCGACTTCCCGCACAAGAACCTCCCCAATCTCCTGGACGCTTACTCAATCTTTCGGGGCCGCTGGCGAGGCTGCGAGCCTCCCGGCCTGGTTCTCGCGGGCTACACGTCGTGCGCTCGGTCGGGCTTTTACCCGAACCTGGAATCGAAACCTCTGGGGGAAGGTATTACCTTCTTGGGGCCCGTCACGAGCGTCCAACTGAAAGTGCTTTATCAGAATGCCGAGGCACTGGTCTTTCCATCGCTCTACGAGGGATTCGGCTTGCCCCCGTTGGAAGCGATGGCGGCAGGGACACCCGTCATCGCGATGCCGATCTCGGCGGTGCCCGAAGTGGGGGGAGATTCGGTGCTCTATCCCGACAGTCTGTCTGCCGTCGATCTCGCGCGGGCAATGGAGACTGTCGCGACCAACGAGTATCTACGCAACGATCTGCGGGAGCGCGGCATCAGGCGAGCCGAGCAATTTCGCTGGGAGAACACGGCGCGCGCGCACCCTGCGAGGTCTACCGCGCGGCCGTCATGACTCCCACGCCGCGCTCGCTTCAGATGCGGAGCAGCCTACGCGAGGGGATCTCCCGCTGGTCCATGCATGCTTCCCATGAATTGATGCCCCAATTGATGGGCATTCTGAATGTCTGTCGAGGATTGGGACGTCGCCTTCAACATGCGGCTGAGGCGCAAGCTACGCATGGTACCATCGCAACGATCGGACGCGGTTCAGGCTGAAACAAACCGCGAACGCAGGTTTTCCCGGCCGCCCATCGGCTAGGCGGGACGTGGAATCGAGCAGGCAGCTTTGCTGATTTGTCGATCAACGATGTAGAAAGAACGACTGAGCGCGAGGCGATCCGCCCCCGATGCAGTTCCAGTCGGAGAGTGCGTAATGTCCATGGGCGGCCAAGATCCGAGTAAGAAATCCGTGAGGCACGACGTTCAGCCACTCTGGAAACGTCTGACTTTCCCGCGACGAACCCGGGAATTTCTGAGTGTGTGGCTGGGCCCGTTGGCATTTACGGTCGTGGCCCTTCTGCCCTTGGTCAAACGCCTCCGCCATCCGACGATTCTCGGCGACGACGTCATACGAATCGTGGATCTGATCAACCTTCCGTTCGACAAGCACTTACTTAAACCGTTCGGCGATCACCTTGCTCCTGGTTTCCAACTGGTATCCTGGTTGACCTGGGAGGCGATCGGCCACGACATTCGGCTGGCACCGGTGGGATTCACCTTCGCGTCGGTGACGGCGTGGGTATTCGTCTTGGTTTTCTTGGGGTTATGGCTCAAGCAAGAGACGGGCTCAAGGACGGCGACTCTGGTGGCGCTGGCACTCGTGGCTCAATCGCCGCTAGTCCTCGAGACGGCATGGTGGTACTCGTCCAGCAGCTTCTCATGGGCGGTCGCCGGAATTCTCATCGCGGTTCTCGCGGCGAGCCGGATCGAGGACCGGCCGCGCAGCTCGCCTCGTCTGGATCGGGATTGGCTCGGCGCTCGGGCCCGCGGGAACGACACTGGGGATCCTCGCGGCGCCGCTCGCAATTCTTCGGGCCGCGTCAGCACGGAAAAGCGGCGCCGAAATAAACTGCTCGCGGTTGTGGCCGCGGCTATCGGTTTCTTCTGTTACGAGGAATTCAGCCGGCTGGGGCCTGTCGAAGCTGTCCACTCAGCTCGAGTGCAAAGCCTGCCGTCGATCGACGCCCTAGGGGGCTTGGGCTATGCCATTACTGTCCCGAGTCGGGTCCTCTTGCCGTCCACGCTTGGCGTGCCCGCTTCGTGGCTCGTCAAGCCCCTGCCACCTTGGGTCGTGCTCATCGCCGGCGCTCTGGTGCTGCTTGCGACGCTGGTGCTCGCCGCATGGCCGCGTTCCCGGTGGGACCGTCGATTGGTGTTGGTTGGAGCCGCGATGATTTATTGTTCCTACGCGCTCACTTACTCGCCACGAGTTGCGATGATGAGAGCGGGTCTCTGGACCGAACGCGAATTCTTATACAATTTCGCCGCGCGATACCACGTGTTGCCACTGATGGGCATGGCTGCCGTCGTGGCCGCGTTCTTGGCCTCCTGGCCGCTGGTCAAACGCTGCGACTCCAGACGTGGTCTGCCCGCGATCGTTGGAACGATCGTCGGACTATTGATGTTGGTCGCGCAACATCATGAGGTGAAGCAGTGGGACTGGATGCTCAACCAACCCGGTCAGAGGGAAACCCTTTCAGCTCTGCACCACTTGGGCGAGATCGCTCGTGACGAAGGCGTGTCGCGTTCTCAGCTTCTGCGGATGTTCGATCCAGCCTGGCGAAGCTTGGAACGGATCGGTTCAATACGACCGGCCCCACGCCTTCCACCTTATGCACCTCGCGGTTCGGGCTCCCGACAATGTCGAGCTCCCGCTAGCCGACCACGAGGCACGATCCCGTTTGCTGGCGCGCTTGACTCAGAACGAATGTATTGCGCTAGGTGCGGGCACTATTGCTTCGCCTACTCCGTTGCAGCCGGATGTGGTGACACAAACGATAGCGATCGGCCGTTCGACTGAGATTCAAGCGGCGATTGAAGGAGAATCTGGCCGATTCCATATGACAAATCGATCCCCATACCTCGAGTTTGTGTTCGATCCGGTGGCGAATGCGCGCTATTTGTCGTTGCCGGGAATCGCCACTGATCAGGACGTTTATGTTTCCTGGTGCGACGGCGCGGGCCGCTGGCGTCCCGGCCAGAGTCTCCGATTATCACGCTCCGACCAGGCAGCCTCACAGGTCGCCATCGATCTCAACAGGGTGGTCCACTGGCCCGCCTATCCCGTCGCTCGGATACGGGTCCGATTTACGACCCCGGACAAGATCGCTCTGTTTGGGTCTCCACGCTTGCTTCGCTGACGACCATCGGCGGGGGCCGTTGAGAGACGCGCGATTAATACTTAATAATCATTATATACATGATAAATGTAACGTTCGTCCAATTGTACTCCAATGATCGGCTTGTTCGATGAAACATCGTCGATGCGAAAAACGTCCACAAGTCGCCTTGACCGGCGCCCCGAACACAGTATAACTCCGCGGTTTCTCGCTTTTCCGAGACCAACCTGGTTGTGTGTGCCAGGTCGATGATTCGCTCCGCGCTGAAATCTCTGCGGTTCGGGGGATCCGATGCTAAGACCGTTGCGGGAACTCGTGTCGAAGGCCAGGAAAGCGATCGGAACCGAAGGGCTGCTCGCAGATGTTGCGGCACTCCGAATCGAGGTGGAGCGATTGCTGCAAATTTCGGGGCAGCGATGCTGCGCCCTGTCGAGTGACGAGGCCGCAGAGATTCGCGGGCTCTTGAATCGGTCCCTTCACGCGCCCGGAGGTGCTGCCTCCAAGATTTCGCAACGAGTGCTCGCTAACCAGTATCGCGAGCTGGCGCGTTCTGGTGGGCCGCTTCTGAGTTTCGAAGATGTCGAGTTTCGGGCTTTCAGCCAGAACGGCGAAGACGGCATCCTGCTCTACATCTTCAGCCTGATCGGCATGGGCACGCGGCGCTGTGTCGAAATTTGTGCCGGCAACGGGATCGAATGCAACACGGCCAATCTGATCATCAACCACGGCTGGAATGGCCTCATGTTTGACGGAAACGAGTCGTTGCTCGAGCGTGGTCGGGCCTTCTACGCGAATCTTGGCGACACATTTTGTTATCCCCCAAAAATTGTGAATAAGTGGATCAGCGCCGAGAACATCAATCAAATCATCCAAGAAAACGGATACGAAGGTGCTATCGATTTGCTTTCACTTGACGTCGATGGCGTCGACTACTGGTTGTGGGAAGCGCTCGAAGTCGTGCGACCTCGGGTTGTGGTGGCCGAGATCCAGTGCATCTGGGGAGCGAAACGCGCGGTCACGGTGCCGTACTCCCCGCACTTCAAGACCGAGTACATCGATGGGTTCGGGATTTATTCGGGTGCCAGTCTCCCGGCGTTTGTTAAGCTTGCGAGGCGCAAGGGATATCGCCTGGTTGGCGTAC
The DNA here is from genome assembly GCA_963720335.1 of uncultured Planctomycetota bacterium. Lineage (GTDB taxonomy): Bacteria > Planctomycetota > Planctomycetia > Isosphaerales > Isosphaeraceae > CAVRFS01. The sequence continues at coordinate 92,700 of CAVRFS010000028.1, read as the reverse complement.
AACGCCTTGGGTTCAACGCCTTCTTCGTCGAGAATGGAATTGGCGAGGAGTTCTTGCCGGAAGTCGACGTCGAAACCTGCACCGACTTTCCGTTCGTAAAATGGGCCCAGCGTGATTTGCTCGAGAAGGTCGAGCACCTTCCGTGGGTCGAGGTCTAGCGACTAACCGGGCACCCTAAAGGCACCGCGGGATGCGAACCAAGTGCACCTGCGCGAGCGTGATCGGTCAGCGCCGGCAGGATGGAACACTGCATGCGGCTTAGTTCTACTGTCACCGTTTCAGGGGGGGTGTTGGTTGTTGCTCGATTCTGGAAGCGGTCGGCAAGGCGGGAATTCCCCTGTCGCCTTATGCCAGTGATAGATCCGCGACTCCTCATTACGCCGCAATACCCGGGAGACTTCCGCGGCAATGGCCTTGTATGTCGGGGGTGGATTGCGAAGCAACCGTGTGAAGACCTGCCGCGTCTGTGACACGGTGATGGCGGGGGTTTTCCCCCCCACTCGCCGTCGTTCCAGGCACAAGAACCACAACGCCACGAGAGCCAAGGTCATATGGTGATGCCAACCGACCCAACTGCGGACTTCGTAATGATCCAGCCCAGCTTCACCGTTGCCGGCCTCGAACAGCTCTTCAATGCGATGACGCTGCCGCTGGACACCAACCACCTCAGGCAAGGTTACCTCGGGGCCAGCATTGGTCAGAGCGTAGTCGATCCGTGTCTCGCCGACTGTCCGAAGCACGACCAGACTTTCCTCGGGGCCGACACGGCGATCCTCCTTGGCCTGGACCCGAACCATCATCGCATCGACTTCCAGTGGACCCTTCTCGGCATCGCGAACGGTCACGCGTGTCCACCGCGACTGGGCTGACTCTTCGCCCAAGTGTCGACCCGCTGAAACGGGGCTCTGGGCTTGCGGCCGCGTCCCTTCTTGCGGCGTCGAGGCGGTCGTCGTTCCAGGTCACGCATCAAGGTGTTGCATGGGATGTCGAGTACATAGCGTTCCTTGCGGCGGCGCAGCTCGTCGCGGAACTTCGCCGATCGACCGAATTCGTCATCGCCTGTAATCCAGCCATGGGGCAAGCCAGGCAAGCTCCGGTCCAACAGATCCAACGCGATCCGCCACTTCTCCTGGAACCTGAATTTCCGCGGGCACATGGCATTTCAATCGGCGTTCTTTGTCGGTCGCCCAATCCTTGGGCAGGTACAGCTGGCGGTCCAACGGGCCATAACCCGACGAGGCGGCATAAGCCAAGAACACACCGACCTGGCAGTTGTCCAGTTTTCCCAGCCGGCCGCACCATTGACGGCCGACGCCACAGGATTCCGTCCCTTTCTTGGGGAAGGCGCTGGGGTCGATAACCACCACGCCATCCGAGCTTGCCAGTTCCTCGCGGACATGGGCGCGCAACTCCGTCATCACAGCCTCGTCGTCCCACTTGCCCGCGCCGACGAAGAACTGGATTGGTTTGCGCGGCAGGCCGGCCTGGATGGCAATCGGCCCGCAGGTTTTGCGCTCCAAACCGCTGATCAGGCCGCGTATGACCAGAGTGGCGTTGGCTCGCTGCTCGACTCGATAGAACTTCGGCAGATAGCGTTGGAGGAACTCGATCAAACGACCGGCGCAGCCCTTAACCGTTTTGGGAGTGACGTCGGCGTCGTTCAAGAGTGCCTGGGCTTCGGGTTGATCCAAGAGCGACAGTTCAGGAAGAACTGAAGCAGCGTCAAGTAGTCCTTCCCCAACTGCCGCCGCAGGAAGAAGTAGGTTCGCAGCCGGCTGTTGAGGTTCTCGACCAGACTGCTGGCCCGCACCACCCGATCGGATAGCTCCTGCACGTTGGCATACACTCCGTGATAACGCCCTCGCAGCGTCTCTCGCAGGGCCGCCTCACAACGCCGTCGCTTCGGGTCCCACATCGGCAGGGATTGCATCTGCAAGACTTCCCGGGCGGTGGTCACGCTGATCTGCCATTCTTGGGCCAAGGCCGCCAGTTCACGGTCCAGGTCTACAGCGAAGGCCAAAAGGTTGTCTCGTTGATTCTCCAGCAAGGTCCTTACCGGCCTGATCCGATCCGGACAGGCCGTCTCCCGGGCGCGCAACTCCGCTACCACGAAGTCCAACAAATCACGGCGGACGGCGGACTCCGGACCGGCCACCGACAGAATGTCGTCCCGTAGCCACTGGGCTAACAACGCCACCTCGTCAGCCAACGCAATCGCCTTGGCCTCAGCCGTCCGTGCGTACGAGATCTTGCGGGCCAGACTCGGGTCCTTGCGGCCATGACGACGTTCGGCGGTCGCTTGCTTTCGCTCGAGCTTGGCCCGAACTTCCATGGCTTCATACGCCCGGTTCTCCAGGTAACGGACCAGCGGCCCAAAGTTGTACAACGCATGAAACACATCACCGCGGCAGGGGACATCAGGGAGAGCCTCCTGGTGCCCGGCGCGGAGCCCCCCGGCGAAATCGGCGACAGTGGCATCGGGAGCGAAGCCCTGGTCGACCAGTTCCAGCAGCCGGAAGCCCCAGGTATCGGCGTCGCGATGCTTTTCCGGACTCACCAAGAAGCAGAAGGTGGATTGGGCATCGACCCCTACCAAGACGGGATCGCCCGCCTGGAAAATCTCATCGAGGAGACCAATGCGAATGGGAGAGAGGTCATACTGCTGGTTGATTCTTTGGGCATCAGAAACGGCGCATATGCACGATGTTGTGCACGGCACCGACCGAGATCTGATAATCGAAAACGTCACGCAGCAATTCGACCACACCGCGGGTCGAACTATGGCAGCTCAACACTAAGCCCAGGACCAGTTGCTGCAGCCAAGCCTTGGTGACCGGCAGTTCGAAGAGGACGTCGTCGAGCTTGGACGAGGAAGCGAATGCCTGGTCGAGAGCTTCTTGAGCGATATGGGCCTGCTGATAGAGGAACTTCCGGCTGACTTCATGTTCCCGGGCCAAATCCGAGACTGGTTGAGCCCCAGCGAGCACTTGAATACCCAGATCCCGCCGTTCCTGGGGCAGAAGCTTCTGGGCCGGCCACTGAGGGAGGCTGGGCAGGTCCGCGATTGGACCAAGGTCGGATTGCGTGAACGTGAACGAGAACGTAGCTTGGGCATCCATGCCTGTCTCCTTTGTGATGGTGTGGGATTGACACCCCCAGCACCAATATGGAGGAGACAGGCGTTTTAGAAAACCTCACTTCGCTCAGACATGTGTTACCCGATTTTGAACCAGGTTCAATTAGGAACTGTTTCAAGAATAGGGCGGCTGGATCTCTTTCCCTTGGTTTTCAAGGATCTCGCCTATTTTTGAAACAGTTTCTTACGCGATCCTTCCTTCTCGGCATGTCGCTGAAACGTAAATAGACCGCGGCGAGCGGGATCGAGCTGACCGGGTCAAGCCGGCCCATTCCAACAGTTCGTCGATGCGTTTCGCTGCGGCTTCGACCGAGAAATGCTCCCTGATGCTCTCGCGGCCCTGGGCCGACACCCGTTCCCAGAGTTCGCGCGACGTCCAGAGGCGAACCACCTCGTCAGCGAACCGATCGGGGTCATCAGCGATCAGGGCATTCTCCTCGTGGACCAGGTACATGCCTTCCGCCGCGATCGAGGTGAGGACTGTGGGCACTCCGAGCGCCATGCTCTGGTTTACCTTGCCTTTCACTCCCGCACCGAAACGAAGCGGCGCGACCGAGACGCGAGCTCGATCGAACAACGGCCTAACGTCCGGAATGTAGCCGAGCACTTGGATACTCGGAGAAGCAAGTTCCAGGACCTCCGGCGGTGCATCAGGGCCAATCACCTGGAATACGGCGTCTGGCAATCGGTTAAGCACTCGAGGGAAGATCTCTCGGGCAAAATAGAGGACGGCGTCGATGTTTGGCGGATGCTGGAATCCGCCGATGAAGATGATATTGGCGCGTCCTTCGAATCTCCGAATACTTCTGGCTTCGAGTGAATAGATGGTCGGCAGGATGCGAACATCGATACCTTTACATTCGGTCTCGAGAATCGCTTTCTCGATGGGGCTAACGACGAGTGTCAGATCAGCCTGCCTCGCCAGTCGAAGCTCTTGCTGCTTTCGGCTGGGGATGCCAGACTCACGAGATGTGTCCTGGCAAAAGAGCGCCTGGCGCTCTTCTCTCAGGAAGTGGAGATCCACGGTGTCGAACACAACCTTGGCGTGTGGCGCGAATCGCCGCACCGTGGTCATGTTCTTGGCCGCGATGTCGCGCCGAGAAAGAATCGCGAGTTCGAACTCGCGACCGTGCTGCTGTAGATAGTGAGCGACCGAGCAGTAATTGGGTTGGTGGATGACCTCGACCCCGATAAACTGCATCGCCTCCGTATCGCCGGGCCATGCCGTCAAATCGTTGGGCATGAACGTCACATGATGGCCCCTGCGCCGGATTTCGCGCACGATCGCCATCATCCGATGTGATCCGGCATCTCGATCAGGGGAGGGCAGGCGATAATCGATCACGAGGACTGCCGATCGAGAGGCGACTTCTCGTTCACGAGTATAGTCATTTCGGTCTGAATCTTCAGGTGGGCCAGGGGGATGGTTGTCCAGGCGGACGCGCCAGGCGCCGTCTGAATCGTGTTTGGTTCGCGTTTTGATACGACTTGACTCCTGAATCGAGACCGGTTCCCGATGCCAACCCCTCACGATGAATTATTCTGGCGTGCGGGTGGTAGATTGCCTTGTGGCCCGCATGACGTATCTTGAGTGCGAGGTCGGAGTTCTCGTAGTATGCGGGCGTGAACTTGGTGTCGAACCCGCCGAACTCCTCGAACAACGAGCGCGGGACCATCACGCAGGCGCCGGAGCAGTAGTCAACCTCACGTGTGAAGCCGTACTTGGGGTTGCCGGCGTCGTCGAACTTTCCATAATTCCAGCCGGCGCCATCATGCCAGATCACGCTTCCCGACTCTTGAAGGTGGCCGTGGGGGTAGATCAGCTTGGCGGCCGCGACCCCGACACGGGGTACTGTGCGGACGGTCCGAATCAGCGCTTCCAGCCAGCCGGGAGTGACCTCGGTGTTATTGTTCAGGAAGACGAGGAAAGCTCCACTGCGCTGTCCTCCCACCGCGGTTGCAGGAACCGACAAAGCCGAGGTTCTGCTCGTTCCGAAGAGTGAGCAGACCCGCAATTTGCGTGAGCACCTGGGGTGTCTCGTCGGACGATGCATCATCGACGACGATCACCTCGTAGGACGAGCCCGCGGTGAGTTGGGCGATCGATTCGAGACAGGCCAAAGTATCTTGCCAATGGTTGAAAACCGGAATGATGATCGAGACATCCATCTGATCAAAGACGGGGAAGTGGAGTGGAGTGGAGAGCGAGAGTCCGCGAAGCCTCCGCGGCTCTATCAACCGCTGCATCACGTTCCGAGAAGAATTGAACAACTGGCCAAGCTTGTCGCGCGAGCCGTTCATTCGCGACTTCACCAGATGTGCCACCCAGCGGCGATCTCGCAGTTTGGGCACAGCCCTAAGCACTCGAAAACTGAGGTGCAACAATCGCCGCCGCCGCGACCCTGGCGGAGCGACACGCGATGTGGCACGAACAAGGCGGCGGACCACCTTGTAGCTGACCGAGCCTCTCGTTTCATGCAGCAGGGACTCGAGTAGATAGACCTGCTCGCGAAGACGATTGAGCTCGTTATCGGACTGAGCAAGGGATTCCTCAAGCCGGCCAATCGATTCTTCTTTTTCAACAACTCGAGCAAGCAGTTCTTCTTCAATTCCCATGCCTGCACCCCTACTTGCTTTGTTCCTGGTTCTGCCCACGCCATTCGGCTGAGCGGAAACGCCGAGATTGTTCGGACCATTCGTAGGAATCGATCAAGTCTGGGTCGGTTTCACTACCCTTCAGCGGAAGGAGGAGACTGGGAGGGAATGCGCCGAACCGGATCGATCTGATCGGTTCAAACCGGCCCATTCCAGTAACTCGTCAATGGGTTTCGCCGCGGCCTCGACCGAGAAATGCTCCCTGATACTCTCGACGCCTTGGGCCGACACCCGTTCCCAGAGCCCGCGCGAAGTCCAGAGGCGAACCACCTCGTCAGCGAATCGGTCGGGGTCGTCTGCGATCATGGCATTCTCCTCGTGGACCAGGTACATCCCCTCGGCCGCGATTGAAGTGAGGACCGTCGGCACACCGAGGGCCATGCTCTGGTTCACCTTGCCTTTCACGCCCGCACCGAAACGTAGAGGCGCCGACGGAGACTCGCGCTCGATCAAATATTGGCCGGACGTCGGGAACGTAGCCCAGCACCTGGATGCTCGGGCAGGCGAGTCTCTCGATCTCCGGCGACGCATCAGGTCCGATCACCTGCAAGACGACGTTAGGCAATCGGTCAAGCACCCGCGGAAAGATCGCGTTCGCAAAATAGAGGACGGCGTCGATGTTTGGGGGGTGCTGAAAGCCGCCGATAAAGATGATGTTAGTGCGTCCATCGAAATCGGGAATGCTTCTTTTTTCGAGCGGATAGATCGTCGGCAGGATTTCGAACATCAATGCCTGGACATTCCGTCTCAAGAATCGCTTTCTCGATAGGGCTGACGACGAGCGTCAGATCGGCCCGCCTCGCCAATCGAAGCTCTTGCTGCTTTCGAATAGCGACGGCAGACTCGCGAGATTTGTCTTGGCTGAGAAGGCGCCTCGCGCTCTTCTCTCAGGAAGTGGAGATCCACAGTGTCAAAGACGATCTTCGCTTGAGGGGCGAAACGCCGGACGGAAGTCATGTGCTTCGCGGCGATCTCCATCCGGGAAAGGATCGCCAGATCGAATTCACGACCATGCTGCTTCAGGAATTCTCTCTCGGAAGGATAGTAGGGTTGATGGATGACCTCGACTCCATCGAATTGCAATTCCTCAAGATAGTCCGGCATCGTCGCCAAATAGTCGGGGACGAAGGTTACATGGTGGCCTCTGCGGAGAACGGCGCGGATCATTTCTATCATCCGAACAGAACCGCAATCTCGATCGGGCGTGGGCAGCCGATGATCGATTACCAGGACCTGGCTTCGAGAAGCCACTTCGACATTACGGGTATAGACGTTGAGATTCGCGTCATGTGGAGGAGCCGGCGGGTGTTGATCGAGGCGTTCGCTCCAACGTCGTCGGAATTTCGTCTGGTTGACGACTTGATACGACTTCACCCCGGATTCCAAGCTGGTTCCCGACGTTAACCCCTCGTGATGAATGATCCTGGAGTGTGGCTGGTAGATCACCTTACGGCCGGAATGGCGTATCTTAAATGCGAGGTCGGTGTCCTCATAATATGCCGGTGTGAACTCGGTGTCGAACCCGCCTAACTCCCAGAACAGCGAGCGAGGGACCATGACGCAGGCCCCGGAGCAATAGTCAACCTCGCGTGTGAAGTTGTACTTGGGGTGGTCGGCGTCGTCGAATTTGCCATAATTCCAGCCGGTGGCGTCGTGCCAGATCACGCTTCCCGCCTCTTGGAGTCTGCCGTCGGGATAAATCAGCTTGGCGCCCGCGAGCCCGACACGGGGTACTTTGCGGAAGGTCTGAATCAGCGCTTCCAGCCAGCCGGGGGTGACCATGGTGTCATTGTTGAGGAAGACGAGAAAAGCTCCACGCGCTGACTCCGCACCGCGGTTGCAGGAACCGACGAAGCCGAGGTTCTGCTCGTTCCGAAGAGTGACCAGACCCGCGATTTGCTCGAGCATCTGGGCTGTCTCGTCGGACGATCCATCATCGACAACGATGACTTCGTAGGACGAGCCTGCAGTGAGATGGGCGATCGACTCAAGACAGGCCAAAGTATCTTGCCAGTGATTGAAAACCGGAATGATGATCGAGACATCCATCTGTATCAAAGACAGGGAAGTGGGGTGGATTGGAGAGCGTGAGTCCGAGCGTCCTCCGCGGAGCCACCAACCGTCGCACCTTGATCCGGTAGGAATCGAGCGACTGGCCAAGCTTGGCGCATGCGCGGTCCAAACGCGACTTTAGCCGTGTGCGCAACCCACTGACGGTCTCGCAGCTTGGGCACGGCCCTGAGCACTCGAAAACCGAGATGCAACATTCGTCGCCGTCGCGATCCTGGCGGAGCGATCCTCGAGGTGGAACGAGCGACGCGGTGGACTACCTTATAGGTGGCCGAGTTTCTGAGCGACTCCAGTTCTCGAACTTTGTCCTGCAGGCGATGCAGCTCGATCTCGGACTCAGCAAGGGATTCCTCGAGCACGGCAATCCATTTTTCCTTTTCACCGAGTCGAGCAAGCAGTTCTTCTTCAATTGCCATGCCTACGCCCCCACTCCTCGCGTTACCGGTACTGCCAATTGACCTGGTGAAACAGAAATTCCAGGGTTGATCGGCCCATTCTGGCTTAGGAAATGAGATTCCCATCCGTTAGTGATGAAAGGTGACGACACGATTACCGAGATTGTCGTAAAGAGTCAATCGCGATTCGGCTTACCCGCGCCCCGCCGCCCCGCCGCCGCGCCGCCGTGCGAGACTGCTCGCAAATCACCTTGCCGCTGGAACAGGACGAAGCGTATAACTCCACCGTTTGTCGTGTGGCCGAGTTCTTCAGTTCGCCGTTGCCGGACGACATACGTTGTGTGCCGCAGTTGAATCGAGGGCGGCGGGCGACGCAAACAATTTCATTACGGCCAACCTGATTATCATCCAAGCCGGCCGAGCTCGGGATCTTGTGCGAATCCAGGGAAGGATGCACTCGCGATGGACGAACTAACGATTCGCGACTTCGACCGACCCAACATTCGGCTCATCGCGTTCCATTTGCCCCAGTTTCATCCCATTCCCGAGAACGACGCTTGGTGGGGAAAGGGGTTCACGGAATGGACAAATGTGGCGAGAGCCAGGCCGCTCTTTCGCGGTCATTATCAGCCACGCCACCCGGCCGACCTGGGGTATTACGACCTGAGACTGCCCGAGACCAGAGCCGTCCAGGCCGAACTGGCTCGGACTTACGGTATTGAGGGTTTCTGTTACTGGCACTACTGGTTCCACGGATATCGCTTGCTAGAACGACCTGTGGACGAGATTCTCGCGAGCGGGCAGCCCGATTTCCCCTTTTGTTTGGCCTGGGCCAACGAATCCTGGTCACGGAGCTGGCTCGGCGACGAGCGCGAGGTCTTGGTCGAACAGACCTATTCCGAACAGGATGACGTTGCACACGCACGCTGGTTGGCTGGGGCGTTCGCCGACCCGAGATACATCCGGGTCCACGGACGGCCGATGCTCGTCGTGTACAAGCCCAGGGCGCTGCCGGATCGCGCCGGACGACCGATACTTTCCGAAACGTGTGTATGCGGTTTGGACTCCCTGATCCCTTTCTAGTCGGCATCGATGCCCACAGCTACGGAACCGATATGCGTAACCTCGGCTTTGACATGACGGAACACCACGAACCACAATTAGGCGTTCTCGCGCCGGACGTTTTTGACGATTCTCCACTCCCATCCAAGTTGAAGCGCAATCTCAAACGAGGGATTCCCAGCGCAACTCTCAAGATCTACTCGTATGCTGAAGCAACAGACACCATGGCACGCGTTAGACCAGACTTCCCACACTTCCCATGCTGTTTCGTCGGCTGGGACAATACGGCGAGGCGTGGGCGTCATGCGATCGTCATGGTCGACTCGACTCCGGAGCTGTTCCGCGGGCAGCTCGATCTCATGGCAAAGAGTGTTTTGCACAAGCCGCGGGAAGAGCGGGTCGTGTTCATCAACGCCTGGAATGAATGGGCAGAGGGGATGTATTTGGAACCGGACATGGAAGCACGGCCATGCGTATTTGGCATCGGTCGCACGGGTGCTGGAGGAAACCGGAAGTTCTCGGGAACTGAACCTTGCTGAAGTCAGAATCTAAATTGATCTTCCCCTGAAAACGCCTTCCAAATCATGATATAACTCGATCGCCGCGTTTCTCCGTTTCCGTCTGACGCAGCTCCCTACGCCAGTCGAGGATTGTCCGGTTTCCTCGATCTTGCGAGTGAGGCAACCTAGTTCGCCGCGACCGAGCAATGAGAGCAGGAGTATGAATCCGTCCTTTCGCCGAATAACCACGCGGTCCCTGGTCGCATTCGCCTCGCAATTCATCAAGTGGGCGTTAACTTCTCCCCGGTGGAGGGATTCGATGCGAAGTTTCATGCGGAAACTCATCTCGAGAGCCAGGAGATCGCTCGGAGTTGAGGACCTGAAGCGAGAAGTTTCGTTACTTCGGGCCGATGTGGAGCGATTGCTACGCCTTTGGGAACAGGGACCTTCACCAGGGATCCGGCAGGAGTTGCAAGAGATTCGTGGACTGTTGAGTCGTTCCGTCCACGGCCCAGAAGGCGCGGCGTCCAAGATCTCCCAGCGAGTACTCGTTAACCAGTATCGCGAGTTGGTTCGGTGCGGCGGCCCGTTCCCAGCCTTGGAAGATGTGGAATTTCGAGCCTTCAGCCAGAACGGTGAAGATGGCATCCTGCTTTACATATTCAGCCTAATCGGCATGGGAAGTCGGGCTGCATCGAGATTTGTGCGGGCAATGGCATGGAATGTAATACGGCCAACTTGATCATCAATCACGGCTGGAATGGTCTCATGATCGATGGAGATGAGATTTTGGTGAGCCGTGGTCGCGCTTACTACGCCAACCTTGGGGATACTTTCCAGCTTTCCGCCGAAGTTCGTAAATGCGTGGATCAACCGCGAGAACATCAACCAGATCATTCAGCAGAACGGATACGAAGGTCCCATCGATCTACTCTCATTGGATATTGACGGAGTGGATTATTGGATCTGGGAAGCACTCGATGTCGTCCGACCCCGGGTAGTCATCGCGGAGATTCAGTGCATCTGGGCGCTGATCGGGCGGTTACCGTGCCGTATTCGCCGCATTTTAAGACCGAATACGTCGATGGATTCGGAGTTTATTCGGGTGCCAGTCTCCCGGCGTTCGTCAAGCTCGGGAGGAGAAAGGGATATCGACTAGTCGGCGTGCAGCGGCTTGGGTTCAACGCCATCTTCCTCGAGGATGGTATCGGCGAAGACGTATTGCCTGAGGTAGATGTACACTCATGTATTGATTTTCCATTCGTAAAATGGGCCCAGAATGACCTGCTCAGGAGAGTCAAGCACCTCCCTTGGGTCGAAGTCTAAGGTCATTTGACCGCTGTTACGGATGGGTTGAGAGAGGTTCACGCCACAGCCGTCAAGGTTTCGCCATCGTCTAGTCGATGCCGGAGTTGTTCCGAGGGCAGCTTGAGCTCATGGGAAAGTGTACCTCGCACGAGGAGCGCGTGGTCTTCGTAAATGCCTGGAATGAATGGGCTGAGGCGATGGATCTGGAGCCGGACGTGAAACACGGGCACGATGATTTGAAATCGGTTGCTCGTGTGTTGGAGGACGTCGAAGGATCTCTGGAGCCGGCGGTTGTTACGGCTATTCCGTGATCGATCATTGGCCTGATTGGGACTTACCGCACGGAATGCGAGGGCACGATTCTCTTGGGAAGGGCACGATGCGAGAAGTCGATCCGGTCACAGCGTTTGGTTCCGGGCATGATCCAAGTCGACCAGAACATCGAAAGGGAGAGCTCCATCGGTCACGGATTGATGGCTCCGGAAACACTCCTGCTGGTCGACCGGCCCGACGAAGCTTTCAGCATTCGGATGATGCCAGACCGCGACGAGTCGGATTTCTTGGCGGAGCGAGAGGGCGGACTCCTCGAACGGTGGGCGGCTCCGCCGCTTCGGAGTGGTCATCCTCTTGCCCGTGTTCCGACGATTGTCCATCCGACAATCTTCCACGATGACTCATACGACTTGTTAACTTGATTGAAAATCCGCTCGGACGACTCCTCTTTCGGCCGTACAACGAACACGTCACGCCCTTCTTCGACCTGGTGTCATGGATCACGTGGCAGTTGATCGGACATGATTTGCGGCTGGCTCCGCTGGCATATAGTGTTGCTTCGGTGACTCCCTGGATCATCGTCTTGACGTTGTTGGTTCGATGGCTGGTTCGCGAGACCGGCTCGCGAACCGCAACCTTTATCGTCGTCGCGATGGCGGCCCAATCCCCACTTGTGATGGAGACAGTTTGGTGGTACTCCGCCAGCAGTTTTGCCTGGGCGATTGTGGGGATTCTGCTCGCGCGTCCTCGGTGCGGGATCGGTTAGTAAGCGGCCGATCCGATCGCTGGCCGTAATCGGCCTGGGGACGGCTGCTCGGGCCCTCGGGGACCAGTTTGGGCTACTCTGGCCGCGCCGATCGTGATCATACGTGCGCTGGTGGAACCGAATGCGTCGAGGCGCCGCAAATTGCGTGTGATCGCGGCCGCACTGACGGGAGTCGCCGCTCACTTGGCAGTTTGCCAGTGGGCAGGCACCGAGCCAATTGTCACGATGCACAAGAACAACTCGGATTTCGCCGACCCTGTTTTGGGGCTGAAGTATGCCCTCTGTGTTCCCGGGTGGATCCTGGCGCCGACGCTCAATCGGCATACCGGCTTCCTGGTGCGCGGAGGTTTTTCGACCATGGGTTGGTTTAGGAGCGGGCATCGCGTCACTTGCCATCCTAGTCGGACTCGTGGCCCGGCCGCGCGCTGAATTGGAACCGGAGCTTGATTATCGTCGGCGTCGCGATGATCTACCTGGGTTACGTGTCGGCTTATACACGTCGCGCCGCGCTTGTGACTCGGGGAATATGGCCTGAGGAAAAACTTGTTTACGAGTGGGCATCTCGATACCATGTGGTTCCGGTACTGGGATTGGCGGCCGTACTCGCGGCCGTCTTTTCCTCTTGGAGGTTGATCCGCCGCTGCGATGCCCGTGCCGGCGTGCCCGAGATGGTTGGAACCATCGTTGGTCTGCTGATGTTTACGATTCAATATCATGAGATCGAGACTCATTTGGCTCAAATGTTGCGTCACCCGGACCAGAAAGCGACTATGTCCGCTCTTTACCGCCTTGGGCAGGTCGCGCGGGAGGAAGGCATCGTACGGTCGCAGCTTGACCGCATCATTACCCCGTCATTGCGGTCATGGAACCTGGGAGTAAAGATCTTCAATCCTGATCAGTTCTCGCTCATGCGTCTTGTGGAAGTTCCGGAATCAACGGATCGCCCGATTGGGGACGAGGAAGCTCGTGGTCTGATTCAGGAACGAATGACGAAACAGGAGCGGCGGGCGCTTGGAGCGGTGCCTCCGCGCATCTCCGCCCCGCGAACCCCGGCGCGGATGCACGCACGCTATCGGTTGCGAAGCCCGTTGAACTCAGAATGATCCACGAAATTGGGCCGATGCGTTATCGCGGTGATGATTCTCGGTCGTTCGTTACATTTGAATTTCAGCCGATGACTGAGGCGCACTACCTGGTTCTGCCGGGATTTACTACCGACCAAGAACTTCGCATCGTGAAGTGCGACGCCCGGGGAAGAAGGCATCCGCGTCAGGACCTGTTTTGGGACCAGACCACGGGGCCCGCGGGGAATGCCGTGATCGATTTAAGCGGTCTGATTGGATGGTGGGGCGATCCCGTCGAGCAAATCGCAGTCGAGTTCACGCGGCCAGGCGAGATTTCCCTCCAGGGAGCTCCACGCCTGCTGCGCTGACGGTAATTGTCTGAGATCATGGTTTCGTGGCCTGAACGATCGCTTCAGAAAAGGAAATCCGAATCGACTCATCCTACACGAGATTAAGACGAAAGCTCCCGGAGATTGGACCGTGACGCAGCCGTTCTCTCGCTTCAGCCTTGGTGGCGGAGGGCTTACCTTGTTCAAACGATTTCTCGAGGTCGATAGTGGAGGACACCTCGCGAAAATGGGTTGATCTCTAACCGGTCGCCGAGAGCCCCGCCGGCGCGGGAATCGGACTTGACGAATTGTTCCGGAGCAGGCGTGTGGAAGTCGGGTGTTGGTGCGATTGCTATTCGCGCCCTTCGAGCAATCGCTACAATCCCGCCCTGAAACCGCCTTGTTTCAGCGCGTGCGGGATCGCCATGTCCGCGATCATTTCGCGGTCGAAACTCCGGCGAACCCCAGAGTACCTCTCGAGATCTATGCCATGTTTGGAATTTATCGCTACGGATTGGCGTTTTGTGTCGCAATTAGCCACCTGTGGGCTGGGATGCTCGGGGGCCCGGCCGCCTACGCCGTTTGGGGCTTCTACTGCCTTAGCGGGTACCTGATGACGCTCATCCTCAACGAAAAGTATGGATTCTCGGGTCGGGGGATCGGCCGGTTCGCGGTCAATCGCGCCCTCCGGATCTATCCTGCATACTACGTAGTGTGCATCGGCATGTTTCTACTGTTCTATTTCAAGCCGGGCACGGCGGCGAGGCTCTTGCCCCATTTGGCGATGCCCTCCAGTGCGCAGGGCTGGCGATATTCGCTTTTTCTCATGACCGAACCCGGCGGCGGTGAACTCGTACACGGCTCGAGTCGCTCTCCGCGTCGAACTCTGGTTTTATGTAGCAATGGCGCTCGGGCTGGCGAGGAATCGCTGGATCACGGGGGCCTGGTTCATGGCCAGTGTGGTTTACACGATCTGGCTCGTCGCCATTGGAACACCGTTCGTGGAACGTTATATCTTCATTCCGGCATGCTCACTAGCGTTCAGCTTCGGCAGCCTGATCTATCACATCCGCGACTGGTTGCCGGTGATCAAAACTGCCCTGGGCGGCGGTATCGGCGGCGGCCATTTGGTGGTTGCACGTCTGGTTCTCGCAAAATATACCCGGCGGACCATGGGTATACGGCCTGTATAGCTCGCTGGTCTTCTCGGGGTTCGCGATCGTAACCCTGATGCGGCTCGACCCCAAGACGCTGTCGCCGTGGATGGTGAAGGCTGACCGCTTCTTTGGGAACCTCAGCTATCCGGTCTACCTCTGCCATTGGGGAGTTGGAATCGTCGTGATGGGTCTCTTTCGCGTGAAATCCCGCGATGATCTCACAGTGTTTCTCGTCGGGTTTCCGGTGGTTAACCTGGTCGCTTACCTGCTTTACGCCTTCGTGGAACATCCCCTCCAGTCATGGAAGCTTCCAAGCCTGACTCGCCAGCCACAGACGTCTACAATGGCCGCGGGTGACTCGATCCGACTGGACGCCGCAGCCGTCCTCGCCCCGCTGTCCGGTCTCCAACCTCGGAGCCGTTCCACGGCAAGCAACGATAGTCGGATGAACTGATCCGGGTAGCGCGTCTACGAGTCGCGACCAGACCGGTGGCGCGTGTTCGATCGCGTCATGTTTTGATCCCGCGGACGATCGCTCGAAAGCAGTCGATCCGGATCGAGCCGTTCTCGAAGAGCTGGGGGCGAAAACTCCGGATGATCGGGCCTTCCAGCAGTCGCCGCCGCACCTCGGCCTTGGTCGCGGAGGGCGTGCCGCGGTCAAACCATTCGTCGAAGTCGAGAGTGAACGGTTCCTCGACATAGCGGATCGACGTCAGACCAGCCGCCGCGAACAGGTCGACGAGCTCGCCGCCGGTCAGGTTGCGGACATGAGTTCGATCGCGCGCGATCTCGATTGCCGAGTGATGCTTCGCGACCTCGGGATCTGGGTCGGTGATGTGATCGTTCACCACGAAGACACCGTTCGAGTCCAGCAATGCGATTTGGCGCGCGAGAAACGCCGGGGGATCCTCGACGTGATGGAGCACGTATCGGGAAACAGCGGCGTCGAACGGACCTAACGAATCGATCGCAGGATCGAACACGGAGAGCTGCATGAACCTGCGCGCTCGCCGTGATGCGAACAGCGCTTCCGCGCCCGCTCGATCATTTCTCGCGAGAGGTCGACGCCAACGACTCGATATCCGGCTTCCAAGAGGCGCGGCGCTCACCAGGCCCGGTCCGCAACCGGCGTCCAGGACAAGGCATCCCGCCGGCAATTCGGCCTCCCTGACAAGCCGCTCAAGAGCAATCGGGTCGCTCTGTACCGGCGCACGCTCGAAGAGAGGAGCTTGCGAGTCGAACGCGCGGGCAAGGTTCTGGTCGTGGTCGCTCATCCCATCCTACCGGTTCCGCTCGTCTCCAGATTTCTTCGTTCTTTTCGACAGCCAGTTCCCACCCGTAGCGATCGGCGGGGAAATGGCCAAACTCAGCACGATAGACTCAGCTCGCCCCGCGGCCCGTTATAGAACAACGTGCAGAGCTCCAAAACGTCTCGACCGACCAGCGCCAAGACTCGCGGGCGTCGAGGGTTCCACTCCGATCACCTGGGTCGAGACCCAAAAGTGCGCCGGGACGGAGGCCGCCGATCGATAACCGAACGTCGAACAGTGAGGCGACCCGGAAACCACCTTCTACGCCCGGTCGCCGGACGCGGGTCGAGTCGGTTTCATCCACGCCGAACTGTTGCAGGACGTGCGGGTGAACGGCCGAGATGTCGGACCCGGTGTCTATCAAGGCCCGGACGGGCATCGGTGAAGGCGCAACGAACCCTTGTGACGCCAACCGCCGATGCCGTGACCTACTTGCCGCGACCGCCAAGTCGATCACCGGGCCGTCCGAGCCGAACACTACCGTGTAGTGAGGCATCAGTGCACAATCCGGTCAAGATTATAGACTGGCTCGTCGGCAAGGATTTGCTTGATGAGGAACGGCCCAGTCCCGAGTTGGTCGTAGCCCGCGTCCAGTGCCTCCTCACGGTTCGGGTAGAAGCCGAGCACATCTCGACCTTTGATCAGGACGAATTCACCCTCGCGATCGGCCCACCCGGGCAAGTGGGCCTCGAAGGTCGCCACCTCGTCAAACAATTTAAAGTCGCCGATGACGTCGTCTGCGCGACAGGCCTGTCCTTCGATCAGGCAGAGGCTCCGGGACAACGGTTATCGCCATGCCGGAATTCAGGATCAGGACTTCCTCCAGCGAGCGACCATCGATCAGGATGTTTTTCAACTCGATTCCTCCGCCGGCCTCGCGCAAGAGATCCGCAAGTTTCGCACGCTCGGGCAGTGTATAGGTCTGTGGACCCAAATCCGGCCGGAGCAATGTGACCTCCACGCCCCGTTTTGCTGTCGAAGCCATGCTCATTTTTCACCGCCTTGATCCGAAAATTCGGGACGAGCGTGCGTGTTGCATTCATTCACCACTCCCGATTATACCGAACACGGAAAGGATGAATCGATGCCGGCGGGCCGAGCCGGGTCTCAATCCCCGCCAGTTTCCGCTAAAATCTTGCGGTAGGCATCGCGAGCCACGTCGTACGCCTTCTTGGCCTCGGCCTTGTCTGCTGAACGAATGGCCGGCTCCTTCTTCGACCAGCATTGATCGACCGACTTCAGGCACCATTCGGCGGATTTCTTGGAGGCCCGGATGGGCTTACCTCCGACGACGATGAAAACGGGATTGGTGTGGGAAGAGGGATAGATTCGCAAGGCGACCCAGCTCGATTTCTTGATCGGAACGTCGAACGAGACTCCCTGGACGCTCCCATCGGCCGAAATTTCGGTCCGCGCCACCGGTTCCCCGTTCAACACGACCTCAAGCGGTACTTTACGTGTATCGTCGATCCGAGCGCGCTCAAGATCCCAGTAAGGCTTCTGTTCGAGCGATCGCCGGCGGATGGCTCGGGCTTCGGCCGAGGGATTGGGCTCGAGAAAGGCCGCCACTTGAGCCGTGAGTCGGACAGTTTCAGCATTGGCGAGTTTCAGCTCGCTCCCCGATTCACCCAGAGCGATATCGTTGACCTGAAAGTTCATCAGATGGCTGTGCCCGTCACTCACATAGGAGCGGCCCTGCTTGATTCCTTCACACCATTTATCGAAATCGAGCTGACCATCGGGGAGCTTGACATAGACCCTCCCCAGGCCGACTCGTTCGCCGTAGATACACGGGAAGTCGGTCTCTCCGCTGATCTTGGTCCGAAAGCCGCAGTTCAGGGTGTGATACCAGATGTTCAGCTCCCAGGGCGCTGGCGTATCAACGCTGGAGATAAAATCGACGGCGTCGTGCACCACGTCGACGATGTATTCGTTGGCGCCGATGCCGTCGAATGGTGGGATTTCATACGATGGCAGCTTGCCGTCGGGCGTTTTCAATCCCCACCCCGAGTGCGAGAAGCCGACGATACCCCCTTGCGACTTCCCCCACTTCAGAACGGGCAGGTCCCAGCTCGGCCATTGTTCGATCCGAGTTGTTCCCGGATAGTCATCCTCCTTCAGCCGCAGCAAGCAGAGGTGACCGGCATGGGACGAGGGGAACCCTGAGACTTCGACGTCGTAACGCATCAGGTAGTTGGCCGTTGAAAGCGGATGGACCTTGCCGTCGAAGAACTGCTTCTGTGCATACCAGCAGGGTCCCCAGGAGAGCACGCAGCCGACGTCGAGATCTTCGCCCAGAATATGGCGCCACATGTCCGCGGGCTTGACCCCTTCGGTCGGGCTTTCATAGTGTCCACAGCCCGCGGCGTGCACGTGATGATCGCCTGAGAACCAATTGAGTTTGGCCAGGTCGATCCAACGCTTTAGTCGAAAGCTCTCCCGGTGCATCTTGGTCTGCGGCACGTTGATGATCTTCGATTGCACGATGTACTCGGGTCCTCGAGTGAATTGGACCTGATATTCACCCGCTGGGAGTGCCACGGACTCACCAGCTTGGCGATAGATCTGAGGGTGGAAGAAGAAATCGGGAGCGAGCCGACGGCTGGGCGAGGGATAGACCCGTCCTAACCGATCTCGAAAGATGAACGAAGCCATCGTGGGCTCACCATCGTCGTCGCGGACGTCGAGTACAACCGTGACAGCGGGTTCGATGGTGAATAGAATATCGACATCGCTGCGGAACCCCAGGTCCTGAGTCCCCTGGCCGACGTTGAAACTGATTTTTGCCTCGCGTTTGCCCGCATCCCGACTATAGATCTGAATGACCCGGTACTCGAGGCCCAAACCCGACAACGACCGCAACAGCGGCCGATCGTTAAACATGGATACGTCCGCCCAACGCTGGATGATCTGAGAAGGGCCGATCGATTTCTTGCGGCTCTGCCTGGTTGGTCGATTGTTTGTATACAGGTGCCGCATTGGGACTCTCGGCGACCAAAGCCGCCGTGACACCGGCCTGGTTATTGACCTTGACCAGGAACACTGACCATCCATTCTGGACGAGGTGCGGACGAGCCGTTCCTTGCATGGCCTTGACCCGGCTCTCGGGATTAATCTCGATCCCGATCAAACAGTACTTGTCCAAAATCGTCTGAATCGTCCGGATGGCGGAATCCTGGCCGGTCGATTCGATCGCCTGCGCGATCTTCGCCTTGTCGTCCTGCCCAAAGGCTGTCCTAGCATTTCGAGGCCTCAACCACTCGCTTCACTTGCGCGGAGAGGGGTTGAAACTCCACATCTTGGACCAGAGACAGCTCCTCGCCACGAGCCGGATTCGCCAAGAGGATGGTCGCCGTATAAACGAGCGCGGCAAGCGAGTAACGCAGAGCAAGGGCATGAAGTTGAGCCGGCATTTCTAGGGTCCTCACGGGTTGTTTTCTCTCAGGATCGTTCCGACCTGTTAAGATGGTCTAATCGTTGTCGCGGCAATGTTCAACAAGAATCCGCGAGAGCCGCGAGGAGGATCGCCTTGTCATTTCAACAGTTTACCTTTCCCAAAGTGCTCCAGGATTTGGGTTTGACCTTACGCGACGGCGACTTATTCTCAACCGCGACGCCGTTCACTGTCCGCGAGGAGTTTGCGGCAATCCTTCGGGATGGGGTCGAGTTGGCCGTGGCCAACAGCACCGAAAAGGCCAAGTCCGAGTTTATCATTGCTCCGGTCCTCTTGGAGTTGCGGCGAATCCTCGGCCATCGATTTCAACTCTTTTCGGGAGTGGAATGGGAAGCTGATGCCAGCGTGGGACTGAACGGCTTTTGTGACTTCATCTTGACCAAGGGTGAGAGCAAGTTCGTCTTGACCGCCCCGTTTGTGGCGATCGTCGAAGCCAAGAACGACTTGATCCGAACGGGTCTTGGCCAATGTATCGCCTCGATGTGCGGAGCCCAACTCTGCAACCAGAAAGCGGGGCGAGCCATCGACCGCGTTTTTGGAGTCGTCACGATTGGCAGACTGTGGAAGTTCCTTCAACTTGAAGGGTCATTGCTCATCATCGATAATCCCGAGTATGACATCGATGATCTCAACAAGGTCATGGGAATCTTGAAGTCGATCGTCGAGTCGACCTGACCAGTTCGATCATTTTGCCTTGCTCCAGGACTGTGCTTGCCCAATAGGTGTGTTTGGAGTATGGTCCCCGTGCGACCGTCCCGTGTCGTGGTGATTGGCCTGCGCCGCGACCGGACTGAGAATGATCGGCAACGACGGCGCAGAGCGGGAAACGAGCCCTTGCGAGGACCGGGGAGGGATTCCCATGAAGTGCAGCCGAGTGCGATTGTTCGCGTCGATGGTGATCGGAATCGTTCTGATTCCGCCAATCCTCTGGATCGGGGTCGTGACTGGTGGCCCCAACCGGGTGGGCCAAGCGTCATGTCGTCGCTGCTCTGGAGGCTCGGACTCATCGCTCGGTTCGACTCGAAGGTCTGTCAGTTTGCTTGCTGGGCGGGATTCGGCTCGCCAACCTCGAGATCGGTTCACCGCAAGGCAGCGATGATCCGTGGCTGAAGACGACCGACCTCCGACTCGATGTCAGCCTGCCTCAGCTCCTTTGGGGGAAACTCGAGCCCTCGCTTCTGGAAATTGACGGAGTGAAGCTCCGTGTCCTGAGGCGCCGCGACGGCTCGTTCGAAATGTCGGATCTGATTCGCGAGGATCGACCGCCTGGCGGGTTGGTTCGAGCTCAACCGGCTTCGGACCTCGTTGCCGTCCAGATCCGAAATGGTTCGATCGAGCTCATTGATGAACCGACCAAGACCAAGCTCCTCTTGAAGAACGTCGAGGGCGAAGGGGCCTGGGAGGGAAGACTGACTTTGATCCGTTACCTGCGCGGATCGATCAACGGCGGCCCGTTTCGATTCATCGGGCAACTGGATCGAAGCGGCCCGGAACCCGTCATGGAGGGACGATTTTCGCCGACGACGTCATACTCGACGACGGGATGAGCGAGATTCTCCGCTATGTGGTACCGGTCCTCGCCGGTTCACCGCTCAATCTCAAAGGGCGAATGCACGCGGACTTCCACCTGCACGCAGCGGCACGACGCGCGAGGCCTTGAGGCAATCACTGGCTGGTGCAGGGCGAGATCTCGATCAATCCGATCGATCTGGACGGCGCACCAATTGTGGATGAATTGAGGAAAGTCGCCGAGCTTTCCGGTCGTGGACGAATCGCCTCCGTTCGGTCGGATTTCGTGGTCAGGGATCGCCGGATTACCACCGATCATTTCATGTTGAATATCGGCCGGATCCCGATGACCCTGTCGGGCTGGACGGATTTGGACGGCCAGATCGATTACCGGATCAAATTCGACGCGTTGACACAACGAATCCCCGACAGGGCCAGGCGCATCCTCGGCGAGCTAAACGTCGACCTGGAGCGAGCGACTTCGTTGACCCTGAGCGGCACTGTCGATCAGATGGTCGTGAGCTTGAACGGAACACCCTTAGATCATAACGTTTTCCGTGAGAACTGGACTACGACGAGAAGACCGCGAGAAGCTAAAGGTTCTGGGCCGACAGTTCCTGGACAAGATCGTTCGCTAGCAGGTGGCGAACAGCGTAGAGGTCTCGTTGCCGAGATCGACCGCAACTTGATTCGCGGCACGGGTCCATCTACAATCTGAAGTTGGGATTGCTGCAGGGACGGGGAAGAGTCTTGTCGGGTCGAATTGACGGGAAGGATTCGGGCATGCAGAGGCGGTTCCGGATCGTCGCCTTATCCTTCTGGCCCGGTCTCGCCCAGATCTGGCTAGGACAAGAGGTCTTGGGCCTACTTCTGGCGACTCTGTTCGCGTCGACGCTGAATCTAGCCATCGTGGCTCGCTGGATCTGGACTGAGGCGTTCGCCCCGGGCTGGTCCGAGTTCCTTGGCATTCTTGCTATCGTGTCCTGGCTCGCCAGTTTCGGCTACACGGTCTGGTGGGTCGGCCTTTGTCATCCGGATCGGCATCGCCATGAGATCGAAAAGCTGTTTCGACGAGGCCCATGAGTCCTATCTTCAGGGGCGTTGGAGCGAATCGCGGCGACGTCTGGAGCAGATTCTGGCACGGGATGAGTCTGACGCCGATGCCCTGATGCAACTTGGCAACTCTGTATCTTCGCACCGAGCAGCCGAATTTAGCTCGTCGTACGTTTCAGCAATGCTTACAATCGAGTGGGGGCGCCAAGTGGCGTTGGGAGATCCAGCAAGCCTTGGCCCGGCTCGATGAAAAGTGAGACGCGAAACACGTGACCTAAAAATGGATCGCGATCGGGCTCGGGTTAGCGCCGTCTGTCGTGGCGAGGGCACCCGAGCCTCTTCCGTTGATGACCACCGCGTCCGTCGGTTCTAAAACTGTGTGAGTGGGTGGTTGTGGCGCTATTATCAATAAAATAAGGATCGATCGATCTCCCCAGACAGTTTGTAACTCCGCTCACGGGATGTCCGCGCAGTGGCGTAGAATGAAAAGAGGAGCTAGATCGGGACGGCCGCTGGCTGGGGATATAATCGTCGGATCGGAGTAGACCCGCATGTATGAACGCTTCACCGATCGTGCTCGCAAGGTCATGCAGCTCGCCAACCAAGAGGCGCAGCGGTTTAACCATGAGTACGTCGGAACCGAGCACGTTTTGCTTGGCTTGATCAAGGAAGGGAGCGGCGTGGCCGCGAACGTCCTGCGGAATCTGGACGTGGATTTGCGCAAGATTCGCAATGAAGTCGAGAAGATCGTTCAGGCCGGGCCCGAGATGGTGACGATGGGTAAACTTGCCCCAGACTCCTCGGGCCAAGAAGGTCATCGAGTATGCCATCGAGGAAGCTCGCAACCTGAATCACAATTACGTGGGGACCGAACATCTTCTGCTCGGCTTGTTGCGTGAGCAGGAAGGTGTGGCCGCCCAGGTGCTGATGAACCTCAATCTGAAGCTCGAAGAAGTGCGCGAGGAGGTGCTCAACTTGCTCGGTCATGGGATGGACGCTGGCGGCGAAAGCGAACGCGGAGCCACGTCAAAAGGCAACAAGTCCAAGACTCCGGCCTTGGACTCTTTCGGGCGTGACCTGACCGACCTGGCACGGCAAAGCAAGCTTGATCCGGTCATCGGCCGCCAAAATGAAATCGAGCGTGTGATCCAGGTCTTGTCTCGCCGAACCAAGAACAACCCGGTGCTGCTCGGTGAAGCCGGGGTCGGCAAGACGGCGATTGTCGAGGGCCTCGCCCAGATGATCGTCGACGGCAACGTTCCGGAGTTGCTCCGCGACCGCCGGATCGTGGTCCTGGATCTGGCGATGATGGTCGCTGGTACCAAGTACCGCGGCCAGTTCGAAGAGCGAATCAAAGCCGTCATGAACGAGGTGCGGCGTGCCAAGAACACGATCTTGTTCATCGACGAGCTGCACACCCTGGTCGGCGCCGGTGGGGCCGAGGGGGCCATCGACGCCTCCAACGTCCTCAAAGCCCGCGCTGGCACGAGGCGAGGTCCAGTGCATCGGTGCCACGACCCTCGACGAATATCGCAAATACATCGAGAAGGACGGTGCGCTCGAACGGCGGTTTCAGACGATCATCGTCGAGCCGCCCAGCAAGAGCGAGGCGCTCGAGATCCTCCGGGGTCTTCGCGACCGCTACGAAGCGCACCACCGCGTCCAGATCACCGACGAGGCGCTCGAAGCCTCGGTCGAGCTGTCGGATCGTTATATCACTGGCCGCTGTCTGCCGGACAAGGCGATCGACGTCGTCGACGAGGCCGGTGCGCGGGTTCGGCTCAAGGCCATGACCCGCCCACCGGACTTGAAGGAGCTCGACGAGCAGATCGAACGGCTCAACCAGGACAAGGAAGAGGCGGTCGCCAATCAGGACTTCGAGCGGGCCGCCGCCTTGCGCGACCAGGCCGACAAGCTCAAGAAGAAAAAGGAGACCATCACGCGCGAGTGGCGTGAGCGGTCCAAGGAAATCGACGGCACCGTTGACGAAGAGGTCGTCGCCGAAGTCGTCAGCAAGATGACCGGCATCCCACTCACCCGGCTCGAAACCGAGGAGACCACCCGGCTGCTCGCGGATGGAAGCAGACATCCAGAAGAAGGTCATCTCCCAGTCCGAGGCCATCAAGCGGATCAGCGAAGCCGTTCGCCGCAGCCGTGCCGGCTTGAAGGACCCCAAGCGGCCGATCGGCAGCTTCATCTTCGCCGGTCCGACCGGCGTCGGCAAAACCCTACTGGCCAAGGCGCTCGCCGAGTTCATGTTCGGCGACTCCGACGCCTTAATCCAGATCGATATGTCGGAATACATGGAGAAGCACAATGTCTCCCGGCTTGATCGGTGCTCCTCCCGGCTATGTCGGCTATGAGGAAGGGGGCCAGTTGACCGAGAAGATCCGCCGCCGTCCCTACGCGGTGGTCCTTCTGGACGAGATCGAGAAGGCCCATCCGGACGTCTACAACACCTTGTTGCAGATCATGGAGGAGGGCCGGCTCACCGACAGCTTCGGTCGTAACGTCGATTTCAAGAACACGATCATCATCATGACCACCAACGCCGGCGCCGAGGTGACGTCGTACACCAACATCTTCGGCTTCGATCGCGGCCGGGACGAAGCGGGTAGCTACGAACAGATGAAGGAACGTCTCAAGGTCGCCATCGAGAAGTATTTCCGGCCCGAATTCCTCAACCGACTCGATGACGTGATCGTATTCCACGCCCTCAGCAAGGACGACCTCAAGCAGATCGTCGAGATCGAATTGTCCAAGATCCGGTCCCGGATGAGCTGAACGCGGCCTCGAGCTGGTCTTGACCGACGAGGCCAAGGATTTCTTGATCTTCAAGGGGTATAACCCTGATTACGGTGCGCGTCCGCTCCGTCGAGCAATTGAAAACCTGATCGAGAACCCGCTCGCGGAGGAAATCTTGCGGAACGCGTTCAAGGGCAAGGACCTGGTCAACGTCACCGTCACCAGTCAGGATGAAACGAAACGGCTCAATTTCGACGCGACGACCAAGCGCGAACAGGAGGAGTCGCAGGCCCGCTCGTCGCGGTGGGGAGCGAAAGCGAGACCGCGCCACAGCGCGACGCATCGACGGCGATCTGACCTCCGCGTTCTCGGACCGCCTCGCAGACCGGAGTGTGCCGCCGTCGCTCAGCGGTGAGCGCCGCTCGTCGGCCGGCAATCTACGTTGACCGCCCCTTACGTAGCCTCGATCATCCTTCGCTTGGCTCGCGTCCTATCGCGGTCTGGCGGCGCATCGCGGGCCCTGTCCATCAACACGACGAAGGCGGGCACCAGGATCGGCCGGACCAGGAACGTGTCGAGCAGGATGCCGAGCCCGAGCGCAAAGCCCAGTTGGCGAAGCGATGTGAGGCTGCCCGTCAGCATCGATCCGAACGTTCCGGCCATGATCAGGCCGCACGAACTGATGATGCCGCCGGTATGAGCGACTGCGCGGCGTGTCCCCTCGGTCGTGCCGTGCTTTCGCTCTTCCTCGATCACGCGGGTCATCAGCAAGATGTTATAGTCCTCGCCGACAGCGACCAAGATGACGAACAGGAAGAAACCGACGGTCCAATCGAGTCCGTTCCAGGGTGTACCGCCTCGGTGCAAGGCCCGGAAGACCAGGTCGGTCACTCCCAGCGATGCCAGGTAGCCGAGCACCACGGTGACGATCAGATAGAGGCAGATCCCCGGGCGTCGCAGCAGCATGACCAAGACGGCATAAACGCCAAGGGTCACCAAGACATACATTCTGCGCTCGTCGTTCGTGGTCACATGTTTCAGGTCACTCACCGCTGCCGTGGAACCGGTAAAACCCGATCGCGGTTGTGCCTTCGAGGGGTTGACCGGCAGAGCGTCGCGGCCCGAAGTGTGTCGTCAACGTGTTCAAGAGTCTGCATGCTCTCGGCCGAGAAGGGATCGGCTTTGAAAACGACGTCGATGCGAGTGATGTGGTTCCGATCCGACTCGCGATTCGGCTTGGTGCTGACATAGCGCGATTCGGCCGCCAGGCTGACGGCTCGGCCGGCTAAACTGCCGAGCAACCCTGGGTCGCGAGCCGGTTGTGCTGGGGTTGCCAAGAGGTGACGTCAGAGATCGGACGTCGGCGACATTGTCGATCGCCAGCAATCGCCGGTGATCGTCGTCGATCGCCTCGCGCCCCCGTGGCGACCGGAAATCGAGTCCAGGGTTGTCAATCAAAGCGATCGCAGGACCGAACTCGCCAACGTCGAAATAGCGTTTCACCACATTGGCGCCGACCACGCTGTCCCGGTCCGGATCGAGATCGGCGAGCTGGCTGTGATTCGATTGCGTGCGGCCACCAACGACGGCCAGTGGCACGATCACGATCAGGCAGACCGACAAAATCGCCAGTGGATGCTTGACGACCAAGTCGGCGACTCCAACCCAGAACCCCTTCATGGGAAGCGCCTCCAGGCTTTCGGCTTCGCGATCCGCACCCTTCAGGTGATGAGGGCGCGGAACGGCCAGAAGATCGCACCGCCTAGCCAGGCCAGCATCGCGGGGGCGAGAGTCAAGGCGGCGATCAGCGAGATAGTCAGGCTCAGAGCGATCGTCGGCCCGTGTATCGAACCTTGGCGAAGCTCGAGAAATAAAGCATGCCCAGCCCGACGATTACCGTACCGGCGCTGGCGACGAGTGCCGCGCCGACCTGTTTGATGGACTTCATGAAGGGCGTCGATCCTCGACCTTCCGCGGGCTAGCTCCTCGGAATAACGCGCGATCAGGAACAGGCAGTAGTCGGTGCCCGCGCCAAAGAGGACCACCACCACGAAGACCCTGGTGATGTTGATCACTTGAAAACCGAGGCCAGGAACCGTGGTCAACAGCGCGATCATCTTCAGCGACACGAACACCGAAAGTGCGATCGTGACCAGCGGGACCATCGCCAGCAACGGCGATCGGTAAACCATCAGGAGAATCAGCAACCACCAAGGCGACGGTCGTGTATGGTCGTGTTGTTGATGCTCTCGCTGGCTGCCCTGTTCGTGTCGTGGCCCACTACCGCCGAACCGGTCAAGGCATACTCCAGTCCATCGCGGGCGGCGGGCCGGTTCGGTCTTGGACCATTCCAGAATCTTGTCGACGGCGATCCGGCTCTTCCTGGAGAGGTGAGTGCCCGTCCAGCGAGACCATCGTCAATGCCGCCTGACCGCGGCCATCCGCACTTGTGCCGATTAAACGCGGTCCGATCACCGGTGTCCGATGGGTATCGAGCTTCGTGATCCCCAACTCCGGATTCGACCGGGCGAACCGGTCAAGGTCGTCGGCGACTCTTTCGATGTAGCGGAGGTCGTTCGTCGTGAGGTGTCGGTCCTTCCGTTCATGAACCAGGACCAGGCCGGAACTCGAGGCATCCTTCGGGAATCCACTCTCCAGCAAGTCGTGTCCGACCACACTCATTGACTCAGGCGGGAAGAACCGGACGCTATCGTCCTTCGTGACTTGCTCCCACCGCGGCGCGACGGAATACAACACGGCCGCGAGCGCAAGCCATCCCAGAACAATGACCTTTGGATGTCGAATTAATAGGCTTGGCAAGATGGAGAACATAGAAAGATATGCTTCCGAGCTCCGACGATCCCTCATCAGGCTGACGCCCGGGTGTGGTCTTCGCGACGAAACCCGGGCGTGGCGCACCAATTGCGTTTTTCGTTGTCTGAACATAGTCGATTCGAACGTCAGATGTCAAAAGAGAAATCCCGCGGCGTCCTTCTCGTTGTCTGGCATGAAAGCTGCGGGTTGGAAATCAAGTTTCTGTTAAACATGATGCAAGAATTCCTCAATTCGGCACGAAGCCCTTGCCCGGCGGCTCGGGATGTCCTAACAATTAAGAGATGCTTTCTGTGTCGAAGGACGATTTGACTGGCCCGAGAGGATCAAGAAGTCCGTGTCTGCCTCACTTGTGAATCAACTGTCTCGCAACTGGATCGGCCGGATCGCTCACTTCGGCCAACACCGCAACGACGAGCATCGTCTGGCTCTGTTCGAAGAAGCAACCCGGTACTCTGGCCTGCACCTCGAAAATGATCTCACCGACTCCGAATTCTGGTCGGCGATACCACTCAGCCAACGGGCGGGCCTCCTCCTGTTTCTGGTTGACCGGGGTGTTGTTGAACGCACAGTACGCCGAGGACGCCGCGTCTTTGAGCCGATCCCCGATGCCGAGCTGCGAGTCGCCAGCCAGCCTTCCTTCCGGCCTTATCTCAAGCCGACGCTCGAGTTGCTAGCGGCCCTTCGCCACGATTTGAAGCGGCGCGCTCACTCCCGCCAGGCTTGACACGATCCCTGTCCGATGCGGCGCACGATTTTTGCCCGCGGTTCCGGGGATGCAGCGTGCCGTTTATGTGGCCGCGAGCGTGCCGCATGCCGCATCGATGTCGGCGCCGCCCGAGTATCGCCGCACGACTGGCTGGCGGAGCCAACGAGATAAGGCATCGCGAAAGCGACGGTATTCCTCGGCCGCGGGTGCTTGCCAACGACCGGAAGAATCAGTGACATCGATCAGATCGAGCCGGACGGGGGTGTCGCCAATCAGTGCGGCAAGTGCCTCGGCATCGGACTCGTCGACATTGACGCCGCCGATGCAGACATACACGAGCATGACACGATCACGACGCGACAGGGCATGTCGGCGTGCCGCCGCCATCACATCCACGATCGGTGTTCGGCTGGCTAGAGGGACCAGCCACGCACGTTTTGCATCCGTCGCCGCACCAAGACTGATGGCCAACCGATATTTCCGCTTCTCGTTCGTGAATCGATCGATCTCGGTGACCAGACCCACAGTACTGATCGTGATCGCCCGCGCCCCGACCGCTCCACCAAAGGGACAGCGAAGCAACTCGGCTGCCGCCATGACTCGCTCGTAGTTCAGGAATGGCTCACCCATACCCATAAACACCGCGCCCGTGATCCTTCGAGCCTGCGAACGGACCATCTCCCTCGCTTGAATGAACTGATCGACGATCTCCCAGGTTTCGAGGTTTCGCCTGCTGCGTCATTCGCGCCGTGGCGCAGAAGACGCATCCCATCGGGCACCCAACCTGAGAGGAAAGGCACACACTCACTGCACCCGGCTTGTGTAACGGAATCAAAACCGTCTCGACGGCCCAGCCCTCGCCGGTGCGGAACAGCAACTTTTGGAAGCCATCAACGGGAGAGGTTACTGACCGCTCCAGCACTAACCTGGGCAGCGGGCTCGCGACCGCGTCTCGCAGCCGCCGTGGCACCTGGAAATCGCGACTCCAGATCATGGGATCATGAATGCCTCGTCCCACGACCGCCATCGATAATCGACGGATGGATAGTTCCTGGACCCCGAGTTGGCCAGCGCGGCACAGGAACGCTTCCGGGACAGAATCGCGCGGGTCGAGCATGAGCACGATTCTCCCGACGAATCGAAAAAATAGTTGACTAGTCAGTACAAGGTTCTAAAGTATCAGTTCGATCGCGATCGAGCCAGGTAGTTAGACGGGAGTCGAAAGCCGCGCGATCCCCGCAACATTCCTGTTTTTCAATGGCTGGGAGCGTCGGCTGAACTCGATGAGAAAGCGAGCGAAATCGGTATAATCGGCTCAACCAGATTCGCGTTGGTGAAACCGGAGCAACGGATATGACCCAAACCTTCTGAATAAATCGTGCGTAGCAATGAAGTACATTTTGTGCGAGCTGTCACGGGAGAGCTTCTCGGTTCGCCCGACCGGCTCGAGCGGACCGATTTCTGTCGAGATCGGCTGGAGACTCAAGATCGGGCGACACCAAATCCTGGGCGCTGGGCCGTCTTTCACGGCGAGCGTTCCCTCGGTCAGTCGGGTCGTACGGTCCGCTTGGTTCCGTTGTCGAGTGATTCCTCGACATTCTCGTGGCATCTAGACCTCATGGTCATCCTAAGGAGTCGATTGAATATGAAACGTAATCCAGTCGCATGGGCGGCATTGATTGTCTGCATCGGCCGCACTTCTGAGCTCAGCGGGCTTCCTCCGTACGATCCCCGCGGCACCCAAAGTTTCGGATGAAAGTCATCGCACAGCCGCGGCACTTTCCGAGGCTTTCGGCGCCGTTGCTGACTTCGTAGAAGCCGTCTGTGGTCCAGATTAGTGTCCAGAAGAAGGCCTGGCGGCGTTTCTGGCCTGCCCAATATGCGTCGTTTTCAAAACCCGAACCCTCGCGGCAATGGTCCGGCCATTCCCAAGGACTTCGAAGACTTGCTAAAGCGGTTCCTGGACCCGGAATCGGGCAACCCGGAAAAGGAACAGTTCGGATTCCGATCCACGGGCCTTGGTTCAGGATTCGTGTATGACAACCGCGGTCACATCATGACAAACAACCATGTCGTGGAAAACAGCGAAAAGATTGAAGTCACGTTCCACGACGGAGTGAGAGTCAAGGCAACGGTGGTGGGAACCGA
Organism: uncultured Planctomycetota bacterium; assembly: GCA_963720335.1. GTDB lineage: Bacteria > Planctomycetota > Planctomycetia > Isosphaerales > Isosphaeraceae > CAVRFS01. Next base: position 62,225 of record CAVRFS010000028.1, on the reverse strand, counting down.
CAAGCGGTCGGATGTGGCGGTCATCAAAGTTGACAACACAAGCTATCCCCCGCTACGAAAAGGCTGACAGCGGCAAGCTCAAGGTCGGTGAGCTGGTCATGGCGGTGGGTTCGCCCTTTGGCTTCAGCCAGAGCGTCACCACGGGCATTATCTCGGCCCTCGACCGCAACGCGGTGGGGATCAACGAGTACGAGTCGTTCATCCAGACCGATGCGGCGATTAACCGGGGCAACTCCGGTGGGCCGCTGGTCGACATGAACGGCGATGTCATCGGAATGAATTCAGCCATAGTCTCTGGCAGCAGCGGTAATGACGGGATTGGCTTCACGATCCCCATCAATCTGGCCTCCAGCGTGGCCGAAATGTTGATCAAGGACGGCAAGGTCCACTATGCCCGGATTGGCATCGCGCTGGCACCGTTGACTCCCGCGATTGCCCGCGGACTCGGACTTGACGAGGGAACCAAGGGGGTCCTGGTCGGGAGCGTGGTTCCCGGCAGTCCCGCCGAGAAAGCTGGGCTAAAGGAGGGTGATGTTATCGTCGGATTCGCGGGGGATAAGATCCACGATGCATCCACCTTCAGTCTAAAGGTCGCGACCAGCGAGGTGGCGAAGCCTTACGAGATCAACTTCATCCGCGAAGGCAAAGAACGGTCCGTGTCGGTTGTGCCTGCCGCGCGGAGAAGGTTGTCTTCGAACAGGAACAGGACCCCGAGGTCAGCCGAACGCGGGCGAACCGGAGAAGACGGCGATCAGCGGTTTCGGGCTCGAAGTCCAGCCGTTGACCACTGCCCTGGCCAAGCAGCTTGGGCTGCCCGAGAAACAGAAAGGCGTCCTCGTCAGCTCCGTCAAGAGCGGTAGCCCCGCCGCCGAGGAAGGGATCGAGGAAGGCGACGTGATTACCGAGGTGATTCGTGACCGCAGCATTCAACCTCTGACTAGCGTCAAGGAATTCGAGGACCTGACCTCCAAGTCTGACGAGCTGTCCGTCTACGTCCAGAAACCGAAAGTAGGCGGCCGGTATGTGACCTTGTCGAAGAAGGCGAAATGACGCAGCCTCACGCGACTGAACACCGTGAAAAGACTGGCGTTCGGTCTCATCCGACGATTGATCCGAGGAAATGAAAAAGGGGACGGTCCAGGTTTGACCTGGACGTCCCCTTTGATCTATGGATGATCCAGATTGACCAAGATCCGCGGGGTCGATCGGGGTGGAGTATATCGGAGTCGGAGGGTCCTCCTGGTGGTACACCGAGTATCGACCCCTCAGTCGCGGAAAATTGCGTTAAACGGGTCGAGACCGTGGATATCCGCCGTCATAACCCCTACATTCCTCAGCAGAGCGGAAGGCGAGCCCATGATGTATTCCTGGCTCGCTATTGATAAAATCGATTGATGAAACCTTTAGCACCGCGAGATGACGGTTCGACTGGCGCGGCGGAGATCAGTCAAGCGGTGAGATCGACGGAAGAGAGTGTGGGCGTCGTCCGTTTCCGGACCATGCCCGTTGTCGGGATGGGAATCGCGATGAACGAGCCCAAGACAAACCCAGGCTTGTGAGGAGCACGAGTCGATCGAGCATTACGATCTCGAGGTGGCTCCACGGGTCCGCAACCTGCCGCCCTATCTTTTCGGTCGAATCAATGAACTGAAGTACCGCAAGAGGCGAGCGGGTGTGGACGTGATCGACCTAGGGATGGGAAATCCCACCGACCCGCCCGAGGAGTACGTTGTCGACAAGCTCTGCGAGGCCGCCCGCGATTCGCGGAACCACCGCTACAGCGTCGCGACTGGTGTTTACAACTTACGCAAGGAAGTCGCCACACGTTATGAGTCGCGATTCGGCGTCAGCCTCGATCCCGACCAGGAAATCGTGGCGACCATTGGCTCGAAAGAGGGATTCAGCCATATGTGCCTGGCTTTGCTGGGAGCGGGCGACACCGCCCTGGTCCCGGCGCCCAGTTTTCCGATCCATATCCATGCGGTCGCCCTTGCCTCTGCCAACGTGATCTCACTCGATGTCCGAGAGCCGTCGGTCTTCTTGGCGAATGTTGCCCGGATCTGCGAAAGTCTCTATCCCCGCCCGAAGATACTGGTGCTGAACTATCCGCATAACCCGACCGCCTCCGTTGTCGACCAGTCGTTCTTTGAGGAAATCGTCGCCCTTGCCAAAAAGTATCGGTTTTTCGTCATCCACGACTTTGCCTATGGCGACCTGGGATTCGACGGATTTCAGCCGCCCAGCTTCCTGTCGGTGAAAGGGGCCAAGAGCGTTGGTTGCGAGTTCACGACCATGTCCAAAGGCTACAATATGGCCGGCTGGCGGGTTGGATTCGCGGCGGGCAACCGGGACATGCTGGGTGCTCTCAAAGCGATCAAGGGCTATTACGACTATGGAATCTTCCAAGCCGTTCAGATTGCGGCAATCGTGGCCCTGAGAAACGGCGAGGAAGCACGCTTGGCCCAGGTCTCCGAGTATCAAATGAGGCGAGACACGTTGGTACGGGGCTTGAAGCGGCTCGGCTGGGACATCGAGCACCTCGCGCGGGAATGTTCGTCTGGACGTCGATGCCGGAGCCATGGCGGTCGCAGACCGGTTCGATCGACTTCGCCATCAAACTTCTTGAGGAAGCCAACGTGGTGGTGAGCCCCGGTCGCGGCTTCGGTGAAACCGGCGAGGGCTTCCTGCGCCTCGCATTAGTCGAAAATGCCCAGCGGCTCCGTCAAGCTGTCCGCCAGGTTGCCCGTTGCCTCCGTCCGGAAAACGCCGTCCCCTGACGGTGTCATTGAGACCACCCGTTGGTTTCCGCGTCTCGATGAGCCGAGCTTCCGTCGACTCGTCCGCTCAGATGTGCTGCGACCGGCTAGGTCCCGGGCCTTGACTCTCATGATGGGCAGGGGTCTGAGTCGCGGAGACCGTGGGCTTGGATGGTGGTTGAATCTGATCGATCCGACCAAAAATCATGCGGCCTGCGCTGGTTTGCAGGACGCTTGTGACCGTCAACTTGACGATTTCACCCAGGTGGAAGGCGCCTTGTTCGGCGACAACCATGGTACCGTCGTCGAGGTAGCCGATGCCTTGCCCTTGCTCTTCGCCTCGTTTGATCAACTTCAGCGTCAAGCCCTCGCCGGGGAGCACGATCGGCTTCATCGCATTCGCCAGGTCGTTGAGGTTGATCACCTCGACACCTTGGAGTCGTGCGATTTTGTTCAGGTTGTAGTCGTTGGTGACGACCTTGCCCCCAAGATGCTTGGCGAGCACGACGAGCTTTTGATCGACTTCTCGGATGCCCGCTAGCTCGGGGATTTCGCCGTCGTGGATTCGCACTTCGATGCCGGGTGACTTCTGGAGGCGGTTCAAGATGTCGAGGCCGCGCCGGCCTCGATTGCGACGGAGCTTGTCCGCGCTATCCGCGATCCCTTGCAGTTCCTGAAGAACGAAACGAGGGATAACCATCGGTTGATCGATAACCCGCGTCTCGGCGACATCGGCAATGCGGCCGTCGATCACGACAGACGTGTCGAGCACTAGCGGACGCGCTCCCTTGACCTCCTTCGAGAATTCCACGTAAGGGATGATGAACCGAAAGTCATCCTTGGTTTGCAGCAGCGTTGAAATACAGAGATAGCAAATGAAGATATATATGAAGCTCATGAACATCTGGTGCACTCGGTGGTCCAGGTAGAGCGCCATGCTCGGCTGGAGTGCATCCCTCAACAAATCCGTCAGGACGATGCCGACGATCAATCCAATATAGACGGCGGAGATCGTCTGTATTTTTTTCCGAGGCGTCAAAAGATCACCGACGATGACAGCGGCCGCGGCGAGCATGACCCCGACGAATACCAGATAGGGATTCGCGAGTTGATTGTCACTGACAATCTTGGTCATTCGGGCGGCGAAACTTCCGATGAGCAGCACGAACAATGCCCGGATCAGCACGAGAAGCATAAGAACCTACCTCTTCCGGTCTAGTCGGCAATACGGGCGAGCACGCCTGCTCGGGAATGAGTAGGATTCGCTCTGCGACTACCGAAAGAAACGATCTTGTACTCTAAATTAAGTTCGTTCGCGGCCCAGTTCCGTGACAAGCCGGTCGTAAAACCCGTGCAAACTCTCCGCGATGATTTTGGAATTACTCAAGACCGGCATAAAATTCGTGTCACCATCCCAGCGAGGAACGATGTGCCAATGGAGGTGTCCGGGAAGACCTGCGCCTGCGGCCTTGCCCTGATTCAGACCGACATTGTAACCCTTGGGCTGTAACATTCGATCGAGTGTTGTGATCATCCTGCGCCACGGTCGCGATCGGTTCGAATAACTCCGGACCGGCAAGATCGCCCAGAGTTCCCCGGTGCATGCGCGGGGCCACGAGCAAATGTCCGTTGTTGTAAGGATAACGGTTCAAGACCACAAACGCATGCGCAGATCGCTCGACCACCAGGTTTTCCCGGTCCTCCATACTCGCCAATGCACAACACAAGAAGCAAGCTCGGACCCGTTTCAATCGATTCGGTGGGTTTCTGAATATATTGCGCTCGCCACGGAGCCCAGATCTGGTTCACCGTGTGCTCCATTCGACTAGCAATCGACCCTAAGCCTCTAATCCAGTATGCGAGCCGAAGACCGAAGAAACGAGAATCCGCGTCGGGCTCGAAGGAGGAGGCACGTTCCTCTGATGATATCACTTACGACGTGCCTTGTCGCGATTACCCAGCTTTTTTCTGCGATCTAGTCGGCCGGCTTGGGGCAAGACCCGATTGAAGAGGGTAGCCGAAGGCCGATGAAGCTAGAATCGTAACCACGGGGGGCAGTTCGTGTTGGGATCACGATGGATCCGCGCCGATTTGCATCAAGTCGAGAAGACTTGGTTTGCTCTCACCACCGAGGTCTGTCGTGGCTTGAATCCTCGTGCTCATTGACCAGCCGATCGTGACGCCGCATTCCACTGAGTGCGCAAAGGTCGTTACGCCACCGTTCGATTTAGAGAAGGTGGCGATCGCGGACAGGATAGAACTTGGCCCAGGCGCGGCCAATAATCCGGTCGGAGGATACGAGAACCAGCGAGCCCGAGGCGGGTATCGTTGCTCCATCGTCTTGCTGTTCCACAAGAACCTGATCCTTGGGGACCTGGAATCGGCAGACTTGGGGCCAGGCCGCCAACCTTGGGTTATAGCCGAGAACGCGCTCATGTCCATCGACTTGCCACTTCGATCCCGTCCATTCCACCTCTTGACCTGAGACCGCGACAACTTCTCCGGCGTGTGGTTGCCCCGACGGCGGCAATCGGAGCCAGATCCAATCCCCTTGGTGTGGGACTGCGTGGCGATACGCCCAGCAGTTTACCAAATAACCATTCCCGGTCGAGTCCCGGGAAAATGCAGGCCAGGCGATCAGGCACAGGGCGCAAATCGCTGGCAAATAGATGATTAGTCCCAGGGCCCCGCTCGTGAGGATCACGGCGGTCCGTCGTCGAAAGACAGGAAAAGACCCCTGTCTCAACGCATCCATGGTTGAGATTACGTGGGTCAGGAAGGCAAAAATCAGAAAAACCGGGGAGAGCCAGGTTCCCCAAGTCCAGAGCCAGACCGCGATGGCCATGACGAATGAGCCGACCAGTACGATGGCCCGTTCCCGCTGATTCCACGAGAATTGCGACAGACCGGGAATCAGGATCTTCAAACCCGGGGGAGACTCGAACGGCAGACGATCGACCGCCTTGGCCGAGCCGCCATGAAGGTCCCATGTCTGGGTACGTGACATCTGCGTCTCCTGCGTGCGAGGGCTTCCGCTTAGTCGGCAAGCGGCAACACGTCGACTGTGCAAGCGAGACCCGCGACTCATTATCTTTAAGGAAAGCGCCGGGCGCGATCTCTATACCTTCATATCAGCGTCGCCATCGGAGGCTTTGTACCTTACTTCTCTTATTCGCGGTCGAATACGAAAGATTATTTAAAATATATTCGATCCGCGCTTCGCTCTTCCAGCGTCACTCAAGGTAAACTTGCGAGCCGATCTAAATCGATTTCGCGCTGAGGCCTCACTGCACCCGGTTTCGAGGTTTCCAATGCAACGACAACCACTCATTGTCTTGGCAAACCTGACAGACGATTTATGTCTTCGGCCTTGACCAAGTTAGCGAAATTGATAGAATAGTTAGCTCGCAATTTATGGGACCTTCGCGGACTCTTCGCATGATTCACACCAAAAGATGAGATAAGTTTTGGTGTGCCCCCCGAAGTTTTCCCTCGGCATGCCCTTCAACCCGTACTGGAACGGCGGGTTGATCCTCATCCGTGCTAATTGACGTTGACGTGTGGTTCGTGGCCCGAACAATGGGAGTTCCACCTTTTGAACGGTGTCCGAGTAAATTGGGATCATGGAAAACCTTCGAAATCTCCGCAATATCGGAATTTCAGCGCACATTGACTCAGGCAAGACGACTCTGACGGAGCGAGTCTTGTATTATAGCGGCCGCACCCACTCCATCAAGGAAGTCAAGGGTGAAGGCGCGGTGATGGACCACATGGAGCTGGAGAAGGAGCGAGGGATCACGATTACCTCGGCTGCCACGACAGTTCAGTGGAATGACATCAAGATCAACATCATCGACACGCCCGGGCACGTGGATTTCACAGTCGAAGTCGAGCGGTCTCTGCGTGTTCTCGACGGCGCGGTTCTTGTCCTGTGCGCCGTCGCTGGCGTCCAGTCGCAATCGATCACCGTCGACCGGCAGATGAAGCGCTACGGTGTTCCTCGAATCGCCTTCATCAACAAGATGGACCGGACTGGTGCCAATCCGGCGAATGTCATCCAGCAGCTTGAGGCCAAGCTCGGGCTGACGGCCATCCCGCTTCAACTCCCGATCGGAGCGGAGTCGAATTTCCAAGGCGTGATCGATCTGATCGACCGGGTCGCCGTCTACTTTGATGGTGAAAAGGGCGAAAACGTTCGCCGCGAGCCGGTCCCGGCGGAGTACGTCGAGGCCACCGAGCGGGCTCGCCAGGGCATGTTGGAAGCGCTTTCGATGCTCTCCGATGAGACTCATGGGTCTCCTGCTTGAGGAGTCCGAGGTTCCGATCGACTTGATCCACAAGACGATCCGCGAAGGCACGATCGCGCAACAAATCTGTCCGGTCATGGTTGGCTCAGCCTACCGCAACAAGGGGGTCCAGGCTCTGCTCGACGCCGTCGGCTCGTTACTTGCCCTCGCCACTTGATCGCGAGATCTTCGCCAAGGACATCAGTAACGGCGGTGCCGAAATTCCGCTGGCTCCTGATCCGGACGCCCCTCTGGTCGCGATGGCGTTCAAGCTCGTGGAAGAGGCCTTCGGGCAGGTCACCTTCGTCCGCATCTACCAGGGTACGCTCTCCAAGGGAACGTTTTACTACAATACCAGACAAAGGAAACGAGCCAGGATCAGCCGAATCCTCCGGGTTCACGCCGATCAAAAGGAAGACATCGACTCGGCCAGCGCTGGCGACATCGTCGCGGTCATGGGCATCGAATGCGCGACCGGCGACACTTACTGTTCCGAAGGGAGCGACCTGTCGCTGGAGAGCATCTTCGCCGCCGAGCCGGTAATTGATCTGTCGATCCAGCCCAACAAACGAGCCGACTACGACAAACTCTCGAAGGCTCTGAACCGATTCATGCGCGAAGATCCGACGTTCCGAGTGCATGTCGACAGGGAAACCAGCGAGACGATCATCTCGGGCATGGGCGAGCTGCACCTCGAGATCTATGTCGAGCGAATTCGTCGTGAATACAAGGTCGACTGCACTGTGGGTGCTCCGAAAGTCAGCTATCGGGAGGCACCCACGCGCGAAACGCCCTTCAATTACAAACACCGGAAACAGACCGGCGGCTCTGGGCAATATGCCCATATCGTCGGCACGCTGATCCCACTCGATCCGCAACAGTCCGAGCAGTTCATCTTCGAGAATAAGGTCACCGGCGGGCGCATTCCCACGGAGTTTATCCCATCGGTTGAGAAGGGCTTCCGCGAGTCGCTTCACAAGGGCCCTGTCGCCGGATACGAGGTCATGGGCGTGCACATGCGGCTCGACGACGGCTCCTACCACGACGTCGACTCGTCCACGATGGCGTTTGAAATCTGCGCCCGCGATTGCTTTCGAGAGACGTTCAAGAAGGCCGACCCCGTCCTGCTCGAGCCGATCATGAAGGTCGAGGTCGAGATTCCGATCGAGTTTCAAGGGCCCGTCACCGGAGCCATCTCCTCCAAGCGAGGCGTCATCCTCGGCACGGAATCACGCAGTGGCTACGCTGTCATTACCGCGGAAGTGCCTCTTGCCGAGATGTTCGGCTACTCCAACGACTTGCGGAGCATGACTCAGGGTAAGGGGAGTTTCAGCATGGAATTCCTCAAGTATCAGAAGGTCCCGTCCCGCTTCCAGGAAGAGATCGTCAAGAAAGCGGCTCTGGCGAAGGCTTGAGTAGCTGATCGAAGCACCACACTCAATCGAAGATCGCTCGGCCCTTGCTTGACGGCGGGAGCCGAGCTTTTTTGTTGCGTTGCGTAACGAACATCGCTTCTCGAGCACCTGTCATCCCGTCTCGACTGTTGACGACGACCGGCGGCCATGTCATAACGATGGCTCGTGCCCTTCCTTGCAATCACATCCAAGGTGAACGGCCTCGTTTGGGATGGAGGGTTGGTTCCATGACCCAACTGGAATTGAGGCAAGTGGATTCCCGCCCGGCCCACAAGCCAAGCGGACAACCAGCCCGCCAAAACGGCCATTGGTCGCGGCCTGACCGCGGCCGCGATTGTCGTCTTGAGCGGCTTTCTGATCATTCAGGGTCGGAAAGTCTGGCTGGAGTGGACCATGCTCCAGCAACAGATCAACGGCTTCCAAGAACATGCATTTGTTGGCTATCCCGATATTGCTCCTCGGATCAGTTACGCAATAAGTCCCGCGAACTGGTATCACGACGACGGCAAGGAAACCTTGCTCTGGTCGCGCTGGGAGCAGGACGTCGGACACGTCTGGTTTCGCCTCGCCCCCGGAGACATCGACAAAGCGCGCTTGTTTCGTCCGAACTTGGAAGTCGTGTCGCGTCCGATCGATACTCCGGTTGTGGAAACCGACGGCGGTGCCGTCTGGCAGCGGATTCCCCCGAATGCTCCAGTGGTCAGTCCATACCTTGGGCCGCCTGCGTTGTGTCTATCCGGTCTTCGTCCTTTCCAAGGTTCAAGTCATCAATGATGTGGTCGAGGATCACCCGTTTCTGATCACGATCAATGTGATGGCCCCTGCCGACACGGCAGTCTCGATTTTTGAGGGCACGCTAAACGGGCGCCGCGTAACGATGGAACCGAGCGGCTACTTCAACGATCGGCGGCCCCTGCTGTTCGATCGCGGGACCGAGAGCCTTTGGATCGAGGACGGAGATGCTCTGAAGTCGTTAGCCGGTAAATATAAAGGGCAAGAACTTCCGCTTGTGGCCAAGCCGGTCCCGGTCACATGGGTTTCGTCATTGGCCAAGACGCCAAGTTGCCGGCTCGTGGTCGGCGCCGACCGTTCTCGCGTCAAGCCGATGGAGTGAATTAACCGCGCTCATCCGGAATGGCCATCCAATCCATTTCCGATGGCCGTGAGGAGTCGTTCCGAGGCGCTTGACCGTCGGCTGTTTTTCGCGCGTTTTCGAACTTCCGCGAGGCGTTCGTCCGCCCCGTCATCAGCCGAGTGAATGCTTGACGCGGGTTAATCAAAACGATAACTTTCGTTATTCCAAAGTATTACAAGTTTTCTCGTACGCTGTGATCCGCCATGCGCCTCCCTCAAAAGGTGCTCGATTTCGCGCACAGCATGAACATCCTCCGCAGCGTCTTGGGAGCGTCAGAGAACGATGTCGAACACGCAAAAGTACGTTTATTCATTTGGCGGCGGCTCGGCCGAAGGCCGCTCCGAGATGAAGGAGCTCCTGGGAGGTAAGGGTGCCAACCTCGCCGAGATGAGTCTGATCGGAATACCCGTCCCACCCGGTTTCACCATTACGACCGAAGTCTGCGCGGCCTATTTCGATCACAATCGAATGCTGCCCGAGGACGTCAAGCCGCAGGTCGAGGCCGCCTTGTCGCGGATGGAACGGGCGGTCGGCAAGAAATTTGGCGACCCCGCCGATCCGCTCCTGGTCAGCGTCCGATCGGGCGCCGCCCTGTCGATGCCGGGAATGATGAACACGATCCTCAACCTGGGCCTCACCGACGCCTCGGTCGAGGGAGTGGCCAGAAAGACCGACAACCCGCGATTCGCTTACGACGGTTATCGCCGGATCATCGACATGTTCGGGTCCACCGCGATGGGAGTGGAGCACGAGGAGTTCGAGCATGAGATGGCTGGTCTGAAGAAGGAACGCGGTGTCAAGCTCGACACCGAGCTCAACGCCGACGACCTGAAAGAGCTGGTTCGCCGCTACAAGGCGGTCTATCGAAAAAAACGTCGGCGAGCCATTTCCGCAGGACCCCAAGGAGCAGCTCTGGAAGTCGATCACGGCGGTCTTCAATAGCTGGATGGGCAAGAAAGCGATCGAGTATCGCCGGATCGAGCGGATCTCGAGTCTCAAGGGAACCGCGGTCAACGTTCAGGCGATGGTTTTCGGCAACACGGGCAACAACTCGGGCACCGGCGTCGCGTTCACCCGCGACCCGAACACCGGCGCAGACGAGTTCTTCGGCGACTACCTGGTCAATGCCCAGGGGAAGATGTGGTCGCGGGCATCCGAACGCCCGAGCCGATCAGCCATTTGAAGGAGCAGATGCCCAAAGTCTACGATCAGTTGATGCAGATCCGCCAGAAGCTCGAGAACTCACTACAAGGATATGCAAGACATCGAGTTCACGGTCCAGGAAGGCACGCTGTACATGCTCCAGACGCGGACCGGCAAGCGAACCGGCACCGCGGCGGTGCGGATCGCCGTCGAGATGGCCGGGGAGGGCCTGATCGACGAGACAACCGCGATCAAGCGAGTCAACCCCGACAGTCTCAACCACCTCTTGCTCCCCCAGCTCGATCCCAAAGGCCAAGCGGAACGCGGTCGCGCGGCGGGATCGCCGCCAGTCCCGGGGCGGCTTGCGGCAAGGTGATCCTCTCGGCTGAAGCGGCGATCGAGCACCACGCGAAGCACCCTGGCGACTCCGATCCTGCTGGTGCGGAAAGAGACCAGCCCCGAAGACGTCGCCGGCATGCATCTGGCCAAGGGGATTCTCACGGCCACCGGCGGCAAGGCGAGCCATGCCGCGGTGGTCGCTCGCGGCTGGGGAAAGCCTTGCGTCGTGGGTTGCGACGCCCTGCAGATCGACGAGAAGGCCGGTCAAATCGCGATCAGCGGCACGATCGTCAAGGTCGGTGACTACCTGACGCTGGACGGCACGACCGGCGACGTCATGATCGGCAAGATGCCGACCGTGGACCCGACGATTTCCGGCGACTTCGCGACCTTGATGACCTGGGCCGACAAGGTGCGGACTCTCAAGATCCGGACCAATTCCGACACGCCCGAAGACTCGGCCCGAGCCCGCTCGTTCGGTGCCGAGGGAATCGGCCTTTGCCGCACCGAGCACATGTTTTTCGGCGACCAGCGCATCGTGGCCATGCGCAAGATGATCCTGGCGGACGACGAAGCCGGTCGCAAGGCCGCTCTGGCGGAGCTCGAGCCATTCCAGAAGCAGGACTTCATCGGAATCTTCGAGGCGATGGATGGACTGCCGGTCACGATCCGCTTGCTCGACCCCCCTTTGCATGAATTCTTGCCCAAGGACGACAACCCGGCCGGCCAGGCCGAGGTTGCCCGCCAGCTCGGGATCACCGTCGAAAAAGTCCAGCGCCGGGTCGAACAGCTCCACGAACAGAACCCGATGATGGGCCTTCGCGGCTGCCGGCTGCCGATCAAGTTTCCCGAGATCGGCGACATGCAGGTCCGCGCGATCATTCAGGCCGCAATCGAAGTCCAGAAGCGCGGCAAGACCGTTCTGCCCGAGATCATGATTCCGCTGGTCGGCGTCATCGAGGAGCTCACGTTCCTCAAAAAGCGGACGATCGCCGTCGCCGAGGCCGAGATGAAGGCGGCCGGCGTCAAGGTCGAATACCAGATCGGCACGATGATCGAGTTGCCCCGGGCCGCCTTGACGGCCGACCAGATCGCCGAGGAGGCCGAGTTCTTCTCGTTCGGCACCAACGACTTGACCCAGATGACCTTCGGCTTTTCCCGCGACGACATCGGCTCGTTCATGCCGACCTACGTCGAGGAAAAGATCCTACCGGTCGACCCGTTCCAGACTCTAGACATCAAGGGCGTCGGCCAGTTGATCGAGATCGGTGTGACCAAGGGCCGCCAATCGCGTCAGGAAAAGCACGGCGAGCACCTGAAGGTCGGGATCTGCGGCGAGCATGGCGGCGACCCCGACAGCGTCGCTTTCTGTCACAAGGTGGGCATGGATTACGTGTCGTGCTCGCCGTTCCGCGTGCCGATCGCCCGGCTGGCGGCGGCGCAGACGGCCCTCGCCGACGGTAAGACCATCAGCCGCGACAAATAGCTAATCCGGGTCGATTACCTTGACCGCTTCCACCGTCAGTACGTCGAAGTGTCGAGCGAGGCCACATCATCGCCGGTTAGCTATGTGAAATCGCGATTCGATTCGGGCTCGGCGCTCGCTCTTTCGACAATCGAAGAAGAGGTTGCCCCAAGTATATTCGGCACTAACTTCGCGTTCGCCCGCGTGCCGGAACAGGTCCACGCTCATGATGAGCATCATTGCCGTTGGTGCGATTTCACTCGGAGCGATCAAACCGCTAGTGGCGATAGAGCGCCGAGAATCCGAAATCCCTCGCCAGTAACGAGCGGGCCAAAACAGAGAAGGAATTCGAGGTCACCGCCCAGTTTCCAGGCGTCGATTTCCTAAATTTTGGAATCGGTCCCATCTAGCTAGTCTTTGGACGGGCCGTAGTGCCGGATCACGCTGTCGACCGCATGCCGCCAGCGACTCTGTGCCTGGTTCCTCCACGATTGATCGCGACCCGGCAGGAACGTCCGTCCGCCGGCCTGAAGCTGCTGGAACGCGGTGGCCGGATCGGGCCACATGCCCACGCCCAGTCCGGCCAGAAGGCCAGCTCCCAGAGCCGTTGATTCGCTCTGCGGACTCCGTTGGATCGGCAAGCCCAGCAAATCGGCCTGGAACTGGAGGAACGGATCGGACCGCGCCATTCCTCCGTCGACGCGAATATCGGTCAAAGGCGTGCCGAGGTCCGCGTTGATGGCGTCGATCAGGTCGGCGACCTGAAACGCGACACCTTCGAGCGTGGCGCGGGCGAGGTCGGCGATCGACGTCGCACGGCTCAGTCCAAATATTGTCCCTCGCGCGGCGGGGTCCCAGTGCGGAGCACCAAGGCCGGTCAATGCGGGCACGAAGAGCACGTCCATCGCCGGATCGGCGCCGACGGCCAGTTCATTGATCTCCGGAGCGGCGCCGATCGCCCTGAGACCATCGCGAAACCACTGTACGGCCGCACCTGCGACGAATACGCTCCCCTCCAACGCATACCGCGGTGGACCATTATCGGGCGAGGCGGCGAGGGTCGTGAGTAAACCGTTGCGCGAGGGCACGACCCGGTCGCCCGTGTGAGCCAGCAAGAACGCGCCGGTTCCATACGTGCACTTCGCTTGTCCGGGCCGATGCAACCTTGCCCGATCAACGATGCCTGTTGATCGCCGGCGACTCCCATGATCGGAAGGCCGTCGGGCAGGTAATCCAGTCCCAAGGTTCGGCCGAATTCTCCCGAGCTCGGTAGAATCTCGGGTAATATTTGGCCCGGAACGCCGAATAGTTCGCAGAGTTCGTGGCCCCATTTTAGGGTTCGCAGGTCCATGAGAAGCGTGCGTGACGCGTTGGTGGCATCCGTGACGAATCGACGTCCGCCGGTCAGGTGCCAGATCATGAAGCTGTCAACGGTGCCCGCGGACAACTCGCCGGCCTCGGCGCGTCGGCGAGCATCCGGTATGTGGTCGAGAATCCAGGAGATCTTGGTCGCCGAGAAGTAAGGGTCGATCACCAGGCCGGTACGCTCGGCAACCCACGATTGACTGCCCCTGAGACGGTCACAGTTCTCCGCTGTGCGACGGTCTTGCCAGACCAACGCCGGCGCGATGTGCTCGCCCTGTACCGCGTTCCCAAACGATCGTTGTCTCCCGCTGATTGGTCAACCCGATCGCCGCGATCCGATCTGTTTTGACCCCGGCATCGAGCAACGCACCGGTGACCTGTGCTCCGACTGAGCTGATCAACGAGACCGGATCGTGCTCGACCCAGCCGGACTGAGGGTAGTGCGGAAGAAGCTCGGCCTGGCTCTGTCCTGTCGGTTGCAGTTGATCGTCATAAACAACCGCTCGCGTACTTGTCGTACCCTGGTCGATCACCAAGAGATGGTCTCGCGTCATCGGCCGGTCTCCCTATTTCAAGCAGGGTGAAGTTTGAATTGATCGATATGAAGGGTCACTCTACCATCCCAGGCTGGTCCGAGCGAGAGGTTGAGGCGGTGGCGTGGTCCGTCTTCACTCGCGGCCTCTTCTCTGATCGAACTCTCGTTGAGAAAGAGGGTTAGTTCCAATGAACGATCCGGGTTTGATTGCGGTTTTCGTGGCGGCGGCATTTATCTTGAGCTTCGCCGTCATGATGGTGTCGATTCTACTCGGGTTCAGGCACTCACGACGGAAGCTCGAGCTGGAACACGCCGAGCGCATGAGAGCGATCGAGCTGGGCCGGCCTGTCCACCGACAAGGCGAGCCCGAGGGTGAGACGTGGACGGAGACCGCTCGGCTGGCGAAGGCGATCGGGGTCGTTGTCCCTCAGGGTTCGCTCGGCTGCGCGTTTCTCGCGAGTTTGTTCCTTGGCGTCCACCAGGAAATCTGGATGGCCGCGGGAATGGTGGGACTCGCGGGCGTGATCTGTGGTTGCCTTTTGGCCGCGCAAACCGGCGGCGCGAATAGAAGACGCTCACCAGGCCGCCGATCTCAAGCCGCATGTGGATGAGGATGCGTACGACGTGGTCAGCGCTCGCGGCTAATGATGGAAGTGACAATCTGGCGGACTACAAAACTCGGTTCGCGATTTCTCCCAGGAACTTATGCAATGGACCCTGTAATCATCCCGATCGTCGCAATCTTGATGCCACTTGTCCTGGTCCCGACGATCTTATTTATGAAACATCGGCACCAGAGGCGAGAATGGGAACATCTCGAGCGCATGAGATCGCTCGATCGAAGTGTGCCATTCCCGATGGGCAACGACGCCGCGAGGTCGAGCGGCGTCGCCGCGATTGGGGCGGGGGTTCCCATTGCGTCAGTAATCGCTGCGTTTCTGACGTGTGTTAGCGCCGATGTTCGTTCCGGAGACGAGATCCCGATGGCAGGCATCGCGTGGGGCTGCGCACTCTTGATCAGCGTGGGAGCGATGGCCACGAGCTTGTTGTTGCAGGCGCGGGCGCGGAGACAATCCAATTCCGATGCGTCTCAGGTCGAAAAGTCCGCCATTTATGATCCAGACGCTTACGACGTGGTGTCCAGCCGCGGTTGATCGTCAATTCGACCATCAATTCTGACCAGGCTGTTCAGCCCGGCCGCTCCCCAGACCGCCAGGAGCGGCTCGATGGGGATGTGGAACCGCGCGGAGACGATCGTAAATGTGTGAAAGAGGGCAATCGCCGCCGCGGTGACGATCGTCGGCATCAGCCTCTTTCGTATCGCCGGACCCGCGAGCCAGAGCCCAATAACTGCGAATATCGACAGTCCCAGGTGGGCGAACCGGTAGAGCCGGACCCGCGTCTTGGGATTGGTTTCGTCAAACAGCAGGAAGTAGCGGAGCCTTCGCAAACAGAGCTGGGCATAACGGCCCGGGTCGTGATTGAGGTCATCGACGGCCCGGTTGAAGAGGATTCTCGATCGCTGTGGCTCTGCTAACGACCCGAGATAGTGGATATCGTCCTTCGACAGTGCAATGTCGTCGATGATAACCAGCCTCGTGGCGAGCCTCCCAGATCGCCCGATTCAAACCTTGCAAGTCGCCAGCGTTACCGCCGCGATCCAGTATTCCCTCGACCGACGGCCGCACGACCTTGTCTGTCCCTTCGCTCAAGCGACAATTCCCTTGCCAGAACGCATAGCCGAACGTACTTTTGACGGCGACGAATTCGCCATGAATGCGGCAGGTTCCGCATCAACCAGGGAGAGATCCCAACCACGGCCACGATCGCCGTGACTGTCGTCAAGCGGAAAACACGCCACCAGTGCTGAGGCGATTCACGTGTGAGCCAGCCAGACCGCCCAAGCGACTCCGGGGCTAACCAAGGCCAAGATCGGATCGGTGAGGGTCAACACGGCGAGTAGCCAGCCTGTCAGAATCGCGTCATTGACGCGTCCGCTCACACCAGTCCGGTAGGCTAGGACCATCGTCCACGTAAGCAGCGTCGCACCCAGGCCGGCGACTTGCACATGAGTCGCGGAGTAAACCAGAGTGGGGTGGATCGCAACAATGGCTCCGGCGACCCAGCCGATCCAAGGTCGGCCCGGGGCAATCAGTCCGCGCCAGCCGAATCACGCCCAGGACGAGAACACCGCCGAGCAACGCTTGTCCGAACTCCAGCAGGAGCAAGGCTTGAGGCGTCTCGACGCCTCCGATCCAGTAAGCGAGCGCGACGATCGCGGGGTAGACGGGCGCCTGCTGCGAGGTTGGTCCGTCGGCGCCTAAAAAGTGCATAGAGAAGCCTCGACCGGCTAGCAAGTTCGCAGCGATCTCGCCATGTTCGTATGTGCTGCGCGGTACGTCATGGCTCTGAAGAACCAATACGGCGGCCACCCGGACTGCGATAGCGAACCCGACCAGCGCACAATCGACAAACCGGCTCCTCACGGTCATCAAGAAGGGCTCCTTCCTCCGGATCGTCCCAAGACATCGATAGTGGTTGCGGATTCTCGCGAGCGGTCCGGGTTTGGTCAATGTCGTAAAGCATCAGAGCGAGTCGTGTGACCGCGGGTTCAAGTTGCCATCGCCCTTTGGTTCGGTTGAAACGACGGGACTTTCCATGAAGCAACTGATCGATGATGTGTACATCCTCGAAGGCTTTCCGCCTTACGCCATTAATGTCTACCTGCTAGGCGAAGTTCTTGTCGATGCCGGAACCCGGTTTGCCGCCAAGCGGATCTTGCGTAGGCTGCGCGGACGAACGGTTTCGGCGCATGCACTTACGCATGCGCATCCCGATCACCAGGGATCGAGCCACGCGATTTGCGAGTCTTAGGAATTCCGCTCTGGTGCGGCGATGCCGATGCCGAGTCCATGGAAACGACTGGAGTGATGATGGCTCGCATGCCACGGCACTGGCTTTCGGCGACAATCGGCAGGCTCTGGGCTGGTCCGCCTCACCCAGTTTCGCGTCGGCTCCGTGATGGTGACCGGGTCGGCAGTTTCACGGTGATCGAGACGCCCGGACACACGGTCGGTCATATCTCGTATCTGGCGCGAGTCCGACCGTGTGCTGGTGGTCGGGGACGTCCTTTGCAATCTCAACATCTACACCGGCCGGGTTATGCTCCGCCAACCGGAACGGATATTCACATCCGACCCGGCTCGAATCGGGCGTCGGCCCGGCGGCTCGGCGCGCTCGAACCCAAGCTGATCTGTTTCGGCCATGGTCCCCCGCTGCGCGACACGGCTCGGTTCGTCAAATACGTTCATAGCCTGCCCAACCCGCTGATGGCGGCGAGGCGGCCTGGACATTCAGGTTGGGATTGTCACAATCAGACGGAGGATTAAAATCCGCGGAGGGAATAGGCTCGGCACGAGCGTCCGACTGGCTTTTTGGTCTCAGAGGGATCGAACGGAGTGACTCGTCCGACTGCAACCATGCTGATCGGGGGCATCGCCGTGGCGATCACCCTGGGCACGGCCGGGGTACTCGCGGCACGCCGGCATGACAAGGCTGAGAAACGGGTCTATACGGTCGTCCCTGGCCGATTGATCCGTGGCGCGTGGCAGAACCCCGACACTTTACGAAAGATGATTGCACGGGAGCGAATCAAGACAGTTGTCACGCTGACAGCCATCAACCGCGACGATCCGAAATACATCGAGCAATCGAAAGTCGTCAGCGCAGACGGGTGTGGACTGGGTCATCGTGCCGATGAAAGGATCACGCGGGACAATCGAGCAGTTGGCCGTCGCGGCGGACTTATTGGCGGATAGCAGGCGGCAGCCAGTCTTCTTTCATTGTGTGGGCGGGCACCACCGCTCGAGCCAGGTCCACGCGGCATACTTGATCCGGCACGAGGGGCTGTCGGCCGAGTCGGCCTGGCGTGTGGTGGTCGCGCTTCCTGGGCTCGACCGGGTGCGTTGTCCGATAAGAACGATCGAGAGCTGATCGAGGAGTTTGCCAGGCTCCATCGTTCGCTGCCACCGGCGAGCGAAACGCCCATACGCGAGGTCCGGGATGAAGACACGCCCGCTACAGATCGTCAGAGTGATCGTCCGGCTGATCGGGGCGGTGTTCCTTCTCGTCCTTCTCTATATCGCATGGGACCAGGCCCACTACAACTTCGGCGAGGTTCAGCCGGCCCGGCTTTATCGCTCCGGTCAGATGCCGGCGACGGCACTCGCTCGAACGATCCGTGAGTACCGGATCAAGACCGTGCTGAACCTCAGAGGTCCCAATCCCGACTCGTCGTGGTATCCTCCGGAGCGGGATACGTCGCTGGCCGGCGGTGCAACCCTGGTCGACATCCCGATGTCCTCCTGCCTGTGGATGACGCGCGACCAACTGAAAACGCTGATCGAGATCCTTGATACGGCCGAATACCCCATGCTGATCCATTGTTGGTGGGGATCGGAGAGAACTGGGCTGGCCTCCGCGTTTGCTGAGCTCCTGCGCCCGGGGAGCAGCCTGGAAGCGGCCCGTGCGCAGTTCTCGCTCAGCTATCTGTTCGTCCGAATCAACGACGGCAAAGTGATGGCGGAGCATCTCGATCAGTACGAGGACTGGCTCCATACCAAGGGATTGCAGCACACTCCTGAAACCTTCCGCCACTGGGCCGCCGCGGAGTTCAAGCCCGGTTTTCCCAATCGTGACCAGTGGCCTCGCGACCCGTATCCAAGCAAGGTCGTCACGCGACCGGGCTCGGTTCAGACGCCGCCCAAACCCATCGCGAACGGCACGCGAACGAATTCGACGCTGCGCTGACGAAACCCATCCTCGAGCGACCAAGCATCAAGGAGGATACTGCCGATGGAATCCAGCCACGAGACGACAATCCGCGTGCGATACGCCGAGACGGACCGCATGGGCCTGCTGCACCACGCTAACTACTTTATCTACTTCGAGATGGGACGAACCGAAATGCTCCGCCAGCGCGGGGTCTCTTATCGAGAGATCGAGGACTCGGGACATTACCTTGTGATTATCGACATCGGCTGCAAGTTCAAGCGACCAGCGTACTACGACGACATCCTCACGATTCGAACCACGGTTCAGCGAGTCACCCACGTTAAGATCGTCCATCAATACCACGTGTGGCGTGATGGGGTCGAATTGGCCGAAGGCCACTCGACGCTGGCGTGCGTGGACCGCGAAGGGAAGCCGCAAGCACTTCCCGAGATCCTGAGGTAAGTCCAAACAATCTGAGAATAGTCATTTTGTCTTTGCAGAGCTTTTGGATTCGATCGCGCGGACCTGATCATAGTGGTCGTAGACAGCCCGGGCGATCTCGGCGCAAAGGCGATTTCCAGCGTTATCGGCAACCCATCGCTTGTCTTCATTCTCACACGAGAGCACGCAGAGGGCGACCGGTCCGCCGGGCCATTCGATGATTCCGGCCGCGGTGCGGGTATCGGCGAGGCTTCCCGTCTTGAAGGCGATTTTGGTACCAGGCGGCAGCAGCCGCGGGAACTTGTCCTTATCTTCGCAGGCGCGAAGGTGATCGAGCATCTGCTCGCAGGCGAGCGGGCTCACAAGTTGCTTGCGATAAAGCGCTTCGCACAGCTTGATCATCTCTGAAGCCGTTGTGCTACCCAGGCCGAATTGTTTACTTCGCTCGGGAAACAGGGAAGTTTTACGCAGAAAGACCTTGGAGTGGATCTTGGTGTTGGGATAGCCCAGCTTCTCCATCGTAGCGGCCGTGGCGCCCAGGCCGATTGCGTCCAGGACTAGGTTGGTCGCCGTGTTGTCGGAGAATACGATCATGAGGTGGATCGCGTCACGGAGCTTGAACGTGGCCCCTTCCGTGAGGTGATAGGTCAAGACTCCGGACCCCGGTACCTTGTCTTCTTGCTTCAGCGTGAGGACTCTATCCATGTCGATCTTCTTGGCGGCAGCTTGCCGGTAAGCCTCGACCATGACCGGAAACTTGATCAAACTGGCGGTCGGCATCACATCGTCGGCGTGATGGCAAAAGGTCTCGCCGCTACCGAGGTGCTTGATCATCACGGCGACCTTGCCTTTGTGAGCCTTGATCAGTGGCATAATCCGCGCTTCCAGAGCCGGCGATACGCCAGTCTTGGGCTCGGGTTCGACAGCCTGGAGCGACCCGCTCGCGACGAGTGTGAACCCCAAAGTCGAGAAGCGCCAGCCAGTTTGTAATCATCGTGTGGACAAACCCAGAGCGATCGCGGGCGTGGGAATTGAATGAACCGGCGGCCATGATCGGTTTCTCTTTTCGTGGTTTCGGTGGACGACAAACATGGTCAATCTTGGATTGTCGCACGTTCGAGCACCCAGTCCAACACGGATAACAGGAGAGACGCGCCAGAGGTTAAAATCAAGAAGGGATGCCCACGCTGATTTTGATTTTAGCCTCCAACTCCTTGCTAGGGAACGAGTAAACCCATGAGAGATTGGCTCTGTGTGCTGGTCGTCTTGAGCGCCCCGGTCGTTGCGGACGAGCCGCGCACCAAGATCGGCGAGAAACTGCCACGCCGAGGGGATGAGATCATGGTGTGTGGACAGTTATATCACACCACGACCCGAGTCGTGTTATGGACCGATCCGGGCGGCTATGACGCCTACCGGGTCGAGCGCCGGTTTGCTCCGTTGGAACAGTCGGGTTGGAGAGCGACCCAGTCTTCCGGTCAGGCTCCGAGTCTTCGTAACCCGAACCGTTTTGGAATGAGAGTCGAGGGTTTGAGCAAGGAGGAGGTTGAACGGACACGGGGCGGAGGCTGGGACCTTCCGCTGCTGCAAAAAGTCGTGGACCAGTTCGTCATCCACTTCGACACACCGAGGAACCAGCAAGCGCTGCTTTCAGATCCTGCACGATGTGCGTGGGCTGAGCGTGCACTTTATGCTCGACCTTGACGGCACAGTCTACCAGACGCTGGACCTGAAGGAGTGCGCTGAACATGCGACGATCGCCAACGGCCGCTCGGTCGGCATCGAGGTCGCCAACATCGGCGCCTACCCGCTTGCGACTGCGGACCCTTTGAAGCTTTGGTATCAACGCGACTCGGCCGGCCGCATTCGCATCGTCGATCCCGACGCGAAGCAGGAGGGCCGTCACGACCCCGCGACATTGCTGCGGCCGATCCGCGAGGAGCCGATCTCCGGTACGATTCAGGGCCAGGCAGCTTCACCAGTACGACTTCACGGCCGAGCAGTACGAGGCACTCGCGCGGCTGTCGGCAACGCTGTGCACGCTCTTCCCCAAGATTCGGTGCGACTATCCGCGCGACGCCGCCGGCGTCCTCATCCCGCAAAAGCTCGCCGATTCGGAGCTGGCTCGCTATCAGGGAATACTGGGCCACTATCACGTGCAGACCAACAAGGTCGACCCGGGACCAGCTTTCCAATGGGACAGGTTGATCGATAGAACCAAAAAACTCGTGCCACAGTGAGTCTTTGCGTCAGTTGTCAGTTGTCAGTTGTCAGTTGTTAAGAGTGCCAGGTATCCGGGGCAAACTTCGGACTTCCGCGAAGCGAACAACGGACAATGGACAACTGACAACTCTCCGTCAATTGCCTGTGATCATCGAAACGTCCGCCACACTGGTCTTGGGCTGCTCGGGGAGTGGCTTTGGCGCGGGTAACGTACGCGGGGACGCCACGACAAGGTCGCCGACTTTAAGGCCGTTGACGACTTCGGCGAACCGCGTGTCGCTGACACCGATCTCGATCGGTTGCCATCGCCACGTTTCCTTGCTGGAGGCATCCTGGGACGGATCGCGGAGCGCGACGAAAGCTTGGTCGCCAGCCCAGCGGAGAGCCTCGATCGGAACTCGCGTAACTTTTTTCGCGCCCGTCAACCCGGACCGAGACCTCGGCGCTCAGCCCGGGCCGAAGGTCTTCAAAGCCTTCAATGATGTTGACGTTGGCGTAGTAGATCCGTACGTCGGAACCGTTGATTGGTGTGTTAATCTGGTTAATTTCGGCCACGGTGCCATTCAAGGGCCGTTGTGGGAACGCGTCGATGAGGATTCTCGCCGGGAGCCCAGCGCGGAGCATGACGACTTTCGACTCATTAATCTTCGCCTTGACCCGCATATGCTTGGGATCGGGCAGATTGAAGATCGGCTGGTCCTGGCGAAGCGCGACACCTTGATCGATTGGGAACATGACACGTCCGCTCCAATCGGGCTGGTTGACGTAAACGACAATTCCGTCGCCGGGAGCGAGGATCGTACAGTACTCGATGTTTTTCCGGAGCCGCTCGAGCCGCTGTTTCTCGAGCTCGAAAGCCGCGTCTTGAGTGAGTTTGTCGGCCTGGATCGCTTGGACTTTCGCTTGCAACGACTTGAGATTCTTTGGGCCCGTTTGATCCCTGAGCCGAGTGAGCATGCCTTCCGCTTCCTTGAGGGCGATGATTGCCTGTTCGTGGCCTAGCCTGTCCGCGTTAACCTGGACGCTCGTTCGGAAGCCCTTTTTGTTCATGTCCCTTGACCACTCGAGATTGCGTAGGAGCCGGTCCTTTTCCATCTGGCAGGTGTGGATGTACTGGCGCACCAGTTGTAGGTCTGAGGGCAGGATCCCGTCGCGATACTCTTTCAGAGCGATCAGACTGACCTCGTACATCGACTTCGCTTGCTCGACATACGACTTTGCCTGAAGGTAACGAATGTGCTGGGCCTGTTCTTCGTCTTCCAAGGCCGAGGCATCGAGCTTGCAGACGAGATCGCCCTTCTTGACGATGGTCCCTTCGGGAAGGATTTCGATGATTCGGGTCGAGCCTGGTTTTTCTTCCTCACCGCCCATCGCCCCACCACGGCCACCACCTCTTCCACCACGACCGCCTCCACCACCACGACCGCCTCCACCGCCCATTCCACCTTGCGCTTGTTTCTTCGTGGCACTCGTATCGGCAGCCTTCTTTGTGACGGGTCGCAACGGAGTGTGAGGTACGACGGAATAACTAAAGCTGCGAATCACCGGCTTCGAGCCAGCCGTTGTTCCGCCGCCGGACGATGTGCCGCTACTCCCACCGGTTGAAGAACCTGAGCTCGACGACGTGCTGGCTCCCGAGGAGCCGGATGATGTACTGCCGCTGGAGCCGCTGGCGCCGCTCGATGTACTTCCCGAAGTCGTTGCGGTCTTGGATGATGATCCGGCTTTTGTCTTGGCAGACGACTTTGAGCTGCTCTTGCTGGTCGCAGTTCCACCTTGGCCGCCTCCGCTCGAATCGCTGCCGCCAGCCTGCCCGCCTGATCCTCCGGCCCCCCCAGACCCTTGACCCGCGCCCCGCCACCTGCCCCCGATGACTTACCCGTGGCATTCTGCGTTCCGCTGGTGTTCCCAATCAAAGCTTCAACCCGGCACCGGACCGGCGTAGTGCTCGCGCTCTCGACCGTTCCGGTCTCGACGATCACGACGTCAATGTCCCCCTGATCGATCTCGTAGAACTGGAACACCGGCTTCGTGTCCGCCATAAGCTGCGCCGGTGTGTAGCCACTCTGCCACGCCCAAATCGCACCGCCAATCGCCGCGAACGCAGCCACTATCTTCACGTATCCCCATGGGTTGCGCCGAACTTGAGGGATTTCGATCGGAGCAAAATCGATTTTTTGGTCTTCGGGTAGCATGGTGAACCCCGGGCTCGTCCTCGACCAGCCAAGCCAGAGTTCGCACTCGGCGGCGAGGAGTGTCAATGCAAAAAAACAAGTGTATCAGGGGTGACGATCAGACTTTCGGCGAGTCCGATCCGAATAACCTATTATCGGCAGATGCCTTGTCGCGTCAAACCCATCGAAAACCTGGTTACTCAAAGCACTCCAATTAAAAGAGCGACAAATGAGGCCTGGCTGGGCCGGAAACGCTTGAAAGCTCCAGTAGAATCTCAGTTTGACGTGATCGCCATAGGTCGCGGTTTGTCAACTGTGAAATGTCGGGCACTTGATCTTCTCCAAAGTTGGGGGCCTGACCTCAAGACCGACCGAGCAAGACGCGAGGATCGATATGCGCGTCCAAGTGCCAACTTTTCCGGGACACCCAGGAGCGAATAAACCGATTGGGTAAAGGCAAACGATTCACGAAGGCGGACCTTCGACGCGATTTCACCCTCAGGCTCGATTCCCTGAGCGATCAACAACGGCCGAGGAGCAACCAAACCAGCCAGTTGGGCGACATCACCCACGTCGAGCATGTTCGGGGCAATCAACCCCATCGGGACGCCCTTCCAGGACCGAGTCGTACGTGGCCACATAGCTGACGAGGCACTGTGTACAAACGACCCCAGCCACCGCGCTGATCGAGTCCCGCGGCCAAGATCGCCGGCAATCCCATTGCACCCATCGCCAACCAATACACTCGGACGGTCGACGCACGAAATCCAGCCAGCGGATGATGTCCCACACCCATTGTCCCAGAAGGGGACGGCCGACCCAAAGACCCCACTCTGCCACCGTTGTGGTCTACGACGCCGGCAATGGGCGCCATTTCGCCGACGCCCCGGAGATTGCCGAGCTCAAGCGTGGCGAAGCCGGCTTGGTGCCACTCGCGCTGATTCCTATCAATCTCGGCGCGTTCCCTGGCATCCCGCTCGAGTCCGAGCTTCGGAGCAGGAGTCACCAAAATTGCGGTTCCCTTGGCCGCCGCGGAACTTCGGAGAACGCCACGCGATCGGATGCCACGCTCGGGGCGATCGTCACTTCCTCCGCCCCCGCTTGTTTCTTCCGCATCACTTCCAAGGAGCCCTTGGCGGGAAACCCTCCCAGGATGCCGTGGGAAAGCATCGCTCGCATCCGCTCCGCATCGGCGTGCCAGCGTTCTTTGTGGTCGGGGGCCTTGGGTAAAGCCGCCAGTCGCGCTGCTTCCCTCGTCTGCGCGAACTCCGTGATTGTCGACGATGGTCTTGGGCCGGGGCTGCCCTCTTCGGATAACAGCGCAGTGTCTCGACATCCTCCAGCGTAATCTTGGGCTCAGGGATCGGCTGGCCGTCGCCTCGACCACGAAGCCATCGATCGAGCCAGCCATACATCGCCTCACGCATCTGTTGATTGTAATCGTGACCGGAATCGATGGCGACGTGGCGGATCCTTTGCTCCTGATTCATCAGCCGAAACCGACTTCGTGCGTAGGCAATACTCTTGGCGGCCTCGGCGACGCTGAACTGGACGGCATCGCGCGTGGCGTTGATGACCAAGAGCGCGCGGGGGGCGACCATCGCGAGCAGATCGCCGGTTGTGGCATAGACGGCCCCACCGATGTTGACCTCGCACACGCAACATGCCGTCGAGAGGTAAGCGTCGTAGGTCCCGATCCCGCAGACCGGCACCACCGCCGATAGTCGGTCATCAGTCGCGCCGGCATAAAGCGTCTGGTTACCGCCGCCCGATGCGCCGGTGATCGCCAACTGGCTCGAGTCGACTTCGGGACGCGAAACCAGGTAATCGACAGCTCTGCGATTGTCGTAGACCTGCAAGCCGAGCAGAGGGGTGCCGACCGGCCAGAGTGATGCACCCACAAGGGCGCCGTGATAGGTGCCCGCGCCCGGCTCGATCGCGCGTTCACCGGAGCCGAACGCGTCGACGCAAAGAACAACGTAGCCAAGTTTGGCCAGTCCAATACAGCGTGCTTGGACATGAGGGTCGATGCGAGCCCAGGCCCAGTGCCCATGCACGGACAAGACGCCCGGACGAACGTCCAATTGCGGGTTCGGGCCGGTACAGGTTTGCCGTCACGCGAACACCCGGACGGCTCTGAAATGTCAGGCGCTCGATGGCATATCCATCCCTGGTCAGAACGCCCAGGATTTCCGGTTCGAGTCGCACAGGGCGTCGGCGGTTCGCGGCCGAATGATCGGCGTAAGCCATCGCGCACCGACGAGAGCCGTCCATCCCAGCTCGCCAGCGTTGTCGGCGGGAAAGCCGGTTGCTTGGCAGCAGCCGCCTGAATCCGAATGAATTCCGCGTAGGAAGGATCTGAATCTCCCCGGTCGCCCGCTTTCCTCATCCTCAGTCTCCTTCGCAGGATTGGACGCCAAGTTGCGTCGAGTCGGGCGACAGCCCGATTCAACGCGACCATTCAGATTAAATTGCTGGCGCTTCGTTCACAAGGAGTCAAATGCGGCGGATGCGGCCGGCAACACGGCTTCTTGTGGAAGCGCGGGTCCACGTTGTGGTAGGTTGTGTGCTTCAGCAGCATCGTTCGCGTTCGCGATCGGGCACGGAGATTGCAATACCTTGAAGTGCCGGATATCGGGGCGCGGGTTCATTCTACGGACATTCAACTTTTGAGGACGACTCAATGGCTGACTACACCTTGCCACCCTTACCGTATGATTTCGGTGCGCTCGAGCCGCATATCGACGCCAAGACGATGGAAATCCACTACTCCAAGCATCACCAAGCTTACGTGACGAACCTCAACAACGCACTCAAGGATCATCGCGGACCTCCAAGGCAAGACGATCGAGGATCTGATCGGGCGCCTGGACGCGATCCCCGAATCCATTCGGACGGCCGTGCGGAACAACGGCGGAGGACACGCCAACCACTCGATGTTCTGGCAGATCATGAAGCCGGGCGGCGGCGGAGAACCGACTGGGGCCCTCGCCGACGCGATTACTGTCGGATTTGGGCGGGTTCTCCTCGTTCAAGGATGCGTTGACGAAGGCCGCGATCGGGCGCTTCGGGTCCGGGTGGGCCTGGCTGATCGTGGGCAAGGACGGCAAGTTGGTCGTGAGCTCGACGCCCAATCAGGACAGCCCCCTCTTCGAGGGTCTGACGCCGATCCTGGGCCTCGACGTCTGGGAACATGCGTATTACCTCAAATACCAGAATCGCCGGGCCGATTATGCCGCGGCCTGGTGGAATACCCTCAATTGGGATGAAGTCGGACGTCGATTCGCATCTGCCAAGAAATAGCCCCGCGAGAGCCGTTAATCGGCGGTGGGTATTCCAGAAACGGTGGGCACGGAGGCCCGCCCTGCTCGAGCCGGACGAGCGGATACTGTGGGATATGCCTTTCGGCCCCATGGTTCGGCCGCGCGGATCATTCGGGGGCATGGACGAGTTTTTCTCGCTTGACGATGTTGCCGAATGCCGTATGATCCCACCGTATCGGAGGGGTTGATACCTTCCGAGCGTTTCGTTTTCTCCCCTGGCCACTCGTTGGGCACCACGTCGGGAAGATCGTCAAACGTCCCTGTCTCGAAGAGGGTTGCGAATCAGCGGCGTCACATTCGTCGCTGCCCTGGAACGAGCGTGATCTCACGTCTGCCTCGCCACCGAAAGGTGTACGAGGCAGGCGCCAAGGAACGAGGAGGTCTCGTCGATGGATCGACTCAGCCGCGTTATGGCCGTTGGCAGTTTGGCTCTGGTATTGGGTAGCGGTCCTCACCGCTTCCGGCTGCCGGAGTATGCGGAGCGAGGTTCCGCCCGGAAAGCCCTACTCGACAACAGGCGGACAACCGCCGACCGTTGGGTTCAGCTCGGCTCCCCATCCCAGCACGGGGGCTGGCCCCGGACTGTACGGCAATGGATTGAATCCGGGCGCCACAAGCCCCGATGGCAATCAATCGTTCTCCGCTTCGAATGGCATGGCTCCAAGCTTGGTACTCCGGCCCCGAACCCGGGCAATTATGGTGCACCTACCCCCAACAGTTACGGACCGGTCGGGTCCGCTGGAACCGGACCCTGACCGCGCAACAGTTCGGAGTCCGCGCGGGTCCAGGGCCGATCGATTCAGCCGAATCACCAGCCTTGCCTGGTGTGAACCCCCCGATCTCCGATCTTGTTCGAGGATTCACACTGTCTGGCGATCGTCAAGCCGCCCGGCCAGCTCACCCAGGGAACATGGGCGCCGCCGGGTGAATTGACGCTCGAGGCAGCCGTACGCCGCTATCTCAATCCGTTCGATCCCTCGGCTGTCTACCTGGGGATGGTCCACCGACTCGACCGGCCGACTTCGGGCGTGTTGATCTGGGCCAAGACGTCCAAGGCCGCCCATCGACTTTCCTCCCAATTCGAGCGGCGGCGCGTTGTGAAGGAGTACTGGGCGATCGTCGAACAAAACCGCTCAACGACAGCGATCGATCCGGCGAAGAGCCCAAGTCGTGTCGTGGATCGGATTCCCGCGACGGAAATCTGGACCGACTGGCTGACTCGAGCGGATGAGTCCGGCGTGGTCAGCATTGTCGCGCCTCAGACCGTCGGGAGCGCGCGAGGCCGTCACCAAGGTCGATCGCGCCACGGCGACGGCGCTGCCGGCCGGATGTGCCTGGCTGCGGCTCTGGCCTCAGACCGGCCGGACCCACCAACTGCGCACAATCAACCCGTCGCGGCATGCCGATCCTCGGCGACTCTACCTATGGGGCGACTTTGCCGTCGGCGATCAGAGACGGGATCGCGCTGCACGCACGCCTTCTGGTCGTCCGTCACCCGATCCTGAACACCGACCTGAAGCTGGTCGCCCCTTTGCCGCCGGCCTGGGCTGCGGCTGGAATTATCTTGCCCGATCCGAGTGAGCGCTACCAGCTAGACGGTTTACGCAACCCCGATCTCGACAATCTTGAGTTTCAGGACGCCGACCGGAATCTGAACCTCGACTTCCTCGCCGACCTTCTTTCCGACCAGACCCTGGCCGATCGGACTGGTCAGGAGGATCTTATTTTGATCGTAATCTTCCTCACCGGGTCCGACGAGGATGAAGTCTTCTTCTTCTTTCAAGACCAGATCGAGCACGCGGACCTTTGAGCCATAGACGACCCGGTCGGTGGGAATGGTGGACTTGTCGACGATCAGGGCCTGGCTCAGTTTGTTCTGCAAATCATTGATGCGGGCCTGGAGCATCCCCTGAGCCTCGACGGCCGCGTCGAACTCGGCGTTTTCGGAGAGGTCCCCGAATCCCCGTGCCTGAGCAATTTGCTCGGCGATCCGGGTCATGTCATCGTGTTTCATCCTGTCGAGCTGGGCCTTGAGCTTCTCGTAGCCTTCCTTCGACATGGGAATTCGGTCGCTGGACATCAGGGTTTGCTCCCCTCACTGACTCTCGAGCCCCGACCGCTCGAAAGCGGGCGTGATCGAGCCTCGTTCCACCCACGGGAAACCCAGTGGGTGGAAACGCAATGCACTTGTTTGTTACCGGCTTGAAAACCGGATCCGATTTCGAAATCGTGAAGCCGTGCTGAAAGGGCCGCCGGCACGGGTGATCCGCACCCGAGTATCGACGGTTTCAAGAGTCTCCATCGCCGGACGACTGTCGTGCAGCAACACATCCGGCTCGATGCCTGGTAGAAGAAAGACCGCGACGTCGGAAGGCCCGATGCCGCGGTCATCCGTTTCTTTTGAAATGTCAAGCCTAGCTTCCACGTCGCCACGACGCAAGCCCAAGTAGATACGAGTCCTCGGTAGAACTTT
Source organism: uncultured Planctomycetota bacterium (assembly GCA_963720335.1). GTDB lineage: Bacteria > Planctomycetota > Planctomycetia > Isosphaerales > Isosphaeraceae > CAVRFS01. The sequence continues at coordinate 32,379 of CAVRFS010000028.1, read as the reverse complement.
TGCCATCGAGCGGCGGCCGCGGCGTGGGCTCATTCGTGCCGCAGCGCTTCGATCGGGTCCATCATCGCGGCTCGTTGAGCGGGATAGATCCCGAACAAGATGCCGATCGCGACCGAGATCCCGAACGCCAGCATGACGGACGCACCCGTAACGACGGCCTTCTGCTCGGGGATGAAGAAGATAATAATCTGCGGAATCACGAACCCGACGACCACGCCAAGCAACCCTCCAACGCCTGCTAGCACGACGGTCTCGATCAAGAACTGTTGGGTGATGTCGCGGCGCTTGGCTCCCAAGGCACGCCGGATACCGATCTCGCGAGTTCGTTCGGTAACGGTTGCCAGCATGATGTTCATGATCCCGATTCCACCCACCAACAGAGAGATCGCGGCGATCGTCCCCAGGATGATGCTGAACTGGCGAGCTTGCTTCTTCGCTGCCAGTAACAAGTCGTAGGGCACCGTCATCTCGACGTCTTTCCTGGGATGATAGGGCTCGAACGCGGCCTTGACCAGCGGGACGGTGGGCAGCACGTCGTCCATCGTACCGACCTGGAGCGTGATCTGAGTGAGCTGGGTCTCCTCGGCTTCCATCGAGCCGGACCGGCTATTGATGATTCTCTCGCCGAACCGGAGCTTGCACGTATTGAGTGGGATGTAGACGTCCTTGTTGAAATCTTGAGCGGCGATGCTGCCGCCGATCCCCGCCGAGCTGTCCCGCTTCTTGGTCACGCCGACGACGGTGTAATAGTCGGTTCCCAGCTTGATGGATTGACCGCGCGGGTCCTCGTATGGAAATAGCGTCTCGGCGGTTGTTGCGGCGAGGACCGCGAAGTTCTGGTACTTCTCGTTGTCGGAAGCGGTCAGGAACCGCCCTTTTTCGATCCAGAGCAGGTTGAAATCAGCGTAGTCGTGAGTGGTGCCGACCACACGGCCATCGAGGTACAGGCTGTTGTGCCGGATCTGCTTGCGGATTTCTCGGATCGGCAGAACTTTGCGGATCGTGGGGATTGTCTCGACCATGCGGTCGAAATCGCTGTATTTCAGGCCGTAGTTCAAGATGCGCGACGGCCGGCCGCCGGTTGCTTGTGCTTCATCGCTCGGCTTGACCGAGCGAACCATGATGTTGGTCGCGCCGAGCGCCCGGATCTGCTCCAGAGCGACGCGACTGGTACCTTCCGCGATCGACAACATCGCGATAACGGCTGCCACGCCGAAGACGATGCCCAGCACGGTCAAACCAGACCTTAGCTTGTGAAGCAGCAAACTTTTCATTCCAAGCCTGACAGCGCGCGAGATGCGTCCCATGGTTCCCTCTTCAATGTGTCAGTTCTTCGTTCGGTCGTCCCAGTTCTGGATCGTTTGGCTTGAATTCGGCTTCCCAATGACCGCCTGCTCCATCAACGGGGGCGGCCCCATTCTGTTTCGCGCGTCCTGACTTCCTGTGCGAGCTCAGAGAGTCGTCGATGATTAAGCCGTCACGCATGCGGATAACTCGTTTGGCCCAGGCCGCGATATCGTCTTCGTGGGTGACCAGGATGATCGTCTTCCCCGCGTCGTTCAGCCTCTCGAGCATCTCCATGATCTCATAGCTGGTCGCCGTGTCGAGGTTTCCCGTCGCCTCGTCGGCCAGGATGATGTAGGGATCGTTAATCAGCGAACGGGCGATCGCCACGCGCTGCTGCTGGCCGCCGGAGAGCTGGGATGGGCGGTGATCGAGCCGATCACCGAGCCCCACCAGCCGAGCCACTTCGAGTGAGCGTGCATTGGCCTCTTCGCTAATCTCACCGGTTCCCTGGTAAGTCAACGGGAGCTGAATATTCTCCAGCACCGTGTATTGTTGGATCAGGTTATAGGACTGAAAAATGAATCCGAGATAGCGGCTGCGGATCTCGGACAACTCGTCGTCGTCCAGACCCGAGATATCTCGCCCGCCGAGGTAGTACTCTCCACTTGTCGGACGGTCGAGACAGCCCAAAAGATTGAGCATCGTACTCTTGCCGGAGCCCGACTGCCCCATGATCGCGATGTACTCGCCGGGATAAAACTCAACGGACACGCCGCGCAAGCGCGAACGATCACAGTGGTCATCGGGCTGCGGCGGCTGAGTAAGCCGCCGCCGCCATCGGAATGACCCATCTCGTAGGTCTTGACGACGTCAACCAGCTTGACGATCGGTTTGCCGGATGACGTCGCCAGGTTCGTGTTGGCATTCACTGTTGAGGTTCTCCCAGGCCAAGTGCCGGCTCGGACGGGAGCCCGACCGCCGTCACGACCCTTCGGGTGCCCGAGCGGTGACTCGCCCTCGAGGATGACTTTATTATCACTCTTGCGGTCCTCCCCGTCCACGGCCGCCTCCCGGACCACCCGGACCACCGCCGCCGAATCCACCGCGACCACCACCGCCGAATCCACCGGCGCCGAATAGGCTGCTCGGTTTTTCATCTCTTCGAGTTCGGCGTCGGTAAGCCCGCCTTCTTGGCGACCGCGGCCTTCTCCTCGTCAGTGCCCGTGAAAAGCTGCGTTCGCTCCTCCTTAGCTCAGGGCTTTGAGCTTCGCGGATTTGCCGCCCCTGCCGAACCCGCCCTTCTTCTTGGCGGTTCCCTTGCGCCTTGGCCTTGGCCGGATCGCCGCCCGCGGCACAGCGCCCTTCTTCGCCGCCGCGCCAGGAGCACCGACGCCCTTCGGCGCGTCGGGACCTTCGGGTCCGTCCCAATCCTTCTTGACGTTCTTGGCCGACGAGCCAAATGCCTCGCGCTTCTCTTCCTCGGTCATCAGGGCCATCGGATTCAGGACGACGATGTCACCTTCCTTGATTCCTTTGGTGATCTGCGCGAACTTCTCGTTGGAGGCGGCCACTTCGACCTCATTCTGAACGAAGCGGTCGTCCACCTTCTTGGTGATATGATCTTTGCCGTTGAACTGAAGGATCGCCAGAACCGGAACGGTCAATACGTTTTCACGGCGGTCGACCAGGATCTCGACCGAGGCGGTCATTCCGGGCCGCAGCCCCGGCAGCGGCTCATCGATGGTCACGTGGGTCGTATAGACCTTGATGTCCGAGCTGAAGAAGCTGTTGGGATCGGGCAAGGGAGCGACGTCTTTCACGGTGCCGGCTAGCACCTGGTCAGCGAAGGCGTCGACGCGCACACGGGCCTTCATCTTCTGAGATAGCTTGTCGATCTGGGATTCGTGGACCTTGGTGTTGACCTGCATCTTGCTGATGTCCGGCAGGCTGAAGATCTTTTGACGCTCGCGAACGGACTGCGCCTTCCTCGATCTGAGGCTGGCTGCTGCCGAAACTCCGGGTGGGATCGTTGGCATAGACAACCAGACCGTCGCTGGGTGCCACGATCTTGCAGGCCTTGATCTGTCGGTCGAGCTTTTTCTCCTTGCTCACTTCCAGCTCCCAGGTCGCTTTCTTGGCCAGCTCGTCGGACCGGGCCTTCTCGACCTCGCTCTCCAACTCCTTGATCGTCTTCGCCTTGGTGTAGTCAAGGAGCACCTTCAGTTTGCTATCGGCCTGCTCCTTGGCGAACCGGGCTTTCTGGAGGTTGAGCTGTTCCGAGACCGCCGAGGCCTTCGATACATAGCCCTTTACGAACATGCGCGTTGCCCAGTCGAGGCGGTCCTCGGAACGGGACAGGTCGGACTCGGCCAACTTGATCTCGCCTTCCGCCGTGGCCCAATCCTGGACGAAGATGCCCTCGACGTACTCGGTCACGGCGATCTCGGCCACCTCGCGGGTCAGCGTCGCATTCTTGAAGTTCGCCTCCGCGCTCTCGGTGGTGATCTTTTGATTGACGAGGTTATCGCGAAGTGTGGCCGAGTCCAGCTCGCAGACGAGTTCATCTTTCTTGACCCTCGTTCCTTCAGGGAGAATCATGATGATCGTGGTCGTTCCCTCAACGAGGCAGTAGGCGTCCTTGTTATCCGAACTTTCCAGAGCACCCTTCTCCACCACGGTGATCGGTAGCGGCCCGGATCGAACCACGTAGGTGAGAATATCGCTGTTGCTGCTGGCGAACAGGCTCTTGATCGGCTTGCTCATGCCGGGAATGCTGAAGACGACGACTGCAGCGATCCCGACGATGACTGCCAGACACAAAACGATTACCCTAGCGGCTTTCGGGCGTCGCCGTCCGGGCGCCTGCAGGTGGGGTAAATCCTGCGCCCCCGGGAGGGGCGTGGCCGATGATGGGCCCGTGGTACTGTGCAGGGTAAAGTTCACTGAATGCCTCCCATTCGTCGTAGGGCAAGATGCCGATGTCGCGATACACAATCAAACGAGCCGTCTGATAAGCTTGCCAGCCGTTAGTCAAAGCGAGTTGGGCAGAGATCAGGTTGCCTTGGAAGTTCAGCAGGTTGGTGGTCTGGGTGGCTGCGTTGGCGGTTTGAGCGAGGTTCTGCGTGCCGCCGGCCGGCGGCGCGATGATCTGCTCGAACGATTGGTCCTTGAGCCGCACATTCAACTCGAAAGTTGCGCTTGGCGATCTCGTAATTGATGTAAGTCGCGTGCACGGTACGTAAGTCATTGCGCAACTGAACCTTCAAGTTGTCTTCTGAGTTTTGGAGCGAACGTCGTTGCCGTTGATAATTGATCAACGCGGTACGAAACGCATTGCGCTCGTTCACGCGAACCAGCGGCAACTCGGCGTTGAGCGCCAGGCTGAACTGCCGGGCTTGGCTCAGGAAGTCGAATGGGTTCGGGCTGGCGAGCGGTGCGTAAACGTTATTCGTCACCGCCACGTTAAGCACACCCTTCAGCGCATTGGCCGTGACGCGGATTTGTCGCCAGGAATCGTAAAGCTGCAGCCCGAAAGTTCATCAGGTCCATGCGATATTCGAGAGCGATCCGCACCGCGGATTGCAACAAGTCTTCCAGCCCTTCCTCCGTCTCGGGAACGAACTGTTTGATCGTACTGCGGTAGTTTCGGTAGGGAGCAAGCACCGACCGGCCTTCGACGTCGATATCCTCAAGCTCGGGTAACTTGGCGATGATGTTCGGGAGCTCATTGAGTGATCGGTCGGCACGGCGCTGCCACGCGTCGACCGCGTTGAATACGTCATAAAACGGTTGGGCGAGGCTCATGTCGACGACGAGCGGAGTGTCAGGCGGTATGCCCATCTGCATCTTGAACTCATCCAGTTGGAGACGGTAAGTGATCAAGTCGGTGAACAACGCCTGCCGGGTCGTGATGAGCCTCTGCATCACCTGGTCGACCTGGAGTTGTGACAGACCCGATGCCTCGCCCTGGATGAGCTCACCATAAAGATTAACAAGACTGTCCAAAAACGCCAGGTTCTTCCGGTCGATTTCGATTTCCACCAGGTTGAAGACAACCGGGATGAAGCCGATGACCGGGTCGGAGTTGCCGCCCACCGAGGAGAATCCCGGCAAATTAAAGCCCACTCCGAAGTTCTGCACGCTGCCGCCGGTCAGGGTCACGACGAAGAACTGTTGACGAAACAGGGCAAATGAACGAACCGCGTACAGCGAGATTGCGCTCAGCCTGCGTGAGCGGCTCCAGGGTCACGGCCCGGCCGCCACCTCTCAGGAGCGGCTGCACGAAGCTGATCGGCAGGGCCGAGATCACGTTCGGCTGGCTCGAGTTCTTGCCAAGGAAGTTGAACATGATCTCGTTGGCGAATCCCGCCACAAGCTGACCACCCGAGCTGAACAGCTTGCCAACGCCAGCAACCGTTCCCATATTCAAGGAGGAGATCGCCCCGTTCGGTGCGAAGCGAGTCGCATATGTGTAAGTATTGCTCGTAACCACTCCAGGTGTCGACGGGAATCCCACACTCACCGAACCCGTTCCATACGTTTGGGGAACCGAAGTCGAGGGCGAAAGTCCCGCATAGAACTGCGGGTCGAACGTAAACCGCTGGAGCGTCACGGGCAAGGCCGCCTCATAGACCGTCTCGAGATTGTACTGGTAGAACCGCGCATTCATGATCGCTAGCAGCCATGCCTGCTGCATATTAATCCTATACGGCCGGCTTCCCTTTGGATAGCCGTAGCCGCGTTCGGGGGGCCACAAGGGCACTTTAGGCACCAGCACCCCAGATAGTTCGGCTGCCTGCTGTGTGGTCATCTTGCCGACTTCTTCGATCTGGTTCAGGTTCAGTGCCGGGGTTTCGATTGGAGGGCCACTGCTCGGGTTGGGAATTAAACGGTTTGGGACTGGGGACAAGGGTTCGCGCCGTTCGGGCTGCCCGCCCGGCGGCTGAGTCGCGCCCGGCTGAGCCGCAGTGCCGTTGTTCTGGAATGCGGCTCGGTTCACCGTCTTATCCTTCACGTCGTTGGCCCCGTCTCTCCGGACCCCGCCGAATGTTGCAGCCGCCCGAGGCAGAGGGACTTTCGGGTTCGCCGTGCTCGGATTCACCTTCGATACCGAAATGGGCGTCGAACCGGTTGACTTCGGCCCAGAAATCCTCTTCGAGCGATCAGTTAAGTCTGTTTTACCAAACACAGGCTGGGACGGGGGCATAGGCGGCCCATCCTGGAGCCTGATAATCGTTTCCGATGTGATCGGAAGCACGCCAGCCGGCCGTGCCTGATTCCAGGCTTGCGGGCCGACTGGCATCGATCCGACGTTCGAGTTTGAAGCGTTTGAACGGGACGGACGATCAGCGACGCTCGCCGCGCTCGCCGGCTTATCCTGGATTCGAACAGTAGCCGCCGGGTTGCTTGTGGAACCGCTGGTCGGTTGTGCTTGATATCAGGGCTTGTGCGCCGCTGTATTTCGGGACGCTACTCGGTGACGAGGTCTGAGCGATATTGTCGTCGTGCGGTCGTACCTTGTTCCGAGTCTGCGGTCCACTCGGCAACGGATTTGGTCTCGCGGGCGGTAAACCGGGTGGAGGTTGAGCACCAGGTGGGGAGACCGTCCCGGTTGGTGGTTTATTGCCAGCCGGAGACGCCGGCGGCGCGAACGGTGAAGAAGTCTGCGGCGGTCGTGCCGGCTCGAGTCCGGGCGTTGGCTGCTGGGATGCGGCGTCCGATGATTCGGGCGGCTGTGGTGCCTCGTCGGCTTCACGACGCCACTTGTCGAGGAGCTCAAGATAACCGCTTCCCTCGACGGGAATCAGCAGACGGTTGTCCGGCCACTGTGGCGCCGGCGACAGTGCTTCCGCAACCGGGTCGTCGGGCGGGGCGGGAGGGACTTCCTGGTCGTATGGATCGGCATACCGCGAGAGCGCCGGCGGCTCGACCGAGAACAAATCCAGCCTCCAGCGCGGGTCTCGACTCTTCTCGAAGACCGCTTCGGATACATCCTGGTTGGCCCATTCGCGAAAAAACTCGCGGGTACAACCGACTTGCGCCCCAATCGCCAGAGCGGCGAGGATCGCTGTCGTTCCGAGCCGTCGCGTCCTGCCGCGGGTTCTCGGACTCCTCGTTTTTGTCATGGATCTCGCCTCGACACTATGGAATCGCGATCGCACTCGCCCCTGGGACGGCGCGATCCGCGAAATAATGATTTTGCCGTCTCAACCAGAGCGACCAGCCGTCAGCCGGAGGGCTGCCACGTGAACAGGCGCGGCTTGTCCGCGTGTCGTCCGGTCTTGCTGGCCGCTGACCGCAGAGGCCGAAGTCTGACTACTGAACACCGGAAGCGGCACGCTCCAAAGGGAGGTTCATGTCAGCGAAAAGTATCGGGTATGAAGGTTGAAGGAGTTGAGCCCAAAGCACGTGGGGCGCGAATCGTGACGGATCTTCAACCTTCGTTCTTTGAGCCCAAAGCAGGGGGGCGCGGATCGTGACAAATCTCCAACTTCCGATTTCGGTGGAGTCAAGAGGTCTTTCGGACCGAAATTGCAGAGGTAAGAGCGAACCTTTGTCGGCGGAGTCGCGCCGGACCGGCCGAAGCCGGGCTCCGACGATCGGCATAGTCCGGATCCGAACAGAACAGGGACGCTCGCCGCGCGGGGGACGGAACCGACGTCTGTCGCGGCCGACGCGCGACTTATTGGCTTGGGAGGAGGGAGTCTCCGATGCTACATGGCAATCGCCGACCTCGGATCTTGGACGCGCGACGGCTCACAGGCTGGTCGTTTCAGCCGCGAGGCGAACTACTGGAAGATAAAATCCTGATGGCCGCCATCGACCTTGGCGGCACGTCGCCCCCGATTCTGCCGCGCATCGCCTCGGCGCCCTACGGCATCGATATGGGCGGGGCGACCCAGGCCGGTGGTGCGGGATGGAGCGTCGCCGACATCGGTGACCTGACGGGAAACGGCTACGACGACGTCCTGGTCGGTGCACCGACGCTCAACGGCAGTCCCGCGAAACTGGGCACCAGCAGCGGCGGCGCGGTCTATCTGATCTTCGGCTCGCAATACGTCAACTCGTCGGGCGCCGTCGCCGTCCAGAATTGGCTCAATGTGAACGGTGCAACCCAACTCGCGGCCAACGACCGCGTGGGTGGTCTCAACCAGCTTGGCGCCACCACTCAGACCAATCCCGTCAGCGGCTCCGCGGTTGCGTTCCCGTTCGCGGGCGTGACGTTCACGGCGACCGGCAACGACGCCAATTCGTCGTTCGGCGCTTCGGTCGCGGAAATCAAAACGTCCACCGGTTTCGGCATCATCATCGGCGCCCCGAATGCGCCCGACGCCAGCAACGACGCCGGCTCTGCCGGCACTGGTAAGGTTTTCGTGATCTCCGGCAATTTCGCGAGCATGAACGGCAAGACCGTTGATGTCGACACGCCGTCGACTTACGGCAACTTGAACGTCCTCACCATCAACAGCAACGCGAACGGCGGTGGAGAGTTGGGCTACTCGGTCGCGGGCGGGCTCAACATCATGGGCGATGGTGCGGGCGACGCCATCCTCGGAGCACCCTTCGCGACCATCGGCACCACTGCCAACGGTGGCACCCCCGTCGCGAACACAGGTGCCGTTTATGTGATCTCGTCCGCGTTGCTCAACACCTCCGCCAACACCACTTTCAACGTTTCAACCGCTCTTGGCACCGGACCACTGTCGAACGCCGTGATCTTGGCCGGTGAGGCCGACGGCGACGAGGCGGGCTGGTCGGTGGCCGACGCGGGCGACGTCAACGGCGCGACGGGAAGCGTCGACGATGTCCTCATCGGGGCACCGGACAACCAGGGCATCGGAGCCGCCTACCTCGTCATATGGTGGTACCACCCTGGGCGGGCGGGCCACGCTCACCAACAACGTTTACTATATCAGCCTCGCGCGTGTCGGAGGAACCGCAACCGCGACCGTGCCGGGGGCCAAAATCGTCGGGCCAGGGGCCGGCGCCGGGACCGGGTCCTCAGTCAGCGCGGCGGGTGATTTCAACGGGGACGGAATCGCCGACTTCATCGATCGGTTCGCCGACTTACAACCTCGGCGATGTCACCTTAGGCAACTCGGGTGAAGCCGACCTGTTCTACGGATCGCACCAGCGGACTCACCGGCACGCTCACGATCGGCAACCTTCCAGCGGCAGTGCAGTCGGCCACCTTCACCGGGGCGAACCCGGGCGACATGGCCGGCTACGCGGTGTCTGAAGTTCGGGGTGACCCTGAGCGGTCAGCCCACCTCGATCCTGATCGGGCGCACCGGGATACACTGTCGATAACTTACCTGACAGCGGCACCGCCTACCTGATCCAGGGCCGCATCGGCTTGACGGGGTCGTTCTCGCTGGCCACGGCACAAGCGGCCCCGCTCTCCGGCCTGCAGTTCCAGTTGACAACTCCGGCTGCTTCAGCGGCCGCCCTTCTTCGGGGCATCGTTGTCGGGCCGCTTGCAGGGCACGCAGCCGAATACGGTCGATTTGGACAATGAGGCCGACTTCGTCATCGGAGCACCTGGCTACAACATCAGCGCAAGCCACTGCAGGCACGTTGGCTGGCGGCGCTCAAATCGTCCAGTCCGGCTTTCCTCCCGCTCATCGATTCCGGCTCCGAATGTGATCGCGACTCAGATCGGCGTCGGTACACCGTTCGCGCCGTTCTCGATCAACGCGACGACCCCGGCGAACCTGCAGATCTACGTGTTCGGCGTCGCGGCGACCGCGACGACGCCTGCCTTTATGCCGGTCACCGATATCGATCCGACGACGGTCGTCGTTAATGGCGTTGCCTTCCCCACCGCGACCCTCGTTGGCGATCACCAACAAGGCCAATTGGATGAACGGCATTCAGGACGCGATCATCACGATCACCCCTCGTTCCAACCTCAATCTGTCCGCCGGCACCGTCACCTTCGTCGTCACCGGTAAGACGCTCGCGTCCGCGCCTCAGCCTGACGAGACCTGGACCGGCACCGCCTCGGTGACCGTCACGGGCGGATCGTCGACAGGACCGGTCACTGGCGCCGTGGCCGGAATCCCGACTGGGCCAGTCCTGTTTACCGAGTACATCCCAGTCTTCGGAGCCAATCAGTTCGTGCCCTCACTCTCCCAGCTCTCGGCTCTAAGCTACCAACCGATTCCCCTTTCGTCGCCCTCCAACAATTTGGGCCCCCGGCCGGGGTTCGCCCAGCGAAATTACTCCTACTATCACCCCGGCAAGACACTCGGCCCGCAGTACACCTCGCGTGGCCAGAACAGGCGGCCGAGCGGTCAAGCCCGCGGACTTACCACATTGAGCAGCCACGTGTTCGATCGCAGCCGCTTCCATGCCCAGAACTACCTACACCTACACCCATAAGGCGCCCAAGGTCAAGATCCTCAATGGCGTCGTTCCGGCCCAGTCCAGGACTCAACGATTCGTCGACAATTTGCTTCATTGATGGCGGTGGCGGGTGATGGGTGACGGGTGGCGGGAAGGACTGTTCTGTCCCTCAAACCCGTCACCCACCACCCGGCACCCGGCCACCATCACCGGTCACTGGTTCGTGACGATCTTCGACAGGCGATTGGCCAGTCGTTCCAGGGCCGGGCTGCGATCGTACGGGTCGAGGTGGACGTTGATCAGGCTGAAGCTCGACAAGTTTGCCTCGGCTGCTCGGAGGGCCGATTCGAGCTCGCCGACGGTATGCACCTCGTGCCCTTGGCCGATCCCGAGGACCTCCGGGACCTTGTGGTACGCCCAGTTGAGGATGTCGTTGAACGGTCCCTCGAGCAAGAATCGCTCGGTCGTGTACCCATGGTTGTTGAGAACCACGACGATCGGGTTCAGGTCGTGGCGCGCAATCGTCGAGAGCTCCATGCCGGTCATCTGGAACGCTCCGTCACCCACGATGACCAAGATCCGGGCATTGGGGTTGGCCATGCTGGCCCCGACCGCGGCCGGAACGCCGAAGCCCATCGACGTGTAATAGGCCGGGCTGAGGAACTCGGTGTGCCGGTGCATCTCCAGGTCGGCCGCGCCGAAGAGGCAATCGCCGATGTCGGCGATGACCGTCATGTCGGTTTGTTCGGCCAGGACCTGGTTGAGCCGGCCGAACAGGAGCTCCGAAGTCAGCTTGGCTCCCGGATCGACGTCGGCCTTTCGTGCGAATGGGTTCGTGCGTCGCGGCACCGGCGTCTTGGCGACCTTGAGCTGTCGGTCGATCAGGCCGTGGATGAAGTCGTCGAGCCGTACCTCGCAGATAATGGTGATGCCGGATCCGCAGGTCTTCGCTGGTGGCGTCGATGCATTTCGACGGGTCGAGATTGGCGGTGAAAATCCCCAGGTTGATGTCGGTCATGAAGCAGCCGAGCATCAACAGGCAGTCGGCCGACTCGACGACTTCGGTCACCTCGGCGCGACCCATCGCCCCTTCGTAGACGCCGACGAACAGCGGGTGCGCCTCCGAAATCACGCTCTTTCCCAGAAGCGTCGTGGCGATCGGTATCCCTGTCGACTCGGCGAGGTTGAGAAGCTCGTCTTGAAGTCCGAATCGATGGATCTCGACGTCCGCCAGGATCACAGGACGCTGGGCCGCGGTCAACAGGCGCGGCCGCCTCGTCAATCGCTTCGCGCAGCGCGTCCGGGTCGCTGGGAGGCAGACCCTGAGGGCGGGCGGTGCGGCGCGACCTGCCGGGCGTGAACCAAGTCACGTGGCAGCTCGAGATACACCGGGCGTTTGTAACGCACGGCCGCTTCCAGCACCCGGTCAATCTCGCTGAATGCATGTTCGGGATCGTCCAGAACCGCCGAGGCGACCGTGATCTTCTGAAAGACCTCGAACTGCGTCTCGAAGCCCTTCACCTTGTGATGCAACAGCGGGTTATGCGCCCGCTCCGACATCCCCGGAGAGCCGGACAGAACGATCACCGGCGATTTCTCGGCGTAAGCACCGGCGATGCTGTTGCAGGTCGAAAGTCCTCCGACGCAATACGTCACGCACACACACCCCAGGCCGTGAATCCGAGCGTACGCGTCGGCCGCGAACCCGGCATTATCTTCCCGGGTCATCCCGACCAGTGTGATCGGGCTCTCTTCCAGTAATTTGTACAGACCCAGTACGTAATCGCCGGGTATTCCGAAAACGTGTTCGACCCCGAGCGAGCCCAGCCGTTCGATGATGTACTGGCCGATCGTCGCGGACGACGTCGCGGATCCATCCCGATCCACGGTTCGCACAGTTGCGCTCGCCATCAGAAGTCTCCTTGAGTAGAAGCGGCCGGTCGCGAGAGTTGAACTCGCTTTTGGCCACGCCAGCGAATCAACGGCCCATTGCATCTGCTGGAACTGGCCGAGCATAGAAGTAAACCCAAACCCGGCCCTCGCGCTTCCTCATCGTCTCGACCCGGTGAAAAAGACGTCGTGGTTCAAGAGGAGGTTACCGTTCAAGTTAGCTACGGTCGAGGACTGCGGAGTGTATGTGTTGGCTTTCACTCCGCAAAAAGCCGCTTCCCATCGCGGAACGAGAATCCAGCACGCCCTTTTCAACGAGCGAACAATTCGACGGTTACTCAGATTATAGAACAAATTCGTGTCGTCTCGCAGCGGTCCGTCGCCGGTTTCTGGCCCTCGTGGCGACCCGATTTCTGGTTGCCCTACGAACCAATATGGTTAGCCTCTGCCATTGATCAATTTGGCGAGGTCGTGCATCAGGGATTCGAGTATCAGTGGCATGTAGAGCTTGCGCTGGACTTGGTAGTCGGCTTCGATGCAGCGATCTGCCAGGATCATGACATCTTCGGGCTCTAGGCGTTCGGCGAGGTTGTGGGCGGCTTGACGGTCGTTGGGGTCAGGGCAGGGGGCTGCAAGTCCGGCGGTTCCCCAGAGGACGCCGCGGAAGAAACGGGCGAGCTCGCCGATCAAAAGGCTGGCGCGTCGGCGCTGGTCGACCGATTCCTTGCCCGCTTGCTTGATGAAAGCCAACAGCCGATGGGCCAGCTCGGGAGCTTGGAAGCCGTGGTCACCGGCCAGGTCGTCGATCAGTCCGCGACGGAACTGCTTGAAGCGACGCATCGGTCAAGCCCAGCGCGCGGCTGACGCTGCCTTCGCTGAGTGCGGCCATACTCGCCGCTTCGGCCGGGTCGCTCGTAATTCCCTGTTCCAGGAGCAACGCGACGATCTCTGGCTCGGGCAAAGGCTGAAACCGCACGACCTGGCAACGTGAGACGATCGTCTCAAGTTGAATCTCGGCCGACGTCCCGATCAAAATCAGCACGGCCCCCGGTGGGGGTTCCTCGAGCGTCTTCAAGAACGCGTTCGAGGCCTCCTCGTTCAGGTCGTCGGCGTCGTCGACGATCGCCACTTTCCGTCTGCCCGCGCGCCGGCTTGAGCGAGAACCAGTCGCACAGTTCGCGAATCACTTTGATCGGCAGCTCGTGCTTGTCCTCGGGGCACCCTGCCTCGATCAAATCGGGGTGAGTGCTCCCAGCGACTTGAACGCAGCCGGGGCACGCCCCGCAAGGATCGAGCGCGTCATCGCCGCGGGTCTCGCACAGCAGAGCCTGGGCCAGCTTGCGCGCGAAGGTCCGTTTGCCAATCCCCTCGGGTCCGGCAAGAAAGAGAGCGTGCGGGAACCGTCCTTGGCCCAAGCTCGTTCGCAAAGACTCGACGACCCGATCATGGCCGCGGACCGAGTGCCAGGACACGCTCCACCTCGCTTTGGATTCGTTCGAACACGATATCGGGGTTGGCGGAGGAATCGATCAGGACAATCGGCGCGGGATAATAGGGACAGAAGGCCGAGTGCTCGGGATCGCGTCGTCCTCGCGGCTGGCCACCGGTTGGGCGGCGGCGAGATAGCCGGCGCGGACCCGCTCTCGATAAAACAAGGGTCTGTCTTCGATCCGATCGCGGCCCGGTCCGATTCGATCCCGAGCGGCCGACGGGGCGATATCCAGCACCAAAGTCAGGTCGGGGAGCAAGCCGCTGGTCGCCACCATTCCAACCAGTGCGATCTCTTCTTCCAGCAGCCCGCCCGCGCTTCCTTGATAGACGATGTTCGCCAGCAAGTACCGGTCGGAGACCACGACGTCGCCCCGCCGCCAGGGCCGGGGCGATCACTTCCTCGACGAGCTGCGCCCGGCTGGCCATGAATAGCAGCATCTCGGATCGGATCGAGATCGACACCGAATCGCGGTCGAGCAGGATGGTTCGCAGTCCGATCGCCGAGGGCCGTTCCGCCGGGATCGCGGCAGGTCACCACCTCGTGGCCCAGGCCTGCGCAGCCAGGCCGCCAACCGGGCGGCCTGGGTGGTCTTGCCGCCTCCGTCCGGACCGTCCAGTACCAGGAACAATCCGGGGTGCGCATGGGGACGTATTGCTTCCTCCATCTCAACCCTTCAGCCAGGCGTCGGCTTCCGCGAACACCTGGCGGATCTTGGTGTGATAGAGCAGCTGGCTGATCTGCTTCGAAATTTCCCCAGCGAGTGCCATCGTCCGGACGGATCTTCGACATGCTCCGGCGAACGAGCCAGATGGCGACGGGTCGCGGACTTCGACGATATAATAGGTGACGGTCTTGACGACCTTGCGGCCGCGGCGGATGTAGGTGTACGAGAGCGTTCGCTCGAACCCGTCGCGAAAGGACCAATCGACAGCGACGTCTCTTCGTGGAACTCGCGCGCGGCCGCCTCGCCGCGTCGATTCGCCGGACTCCACCCCCCCCTTGGGAAACTCCCACTTCGCGCGAGGGTTGCGTACCGTGGCCGAGTGGAGGATCAGGTACACGTAGGCCCTGATCGTCTCCCGCGCAGTAGGGAATCGCGCCGGCGGATCGCTCATGATAGCGTGGTCATGTCGTGGGGCGACGTTGACGGCGGTTCCTCCCCGCGCCGGCCGCTCTGGCAATCGCGGCGGCCGCGGTGGACCGTCGCACGCGTCTTCATCGGTCGATCGCGACCAGACCGAGCACCGACCCCGCCTCGACACGATCGTCTTCCAGACCACGGATCTCGGCCAGGCGACCGGTCACCGGCGAGGGTACGTCGAAGGTGGCCGGCCCGACCAGCACTTCCACCAGCCGCTCCCCCTCCCAGACCAGGTCCCCCCGCGCCACGAACCAATGACTGACGATAATCGGTAAGTCCGGACCGGTCCCCAGGTCGGGCAGGATCACTGCCGCCAAACGCATGGTGAACCCCGTCTCGTCTTCTCTTTGACCGTCGGTCTCGATCGCGGAGGCGCTCTGGCTCGACGCCCGTGTCCTCGATCACTTCAATCCTAGCTTATCTCGGGTCTGGCCGCTTCGCCAGATCTGTTGCTAAACCGATGGCAATTGTCCTCGAGAATGACGAACTTCGCACAGCGCGTCAGTCGGCGCAAACAATTGCGAATTATTCCCTTATACTACCAGAGTAAGTTTTGGAATTGTCGCCCGAGTGGTATTCCGCGGGTGCGTCGATCGGATGAGCAACCAAGGCTGGCTCGGCTGCGCTTACTCTGGGTTCCAGCTCCCAGATCACATAACGCTCGCGAAGCCAGCGTTCATCCGGCTTCCCGGGAGACACGATAAACTCTCGAATCTCGCCGATCCGATACGAACAACGAATCTTGCTCAACCAACGTTCAAAGAGCGGATTCCCGCGTGGCGGCTCGTCGAAAAAGACGAGGCGGACAGACCTTCCGCTCGATAGGACTTTCCGCGGTTCGATTAGGGATTCGATCCGGTTCCGGTGCGTCGACGTGCCCTGATGGAACAAGTAAACGGCGCGTCATCCCCCTCTTCCAGAGATCGGGCTGGAACGCGAATCCTAGGTCGGACTTCACACAGAGAAGCTCGGCGTCCGGGCTGGACTCGTTCCAAAGCCAGCGTGCGAAGGATCGGCTGGTCATGTCCGCCGGAACCCGATACGGCTGAACGAGATCCCTGCCAATCAGACAAAAGCCAAGTGTCGCCAACAGCCCGACTGCCCAAACCAAACCTCGGCGCTGCAATGCCCGCGACGGCAGCCGGGCCAACAGGGTCGCGATGCCGAGCCCCACCAACAAACAAATGGACGGAGCCAGATACTGCGTGATTCGAGACGCTCCACCGTAGGGATACTGCCCAAGCCCCGCCGCGGCCAGTCCCGTCGCGAATGGTGCGAGCAGGAGAAGAAGGGATGTCCGCTGGCGCCTTCGCCACAGCGCCAGTGCGCCAACGAGCAGCGCGGCGAGTGTCGCCGTGCTGGCGCCTCGCTCCCCGCCGATGGGATAAGCCATCGTGTTACCGACATGGACTCCAATCAGCCACCCCGGCAGCTTCCAGGGCTGATCCCAGGGCGGAAACGACCCTCGCCAGAAACCCCAGCGATAACCCAACTGGAGCGCGTTGCTTTGCACGACCGTGAAGCTAAAGTAGAGACTGAGGAACGAGCTGGCCAGGACCGCGACATAAACCAGAAAGGCCCTTCGAATACAGCGGCGCTCGCAGCCGGAAACTTTGGGAGCCAACGCAACAACGAGGCCGGTTGCGACCAATACCGACGGGTATGACAGTGCCAGCAAGATCGGGACAACCAGCGACAGAGTCCACCACCATCGGCTCTGCTCGGGACTCCGCAACCACTCCACTGCCAGGGCCAACAGGATCAGCGAAGCCAGGAGATCTGACGCGTAAGGCTTGACTTCCGCACTATGCCGGATCGGATAAAAAGCGGTCGCAAAGACACGCGACCGCCAGGAGCAAGGGAATCCCTCGGAACAGTCGCGCGGCCACGTGCCGGAACAGCAACACACTCGCTAGCCCGCAAATGAAGGGAAACAACCGGAGCGCGGATTCCGAAAAACCGAACAGGCGGACGGCGGTCAACTCGATCCAGAGGAACAGGATGGGGCACGCCTGATAGTAGTCCAGCGGCCGAAGCAAATCGAGGTAACCTCGATTCAAGAAATTAACCGCGACGAACGCCTCGTCGTGCCAGATCGGATAGACCACCAAGAAACGGACCAACCGGATGAGCAAGCCGAGCCCAACAAACGCCAAAGTCATCCTGGCGATCTGGAGGTTCTCCCGCCGCCGCGCAGGGCTCTGTTGTGGCTGTGGTCGTGGCGCCGAGGCAGCCGCCGGCCTCCTCGAGCAAGATGCCCAGGTGGGGCTCGGCCGCCGCAGTTGTCCTCGGTACGACCAACCATGAGAGACGATGCATCCCAGCCCTCGACTCCACAGACCCGAGCCCACGCGTATCCGGTCCTCCTGTACCGCTCTTTGCTTATCGTCTTTCTACACTCGGGAATTTGACCGCATCGTCATCCATGACTGCGCTTGTCTTGTTGGAATGGCCGGCCGCGCTTAAGATGAATCAGAATAAGATCGGGCTCGTTCGGCTGTCGAAACGAACCAAACTTGGGCAAAACCACGGGACCGACGCTCTTATCGATACAACCGGGACGACCCCCAACAACCACCAAAGTCATTGAATCCCCTGAAGGAGCTGGAATGAGACGTGTTGTGCGTCTCACATCGCATTGTGATCGTTGCTCTTGCCTTGGGACTGGTGACCGTTCAACCGACGGGCAGTCGCGCATTCGAGGGCCCGAAGGAACCCGGCTCCAACCTGCCGATCGACCGGGGTCTGATGCAGCGCTTCTCGAACTTCACACTGAAAGACGTGACTTCCGGGCGAACGACCACCCTCTATGGTTACCAAGGCAGGAAAGGGATCATTCTCGTCTTCTTGGGGAACGACTGCCCGGTGGGCAACCTGTACGTCCCCAGGCTGATTGAGCTGAACCGCGAGTTTCGTAGCCAGGGAGTGGTGATGCTCGGCATCAACTCCAACGCCCATGAAACCGAGAAGGACGTTGCTCGGCACGTTCGTGAGTCCGGCATTGATTTTGGGGTCCTCAAGGATCCTGGAAATACCGTTGCCGACTCGGCCCTGGTGGAGCGAACCTGTGAGGTCATCTTGCTTGACGGCGTCGCGCGGATTCGCTACCGAGGAGCCATCGACGATCAGTATGGCAAGGGAACGAACAAAGGGGCCCCGAGCCATGCGTACCTTCGCGACGCCGTGACCGCGCTGTTGGCCAATAAACCGATCAAGGTACCCGCGACCAACGTCGTCGGTTGTCTGCTCGACAGAGTGGCGGTCAAGCCGGTCGGCTACCGCCAAGGGTCCACGGGTCCGCCCGGCTCCTCAAGAAGTCGTGAGGGCACTCGAAGAACGTGAGCGCGACCACCCCGCCGAAGTGGGCAAAGTATCGTACGCGTCCAACGTCGCCGCGATCATGGAGAACAAGTGCCAGACGTGTCATCGACCTGGACAGACTGCCCCATTCTCGCTCTTGAGGTACGACGATGCGCGGAAACACGCGGCGATGATCCGGGAGGTCGTCGCGGAGCGGCGGATGCCTCCCTGGCACGCTGATCCGCGATATGGACACTTCAGCAATGATCGCAGCTTGAACGCCAAGGACCGCGCAACCTTGTTGGCCTGGGTCGACCAGGGCACGCCGCTGGGAGATATCAAGGACCTGCCGCCCGCCCGCGTTTTTCCCGAAGGCTGGTCAATCGGCAAGCCGGACGTGGTCTTCGAATGCCCGGAGCCATACTACGTGCCGGCCCAGGGAGTCGTGGCATACGTCTATTTCCGAGTGCCGACCAAGTTCACCGAGGACGCTGGATTCAGGCGGCACAAGCCGTGCCCGGCGACCCTTCGGTGGTCCATCACATCATTGTGTACTTACTCGATCCTTCAAAGGGACCCGACGCCCGTCGTAAGCTCGTGCACTTCTGTGGGTACGCTCCAGGCGAAATGCCCTCGATCTTCCCCGAGGGAACCGCGAAGCGAATTCCGGTCGGCGCAGAATTATTGTTCCAGGTTCACTATACTCCCACAGGTCGCGTCAAGACGGATCGCTCCAAAGTGGGATTGGTCTTCGCTAAATCCAAGCCGACACGGGAAGCTTTCACGCTGGGCGTTGCCAATCCCAACCTCTTGATCCCCGCGAGACAGGACAACGTGGCCGTATCCTCCTCCTTCGTTCTCCCCGAAGACGCTCGGGTCTTGAGCTTCCTGCCGCACATGCACCTCCGTGGCAAGGACTTCAAATACACGATCACCAAGCCCGGCGAGCCACCCCAGATCGCTCTCTCCGTTCCGGCATACGACTTTGGCTGGCAGACCTATTATACGCTCGCGCAACCGATGAACCTGCCAAAGGGAACGCGCGTTGACTGCCTCGCCCATTTCGATAATTCCGAGAGCAATCCCTATAACCCAGACCCGAATCAGTTGGTCCGCTGGGGTGAGCAAACGTTCGAGGAAATGTTGATTGGCTATCTGGACATGGATGTGCCGCTGGGAACTCCTGTGTTCAACTCGGGCGATTTTCTGCCAACAACCACCAAGGCCACCATTGCGACGATCCAAGCCATGCGGGCTTCGTGGGTGGGGATCGTCCCAAGTCTAATCCAACGAAACCGGGGACGAATTGAAACATGGGCTCTCTCATCAATCGATTTGCGACCGTCGGCTTATTGAGCGTTTCGATAGTCTGCGGCTCAATTGGGTTAGTCGCCCAACCGTCACGAGGAGACGAATCCGGCCTGCGGGACATCCCGCAGGCCTTCATTCCTTTTGAATACCTGGTCGGGAGCTGGAAAGGGCAGGCGAGACCCAAAGCCAAATCCGCCCAGCAATTTCGAGGCTGGCCCGAAACCCACGCATGGGCCTGGACTTTCAAAAACGGGAAGCCAGCCGGTCTGGCGGTCACGATCGAAGGTGGAAAGCTCCTCGCCACCGGAAAACTCAGTTACGACGCGGAACGAAAACGATATCGCCTAGAAGGGACGGAGCCAAAACCAGCCGGCGGGCCGATTGCTTTCGAGGGAACCGTGACCAAGAGGGGGAAACAGTTGGTGCTCGATCGCGTTCGGGGCGCCAGCGAAGTCGGGCAAGATGCGGCTGACGATTTGGCCGAACGCGAACTTTATCCGCTACACCATGACGCAGGATCGCCAGGAGCCGGGCGCGGTCCAATTGAGCCCCGCCATCGAGGTCGTCTTGGGCAAGGAAGGGGAATCCTTGACGGGAG
The DNA here is from genome assembly GCA_963720335.1 of uncultured Planctomycetota bacterium. Taxonomy (GTDB): domain Bacteria; phylum Planctomycetota; class Planctomycetia; order Isosphaerales; family Isosphaeraceae; genus CAVRFS01. The sequence goes on along the minus strand of CAVRFS010000028.1, from coordinate 12,012 downwards.
GCGCAGTCCGCCTCGGACGGCCCCAAATGCATCGTGACCGGCGGTGCCGCCACGATGACCCTCACTTTCGAGGGTAAGTCCTTCCCGATCTGCTGCACGGGCTGCCGCGACGAGTTCAACGAAAGCCCACAAAAATACATCAAGAAGGCCAGTCTACTGCTCAGCTCCCAAGCCGCTAACGCCAAGTCCACTCAATCGGCCGCTCCGCGCGTCAGCCGTTTCGAGGACGCGTTCGCTGGCGATGTCCCAGCCAAAACTGAACTGGGCCGGATGGCGGACCGGGGAAATCCAGCGACGCCTGATTCCAAAGCGAAGATCGAGAAGTCCGAGCCAGCCGCACGTTCGGCCGAGGTTGTTACGAAAGGCAATAGCCCGGCCAAGACCAAGAATGCCACCAACAAGACTGCTGCGACTAAGTCAGCCAATCGCGCCGCAGCCTTGCTGCGCATCGCCCAAAACCTCGACAAAGACGGCAAGACTGACGCAGCCCTGAAAAATCTTCCGGCAGATTGTCAAGGATTTCCCAGGCACACCCGCCGCCAAGACCGCCGCCGACCGGATCAAAGTGCTCAATGCCCATTAGAGCGATTGTCTGACGAGTCGCACACGACCCATCCTATACATCGCGCGGCCACGAGTGAGACATCATAAAGCCGAAGGCCAGGCGCTGGTTCCGGCCTCTCGGGTTGTGCGGGGAGTCCCGGTTGCGCTAACGGATTCCGGCCGACCAAAGGCTCGCCGAGCAGCCGAAGGTGCTGATCCACGACGCTTGAAGAGCGCACACACTTTGTCGGTTCGAAAAACAGCCATTCGGCTACATCTGTTGACAGGCCTGAAACTTACGTGTGACACAGGTATAATCGGAACCGCGGCGATCTGCCGTAACGTTCTGCTTCCTTTGTGGTTATGTGTGACACAGGAATAATCGTTAAATTTAGTAATCCGAAGAGGAGTTTGATGTAGCTCCCTGTAGGCCAAAGAGTTACGTGTGACACAGGAATAATCGGCAAAACCCGACCGGAGACTGTACCTTTCCGTATCTCGTTATCAATAAATGATTTAGACGTGACGCAGGAATAATCGTTACATTTGTCTGATCCATAATACGCTATTGGCGTTGGAGTTAGGTGCGGCGCCGGTATAACCGGACATCCTCGGAGTCGCCAGTGGGATGAGACTTGCTTGGCGTGGCCGCTCGAAAGTCGCGAATATGCCGTGAGCGAGGGCGCGGGCGGCGACGACCAATGCCGGCCGTTCAATCGGATGGACGGACTCAAACGGCGTGATGGTTAATTTGGCTCGCGGAAACAAATGCGGCTCTTTACGACCCCAGGGTCGCGAAATGTCTGCGTTGAGCCCGCAGGCGGTGTAGCCCGACTGCGCGAGCGAGGGGGCACCCGCCGAGGGTCAGGTTCCGGCTTTGCGTATGGTGCCGGCCTCGGCCAGCGTCCCTGGCTCGCGTGTCGGGCTGGTATGGTTCATAATCAACTCATGAGAAAACCGCTCCAGCATGGAAGTCCTGGATCACATCCAATGGGGACGCGCTTTTGCGGACGTTGCCCGGCTCTCAATTCGGACCTTTCCCAGGAGTTGGCGCCAGCTTCGGAATCGGGCTTGGCGCTCGCGTCAGCCCGGCTTCGTCGCGCCAGCGTCGACTGGGGCTGGCGTGTTCGCGGCCTTGGGGGTCGCGTCAGCCGGCTCGGTCTTGCTGGTAGCACTCGGTGCGGTCTGCGTCTGGCCGCTGACGGGTCGGCTGATTTGGCGTCCGGACCGGCGCCGGGCGGGGGGCGGCCGCCCTTGGTCGTGCTGCGCTGGCTCACAGCGGACACGGGGACCGCGGCCGGCGTTTCCGGCGTGTATTTCGCGTCTTCGGTCTCGAAGTGGTGCAGACCCGGTTCGGCTCCCTTCGTAAAGTAAGCCGTCAGCGTGTATGACTTGAGCAGTCCACGCCATGTGTAGGTCTGCTTCGTATAGGTGGTGTTCGGTTCCTTAACTTCAACGCCGGGACCATCGGCCGGTTTAGCGATCAGGGTCTCGGCTTCGCTGACGGTCATGAGCCCCTTGTTCTCTTCCTGTATTCGATTATTCAAGCCGGTTACGGCCGCGGTTATGGGCGCGTTAAGCGCTGAGTATTGGATCCAACCGACGGCCAACACCGCGATCAGGACGACCACGCCGACGGCGTTTCGCGCCGGCGATACGGGTTTCTTTGATGGGCCGGTTTTGTCGTTGCCGGCGGTAGTCGGATCGGACATGATGATTCCCCTTCGAATCGCTGGGAGGCGGAGAGGTCGTTATCACGTGGACAGCAGGGCGCATTGGACGCTTCGGCCGTGGGAGGAACATCCCCCAGTACTTCCCGGTCGAACCCTGACACCGGTCTCAGCCTGTCACCCAGTTCGAACGGTCGTTCAGTAAAGCAGTGCCGAGGTCCGGCGGCAACTCTCCACCGCCGAAAACGCGCGGATAGACTCTGAGACGGCCCGAGCCAGCCGGTCCGGCAAGTCCTGACGGCTTGCTGTTTCGAGCTCGATCAGCCCTGCGGCTCCTTCGGCGCGATCCGGATATCGAGGCCGATTTGGGTTGTCCAGATCTCCCAATCATTCCGATCCCAGCCGAGGATGATGCCCGAGGCCTCGAGGCGATCGAACATCTGTTCAACGTAAGCGGGAACGCGATCCTCGTACTCGGCGACCAGGTCGAGCTTGCGACCGATCAAGTTGAGCAGGCCGCGGATCGAAGACGGTCCTTTTTCCTCGATCCTCTGCCTCCCTTCGGGCGAGGCCGGGTCGGGGCCTTCCAGCGTCAATTGCATCGAGCGGATCAACCGTCCGAACTCGCCGAACCAGTTGTCGCCGAATCCGAAATACTCCTTGTGGATGATGTAGACCTGACCGCGACGGACGATGGCGGCCTGATAAACTGATTCGAGATAGTTTTCACCGAAGTCAGTCTGAAACGCGATGTTGACCGCCTTGGCCAGATGTTGAAGTGCCGCCTTGACGCCAACCTTGGTCGGGTTCACCTCCATAACCATGTCCCGCAGCCCGCCAGCCCGTCGCGCGGTTACTGTGCCTCCATCGTTCGAGCTAGTCGAAACCGCAATGCCCATCGGCATGTCGCTCGATCCCGGAGTTGCTGCCGGCAGTGGCGAAGTCGATGTCTGAACCGTGATCAGGTTGGCCGGCGGCCCCGGCTTCGCGACCCGCCGCGCGGGACCCTGGCCCGGGACGCTGGTCTTCGCCCTCGGCTTTGGGTCCGATCCTGGCGGCGACGATGGCGGCACGGACATGGGCCGGCTCCGATTCTCTAAATGGCCTCGAGTGATTCCGGGACGGTTCAATCATTTGTAGCATTTGTAGGGTGCTCTCGAGCACCGAGGCGAGCCTGATTGACGAGCGAATAAACGGTGCTCGCAGAGCACCCTACGACTGCGTACTTCCAACTTCAGACAGCTCATCCGAACGCCTCGGGGAAAGCCATCGGCCCACCGCTGAGACGAGAATCACGACCACGCAACTCAGCAACATCGAGGTCAGTCCGATGTTGAGCCAGCCGCGCACGAGATCGCCGCTCTTGATCATGTTCCAGAACTTGCCGGTGATCTCATAGTAGGCGGTCGTCGAGGTGGTCGTCGTCACGAAGAGCATGGGCACCAGCGCAACCGGGGCATACCGGCCGCGACCCGAATTGACCATCACGGTTGTTACGACTGCTAAAGCGATGACGGCGAGCAGTTGGTTGGCCATCCCGAACATGGGCCAGATCGTTTCGACGCTACCCGTGTAGATGAAGTAGCCCCAGCCGAAGACGACGAGTCCCGTCGCCAGCAACGAGCCGGGAAGCCAGTTCAGGTCACCCAGCGGTTTCCAGATCTTACCCAAGAACTCCTGGACCAAGAATCGCGCAATGCGCGTGCCGGCGTCGATCGTGGTCAAAATGAACAGAGCCTCAAACATAATCGCGAAGTGATACCAGTACTTCATCAGCCAGTTCATCCCCGGGATCGCGTCCGAGAAGATCCGCGCCATGCCGACGGCGAGTGTGACCGCGCCCCCAGTCCGGCCGTGAAGCGACTCTTGCACGTCTTTTTCCATTGTGACCAGGTCGCTACGCGGCGCCGCCGCGTCTGCGGGAACGCCGTGTAAGTCAGCCTCACCGGCCTGGATGAATTGGGCAAAATCACGGTGCTTGGCCAGGAACTCCGGCCGGCGGGCAAGATCGATATTGATGTCGTAGTACATCGCGTTGGGCAAGGCCGCCGCGGCAATCAGCGCCACCACGCCAACCAGGCCCTCCATCAACATCGCGCCGTAGCCGATCATGCGCACGTCGCTTTCCTTGTCCACCATCTTGGGAGTCGTCCCCGAGGATACCAAGGCATGAAAGCCGGAGATCGCCCCGCACATGATGCAAATAAAAACGTAGGGAAAAATCGGCCCATCAAGATTGGGTCCGCCCCCGGCGGCGAAATAGGGGCTGATCGCCGGCGCCTCGAGCTTTGGATTGACAATGAGGACTCCGGCGACCAATAGCAAGATCGTGCCAATCTTGAGGAAGGTTGACAGGTAGTCGCGCGGACAGAGCAACAACCAGACTGGCAGCACGGCCGCGACAAATCCATACGCCGCGAGCGCAAAGATCGCCCCGTTTCGCGAGAGCGAAAAGTAAGGCTCGAGCCGCGACCCCTGAATCCATGCACCCGCGACCGTCGCCGCCAGCACCGCGCCCGCCCCGAAGATCGAAGCCTCCAAGATCTTCCCTTTGCGAATGCGGTACATGTACCAACCGACCAGGAGTGCGATCGGAATCGTACAAGCGATCGTGAACGTGCCCCACGAGCTACCGGGAACCAGCCGCTTGGCATCCTTTGGCAAGACGAACCCTTCGCCTGACTTGTCACTCTTGAGGGTCGACTTGAATGGTACCGTCAGCTTGAACGCTTCATTGAAGATCATGCTCTGGCCGGGCCCATCACCGAACCGATAGGTCGCTCCCGGTGGGATCGGGTAGACAGCAGGCCGGTTCAGATAGATCGTTTTTTCGATCATCGCCGCCGGTGGATACACCAACACGGTTCCGGCCTTCATCGGCACTTCCTCGCCCCCGAGAGCCTTCACCACAACGATCCCCAGTCCGGCCAGGGCGATGATCACGATGTAAAGGATGGCGAACGCCGCGGCGAGGCCGGCGGGACGGCCGATCTCGGTCCTCGCCAGGCCGGCCAAACTCAAGCCGTTGTGACGTGTCGAGGCAGCTAGGACCATCATGTCTTGCACCGCTCCCGCCAGGCAAACACCGATCACCAGCCAGACCAAGCCCGGCAAGTAGCCGAACTGGATCGCCAGCACCGGGCCGATCAGCGGACCCGCCCCCGAGATCGCCGCGAAATGGTGGCCAAACAAGACCCAACGGTTGGTCGGATCAAAGTTCTGCCCATCCTCAAAACGGTGAGCGGGCGTGACACGGTCATCGTCGAGAGCGGCGACCTTGGCGGCGAGAAACGCGCTGTAATAACGGTACGCAATCGCCAGGATAGCCAGAACACCCAGCATTACCGGCATGGCATGCAGCGTCATGTCAGGTCGATCTCCCGCCGGCATCCGAGCGCCGGATCAATCAATTGGCAGGCACTCGTCGGAATTCACCGTTTCGGTCGCGTTCGCCTCGGATGACGAACGACCGGTTCCCTCGCCAGATGGCAAGTTGCGGCTGATGATACTCCAGGAACCAGATTTCCTCCTCGACGCCCAATTCGTAGGCGAATCGTTGGGCGACGAGGTAGTTGACCACTTCGAGCGATGTCTCCAGGAAGTCGGTCTTGGAGCCAGTTGGGTCGCTCGGATTGTGAAAGATGAACCTGATGACCAGGACGCGCTCGTCGACCGGACCTTGCGGCGAGAGATATCGACCGTCCATTTCGTAGATCGAGTAGCCCCTCGATGCCTGGCAGAGCGTCTTGATCCACGTGTCCTCGTCGAACTCGGCAAACTGCCGTCGCCGGCGCTTGATTGACTGCTGGATGAACGGGACGGCTCGGATCGCTTGTTCGTCGAACAAGTCTTCCAACACCTCTTGAACCTTGCCGAAATAGCCGAGTTTTTTGGGCAAGATCACTTCATACATGCGGGCCGGCTTGGGGCCTTCCAGCACGTAGGCGGGGTCGGCCGGGCGGCTCGAATCGTGGGTGTTGGGTTTCGGTTTAGTCATCGACCGCGCGAGGCCCCCCTTCCGGCAAGAAACTCTCGAGGGGACATCCATCGCAACGCGGAGCCGACGGGCGACAAAACGTCGGCCGACTTGCTCCAGTCCGGGTGCCAAATCGTTCAGCAGGCTGGCTTCGTCTCGATTACAACCGACTGCCGCGGCCGCGGCAGCATCAGTCAGGGCGTCGCGAGCCTCCTCGTAAGTCGCGGTGGAATCGAGCCAGCCGTGACGCACCATGATCCGGAACGAGCCGCGATCGACGGGATAGCTCGGCCGCTTCAGCGCGAAGAGCAAGATCGCGTCGGCGCCGGCGACCCCGATTCCTTTGAGCCCCGCCAACTCGTCACGCAGCCCTGCGACGGAGAAGTCGCCCAGGTCCCCTCTCTCGACGAACCAGCGCGCCAGTTGCTTGAGAGGTGCGAGCGTCTTGACCGAAGGCACTGGCTTCCGACCGCGAACCGCGTCGACGATCTCGATCAGGTCAGCGTTGGCGAGCCGATCCGGTGTGAGCAAACCGGCGTCGCCGAGTCCGTCGAGCACGGACTTCCAGCTCGCCGGCCCAAGGTTCCGAGCCAATAACACGGCAACCATCGCCTCGAAGGGTGTGGCGAGAGCCTCGAAATCGAATTGAGGTCGGTCGGAGTGATCGCCTAGCGCAGAGGAAACCGGAGAGAAAACATCATGGAGGCTCGGCATCGATTCAACCAGTCTTGCGTGGCCCGGGGCTCTAGTCCACGAAGGAGAGACACGGGCGCACAACCCGCACCGAGCCAGATGGCCGGCCCATCGAGCCGATCGCACCGGCATCAGGCTTGTTTGGCCTTGGCCGCGGCGGCGTTGTAGGCGCGGGCAAGTTTGCTCTTACGGCGCACGGCCGTGTTGGGATGGAGAACCCGGCGCACCCCCGCTTTATCAATCTTGGCGAATGCGACCTTGATATCGCCCGCGGCTTTTTCCAGGTCCGTGGACGCCAACGAAGCAAAAGTCCGTTTGATGTGCGTTTTGATGACCTTCTTGGTAACGCGATTCCGCAGCCGGCGCTTTGCGCCTTGCCGCATTCGTTTGGACGCGGACGTTGAGTTTGGCATAGCTCCGTGATCGTTAAGGAGAGCAAAGGGGTCCAGAAAAACAGGCGTCGCGTAACATCGGGCAGCCGGCTTCCGCGTTTCAACGCAGCAAGGAGACGCCCGTGGCACATCTCGGCAGCATACCATGTTATTCGGGATCATTACAAGCGACGCAACCGCTCAGCAACGTCGAGATAGCCGTAGTCGATAGCGGCGACTTCGTTGTAATGCTCTCCGGCCACCTCGTCATTGCCCAGCCCCTCGGCCACACGTCCCAGGCGATAATTCAAGGCGAGGAAGTTTTCCTGGTCCTCGGCCTCAAGTGACTTGAGAGCTTCCCGGTAGCTTCGATCGGCAAGCTTCAGCGCGTTATTGGCTTCAAAACTTAGGCCCGCCTGGTACAGCGCCTGAATCTTATGAGCGGGACTGGAGCGAGCTCGCTGGAACTCGGCAATCGCAGCGTCGTGATCGCCCTTTTTTGCCAGGATGACGCCAAACTGAAAGTGGAGCGCTGCATCTTCCGGATGCAATGTAACGCGCCTTCGGAACGCCTCGATCTCGTACTTGCTAAGCATGTCGGTCACTTGGTCGAGCTTCGCCTTGGCGGCCGTATCCTCCGGATGCTGCAAGACGCGCTGGGATTGAGCCTCGACGGCCCGCTTCAAGCGACTGATCTGCGTATCCTCGTAGATCGCCATTAGACCTTTATCGTCGGCATTGGCCTTCAAGCCTTTCGCCAGCACCTTTTCGGCCTTGTCGAGATCGCCCCGGTTACGGTAGATTTCCGCCAGCTCGACGTAGGCATGGACGGCCCCCGGATTTGCCAGGATTTCCTTGACCATTCGCTGCTCGGGTGTGAGCTGCTCTTGCTTGAGCCGTTCGAGCTTGGCGTCGAGCGACTCGGCGGCTTCGACTTTCGCGGCGTCGTGACGCGCGTTTATCCAGTGCGTCGTCGAGCCCAGCACGCTTGATTGTCCCGGCGGCGGAGAGCGCGTTGATCTGGCGGTTGGCGTCCTGGTCGTTGGGGCTGAATTTTTTAACTTGCTCCCAGCACGCAATCGCTTTATTCCAGCTCTGGTTCTCTTCGTGGATATGCGCGGAGAACTTGAAGAAGTCGACGTCCTTGGTCACGTTCTGAACCATCTCGACATACCACTGAGCCAGGGCGAGAAGCCCCATGCCTTCCGCTGCCTCGGCGGCAACTCGTGACGCGGCGACATCCCAGGGATTGTTGACGAACGCCTCCTCGCAAATCTCCAAGGCATTGCACCAATTCCCCTTGGAACGCGCTGACCGGGCACGAAGAAGAGCCGGCTGATTCCGAGCCCCGGCCATCATTCCCACCTTTGAATGGTCATTGTTGAATTTCCTCCGCTCAACACCCCGCAATGCCTGTCGAAACATCATGTTGTCGGGCACAAGCTTGCAAGCTTGCCGATACATGTCGATGGCGTAATCGAAATTCGACTTCGTCGTGGCTTCATTGCCATACTGAAAAAAGGTCTTTGCCTTTTGAAGTTCCGGTGAATCCGGCTCGGAAGACATCAGCGGTGCTCCTCCGGAAAGCGAATCCTAGACTGAGACAGGGACAGAGCCACGGGTGGAGTGGCTTCTTGCGATCGTGCCATACGGCCTGAGACCGCGAGCCGGCTGCAAAAACGGATCCTTAAAGTCCTGCGTCGGCGGCACAAGACTCGCGGTAAAAGGCCACGTGTCTTTATTCTAATCCATTATGTCACGAACCACCACACACGAGTTGAGTTACGCGATCATGAGGTTAATCGGGTCGCTTAACAACCTCGATTAGTCATTCAGGGGGACGTCCGCCATGGTCACGATACTGAGGGATTCCGGGCTCTCCGACCTCGTCGAGAGCGATGCGGTCGAGCAGCTCGTCGCCGGTTTTCAATTCACTGAAGGTCCGCTCTGGCATCCCGACGGCTCCTTACTGTTTCAGGATATCAAGGCGGAACGGACTTATCGCGTGGCTCCGGATCGTTCGCCTTCAGTTACTCCGGGAGAATACCAGAGCAGCCAACGGCCAGACCTTTGGGGCTGACGGTGTCATCGTTTTCTGTGAGCAAAACGGCCGAAGAATCTCACGCATGTCGCTGGACGGTCGCGACGTCGAGACGGTCGTCGAGACTTGGGCGGCTCAGCGTCTCAACAGCCCCAACGATACGATTTGCAGGTCCGATGGCCTGATTTATTTCACGGATCCAGCGTATGGTGTCGAACCGCGGGACCGCTCGTTGCATTTTCAGGGTGTCTACGCCTTCGATCCCACTCGTGAGGGTCCGGCGCATTGCGATTGCTCGCCGATGACTTCGAAAAACCGAACGGACTGGCGTTCTCGCCCGGTGAGGATACGCTTTACGTCTGCGATACCGGACGCTACCACGTTCGGGCGTTCCAGGTTGAGCCGTCCGGTACGCTGAGGACGGGAACGAGCCGAGTGTTCGCTCGCCTCGATCCCGATCGGCCCGGTGGTCCAGATGGAATGAAGGTCGACAAAGCCGGACGTGTCTACGTTGCGGTCGCACTCGGGGTTTGGGTATTCGAGCCGGATGGCCGTTTGTTGGGCATCATATCCTTACCAGCACGGCCGTCGAACCTGGCCTGGTGCGACCCCGACGCGCGTGGCTTGGCAATCACGGCCGTTGACGCGGTCTATTGCCTCCGTCTTCGAGTTGAGGGCGTCATGCCTCCGTTCCTCCCCTGATTTCTTTCGGTCTTCGCGCTGTTCAAGGCGGGGTCGATTGATTAATCTAATAGGCTCATGCAACGAGCGAGAAGCGCTGACGTCTCGGTTCGGCCCTCCAATATTTCCCGAACGGCCGTCGCACCGTTCGGGCATCTTGGATGCGGGGCGTTGCGGGCGCAACCGGAGCAGATATTGATCCCACCCCAACAGACCAAGTCCTGGCCGGCGTGGTCGATTCAGGAGATCCGCGTGGCCAAAGAGGAACCCATTCGCACTGAGGGGCGAATTGTTGAAGCCCTCCCCAATACCCAGTTCATGGTTGAGCTGGAAAACGGTCACCGCATTCTTGCCCACATCGCGGGCAAAATGCGGAAGAATTTCATCCGGATCGTGCCAGGCGATCGGGTGACTGTCGAAATCACGCCTTACGACCTGAGCAAGGGACGGATCGTGTACCGCGAACGCTGAGGCACGGTTCGTACCCGTCGAAGTCCGGATCGAGCCGTATTCGGCTTGCCAATCCGACCCGTTTTATTTGTCTCGCCACCAGAAGCGCGGATCGCACCCGTCGGCCAAGGCGGCTTTTTCGATCGCGTTCCGAAATCTCACGGCGTCATTCGGGTACCCGGCCGTCGGACGCAATCCTGGGATACGGGCGCGCCAGTGGGCGTTGAAAGCATCCATCCAAAGTTCGCGCACCAACTTACTGACTATCGACGCCAACGCCACCAGCCCGTCACTGCCGTCGGCTCGCGGGATCAGGCTTAGCTCCAAGTGACGGACACCGTCTCGGATCGTGTACCGGCTCAGCGCCGGCCCTTCTACGCCGCGGTCGATCCACGCGTCCGGAAGGGCGTCAGATAGTGGTCCGAGGTAGAAGTGCCGGCCACCGTGCTTGTCACTGTTTACCAATGTAACCTGGCCGTCAGCGGCGAGGTCCCAGATCCCCCGCAGCAAGCGGGCGAACGCCGCGAAATGGACCCTCGCCTTCGAGCCGGATGCGGCCAGCTCGTCATTGAACCGCGCCGGACCGACGACCACCGACCGGACCGCGCTCAGCCGCCAAGCCGCCGTTCTCGGAACCAAAGGGCGGCTTTGCAAGAGGTTTTCGAGCAATGGCCGCGCATCTGGACTCGGCCAGGTGGGAACACCACGCTCGGCGTCGAGCCATCGCCCAAGCTCGGCATCGAGAGGAGTACCGGCGTTCAAGGCGTCGAGGAGCTCGCTGAGCGAAGCGGGCACGCGATTCTCCACGGCATGCACCGCCGCCAGACAGGCCGACTCGAGCCGGTCCCGCCCTTTTCCGCCGCGCAGTATGGCCTTGGAGTCGTCGATCCAGAGCCGCGTGGGCTCGCCGCCGGCGCGGTCGACAGTCGGCTCCAATCGCGCCAAAAGTCGAGCGCCGACCGGTGGATTTCGCTCGGATCACCCACGACGGTCGCTTCAGCAATCACGGCCGTCATTAATCATTCCGGACGACCCGGAAGGGAGTGCCTATCGCTTTATCATCGTTGCGTCCAAGCGTGCCCGGCAATTGCAATGAGACGCGCACAGCTTTCTGACAACCGTCGGGAAAAAACCCACGGTCATCGCAATGGAGGAAGTGCGGCGCGACCAGGTGCAATACGACGATCCCTCAATTCCGCGTGCGGAAGAGCCGCAGGCTCATTAACCGCGGCAGAGCCCACTCAGGACCCTGACGATGTACAAGGTCACCATCCAAGAAGCAGCTGTCAAGCTGAGCGACTGGAAAGTCGTTGCGGCAGGGACCTGGACCCCGGGGCAGCGTCCGCAGCTCGACGACCAAATTGTCCCGGCCGAAGTGCTCGACGAGTTGTTCAATGTTACCCCTTCGGCAACGGACAGTTCAGGCCGGAACCAAATACAACGTGGCGATATGCTCTACGCGGTGGTATTCAGAAGACTATCGAGGTAGCCGGCCCGCGGATAAGAAAAACGCCAGAGCGCGTAGCCAACTTTGCCGCGCGGTCTGATCGGCGCGCCTGGCAACGAGCGGCTGTGGCGGCAGGTGCT